>NZ_NBSL01000002.1:942500-2660000 GCF_002891025.1 Enterococcus avium | reverse complement strand
GTATTCACTGAAAAGTAACATCCTATAAAAGATGCTGGGTTTCCCCATTCGGAAATCTCCGGATCAAAGCTTACTTACAGCTCCCCGAAGCATATCGGTGTTAGTCCCGTCCTTCATCGGCTCCTAGTGCCAAGGCATCCACCGTGCGCCCTTATTCACTTAACCTTATCTTGACTTTCGTCAAGGGTCTTACTAATTCCCATGAGCGATCATGTTCCTTAGTAATAAATAAGCAATTGAACTTATTAAAAAACTCATTCAACGCGGTGTTCTCGGTTTGTTTAAAATTGTTTCTGTATCCAGTTTTCAATGAACGAATGATGACTAACGTCATCAATGGAGCCTAGCGGGATCGAACCGCTGACCTCCTGCGTGCAAAGCAGGCGCTCTCCCAGCTGAGCTAAGGCCCCGATATTGCTTATTTAATTGAGAGTAGACCTCTCAAAACTGAACGAATAAAGCATTCCTGTGTAGTTTCCGTAACGTTCATCTTCGATGAACTATTTCCTTAGAAAGGAGGTGATCCAGCCGCACCTTCCGATACGGCTACCTTGTTACGACTTCACCCCAATCATCTATCCCACCTTAGGCGGCTGGCTCCAAAAGGTTACCTCACCGACTTCGGGTGTTACAAACTCTCGTGGTGTGACGGGCGGTGTGTACAAGGCCCGGGAACGTATTCACCGCGGCGTGCTGATCCGCGATTACTAGCGATTCCGGCTTCATGTAGGCGAGTTGCAGCCTACAATCCGAACTGAGAGAAGCTTTAAGAGATTAGCTTAGCCTCGCGACTTCGCGACTCGTTGTACTTCCCATTGTAGCACGTGTGTAGCCCAGGTCATAAGGGGCATGATGATTTGACGTCATCCCCACCTTCCTCCGGTTTGTCACCGGCAGTCTCGCTAGAGTGCCCAACTAAATGATGGCAACTAACAATAAGGGTTGCGCTCGTTGCGGGACTTAACCCAACATCTCACGACACGAGCTGACGACAACCATGCACCACCTGTCACTTTGCCCCCGAAGGGGAAGCTCTATCTCTAGAGTGGTCAAAGGATGTCAAGACCTGGTAAGGTTCTTCGCGTTGCTTCGAATTAAACCACATGCTCCACCGCTTGTGCGGGCCCCCGTCAATTCCTTTGAGTTTCAACCTTGCGGTCGTACTCCCCAGGCGGAGTGCTTAATGCGTTAGCTGCAGCACTGAAAGGCGGAAACCCTCCAACACTTAGCACTCATCGTTTACGGCGTGGACTACCAGGGTATCTAATCCTGTTTGCTCCCCACGCTTTCGAGCCTCAGCGTCAGTTACAGACCAGAGAGCCGCCTTCGCCACTGGTGTTCCTCCATATATCTACGCATTTCACCGCTACACATGGAATTCCACTCTCCTCTTCTGCACTCAAGTTTCCCAGTTTCCAATGACCCTCCCCGGTTGAGCCGGGGGCTTTCACATCAGACTTAAGAAACCGCCTGCGCTCGCTTTACGCCCAATAAATCCGGACAACGCTTGCCACCTACGTATTACCGCGGCTGCTGGCACGTAGTTAGCCGTGGCTTTCTGGTTAGATACCGTCAAGGGATGAACATTCTACTCTCATCCTTGTTCTTCTCTAACAACAGAGTTTTACGATCCGAAAACCTTCTTCACTCACGCGGCGTTGCTCGGTCAGACTTCCGTCCATTGCCGAAGATTCCCTACTGCTGCCTCCCGTAGGAGTTTGGGCCGTGTCTCAGTCCCAATGTGGCCGATCACCCTCTCAGGTCGGCTATGCATCGTTGCCTTGGTGAGCCGTTACCTCACCAACTAGCTAATGCACCGCGGGTCCATCCATCAGTGACGCAAAAGCGCCTTTCAAACCGAAACCATGCGGTTTCGATTGTTATACGGTATTAGCACCTGTTTCCAAGTGTTATCCCCTTCTGATGGGCAGGTTACCCACGTGTTACTCACCCGTTCGCCACTCCTTTTCTTTCGGTGGAGCAAGCTCCGGTGAAAGAAAAAGCGTTCGACTTGCATGTATTAGGCACGCCGCCAGCGTTCGTCCTGAGCCAGGATCAAACTCTCATAAAAAGTGTTTGAAACAGTCTTGCGACTGTTAAGCTCAATTGTATTAATTGACTTGCTAGCATATTGCTTGCTATGTTGTTTGCTTCTATTTAATAGAAGCGCCCTACACATTTGGTTTGTTTTATTCGTTCAGTTTTCAAAGGTCTACATCGTTTGTCGCTTTGTTTCAGCAACTTTTATATCTTAACAGGTTGCCAAGCGAATGTCAATAACTTTTTGAAGTTTTTCCGAAGAAATTATCGACATTGTTTTCTGCGACTTTGATAGAATAACTGAAAATCAGCCATCTGTCAACGATAATTTTAGGTGCTCCGAAAAATTGTTTTCTGTTTCAGAACATAAAATAATATAGCAGTTTTATAGGAATTGGTCAATGAAAAAATAAGAATTTTCCCCACTTTTTTTAAACCCGATGAATAAATATAAATGTTGTGTTCTTTGTTCGTTTTTTTGATCAACAAGCCAATTGTTTCAACATCTCAAAGAATTAATTTTCGTCATTTTATTTTTGATTTTTCCTTAACTCAAGGTACTGAGTTTCGCCTTCCTTCGATTTCTTTGGTAAAATAGTAATGTAATTATTTTTTATATGGACGGAGGAACATTTAATGAAAGTATTAGTTGCAGATGATGACAAAGAAATTGTCGAACTACTTAGTATTTATTTGCATAATGAAGGCTATGAAGTTGTAAAAGCATATGATGGAAAAGAAGCGCTAAGTAAACTTCGAACTACTAATGACATTGATCTACTATTATTAGATATTATGATGCCTGTGATGGACGGTATGCAAGTCGTAAAGGAATTAAGAAAAGAATCTCAAATTCCGATTATTATGTTAACAGCTAAAACAACGGATATGGATAAAATCAAAGGGCTCGTTGCGGGCGCCGATGATTACGTAACAAAACCTTTTAATCCTTTAGAGGTTATGGCAAGAGTAAAATCTTTATTGCGCCGTACTCAGATGCATGTTGCGGAGGATCAACCAGATATACTAGAAATCCAATCTTTGATTATCAATAAAGATTCTCATGAAGTAAAAACAGTTGACGGAAAAGAAATTCAATTAACTGCTCTAGAATTCGGTATCCTCTATCTGTTAGCTAGTCATCCAAATCGTGTTTTCAGTGCTGATGAAATTTTTGAACGAGTTTGGAAGCAAGAAAGTATCGTCTCCGCAAAAACAGTCATGGTTCATGTCAGCCACTTACGTGATAAGATCGAAGAAGCGACTGATGGCGAAAAAGTGATCCAGACTGTTTGGGGTGTGGGCTATAAGATTGATGCAAAATAACATTGAGAAAAAAAAGCGTATCACTCTCACCTCAAAGGAAGTCAGTGAATTAATTGCTGAAGGTATTGTCACAGTTATCTTATTACTTCTATTAAATGTGGCAATTATGGTTCTATTCACACAAATGCTTCAGAATTCTCCTGATTTAACTGATGCAATCTATCGTTCAAAAGATATTTTTGCTAATAACTTTGATAGTGATATATTTTGGAGTGGTCGTAATTTTGTTATTCCTTTCTTTATCATTATTGATGGTTTAGTTGTTTTTTGGCGTTTGATTCGGCGCTATCGACAAATGCAGCTCCGTCATATCATAAATGAGCTTCATTACATTGCTAATGGAAATTACAACTATCGAATTCCTTTCGAATTGCGCGGTGATCTTAGTAAAGTTGTTGATAGTATTAACGGATTGGTTGACAGTACTGTTGCTGCTATTGAAGACGAGAGAGAGATCGAAAAATCCAAAGATGAACTGATCACCAATGTCAGTCACGATATTCGGACTCCTTTGACTTCAATCATTGGCTATCTTGGTTTAATTGAAGATGGTCAGTATCAAAGTGATGATGAAATCCTAAAATATACCAGTATTGCTTATAAGAAGGCAAAACAAATGAAGTCTTTAGTAGAAGATTTATTTGAATATTCTAAAGTTCGTCAGCCCTCTGTTCCCGTTAATAATGTATCTTTTGATATGGTACAGTTATTAGAACAATTGGCTGCAGACTTTGAGCTAGAAGCTAAGAAAAAAGATATTCAAATCCAAGTAGAGACACAGGAAAGTCAATTGGTAATGGATGGTGACACAGAAAAACTCGTCCGCGTCTTTAATAACCTGATCACCAATGCATTAAAATATGGAGCTGAAGCCGACAAAATAATCATCGAGATTGAGAAATCAAAAAATGAAGCCGTCGTCACTGTTAAAAACAATGGTACTCCAATCCCCAGAGAAGCCCTTGATCAGTTATTTGATCGTTTTTATCGAGTTGATGGTTCTCGTTCTCAAGAAATCAGCGGAACTGGGTTAGGCTTAGCTATTGCCCAAAATATCATTAATCTTCATGGCGGCTATATCTATGCTCAATCAAATGAGGATTGGACGTCGTTTATTATTCACTTACCGCTTTATAAGAATCAAATAAAGTCTACGCCGGATAATCATTGACTTTAAATTTTTGATTGCTTATACTGTTCTCAATAAGACATGCAGGAAACCAAGTACGTGGGTTTGTTTTTTTAGAGAGTTGATGGCTGGTGAAAATCAACAAAACAACTTAGGGAAATCCAGTTTCGCATACTGCGTTTTTTGAAAGAAAGACCGGGTAACGTCGATATCCGTTAATCAAGTGCAGCTTTAGGCTGAATTTGGGTGGTACCGCGAAATTCAACACCGTTTCGTCCCTATTCATGGGATGAGACGGTGTTTTTTATTTTAAAGGAGGAAAAATCAATGCTAGATGTAAAAATGATCCGTAATAATTTTGCAGAAGTAAATGAAAAATTGGCAACTCGTGGCGTCAAAAAAGATGTCTTGGAGCGTTTCTTGGATTTAGACGAACAACGCCGACAATTATTAGTAAAAACAGAAGAGCTTAAAAAATACCGAAATGATGTTTCAGGCGAAATTGCAAAATTAAAACGTGAAAAAAATGATGCTGCTGATAAAATTGCCGAGATGAAAGAAGTCGGTGTAAAAATTAAAGCTTTTGATACACAAGTGGCTGATATCGATGCACAATTGACTGAGATCGCAACAACTTTACCGAACCTCCCCCACGACTCTGTTCCTATTGGTGAAGATGAAGATGATAACGTCGAAGTACGTCGCTGGAGCGAACCACGACAGTTTTCTTTTGAACCAAAAAATCATTGGGATATTGCTGAAGAATTAGATATCTTAGATTTTGAACGTGGAGCAAAAGTTGCTGGTAGCCGTTTTGTTTATTACAAAGGCTTGGCAGCCCGTTTAGAGCGTGCTGTTTATAACTTCATGCTAGACGAGCATGTCTATGAACAAGGCTACACCGAAATGATTACACCTTATTTGGTGAATAGCAAAGCAATGTTCGGAACAGGACAATTTCCTAAATTTAAAGAAGATGTCTTCCAAGTTGAAGATCGCGATTTAACGTTGATTCCAACTGCTGAGGTCCCGTTGACAAATTACTATGCTGACGAAATTTTAGATGGAAAAGATTTACCGATTTACTTTACTGCTTTGTCTCCTTCTTTCCGTTCTGAAGCAGGGAGCGCTGGTCGCGATACACGCGGATTAATTCGCTTGCATCAATTCCACAAAGTAGAAATGGTCAAATTCAGTAATAAAGAGAATTCTTATGATGAACTAGAAAAAATGACCCAAAATGCAGAAATTATTCTACAAAAACTAAACTTACCTTACCGTGTTATTACTTTATGTACTGGAGACATGGGCTTCTCAGCTGCTAAAACTTATGATATTGAAGTTTGGGTTCCTGCTCAAAATACTTATCGTGAAATCAGCTCATGTTCAAACTGTGAAGATTTCCAAGCACGACGCGCAATGATTCGTTATCGCGATGAAGACAGTAAAGTTCAATATGCGCATACGTTAAATGGATCTGGCTTAGCTGTTGGTCGAACCGTCACCGCTATTTTAGAGAACTATCAAAATGAAGATGGATCAGTTACGATTCCAGAAGTATTAGTTCCGTATATGGGTAATGTAAAAGTTATTAAAAAAGAAGACTAATAGTTAAAACTCTGTTCTTAATTTTAGTCAAAAATAGAGCGGCCTCGTATTGTGAGGCCGCTCTGTTTTCGATTATCAATAATCTGAAAATATTAATCTTTTATTGTTCAACTGAATAGTTTGGAGCTTCTTTTGTAATTTGAACATCGTGAGGATGTGATTCTTTTAAACCATTTCCGCTCATTTGGACAAACTGTGCATTTTCACGTAAATGTTCTAAGTTTCCCGCACCAACGTAACCCATTCCAGCCTTCAATCCGCCAATCATTTGGAAAATAATATCTGCCGCAGTACCTTTGTAAGCCACTCGTCCCTCGATACCTTCTGGAACTAGTTTGTTCGCTTCATTGACTCCACTTTGGAAATAACGATCACTTGAACCTTTTTCCATTGCTCCTAATGATCCCATGCCTCGATAAGTTTTAAATCGACGCCCTTGATAAATTTCAAATTCACCAGGAGATTCATCTGTACCAGCTAACATTGAACCTAACATAACTGCATGTCCACCAGCTGCCAAGGCTTTTACGATATCACCAGAATATTTGATTCCACCATCAGCAATGATTGCTTTGCCGTATTGACGAGCAACAGAAGCTGCATCATAAATGGCCGTCAATTGTGGTACTCCAACGCCCGCAACGACACGCGTTGTACAAATTGATCCAGGACCAATACCAACTTTAACAACATCTACACCTGCATCATATAACGCTTTTGCGCCTTCAGCGGTTGCAATATTGCCGGCAATTAAAGTAGCCTCGGAGAATGTTTCACGAATCTCACGAATTTTACGTAAAACTCCTGCGCTATGTCCATGAGCAGTATCGATTACGATGGCGTCAGCCCCTGCTTTTAATAAAGCTTCTGCTCGTTCAAATGTATCACTAGTAACACCGACTGCCGCCGCAACTAATAAGCGACCATGCTCATCTTTCGCTGCGTTAGGAAATTCAATAACCTTTTCAATATCTTTGATCGTGATTAATCCGCTTAAGCGACCATCTTCATCAACGATTGGTAATTTTTCAATTTTGTGTTTTTGCAGTGTTTTTTCTGCATCCTGTAATTTAGTACCAACTGGCGCAGTGACTAAACCATCCTTTGTCATAACCTCATGGATTGGGATATCATAATCTGTTACAAATCGCATATCTCGGTTAGTAATAATACCGACTAATTTACGATTTTCAAGCGTTTCTACGATTGGCACACCACTAATACGATAGCGACTCATCAAATCTTCGGCATCTTGTACCTTATGTTCTGGTGTTAAGAAAAACGGATCAATGATTACACCGCTTTCTGAACGTTTTACTTTTCGAACCTCATCTGCTTGGGCAACAACACTCATATTTTTATGGATAACTCCAAGTCCACCTTGTCGAGCCATAGCAATCGCCATTTTACTATCTGTTACAGTATCCATACTTGCACTCATCAATGGAATGTTCAGTTTGATATTTTTTGCCAATTGTACACTCATATCCACTTCATTCGGTAATACGTGACTCTCAGCCGGAATCAACAAAACATCATCAAATGTCAGACCTTTTTTTGCAAATTTCGTTTCCCAATTAGACATTGTTCGTTACCACTCCCCAGAATTATTTTTAATAAAAAAACTAACAGAATGAACGAGTGAAGTCAACAACTTGAGGCAAAATCCTCATCTAACATTTATCTTTCTATTTATTCAAACCATTTTTCAAGAAATTCCGTTGTAATTTCACTTTCTTCTTCAATAATCTGATATGTCGTTTTATTTGTTTCAGTATCGCGAATTAAATAAAAGCCTTGCTTATTCATAAAATCATCTAAGTGTATTACTGTATAACGATCATCTATTTGCTGAATTCCCTTAAATACCTCACGTACCAATAATTTTGCTTGATGGATATTCTTTTGTCGCTGGTGGGCTCTTTCCACTGATGCGGTCAATGTGTAACCTTCATCTAAAAAATGCTTAATAATCTCTACCTTGACAACCATTGGTAACTTAAATTTTCGATTTCCGCTCTTTTCACCTGTTGATTCTATATATCCTTTTTGCTCCCAATAGCGAATCTGTCGAGGTGAAACACCCGTTACTTTACTCAATTCACTAATGCCGACTAATAAATCATCACTTTCTAGAAGTTGCTTGACCGTACTATTTTTCACAATGCATCCCTCTCTTCATTTCTGATTATACTTTTGCTAACAATGGTGTCAAGTAAGTTGACAAAGAAATTGAATAGCAGTAAAGTTACAGACGAACAATTATTGTTTCTGAAAATTTCTTAAAAGAGAGAAGGCGTTAGATCGTGAGTAATACGCAAACGGTCGATATTTACGGAAAACCCTACAATCGTTCCTTATTAGTTGTAGTACTATTAATTGGAACCTTCTGTACGGTGTTAAACCAAACATTATTAACAACAGCCTTTCCAGCACTAATGAAAGCTTTTAATATATCTGCTTCTAGTGTTCAATGGCTAACAACTGGCTTCTTGCTGGTAAATGGGATTATGATCCCAATCAGCGCATGGCTGATCAATAAATTTAGTTCAAAGAGATTGTATCTAACAGCGATGACAATCTTTTTGATTGGAACAATAACTTGTTTCGTTGCCCCCAATTTTTCTACTTTATTAATTGGTCGATTAATCCAAGCTGCTGGAGTAGGTATTTCCATGCCATTGCTTCAAAACATCATGTTGTCAATTTTCCCCCCAGAAAAACGCGGCTCAGCGATGGGAATGGCTGGTATCGTCATCGGTCTCGCTCCTGCTTTAGGACCTACACTATCTGGTTGGATCATAGATCATTATACTTGGCGTGACCTTTTTGGTATGGTCATTCCAATTGTCATTTTAGTTTTAGTACTAGCATTCTTTTTGATGAAAAGTGTCATTCAATTATCTAATCCAAGTATTGATGTGTTGTCGGCCTTTTTATCAACTGTCGGCTTTGGTAGCTTATTATATGGTTTTTCTTCCGTAGGTAATGATGGTTGGGGCAGCTCAAAAGTTATTAGTTTCTTAGTCATAGGGGTATTCGTTATCGGTTTATTCGTATGGCGTCAACTACATTTAGAACATCCATTCTTAGAACTACGTGTTTTCAAATCTCCAACTTTTACAATTGCTGCTATTTTAAGCGGTGTCGTAAATATGGCAATGGTTGGTGCTGAAATGGTTCTTCCTTTATATATTCAAAATATTCGTGGTGAATCTGCCTTTCATTCCGGATTGATGCTATTGCCAGGAGCTTTGATTATGGGGTTGATGATGCCGATTACTGGTGCAATCTTTGATAAACACGGAGCTAAACGATTAGCAATCAGCGGGATGTTAATCCTAACCGCAGCTACGTTACCATTTGCTTTCTTGACTCAAGAAACACCAATTGTAATGATTGTTATTCTTTATGCAATACGGATGTTTGGTATATCAATGGTTATGATGCCAGTTACTACTTCCGGTATGAATGCTTTGCCAATGAATTTGATTAGTCATGGTACTGCGGTAAACAACACTTTCCGTCAAGTTGCTAGTTCAATCGGTACGGCTGTTTTAATCAGTATTTTAACTAATGTCACAAAAGACAACTTGCCAAAAGCAAGTTTGCTAAAATCCTTACCTTTGTCTTATAAAGACCAAGCAATCAACGCCACATTATCTGGTTATCATGCTGCTTTCTTCGTAGCTGTAATTTTCGGACTAGTGGGCTTTATTATCACCTTCTTCTTGAAAAACAATAAAAAGATCGAAGGAGGGAATGTAAAATGATTTTTGTTATCACAATTATTAGCGTAATAGCATTTGCTTTAACAAATATTTTTGCTAAAAAAGCTTGGCAAACATTCCTTTCGATTATATTCGCAGCAATATTCTTAGTTAGCCTAGGTTTTATTATTGCAAACGATCACGATCACTATGGTATGAAGAGAGTCACTGAAACGACTACTCAATCATTAACTTCATCTGCTGATAGCAAAGATATGAAGATGTTGCTTTATCAACCACTTGGTAACGGAGAAGAAAAAGTTTTTTTGTATAAAACCAATGAATCACAGATAAAACCAAAATCAACGGGAACAGATCATGTTACGAATCTCGTAAAAAAGGATCAAACAAAATCTCAATTAAAAATAAAGAAATCCTATTGGGTCTACAAAAATAATACTGCGAAATTTTGGTTTAGATTTACTAGTAAAAATCATCTGTTAATCGAAGAAAAAAATATCTTTGAAGTACAAAAAAATTGGCTGGTTTTAAGTACTAAACAAGCTAAAAAGCTAGCAGAAATAGTACAAGAAAATAAAACTTCTATGCAAACTGAAGCAAAGTCGTTTGTCCAAGATAAAGTGAAAGAAGCTCTGATGAAAAATCCAACTTTGAATCAAGCAGCACAACAAAAAATCATTCAACAAGCCACTGCTGATTATCAGCAACAAACAATAGCAAAAATAATTGCTAAGGTAACAAAATAAAAAAGAAGCAAAGTCCCTTGTGGGATTTTTGCTTCTTTTTATTATCTTCTTGGCGCCGTTGCTAAACTACTAATAATACCGAAACGTTTCTTTAAGTAATAACGTAACGCCAATGCCAGACCCGATAGTATAATCATAACCATTGGATCAAGGATTGGGTTTAACGCTGGCGGTAATAATGCTGCTCCATTAAAAACCAAGAACCAGACAATCGTAACTGAGGCCAACATAAGTATTGTTTTCCACGTTTTCGGTTTTTTCGATTTATCCGCTCCAGGCTGCTCGAATTGGTAAACAAATAAATACATCATATAGAACACTAAACCGCCGACGGCAGAAGCTACGATCAATGTTGTTAAACCATAGGTCACAGTTTGTGTTCCACGTGAAACAAACAATCCCATGATCCCTGCAACAACTCCTAATAGACCAAATAACAGTAGGAAATTGTCAAGCCACATCAGTGATGCGGTAGTCGATTTTTTCTGTTCAGCTGGTTTGTTAACAATTGCATCCAGTCGCTCTGAAACTGTTCCAAATAATTGACGCGCGGTTTTCCCAGTTTTTTGTTCCTCGACTAAAATTGGCAGCATCTCATTTAAGGCTACGATAGTTTGTTCATCTGTTAAATTCGCTGCTTTTAAAGCTTTTTTCAAGTCAAAAATATACTGTTCGTTACGTTTAGTCAACTTCGCTTCAAGTTGATTGTTTTCTGCTTGCAACGTTTGTAACTTTTCTGGTTCCATTGTTTCTTTCCTCCCTAAACGTTGAAACGGAACAACATGACATCGCCGTCTTGCACAACATAATCTTTTCCTTCTAATCTCACACGTCCAGCTTCCTTCGCCGCATGCATACTGCCATATTTATCTAAATCATCAAATGATACTGTTTCAGCTCGAATAAAGCCACGTTCGAAGTCAGTATGGATGATACCTGCTGCTTGAGGAGCTTTAGTACCTTTTCGGAACGTCCATGCTCGAACTTCTTGCTCACCTGCAGTGAAATATGTTGCTAACCCTAATAAGTCATAAGCTGTTCGAATCAATTGATCTAATCCAGACTCTTCAATTCCCATTGCTTCTAAGAATTCTGCTTTGTCTTCATCGTCCAACTCAGCGATTTCTTCCTCCGCTTCGGCACAAACAACGATCACCTCTGAATGTTCACTAGCAGCGAAATTTCGCACGGTTTGCACATATTCATTGCTGTCAGGATCAGCAACAGTATCTTCATCAACATTTGCTACATAAAGTACTGGTTTACTTGTTAGTAAAAAAAGGCCCTTAACAATTTTTTGCTCTTCTTCAGTAAATTCAATCGTACGAGCAGATTGTCCTTCTTCTAAAACAGGCTTTAATTTATCCAGAACTGCTAGTTCTGCCACCGCATTCTTTTCTTTAGTTTTAGCTACTTTTGCTACACGAGTATAGCGTTTATTTACAGAATCTAAGTCGGCTAGAACTAATTCTAAATTGATTGTCTCAATATCTTCTAATGGATCTACTCGTCCTTCAACGTGCGTGATATTTTCATTGTCAAAACAACGCACCACATGACAAATGGCGTCTACCTGACGAATATGGCTTAGAAATTGGTTTCCCAACCCTTCACCTTTACTAGCTCCTTTCACAATTCCAGCAATGTCCGTAAATTCAAATGTTGTTGGAACAGTTTTTTTCGGATGGACTAATTCAGTTAAACGCTCTAGACGCCAATCAGGAACTTCTACCATCCCAACGTTTGGATCAATCGTCGCGAAAGGATAGTTAGCAGCTTCCGCTCCTGCTTTCGTAATTGCATTAAATAAGGTAGATTTACCAACATTTGGCAATCCCACAATTCCGGCTGTTAAGGCCATGTTCTACTTCACTCTTTCTCTGTTAAGAATTATTTCTGAGATAGATCAACTTTCTTCTCAAGGATTTTTTTCATTTTCTTCTCAAAATCGCGTCTTGTCATCATGACGATATGACCACAATTGATACACTTAATTTTAATATCCGCTCCCATACGAATGATTTCCCAGCGATTTGTCTGGCAAGCGTGCGGTTTTTTCATTTCAACGATATCACCTAAATCATACATCTGGCAAACCTCCCATTTCGTATTCATATATATTGTCTAAGATTCATCAAAATGAATATTCAAAATATCTAAGATACGCGTCAAATCTGATGGTGACAAATACTCGATTGAAATTTTGCCTTTACCGTCTTTCTCAACGATTTCAACACCTGTTCCAAATTTATCCATCAAACGATCTTCGCTTTCTCTTAAATAGTAAGGTTTTTCCTTGGTTAATCGAGGACCTTTTTTCTTATCTTTCGCTTTCCCCTCGTTGTATTCAGTAACAATCTGTTCTAATTGACGCACTGTCAGATTCTCTTTTACTGCGCGATTCGCTAGTTTCAAGATTTGATCTTTTTTCTTTAATCCTAGTAAGGTCCGAGCTTGCCCCATTGACAAACGTTCGTCCTGTACCATTTCTTTCACCAGTTTAGGCAGGGTCAATAAACGTAAATAATTGGCGATATACGGACGGCTTTTCCCTAATCGGTTGGCTACATCCGCTTGCGTCAATTTCAAATTTTTCATCAGCATTTCATAAGCTTCGGCTTCTTCCAATGGATTCAAATCTTCCCGCTGTAAGTTTTCCAATACAGCAATCTGCATCATTGCCTCTTCATCAAACTCGCGGATAATCGCCGGGATTGTTTCTTTTCCTGCTAATTTTGAAGCACGAAAACGACGTTCACCAGCAATTAGTTCATACCCTTTTACAGCTGATTTTCTCACAATAATCGGTTGGAAGACACCTGATTGCTCGATTGAATTAGCTAACTCTTGCAAAGATGTTTCGTCAAATGATTTTCGCGGTTGATAAGGGTTGGGGCGTAAATCACTCAAAGGTATTTCAACCACTTGATCGTTTTTTATATCGACTTCTTCAATTTCAGAAAGATCTTGAAACAAAGCATCAATTCCTCGACCTAATCCTTTATTTTTGCTCACGAACTAACACTTCCTTTGCTAGAGCTTGATAAACTTCAGCACCTTTTGATCGTGGATCGTAATCGATGATCGGTTTGCCATGGCTAGGTGCCTCAGATAAACGGACATTTCTCGGAATAATTGTATCGTAGACTTTTTCTTGGAAATAACGACGAACTTCTTCAACCACTTCCGCACCAAGATTTGTTCGAGCATCATACATAGTTAACAATACGCCTTCAATCTCTAAACCAGGATTGAAATGTTTTTGAACTAAACGAACCGTGTTCAACAATTGGCTTAACCCTTCTAACGCATAATATTCACATTGAACCGGGATCAAAATCGCATCACTAGCTGTAAAGGCATTAATTGTTAAATGTCCTAATGATGGTGGACAATCTACTAAAATGAAGTCATATTCATCGCTTACTTCTGCCAAAGCACTTTTCAAGCGTGACTCACGAGCCATCATAGAAGTTAATTCGATCTCCGCTCCAGCTAATTGTAAAGTCGCAGGAACGATTGACAAATTTTCTCGTGATGTCTTAATGATCGTCTCTTTAATGGAAACCTCATTGACTAAAACGTCATAAATATCTTGTTTTACATCGGGTTTGCGCACACCTAAACCACTTGTAGCATTCCCTTGTGCGTCACTGTCAATCAATAAGACTTTCTTTCCGTCTTGAGCTAAGCACGCTCCCAAATTGACAGTTGTAGTTGTTTTTCCAACTCCGCCTTTTTGGTTTGCAACAGATATGATCCGTGCCATCTAATTTCCTCCTAGTTCATATTAAAGTATTTATTTTCCAAAAGAAAATAAGTGATGTTTATCCATTTAAACTACTTTAATGGCTGTTTGTTTGGTAGGCCTGGTTTACGTGGATATTTTTTCGGTGTATCTTTTTTCTTCTGCACTGTAATAATGTGCCGTGTATCTCCATTTGGTAATGAAACATCTTCAGCTTGGAGGAGCTTACCGCCTAATAAAGCAATTGCCGGTTTCGCTTCTACTAATTCCTCTTCACTTTTTGCTGCTTTTAAAGCAAAAAAGTAGCCATTCTTTTTGACTAACGGCAAGCATAATTCTGTTAAAACATTCAGACGTGCCACTGCTCGTGCGGTCACAAAATCAAAAGCTTCACGAAACTCAGAATTTTGCCCAAAAGACTCCGCCCTATCATGATGAAGATACACACCTTCTAATTTTAAAGTCTCTACCAACGTTGTTAAAAATGTGATTCGCTTATTTAAGGAATCCACGATGGTGACCTCTAACTCTGGAAAAACAATTTTTAATGGTAAACTAGGAAACCCAGCACCTGAACCAACGTCACATAACTTTCCTTTCGCTGTGAACGCTTCAGAAAAAGCCAACGTAATGGAATCATAAAAATGTTTTAGGTAGACCTCTTCACGTTCAGTAATCGCAGTGAGATTCATTTTTTTGTTCCATTCAATTAATAAGTGAAAGTAGGACGCGAACTGATCCATCTGCTTTGCAGATAATTCAATTCCCTGCTTGCCTAATTTCGCTTGAAATTCTTCTGGTGTCATAAGAAATCCTTTCATTTTCGTGAAACAGAAAAATGTTTCACAGACTATTCTCTACTTTAACGCATTATTGCTTTACATGCAATGGTTTACGTATGTTTCACACAGAGATTAAGAAAGCTTTATTCTCCTTTTTTAATATTTCCTAGAACGTTGTCATGGATTTTTTTTATTATATTTTTTGTTTTCCCTTGCTAGATTCTAGATCATTAAAGTCTATATGAGGAATACTTTTTCATAAAAATATTCAAATTGAACAAACGAGTTATCAGCAAAAAATCAATCAACCTACCCTTATTCTAATTTTGATAATTGCCTATCAAATAAAATGCTGTATCAGAGACGAATAAATGTGTCTTTATTCACAAAAACGCATTTTAGAAAACGCTTAGATTGAGAAAATTTGAACAAAGAGATTTTTTTATCATAGATATCTTTATATTCAAGTTGAAAGTAAAGCTATAATAGCTGATAAATCGCAGTGATGGCGTAAATGTTAGAGATGGGCTGAAGTAATGATTTTACTGTTTACATCACAAAAAAGCGCAAAAATTACACTGAATATCCTCTAATTACTATTTCCTTTAATTCTCTATTAGAGGTGAATAACCGTATTTCTGATCAGCTCTTTGTTTCTATTCTACGTAGTGGCTTTTACCCCAGAGCAGATTATTGCCGCAGAATCAAAAGTGATTAATTGAGGGAAATAAGAAACTCTCTCATTAGAAAATCGTTATTTTTAACGTTGTTTACAAGCAAATTTGACTCTTGATCCTTAAAAATAACTTGCGTGTTTCACATGGAACATCCAATTAACTTAACTACGCTTTTAAAAAGAGATCAGACCCTTTATATTACGGGGCTGATCTCTTTTAATATACTATTACATTAGATCGTTTCACTATAAACCTTCGCTATCTTTCCTTGCTCCACATACACCATTAGAATACTGATATCTGCAGGGTTTACGCCACTAATACGGCTGGCTTGAGCGATTGTCTCAGGTTGAATTTTTTGTAATTTTTGCTTTGCTTCTGTTGCTAACCCATTGATTGCCTCATAATCAATTCGCTCTGGAATGCGTTTGGCTTCCATCCGCTTCAGCTTTTCAACTTTTTCCATCGCTTTTTTTATGTAGCCTTCATATTTTATCTGGATCTCAACTTGTTCAATTTCTTTTCCTGTCAAATCATCATTTGCTGGAATAAATTGTAACAATTCTTGATAAGTGATTTCTGGCCGTTTCAAGAAATCACTCGCTAAAACACCATCTTTCAATTCTGCACTGTTTTTAGCTCTTAGAAAGCTTTGAACATTAGCAGTGGGTTTTATGCGAATTGATCGTAAACGAGCTATCTCTGCTTCGATATGCGCCTTTTTAACTAGGTATGCTTGATAGTTTTCTTCTTCAACTAAGCCGATCTTATGTCCAATTTCAGTCAAACGTAAATCAGCATTATCATGACGTAAAATCAAACGATATTCTGCTCGTGAAGTCAATAAACGATACGGTTCATTGGTTCCTTTAGTTACTAAATCATCAATCATGACACCAATATATCCATCACTACGTTTCATGATAAATGGTTCTTTCCCCTGAATCTTCAAAGCAGCATTGATTCCAGCCATTAATCCTTGACCAGCAGCTTCTTCATATCCGCTAGTTCCATTGGTTTGTCCAGCAGTATAAAGATTTTCAATCACTTTCGTCTCTAAAGTTGGGCGTAATTGGTGAGGAGCTACCATGTCATATTCGATGGCATAGCCTGTCCGCATCATTTCCGCATTTTCTAAACCTTCAATCGAATGTAAAACGTCATTTTGAACATCTTCTGGCAGTGAAGTTGATAACCCTTGGACATATACTTCTTCTGTATTACGTCCTTCTGGTTCTAAGAATAATTGATGACGTTCTTTGTCTGCGAAGCGTACAATCTTATCCTCAATTGATGGACAATAACGAGCCCCTACCCCATCTACAATACCTGTAAACATCGGTGCACGATGCAGATTATTTTGAATGATTTCATGACTTCTTGGATTCGTATAGGTCAACCAACAAGGAATTTGTTCCGTTAAATACTGACTATCTGGTGTTTGATAACTAAAGTGATTAGGTTTTTCATCGCCAGGTTGAATCTCTGTTTTTTTGTAATCGATCGAACCAGATTTCACTCGCGGCGGTGTTCCGGTTTTAAAACGATGAATTTCTAAACCTAATTCCTGTAAATGATTAGCTAGTTTGATTGATGGCTGAGAGTTATTAGGACCTGAAGAATATTTTAATTCGCCGATAATAATCTCCCCGCGCAAAGCCGTCCCAGCTGTAATAATTACCGCTTTTGCTAAATAAACCGCACCAGTTGAAGTGACAACACCTTTGCAAACACCCTCTTCGACAACTAAACGATCGACGACTCCTTGCTTCAAGGTTAGTTTCTCTTCTTTTTCGATCGTGTGTTTCATTTCCTCTGCATATGCATGCTTGTCCGCTTGAGCACGCAAGGCGCGTACTGCTGGACCTTTCCCTGTATTTAACATCCGCATTTGGATATATGTCTTGTCTATGTTACGTCCCATCTCACCACCAAGTGCATCTATTTCTCGTACGACCACTCCTTTAGCCGGTCCACCAATAGATGGATTACATGGCATGAATGCTACCATATCTAAATTGATTGTTATCAACAAGGTTTTTTGTCCCATGCGCGCTGTTGCTAAAGCCGCTTCAGAACCCGCATGACCCGCACCAACAACAATCACATCATAACTTCCTGCTTGATATTCCATATAGTCGCTCCTTTACTATTTTCCTAAACAAAATTGACTAAATAATTGTGTGATTAATTCATCTTGCACACTATCTCCAACGATTTCACCTAAATAATCCCAACAGCGTGTCATATCAATTTGGACAAGATCTACAGGCATACCCGCCATAATGCCATTTTGAACCTCGTTTAATGATTGTCCAGCCTTTTCTAGTAGTGCGATATGACGAGTATTCGATACGTAAGTGGCATCTTTTTCTCCAGTTTGACCGCCAAAAAAAAGTTTTGCGATTGCTTCTTCAAGTTGATCTAGTCCAGCTTTCTCTAAAACGGAGATTGAAAAGACTTCATCTTCACTCAAATATGCAGAAAGATCCGTTTGCGATAGATGACTCGGCAAATCAGTTTTATTCAATAAAACAATGCGTTTTAATCCTTGTGTCGCTTCCAATAGTTCTCTATCTTCCGCAGTTAGGGGTTCGCTTTGATTTAGGACTAACAAAATCAAATCTGCCTCTCCTAATGCTTTACGGCTGCGTTCTACTCCAATGCGTTCTACCACGTCATCTGTTTCACGAATTCCTGCTGTATCAATCAGTTTCAAAGGAACCCCGCGTACATTAACATATTCTTCAATGACATCGCGTGTAGTTCCGGCAATTTCTGTCACAATTGCTTTTTCTTCATGTAATAAATAATTGAGCAGGCTTGATTTCCCTACATTTGGACGACCAATAATTGCGGTACTTAAACCTTCGCGCAAGATTTTTCCTTGCTTGGCATTTAATAATAACGCGTCAATCTGTTGACCCACTTGTTGGGCTTTTTCTAATAGTAATTGAGTCGTCAATTCTTCGACATCATCATATTCTGGATAATCGATATTCACTTCAACTTGTGCCAGTGTTTCTAAAATTTCTTGACGTAAACGACGAATTAGATGAGATAAATTGCCATCTAATTGATTGATCGCGACACTCATCGCTCGATCTGTTTTGGCACGAATCAGATCCATAACAGCCTCTGCTTGTGATAAATCAACACGACCGTTCAAAAATGCTCGTTTAGTAAACTCACCTGGCTCAGCTAAACGTGCACCAGAGCGCAAAATTAGTTGCAGCAATTGATTTACTACCACAATACCGCCGTGACAGTTAATTTCCACTATGTCTTCACGTGTAAAGGTCTTCGGTGCACGCATCACACTTACCATGACTTCATCGACTACTTCTTGTTCTTCTGGATCAATGATATGTCCATAATGGATCGTGTGTGATGGAACATCTAACAAACTTTTTTTTCCGCTGTGATAAACACTATCTGCGATTGCTACTGCATGGTCGCCACTCAATCGCACGATACTGATCGCGCCTTCACCTGGCGGAGTCGAAATTGCTGCAATTGTATCAAATTCTAAGGTGATCTCTGCCACTTGTTTTCCTCCTATTAATTAAGAACATAAAAAAAGTGCCTACTCCACCCCTTGAAAAAGGAGTAGATTGAGCACTTTGACTGCTTTTTCTACAAAATTCTGGTGTTAGATTAGCATAGATCTTTCAACAATTCAAGTTTTCTTACCAAAATACCTGCTTTATACCTGCTTTTTCAAATTTTGTTTAAGAACTTCTATAACTAAAATAGATCACAAAAAAGTGCGGAGCAGGTCAACTGCTCCGCACTATTCATTTTAAACAGAATTAGAAATATTTTTTCGCTGGTTCAACAACCAAATAACGATAAGGATCTTCACCTTCAGAATGGGTTTTGATATATTCATCTTTACTCAAAGCAGAATGAATCATTTTTCGTTCAAAGGCAGGCATTGGTTCTAAAAATACCGGACGACCTGTTTCCTTAACTTTTTCCGCCGTTCGTTGCGCTAAACGCGTTAGAACTTCTTCACGTTTTTGTCGATAATTTCCAACATTTACTACTACTGATAATTTTTCTTTTGCAACGCGATGTAAGAAGACTTGAGCTAAATACTGCAAAGCATTCAATATCTTACCATGTTTACCAATCAGCATCCCCTGCTTGCTAGTTTCTAGATTCATGACAATCAAACCACTTGCTTCATGCTGAATCTTAACCAAAGCAGGCACACCCATATCATTCGTAATATTCGTTAAGTAAAGCGCCAATTCTTTGACGGCCTCATCTTCATCCAATTCAACTAATTGACTAGGTGTGTCTGTTGTTTCAATTGGCTTCGATACTTCTTCTTCAAGCTTCTCCTCGACAAACTGTTCTTTTATTGGTTCTTCAGCCGCTTCGGAAGTAACGATATTTTTTTCAACAATAATTGGTTCAATCGAGACACGAGCATCTTTTTTTCCCATTCCTAGAAACCCTTTTTTCGCGTCTGATAAAATTTCGATATCGACCGCTTCTTTCTTTAACCCTAAAGCGTGCAATCCCTTTGAAATTGCTTCGTCGATCGATGGTCCTTCATAAACAGGCATTTTCTAAACCTCCTTATTTATAGTTGATGGATAGTCTTATTTTTTCCGTTTTTTCTTCGGATGCTTGGCTTTTTGAAGCGCACGTTCTCTTTCACGAATTTGACGAGCTGCTTCTTCTCTTTCACGACGAATCTTGAAAGGATTATTAATTAGTAACGTTTGAACTACTTGGAAAGCATTCGAAATTACCCAGTACAATGATAACCCACTTGCTAAATTTAATGCCATAACAAAAATCATAACTGGCATCGCAAAATTCATGATTTTCAATGAAGCATTAGATTCAAGCTGACTCATGCTAGATAGATAACTACTTGCAAAAGTAAAGACTGCTGCAAGGATAGGTAAAATAAAGTATGGGTCGGATTGACTCAAGTTCAACCATAGAAAATGACCAGACCGCAGTTCAGGAATTCGTAAAATTGCTTGGTACAAAGCCATCATTACGGGCATTTGTACTAACAACGGTAAACAGCCTGCGTAAGGGCTCACATTATTTTCTGCATAGAGCTTTTTTGTTTCCTCTTGCAATTTCTGTTGTGTCTCTTGATCACGTGTACTGTATTTTTGTTGGAGTGCTTTGATCTTAGGCTGTAACTCTTGTGTTTTACGCATACTCTTTGTTTGAAAATGCATAAGCGGCATTAAAATAATGCGAATGATGATTGTAAATAGAATAATCCCTATTCCGACATTACCAAAGGACAACCCTTTAATCGCTTGGCCGAAATAATAAACGACATAACGATCCCACACGCCGCTACTGCTTGCACTGACTTCACCAGTTCCACAGGCGGATAACAAGAAGACGAGACTCAGCAATCCTGTCATTAATAGTATTTTTTTATAGTTCTTCACTTACATCTGTTTCCTTCCTAACTTAATATTTTTGCTAATTTTAAGACATGTATAAGATTCGAACGCATTTCATCATGAGGCAGATCTTTCGTGGCTGGGCGAGCGATCACGATAAAGTCTATAGGTGGTAATTCAGTTTTCAATTCTTGCAAAACTGCTCGAATTTGTCTTTTTACTTGATTTCGTGCTACAGCATTCCCAACTTTTTTACCGACTGACAAACCTACTCGAAAATGTTTTTGACCAGAAGGTTCTAGACGGTAAACTACGAATTTTCGATTCGCAAAAGAAGCACCTTCTTCAAACACTTTTTGAAATTCTCGTTCTTTTTTGACCCGATATTTTTTCTGCATCTAGTTTCCTTCGTTTCTTTTAAATCTATACCTGACAATAATACCATACTTCAAATTAAGGAATCATCCTTATTTATCAGAAAAATTCCTTAAGAATCACATTTTGGATACAAAAAAAACCACTGACCGGCAGTGGCTTAAGCAGCAAGTACTTTTCTTCCTTTACGACGACGGCTTGCTAATACGCGACGGCCGTTTTTAGTGCTCATGCGTTTACGGAATCCATGAACTTTTTGACGTTTACGTTTATTGGGTTGATAAGTTCTTTTCATTAAAATACACCTCCATAGCTAACTTTACATAGACATACCCGAATATTATAACGACTCATTCCCTACTTTGTCAATCATGAAATGAAAACAGCGAGTGAAATTCGCTAAAATTTTATGTTTCATCTTGTATTTTTTTTATCAGATTAAAAAATCAGCTCTTTATTTTTCGTAAAAACGCTGTTCATTTGAAAATTCTTTTATTACCAAAAAGGAAAATTTATCCACAAAATCTGGGGATAAACTCTAACTAATTGTGTAAAACTTTTTTCCACAAAAAAACTTGCATAGAATTTTCAAATGCTTTTTCCACTCTTTTTTATCTTTTTGATAACTTGTCCACAAGGTGGATAAATTGTGTGAATAAGTTCCTATATTCTTTTTCTATCAAGCTCTTCTTTTTTTCGGTTTTGTGCATTTTTCAGTGGAAAAAGTGCTTTGTCCACATTTTTCCTAATAGTTGTGGATATGTTTTTGCATAGACGTGGATAGTTTTTTTGTATTTTTATACATTATGTGGAAAAAGAGAAATTTCTTTCTATTTTGTTCCTGGTTGTGGAAAACTTTTGAAAAAAATGATAAAGTATGTCTATCTGAATTTATTAATAGGAGGCGACTTATTTGACCTCATTGGACAATTTCTGGCAGGAATTGAAGGACAGTTATAAAAATGACCTCAATCCTGCCAGTTATGATGCATGGGTAGGTACAGCTAAACCCTTATCATTAGCTCATAATCAATTGACGATCGAAGTTACGAGCGACTTACATAAGCGCTATTGGGAAAAACATCTAGCTGCAAAAATCGTCGAAATCGGCTTTAAAGTAACCGGGGACGAGATTATGCCATTATTTGTTACACCGGATGAAGCTCCGCCCGTTAGCATTGTGGAAAAAGAAGAACCACCCAAAATGGAAACAACAAAACGAGCAATGCTCAATCCCAAATATACATTTGATACCTTTGTAATCGGAAAAGGTAACCAAATGGCTCATGCAGCAGCATTAGTGGTTGCTGAAGAACCAGGATCAATCTATAATCCGCTTTTCTTTTATGGAGGAGTAGGGTTAGGTAAAACCCACTTGATGCATGCTATTGGACATCAAATGCTTGCAATAAATCCGCAAGCAAAAGTCAAATATGTTTCTAGTGAGACATTCGCAAATGACTTTATCAATTCAATTAAGAATAAAACCTCGGAGGAATTTCGACAGGAATACCGAAAAGTGGATTTATTATTAGTAGATGATATTCAATTTTTTGCTGACAAAGAGGCGACTCAAGAAGAGTTTTTCCATACTTTTGAGAATTTATATAATGATAATAAGCAAATCGTTCTAACTAGTGATCGTCTACCAAATGAAATACCTAAGTTACAAGAACGATTAGTTTCTCGCTTTGCTTGGGGCTTATCAGTAGATATCACACCACCAGATCTAGAAACGCGTACAGCAATTTTAAGAAAAAAAGCGCAGGCAGAAAATCTTGAAATCCCAGATGATACTTTAAGTTATATTGCGGGACAAATTGATTCTAATATCCGTGAACTAGAAGGAGCTCTGGTTCGAGTACAAGCTTTCGCTACGATGAATAGCGCTGATATTACGACTAGTATCGCGGCAGACGCACTAAAAAGTTTGAAAGGAACCAGCAATTCACAACTTTCCATCAGTAAAATTCAAGATGAAGTTGCTAAGTTCTATCATATCCAATTAAAAGATTTAAAAGGAAAGAAACGTGTCAAAACAATTGTTGTTCCGCGACAAATCGCTATGTATTTAGCTCGAGAAATGACTGAAAGTTCCTTACCAAAAATTGGCGCTGAATTTGGCGGAAAGGATCATACAACAGTCATTCACGCACACGAAAAAATCAGTCAATTAATGAAAAGCGATAGCAACATTCAACAAGAAATCGCAGAAATCAAAAATCTGCTGTTAGGCTAGTTTGTGGAAAACAAGACAAAGAATAGCTTGTTTGTCCACAGCTTATCCACAAGTGTAAAACTTATTATTTCAAGCTTTGACTCACTTTTTCCACATCATTAACAGGCCCTACTACTTTTATTACTTAAATTATTAAATAAATAAAAAAAGCTTACAGCTGAAAAACTTAAGGGCTGATCTAATTGATTGAGATTAGCTGATTCATTTTTTTTTTAGTAACACCAATTAAAATAAAAAAGGAGTTCCATTATGAAATTTACGATTAATCGTGCACGCTTTATTCAAGAATTACAAACGGTTCAAAGAGCAATCTCTACTAAAACAACGATTCCGATCTTAACAGGAGTAAAAATTGAATTAAATAATGAAGGACTGAATTTAACAGGTAGTAATGCCGATATTTCAATTGAAACTTTTTTAGCCGCTGATGATGAGAAAGCGGAATTACAAATTGCTGAAATAGGAACAATTGTTTTACAGGCTCGTTTTTTCAGTGAAATTATTCGCCGTTTGCCAGAAGCAACTTTTACTTTGGAAGTCCAAGAAAACCATCAAGTGTTAATTACATCTGGAGCAGCTCACTTTACGGTTAATGGATTAGATGCAGATAATTATCCACATCTGCCAGTTGTTGAAGAACAAAATCAGTTGAAATTACCTGTCCACATGTTGACAAAATTAATTGGTGAAACGGTTTTTTCTGTTTCACAACATGAAAGTCGTCCGATTTTGACAGGGGTACACTTCACAATGTCTAATGGTCAATTATTAGCAGTTGCTACAGACTCTCATCGTTTGAGTCAACGGATCGTACCTGTAGAAAACGCGAATACTGATTTTGATATCGTTATTCCAGGTAAAAGCTTAGTTGAACTTTCTCGTTCATTATCTGATGAAGAAGCTGAAGTAGAAATTAGTATCATGGAAAATCAAGTTTTATTTAAAACGCCAACGATGTATTTCTACTCTCGTTTACTAGAAGGAAACTATCCTGATACTAATCGTTTAATTCCAACTAGCTTCAATACGGAGATTACCTTCTCCGTACCAACGTTCTTAGCAGCAATCGAACGAGCTTCGTTACTGTCTCATGAAGGCCGTAATAATATTGTTCGTTTAGCAATTGCCGATAATTCAGTTATTCTTTATGGAAATTCACCGGAAATCGGTAAAGTAGAGGAAGAATTGGTTTATGAAAAAGTTAGTGGAGACCCGCTAGAAATTTCCTTTAACCCTGATTACATGAAGGATGCTTTACGAGCTTTTGGTGATATGAGTATCAAGATCCAATTTATTTCGGCAATTCGTCCATTTACTTTGGAACCGAGTGAAGGAGATGTCTCCTTTATTCAATTAATTACACCAGTACGAACAAATTAGAAAATTTAGCTAGTTTCACAAGTTTTTAGAAAAATATGAAAATATTTTGCAAAAGATGCAATTTCAGTAAAAGGTCTTAAAATCGATTTTAAGACCTTTTACTTTTTTTTGAGTGAATTAATTAAAACAGCTTAGAACTTCTTAAAACGAAAAATACAACGAGTTAATTTGTTTTATCGATTAAAAAGGGGTATAATGAAGAGGTGTTTCTAGCATGAAAATGAGGGATGAATGTGAAACAAAAAATTTTTTTAGAAACAGAGTTCATGACGCTTGGCCAGTTATTGAAAGAGATCAATTTAATCTCTAGTGGTGGACAAGCCAAGTGGTTTCTTGCAGAAGAAACAGTATTTGTAGATGGCGAGTTGGAAAACCGCCGCGGCCGAAAGCTCTATCCGGGAATGATGATTGAGATTCCTGAGGTAGGAACTTTTTTTATGGTCAAAAATAAGGAAGAGCAAGATGCAGCTGAATAAGCTTGAGTTGAGAAATTATCGTAATTACCAAGAACTTGTTTTGGAATTTCCTAATCGGCTGAATATATTTTTAGGAGAGAATGCCCAAGGGAAAACAAATCTCTTAGAAAGCATCTATGTGTTGGCTTTGACTCGCAGTCATCGAACTAGTAGCGAACAAGAATTGATCGGCTGGGAAGATGATTTTTCCCAGATAAAAGGTCGGATACAACGCGGAACGAGTGAACTAGAATTAGAATTATTGCTGACGAAAAAAGGCCGAAAATCTAAAGTCAATCATATCGAACAAAAGAAATTGAGTAGTTATATCGGACAGTTGAATGTCATCTTGTTTGCACCAGAGGATCTTTCTTTAGTAAAAGGCAGTCCGCAAATGAGACGTCGTTTTATTGATATGGAATTAGGACAGATCAATCCGGTTTATCTTTATGATTTGGCACAATATCAGAAGACTTTGAAACAGCGCAATCTTTATCTAAAGCAATTATCTGAGAAGAAGCAGACAGATGAGATATATCTCGATATTTTAACGGAACAGTTAGTAGATTTTGGTAGTAAAGTTTTAGCAAATCGACTGCGTTTTGTTAAAAAACTGGAGTATTGGTCAAATGATCTTCACGGTAAGATTACCAATCAAAAAGAAGCTCTAGCAATTGAATATGACGCTAGCCTCCCGCTAGAGAGTGAAGATGTTGAAAAAATTCGTTATGTTTTTCTAAATGAACTACAGAAAAATCGCAAGCGGGAAATATTCAAAGGAAATACTTTTTTAGGTCCCCATCGAGATGACTTGATCTTTAAGGTTAATCAGCAAAATGTTCAGACCTATGGGTCACAAGGACAACAACGAACAACTGCATTAAGCGTCAAATTGGCAGAAATTGATTTGATGAAAGAAGAAACAGGCGAATATCCGATTTTACTTTTAGATGACGTCATGAGTGAACTTGATGACAATCGTCAGATCCATTTATTAGAGACGATCGAAAATAAGGTTCAAACGTTTTTAACAACAACAACGTTGAATCATGTTAAGGGCAAAATGACGGTCCATCCGGATATTTTTTATGTCCATCAAGGGCAGATAGAAAGGAAAGAAACGTAGATGACAGAAGAGGAAAAGAGTTTACTAGAGCGCGCTCAAGAGTATGACGCCAGTCAGATCCAGGTTTTAGAAGGATTAGAAGCTGTTCGAAAACGTCCAGGGATGTATATTGGCTCCACTAGCACAGAAGGCTTGCACCACCTTGTTTGGGAAATCGTAGATAATTCCATTGATGAGGCTTTGGCCGGATTTGCAACACATATTCATGTAGTAGTTGAAGAGGATAACAGTATTACTGTTAGTGACGATGGGCGTGGTATTCCTGTCGGGATTCAAGCTAAAACAGGTCGCCCAGCTGTTGAAACAGTCTTTACGATCTTACATGCCGGCGGTAAATTCGGCGGCGGTGGATACAAAGTATCTGGTGGTCTTCATGGTGTAGGAGCTTCTGTTGTTAACGCTTTGTCTACAAGTTTAGACGTTCGTGTTTTCAAAGAAGGTAAAATTTATTTCCAAGATTATCGTCGCGGTGCTGTTGTAGATGATCTAAAAGTAATTGGCGAGACTGAAAAGCACGGGACAACAGTTCATTTTATACCAGATCCTGAAATATTTACTGAATCAACAGTTTTTAACTTCGAAAAATTAGCAACACGGGTGCGAGAATTAGCTTTCTTGAATCGTGGTTTGAAGCTATCGATTGAAGATAAACGGGAAGAAAAACCAGTCTTGCGGGAGTACCATTACGAAGGCGGTATTAAAAGCTATGTAGAGCATTTAAATCACAATAAAGCAGTTATTTTTGAGGAGCCTGTCTTTGTAGAAGGTGAGCAGCAGGATATTACTGTTGAAGTCGCAATGCAATATACCGATGGATATCATACAAATATTTTGAGTTTTGCTAATAATATCCATACTTACGAAGGCGGAACACATGAGTTTGGTTTCAAAACGGCCTTGACTCGGGTGATTAATGACTACGCACGCAAACAAAAAATCATGAAAGACAACGATGAGAATCTTTCTGGTGAAGATGTCCGTGAGGGTTTAACAGCTGTTATCTCGATCAAACATCCAGAACCGCAATTTGAAGGGCAAACCAAAACAAAACTAGGAAATTCTGAAGTTCGTACGGTGACAGATCGTTTATTCTCAGAGAATTTCATGAAATTTTTGATGGAAAATCCTTCTGTTGGTCGTCGAATTGTTGAAAAGGGAATATTGGCGGCTAAAGCACGTTTAGCAGCTAAGCGGGCTCGTGAAGTCACTCGTCGTAAAGGTGCATTAGAAATCAGCAATTTACCTGGTAAATTGGCCGATTGTTCAAGTAACGATCCAGAAAAATGCGAATTGTTTATTGTCGAAGGAGACTCTGCCGGCGGTTCAGCGAAACAAGGGCGTAGTCGTGAGTTCCAAGCAATTTTACCAATCCGCGGAAAAATTTTGAATGTGGAAAAAGCTTCGATGGATAAAATTTTAGCCAACGAAGAAATTCGATCCTTGTTTACTGCAATGGGAACTGGATTTGGTGCCGATTTTGACGTATCAAAGGCACGTTATCATAAATTGGTCATCATGACCGATGCCGATGTCGATGGTGCACATATTCGGACGCTGCTGCTGACGCTTTTCTATCGCTATATGCGCCCAATCGTAGAAGCAGGCTATGTTTATATAGCTCAACCTCCTTTATACGGTATCAAACAAGGGAAAAATATTACTTATATTCAACCAGGTAAAAATGCGGAAGAAGAATTAGCCCAAAAAATATCTGAATTACCTGCGTCACCAAAACCGAATGTCCAACGATATAAAGGTTTAGGGGAAATGGATGACCATCAATTATGGGAAACAACGATGGATCCAGAAAATCGTTTGATGCTGCGTGTCAGTGTCGATGACGCAATCGAAGCTGACCAAGTCTTTGAAATGCTGATGGGAGATCGAGTAGAACCACGCCGCGCCTTCATTGAAGAAAATGCACATTATGTTAAAAACTTGGATATTTAGAGAAACGATAGATGTGATGAATATCAGATTTATTTTTAAGAAAAATAAATTTAGCAACACGAACTAGGAGGATCATTTTGGAAGATCGTAGAGAGAATATACATGACGTCAATCTAACCAGTGAAATGCGAGAATCCTTCATTGATTATGCAATGAGCGTTATTGTGGCACGTGCTTTACCAGATGTACGGGATGGTTTAAAACCCGTTCATCGTCGGATTTTATATGGAATGAACGAATTAGGAGTCACTCCCGATAAGCCGCATAAAAAGTCGGCACGTATCGTTGGGGATGTAATGGGTAAGTATCATCCTCACGGTGACAGTGCGATTTACGAATCAATGGTACGGATGGCTCAATCATTCAGTTACCGCAATATGTTAGTAGATGGACACGGAAACTTTGGTTCTGTCGATGGAGATGGCGCGGCAGCGATGCGTTATACCGAAGCTCGTCTAAGTAAAATCGCGATGGAAATGCTGCGGGATATCAATAAAGATACCGTTGATTTTCAAGGAAACTACGATGACAGTGAACAAGAGCCTGTGGTATTACCAGCACGTTTTCCGAATTTATTAGTGAACGGAGCAACAGGGATTGCAGTTGGTATGGCGACGAATATCCCTCCTCATAATTTAAGAGAAGTGACAGCCGGAATTGAATTATTGATGGAAAATCCTGAGGCAACGACACAAGAGTTAATGGAGTGCATTCCAGGACCAGATTTTCCAACTGGCGGTTTAGTTATGGGGAAATCAGGGATTCGTCGAGCATATGAAACAGGTAAAGGTTCAATTACGGTTCGTGCGAAGATCGAGATTGAAGAACAAAAGAACGGCAAGGAACGAATTATCGTTACCGAATTGCCGTATATGGTTAATAAAGCTAAACTGATCGAACGAATTTCTGAATTGCATCGAGATAAACGAGTAGAAGGCATTACTGATTTACGTGATGAGTCTTCTCGCGAAGGAATGCGGGTTGTCATCGAAGTTCGTCGTGATGTTAGTGCTTCTGTTATTTTGAACAATTTATACAAGATGACATCACTGCAAACATCCTTTAGTTTCAATATGTTAGCAATTGAAAAAGGTGTACCAAGAATCTTGAACTTGAAGCAAATCTTGGAGAATTATATTGAGCATCAAAAAATTGTTATTACTCGTCGAACAATCTTCGATAAGAAAAAGGCTGAAGCACGTGCTCATATCTTAGAAGGTTTACGTATCGCGTTAGATCATATAGATGAGATTATTGCAACGATTCGTAATTCGGCTTCAGATGATGTCGCTAAAACGACATTAATGGAACGGTTTGAATTATCTGATCGTCAAGCACAAGCAATCTTAGATATGCGTTTACGCCGTTTAACGGGCTTAGAGCGCGAGAAAATTGAAAATGAATACCAAGAGCTGTTAAAAACAATTAGCGACTTAGAAGACATTTTAGCGCGTCCTGAACGTGTGGAAGAAATCATTCGTACGGAGTTAGCAGAAATTGCTGCTAAATTTGGTGATGATCGTCGAACAGAATTATTAGTCGGTGAAGTATTGAGCCTTGAAGATGAAGATTTGATCGAAGAAGAAGATGTTGTCATTACACTCACAAATAATGGTTACATCAAACGTGTAGCATCAACTGAGTTTCGGGCGCAACGTCGTGGTGGACGTGGAGTTCAAGGGATGGGGATTCACGATGATGATTTCGTGAAAACATTGATCTCATGTTCGACTCACGATACATTGCTATTCTTTACCAATAGCGGACGCGTATATCGGGCGAAAGGGTATGAAGTGCCTGAGTATGGACGGACAGCTAAAGGGATACCAATTATCAACCTACTGGGAATTGATTCGAATGAGACGATTCAAGCCGTAATTTCGGTGAATGGACAAGCAGAAGATGGTCATTTCTTATTCTTTGTTACAAAGAAAGGAACGGTCAAACGTACAACTGTTACGGCCTTCTCAAATATTCGTGCTAATGGACTGATTGCGATTGGATTGCGTGAAGGTGATGAATTAGTAAATGTAATGTCCACTGAAGGTGACGAAACGATCATTATTGGTACCCATGATGGCTATTCTGTAACATTCAAAGAAGCAGTTGTTCGTGATATGGGACGGACAGCCAGCGGAGTTCGCGGGATTCGTTTACGAGACGAGGATTATGTAATCGGCTCAGCTGTACTGAAAGAAAATCAAGAAGTTCTAGTTATTACCGAAAAAGGTTATGGTAAGCGGACGAAAGCTTCTGAATATCCTGTCAAAGGTCGTGGGGGTAAAGGAATCAAGACCGCTAACGTCAAAGAAAAAAATGGTCCACTGGCAGGACTAACGACAGTCACTGGTGATGAAGACATTTTATTGATTACAGATAAGGGTGTAATCATTCGTTTCAACGCTGGCAGTGTTTCACAAACAGGTCGTGCAACTTTAGGAGTACGATTAATGAAGATGGAAGGAAACACGAAAGTTGTGACGATGGCTATCGTTGATAAAGAAGACGAAGAAGTCGAAGAGACTGAGACAGTTGAGGCTGCAGAAACAACAGAAATTACTGAAGAAGCACAAAATGATACAGAAGAGTAAAAAAAGTTTGAAGACTGGGAGCAATTCCAGTCTTTTTTCGTATCTTAAAGTAAAGAAACATTTGATTTTTGCAGGATGATTATGTATAATGAATATTTGTGAGTAGTCTAGATAAAATTTAGATCGCTCTCCTTGCTCTTAATAGAATTAAGAGCCTTATAGTCCATAGGGAGGTGAAAATCAATGAGTCAAAACACGAAGTATGAAATCACATACATCATTCGTCCGAACATTGATGAAGAAGCAAAAACTGCTTTAGTAGAACGTTTCGATACAATCTTGAAAGATAATGGAGCTGAAATTATCGATTCAAAAGATTGGGAAAAACGCCGTTTCGCTTACGAAATGAACGGATTCCGTGAAGGCATCTACCATATCGTCAATGCAACTGCGCCAACAACAGCTAGTGCAGTTAACGAATTCGATCGTCTTGCAAAAATCAATGACGATATTATTCGTCACATGATCGTTAAGATTGAAGAATAATTGTTTCACGTGAAACAATTGACGAGAAGGGAGCTGGCTTTACTTTGATTAATAATGTTGTACTAGTTGGTCGTTTAACAAAGGATCCTGATTTACGCTACACCGCAAATGGTACAGGTGTTGCCACGTTTACTTTAGCTGTGAATCGTAATTTTACGAATCAAAGCGGGAATCGCGAGGCAGATTTTATCAATTGTGTAATTTGGCGGAAATCAGCAGAAACTTTAGCTAATTATGCGCGCAAAGGAACTCTTTTAGGTGTGACTGGCCGTATCCAAACAAGAAATTATGAAAATCAGCAAGGGCAACGTGTCTATGTGACAGAAGTTGTTGCTGAGAATTTCCAATTATTGGAATCTCGTACTGCAAGTGAACAACGTCAACAGAACCCAAGTTCCGGTGATAGCTTCCAAGGTGGGGGAAATAATTTTAACAACAATTATAATCAATCCTCTCAGTCAGCTAAGAACACTATGCCTGACTTCGATCGAGATTCAGATCCATTTAGTGGATCCTCTATCGACATTTCAGATGATGATTTACCATTCTAACAATTGAATAGGAGGGAAACGGAATGGCACAACAAAGAAGAGGTCGCAAACGTCGTAAAGTAGACTATATTGCTGCTAATCATATCGAATATATCGATTATAAAGATATTGAATTACTAAAACGTTTCATCAGCGAACGTGGTAAAATTTTGCCTCGTCGTGTAACAGGAACAAGCGCTAAAAACCAACGTAAATTAACGATCGCTATTAAACGCGCACGTATTATGGGCTTATTAGCATTCGTTTCTGAAGACTAAACTGTCATTTTAAAGAGACTTCGAACGCGAAGTCTCTTTTTTGTGTTTCACGTGAAACATTCAGGAAAGTCGCTTGCTGAGGCAGATTGTGATAAAATTACACTGTTAGTCTAATCATTTTGCTTGTTGGGGTTTTAGCATAGAAAAGCAGGATGAATAGGTAAAATGAATTAGGAGGTTCTAAATGAAAAGGAATCCTAGAATGAAATGGTCCTTTTTCTTGTTCTGCATACTACTGATTCAATTAGCCGCAATTTTCGTATTGCCGTTCAGTATTTTATCAGCGGCAATCGTTATATTAATCGATCTTTTACTATGGTTTTATATGATTGCTTTACGTAAACAAACTGAGATTACCAATCAACAGAAAATTCAAGATGCTTCTCGATATGCTGAAGAGGCATTAGAATATGTATCTGATGACATGCCTGTAGGGATTATTACTTGGGATGATGACAATACTTTCATTTGGTCGAATCCGGCAATTACAGAAAAAATTCAGCATTTGACGAAAGAAGACCAGCAAGATATGGTCAATGAATTGCTGCAACGGGCTGAAAAAGGGAAGAGTATTTATAAAATAGATAATATTCTTTATCATTTTGATTTAAACAAAGAGAGACGCGTTGTTTACCTAATTGATATCACGAAGGAGTATGCGTTAGAAAATAAGGAAAAGCAACAACAAGCTGTGGTTGGAATTCTTTCAGTAGATAATTATGATGATGTAATTGATCGTCGAGACGATAAGGAAGTATCAAACTTAAATTCCTTCATTACAACGATTATTTCTGATTGGATGGATTCTTATCGGATTTTCTATAAACGAGTCAATGAAGAGCGCTTTTTTCTATTTGCTCGCTATGATGATTTAGAAAAAATGATCGAGAATAATTTTGATTTGCTAGAACATATTCGTGTTTCGGCTGAAAAGCAAGACATGCTGATTACTGTCAGTATGGGTATCAGCTATGGAACAGAATCATTAGAAGTGATTGGTGACGAAGCCCAAAATAATTTAGATATTGCATTGGTTCGTGGCGGCGATCAAGTGGTGGTTAAAAATGCTGGAGAAGGCCAAAAGCCGGTTTTCTATGGCGGTAACTCTGCAAGTGCTGCGAAGCGGACACGCGTGCGTTCACGAGCAATGTCAACAGCCTTGAAGAATGTTTTTAATCAAACAGGCAATGTATTTGTGATGGGACATCGTTTTCCAGATATGGATGCGATCGGTTCTGCGTTTGGCGTTGCTTGTTTAGCTCGCTATCATGATAAAAAAGTTCGAATTGTCATTAATGAGGATGAAACAATTCCAGATGTCGAACGCTGTTTGACAGAAATTCATAAAAACGGGGAGTTGGAAGATTTACTGATTTCTCCGGATGCCGCCAAAAGACAGCGCAAAGCCGGTGATTTATTAGTTATGGTAGATTATCATCGTCCATCGTTATCAATTGATCAGGATCTGTATGAACAATTTGAAAATATCGTTATTATCGATCATCATCGACGAGGAGAAGAATTCCCGGAAAAATCATTACTCACATACATTGAGTCTTCGGCATCTTCGGCGTCAGAGTTAGTTACAGAGCTGATCCAATTTGAGAGTAATGAACGGCAAAGAATGAGTAAGATGGCTGCGACACTGTTATTAGCTGGTATTACGGTTGATACTAAGAATTTTGCTGTTCGAACAACAGCCCGAACGTTTGATGTCGCTAGTTATTTAAAGACTTGTGGAGCGGATGCTTCTTTAGTACAATATCTATTGAGTACCGATATCCAATCCTATTTGGAAATTAGTAAGCTAGTGGGTGAGAGCGATTATGTCAGAGAAGATATCGTTGTCGCTACTGGGACGGATGATCATGAGTATGATAGTGTAACGGCAGCCAAAACCGCGGATACTTTGTTATCGATGGTGGATATTAATGCGGCTTTCGTGATCATCAAAAGAACTGATGGCGTGATTGCTATCAGTGCTAGAAGTTCTGGGACGATTAATGTCCAAACGGTGATGGAAGCTTTAGGTGGCGGCGGGCATTTTACAAATGCTGCTACTCAATTATCGAATAGTACGATCGCTGAAGCGAAAGAACAATTATTGGATGCCATTAATAAACAGTTAACGGAGGGGACAGAAGAATGAAAGTAATTTTTTTACAAGATGTTAAAGGCAAGGGGAAAAAAGGCGATATCAAGGAAGTCCCAACAGGTTACGCGCAAAATTATCTGCTAAAGAATAAACTAGCAAAGGAAGCGACGAAAAGCAGTATCTCTGAATTGAGTGGACAAAAGAAAGCCCAGGATAAAAAGGCGGCCGAAGTATTGGCTGAAGCTAAAAAACTGGCGGACTTTTTAGCGAAAGAAGAGACTGTGGTAGAAATCAAAGCTAAGGGCGGCGAGGACGGACGCTTGTTTGGCTCAATTCCTTCAAAACAAATCGCTGAAGGTTTGAAAAAACAATATGATTTGAAAATTGATAAACGCAAGATCGAATTGGAGAATCCGATTCGGACTTTGGGCTATACGAAAGTTCCGGTAAAACTCCATACAGAGGTTGAGGGAATCATTAAAGTCCATGTAGTGGAAGAATAATTTATTTAAACGGAATAATTACAAGAGAGTATGAGAGTTCTTGAAATTACGAGAATCTCTTATACTCTTTATTGTATTTAGTGAGCAGATTTTGTAAAATAGATGGACGAAGAGGAGCGTAAACAGACATGAGCGAAATGTTACAAGATCGTGTTCCACCCCAAAGTATTGAAGCCGAACAAGCGACCTTAGGCTCTATTTTTTTGGAGACCGATGCTTTAATCACGGCCATGGAGTACATAGTTCCAGAAGACTTTTATCGTCGCGGTCATCAACTGATTTTTCGAGCAATGATTCAACTAAACGATCGCAATGAAGCAATCGATGTAGTGACGGTCAAAGAATTACTAGAACAACAAAACCAGCTGGAAGATGCTGGCGGTTTAAGTTACTTATCTGAACTTGCTTTGAGCGTTCCGACAGCGGCTAACGTAGGCTATTACGCTAAAATCGTGGAAGAAAAGTCCTTATTGCGAAATCTGATCCAAACGGCTACCAATATCGTGACCGAGGGTTTTGAGCAAGGAGACGACGTACAAACGATTTTAGATGCTGCCGAGCGTAATATCATGGAAGTATCAGAACGACGCAATAAGAGCGGTTTTTTGACCATCAGTGAGGTCTTGAATACTGCGATTGAAAATATCGACCAGTTAGCTAGAAATGATGAAGAAATTACTGGTTTGCCAACTGGTTATGCAGCGTTAGATAAAATGACTGCGGGTCTGCAGGCAGAAGAGCTGATTATTTTAGCTGCTCGTCCAGCGGTAGGTAAAACAGCTTTTGCTTTGAATATTGCCCAAAATGTTGGAACCAAAACTGATAAATCAGTCGCTATTTTCAGTTTGGAAATGGGGGCAGAATCCTTAGTGAACCGGATGCTGTGTGCAGAAGGATCAATTGAAGCGAGTCACTTACGAACAGGGCAGCTGTCTGAAGAAGAATGGCAAAACCTGATCGTTGCAATGGGAAGCCTGTCTCGTGCGAATATCTTTATTGATGATACTCCCGGAATCAAAGTATCTGAGATTCGAGCAAAATGTCACAAATTAGCCAAGGAAAAAGGCAATCTTGGTTTGATCCTAATTGACTATCTGCAATTGATTGAAGGAACCGGACGAGAAAATCGCCAACAAGAGGTTTCTGAAATTTCACGACAATTGAAAAAGCTGGCAAAAGAGCTAAAAGTACCAATCATTGCTTTGTCACAGCTTTCTCGTGGGGTTGAACAACGGCAAGACAAGCGTCCGGTGTTGAGTGATATCCGTGAATCAGGATCAATCGAGCAAGATGCCGATATCGTTGCTTTCTTATATCGTGATGATTATTACGATCGTGAAGGTGAAGAGGAGGAAGAATCATTAGCTAACCGTAACGTAATCGAAGTAATCATTGAGAAAAACCGGAGCGGGGCACGAGGAACCGTAGAACTGCTCTTTATCAAGGAATACAATAAATTTTCTTCTTTATCACCGAGAGAAGATTTCTAGCGCAGGTCTTGAACTTGCGCTTTTTTTAGTATTCGAAATTTGTATTGATTTTCCGATTATTGAAAAATAATGTTCGTGATTTACCTTGTTTTTATAATCTTTATATTTTAATATTCGAATTTTAATTGAAGTATAGCGCTATTCTTGTTACAATGGTTCAGGATTAAATAAAATAAAATGAGGTGTTCAGATGTCATCTGTAGTAGTTGTAGGGACGCAGTGGGGCGATGAAGGTAAAGGAAAGATCACGGATTTTTTAAGTGAGAATGCGGAAGTCATTGCTCGTTACCAAGGTGGAGATAATGCAGGTCATACAATCAAATTTGACAATGAAACATATAAATTACACTTGATTCCTTCTGGGATTTTCTACAAAGAAAAAATCAGTGTTATCGGAAACGGTGTGGTCGTCAATCCGAAGTCATTAGTTACGGAATTGGCTTATTTACATGAACGTGGGGTTATGACGGATAATTTGCGTATTTCAGATCGCGCCCATGTCATCTTGCCATACCATATCAAGTTGGATCAATTGCAGGAAGATGCAAAAGGTGATAATAAAATCGGTACGACCATCAAAGGGATCGGACCAGCCTACATGGATAAAGCGGCTCGTGTTGGTATTCGTGTGGCTGATTTATTAGATAAAGAAATTTTTGAAGAACGCTTGAAAATCAATTTGGAAGAAAAAAATCGTCAATTTGTTAAAATGTTTGATGATGAAGCAATGAGCTTTGATGATATTTTTGAAGAGTATTATGAATATGGTCAACAGATCAAGCAATACGTAACAGATACTTCAGTAATCTTAAATGATGCGTTGGATCAAGGAAAACGTGTTTTATTTGAAGGGGCACAAGGTGTAATGCTGGATATTGATCAAGGGACTTATCCATTTGTTACCTCTTCCAATCCGGTTGCCGGTGGTGTCACGATCGGTAGCGGTGTTGGACCATCGAAGATTGATAAAGTCGTAGGGGTATGTAAAGCTTATACATCACGCGTTGGTGATGGACCTTTTCCAACGGAATTATTTGACGAAGTTGGTGATCAAATTCGTGAAGTCGGTCGTGAATATGGAACAACAACTGGCCGTCCACGTCGGGTTGGCTGGTTTGACTCTGTGGTTATGCGTCACTCAAAACGTGTTTCAGGCATTACCAATCTATCTTTGAACTCAATCGATGTGTTGAGCGGCTTGGAAACAGTCAAAATTTGTACCGCTTATGAGTTAGACGGAGAATTAATCTACCATTATCCAGCAAGCTTAAAGGAATTGAATCGCTGCAAACCAGTTTATGAAGAGCTACCTGGCTGGAGTGAGGATATTACTGGCTGTCGTGATTTAGCAGACTTGCCTGAAAATGCTCGGAACTATGTTCGTCGTGTTTCAGAGCTTGTTGGTGTACGAATCTCTACTTTTTCTGTAGGACCAGATCGGACACAAACGAATATTATGGAAAGTGTTTGGGCGCAAATCTAACTTATTGTGAGACAAGCAACCAATTATCTAGTAAAATGGATTTACTATTAAGTGGGTGTTTGGAGGATTTTAAAATGTATCAGATTCTGACAGATTCATGTTGTGATTTGCCTTATGAAGTATTGAAAGAAAATAACGTTGATTTTATTTCGATGTATGTTTCAATAGATGGCACGGAATTCGCAGATGATTTGGGTCGTAATTTTAAGATTGATGATTTTTATCAACGAATTAAAGATGGAGCGATGCCAACGACGTCACAAGTTAATGTTGGTCGTTATGTAGAATTTTTCCGCGGCTATGCGGAGAAAAATATACCAGTTTTGTATATCTGCTTCACATCTGGAATGAGCGGTTCGTATCAAAGTGCGATGCAGGCAGTTGAGCTCTTAAAAGAAGACCTGCCAGATGCGGAAGTTTACGTAGTGGATTCTTTAGCTGCTAGTGGCGGTGAAGGCCTGATTGTTTATGAAGCGGCACTGAAACAACAAGCAGGAATGTCTTTAGCAGACCTGCATCACTGGTTGGAAGAAAATAAGCTGACCTATCATCATTGGGTGACTGTGGACGATTTAAATCACTTACAACGTGGCGGACGCATCTCAAAGACAAGTGCTGCGATCGGCGGTCTGATGAATATCAAGCCAATCATTACAGTGGATGTTGAAGGCAAGCTGCAAAATGTTGAAAAAATTCGCGGACGTAAAAAAGCCTTACAGTTGGTTGCCGATAAAATTAGCGAAGTAACATCAGATCCAGCAAATCAAACGATCTTTATCACGACCAGCGCAGATCAAGAAGGCGCGGAAGAGGTGAAACGTCATCTAGAAGAAAGTATTCAGCCAAAAGAAGTTCGAATCTTTCCGCTAGGGACGACTATCGCCAGTCATACTGGCCTTGGCTGTATCGCGGTCTTCACTCGTGGTGAAAAACGAAAATAGAAATCATTCAAAGAAGAGGCTGTGGCAAAATCAATTGTCACAACCTCTTCTTTTTAGTGTTCTTTTTGTTGGCTGAAGTCGCGGATTAGTTCAATTAATTGTCCTCGAATCGTAGAATCTAAAATTTGTTCCCGTTGTACCAATGAAATCATGAAGGTTGGTTGAGGTTCATCAGTAATCGGGATCATCACCAAATGATCATCGGATGAAACTGCTAGTTCGGCTAAAAAACCGATACCAATCTGTTCACGAATCATCCCTTTTAAAATATTCAAATTGCTATTTTGATAGATAATATGTGGTTCGAAATGAGCTTGCTGAGCCATTTTTTTGAAGGCAGTCGGATGGACATAATGCTCATTCAATAGGACAAAGGGTTCATCCTTCAATTCAGAAAAAGACACTTCCCTGCGTTTAGCCAAAGGATGATTTGGGCTAACAACAATCATAAAACGCTTTTCAATCAGCAGTTCACTGGTCAGTTCATCATCACGAATCGGCTGTGTTGATCCTAACAAAGCAAGATCAATTTTTCCACGGCGCAAAAGTCCGTAGAGATCACGCGAGCCACCATCTACTAGATGGATGTGTCGCATTAAATTATTTTTGAAAAGGTAAGAAGAGAGCTTGGGAAAGTAAAAATTTCCGATGATCGGTGGCAACCCAAAATCTAAGGTCTCTTCCTTCAAGCGATCAATCTCTGTAACGGCGATGGTTACTTCTTTCAAGATATTTGAAATGTGTCGGGATAGGATTAAGCCAGCTTGGGTAATGATTAATTGTTTGTGAGATTGATCACGATAAACGAGCTGCGTTCCTAATTCATCTTCTAGACGTTTTACTGCATAGGTAATGGTTGGTTGACTGACATGAAAGGCATTGGCAACCTTTGTAAAATTTTTCTCACGTACTAATCGTTGGAAATATTCTAGGTCTTTAAAGTTCATAATAATCTCCTCTTGTGAAATTAGATTATCATATAAATAAAATTTATCCTAAGCTTTTGTTTTGACTATAGTTTGTGGGGGCGTGTATCGTCCTAAATGTAAGCAACGATAGAGGCAACGAAATTATATAAGTAAACTGAGGCATTAGTATTGCCATAAGTTTCAAAATTAATGAAATTTACTCAACTGTAAGGAAAGTATAAAATTTTCACATGAATAAATCGCTTTACAGCAGGGTATCCATGTCCGGTTTCACGAAGACTTTCTTAACCTCTTGATTTCGAATAAGAGAACGATGAAGATAATCGTTTGGTTAGCGAAAAAAATAGTTTAAAAGGAAGAAGGAAAAAAGATGATTTTCTTTCAATCAATTCAAAGTGTATTGAGTATCATTATTATGATTGCTTTAGGGTATCTATTAAAGCGTCAGGGCTGGTTTGATGAAAGTTTTGGAAAAAGTATTTCATCACTGATCACGCGAGTGGCACTGCCAGCATCTATTTTTGTATCCGTGTTAAAGAATTTAACCAAAGAAAGTTTATTTCAGTTATCGAGTAGCTTAATCTATCCAGTTGGAGCCGTCATTATCTCTTACCTCTTGGCCTATGGACTAGTTAAAATTTTAAAGATTCGCCCAGGACGCCGCGGAATATTTATGAACGCTGTGGTGAATGCTAATACGATCTTTATTGGGTTACCTTTGAATATTGCTCTATTTGGTGAAAAAGCGTTGCCCTATTTCTTGGTTTATTATGTAACCAACACAGTTTCAACTTGGGCATTTGGAGTCTTCTTGATCTCAAACGATGATCCAACTAAAGTCAAAGGTGAAACTAAAGCCAAATTGAACTGGAAGAAACTATTGCCGCCGCCATTACTAGGCTTTATCGCAGCCATCATCTTCTTGTTAATAGGAATTCCTGTGCCAAACTTTATTAATGCAACGCTTGGTTATGTTGGTAGTATCGTTACTCCGCTATCACTGCTTTATATTGGGATTGTTTTGTACGATGCTGGTTTGAAGAGTATTCGCTTCGATCGTGATACAGTCGTGGCATTACTGGGCCGCTTTGTTTTAGCTCCTGCTGTGTTGATCGGTTTGATCGCTCTCGGCTCAAATGCCTTTGGTGCCAATCTAGCACCACTGTTGAAGCAAACGCTGATTGTACAATCTGCCACTCCGATGTTGGCTGTTTTGCCAATCTTAGCAAATGAAGCACATGGTGATGTTAAGTACGCGACGAACTTAGTAACGACAAGTACAATCTTGTTTGTAGTGGTCGTTCCAATTTTAATGCAGCTCGTTCAATTTATTTAATTTGCTTCCTCAATCAAAAAAGCATTCGCGAATTGCGAATGCTTTTTTTTAATACAAATGGCTCAATTGTTTTTGTACTTCTGGATTTTCTAAGAATTCATCATATGTTGTCTCTGCACGATCAACCACGCCATTTTCGGAAATCGCAATAATACGGTTCGCGATCGTTTGAATGAACTGGTGGTCATGAGAGGCGAATAGAAGGGAGCCTTTATACGCAATCAGACCTTCGTTCAATGCTGAGATGGATTCTAAGTCTAAGTGATTGGTTGGATCATCTAAGACTAAGACATTTGATTTTGACAGCATCAATTTTGATAGCATACAACGAACTTTTTCACCACCGGATAAGACGTTGACAGGCTTCATTACTTCATCACCAGAAAACAGCATACGACCTAAGAAGCTGCGCAAGAAGGTGTTATCGTCTTCTTCTTTACTGGCGTATTGCCGCAGCCAATCAAGAATCGGCATATCACTGTCGAATTCCTTAGTCGTATCTTTTGGCAAGTAAGCCTGGCTGGTTGTTACACCCCAACGAACCGTTCCTGTATCGGGTTCTAGATCACCCATAATAACTTTGAATAATGTAGTTGTTACCAAGTCGTTTTCAGCGATGAAAGCAACTTTGTCGTCACGATTCAAGGTAAATGAGATATTGTCTAGAATCTTTTTGCCGTCGATTGTTACACTGACATTATCTACTTGCAGCAAGTCATTTCCGATTTCCCGTTCTGGTTTGAATTGTACAAAGGGATAACGGCGTGAAGAAGGCTGAATATCGTCTAAGGTAATTTTATCCAACATTTTCTTACGAGAAGTCGCTTGTTTTGATTTTGACGCATTAGCGCTGAAACGAGCAATAAATTCTTGCAATTCTTTGATTTGTTCTTCTTTTTTCGCATTTTGCTGAGATTGTAATTTTGCTGCTAACTGGCTTGATTCTAACCAGAAGTCGTAGTTTCCGACGTATAACTTGATTTTCCCGAAATCTAGGTCGGCCATATGAGTACACACTTTGTTCAAGAAGTGGCGGTCATGGGAAACGACGATAACGGTATTATCAAAATTAATTAAAAATTCTTCTAACCAATTGATCGATTGGATATCTAAACCATTTGTTGGTTCGTCTAGTAACAGAACATCTGGCTTACCGAAAAGAGATTGAGCTAATAAGACTTTGATTTTTTGTCCAGCCGTCAATTCGCTCATTTTTTGCTGATGCAACTCTTCTGGAATGTTCAATCCTTGTAATAGAACTGCTGCTTCTGGTTCTGCTTCCCAGCCGTCCAGTTCGGCGAATTCGCCTTCAAGTTCTGCTGCGCGAATACCATCTTCGTCAGAAAAATCTTCCTTCATATAAATGGCGTCTTTTTCTTGCATGACTTGGTATAAGCGCTCATGCCCCATAATGACTGTTTCAAGAACGGTATATTCTTCAAAGTCAAAATGGTTCTGTTTTAACACAGCCATTCGTTCGTTTGGACCTAAAGTAACAGAGCCAGTAGAAGGCTGGATATCGCCTGCTAAAATCTTCAGAAAGGTTGATTTGCCGGCACCATTGGCACCAATCAACCCGTAACAATTGCCGGGAGTGAATTTAATATTTACATCATCAAAAAGTTTACGATCAGGAAACTGTAAACTAACGTCACTTACTGTAATCAATGATTTTCCTCGCTTTATCAGTATTGGCGCAAGGCCTCTTTGCATTATATCGGGGAACATCTGAAGTTTCAAGTCAACCGTTAAGAATTTACTTGGGATTTAAAATAGGATAGACTTGGCTTTGAAGGGATGTGTCAGTATGATCGGGATAATTATCGCGACCCACGACCATTTAGCGGACAGCCTGTTGAAAACGGCTGAATCTATTTTGGGCGAACAGAGCTGTGTGGAAACTTTAAATATCGAGCCAGGTGCTACAGGACTGCAAGAAAAAATTGAAGATTACGCCAAAGACTTATTAACAAAAGTCGACGAGCTGGTTTGGCTGGTAGATATGTTTGGGGGAACGCCATTTCGTTATGCTAGTTATTGTGTGATGGATGATTCGCGCCAGTCCTTAGTGACAGGGGTCAATTTGCCAATGGTCCTGCAGGCTTTGGTAAACCGAGAGTTGTCCGCAGCAGAATTGACGAAGCAATTAGAAATAGAAGCGAAACAAACGATTCGTAGAATGTAAAAAGGTTGGGTCAAAATTTATGGCCCAACCTTTTTATTCTATTTCAAGAGTTCACGTAATGTCGGCATATCATGAACTTGGTATTTTTCTTTGAAGGCATTAATTTGTTCGACAGAGAATTTTTCTGGCTCTAATTGTAAGGCTTCCACCGGTAATGGACGTTCATCTTTGATCTTAACATCAATCACGACTGGACGTTTGCTAGCTTTTGCCGCAGTGAAGGCCGGCTCTAATTGACTATATTCAGTAATCGTGAAGCCGTCAGCTCCAAGTGCCTCTCCGACTTTGCCGAAATCAGCTCCTTCTAAAAAGACACCGAATTTTTGTTGCTCTGTATCTTCTTGTTCAGCTTCGATGAAACCAAAGGCATCATTTGAAAAGACCACATTGATAATTGGCAAATTGTATTTTACTTGTGTAATGACGTCTTGCATTTGCATCGCAAAGCCACCATCACCGCTGAAGGTAAAGACTTGCTTATCTGGGTAAGTCAATTGAGCGGCGATTCCGCCTGGAACCCCATTTCCCATCGTAGCAAACCAACCAGATGTTGTGAATTGTTGTTCCCCATTCATTTCCAAATGACGGATCGCATTCAACGTAACATTTCCGACATCCGCAACATACACAGCGTCCTGTTCAGCAATGCGATTGATTTCTTTAAAGACAGGTTCCGCCCTTAACGGTGTCGATTCGTCATTATAAAAGCTCTTACGCCAAGCATGCCAATTGCGGATATTTTCTTGGTTGGCTTTTAACCACGCATCCGCAGGGCGGGCTGTTCCGAGTTCGACCCAACGGCGAAGTGCTGTTGCACCATCACCTAATACTGATTGATCGACATTGTGGCGGCGGCCAAATTTAGCAGCATCAATATCAACTTGAATAAACTTAGCAGATGGATTGAAGAAATTCCGGCCAAATGGGAAATCACTGCCGACAAAGACGATCAAGTCAGCATCAGCCAACGCTTCATTTGCTGGTTTAGTAGCGACACGAGCAGCAAAACCTAAAAAGTTTTCATATAAATCAGGTACAATCCCTTTGGCTAAAACAGAAGCTGCAACAGGCATTGAAAAATGTTCAGAAAAGGCTTTGATGGCATCGAAGTTGCCGCGAACCCCTTGTCCGATGTAAAGAACTGGTTGATGCGCTGTTTCGATCAAAGGTAAAGCAGCTTTCAAATCTGTTTCGTCAGGGAAAACGACACCTGTTTTATGATTTTTTGCTGTTGCAATTTCTGCTTCTTCGATTTCTTCAAAGCCGAAATCAACAGGGATCGTAACAACTGCGACACCTTTTTGCTGATACGCTGCTTTGATCGCTTCATCGATTACGTGAGGCAAACTTTCTGGTGTCATCACTGTACGATTATAAACACTGACATCTGCAAACATTGGATTTTCATTTAATTCTTGGAATGCATTGTAATTCATAGCAGTAGAGGCTACCTGTCCCAGTAAAGCCAAGACCGGAACATGGTCCATTTGCGCGTCATAAAGACCGTTAATCAAGTGACTAGCACCAGGACCTGCAGAACCAAAGACAGCGCCTACTTTACCAGTTAATTTTGCATCAGCTGCGGCTGCTAAAGCGCCTGCTTCTTCATGGCGGACTTGAACATACTTTACTGCTTCGCGTTCATGGTATAACGCATCCATCGTTGAGTTGAATGAACCGCCAGGAATCCCGTAAATATGATCGATTCCCCAAGCTTCTAAAACATTGACCATCGCTACGCCTGCATTAATTTTTGCCATCTTCTTCACTCACTTTCATTTTGTAAGTTACCTACCTAAAAAGTATAACGCGTCTAAAAAAAACCAGCAAAGAAAGTGTCTCACAAGAAGTTTACAGGTATACCTAAAATATGCTAAAGTGAATGTGAATAACCGTTTTCAGGATACCAGTCTAAAGTTTGTTAGTTTCATTAAGCTTTTTAGAGTTAAATGAAATCGGATGCAGAGAAAATAAATTTTCAATGGATCAGCAAATGGCTAGGTTATCCATAGAAAGAGAAATATCAGAATAACTAATATGGAGGTTTATATGATTGAATGGTTATTGGGCCTGTCAGCCTGGCAACAAGCGTTAGTAGGAACGCTGTTTACTTGGGGAATGACCGCGTTGGGAGCTGCATTGGTCTTCTTCTTTAAAAATATTAACCGCAATGTGTTGAATTTGATGTTGGGTTTTGCCTCTGGGGTGATGATTGCGGCAAGCTTTTGGTCGTTGTTAGATCCGGCGATTGCAGCAGCTGAGTCGAATGGTTCGATTCCTTGGTTGGTGGTCAGTATTGGTTTTGGTCTTGGCGGCCTGTTTCTTTATATAGCGGATAAGACTATTCCTCATATGCATTTTGGTCCTAATAAAGAAAAAGAAGGCTTTCCTAGTCATTTAAAGCGAACAATTTTATTGGTGTTTTCCATTACGCTACACAATATTCCTGAAGGCTTGGCAGTTGGTGTGGCTTTTGGGGCAGCAAGTGAAGCAACGAATCCCACCGCGGCGGTTTTGGCTGCAATCTCTGTATCATTAGGGATCGGGATTCAAAATTTTCCAGAAGGTGCGGCAGTATCAATTCCTTTGCGTCAAGAAGGGCTGAGCCGGACAAAATCATTTATTTACGGACAAGCGTCGGGACTTGTAGAACCGATCGCGGCAGTAATCGGAGCACTTTTAGTAACAAGTGTTCAACCGTTGCTGCCGTATGCTCTTTCTTTTGCAGCCGGTGCAATGATCTATGTTGTAGTGGAAGAATTAATCCCAGAAGCTCAAGCAACAACAGACAGCAAACATCACTTTGGAGTCTTTGGAGCGATGTTAGGATTCATTATTATGATGATTTTAGATGTTGCGTTAGGGTAATACCTAATATTAGCTAGAAACCTTGTAGCATAAGGCTTCTAGCTTTTTTGTTTTGTTTGAAAATAGGTAAGGTCTGTGAAAAGGTCAGTGAGTCGCCTAAAATTGTGTCATTCTTTCCTCTTCAAATAGCATTGATTTCTTAAATAGTTTTGCTAGTTCTGTAGAGTTTTCTTCCGACAGTAATCGGATATATTGTCCTCGCTGTTCCTTTTCAATAATGATCGGTGGATAGCCGTACGACATCGCCAAGAAAATATTTAGCAGTCGCCCTGTGCGTCCGTTTCCATCGCTGAAAGGATGAATCCGTTCAAATTGAATGTGACTTTCTGCTAATGTCTCAGCAACTTCATCAATCGTTGTATTAACGCTCAATCTATACGTAGTGTTATCTACCCACTGGATCATTAAAAACGGTGTGTCCTGTGGCGATGCTGTTTGAAGTGTTGAGCCTAAGATAGCGTTCTGAGTCTTTTTGAACTGCCCTTTGTCTTCTTGAATGCGATCCAGTAGCAAGGCATGAATATTTTTAACAACTTCTACGGATAGGTCTTTCTTTTCTTCTAGTAATTCCACAATGTAGTGAAATGCTTGTTTGTGATTTTCCACCTCATAAAATTCACGAATACTATAGCCTTGTTCATTTGTAGAAATGACGCTCTCTAGGATGATTGAAACAGTTTCAGCCAATGAGATAGTATTTCCTTCTATGGCGCTGGAATGGTACGCCATACGAATAAGAACGTCACTCATGTAGTCTTGTGTGATTTTCATACTGATGTACTCCTTTCTAAAATCCAACAAATTGAGCAAATTTATCGGCTGTCTTTTTCGCTTCTTCCGGCATGACATGAGAATAGATTTGATCTGTTATGGTGGTGTCTTTATGACCTAACCGTTCAGATACTTCTTTGATAGGTATGCCTGATTGAAGAAGTAAACTAGCATGTGTATGTCTGAAATGGTGAGGTGATATTTTAGGCAATTTATATTTTTCAACGATGTATTTAAGCCACTCGTTTGCTGCGGCTGATCCGTATAGCTCGTTATTATCAGTTGTGAAAATGTATTGCTCAGCACTTGAAGTATTGAAACCTCTACCTAAATAATCGCTACGTTGAATTATTCGCCATTTTTGCATGATTCTAACAGTTTCTTTGTCTAAACTTATAGTTCTAATACTACTTTGTGTTTTTGCCGACAGGACTAGCTTAGTGTTTGTCGTGCTCCTAGTTAGGGTTTTACTAATTGATAGCATCTTATTAGCAAAATCAATATCGCCCCAAGTTAATGCAAAGATCTCGCCTTTTCTTGCTCCGGTAAATGCAAGCAATCTAAAGAAAGCAATTTGTTTAAAGTTTCCATGATCTTCTAGGCAGTTGAAAAAATGAATCAATTCCTCTTTTGTGTAGAATTGCAGTTTGGAGCCTTCATCTTTTTTTCTAGGTGTGATTGTTTTGGCCATAGGGTTATCTATCATGTACTCCATCGCAACGCCGTATTTCATGATTTGTACACCAAGCTTGCGAAGATCTGGATACATCTTTAAACCACTCTTAAACCAGCTATCAACGACTTTTTGACAATCACTAACTTTTATATCTGAAAGAATAGAGCTACCTAAAACAGGCTTTAAATGCTTCTTGTAGAATCGATCATAGTTATAAGCGGTTGACTCTTTGATATTTAGCTTGTGGTGATCGAACCAAAGTTCAAATAGATCATTGAGAGTTAACTTCTTTTTTTCGCTGTTAAATCCATTTTCCTCGATGTCCTCCAGCAACTTAGCAAGTGCAATTTGTGCTTGTTTCTTCGTTTTAAATCCTTGTCGCTTACGATAGACGTTCTTTCCTTTAGCATTTAATCCCACGTAAACATTAAACATATAGGCGGTTGAACCGTCTTTTTTTGTGTATTTCTTGATTTCCATTGTGTTCTCCTATCTACCACCAACGCCAATTAGAGTAGATATGTATAAATGGATGATTATGTTTTCCTTTCAGTACCTAACGTGGGGCGATGGGTATGTATGGAGGAATACGATCATAAGATTAACTACTATGAACTAAGTAGTTTAAGTATTTGATCAACTCTTTTTTATTAGAACTGCTAAGGGATCGTAACCGTTCAATTATCTTTTTTTCTTCCTCAGATAAAATAAGTAACTCTTTTTTATCTGAATTTACTACTGCTTGATGAACTAAATCCGAGTTTAGCTTATTGTTTCGTTCATTTTTAGATTTTTTAAGCAGATTGTTATAGTATTCCTTCCGAATTTCAATATCTATATCATCTACATAAGCAGACGAAAGTTTGTCGGGCTCTCCCTGAAAACTTTTAACCTTATATAAACCTTTTGCTATGGCAGAGGATAATTGATAAATAATTTTATCACTTGGAAGTCTTACATTGTTTTCTAATTGAGAAATATACGATTGCGACACTTTGGCAACGGTAGCCAAATCAGTAGAAGTGAAACCCTCGCTACGACGAATTGTCTTTAGAACTTCGCCAAAATTGTCTAACTTGATTTCATCAGGCAACGGCTTAATACCGTATTGATAATAGTCAATATGTTCGGACATCATGTCATCTCCTATTCTTTATTATGGATAAATGGATTATAACTGAAAATTAGCGATATCGCAAAACAAATTGATATTATTATTGACTATCACTTTTATGCGTGATATTGTTTCTTGTGTAGATATTACTAAAATAAGTAATATCACTCATTTCCAAAGAAGGAGGGATTACATGAGAGCAAACCAAGAAATCAGAAACAAGGTCGAGTCAAACCGTATATTGTACTGGGAAGTAGCTGATAAAGTCGGTATCGCTCAAAGTAACTTATCTGTGTGGTTACGTACTGAAATGCGCGATGATCGTAAACAGCGCGTAGAAAAAGCTATCGATGAGCTGTTAGCAGAACGAAAGGAGGGCTAAGCGATGCAGGATTTAGTTTTTGTTGAATCAGAAGACTTGTGTTGTGAACCATTTACTACTGATGAGGTCATAGCGGAGTTTTCTGGAAATAGTCGTGATAGTGTGACTCGCTTAATTCGTACTCATCGAGATCGGCTTGAAATCTTTGGAAAGGTCGGATTTCAAATCCGACCTATGCCAAGTGGTCAAAAGGCAAAACTCTATCATCTCAACCAGCAGCAAGCTACTTTACTTATTACATTTTTAGATAATACAGCTAAGGTAGTTGAGTTTAAAACAGAATTGGTTAAACAATTCTATGAGATGGAAGCGGAGTTGACGACAAGACGCTTGGAACGTGTTAAAGGAAAGAATATCCGCTTATCTATGACCGATGCGATAAAACAAGCTGGATTTAGTAGTCATTTCTATAAGCACTTTACCGATCTAGTTTACAAAAAAGCGCTAGGATTCAATACTAAACAGCTACGTGAGGCTAGGGGGGCAAAGGCGAATGCTACACCATTGGATTTTCTAACTACTCAGGAACAAGATGCTGTCAATCAAATCGAAGAATTAGTAGCTGGACTTATTCAATTAGGGCGCTCATACGATGATATTAAGCTAATTTTAAATGTTGGGGTAGTAATACACCAGACAACGCTTAAAACGTCTGAAAAGGCTCGATAGGCGGTGATCGTATGGAAGAACAACAGCAAAAACTACGAGTAGAAGTAAGCCACACACTCGCACAAGATCAGCTAAACGGTATTTATAACTCAGTTTATTCAACGACTAAACGAGCTATTGAGGATGCTCGTAGAGACGCAGGAATCGACAACGATATTATGTACACCAAAGTAGAATTACGGCGATTTATGAATAACTGTAGCGCTGAGTATTTAGAAGAAGTACTAGCAGATGAAACTTTTCCCCGAGGTCGTACGCTATCGGATCGCAAGCAGTGCTTTAGTAAGACAGCCATAAGAAAATGGCTTTTGGAAAATGAATAAATCCACCAACGCCAATAGTGGAACAGTCCTCAAATCAGGACACATAAGTTGAAACGTCACAGAAGCCAATTACCAGTCACTAAGAATTTACTTATAGGAGGAGCTTATCAATGAAAGTTATTTATCCGCCGTTGGTGGAACAATCGTATCAATTTATTACACAACAGGGAATTAAGGTATCTAAAGCAGAAGTGTATCAAATGATGGTTCAAGAAGGAATGCTGACACAAACAGGCGAGCCGACTAAGAAGGCATTGGAGCAAGGGATTGTCACAGAATACAAGCAGCAACATCGCACCTTGAAAGAATTTAAGCAAGAGTATCCGATATTCAAAGGGTATCCAGTCAAAGAGTTTACGCAACAAGATGGTATTTGGTATGTGTCTCAAGATGTGATTGCAGATATTCAAGCGATTCTTGATGCGAACAATTGTGACGTTGACACCTTCAATCAGATCAACACGTATTTCAATTTCAGAAACTACGATAATCCGCACGGAAGTATTGCAGAAATTAAAGGTGTTTATCATCCGTTGTACACGCCTTATGATGATTCAATGTTCCAGTTTGTTAATGGACAAGTAGCAATCCCAAAAGAAGTCATGGCGGATATTATCCAGCGATGCGATGAAGGCAAGCTAGATGTTGATAGAGATACCGTAGAAGGCTTTAAGCACTTGTTAGCACAAATGGAACAGGAGTAATGATTATGATGCAGGACAAAAGAAAAAAGCCTTATCACACTCACCGACCAAAGTAGTTGTGATAAAGGCACTAACGTAGGCAATACGCCTGTATTCTTTTGTCCTTCAATTATAGCACATCTATTTATTGGAGGAAATTACTATGAAAAAAAGAACTAATTTAGTAATAGGAAGTATTTTAATCGGCTGGATTCTCAGCTTGTTACCGTTGATAGCAAAATTATTTATTTTTACTGGTTTAGCAGTCTATCTGTTCTTTGAATACGACGAATGGGCCTATAACCGTGATCACAAACAATCTGCTGGAGGTGCTGAGTGATGCATATTTTAGATGTAGGGACTCCCTATAACAATAATCTGAACGATTTCTTTCTACACAATAGAATGGCTCAGAGTGGCTTGACTCAAGCTGTCATTCAACGAGTCTGTTTGGATCAGGGGATAGATTGGCATGAAGTAGATATTATGCTTGCTTTAGAAGTCGGTACAAGGATATTGAGTGAGTTAAAGCAAAACAATCGCATCACCTATACAGAAAAAGAACTTGTTACTATTCAAAAATATGAGAAACAAATTTCTTCATGTAAAGAGACGGTGACTGCAAATGTTTAAAGCCGGCGATGTTTGTAAAGTAAAGAAATCAAAATATCTTGCACCAGGGTCACTTGTAAAAATATTGCTAGAGTTTCAAACAGACATTTATCTATGTGGCAACGAATCAGGTAACACGATTGTAGTTGCTGAAAATTTAGAATCGTTGGAGGTTGTAGCATGAAAATTCAAAGTCAAGGCGAAACTAGAATGACCTTAGAAGAATATTTCGGTAAAAAATGTGCGGAATCAATCAAGAGTTTATATGAGCTTGCGTTGAAGTCTGATGCTCCTGATCGTGAAACTCTAGCGACACTCTTAAGAGAAGAAGCAGACAAACAAGCGAAAGACACAGTATGCATTACTTTACTTCGGATAGCTGAATGCATTGAATCAATGGAGGTGTCCGAATGATTAAATCAGCCTTACATTATGCAGAATTAGGATTTTCAGTATTACCACTACAAAAAAACGGAAAAGCGCCCATCACTACAGAAGCGTTTCCTAGTGGGTTTAAATCAGCTACGACAGATAAAAATAAAATTCAGCACCATTGGCAAAAATACCCATCTTCAAATATTGGACTACGGATCAGTGAGAACTTAATCATCATGGATATTGATGTTCATAACGAAAACGGCTTTGATAGTTTGGCAGTATTAGAGCAAGAATTTGGCAAGTTACCGGATACTTTTTCCGTGGATACACCAACCGACGGAAAACATTACTACTTCAAATTGCCTGATGGTGTCACGATTGATCGGCAGATAAACGCATTCAAAGGGATTGATTTATTAACCAATGGTTACGTCGTAGCGAGTCCATCGTCAATTAATGGCAAGAAATACACCGTTTCTAGCGGTTCTATCGATAAGCTGGCGTATTTACCTAACTGGCTGCTAAAAGCTTTTGAAACACATCGAGAACAAGCCTCTAGTGAGTATATGAGTCAAACGAATACAAGGCAGTACAAACCAGGTAAAAAATATACTGGTGCTTTACTCGATGAATTAGTCGCTGGTGCAACCGTTGGCGGTCGTAATGAATGGATCATGCGGATGATTTCTAAAATGTTAGCTGTTGGCGCGGAACTAGACACGATTTATCGCTTGCTACTGGTGGTCAACGATAATTTTCTATCAGAACCCTTACCGCTATCAGAAATCAACGCCACATTCAAAAGTCGTGTAAAAAAGCACACTAGAGGGGTGTAAACATTGGAAGAAGATATTTCAAATTTCATCGAAAAAGAACAGAAAAAAATGGACAACATTGTAGAGTTGAAATCTTGGCAGTCAAACTTTAGAAAAAATAGTAATGGGTCACCTTTGGCCAATAGTGTGTTTAATGTCGAATTGATTTTGGAAAACGATTTGAAATTAAAAGGTAAGCTTGTTTTTAATGCTTTCACGTTTGAAGAAAGTTTAACGGAAAACTTGAACCTCGATTCACTGAAAATACCTGCCGGAGTGCTTGATGATTCATTTACACACGCACTAAAAAGCTATATTGAAAAAGAATATCGGTTCGTACCTAAAGAGCAGCATATCCAAAGTGCTGTTATCAACATCGCACGAAAACACAGTTTCCACCCGATTAAAAGTTATTTAGAGCAAGCACGCTCTCAGTGGGATGGAAATCCTAGAATTGAAACATTGCTTCATACGTATTTAGGCGTGGAGCAAAGCGAATATGCGTTTAAAGGGTTGTTGTGCTTAATGCTTGGGGCAATCCAAAAGGTTTACCAACCAAAAGGGAAGTTCGATTTTGTCTTTGATTTTGTTAGCGGACAGGGGGCAGGAAAAACGACTTTTCTGCAAAGATTATTTCTTGAAGATCAAGACCTTTATACAGATAGTATTTCAAGCTTCAAAGAAAAGGATGACTTTTCCATCATGCAACGTTGTTGGTGTGTGAATGATGATGAGATGGCCGTATCAGATAAAACAAGTTTTAAGACTCTAAAAAAATTCGCATCGCAAAAGGAATTAGAATATCGATTACCGTACGCAAAACGATCCGTTAGACGAGCGAAAACGTTCGTGCTGGTTCGGACGAACAATAATGAAGGCCATCTAAAAGATCGAACAGGAAATCGGCGTTTCATTCCTTTTAGAGCCAGCAAAGAAAAGCAAGTTTACCATCCTTTAGATCAGCAGGGGCACGGCATGACTCCCGAGCTTGTACGGCAGTTATGGGGTGAAGCGATGAAGTTTTACAAAGAAATTGACAGACCAGCTTTCTATATAGAGCTGGAGCAAATGGCGGTTGTTTACCAAGAAGAATTTTTAGCAGTGGATAGCATCGACGAGATCGTTTATGCGGTGTTAGAAGTGCCAGTACCATATGACTTTTACGAATACAATGACGACCAGAGAGCTAGTTATGTACAGGGGTATTTATCCAATAATGGTACTCGGTTTACCATAGGGAATCGCCCAGTTAATGCTAAAGACACCAATCCAAGGGATCGCATCCGAATTAAAGATATTTCCCTAGAAGGCTTTAATGAACAGTACGGAAAAAATAACAAAAGAGACAATAAAATCCGTTTAATCATGGATAATCATCCGACATGGGAACGATCAAAAAAGAATGGGTTGCGTTTTGGAAAGATTGTAGCAACAGGATATAAGCGAAAATAGGGTAGACAAGTAGACAGGAAGGTAGACACCAAGGTAGACAAGATAATCGTTGCAATATCAATGATTATAATACTTTGTCTACCCTGTCTACCATTAACCAAGAGTAAAACTATAAAAAAATTATAAATATGCGTATATATATGTTGGGAGAAAATGAGGTAGACAAGGTAGACAAATAGGTTCAATCGCTTGCGGCTCTAGGAGGGAAGTTGTCTACCTACCCGGTAACACAGGGGTAGACAGGGTAGACTTGAAAAAATAACGAAAGGAACAAAAAATATGCAAGAAGAACTAAACTTGTCCTTAGTAGGATTAAACAAGGAACAGCTACAAGAAAGCTTTACGAAAAAAGACAATACCAAGATAGCGAATACTTATCATCGAATGTCGAACATTGCACAAGAATTATTTACTACAGCATTTGCCTTTAAGAAAGTAGACAGTGAATATCTTGAGTTAATAATACAGGATTGTTTACTTGAGTTAAGAATTACGGACTTGACCGATTGTGTATATATTTCCGTAGGTGTATGGGAGGGCAGCAAACATACTGTGATATATCGTGGATCAAGTATCAAGAAGGGCTATGGTGTTGTTAAGCAATTAATCAAAAGAACTTAACAAAACTATACATTTTAGGATTACTTTAAAGGAGAGAAAATCACATGAACCAACTATCAATCATCGAAAAAGCAGTAGTTGAATTACTCCCCATTGGTGGGGAACGAAAGATCAATATTGAAGACATTACCAAACTGGTAGACCTTGACCGGCGAGAAGTCTATGCAGTCATTCAATCGCTTAGAAGCAAAGGTGTGCCGATTGTAGCGACCAGAGGCAAGGAAGGCGGCATCTTTGTTGCTACGAACGAATCAGAGCGCCTACAAGGCTTACATCCGCTGAGAATGCAGCATTTGACCACAGAAGAAACGATCCGCAATATTGAGCAAGCAGATTTAGAGTCATGGAAGAAGTTACTAGCATAAAAAGGAGCAAACAATCTGTCTATAAGATTTATAGCGATGCGACAGAAAAACAGTCATTTCTCTAATGATTTAGGCAAACTTGAGTAATAGAGTAGGGTAAATTTATAAAATTTCGGAGGTGAGAGGCAACATGTCGAATAGCCGGACAGCAGAAAACTATTTCAGCATTGAAATAAAACAGTTCAAGGACGTTCTAAAACTGAAAAAAACGGCAAGGCTTCAGTATAAATTCACTAGAAGTCGGATAATTGCAGGAGAAAGAAAAATATTGAGTGAAGAAAAAGTCGAAGCAATCCTAGATGGTGAAGGGCGCTTCATGCTGCTAGGTGGTCGTAGGATACCAATAGAAACGACGCCATGCAACTATGGAAATGTTCGCTATTGGTTTGGTTGTCCTATTTGTGGAAGAAGAACCACTAGGCTATTTTTTCATGGTGGAGCGAATGCTACTTGGAAATGTCGGTCATGCGCGAACCTCGTTTACCGTAGTCAGCAAGAGAATAAAAATGATTTTTGGACATGGTATGATAAAGCCCAAGCGATTGCACAAGAGCTGGACGCTGATTACTGGGAAGATGGCTTTTCATATCTGTTTACCACACCACATATTTTATTTCCCAATAAACCAAAAAATATGCACTGGAAAGTCTACAAGGAGAAACAAGAAAAATTTATAAAGTATGTGACTAAAGGCAATGTAATCAATCATAAAGGGCTTATGAAAGTGATGAATAGGCATAGAATTTACTAGGTGATAATCTTGCTTTTTTCAGGTATAAATAACCTATGCAACATGTTAAGAAATGTTAAGGTTCAAAACTGTGTGAACCCTACAAAAACGCACATTTTTTGCGTAAGAGTTAGGTAAGGTTTTGGCAAGGTAATTTTTACCAGCAAGATATTCTGTTTTGTTTGTGCCGGATACAAAAATTTTGTTGGAAAATGAGAGAGTTCAAAATGTTAGCGGCTCAAAGTTCTTAACAATTCTAAAGGATCGAGAAAGATATGCAATATCCCAACTAGGCGCTTAAGCTTGTGCTGCAAGAACTTTAGCTATTTAATGGGCAGTCGTATAGAAAAGAACCTTAAGGAGTGAACAAAACTGTGTGATGCGATGATTATAGGAAGTTTTTTTTGGAGCTGTTGGAGCTGATTGATTCCGTTTCTTCCGCTCATAAAATTTTTGTCAATGCTGATATATTTGTGTACAATTAGTAGCATCATTATTTACGATTATGGTTAAGGAGCTATCATGGAGAAAAAACTTTCAAAAAAACAGTACATTTATATAGGATCAATGCTTTTTGGTCTTTTCTTTGGTGCGGGGAACTTAATTTTCCCTGTAAATATGGGGCAATTAGCAGGAAGTAATGTCTTTTTAGCTAATCTAGGATTTTTAGTTACAGGAATAGGGTTGCCGTTTTTAGGTATAATAGCAATTGGTCTTTCGAAAAGCGAAGGAGTTCTACACTTAGCTTCAAAGGTTGGTAAAAAATACGCTTATGTTTTTACTTTTTTAATTTATTTAGTGATTGGACCATTTTTCGCATTACCTCGTTTGGCCACGACTTCTTTTGAAATTGGAATTGCTCCTTTTATTTCTGATACTCATGTGAGTCTTATATTGGCACTCTTTAGCACTTTATTTTTTTCAATAACTTGGTTGTTATCACGTAAACCCACAAAAATATTGGATTATGTAGGAAAATTTTTAAATCCCGTCTTCTTAATTTTACTAGGGGTACTACTTTTTTTAAGTTTTACTCACCCGCTAGGATCAATTCTAACCGCACCCGTTCAACCGGCTTATCAAAACGCAGTTTTTTTAAAAGGATTTACGGAAGGTTATAATACTTTAGACGCTTTGGCGTCTTTAGCTTTTGGAATCATTATTGTTACTACGATTCGTTCTATGGGGGTAACAAAACCTAGTCAAATCGCTAAAGATATGATTAAATCGGGTGTTATTAGTATCGTTTTGATGGGGGTTATTTACACTTTGCTGACCTATTTAGGAGCAATGAGTTTAGGCAAATTCGCTATTAGTGAAAATGGGGGAATTGCATTAGCGCAAATAGCTAATTACTATTTAGGCACTGCAGGGAGTATTTTACTTGCGCTGATTGTTATTCTAGCTTGTTTAAAGACTTCTATTGGTTTGGTGACAGCCTTCTCAGAAACTTTTGCTGAGCTATTTCCTGCACGTAGTTACCGCTTCTTTCTCATGCTTTCTAGTATACTCCCTTGCCTTTTTGCGAATGTTGGTTTGACAAAAATAATTGAATTATCTTTGCCAGTGCTTATGTTCATTTATCCTTTGGCCATTACGTTGATTTTATTAGCAATTATGAGCCCATTATTTAAACATAGAACGCTTGTTTATCAAACAACTACAGTTTTTACAGTTATTGCGGCTTTCTTTGATGGCCTAGCAGCAAGTCCTGCATCAATTTCAACTATTCCTGTAATAGAATCATTGCTAAATTTTGTTGGTGAATACCTACCATTTTTTAATATAGGTATGGGCTGGGTGTTTCCAGCTTTAATTGGATTCTTGATCGGATCAGTTTATTCACGGTTTAAGGAAAGAAACTCAACTAACTAAGATTATTTATTAAGCTCATCGCAATGATGGGCTTTTTTGGTATACTGGTTTTGTTAACAACCAAAAGGAGAATACGATGCGAGGAACACTTTCAAACGATCAAAGAGTCTATTATTACGAATCACCATTTTTTAAACAAGGAGAAAACGACTTGACAATCAGTCAATTACGGTCGATATTTATTAAATCGTTGCTAAATAATCCTCGTGCGAGGTATGTTTCAGAGGGATATACGTTTGAAAAAGAGCAGCGGCGTATCAGTGTTTTTAGAAAAGATGGGAAAGTTCTTTCCGAAGATGAATTGTTGAAGCTGGATGTTATTGTGCCTCAGATATTTGTGACGTATTGATGATAATTATAGAATTATGTATATCGGCGTTGGTGGTCTGTGAAAAGGTCTGTGAGTGTAAGTGAAACTATGTGCTTTTATCTGAATAATATGACATCATAAACACTGAAATAATCAGATAAACATACCTACTCGAAATTATAAATAACTCGGTCAGGCTTTTAGATGTTGCGTTGGGATAAAAAAAACGTCGAAAGCTGATAAAGCTTTCGACGTTTGCTATTTTAATAGGTCCGTCCGCGACGTTTGGTCAACCAGTTGACTAAGAAGTAAGCGATGGCTAACGGAATGGCAATTCTAAAGAATAAACCGATCAGGCCTGAAATAAGGGGACCAACAATACTTAAAATCAAACTAGCAACTAAGAAAAAGCCGACAACAGCTAAAATTCGTACAACCATAGGGTAATCTTTCATCATTTTAATTTCCTTCTTTCCATTTGTTTTAACTTAAACATAGTTTAGCAAACAATTTTCTCACTTACGTCCAACTTAAGACGTATTTATTGGCAAATCTGTTGTTTTTTTGTTTAATAGGAGCTGATATACTAAATTTTAGTAAGTAACGAATGGAGTTAAGAGAAAATGCCAAAGTCACGAATTGAGGCTTTTACAGATGCAGTTATCGCCATTATCATGACCCTATTAGTGTTAGAACTACATGAGCCTAATGGTCCTAGCTGGTCCGCTTTTTTACAAATGGAGCATAAATTTATCGTTTATTTGATCAGTTTTGTCAGCTTGGCAATCTATTGGAATAATCATCATCATCTTTTTCAGCTAGTCCGAAAAGTAGATGGCTGGGTATTGTGGGCTAATAATTTTTTGATTTTAATGATGACGCTCTTTCCTTATGTCACTGCTTGGGTCGGAGATTATCCTTTTTCTTGGCCGCCGCAAGCTTTGTACGGCTTGGTGACGTTAGGAACAGATTTTGCTTACTATCTGTTAGTGCGGGCACTCGTAAGAGCAAATGGGAAAGAGTCTAAAATTGGTCAATTGTTTAAGCATTATCCGAAGACTTATCTATCCATTGGCTTAGCGATAGTGGCATTAATTTTAGGGAAATTAATTGCCCCGATTGCGGTATTAGTTGTTAATGTCTTGATTTTATTAATGTGGTTTATTCCGGAAAAATCCATCGAGAAAATCCTGTAAAAAGTGCAGCCAGGTGTTGCGCTTTTTTTTCGTTGCAATACCTTAATTTCAGAGAAAAAATTTGTCGAACAGGTTTAACCAGGGGATTTTCGGACATACTGACATACTAAAGAAGCTTCCGTTATAGGCTACCGAAAAAAATCCCTAAGATCATTTCTTTTTCTTATTTCTCTTGTTTTTCCCTTTTTTCTTCTTTTGATTTCCTCCAGTTTTTTTCTTTCCACTATTCCCCGAAGCTTTGGTAGCCCTTCTGTTCAAAGTTTTATTTTTTCGACCTTCCTCGATTTGTTCTTTGGTTTTTCCATAGCGTAAGTAGTTGATATCCATTTCATGCGAATTTCCGGCGGATTCAATGGCAGAAGCAGATTCCAGAGTAGACAGCTCCAGCCTCGTTGGCGTTTTTTCTTTCGACAGTGGTGGATATTTCGCTTCTACTTTAGCGGCTTCTTCATCGTAATAAGGCGTTGTGGACGTAGCTATAGCTTGTTTTTGCGGTGTTTTCTTTTCAATCGAAGCTTCTGGTATCGTTGTCTCTTCGATAGTTTCGGTTGGAACAACTTCTTCTTGAACCTCTTTATGCTGTGCATCAATCCGGCCTTCATGGCTATAAAAATTCAAATATTCAGCAAAGCGACGAGCAGTGGGAGACTGAAAAACTGTTAAGCTCGTTAAGATTTTTAAGACGTTAGCGGTTTCATTTTCTAAATGTTTAGGGATTCGTTTGGTATTACGCAGCGTCCAGGTATGTTTTTTGCCATTTGAATCATTGAAGCTTGATATCAAGGTGTACTGGTATTCGGAAGGGTCCGACTGTTCACGGTTCTTTTTCTCTAGGAATTTTTGATAGAGACAGGTTTCTTTGGTAAATTGGTGGTATTCGTTTTTATTTTTAAACAGACGATTCACGACGTTTTGCCACTCTTCAAGTGAAAAGAACGACTCAAAAAAGACACAGTGCTTCCGCAATGTATCGTTCGGTGTTGTGGTAAGAAAAATTTGATGAATAAGCTCTGTTAATGACTCTAGTGAAAAATCCCCGACGCATAAAGCATCTCGCAAAAGAATCGCAACCAAATACTCAACAACCTGTGAAGCATTCTTAGTTTGTTCAAAGTATTTCGCCACACGCTTCATAAGATTTACATTTTTCATTCCAAAAATCTGCCTTTGTCCAAGCTTCACTGTATCCATCAATTTCATCCTCCAACCATCTATTTTTATTCATTATCAACTAATAGTTTTCACAAAAATGATAATATTAGATAACGAAAAAGTAAATAGCTTTAGCAAATACCTTTTTCTGTTAAAAAAAATAAACCTTTTGAATAATAAGTTTTTTGGTGTCTTTTTGATAAATAGCTAACTGAAATGATAGAGTTTAAAATAACTTAACGAAAAATAGAATTTATCAAATAAGCAATGGAGCGTTTTGCTTTATATTTTAAATCTATAGCGTTATTAAGTTTTCGTTGTTTGTTACAATTTTTTTTGAAGAAAATCGTGTTTAAGACTAAATATTAATTTTTTGTCTAAGCCAAGAGCTGCTCTCAGTCTAGCTGGGATTTTTCCATAATCGCTACACTCGGTCCTTTATCTATGGTAGAGTTTAAGCAAACGTTTTAAATGGAGGATATCAATGTTAGAAGCGATTATTTTTGATATGGATGGTGTCTTGGTTGATTCAGAGTATACGTATTTTCAAAGTAAATCACAGATTTTAAGCGAAGCTGGTCATGAGGTAGAAGACAGCTATCATTTTCAATTCATGGGTACAACCAGTGACTATATGTGGGAAAAAATGAAGCAGGAATTCTCCTTGCCCTTATCTGTAGCAGAATATATTCAACAAATGACAGCTTTGCGCCAAGCAATGATCAAGAGGGATGGCATTAGAGTAATTCCGCATGTTCAAGAGTTTGTAAAAGGTTTGTCTCAGGCAGGCTTGAAACTAGCAGTAGCCTCCTCTTCCTCATTAGCAGAAATTAAAGTAAATCTAGCAGAAATTGGTTTGTCGGAGTATTTTTCAGAAGTCGTTAGTACGGAGGAGGTAGAGCATTCGAAACCTGCGCCAGATGTTTATTTGGCTGCGGCAGAACGGATAGGCATAATGCCTGAAAATTGCTTAGGCATAGAGGATACAAAAAACGGCACGGGAGCCGTTCGCAATGCGGGCATGGTTTGTGTAGGCTTTGCTAACCCGGCATTTCCGAAGCAAGATTTGGCATTCGCAGATAGAGTGGTTTCGTCTTTTTCTGAGCTAGATGCGGATTCGTTAACGAAAATTTATCAGAAAGTGAGGGCGTCTCATGCCTAAAGCAGCTATTTCCAGTAAAGCGTTTCTAATTGAAGGCGGCTGTAATGCCTGTGGGCTACAAAATACAGAGACTTTTACTATTCATTTTGAAGATCAACGATCCGCTGTGTTGGATCATTTTGATGTTCCATCGCTTGTTCAAGTGATTGCTCAAAAGAATGGATGGCGAGAAAAGGCTATTCCTGTAGGGATTGGCGAAGAAGAGATCGTTTTACAAAAAGCAAATGAGGTAATCAAACCAATCTATTTTGGTGATCAAATCAGCTATCAGAAGGGGAATGAACGAATTCAAACGAAGCAACGCTTCAATGATAATGACGTATTATTTGAACAGGTAAACAGTATTTTGGTGCAACTGTTTAAACTTGAGCCTTATGAGATAAAGATAGCCGTTGAGTAAATAGGTTGAGATAGAATCGGAAAAAGTCGCAGTGACAAAAAAACTTGTTACTACGACTTTTTTTGTGGAATAAGGAAAAGATAGCCTTTAAAAGTATAGACAAATTCAGAGCCTCAACTTTTTGAGCCGGATTTTTGCTTTTTTATGAAAGCGTATTCTAATATGAAAGGATAGGAGAGACTAACTATATAGAGTCAAGTAAAAATTAGCCAAATCAAAAAATATTTTATAACAGATAATTCCGAAAAAAGGGTACAACAAATAAGCTTCTTACCATTAGTTTTTTTGAATGTTCAATAGCTAATCAGAAACAATTATATAAGGCTCGTTTTTAGTCAAAATAGCATGAATCACGTAACAAAGCTTACGAGAAACCGCACCTAAGGCAGTTAGATGATGTTTTCCTTCGGAAACTTTTTTCTGGTAAAACGCACTAAAAACAGGATCACATTGAGAAGCTACTAAAGCCGCCGAAAACAAGGCTTTTCGCAAATATGGAGACCCTCGTTTACTCATAACATTATGCGTTGCCTCATATTGCCCTGATTGTGTCACGGAAGCGTCTATCCCAGCGTAAGCAACGAGTTTTTTCGGGTTAGAAAATTTTTGAATATCTCCGATCTCACCAAGAATAGTCGCACCGTTTATAGGACCAATTCCAGGAATTGTGAGAATAACAGAATTTAAAGTGTCCATTATGTGCTTGATTTCTCTTTCCGTTTCCTTTATTTGGCTTTCAATGAATTTTAATTGTTCAATCATTGAACGTAGTTGGAAGGTGAACGCTTCTTGAGCAAATTTTACTCCAAAGGAGTTAGAAGCTGCTTGCTTCAATTGGTCCGCTTTTTCTGCCTTGATTCGGTTCCTGCTTAACTCAGCTAAGTATTGGGCCAAAGTTTCTGAGGAAATGTTTTCTAAGTCGATCGGGGCACTAAACGCCAGCAATAACTCTTTAGAAGCTTTTCCGAAAACGCCCTGCTTGGTAAAAATCGTCGCGTATTCTGGAAAGACTTGATCCAATACGGCTATAATTTTTCTTTTGAAGTCGCTCGCTGTACCTACTAAATAAGTTCGGTAACGAGAAAGTTGTTTCAAAGAAAAAACATTTTCATCGGATAAGACCGTTTCGACAAATGAGCCATAGCGCATTAAGTCAGCAATCAAAACAGAATCAATAATATCGTTTTTTCGTTTCCGTATTTCTGTACCTTTACGCCATCCGTCTGTTTGAAGGGGATTCACAACGTGAATCAAATAATCTGATTCGTGAAGGTATGAAAAGATGGACAGCCAATAGTGCCCCGTGGCTTCCATCCCTATAACAAAGTCACTGGGTGCTCCGGAATAGTCGACCATTCGCTCAATTAATGACTCTGCTCCTTCAGTGGTGTTAGGAAATGAAAAACCTTTTAGTAATACCTTTCCTTCCTCGTTCATGATAGAAGCAACGTGAGTGCGTTTACCGATATCAATGCCTAAAAAGTACATGTATATCTGACCTTTCAAAAAAAGAATTTTGGATTGAAATCCACTCAACTGAAAAGCGTCACTACCTTGTACGAGATACGGAGTAAAGTAAGGACTTTCAACATCTAACTCATACGCAATCCACTTATCAGAGAGAGGAGCCAGTCTCTCGAGTGCGGGTTCAATGACCCAAGGGGGGAACGGCTTAGCCTCTCAATCCAATAAATATATTATCTCAAAAGAAATGAGTTAATACCAAATTAAAATAACGATGGTTCATAGGGTTATCCAATCAAAACCGGAAGGTTAAAACCCTAACTCTAATATACAAGGTGGAGAATATGGTAAAACAATTTGAAAAACAGTTTATTGGCGGAGAATGGAAGCTAGGAAATGATGTAGAACATGTGAATGAGGATAAAAATCCTTATACCCAAGAGACACTCCTGAAAATCCAAGGCGCGAATACAGCAGATGTTGACGAAGCTTATCAAGCGGCTCGAAAGGCTCAAAAAGAATGGATGGATAAAACACCTCAGGAACGAAGTGAGATCGTGAAGAAGGCTGTTGGGATAATGAAAGAAAGACAAACAGAGATTATCGAATGGCTAATTAAAGAAGGTGGAGCCACCAAAATAAAGGCAGGACTCGAGGTCCGTTTAGCAAAAGGAATTACTGAAGAAGCTGCCAGCTTTCCAATGCGGACAGAAGGGAGAGTTTTGCCGACAAATACGCCAGCAGAAGAAAGCTTTGCGATCCATCGACCTGTAGGAGTAATCGGAATTATTAGTCCGTGGAATTTTCCTTTTCATTTAACGATGCGTTCTTTAGCGCCTGCTATAGCAGCAGGAAACGGTGTGGTGATTAAACCAGCGAGTGATAGTCCGGTAACTGGAGGTCTATTGCCGGCAAGTATTTTTGAAGAAGCAGGTGTTCCTAAAGGATTGGTCAATGTGACTGTCGGCAGCGGCAGTGAGATTGGAGATTATTTTGTTGCCCACCCTATACCAGGATTTATTTCCTTTACAGGCTCTACTCCCGTAGGAAAAAATATCGCCAGTCAAGCGATGAGTGGTAAAAAGATTAAGCAAGTGGCTTTAGAATTAGGTGGGAATTCTCCTTTTATTGTACTCGATGATGCAGATATTGAAGAGGCAGCTCATGCTTTGATCGTCAGCAAATTTATGCATTCAGGACAAATCTGTATGGCAGCTAATCGTGCAATCGTGGTTGAAGCGGTATTTGATACATTTGTCCATAAAGTAGAGGAACGTGTAAAAGAGTTAGTTTCGGGCGATCCTACTGACGAAAAGACGGTGATCGGACCAATCATTAATCAAAAACAGACAGATCAAATTCAAGAAATCATTCAACAAGCGAAGGAGTCTGGAGCAAAATTTTTAGTTGAAGGCACGGTTAAAGGACAACTCGTCGAGCCTTTCGTTATAGTTTCTGAAGATCCTGATTTAGAAATTTTTCATCGAGAAATCTTTGGACCGGTACTTCCGATTCTGAAAGTGAAGGACACAGAAGCAGCAATCGAAGCGGCCAACGATACAGAATATGGTCTATCAAGTGCCTTATTCACTAAAGATTTAGCTAAAGGACGCGCTCTGGCAAATAGAATCGAAGCTGGTATGTGTCATATTAATGGTTTGACTGTCGATGATCAGCCGAATGCACCGTTCGGCGGCGAGAAAAACTCGGGGATCGGACGCTTTAACGGTGAATGGGTATTAGAAGAATTTACTAGAGTTCAATGGGTAACGACAAATTCAGGAAAAGGGCAGTACCCATTTTAAATTTTGAAATTAGCGCAAATAATTCTTATAAGTAGAGCTGCTACAAAAAGTACTGAAGTGAAAATTGTTCATTTCAGTACTTTTTTGTATGAGCTTAAGGAATAGCTCTTGTATCTATTAACGAAACCAGAAAAGTCTAGCTTACATAAAAAACAGACAATTAATGAGACTCTTGTTAAAATGAATGAAGAATAAGAGTACCAAGTTGCATAATAGGTGATCAAAAACAGGAATGCTGACATGCTTTTTTGCCGTTATTTAAGGATTTCTAGTTTTTTTTCATTTTTTTTTGCAAAAAAAAGTATTTGTAAGCACCAAGTTGCATAAAGAACACTGAATTATTTGGGAACAAAGAAGATGGAAATGTAAGCGTTTTTCGTCTAAATTGAAGATGTGAAGAGGGATGAGAATGAATTTAGAAGAACGAACAAATCAGATTTTTGTTGAATTAGTCAATAATCCGCAAATCACCAGTAAAGCGTTATGTGAGAAATTCGATTTGACGCGAGGGCAATTGAATTATGCGTTGAAAAAGATTAATGATTCTTTAATAGATGAGAAATTAAGTGAGATCAAACGAACGAAAAATGGGCACTTTCTGATTGCGAATGAGATTCTTTCAAACTATAAGGGGGGTGATGAGCAATTCGGAGAATCAACAGAAAGCTATGTATTTTCCGGTAAGGAACGGGTGGGCATAATCGAATTGATGTTACTAAGCAAGGAAGAGTATCTATCCTTAAACCATTTCATTGAGGATCTAAAGGTTAGTCGAAATACAGTGCTAAGGGATTTGAAGGAAGTGGATCACGCACTTTGGCAACATGAACTGGCTTTGAAGTATACCAGACAAAAGGGGTATTTTATCCAAGGCGACGAGTGGAATAAGCGAAATCTTCTGTCTGATTTATTGAATAATCTCGCGGTGATGTATAACGGAATCAATGTGATTATTCAATTTGCGAATATCGATCCACAACAGATCGAAATTTTTCGCAAACGAGTGGAGTTGGTAGAAGAGGAATTGGATGTTCAATTTACCGATGAACGATTAAAAACGTTGCCGCTATTAATCATTTTGATGATTCGCCGAGCGCAAAAGGGTAAATTGATTTCTTATAGCTTTAAGGTCAATTATCGCGAGCTTGCTGACACGAAGGAGTATCTTGCAGCGGATCGAGTTATTTGGGATGTAGACGGCTTAAGTGAGAATGAACGTGTGTATGTAACGATGCTGCTGTTGACGACGAATCTTTCGCGAGGCGATATCTTATCGGTTAAAGCGATCAATAAGATGAAAGAGGCGCTTGAGAAGGTCATTGCGAATTTTGAACGTATCGCGGGTGTCAATCTTGAGGAAAAAGAAAAGTTATTAGAGCGCTTGCTCGTTCATATGCGGCCAGCTTATTACCGAATCAAATACCACTTGAATTTGCAGACGCGTTTTTATCAAGAGAATAAGGATGCCAACCTTTTTTCATTATTTTACTTAGTCAAGGAAGCTAGTGGTCCTTTGGAAACGTACTTTGAACAGCCGGTTCCTGATGCCGAATTATTTTTTATTTCGTTGTTTATCGGCAGCCACATCGTTGAGAGCACGGAAATTATTCACCCCGAAAATCGTAAACGAGCGGTCATCGTTTGTCCTAACGGTATCTCAATTGCTGTTTTATTGGAGAACACCTTAAAAAATTTGCTTCCGGAAATTGACTTTGTGAGATCGATGTCGGCACGGGAATTTTATCGAACAGAGGTTGATGCGGATTTCATTTTTTCGGCGGTTCCGCTGAAAACAGAAAAGAAAGTCTTTGTCGTAAATAATTTTTTATCTGAACAAGAAAAACGCCAATTAAGAGAACGTGTTTTGCGATCAACGGCGATTATTCAGACAGAAGTTGTAACGCCAGAAAAAATTTTGGCAGTAGTAAAAAAGCATGCCGATGTTGTGGATGAGACAAGCTTATACGAAGAATTGTTAAGTTTGTTCGCACCGAAAGAATCCAAGATTCTTGAAAAGAAGCGACCGCATTTGATTGATCTTTTAAAGGGCGAAACGATTCAAATTTTTGAGGAAACGATCAGCTGGACCGAAGTTTTAGAAGCATTAGCGCGACCGCTGGAACGTCAGCATGTGATCACGCCAGAGTACGTGAAAGCTTTGAAAAAAGAGATGCCGATCCTGCCGGCCTATACCGTTTTACGTCATAAGATCGCTTTGCCTCATACCGTAACAGAAGCGGGAGCAATCGGAGTTGGAATCAGTCTAGGCTTAGTGAAAAAAGGGATTCTTTCAGAGGACGGCAGACGAATTCATACCGTTATTCTGCTGGGGTCCAACGATAAAGAGGAACACTTGGATTTGATTTTTGAAATGATGAGTTTGGCTGGTGCAAATGAATTGGCACAGTTAGAAAAAGCAAAAACGAAGGATGAGATTCGGAAAGCGTTGCTGCGTTTTAACGAAGAGTATTGGAGGATAAATTGATGACAGAAACGACACTAAGTTCTTATGTGAAAGAACCGTTAGTTTTCGCGCAAGAGAACTTTACGTCACAGGAAGAATTATTTGAGCAAGTGTATCAGAAATCTTTAGACCTAGGTTGGGTCCGAGAGGATTTTCTGGAACGGATCGTGAAGCGGGAAAAAGAGTTTCCCACCGGGATTCAATTAATGAACTTTGGCGCGGCGATCCCCCATACTGATGCCGAATGTGTGCGGGAAGAATTTGTCGCAGTGATTACGATGCAGGAGCCGGTGACTTTTTACAGTATGGAAGATAACACCCAGCAGGTCAAAGCCCAAATCATCTTTGTTTTAGGGTTAAATCAACCCCACGCACAGTTAGAAATGCTGCAATCGTTGATGGGGCTTTTACAAAATGAAACGGTTTTATCAGAATTATTGTTAGCAACCACTGAAAATGAATTAGTGACAACTATTAAAAAAAATCAGCTATGAAAAAGGAAGCTCGTTCTACCTTTTGCAAATAGGACAGAACAAAAAATAAAAAAACATTAAAAGGAGAAAATCATTATGAAAACAATTCGTGTATTAGTAGCATGTGGAGCAGGAATCGCAACCTCAACGGTAGTTATGAAAAAAGTCGAGGACTTATTTGCCAGAAATGATCTGCCAGTGGAAATCACACAGATTAAGATTGCTGAAGCAGCTGGGAAACAGGATGAAGCAGATATGTTGATCTCAACCACGATGCTTCCAACTCAATACAAGATTCCAGCAATTTCAGCCATGGCCTTCTTAACTGGGATCGGAACGGAAAAAGTTGAGAATCAAATCATCGAAGCAGCAAAGAGTATTCAATAATTTTTTACATTCAGGTAGGTCAACTCCGCGCTTTGCGGATTTGATGTGCGTGAAGAGGAGTCAGGTTTATTTTTAATATTAAAAATAAATAGATCAAAACAAATTAGGAGGAATGTATCAAATGGATGGTTTAATGAATGTGGTGCAAAGTATTTTAGGCGCCGGCGCAAGTGTGATGCTGCCCATCATCATCTTTATTGTTGGGATTATTTTTAGGGTTCCAATAAAAAAAGCAATTATTTCCGGAATTACTGTAGGTATCGGGATGATCGGGATAAACTTGGTTATTAATGTATTGACCACAAACGTTGGTCCAGCGGCACAAGCGATGGTTGAACGGTTTGGCTTGAACCTGACGATCATTGATGCAGGCTGGCCAGCAGTCTCAGCCGGGACATGGGCGCAACCAATCGCGGCTGTGATGATTCCAGTAATCTTGATCGTGAATTTAATTATGTTGGCGTTAAATCGGACCAAGACACTAAACATTGACATCTGGAACTACTGGCATGTTAGTTCTGTGGCAGCAACTGGTTATATTGTAACAAAAAGTTTTTTCTTTGGCATCCTGTGCGGAATTCTGTTTACGATCATTATTCAAATTATCGCTGATAAGACTGCGCCGAAGGTACAAGAATATTATGGGTTAGAAGGTATCAGTATTACGACTGGTTCAGCACAAGGTTATGCGGTTTTAGCATTGCCGATCGGCTGGCTAGTCGATAAGATTCCTGGTATCAATAAATTAGATGTAAAACCTGAAACGATCCAAAAGCGTTTTGGTATTTTTGGCGAACCAATGATCATGGGCATCATCATCGGGATGTTCCTTGGTTTGTTAGGCGGCTACGATTTCATTGGTATCCTACAAATTGGAATGAACATGGGTGGTGTAATGTTCTTAATGCCACGGATGGTAAAAATCCTGATGGAAGGGTTAATTCCTATTCAAGAGGGAGCACAAAAACTATTGCAAAGCCGCTATGGCGATCGCGAAATTTATCTAGGAATGGATGCCGCCTTAGCGACTGGCTCACCGGCTGCACTATCTACAGGTCTTTTGATGGTTCCAATCACATTATTCTTAGCAGTTATTCTGCCAGGAAACCGCGTGCTGCCTTTCGGAGATTTAGCAACAATTCCATTTTTCGCAGCGTTAGTTGTGCCTAGTCGTAAAGGAAATATCTTACATTCAGTGATTTCATTGACAGTCGTGATGGCTGTTGCCTTGTTAATGGCGACCAATTTTGCGCCAGTGATTACTGAAATGGCGCAAGGGATCGTGAAGTTCCCAGAAGGCGCTGCTGAAATTACGAACTTGGATACAGGCGGAAATTTCTTAAAATGGATCTTCTTGAAATTCTCAGAATTAGTTGCCACAGTGATGTAGGAGGTTTTTGTAAATGAGTAAAACAATGAAGGGTGTTTCCAAGCAGGCACCCGGTTATGACCAAATGGCATTTATCGATTTACCTGTTCCAGAAGCAACAGATGACAAGGTCTTGATTAAAGTTGCTTATACAGGTATTTGCGGATCAGATATCCATACGTTTAAAGGTGAATACAAAAATCCCACTACTCCCGTTGTACTAGGACATGAATTTTCTGGGCAGGTAGTTGAAGTCGGATCCAATGTAACAAAGGTCAAAGTTGGTGATCGGGTAACAAGCGAGACGACTTTTTATGTCTGCGGCGAATGCGATTATTGCAAGGAAAAGCAGTATAATTTGTGTCCCCATCGAAAAGGAATCGGCACGCAGCAAAATGGCTCCATGGCGAACTATGTGTTGGCTCGAGAAGAAAGCATTCATTTACTGCCGGATCATTTAAGCTATGAAGGTGCGGCGATGAGCGAACCATTAGCGTGCTGTGTCCACGCGATGTATCAAAAGAGTCACTTGGAATTAAAAGACACGATCATTATCATGGGCCCTGGACCAATCGGACTGTATCTTTTGCAGATTGCCAAGGAAATTGGAGCCTTCGTCATTATGACGGGGATCACAAAAGATGCTCATCGCTTAGCATTAGCAAAAAAACTAGGTGCGGATGTGATCGTGGATACGATGAAGGAAGATCTAGCGAAAGTCGTCAATGAGATCACGGATAGCTATGGCGTGGATAAGGTGTACGATGCCTCAGGAGCAGTTCCTGCTGTTAATGCTAGTTTGCCATTGATTCGCAAGCAGGGGCAATTTATTCAAGTAGGCTTGTTCGCTAATAAAATGGTGGATTTAGACACTGAATCGATCATTCAACGAGAGATCGAATACATCGGCAGTCGTTCACAAAATCCTTATGACTGGCCGATTGCGATCCACTTATTAGCGAAAGGTGCGATCAATATCGATGAGATGATTACGAAAAAATATCCTTTGACTAAATGGCGGGAAGCCTTTGATAAAGTGATGGAAGGTAATGAAATCAAGGTAATGATCGAATCCAATCCAGAAGAGTTTTAATTTGAATCAAGGAAGCTGTACCAGAATTTTTGGTGCAGCTTTTTTGTGAGTTTGTTTTATAGGAGGATTTTTTTGATACTATTTTCATAGAAACAGTGTAATAAATAATCATTAGCAAGAAATTGTAAAAGAATATTGTGTATCGAGATATTCCAATCATTGTTATTTTAAAGTGAATTCACAAAGAAAACGTTTACTATTCATCCTGTTCAAGCTAGACTATAGGAAAAAATGTAGGCAGGAGGGCACTAGATGGATCTTGATAATCGAAGCGTCCAGATATTGCAGGCAGTCGCTTCTACGGTGAAAATTTCTTCCAAAGAAATCATGGAAAAATATGATCTGACTCGTAATCAATTAGACTATGCTATAAAAAAAATCAATGATTATCTTGAAGAAAATAATTATCGTAAAATCATTCGCTCACGTAATGGCAGCTTTATCGTTGATACGAAAGTGGTCGATGTTTTCTCTGGAATTATGAATAGTGAAAGTCAACTGCAAGCAGATGAAAACAGTTTTTTGGATGAGGATCATCGTTTGTTAGTTATTTTATTGTTAATTTTTTCTGCAGATTATCTTTCGCTATATCATTTTTCAGAAAGCTTAGAGGTTAGTAAAAACACGATCGTATCGGATATCAAGAAACTCAAAAAGCAACTAAAAAAACATAAGTTAACGATCGATTATTCCAGAAAAGGCGGGTATTATTTTCGAGGGGATGAAGAAGCGGTTCGTGGCTTGATTCTTGTAGTGACAGATCAAGTGATGGATTCTATTTATAATCGCCTTATTTTTGAGAAGTATTTGGCCATCCAAGCGACAGAAATCGAAGAACAGCGAAAAATGCTGCGCATGGTGGAAGATGAGCTGCAAGTTCAGTATACAGATAATCGGATTCAAACAGCGCCGTACTTTTTGGTATTGCTAGATCGCCGAGTTAAGAATGGTCATATCATTGAGCAACGTTTTGGCTTGTTGGCAAAGGAAATTATGGATACCAACGAATATGCGGCAATTGTCAAAGTGTTGGCGGGGCAAGGAATGCTGCCGAAGTCCTATACGGAGCACCTTTATCTGTGTCTGTACATTCTTTCGTTGAAAATAACCGATCTAAGCAATATTTTTTCCCTAAATAAAGAAGATCTCAGAAAGCATATTGAACTGTTTATTGCGATGCTGGAGAGAAATACGATTATTCAGCTGAATGATAAAGAACAGCTGATTGAAAACTTAGCATTGCATCTAACACCAGCATACTATCGCATTCGCTATGGGTTAACTTCTGACTATACACTGACGGATATTGTTAAAAATCAGTTGGACCCTTTATTTTTTATTGTGAAATCATCGGTAGCGCCCTTAGAGGAATTTTTTGAAGAGCGGATTCCGAATGATGAAATTTATCTGATCACCATGTTCATTGGAGCATACATGCCAAAAGAAAAGCCGATCAATCTTGAGCGTACGATTGTCAAAGCAGCAGTGGTTTGCCCCAATGGTATCATTAGTTCAAAACTTTTGGAAAAGACGTTAGACAATTGGTTCCCCATGATTCATTTTGTCAGTTCTTTTTCGATTCGTGAATTCTATGAAAAAGAAAAGCAATTGGATGTTCAATTAATATTTTCTACAAATCCGTTAACAACTGAATTCCCTGTGATCGTTGTAGGAAATGACCTATCTGCAATGAACAAAACCTTGATCGTCAATGAAGTGATCCAGCTGATCTATAAAATTGATAGTTACAAGCTGCAGCCGGATCATATTTTATCGATCGTCAAAAAACATCTGTCAATGGATGATGAGATTGAAGGAAAGATTCGTAAAGAATTAATGATCTCTTATAATTCTATTTTTCAGATTCAGGATCAAGAGATTTTGACCAATGAAACAAAGTTAAATTTGAGCGATCTGATCACAAAGGAGAGTATCATCATTTTACCAGATGAGTTGATTTGGTTAGATATTCTTCAAGCAGCGACGCAAAATTTGATTGATCGTAAGATTGTTGAACCAAGCTATTTATCTCATCTTGAGGAGCAATTTCCTGAGGTTACCCCCAGTATTGTGTTGGGGAATCAAATCGTCATTCCTCATACTATTCCGGAACATGGAGCGCGTGAGCTGGGGATGTGCTTGGCTAAAGTTTCAAAAGGATTTAGCAGTCAAGGTCAGACATATCGATATGTTGTTGTGATTTCAGCGATTGATAAAAAATTGCATATTCAGCCTATGATGCAGCTGCTTAAAATCGCTAGTGATCCTAGAGCGATTGAGCGTTTGGATCAGGCGCAGAACAAGGAAGCGCTTCTAGCGATTATCCAAGCATTCAAAAAGTAATAAAACGATTTCCCATTCATTTCACGAATGGGATTTTTGCATTATCTGCCTATTTCAGCAATTATTTCAGAAGGAGAAACGCTTGTGAAATCAACGTTTTCAGCAAGTCATACAAATATTCAGGAATAGGTTCAGTAAAAAATGAGTTCAAAAGAAATTTAAAAGAAAGCGTTTCCGTGTTATCTTTTGGGTAAGCAAGAAGCAAAACAACAGAAGTAGGAGGGATCGAGTGATCAAACGTGAGTTGCTTTTTAGCAAAATGAAGCCGCAAGATTATGAAGAGATGATTACGTTCTTAGGGAAAAAAATGGAAGAATTAGGCTATGTCAAATCAACCTATGTTCCCGCGGTATTAGAAAGAGAGAAGGGCTTTCCGACTGGATTGCAGATGGGGGATTACGGGATTGCGATTCCTCACACGGATCGTGAACATGTGTATCAATCCGCTTTAGCAATCGCGACCCTAGCAGAACCCATCGAGGTTTGTTCAATGATTAATCCAGAAGAAAAGGTTCGTGTATCGTTAGTAATCTTAATGGCCGTAGAGGACCCAGATGGACAGGTGAAAATGCTCAGCAAATTGATGGGGCTTTTTCAAGATGTCGAAACGTTGAAGCGGTTGGAGCGAGCGTCATCTGTAGAAGAAATGTATAGTATTGTGGAAAAAATGGAGTTAGAAATCGCATAAAGAAAAAAGGAGGAAGCAGTAATGAAAAGATACAATGTATTGTCGGTTTGTGGATCAGGAACAGTGACATCTTCAATGGTGGCGGAAAAATTAAGAGAAACGTTGGAGGAAAAAGGCTATATCGTTGATACGACAGAAGCGAATCCTAATGAAGCATTGTCGTTAGCGAAGACTGGTAAGTTTGATTTTATTACCTATACGAGTCCGCTACCTGATGGTGATTATGGTATTCCCGTAGTGAACGCAATTGGCTTTTTAACTGGATTTGGCGAAGATGAGTTTTTGGAAGAAGTAGATGAGGTCTTGTTAGCATTAGAAAAATAAGCTTTTGAGAAAAGGTTGTATTTGGTTTCTTGCGAAGATAATTTGTTTTGCCAGTATTTGGCAGAACTAAAATAAATACCTTAAAACGAAAAAGGATGCTAGTTCCCCTTTGCGCTTTAGCGCATTAGAGGAATAGTATACGGCTTGAGAATCAGACTTATTTTTCAGAAAGAAAAATAAATACATTAAAACGAAAAAGGAGTAATGAGATGTTAGAAACTTTAAAGAGCGTTTTTGATACGTTTGGATCGGCTGTTTTTGTTCCAGTAATGATTTTTGTTGTTGCCAAAGTATTAAAAGTGAAGACTCAAAAGGCATTTTTATCTGGTTTATATGCAGGCGTAGGTTTGATGGGTTTCACCTTGATTTTGAATTCCTACACTCCGATTATTTCTAAAGTTGTACAACAGATGGTCGATCAAACCGGAATCAATTTGCCAGCATTTGACGTAGGCTGGCAGGCGACGGCTTTAGTTGCCTATTCGACAGAAGCGGGCATGATTTACTTAGTGATTGCCTTAGTGTTACAAACCGTTCTTTTCTTAGTCAAATGGACGAATGTGTTCCAGCCTTCTGATTTGTGGAATAACTATTCTTACATGGTTTGGGGCTCGATGGTATATTTGGCTACGAAAAACATGATTTTAGCCGTTGTCCTGATGTGCTTATTGAATATGTACAGTCTGTTATTGTCAGAAATGTTAGCCAGAAGATGGTCCAGCTATTATCATTATCCCAATTGTACGATCATCGCGATGCATAATATTGAGCCGGGAATTTTTGCCTTAATAATGGACCCGATTTGGAATATGCTTGGTCTGCATAAAGTTCGTTTAAATCCTCAAGGGTTGCAGAAGAAGCTGGGCTTTTTAGGTGAACCGATCTCATTAGGATTGTTCTTAGGTCTGTTTTTAGGAATTTTAGGAAATATCAGCAACTTAGCGGAATTATCGGCGTGGGGACAAATCACAGAAGTAGCGATCGCAACAAGTGCGGTAATGGCAATCTTTCCGAAAGTGGCGGGAATCTTCTCACAAGCCTTCAACCCGATTTCACAAGCAGCTAGTAAAAACGTTCGTGGCAATAATGAAGGTCGAGAATGGTATCTAGGAGTAAATGATGCGACTGGCTATGGTGAACCTGCTACGCTGATCTCAGGAATTCTTTTAATTCCGATCATGGTGTTCATCGCAATGATCTTACCTGGAAATCAAACATTACCAGTCGTTGACTTGTTAGCGATTCCATACATGGTTCAGGCGCTAGTCTGCTTATCGAATGGAAATATTGCGAAGACATTGTTAAATGGTGTGATCTGGTTCAGTTTAGGATTATATATGTGTTCATACACTGCGCCAATGTTTACTGAAATAGCACAAACTGTAGGGGTTACTTTGCCGGCTGGCGCATTGATGGTTACCAGCTTTAATATCTTAGGAAAACCGATTTTTGGGCTGATCTTCCTGGCCTTTTTAAGTCAGAATCCATTGTGGATTGGTTTAACGATTGTCGCTTATTTTGTTGTTTACTTCTTATTCCGTAAAAATAAAGAAGCTTTTTATGGCTATGTTGAACGAGCTGCAGCGAAAAATAGTGGTGAGATCCCTGAAGGCAAAACAAAGGTAGCTTAATAGAGAAGGATGAAAGAAATCATGACAAAAAAGATGAAAGCAAGTGTGCTGATAAAACCTGGTGTGTTGGAAGTTCAAGAAGTGGATGTTCCCGATATTGGTGAAGATGAAGTATTAGTTAAAGTCGCTTACGCGGGGATCTGTGGCTCAGATGTGCCCCGCGCAAACTTAGAAGATGGTGCAAGAATGTATCCGCTCATTTTAGGACATGAGTTTAGCGGTACTGTAGATCGGGTAGGATCACAGGTCACTAAAGTTCAAGTCGGAGATAAGATCGCAGTTGCACCACTGATCCCAGACCCAAATTCTGAATATACAAAAGAAGGGTCTTACGGTCTCAGTGATAATTATAACATAATCGGTACCGGCAGTAATGGGGCCTTTGCAGAATACGTGAAAGTTCCAGAAGAGCATTGTGTGGTAATGCCGGAGGATTTGGATTTGTTGTCAGCAGCTGGGGTAGAGCCGGCAACGATTAGCTGGCATGCGATGCAGCGATCGAATATGAAGGTTGGCGACACTGTAGCGGTGCTTGGTTGCGGACCGATTGGTCAATTTGCCATCCAAATCGCAAAAATATTTGGCGCGAAAAAAGTGATTGCAGTCGACATTTTTGATGAGAAATTGGCTTTAGCAAAGAATTTGGGCGCGGATGTAACAATCAACAGCAAAGAGCAAGATTTAGAAGCTGCAATCAAGGCAGAAACAGGTTTAGGGGTCCATGTCGTAATTGAGACTGCGGGTAGTAAATTCACTCAGAAGCAGGCACTTTTGATTACACGTAAGCACGGAACGGTCGTATTAGTAGGAATCTCTCACCAAGATCTGCCATTATCAGAGCACGAGGCAGAACGAATCATGCGGGCAGAGTTAACCATTACCGGTTCATGGAATTCCTATACGGCACCTTATCCTGGCCGCGCGTGGGAGGCGACATTAGAAGAAATGTCTAAACGTCGAATTAAGTTCAAGGAAATGGTGAGTAATGAAATTACCTTAAACGATTTGCCAGAGGTGCTGCCTAAGATGTTCAAACGCGAGCTTGCCTATAACAAAATCGTTGTTGCTGTCAATCCAGAGTAAGAGAGGGCCGAATCAATGTTAGAACAATTAAAAGAAGAAGTATTTCAAGCAAATTTAGATTTACCTAAACAAGGTTTAATTAAATACACTTGGGGCAATGTCAGTGCTTATGATCCTGAGACGAAGTATTTTGTGATCAAACCCAGCGGTGTCAGCTATGAAGAAATGACAGCGGAGGATATGGTCGTTGTCGATTTGGAAAACAATGTGATCGAAGGACGATTGAATCCATCTTCTGACACACCGACTCACGCAGTCTTATATAAAGAGTTTCCGGAAATTGGTGGGATTGTTCACACCCATTCAACGTGGGCAGCTGCTTGGGCACAATCAGGGTTAGACGTTCCGGCAATGGGAACTACCCATGCGGATACCTTTTACGGGTCTGTTCCATGTGCACGTTTTTTGAGTCAATATGAAATCGATGAAGGCTATGAACACGAAACGGGCTGTGTCATCGTAGAGACCTTTAAGCAACGGGAAATAAAACCCTTAGAGGTTCCAGGAGTGCTGCTTCATGGTCACGGGCCATTTACATGGGGCAAGGATGCTCATAGTGCCGTGATGAATGCCGTAGTATTGGAGGAGGTTTGTAAGATGAACCTGCTGACGCGGCAATTAAATTCCTTTGCTGAAGAGCTGCCACAACGTGTTTTGGACAAGCATTATTTACGTAAGCATGGAGCAAATGCTTATTATGGGCAAAAGTAGTTATTAATTTGGGAGGAGGATTACGATGATTAGCGATTTGTTTGTTTTGATTGGATTGGCCTTTTTTATCAAAATCTTTTTTGATGGCGCAAAAAAACTCGTGATTGGAGCGAATGGCGATGTTGTTAAGAGCAAAACGTATCTGATTCATGGTGTGTTAGGTGTGGCCTTTATGATCGTGGCACGACTAATTACGATTCTCCTCTAATCTATAGTCAACAGGGGATGATAAAGTGAAACTTCATGAGATCAATCAAGCTCCTTTTATCAAAGAAATGTGTGAAGCCACCAGTCAATTATGGGCGTACGGCTGGGCAGAGCGAAATGGTGGAAATATCAGCTATCGCCTGCCGCAAGAGGAGGTTCAATATTATCTCGATAGTGATCAGGTTAAAAGAACTATTCCATTGGATTTTACTGTAAAAAGCTTAGCAGGTGAGCTATTTCTCGTTTCAGGATCAGGCAAATATTTCAAAAATATTCAAAAGAATCCCGCTGATAGTTTAGCCATCATTCGAATAAGTGCAGAAGGCGACAGGTATGAGCTGCTGTGGGGACTAGAGGGTGGTGATTTGCCAACGAGTGAGCTGGCGTCACATCTTCAATGTCATGAAGTTCGTCTTGCACAAGATCCAGAGCATCGGGTCATTTTGCATACTCATGCGACGGCTATATCGGCGATGACGTTTATTCACGACCTAGACGAAAAGAAATTCACTAAGACGCTATGGCAAATGATCACAGAATGTTTAGTCGTTTTTCCAGATGGGGTGTCGGTTCTTCCTTGGATGGTTGCAGGAACGAGACAACTTGGAGCAGCTTCAGCTGACAAAATGCAGAATTCTAGAATTGTGATTTGGCCGCATCATGGAATTATGGGTGCCGGTCAAACGATGGACGATGCTTTTGGTCTAGTGGAAACGGCGGAAAAGGCTGCTAAAATCTATCTGCAAATTTGCTCAGCCAAACAAGAAATTAAGCAGCAGATCACAGACCAGCAGCTTTTAGATTTAGCAGAAAAGTTTCACGTGAAACCGAAATCCGGGATTTTATTGGAAGAAGGTCTGCGCAGTGACTAAGGTAGTCGTGATTGGTGATCCTTTCGTTTCAGCAGCAAATTTGGCAAATGCTGCAAAAGGACTACTACTTGAAGAGCCCGTTATTATTCAAAGCTTCGAGTGGCAGTCTGAAAAAACACGGTCAGAATTTCGCGAAGTTATCAAAATTCTGGAACATGATGGACCGAATGGTTTTGAATGGTCTGCTGAGATCTTGGCAGAAGTAGCAGAGGCCGAGTATTTGCTCGTACATTTGGCGCCTGTTTCACGAAAACTATTAGCTCAAGCAAAAAAGCTAAAGATGATCGGCACCTGCCGAGGTGGACTAGAGCATATTGATCTGGAGGCAGTGAAAGAGAGACCTGGACTTTCGGTAATCAATGTTATTCGAAATGCGGAACCAGTCGCGGATTTTACGATTGGTTTGATGTATGCGACTGTTCGCAATATCGCGGCTTCTGCTATTCAAGTAAAGCAGGGAAATTGGCCGCAGAATTTTCCAAACGATGCATACAAAACTTCCTTTTCCAATCTAAAAGTCGGGCTAGTGGGATTAGGACATATTGGAAAAATCGTTGCTAAACGCTTAACTGCTTTAGGGTTGGAGGTCAGTGCTTATGATGCGTTTATCGATCAAGCCAGCCTAGATCAAGAAGGCTATCAAATCAAATTAAAAAGCTTGAAGGAGATTTTCAGTGATTCAGATTTAGTATCTCTACATTTGAGAGTAGTACCAGAGACCCAGAATTTGATTAATCATTCGTTGTTGCGTTTGATGAAGCCCAGTGCCTATTTGATTAATACCGCGCGACCGGATATTATTAATCGAGCAGATTTACTTGACTGTTTGACGAAAAATCAGATCGCGGGAGCGGGTATCGATGTTCTATGGGAAGAACCAATCGCTTCTGATGAGCCTTTGTTAGCATTGGACAACGTAGTCATCACTTCACATATTGCAGGAGACACCATCGACGCGATAGACCGTTCGCCGCAATTATTGCAAGTAGAAATGAATCGAATATTAGGAAAAGCGTGAATTTTCACTCATCTAAGAGTTGCATTTAACAATTTTAAATGTAAACTTTTAGATGGGTGTTTTTGTCAGTTTTTCTTCCTGCTTTAGCAGGTTAGAAAAATGATATGCGTGCGAAAATAAAACCATTTTTCACGCTTTTTGAAAAATGAATACAACAGTAATGAACTAGCTGTCAGTTTTTCTTCCTGCTTTAGCAGGTTAGAAAAATGATATGCGTGCGAAAATAAAACCATTTTTCACGCTTTTTGAAAAATGAATACAACAGCAATGAGCTAGCTGTCAGTTTTTCTTCCTGCTTTAGCAGGTTAGAAAAATGATATGCGTACGAAAATAAAACCATTTTTCACGCTTTTTGAAAAATGAATACAACAGTAATGAGCTAGCTGTCAGTTTTTCTTGCCTTTGCAGGTTAGAAAAACACCTAACTACATGGAGATATCTGGGAAATTTAATGAATGAGGCGATAATATGAAGCTTACACCAAAGGAATCAGGTGCGTATCAAAAACATTTTTTAATGGATACGGAAGCGATCAAACAATATGTTGTGGAAAGATTGGGCGCTTTTCCTTCAGGGACACCAATTGAAGTATCGGAGATTGGTGATGGGAATATCAACTATGTTTTTCGCGTGGTGAATCAGGCGACACAGGAAAGTCTGATCATCAAGCAGGCAGATATCCTGTTACGTTCTTCTGGGCGACCATTAGACATTGAGCGAAACCGGATCGAAGCGGAAATATTACGACTGCAAAATGAATTGGCACCGCAGTTTGTACCAGAGGTTTATTATTATGACCAAAAGATGTATGCTTTGACAATGGAAGATGTCTCAGCCTATCAAAATATGCGCTATGAATTGATTGACAAGCAGATTTTTCCAGATTTTAGCGAAAAGATCGCGGAATTTTTAGCACGTACGTTACTTTTAACAAGTGATTTGGTCTTAGATCGCGACGTGAAGAAGCAGCGCGTCAAAGACTTCATCAATCCTGAAATGTGCGATATCAGTGAAGACCTGGTATTTACTGAGCCATATGATGATTATAAGCAAAGGAATATCGTGACTGCAGGTAATGAAGATTTTATCAGAGAAAACCTATATGAAAATGAACCGCTGCAAGTAGAAGTTGCATTGCTGCGTCATAACTTTATGAATAATGCCCAATCATTGCTGCATGGCGATCTGCATACGGGATCGATTTTTATCAATCAAACAGGAGTAAAGGTGATTGATCCAGAGTTTGCCTTTTATGGTCCAGCGGGCTATGATATCGGCAATGTTTTGGCTCATCTTTATTTTCCAATGATTAAAAATTTATTTGATTCGACGAGCGATCAAGAATTCCACCAGTGGTGCAAGGAAACGATTGCCGCTGTTTACGATCAGGTGCAGGAAAAATTAGAGACAGTCTACGATGAAGCAGTGACTTTTCCGTTGTATCGGAATCACGCGTTTAAGGAGATAATGTTGCAAAAAATCATGGAAGATGCGATCGGCTATGCTGGAACCGAGATCATTCGCCGCGTGGTAGGAGATTCAAAGGTGAGGGAATTATCCTTGATTCCTTCTGATAAAAAGGTCACGGCTGAACGGATTTTATTAAAAATAGGCATTCAATTAATTATTAATCGACAACATGTTATTAGCGGCAGTCAGCTAGCCGCTGGAATTGACGAAGCTGTCAATTCGGCTTTTCCTAGTATGCAGAATTAAGAAAGATAAGGAATTGCTGCAAATTTAGCGGCACGTTCAGCACTAAAAGGTATTAGAACAAGATTCCTTCAACAGAAGCAGGTGAACAATTTGGAAAGACAAGATTATACGATGCCAACATTGCTGCAATATGAGAATGTCGCGTGGTACGAGAAGGGGAAAGTCCGTATTTTGGATCGGCGGATTTATCCAACGCGGCTCGAATTTGTGGAGTGTGAAACGCATCAAGCTGTAGCGCAGGCGATTACGGACATGGTTACACAAAGTGCCGGACCTTATACTGCGGCAGGTATGGGTATGGCGTTAGCGGCGGAAGAGAGCCGCGATTTCGCACCAGAAGAACAGATCGCTTATCTAAAAAAAGCATCTCACACGATTGCCAACGCCCGTCCGACAACAGCAAATCGCATGACACTGATCACAGAAAAATGTGTAGAAGTAGCAGAGCAAGCATTGGACAAAGGGAAAGATCCAACCGAAGCGATCAAGCAAAATACGATCAATTCCTTAAATCGCCGTTATTATACAATGGATCAGGTGGCTAAATACTTGATCGAAAAAATCCCGGATAATGGAACCGTTCTGACGCAATGCTTTGGTGAAACGATCATTGGGATGCTGCTGAGAGAAGCGATCGAACAGAACAAAACGCTGCGTTTCTTTTGTGCGGAGACGCGACCATATCTGCAAGGTGCGCGATTAACTGCCAGCTGCTGTGCAGAAATGGGGTTTGACACAACCGTTGTTTCTGATAACATGATCGCTTATTTAATGGCGCATGAAAAAATCGATTTATTCACTTCGGCGGCGGATACGATCGCTCAAGATGGCTATATTGCCAATAAAGTCGGTACGTATCAAATCGCAATTTTGGCGCAAAAATTTGGTATTCCTTACTTTGTTACAGGTATTCCAGATACAGATAAAACAAGTCATGAAAGCATCAAAATCGAAATGCGCGATCCTGAACAAGTCATGGAGTTAAATGGGATCAAGCATACTTTAGCCGGGGTCAAGGCCATTTATCCTTCCTTTGATATCACACCGCCAGAATTAATTGGAGCAGTTGTGACGGATCGTGGAATTTTTTCACCCTATGACCTGAAACGCTATATCAAAGAGCAGCCGGAAAATAATTTTTATTGATTGAATGATTACGTGATAAAAATAGAATTATCAATAGCAGTGAGGAGAAGAAGATGAAGCATTTAAAAGAGCGTGAGCTGATCGTTGACTATGGCAAGAAACTTATCACTGAAAAATTAACGACAGGTACTGGCGGCAACATCAGCATTTATCTACCTGAAGAAGAAGCGATGCTGATTAGCCCAAGCGGCATTCCTTATTTTGAAACAGAACCAGAAGACATTGTACTAATGGACCTTCATGGCAATGTGTTGGAGAGCAATCGTAAACCTTCAAGTGAATATGATCTTCATAGTATTTTTTACGCCAATCGTCCAGACATTCGCTCAGTTGTTCATACTCATTCAGAATACGCGACGACGTTTGCCTGTCTGCAGCAGGAGATTGAACCATTGCATTACATCATTGGTTCTGTAGGGGAGAAAATTCGTTGCTGCGAGTATAAAACGTTCGGTACTCGGGAATTAGCCGAGGAAGCCTTTAACTTTATTCATGAAGACAACGGAATCTTGCTAGGCAACCATGGTGTTTTGACCATTGGCCCAGACTTATCCAGTGCCTTTGGTGTGGCGAAAGACATCGAGTTTATTGCTAAACTCGATTACCGAGCGCGATGCATTGGTACACCAAAACTACTAAATCAAGAACAAATGAAAGAAGTTCTAGAAAAGTTCGAAACCTATGGGCAACAATAATAAATCGCTGCTTTGACGGGAGTCAAGGCGGCGGTTTTTGTTTTTCGTAGAAGTAAATAAAAGATTGGTCAAGTGAAAATTTTGCTGTTCGTTTATTCACAATTAAAATAGTCTGTGAGAATTTTTGATTGGTCTAATATTTTTTTTATAGCTGAACATCCTATATGTATAAATTTTTTTCTTCTGGATAGATTGTGAACGAACCTTCATGCTCATCTCCTTTTCTATTATATTTCTAAATTAGGACCTCTTTTCTATTTTCTAATATTGTTATTTTAAGAATGTGCAATTGTGACTTTTTTATTGTTTGAATTATTTCAATTTTATAGATAATATTCTTTAGATATTGATATATCACGTTTTTTACGGTAATTTTTACTTTTGTAACATATGTTCCGATTGGTGGAAAACGGTAGTTTGTGAAAAGAAAGCGTTGACACTTATTTTTGCGATGTTATACTAAAAGTGATTTAAGGCATATGTCAAATGTGTTGTCATATGTCAAAAAAGTATGGAGGGGTAACAATGACACTTTATGGGAAGCTTTTGGAAAGAGAAAGAAATGGCGCACCGATCAAAGTTGGGGTAATTGGTGCAGGTCAAATGGGTTTTGGGATGATTGCTCAGATTTCGACGATTCCAGGAATGGCAGTGACTGGTATCAGTGATATCAATAAGGATGCCGCGCAGCGAGCAGCGGATGCTTATAATGCAAGTGCAGAGAAAAAAGTGGATATCTTGGTCAGCTCAGATTTTAAAGAAATCATTCATTCAGACAAGGTAGAAGTTATTGTTGATGCGACAGGTGTCCCAGAAGTTGGCGCCCAAATTTCATTAGAAACTTTATTAGCGAAAAAACACATTGTATTGCTAAATGTGGAAGTAGATATCACAATTGGGCCATTGATGAAGAAAATGTACGATGCGGCAGACTTAGTGTATACAGGATCTGACGGTGATGAGCCGGCTGCTACGACAGAATTATTTGAATTTGCAAAAAGCATGGGGATGGAAGTCTTAGTTGCTGGTAAAGGCAAGAACAACAAGCTGAAGGTTGGTGCAAACCCAGATACTGCGCAAGCAGAAGCGGATTCTAAACAGATGTCTAGCCATATGTTAGCTGCGTTCCAAGACGGTACGAAGACTATGGCTGAAATGAATCTACTGTCAAATGCGATTGGATTTATTCCTGACAAAGTAGGAATGCACGGAATCAGTGGAGATGTGGATTCAGTTATTAAGGATTTAGACTTGAAGGAAAATGGCGGTATCTTGGATAAATATGGCGTTGTTGAATATGTTGACGGCTTGGCGCCAGGTGTGTTCGTAATCGTTAAAGGTCAAAATGACGGTGCGCGTCATGAGTTAAGTTACTTGATGAAAAAGGGTGATCGCGATCATCATATCTTGTATCGTCCCTACCATTTAGCAAGCTTAGAAACACCGATTACGATTGCAAAAGCAGTCTTGAATCACGATCATGCAATCGTTCCATTAGGTGCTCCAATTTCAGAAACTGTTGCGGTAGCTAAAAAGGATATTAAAGCAGGCGAAAAAATTGATGGCATTGGCGGTTATTGCGTACGCGGTGTGTTAGAAACCCATGCAGATCTGGTGAAAAACAATAATGTACCAATTGGTTTAGTTGGTGGTTCTTCTGTAGCGAAGCGTGATATCAAAGATGGAACCTTCTTAACCTATGATGATATTGAGATTGATGAAACAACGACGGTTTATCGTTTACGGAAGCTTCAGGATTCAACGTTTGGTGATTAAGGCAAATTTAAAGCAGATGAGGGATACCCTCGTCTGCTTTTGGAGAGGATGTAGCTTATGAGTGGCTTAGTAATTGTTTTAATCGTTTTGATGCTTAGCCAGAGCCTGTTGAGCATTGTTCAGGTAAAATATTATCAGCGTTTTATTAAAAAAATTACGACAGAACAAGCAGGTACAGAGTATGAGTTTTATACCGAGGTCGTAAAGGGAAGACTTTTACGAGCGATCGTCGCGGTAGTTGTGGATGCAGAAGGCAGAGTTATTCAATGTTATGTCTGTAAAGGTTTGACGATATTTGCACGTTTTAAAGAGGACCAATCGTATAAAGGAACGCAATTGGTTAATTACAGTAATGTCGCAAAAGAAAAAGGCGCATCTCAAACAGAAAAAGCATTATCGCAGATTTACACACGAAAATTGGAAGCGGTTACCTAGAAAGAGGAGGATTTTATAATGAAATATATCGAATGGGCAGGGAAAAACTTTATTGGTATGTTTGAAGCCGGCGGCGAACAGTTCATGGGTTACATGATTGGAATCGTTCCACTATTGATTGTACTTTTAACGTTTACTTATTCAGTTATTGCATTTATTGGTGAAGAACGTGTAGATAGAGCGATCCGTTATTGTTCGAAATATATGATTTTACGCTATTCATTAATGCCGATTTTAGCTGTTTTGATGCTGACAAATCCAATGGCGTATACCTTTGGAAAATTTGTTAAGGAAGAGGAAAAACCGGCGTTTTACGATGCAGCCGTTTCTTTTGTTCACCCAGTTACTGGTCTATTTCCATATGCGAATGCCGGAGAGCTTTTTGTTTACTTAGGAATTGCCAACGGCGTAACGAAAGCCGGATTTAGCCAATCAAGTTTAGCTGTCCGGTATTTCTTAGTAGGGATCGTGGTTATCCTGATTCGCGGAATTGTTACGGAAAGACTAACGAAATTCATGATGGCTAGAGAAGCGAAGAAAGCGACTGCGTAAAGGAGGAATCGTAATGTACAAAACAGTATTTGTAAAACCTGGAAGTAAAGGTTGGGGTGTTGGTCTAACATTAGTTCCATCAGAGCAAAAAAATAAAGTTGTTTCTGTTACAGGCGGAGGTATTCATCCGGTGGCGCAGCAAATTGCTGATTTAACCGGTTGTGAGGCTTGTGATGGCTTTAAGAATCAAATTCCAGAAGATGAAACTCTATGTGCCGTAATTGACTGTGGCGGCACGGCTCGAATCGGTGTATATCCGATGAAGCGCATTCCGACAGTGGATGTTTTGCCGTCTTCTCCTTCTGGTCCATTATCTAAACATATCACGGAAGATATCTTTGTTTCAGGGGTCCGTCCAGAAGATGTAACTATCTTAGAAGAGGCGAATTTAGAAGAAAAACAAATGGCAGCGATTAATCACGCTCATGCACAGGATGCAGAATCAGCAGCCGTGACAGAAAAAATTGTGACAAAACAAGATGAAGGTCGTGAGTCTGAAGAAGAGTTCAGAGAAAGATATTCAAAAATCAAAGAAGAGCATAAAGAAGAACAAGCGAAAAAGGACAGCTTCTTAGTTCGTTTCTCCCGTGGTATCGGCGGAGTGATGAGTACCTTCTACCAATCTGGTCGCGACGCGTTAGATATGCTGTTGAAAAATATTATTCCTTTCATGGCATTCATTAGTATGATCGTTGGGATCATTAACTACACAGGTATCGGTGATTGGTTGGCGAAAGTTCTTTCACCATTAGCTGGTTCACTGCCTGGTATGATTGCGTTGGCTTTGATCTGTAGTATTCCGATCCTATCGCCGATTTTAGGACCAGGAGCAGTAATCTCACAGGTTATCGGAGTATTGATCGGTACCCAGATCGCCAATGGCTCAATTCCAGTACAGTATGCATTGCCGGCATTATTTGCAATTAATGCTCATGTAGGTTGTGACTTTATTCCGGTAGGGTTATCATTAGGTGAAGCCAAACCGGAAACCGTAGCAATCGGAGTGCCAGCGATTTTATATGGACGGATGCTGACTGGTTTTACTGCCGTAATCTTGGCATGGTTGGCTAGTTTCGGAATGTATTAAAACTGTTTGAATGGAGCGAATGGATAGATGGTAAAAACCAAAATTATTGAAATCGGCAGCATGGTGCCAGCCTTTGAAGAAGAACGCTTAGTTATTTTGTTTGGTCCTTCTGCAACGGCAGAATTAAAAGATATTTGTGTGATTCATGAGTTCGAGGATCAGCCCAAGGATGCGTTGAAGGTCGGCGGAAAAATCAAATTCGGCGATCAAGAATTTACGATCGAAGAGGTAGGTTCGCAAGCAAATGCGAATTTTGAAGAATTGGGACATATTTCGATTTATTTTCGTAACGCAATTGGCGAAATCCTTCCAGGGGCAATCATTGTCAGTCCTGGCAATTTCCCAAGCTTTGAAGTCGGTGGCGTGATCGAAATTATTTAGTTTAAAAGGTCGAGGATGTGCCGAAAATAGGTCATCCTCGGCTTTTTTAGTAAATAGAGCAATTCTGTATAATTTTCGTACTTGCAGGCGCGCAGGATCAACCGTATAGTGAATGGGATCAAAGTAGTTCAGAAGGTGGGATCAAAAAATGGCTATAAAACATAATCGCGACATCGTAAAAGTGGCTACGATGTATTACAAAAAGAATTTGAAACAGTCGGAGATCGCTAAATACTTGGGTATTTCACGTTCACTGGTTTCAAAATATTTGAATGATGCAAAGAATGAAGGGATCGTTGATATTTTTATTAAAAGCGAGAGCGCCTATTCCATCGAACTGGAGCTGGCTTTAGAGGAGACATTCGGGTTGAAAAAAGCCGCGGTCTTAGATACCAGCAGTTTGCGAAAAGACGAGACCGAACGCTTATTAGTCCAAACAGCGATCACGGCCTTTCAAAAGGAGATCACGAAAGCTCAAACGATCGGTCTTTCTTGGGGGAAAATGCTGCGGGGAATCGTTGATGAGTACCCATATGAAAATCAAGCAGATACCACAATTATCCCATTAATCGGCGGACTAGGGTCAGAGATGGTAGACGTTCATTCCAATCAGTTGGCCTATGATCTAGCGAAAAAACTTAGAGCGAAATGTAAATATCTCTATGCACCTGCACTGGTGGACAATGCATTTATTAAAAAAAGTTTGATTGAAAATGACGGAATCCGCGATGTCTTGGAAGCGGGAAAAAATGTTGATTTTGCATTAGTGGGAATTGCTAGTCCGTTTTCTAAAAATAATACGATGACGGAGATCGGTTATGTTGATCAGCAGGATATTGATGAACTGGAAAAACTAGATGTGATCGGAGATGTTAATTCAAAATTTATTGATCAGAATGGTCAGGAAGTTACCTGCGAGATCAACGAAAACGTGATTGGTCTAGGTGTTGAGGATGTTCGGAAAATTTCAAATGTCGCAGTTGCCTGCTACGAGGAAAGCAAAAAAGAAGTGCTGTACGTCGGGGCGAAAACTAAAATTTTTACCCATATTACAGTGACAGATAGCTTAGCTGAATACTTATTAGAACGAGCAAAAAACGAGACGTCTTGATGAAACGTCTCGTTTTTTATTTATAGGGAAAATATAAAATTTTTACATGATTAAATCGCTATATCCATGTCCGACTTTACGAACTAGCTATTCTACGCAAACTAAGCATACGGTTACTGCTAAACTCCATTAAGCAGAACTAGCATATCGGTAATAAGCAAAAATATTGCTCAAAAGCTGAGCGAGTTGGCAAAGCCTTTCTTATTGAACGTATTTTTGTAAAAACGCCGTAACTTTTTTCTGATACATGGCAGGATCGCTGCTCAGAGCTTTTGCATGTTTAGCGTCATGAACGATATATTTTTCCTTTGGGCCATTTGTCGCGTTATAAACCTCATCTAGCATTGAATAAGGAACAAAGTCATCCTTGTCACCATGAATGAAGAGCATTGGCCGCTTGTTCTTGTTCAACTGTTTGATGGTATCTGCCTCGCCAAAAAAATAGCCCGCACGTACTTTTGTTACGACACTGGTAACAGGAATCAAAGGAAATGCCGGCAAATTGAACATTTGTTTCAACTGATAACTCAATTCCCCATTAACAGAGCTATAGCCGCAGTCTTCTATGAAAGCTTTGACATTATCCGGCAATTTTTCTCCGCTAGTCATCATAACCGTTGCTCCTCCCATACTAACACCATGAAGGACGATTTCTGATTGAGGATCTTGCTTGACGATTCGATTGATCCATTGAAGATAGTCTTTTCGTTCTGGCCAGCCAAAGCCGATATAATCGCCTTCGCTTTTGCCATGACCACGAGCATCCGGCATTAGTACGTTATATCCGAGATCATGATAGATTTTTGCATATTGCGGCATGTCTGAAGCTTGTCCCATATACCCATGAGCAATGATGGCTGTTTTGTGCTGCTCTTTTTCAGCTGGCAAATAATAAGCAGATAATTTCAGCCCATCTGTGGATGTCAACTGCCAATCTGTACGGTTATTTTTATTATTGAACCAATCTTCAGCGGCGATCAATTCCTTCGATTTTTTATCTGAACTCTCCGCCAAGAAATCTTTTTTGGCCGGAACCACGGCGTATGAATAGAAATAATTTCCTGCTGCAATTAGTGCAATCACTATAACCAGGACAATTCCTAAAATTATTTTTATTGGTTTACTCATTTTTGCCTCCTCTAAATGTATCATAAGCAGTATAAAGAAAATTCCGACTCATAACAAGTTCACACACTGTCGTATTTACAGAGGTATATATTCATGAGAAAATGTAGCAGAGTTTAGAGCAAGGATATCAGTTCTGCTTTTCCCAGATAAAAAAATTCGAGCAATAATCCTGAATTCTTAGAACAATTGAGCAGGAGCAATTTAGCAGAATGATATACGTCACGAAGACAAAGTGATTTTTATAAAAATCATTACCTTATTTATGAGCAAGGAGTAAGCAAATGAAAAATAAAAAAATTACGATTAAAGACGTTGCGAAGCAATCAGGTGTTTCCATCGCAACGGTTTCTCAGATTTTAAATGGCAACGATCAAAAGTTTAGTCCAAAAACTGTCGAAAAGGTGCTGGCAGCCAAAGATGTATTGAATTATGAACCAGATTATTTTGCACGCCGTATGATTATGAAAAAAAGCAAGACGATCGGTGTCTTAGTTCCCGATATCACCAATCCTTTTTTTAGTACTTTGGTGCGCGGTATTGAGGGTGTACTATACCGCGAAAATTTCGTGACTATGTTCTGCAACGCAGATCTGGACACGAAAAAGGAAACAGTTTATCTAGAAGAGCTTAGTCGTCGCGGTGTTGATGGCTATATCATCGCCAGCTCAGCGATTTCCAATCAGGCGATCAATGACTCTTTACGAAAAAAAAATCTGCCCTATATCGTCTTGGATCAAAAGAAGGCAGAAGGCTTCAGTGATGCGGTCTTGACTGATGACTTTACAGGCGGAAAACTTGCAGGCGAACATTTAAGCCAATTAGGTCATCAAAAAGCGGCTGTTGTTTTGCCAGAGGATGCGACAGAAAATATTCAGACACGACTGGCAGGTTTTCAGGAGATTTATCCTGATGCTATTCTGATTCGTGGAGACTTAACTAAAAACGGCGGACGCCAAGCAGCTAAAGAGATCATTAAAACTGAGGCGACTGCGATTTTTGCGATCAATGATGAATTGGCTTTTGGACTTTATTTGGGTTTGGCAGATCTGAATAAGAAAATTCCGCAGGATTATAGTGTGATTGGTTACGACAATATCGATATGTGCGAATACGTGACGCCTCAACTAACGACAATTGCGCAACCGATTTACGAGCTAGGCCAAACGACCGCACGATTATTACTGGAAAGAATTGAACAGCCCGAGAAGCATTGGGAGGAGAAGACCCTCCCGGTACAGCTGATTCAACGTTTTTCAACGGCACACTTGAAATAGCTTTCAAGCTGTGCTATATTTTTGGTGTCGAGTTAAAACGTTTTAATAAAACGTTTTAACTTAAAAGCAAATGAATGAGTTTAAAGAACGAGAAATGGAGTGAAGAAAATGAATACGATTACAGTCATTGGGAGCATCAATCTTGATCGGACAATTCGTGTAAAGCAAATGCCAAAACCTGGTGAAACCATGCATACCAAGGAAATTTTCTCAGCTGGCGGAGGCAAGGGTGCAAATCAAGCAGTGGCAGCAAAACGTTCTGAAGCTGTTACAAATTTTATTGGGGCAATCGGCAATGATGAGGCTGGCGAAATGATGCGTGAACTTTTATCAGAAGAAGGCATTGAATTAGCTGGTGTACAAACATTGGAAAAGCAAGCGACAGGGCAAGCTTATATCATCGTGGATGATCAAGGAGAAAATAGCATCATGATTCATTCTGGTGCCAACAATGCCTTTACACCCAAACAAGTTCAAGCGCATACGGATCTAATTAAGGCGAGTGATTTTATCATTGCTCAATTTGAAAGCACTTTAGAAAGCACGGTTGAAGCCTTTACGATCGCTCGTGAAGCGGGTGTAAAAACGATTCTAAATCCTGCTCCGGCTCTAGAAAATGTTCCTGAAGAATTATTGAAGGTAACCGATATGATCATTCCAAATGAAACGGAAACCGAAATTTTGACGGGAATCAAGGTCACAGATGAGACAAGCTTAAAGGCTGCAGCGGATCATTTGCATCAGTTAGGAATTGAAGCAGTAATTATCACCATCGGTAGTAAAGGTGCATTTTATGATGTACAGGGTCGTAGCGGCATCGTACCAGCATTCAAGGTCAATGCAGTGGACACAACCGCAGCAGGCGATACCTTTATTGGCGCGATGAGTAGTATCTTAGCCAAAGATTTCAGCAATTTGGAGCAGGCGATCGAATACGGAAACAAAGCCTCTTCTCTAACAGTTCAACGCTTTGGTGCACAACCATCTATTCCCTATAAAAACGAATTAAACTAACGAAAGGATCTTTAATATGAAAAAAAGTAAAGTCATTAACTCAGATATTTCACGCGTGATCGCACAGATGGGTCACTTTGATCAATTAAGCATTGGCGATGCCGGTATGCCGGTTCCCATGACGACAGAAAAAATTGATTTAGCAGTCGATAATGGTATCCCAAGCTTTATGGATGTTTTGAATAATGTGCTGGAAGAATTGGAAGTTCAACGGATTTATTTAGCCGAGGAAATCAAAACAGAAAATCCTGACATGTTGAAGAAAATTCAAGAACGTTTACCTGAAACTCCTGTGACGTTTATTCCTCATAGCGAAATGAAGGCAGCGTTGCATGATAGTCGAGCATTTATTCGAACAGGCGAAATGACTCCTTACGCGAATATTCTATTGGAGAGCGGCGTCGTATTTTAAGAATTGTCATAAGGAGGAAATACTATGAACACAACAGCAATTTTAATCGGACTAGGCCCGTTACTTGGTTGGGGTCTTTACCCAACGATTGCTTCAAAAATCGGTGGTCGTCCAGTAAATCAAATTTTAGGTTCAACTTTAGGGACCTTGATTTTTGCCTTCGTTTTCGCATTAGTTAACGGAATGAGTTTACCAACAGGGATGGATCTAGTCTTCTCGATTCTCTCAGGAGTTGGTTGGGCGATTGCCCAAATCATTACCTTTCAATCCTTTACGCTGATCGGTTCCTCACGGGCGATGCCGATCACGACAGCTTTTCAATTATTGGGAGCATCTTTGTGGGGGGTATTTGCATTAGGTGATTGGCCAGGCATGAACGCTAAATTATTAGGTGGACTTGCTTTAGTTCTCATCATTTTAGGTGCATGGATGACGGTTTGGACAGAAGAGAAAACACAGGAAAAAGCCAACGTCTTAAAGAAAGCGGTTCTCTTATTAGCCGTTGGTGAGATCGGCTACTGGGCTTATTCCGCTGCCCCTCAAGCAACGAATATTGATGGGATGCATGCATTCTTACCGCAAGCGATCGGAATGCTTCTAGTAGCTCTTGTCTATTCAGTAATTTTAAGTGTGAAGGATAAAGAAAAATCGGCACTTGCAGAAGCCGTTTCTTATAAGCATATTTTTTCAGGTTTCTTTTTCGCCTTTGCAGCATTGACTTATTTGATTTCAGCCCAACCAGATATGAATGGATTAGCAACAGGCTTCATCCTGTCTCAGACTTCCGTTGTTCTAGCAACATTGACGGGTATCTGGTTCCTGGGACAAAAGAAAACGAAAAAAGAAATGACCATTACGATCATTGGATTGGTACTGATTCTAGCTGCCGCTGCGATGACGGTAATGATCTAAAAATTAATGATAACTTTCAGACGAAAAGTAGGCTAAAAGCTTGGTAAGCTTTGGCCTATTTTTTTGTCTAAATTAAGTTTGAAAATTGTTTGATGAGATAAAAAAGACAAGTATCTCTTATGTGAATGCTATAATCAAAGCATGAAAAAGAGCATACCGCTTTTATTGAATTAATAAACGGGCATCTTGATTTTATTAGCAGAAAGAAGGAAAACTATGAAGCTGACAGTTTCGTTAGATATTTTAGAAAAAACATTCTATTATGTTTCGCCAGTTAAGCCTGTATCGACAGTTCCGTTAATTTACGCGACTTTTTTAATGGAAAAAGCGCAGGTGGCTTACACTACAGAAAATGAAGTGAAGTTCGCGCGTAAGGTTGAGCGATCATTTAAAACAGCTTTTCATGAGATTGTGGAAGCAAATCAGGAATATCGTGATCTGTTGGATCAGGATCAGCTTTTATCCTCTCAGCAGCATTTGACTTACCAGGCTAATTTGATTGATTCTGTGATAGCAACGATTCGAGAATATCCTGATATGCAGTTGATTCGTGTCGAGCTTGCCGGAAGCTGGCCAGTGTTTCAAACAGAAGCTGGGCGTCTGGATTTGGGCGAATAAGTTTGTTAAAACGTAGATAGATGTTACAGTTAAATTGAAAGGGTGAAGAAAATGGAACTCACATATTTTGAAGGACAAGCAGCATTCTTAGAGGATTATCAAAAAGTTGCTAAGGCAGCAACGATTGACCAGCAACAAGTGGTCGATGATGTAATGGAAGAATTGAACAAACCGACACCAGACGATCAGCTTTATTACATTTTACCTGGTGATAAAACGGCTAACGGGCAAGCAGTCCGATTTCCCTTCCGGAAAGAATTGATCGCAATGGATGAAGATGCAACAGTTTCAACGCAATTTTTCTATGAAGGATCACCGTACGAATACGAAGTTTTAGAAGAAGAACAACGCTAATTACGCAAGACTTTCAAGTTTAAATACTTGAGGGTCTTTTTTTGACTTGCTTTAAAAGTAGAAGCTGGTATGATAGATACAATATGGTTTGTTATTTTTTAGCAAGAATGGGAGGTGATGGTCTTGCATGATCGACTAGCAGCAGGGCTATTTCCTGCAAGCAATGAATTAAAACTGAAAGGAAGTTAATGAATTGTTTATTCTTGAAAAGAAAGCGGAACCAGCACAACAAATATGGACACACATCAAACGTCACTATCAGGGGGAGAAAGTAGCAGTTGTTGGAGTCGAGAAGCAATTGCCACAAACCTTCTTACGAAATAAGCAAGTTATTTTTTATGAAAGCCTGACTGGACGATCGTTGGTAGAAGAAGGAAAACGATTTTTAGACAAATTCTCAAAGGATTATTCTGCTTTTGTCTTTTATGTAGACTGTCCAAATGAAGTCGCAGAACAGCTCATCGAAGCCGGACGTGCTTTAGGCGTTAGAGTAACGGTTACGGTGAAAGCGAAGGCTGCTTAGGAAATTAGCCATGTGGAAAGAAGTGATTCACCAAAAGACGGTCCAAAATACGATTTTACGAAGTGGATTACGACTTTTGCAACAACAGTCTTGGTGCCAAAACAAGGAAAAAAGGGCATTGCTAGAGCTATCTGAGCAGCTTCAGCATGTGATGCAGCTACATTTAGAGACAGAGAATTTAGTCGTAGGTGTTCCCGGATTTGGGAAAGAAGTCACGCTATTAGAAGTAGCTGAACCAACATTTGTTCCGCATCATAAAATAGAACAAGTCGTCGAATCTGCCGCAGGGTATTTTATCAAGTTAAAAGTAATAAAAACCATTTAAAAGTAGTCGCACAGCTGTGCGGCTCTTTTTTTATTGGAAATTATACTAGTACGGATTTTGAAGAGAATTTCCACTTCAATGTGGAAAATAAAAAATTTAACTCGTTTAGAAAACGCTTTATAGTTAGATTATAGAAAACGAGGAGGGAGTTTACTTGGAAGAAGCACAAATGGGAACAGAAATGGATTCGATGGCCATCATTTTGCATGCCGGCAATGCAAAAAGTGATTCATATGAAGCGCTGCAGGCAGTTAAACAAGGAGATTTTCAGACCTTTGAAGAAAAATATCAATCAGCAAAAACTGAAATTCGAATGGCACATAAGGCGCATGCGGAGATGCTTCGTAGGCTTTCTGCCGAAGAGCGGATGGATGAGGTTGATTTGCTGCTGGTACACGCAGAAGGGCATTTAACATCAACGGATATCGCAGTGGACATGATTGGTGAATTTGGCGAGTTATATAAGTGGAAGGAGACTATTAATGGATAAAAATTTTTTGTGGGGCGGCGCAACAGCTTCTTATCAGTGTGAGGGTGCATGTGATGTAGATGGAAAGGTCGAATCAATGTGGGATCGCTATTTACATGAGAACGATCTGGAAAATGGCGATGTTGCCAGTGACCATTATCATCGTTTTGAAGAGGATATTCGGATGATGAAAGAAGGCGGACAGAATTCTTATCGCTTTTCACTTTCATGGCCACGTATCATTAAAAACAAAGAAGGTGAGATCAACGAAAAAGGCCTCGCTTTCTATCAACGTTTACTAGATGCTTGTCATAAATACGATATCGAACCATTCGTGACGATCTATCATTGGGATCTTCCTCAGTATTGGGAAGAAGAAGGTGGCTGGCTGAATAATAAAGTGGCTTACGCTTTTGAGCATCTTGCAAAGGTTTGCTTCGAGCATTTTGGGGATAAGGTACGCAACTGGACAACCTTTAATGAACCGAAATGGTTTATCGCAAATGGCTACTTTATCGGCAACTATCCTCCGGGACTTCAGGATGTTCAGAAAACAATGGTCGGAGCATACAATGTCATGCTAGCTAGTGCCTTAGGTGTACGAGCGTTCAGAGAAGGAGATTATCAAGGCCAAATCGGAATCGTTCATAGCTATACACCAGTTAATGGGGTTGATGATACGATCGAAACAAGGGTCGCGATGCGCTATGCAGATAATTATTGCAATAACTGGATTTTAGATACGGCGGCTTTAGGTGAGTTTCCAATTGATCTAGTAGCTAAGCTGGCGGAAGATTACGATATCAGCTTCATGAAAACCGAAGAACTAAGGATCATCAAAGAAAATACCGTCGATTTTATCGGACTAAATTATTATGCACGCACATTAGTGAAACCTTATACCGGAGGCGAAACACAGTTGGTGTTCAATCATTCCGGGAAAAAAGGTGAGAGTAAGGTTGTTATTAAAGGTTGGTTTGAACAGGTGAAGGACCCTAACAGTGAATTTACTGCATGGGATACTGAAATCTATCCAAAAGGCTTACAGGATGGCTTGCTTGAAGCGTGGGATCGCTATCACTTGCCAATCTATGTGACTGAAAATGGTGTTGGCGTCAGAGAAGATGTGACCGTCGATCAAGTAAAAGATGATTACCGAATTTCATTTATGAATGATCACATTAACGCTATTATGAATGCGATGGATCAAGGTGTGGATATTCGTGGCTACTATGCATGGGCATCGTTTGACTTATACTCATGGAAAAATGGTGTAGAGAAACGCTATGGCTTAGTTGCAGTTGATTTTGAAAAGGATCAAATCAGAAAACCAAAAGCTTCCTATTATTGGTTCAAGGATATTATTGAAAGCAATGGCGAGAAAATCCAAAGAAGAGCATTTGAATAGAATACGGCTCTGGTAGAAAAAATAAATCCATTAATCTGAATAAGGATGCCAGTCCAACTTTTCCCAGTCTGTTTAGCTAGTGATAAAAAATAGCGTCAAAATCAACAAAAAGCATGGAACAACATAGTTGGATGGTATACGGCATGAAAATCAGACTTATTTTTCTGGAAGAAAAATAAATCCATTAATCTGAATAAGGAGAGACGAGAAAATGAAAAAAATCATGTTGGTTTGTAACGCGGGAATGTCCACCGGAATGTTAGCGAAAAAAATTGAGGCAGCGTCAGATCATACTATAGAAGTCAGTGCCTATAGTGAATCGGAATATCAAGATTTTCTGGAGGGTATGGATCTTGTATTGATCGGTCCGCAAATTCGCTTCTTAAAGCCTCAGATCGAAGCAGCGGTTGATGTACCGGTTGAAGCGATCTCACCAATGAAATACGGAATCATGGATGGTAAAGGCGTGTATGAGGATATCAAGAAATTGATTGGAGGATAAGTAGTCATGGGATTTAGTACATTTAGCGATACGATGGATAAATACATCTCACCATTAGCAAATAAATTGAGTCAGCAACGCCATTTAAAGGCTACCCGAGATGCCTTTATGTCCATGCTGCCGATCACCTTGTTTGGATCGATTCCGATTATTTTGAATGCTCCGCCAGTGACTGAAGATACGAAAAATGGGTTTCTGCTGGCTTGGGCAAGCTTTGCTGAGAAAAACGGCTTGGTTTTGAACTGGATCAGCGGTGTGACCTTGAGTGCCATGGCGTTGTTTATCTGCGTAGGAGTGACGTATTTCTTGTGTCGCCACTATAAAGAAGATGTTTTGCGACCAATGATGTTTGCTCTAGTTGGTTTCCTAATGCTAGTATTGACGCCATTGAAAATGGGCTGGGACGGCAAAGAAGTTGAAATCAGCTTTTTAGATGGACGAGGGATTTTGCTGTCACTGTTTGTGGCGATCGTTACAGTAGAAGGTTATCACTGGATGCGCAAAAGAAATATTGGACGGATCAAGATGCCGGATAGTGTTCCTGCGTCCCTTTCAGAGACGTTTGCTGCCTTAGTTCCCGGGTTGATTCTAATGTCGTTCTTTTCAGTGATCTTCATCATTTTCCATGCCTTTGATACGACAGCCGTTCAATTCTTGTATAATATTATGGCGCCGAGCTTCAAGGCTGCCGACAGCTTACCGTTTACCATCATCAGTGTCTTTTTGATTCATTTGTTCTGGTTCTTTGGTATTCACGATGCGGCCTTGGCCGGAATTTTAGGACCGATTCGCGATGGCAATCTATCGATTAATGCGGCGGAAAAAATGGCCGGCGCTGATCTAAGCAATATTTTCACGACACCTTTTTGGACTTATTTCGTCATTATTGGCGGTTCAGGTTCTGTGTTAGCCTTGGCCTTTTTAATGATGCGTTCGAAGTCTAAGCAGTTGAGCACGGTTGGGAAAATCGGCTTGATTCCTTCCTTCTTTGGGATTTCTGAACCAATGATTTTTGGGACGCCATTAATGCTAAACCCGATTTTCTTCTTCCCGTTCATCTTTACTTCGGTCTTTAATGCGGTTGTCACCTATCTATGTATGTCGTGGGGAATTGTTGGAAAAACCTTCGCCGTCTTTTCTTGGCAAATGCCGTCACCGATCGGAGCATTTTTATCTACGATGGACTGGCGAGCAGTTGTTCTAGTTTTGATTCTAATTGTTCTTGATGGTGTCATGTATTATCCTTTCTTAAAAGTCTACGAGAAAAATCTCGTTCAACTAGAAAAAGAGAGCGAGTCAGAATCAGCATGATGTTATAATAAAGCGTAGAGGGTTGAGCCCTCTATGCTTTTATTGGGGTAATTAATAAACCAAAAGCCACTTATTTTACAGGAGGGATCACTAGTGAATATTTCTCACAGGCAAGAAAAAATTCTAGAGAAATTGTCCCTAAATCAACAACCTTCTACTGCGGGCCAGTTGTCAAAAGAACTGGGTGTTTCTTCGAAGACGATACGGAATGATATTCAACAATTAAACCAGCTTTCGGAGCTGCCGCTTGTTCTTTCAAAGGCGGGAGCAGGGTTCTTTTTAAATACAGAGAATACCTTATTTCAACAAGTAAAACTGGAAAAACAACCTGCTAATATTTCTTTTGAGTTGCTGACACGTTTATTGGACCAAAAGGCTTGTGACTTTTACGAATTAGCGGATGAGTTTTTTATCAGTGAATCCACCCTTGATAGAATGGTCAAAGAATTGAATGCTCTGATCGCTAAAAATGATCATCGACTTTTGATTAAGCGAAAGCAAAATCAATTATTTATCGAAGGCGATGAAGCTGCTAAACGTCGGATTTTCACGTTATTTTTAAATCAGGAAATCGAGACTAACAAGTTAAGTCTAGACAATTATTCGGATTACTTCGAGGAAATTGATTTAGCGAAATTGTCTAAAACGGTTGTTCAAGTTCACCAAGAAGAGGGCTTTGCTATCAATGACTTCTCGACGATTTCATTTATTTTGCATCTCGCGGTATTGTTAGAGCGAGTGAGCAAAAAAAGCTATTTGAATGCTTCTCAGAGCGTATTGGAAAAGAACCAGAGCTGGCAGTTGACGCTGACGATGGTTAAACGCTTAGAGGAGAGCTTTGATGTTGAGATCCCGGAAAAAGAATATGCCTATATTTATCGTCTCTATTCTGGTTCGATTGTTTCTGACGAGGATTTAGCTGATAAGGAGTTAAAAAAGGTTATTAAAAGCTTACTGGCCAGTATTGATTCGATTTTTTTGATTGATTTTACTCAAGACGAGAAAATCAATGACTACTTATTGACTCATGTTTCGGCTTTATACAAGCGTTCTGCTCATCAGCAATATTTAGTGAATCCATTATTGGATGAAATCAAAAGCAAGTTTCCTTTTGTGTATAACGTAAGTGTTTATGCGTCAGGATTTCTTCAAGAGAAGCTAGACATTCAATTTCCAGAAGACGAAGTGGCCTATCTTTCCTTGCACTTTCTTTCAGCTTTGGATAATATTCGTGCCCATAAGAAAAAGCGGATTTTACTAGTGTCACCTTATGGCGTGGGAAATCAACGAGTCGTAAGGAATCAGTTGAATAAGATCCAAGACTTCGATATCGAGTTGTCTGTTGCCGAATCGATTTTTGCTGTGACAAGTGAAATAACAGAAGACAAATCGATGATTTTAACAACGGAGCCCTTGGAGCTGAAAACAACCATTCCGATCTATCGTTATGAAGCCTTTTTGACAGAGACTGATTTGGAAAAGATTCAGCAGATCTTGATCGCAGAAAATCAAACGCCCTCTGTTTTAGCGACATTTCTCAAGGAAGAGTTATTTTTCCCGCAAAAAGAGTTTGCCAATAGAGAAGAAGTGATTCAATTTCTTTGTCAGGAATTATACCAAAAAGATTACTGCGAGAAGGATTATGTGGAAAAGGTCTTAAAGCGCGAGGCATTATCTAGTACGGCGTTTGGCGATTTTTACGCGCTGCCTCATGCCATCAAACGTGAAGCGAAGAAAAATGCGGTAGCGATCTGCTCATTGGCAAAACCGGTGCAGTGGAAGGAAAAGAAGGTTAAGCTGGTTTTGCTGTTAGCGCTTAAGGAGGAACGGGATAATTCCTTTGAACAGCTGTTTGAAGAACTTGTACAGATGTTGAGCGATGCTTCTCAGGTGAAAAAACTGGCGAAGCAAACCTCATTTCGAGATTTTATGGAGCTTTGCCCAAATTGAAAAACAACCGTCAGGACCCATTTATACTGGATCTTGACGGTTGTTTTAGTTAAAAGATCAAACCTGTAATAATAGCGCTCAGGAAACTGACCATACTGGCGCTTAGCAAGATTTTCAACCCATGTTTAGCAACTAAATTGCCTTTTTCTTCATTCAAGCCCTTCATGGCACCGGAGATGATCCCGATGGAGGAGAAGTTAGCGAAGGAAACTAAGAAAACAGAGATGATCGCTGTCGTGCGAGGGGAGAAGTCCCAGTTGCCTTTGGCTAATTCTGTCATGGCAACAAACTCATTTGTTACCAATTTCGTAGCCATTAAACTCCCTGCATCGACTGCTTCATTCCAAGGAATCCCAGTAATGAACGCTAATGGAGCGAAAATGTAACCTAAAATTTCTTGGAAGGTCAAGCCGGTGATCTTAGCGAAAATGAAATTAATCATTGCGATCAAAGCCACAAAACCGATCAACATCGCTGCCACAGTGATCGCTACATGGAAGCCGTCCAAGATATATTCCCCCAACATTTGGAAGAAGGTTTGCTCCTTATCCTCTTCAATCACCAATTCGTCATCTGCAAATTGATAGGGGTTAATGATCGATGCGATGATGAAGCCGCCGAATAAGTTCAAGACAAGCGCAGTAATTACATAACGTGGCTGAATCAACGCCATGTAGGATCCGACAATCGACATCGAAACCGTAGACATCGCCGAGATACTCATGGACGTCAAACGTTGTTCAGACAAAGAAGGCAATTCCTTTTTAATAGAAATAAAGACTTCCGACTGTCCTAAAATTGCTGAAGCAATTCCGTTGTAGGATTCCAATTTGCCCATGCCATTGATTTTGCTAAGTGCTAAGCCTACACCTTTCATGAAGAGGGGCAAAATCTTCACGTAACGCAAAATTCCGATGATTGCAGAAATGAAGACGATCGGCATTAAGACATTTAAGAAGAAAGGAAAGCTGCCTTTGTTGGCGATTCCGCCAAAAACAAAATCAACCCCAGAGCCAGCAAACCGCAGCAGTGCATCAAACACACCGGATAAACCACTAACAATCGTTGTTCCCGCAGTCGTTCGCAACAAAATAAATCCTAATAAAAATTGCAAAACCAGCATAATCAAAATCGGTGAATACCGAATTTTTTTTCGGTCACTGCTAATGACAAAGCTCAATGCCAAGATAAGAATCAAACCAATAATACCAATAAAACGCAAAAAATCACTCCTAGTTCATAATAATATCCTCATTCATCTGCAAACCAGCAAAATGAATTCGATGTTCACCCATATTTCATTTTGCAGCTTGCCGAAATTAGAAAGTTGATTTCGAAGCTGCTTCATTACTGCAGAACGGGACTCATAGTTTAAAAATAATCTGAATCAGCTTAGCTTGTTTTTCAAAATTTTGCGAAGATTAACTATGAAAAAAGCACTTCTATGAACAAATTCTAAAAACGAAAACACTAACAACTTCATTTTTACGGATTTTTGATGATTACAGCTTTTCCTAAAAAAATATGCTATGCTTGAACAGAATTCTGCAGAAAAAGAGGGATGTAGATGGACGGGGAAAACAAGAAGCGAATCTTGCTGCCACGCTATCAGCAAGTAGCAGTAGAGATTGCTGAACGGATTGCAGACCAGCGGTATCAGGTAGGAGAAAAGATTCACGCACGTTCAACGTTAGCCAGTAATTTTAATGTTTCTCCTGAGACAGCTCGCAAGGCGATCAATGTGCTGGTTGATCTCGGGATTATGGAAGTACGTCACGGCAGCGGCGCATATGTGTTGTCACGGGAAAAAGCCAAAGTTTATTTTGAGAAATATCAGGATGTACAATCAGTCCAAGAAATCAAAAATGAGCTTCAAGAAAGTGTTGAAAAACAGAAAAGAGAATTGGAGCATGTGAGTCAATTGTTGAATCAATTATTAGCTCAAACTAAACGTGTTCATAACGTTGCTCCTTTCGTTCCTTATGAGCTTACCTTGACCAATGAGGCGGTTCATTTGAATAGTACAGTTAACGAGCTAAATATTTGGCATGAGACGGGAGCTACGATCATTGCCATTCAGCAAAAGGATGAGCTGCTATTGTCTCCTGGTCCATATGCTAAAATTTGTGCTGGCGATACTTTGTTTTTCGTTGGAGACGAACTGGTATTGCAACGAATGCAGCACTTGTTTTACCCAGAAAATGGGTCTAAATAAATCGCACATAAAAGAGCCAATACGTTGGTTCTTTTATGTGCGATTTTTTACTATGTTAGCAGCTTTATAGCGACAAAATATTAAGAAATGATAACGCTTACTATATTGTAGAAGCTATCTTTTTACTATTTATTCGTGACATGAGAGACTTGACTAAGTCTACTAATAATTTTAGCGAAATGGAGGATTTACTATGCAGAAAGAATTACCGCAGTCTCTGAAGGACGTTGCAGTGTTTCCAGAAGACCCACGTTATGACAAAGTTCGCTCAAATGATTTTAAAGTAGGACAGCCCAAAATTGTTATTTTAGCCGAGACAGAAGAACAAGTCATAGAAACGATTAACTATACAGCAAGAATCAGGCAGGATCAGAACGAGAAATTTCCATTATCAGTCAGATGCGGCGGGCATGGCTTGGCTGCTACCTCAGTAAATGATCAAGGAGTGATTCTGGATCTTTCGCAAATGAATCAGATAAGTGTTGTTGATAAAGAGAAAGGGCTTGTCAACGTTCAAGCGGGTGCTCTTTGGAATGATGTCGCAGTAAAGCTGCATTCTGATCAATTAGTTATTTCCAGTGGTGACCACGGAGACACTGGTGTGGGTGGATTAGCAGTATCTGGCGGTATGGGAACCATTTTACGCTCCTTTGGACTAACCATTGATAAAGTTATCGAAGCAACGATTATAACGGCAGATGGTAAAAAACACATTGTGGATAAAGAGAACGAACCTGACCTTTTTTGGGGGATTCGTGGGGGCGGTGGGCAGTTTGGTGTAGTGACCGAATTTCTTTTCCAAGCAGATAAGGCAACTGCAGTGAATTCGAAAATTGCCAATCCAATGATTGTACAAACGATTAACTACTCGATAACGGATCTTTTTGAATTTATTCAAGGATGGCACAATTGGTTTAAAACTGCTTCAAATAAATTAACAAGTACGTTATTTTTAAATAAGGGACCCGATCAAACGATTACTGTACAAACACGAAATTTTTGGTATGGAGAAGAAACAAGTGAATCGAAGAATGTATTGGAACAAGCGCTTCGACTAGGTACTGTTTCGGCAACTACTGAAATTTTGATGAACTACTCTGATTTCTTTCCGGATGAGCATGCTCGTATTGAAGGAAAAAATCCGGTATTCGCGAAAAATACATTAGTGACACATATCCCGCAAGAAATCGCGGTAGAAATAGAAAAACTGTTGGAGCTGTCATTTGTTTATGGTGTAGAATTACGAGCGCTTGGCGGCGCAGTCAATGAAAAAACTGCTGATTTTAATGCGTGGCCCTTTAGAGAGGCTGAAATTATGATTGCTTATTTTTTTAATAAGGAATATACCGATCAAGCAATTCAATTATTTCAACCAATCCAAGAATTTGGGCAAGGTGTGTACGGCGCTTATTCAAGTGACACGAGTCAGGAAGAAAATGCGCGAGTTTGGCCAGGTGCAACAGGAAAGAAAATAAAAGAAGTAAAGGAAAAATATGATCCGACGAATCTGTTTGATCAAAATCGTCAATTATAGGTGAATATCTGCTCCTTAGCATTAAGAGGGATCTCAAAGGAATCGTTGAGATTCTTTTTTTTGCAGTGAATTTTGTTGAAATTAATGCTGATTTACTGAAAATTTTCTGCATCTCCTTTGACAAAGTGACCACATGGTGTTAGTGTTGTATGGTCACTTTTTTAAAAGGAGGATATTTTTTGAGTAAAGTTAAGGTAGAACATCTGACTAAAATATTTGGTAAGAAGCAACAACAAGCACTTGCAATGATTCAAGAAAACCGCGATAAGAATGAAATCGTGGCGCAAACAGGTGCAACTGTTGGTGTATATGACGCAAGTTTTGAAGTCGAAGAAGGAGAAATTTTTGTCATTATGGGACTTTCCGGCAGCGGAAAATCTACAATGATTCGTTTATTAAATCGTTTGATTGATCCAACATCTGGTGAAATCTATATCGACGGGAAAAATATTGCCCAAATGGATAAAGAGGCACTGCGGGAAGTGCGTCGCCATAAAATCAATATGGTCTTTCAAAATTTTGGCTTGTTTCCTCATCGAACGATTTTAGAAAATACAGAATACGGCTTGGAAGTGCGAGGTGTTCCCAAAGTCGAACGTCAGGCATTGGCTGAACAAGCATTAGAGAACTCAGGATTATTGACCTTCAAGGATCAATATCCAAATCAATTATCCGGTGGGATGCAGCAGCGGGTCGGCTTAGCGCGGGCTTTAGCTAATGATCCAGAAATTTTATTGATGGACGAAGCCTTTTCAGCATTAGACCCATTGATTCGTCGGGAAATGCAGGATGAATTATTGGATTTGCAATCGAATGTGCAGAAAACGATTATTTTCATTACTCACGATTTGAATGAAGCCTTGCGAATCGGTGATCGGATCGCTTTGATGAAGGATGGACAAATCATGCAGATCGGTACTGGTGAAGAAATTCTGACTCATCCAGCGAACCAATACGTGCGTGACTTCGTGGAAGATGTCGATCGTTCAAAAGTACTAACAGCACAAAACATCATGGTTCCAGCATTAACGACCAATATCGAAGTTGATGGGCCGAATGTCGCGTTGAACCGGATGCGTAAGGAAGAAGTCAGCATGCTTCTAGCGGTTGATCGCAAGCGCAAGCTGAAAGGAAGTTTGACAGCGGAAAAGGCGCGGGAAGCTCGTAAAAATAACCTAACATTGAAGGACGTCATCGATAAAAATGTCCGACGCATACCAAAAGATATGCTGGTTACTGATATTTTCAATCTGATTTTTGATTCGCCAGCACCGTTGGCTGTCGTTGAAGGCGACCGTTTAGTTGGGGTCGTTATCCGCGGGAGTGTCTTAGAAGCGTTGGCAGATACAGAGACTGAAGAGGTGATTGCTCATGTTTAATTTTTTACAACAAGCCTTGCCCGTTGCAGATTGGGTTGAAGGATTTACTGATTGGCTAACAGGCACCTTTGCAGGACTGTTTTCAGCCTTGCAGCATGCTGGTCAATTTTTGATGGATGGGATGACCAATCTATTAACGATGATTCCACCATTATTATTGATTCTTGTTTTGACCATTGCAGCCTTTTTCATCTCCAATAAAAAATGGGGATTGACGAGTTTTACGCTGATTGGTTTGCTCTTTATCTACAATCAAGGACTGTGGATCGATTTAATGAGTACAGTCACGCTAGTTCTTTTATCTAGTGTACTTTCTATCGTCATTGGGGTTCCCTTAGGAATCTTGATGGCAAAAAATGAGACAGCGAAAAAGATCATTACGCCAATTCTGGACTTTATGCAGACGATGCCTGGATTTGTGTATTTGATTCCAGCCGTTGCTTTCTTTGGAATCGGAATGGTTCCCGGCGTATTTGCTTCCGTGATTTTTGCTTTGCCGCCAACCGTCCGTTTTACCAATTTAGGGATTCGTCAAATTCCGAAAGAATTGGTGGAAGCATCCGATTCATTTGGCGGAACCGGCAAACAAAAATTATTTAAATTAGAATTGCCGTTAGCCAAAAGCACGATCTTAGCAGGAATCAATCAAACGACGATGTTGGCTTTATCAATGGTTGTTATTGCTTCAATGATCGGAGCTCCCGGTCTAGGTCGTGGCGTATTGTCCGCACTGCAACGAGCACAGGTCGGAAATGGTTTTGTGAATGGTTTGGCGTTAGTAATTCTGGCGATCATCATTGACCGCTTCACTCAAAACATCAACAAACCAAAACAACAGGCGGCGGAAAAAATGCCCAAAACTAAAAAACGTAAAATCGGGATTGCAGCAGGTGTCGTAGCAGCGATCGTACTGCTTGCTTCTTTTGGCTTTGGCGGATCATCTAATGAAAACAAAGGCACGATCAATCTAACTTATGTGGAATGGGATACCGAAGTTGCTTCTACCCATGTCGTAGGAGAAGTCTTAAAAGAAATGGGCTACAATGTCAAGATGACGCCATTAGATAATGCAATTATGTGGGAATCTGTCGCAAAAGGAGAATCGGACGCGATGGTGGCTGCTTGGCTGCCAAATACTCATAAATCACAATTTGCTCAATATAAGGATCAAGTCGATGATTTAGGCGTCAATTTGAAGGGTGCCAAAGTCGGGATTGTTGTTCCTGATTATATGGATGTTAATTCAATTGAAGATTTGAGCGATCAAGCCAATAAAACGATTACTGGAATCGAACCTGGTGCCGGTGTAGTGAACGCGGCGGAAAATACGTTGAAGGCTTATCCAAACTTAGCGGATTGGAAGGTTGCTACGTCTTCTTCAGGTGCGATGACTGTGGCACTTGGCCAATCAATCAAGAAGAAACAATCAATCATAATCACTGGCTGGTCACCACATTGGATGTTTGCTAAATATGGTTTGAAATATTTAGAAGACCCTAAAGGAGCTATGGGTACGGAAGAAGCGATCCATACTATGGCTCGTAAAGGCTTGAAAGAGGATCATCCTGAGGCTTACAAAGTATTGGACAACTTCCATTGGACCCAAAAAGACATGGAAAGTGTCATGCTGGCAATCAACGAAGGGAAGGACCCTTCACAGGCAGCCAAAGATTGGATTAAGGACCATCAAAAAGAAGTTGATGGGTGGCAAAAATAATCATAATTATAAAATTGCTGGTCGCATTGATCAGCAATTTTTTTGTTAGAATTAAAGTACGGAACCGTTAATAAAAGGATGTAAGAGTAGTTACTCAACCAATTTAAGTAGAGAATCTGTCATGAGAATAAGGTCTTAAGATAACATAATTGTTTTAATGTTGCTTATAAAGATAGTGATTAGAGAAGTCACTGTACAAATAAAAGGTGCAGGATACAAAGTGTGAAATTTCCGAGGTGTAAACAGTTATAATGGAAAATCAGGAGAGCTGTTTCAAATAAATGCTAAGCAGCCTTTTCAGAAATATTTCTTGTTCATTAGTGTTTTCATGATTAATGATGAAAAAAGGATGCCTTTAAAGGATATAGAAAATTGATTAAGATGAATATAAGAAATAGTAAAGAGGTCGGTTCAAGGTTGCTAGTGATGCTTTTCTCAGTGATTTCGACAGGTTTAGCTATTCTTGAAGTTATTCTTTGTATTGAACAAGCAGTTTAGTAGAAGGATAGGACTTCTCAAAAAAGCTGAGAAAAATAAGCTGTCACCAAACAGACAAGGAGGTGAGAAAATGGATAAGAGTATGCGGCGCCGAAATCAATTACTATCTTTACTGCTTTCTGAAAGCGATTACAAAACGACGGATTATTTTAGTGAGAAATTGGAAGTCTCAACTCGGACAATTTTGAATGACGTAAATTTTTTAAATCAGGAGTTAGTCAAAAAAGAGATTGAGATCGTTAAAGTGCCACGGCATGGCATCAAGCTAGTGGGTACCAAGGGAACTGTCAATCAAATTGGAGAGCTGGCAATTGAAAATGACGGGGATGTTTATGATGTATTGGGAAGAAGAGAAGCCATTTTTCGAAAGTTATTTATGCATTCAAAAGGACAGTTGTTAGAAGATCTAGAGAGCACGTTTTTTATTTCGGATTCTACGCTAAAAAAAGACCTAGACTATCTCCAGCGATATCTCCGCCACTTTGAGGTGAAGATTTCTCAGAACCGACGAAAAGTAGCGCTTGCTGGTGCAGAGGCCGACATCCAACAAGCCTATCAGAATTTTTTGATGACTAAGTTTCCTGATGCGCTACTTGTAAATAATGAAGAGCTGCTGCTTCAATTAGAGAATTATTTTTCTCAGACAAAGATTCAGTTAGTCAAAGAAACTTTAGAGAAGTTTTCAGACATGTTTTCCAGCGATATTTCAAATAAATATTTTCCAGCAATTTTTCTTACATTTTTATGTTTACTGACACGAGCAGAACAAGGCTGTCATATGACTATCGAAGAAAAGCAAAAGAGCGAGTTGGAAGATTTGGCACTTTATACGCAAACTTATGAAATTTGTGCCTTTATTTCCGCCAATAGTGCGATCGAATTATGGTACCCAGACATTTATCATTTATCCGAAACGTTGTATGCCATGAACTTGAAGCCATATTATAAATCGACTAAACGTTACAGCGACTGTTATCAAGAAGCAGTTGAAGAACTCATAGCAGATTTAGGGAATTTATTAAATATTGATTTTTCTGGTGATCAAGAGCTGCACGAATCCTTAATGAGTCACATTATCCCAATGATTTATCGTTTGCGACGCAACATTTTGATCAAAAATCCTTTTATGGAGGAAATCAAAAACCGCTATCTACTATTGTATTCCATGATGTGTTATGCCACCAGCAGCTTAGCTCAGCGCTTTTCGATTGAGATTACTGGTGATGAAATTTCTTTTTTGGTCATTTATTTCCAAGTGTCATTAGAACGTAAGTATGGCGTTAGTTTTCGAAATATTTATGTTGTTTTGTCTCGTGGATTGATTACCAGTGATTTGATTTATACAAAAATTCGGCGAATCATTCCCCACACAGATAAAGTAATTCAATTAACTACGAAGGAATTTGAGCAGGTGACGTTGAATTCAAATGACGTTGTTGTGACTACGGATGCCACTGTAAAGGCGAGAAATGTCGTGTACATTTCCCCAATGATTAAAGATGAGGAAATTAGTCGAATCGTTCATACCTATTATAAACGCTACCATGCAACCACAAAGGAGAAATCACAGGTCCGACACCAGTGGATCAATCCTGAACTTGTTTTTCTCCGAGAACAGGTAGAGAACAAAGAGGAATGTTTGAACTTCATGATCGAAAAATATCAGGCATTGGGAATCGCGAAGGAAAAATTTGGTGAATCAGTTTGGGTCAGAGAAAAATTAGGCGATACCAGTTTTTCAGTCAGTGTGGCAATTCCCCACGCCGACCCTAGTGAGGTCAATCAAACATCCATTGGAATTATGACCTTGGATAAAAAAATCAATTGGGGCATCAACAATGTAAATGTCATTCTGTTTTTTGCAATTTCAGATACAGATATCGACGTGGCAAAGAGTAAAATCACAGGTTTGCTTGAATTCATCGAAAAGGAGGAGAACGTGGAGCAGTTAATTCAAGTAACGGATAAAGAGACATTATTGGAATTAGTGATGGGGGAAGGGAGTGCAATCTAAGTGGCTGACTTTTGGGATGAAATGTACTTAGACGAACATTTGGTAGATTTAGAAATAGAGGCATCAGATAATTTTTCAGCGTTGGCAGCATTAGCAGGCTGTCTTGAAAAAAATCAATGTGTGAATGGCGAATTTAGTCGAGCGATTCAAGAAAGGGAAAAAGAATTTTCAACTGGCCTGCCGCTTGAACATGTGGGGGTTGCGATTCCTCATACGGATTCTGAATATGTCTATAAGCAATCGATGGCAATCGGTATTTTAAAGGAACCCGTAATGTTTGAAATGATGGGGTCGCCTGAAGTCTTGGTACCAGTCAAGATCATGTTCATGCTGGCGATTAAGGAGCCGAAGAAACAGTTGGAATTTCTCCAAGCATTGATCGATATGTTCCAAAAAGACGAACAAGTCTTAGCAATTGTTCAAGCAAAAACGGCAGCGGAAGCCGTAAAAAGAATGAAACAGAATCTAAATTAAGGACGTGGGAAAAATGAAAAATATCTTATTGGCATGTGGTTCAGGAATCGCGACATCAACAGCGGTGAACGGAAAAATCTCAAAAATTTTGGATGAAAATGGTTATAAAGGGCAATACAAAATTACCCAATGTAAGATTTCGGAAGCACCAAACAAAGCTTCCAACTATGATTTTTTGATCTCCACAACGGTGATACCAAAGGATTTGGACTGTGAATCTGTTTCAGGTGTGTGCTTTTTGACAGGTGTGAATACGAAACCGACGATTGATCGAATTTTAGCGTTGATGGAAAAGTAAGCGGCAGTAACTATTAGGAGTAATAAGGGGGAAGAATCATGGATGCTATTATTAATGTGTTTCAATTTATTCAGGGCTTAGGAGTATCCGTTGTAATGCCAATTGTGATCTTTATTATTGGCTGTGCATTCAGAACAGGTGTTGGGAAAAGTCTTCGAGCAGGTTTGACGGTAGGTGTTGGTTTTATTGGATTGAATTTAGTCATCAATTCGTTGTTAGGAACAAGTCTGTCGCCAGCTGTTCAAGCGATGGTTGACCGTTTTGGACTCAGCCTTTCAACGATTGATGTTGGGTGGCCAGCAGCGGCGGCGATTGCCATGGGGTCAACAGTAGGGCTGATTATTATCCCACTAGGGTTAGTTGTGAATATTGTAATGCTCTTTACAAATACGACTCAGACAGTTGACGTGGATATTTGGGATTACTGGCATTTTGCCTTTACTGGTGCTTTAGTTGCGATTATTACAGATACGTTGTGGTTAGGGATTCTGGCGGCTGTTGTAAACATGGTGATCATTATGGTTCTAGGCGATGTTACTGCTCCAGAGGTAGAAAAATCATTGGATCTGCCAGGGGTTTCACTACCTCATGGATTCACGACAGCCTATGCGCCAATCGCAATGGTTATCAACAAAATCATTGATATGATTCCCGGTGTACGCGATATCAATATTAATATGGACACTGTCCAACGTCGCTTTGGTGTTTTTGGGGAACCTATCTTAGTTGGAACAGTGATGGGGATCGTTATCGGGGCCATCGCCGGTTACGACATAACAAATGTTTTAACCTTAGGGGTTTCACTAGGTGCCGTATTAGTCTTGATTCCGAAAATGGCCGCTTTATTGATGGAAGGTTTGATTCCGATTAGTGATGCTGCCAGTGATTTTATTCAAGAAAGATTCCAAAATCGCGGGAAAATTTATATCGGATTGGATTCAGCAATTGGTGTCGGACACCCAGTGACATTGGCGATTTCCTTTATCTTAGTACCGTTATTGATTTTCTTGGCCGTTGTTTTACCTGGGAACACAGTATTGCCATTTGCCGATTTGGCTGTTATCCCATGGATGTTCGTTTTGATTACACCAATTGTAAAAGAAAATGGATTTAGAGGTTTGATTGTCGGGCTGGTCGTATTAGTATTCGGGCTATGGATCGCAACTGATTTGGCACCGATGATTACGACGGCAGCTAAAAATGTGAATTTCGAAATGCCAGAAGGGGCATCACAAATTTCTTCTATCTGTGATGGGGCTAACCCATTGACTTGGGTGCTGGTTCGATTGAACGGTCTGGGCTATATCGGGACTGGAATTGGCGCTGTCGTAGCATTAGCGATGGCTGTCTGGAATCGTAACCGGATCAAAAAAGAAGCTGCACAATTACATGACGGAGGAGCTGCCTAAGTATTTCCTATGAAAAGGAGGAGGAACGAATGAAGCGATTTGAATACGATAAAACATTGTATTTTATAGATGTTCTTCTTACAGGAGTAGTCTCATTGATCGTTTTCCTTATTGCGATCGCCTTAATTGTCACGAATCGAATGCCTGCCTTGATGTTTTTAGTAGGGATTGTCGCTTTTTATAGCTTTTGGAATGCGCTGGTGGCCAGAGTAACGCCAAAAGAAGTGGATGTAACTGGCGATACGCTAATGCTTCGTTCTTTCAATCGGACGGATGACTATCATTTGTCGCAGCTTAAAAGCTTTAAAATCCGCGAATTTCCAACTGCAGGAAAAATGTACTTGCGAATGGATGGAGGCGGGCTGCTGAAGGGTCGCTATTGGTTGAATACGAAAAATTATAACGACGGACAGGAGCTATTTCGATTACTGCTAGATATGGAGTATGAAAAACATCCTGAATCGTTGAAGGCGCGTGCTAGAAGGGTCAATACTGAATACAATACTAAAGTCAAAAAGAAAAAAGAGGCAAGCGGATGTTAGAAAAAGAAAAAGCAGAAATTATTGCTGCAGGCGTAAAATTGGATCGCTATGGTCTGATCTCTTTATCCGGCGGAAATGTCAGTATGCGAATCGATGAAGAAACGCTACTGGTGACTCCTAGCGGGATGATGTATGAAGAGATGGTCCCAGAAGATGTCTTGGTGATGGCACTTGATGGAACGATCATCGAAGGTACACGTCGTCCAAGTGTTGATACAATCGCGATCCGCTACATTTTCCAAAAGATGCCTGCGGTTAATGCGGTGATCCATACGCATCAGCCCTATGCGACTGGGATCGGTTTAGTAGTGGATCGCATCGATTGCGATGTTACAACACTTGCCAATACAGCAAAGGGGCATGTCAATGTGGCACCATATAGCTCAGCTGCCAGTATTGATATGGGTTATGCGGTAGTGGATCATATTGGTGATCAATTAGCTGTCGTGTTGAAAAATCATGGTGTGGTAACCATCGGCCAGAGCTTAAAAGAGGCGTTGTATGCGGCCGTCTACTTAGAAGAAGCCGCGAAAACATTGTATGTCGCTCATTCCTATGGCGGGAAAGTCGCCAAACTGAATGAGGAACAGATCCAAACGGCAGTTGAAGTCTTTAAAGATTATGGACAGGTGAAGGGCTAAAGAATCAGCTGTTATCATGAGAATTTGGATTTTATGTTGAAGGGACGATTGGAAGACATTTTATTGTGAACTGTCTGCCGAAACTCGGCAGGCAGTTTTTGTGTCTTCTTCTTTTCATTTAACCAACTTGTCGATTAATCAGGAAAAACTTATTGGGCTCACTCAGGTTTCAGCAGAACCTTTAGTTCTTCTCCGTTCATCGCCAACTCAAAGGCTCTCTCCCACTGACTCAATGGCAGAATTTTGGTGATCATTGGCGTGAGATCGACATTTGAGGTCTCTAGCCATTCAAGCGACTTGTACCAAGAGCTTGGTTTTTGAGTTCGTGATCCGATTAATTGAATCTCTTTGTTCAATAGTAAACCCATATCGATGGGAACAGGATTTTTTGCGAAGAGCCCTTCTTGGATAACTGTTCCCTTTTTCTTAACAAGCTCCAATGCCTGTTGAAGTGCTTGCGGACTGCCAGAGCATTCAAACACTTGATCAAAGCCTAAATCGTTAGTCGCTTCTTTAATGAGCGTTTTTAGTTCTGTTGTTTGACTATCAATAACGTGCTCAATACCGAGTTCTTGAGCTTTTGCCAAACGACTGACATCTTTCGTAATTCCGATCAAAGTGACTTCCGAACCTAAAGATTTTACGACTAAGGCGAGTAAAACTCCGATGGGACCAGGGCCAAAGACCGCGATCTTTTCACCTGCTTTAATGGTGGTTTTTTCCATTGCGGCATGGATGCAGCAAGCTAGTGGCTCCAATAGTGCAGTGACTTCATTCGGCAGTGAGTCCGGCAGGTGATGACAGCGGTTGGCTTTTGCTGAAACAAACGTTGCGAAGCTTCCATCGACTTGTGTCCCCAGCCCTTTTCGGTGACTGCAGAGATTGAATTCTTTCTTCAAACAGTAGGGGCAAATTTCACAAACTTCATAGGTTGTCTCACTAACTATCCGATCACCAATAGAAAAATTTGTTACTTTATCTCCTTTTTTATAGACTATACCACTAAACTCATGTCCGAGAGTTAATGGTATTTTTTTGTTATATTCTCCCTTTAATGCATGGATGTCTGAGCCGCAGATACCACTATAAATTACTTTGATTATAATTTCATCATCTTTAATTGAGGGTGCTTCTACATCGCATAATTCTACATTCCCAAAGCCAGCTGATAATTTCCTCAATGCCTTCAATTTAATATCCTCCTTGATTGTTTATTAGTTAGAAGTTGTTATTAAAAAAGTTTTTGTTCTCTGTATGCCAAGCCTATCATAGATGTTTAGTAGCCATCTATCACAATTCTTTTGAGAAACGAACAAAAAGGATTGGTCTTGTGAAATAATAGGAGGCAGATACAATTAAAAGTGTAGAGGTGATAGTAATGAACAGAAGGATCAATAAAATTTTATTGGATATTTTGCACGAAAAGGAAGATTCATTGGTGAACTATGCCAAATTGTTTGATGTCTCTGAGCAGACGATTCGCAACGATATTAAAGAGATCAACTTTCAACTGGAAAGTAATAATGGAAACAAAGCAATCTATTTGGAGGATGGTTTTTTACAAATACCGAAGGAGGTTAATCTAAAGGAATTATTCAAAACCTACGCGTCTTTCCAACACTATCATTTAACCCTCGATGAAAGACGAACGATTCTCGCGTTGCTTCTGGTCACAAGTCATGATTATGTGACAACTTACTATCTTTCTGAATACCTCTTAGTTAGTCGTAATACACTTGTTAGTGATATAGAAGCATTGAAAAAATGGTTTGTTAAGAATAATTTGGTTTTGCTTTCCCATATCGGAAAGGGCTATAAAGTGGTGGGTGATGAGCTTGATATTCGCTCGGCAATGACCAAGCTAGTGATTTTTAATGGACTATTCGATTATGGCTATGATTACGCTATGGGATGGGAAAATAATATTTTCCAAAACCTTCTGTTAGAAATCATTGATCCTGATACGCGTTATCAGGACGTCAGTCAACTGTTAATGGAAGCAGAAAAAGAAGAGCAGCTCCAATTATCTGATTTTTCTTATCAAGAAGTGATTTGCTATTTAATTATCATGATCGAGCGCATTAAATTTGAGCGATTTATTGAGGCATCTGACATGCTGGAGGAAATTCGGGAGAGCTCAAAATCCAGTTTTGCTCAAACGATTCTGAAAAAAATTGAAGAACGCTTTGCTATCACAACAACGACTGGAGAACTGGATTACTTGATTTCGGTGCTGCGCAGAAAAAGCTACATTAAAAACAATGGACGTAAGATTGATTCGATTGAGATTCAAATTTTGATCAATGAGTTTATTTTCAACTTGGCCAGAGAAATGGATATCAAATATTACTTGAATAGTGATCTATTTGATCTATTGGAAAATCATTTGAAGCTTCTGATCAACCGTCTTTCATTAAATGATAGCGTTACCAATGTTTTGTTTGATGAAATCTATCAATCATATCCCGAGATGTTTGAAATCGTTAAACGTAATTTGCATAAGATCGAGGAGTATTTAGAGGTTGAGATTCAGCAAAATGAACTCTCTTTTATCGTTATGTATGTGATGGCAATTGTAGAAAACAGCAACCATACGCAATCAAAAGGACAGATTCGGCTACGCATTGTATGCAACTCTGGCAGCGGCACCGCTCAATTGATCAAAGTGAAATTATTATCAGCGTTTCCCCAGATTGACGTTATTTCAGTCGATTCGTCTCATGTACTGCAAAAGATTCAACCTGAAGATCAGGATTTGATCGTAACTACTGTTCCGCTGCAATTTGATCAATCACCGGTTGTCCTCGTAAATCCAATTCTGACAGAGCAGGATATCATTCGCATTCAAAAAGTTTTATACAAAATCAAACCGCGTCATTTTATTGATCAAGAATATTTACTTACCAAGGAAGAAGCAATGATCGAAGACTTCTTGCCGATCATTCAGAAATATCTTGATGCCGGAGAATATCAAAGTTTTCTAGGTGATCTTGAGTCCTTTAATCAACTAAATGAACGCCTGTCAACGGAAACGCAAGAAATCAATCGATTAACCGCGATTTTAACAATTGATCGGATCGCACTGGATCAGCAGTGCGACTCCTGGCAGGCAGCAGTAGAAAAGGCAGGCAATCTGCTCCTGCAGGATAAGCTGATCACCCAAGAATACATTGATGCGATGATCCAAATGGTCGTAGAGTTCGATTCTTATATTGTCATTTCACCGGGAGTGGCGATTCCTCATGCCGAATTTTCCCATGGGGCCAAAAAAATCGGCGCTAGTTTTATTCGGTTAGCAGAACCTGTTTCCTTCAATCATCAGAAAAATGATCCGGTAAAATATGTGATTGCTTTTTCTTTACCGGAGGGTGTCTCAATCGGAACGTGTTTGTATTATTTTACGGAAATATTAGCAACGGAAGATTTCATATCCGTGATGGATCAGTGTCAATCGGAAGAAGCGATCATGAACCAGTTAAGAAAATTAGAAGATAAAGTGATGGGATTTCCTTATGAATAAACTACTGAGAAAAGAAAACCAAAAGTTTTTATATTATTCATTCGATGAGGATGATAAAGAGACGCTGCTCGCTAAAATGAGTGAGGTGTTGATTGATGCGGAGTTCGTTCATCCAAGCTATCAACAAGCCGTTATTGAACGGGAACGTATCTTTCCCACCGGTCTACCGACAAAGGGAATCAATGTCGCAATCCCTCATACAGATTCGATTCATGTTAAAAAAGAGGGCTTTTTAGTGGGAGTATTAGAAAAGCCGGTGACCTTTGAAATGATGGCCAGTAAGGATGTTTTTTTAGAGGTGGAGCTTATTTTTATGCTGGCAATTAAACAGCCGGAAGACCAATTAGTCATGCTGCAAAAGTTGATGCTGTTATGTCAGGACGAGCAAAATCTACAGTTACTTAAGGCAAAAGAGAAGGTTGTTGAGGTGGAGCAATTATTGAAGACCATTCAGTGATAAGTACAAGGAGGAGAAAAAATGTTAGATATGCTTAAAGCAGGAGTGAATTATATCTTAGACCTTGGGGCGGCAGCGATGTTGCCGATCATCCTGACTATTTTTGGTGTGATCTTAGGGCAAAAGCTAAGCAAGTCGTTTCGAGCAGGTTTAACGGTTGGGATTGGTTTTACCGGATTAAATCTAGTGATTGGCTTACTATCAGATTCCATCGGAAAATCCTCTCAGGCGATGATTGAACGTTTAGGATTGCAATTAGATATTTTAGATGTTGGCTGGCCGATCGGTGCGGCAATCACCTTCGCGACACCGATTGCAGTCATTTTAATTCCTGTTATCTTTATTTTTAATATTATATTGCTGCGTTTTAACCAGACTAAAACAATGGATGTGGATTTATGGAATTATTGGCATTTGATTTTTCCAGGGGCGATGATTTATTACGCGACAGATTCGATTTGGATTGCCATTGTTTGTTCTTTAGTAAATACCTTCATTATTTTCAAACTAGCCGATTGGACAGCACCAGCGGTAGAACATTTCTTTGGATTACCGGGAATTTCGCTACCCCATGGAGAGACGGTCAACTTTGCGCCGCTGACTTATGCGTTGAACCGACTATGGGATAAAATTCCAGGCATCAACAAAATCGATATCAATGCAAAAAATCTAAAAGAACGTTTGGGTATTTTTGGCGAACCGATGATGATCGGGTTGGTCCTAGGTGTTGGTATGGGTTTACTGGCAGGATATGATTCACAGGCGATTATCCAGTTAGGCGTGCAAACATCTGCGGTAATGATCTTGATGCCGAGAATGGTTGCTCTATTAATGGAGGGTCTAGCACCGATTGCTGAAGGTGCGAAAACCTTTATTCAAAAGCGTTTCCCAGGAAAAGAGGTTTATATCGGGTTAGATGCGGCGGTTGTAACAGCGCATCCAGCGATTATTACCGTAGCACTGTTAATGGTACCGATCACGATTTTATTGGCGGCGGTATTGCCATTTAACCGACTGTTGCCATTTGCTGATTTGGCGGTGTTGCCGTTTACTGTGATTTGGTCTGTGGCGGCTTCAAAGGGAAATATTTTCAGAGGATTGCTGAATTCGATCGCTTCGATTTGTATCGTTTTATTCATCGCGACGAATTTAGGTGCATTGACTACAACAATGGCCCATGCGGTAGGCTTTGCCTTTCCTGAAGGTGCAACGATGATCTCAGGGATCGATATGAGCTCCCACATTACTTTATGGATCATGCTGAAATTGATCGATCCATCGAATCTGCCGGCCTTTATGGCAGGAGCTATCGCCTTAGTAATGTATGGCGCATTATGGTTCTGGACCCGCAATGATATCAAAAAGCAATATGGAATCCCAACAGGAAAAGATGATCCTGAAAATACAGTTAAAGGAGCCGAGATGAATGAATAAAAAACATATCCTAATCGCTTGTGGAACGGGTGTTGCCACATCAACGGTCGTATGTATGCGAGTAAAAGAGGAATTGGAAAAAAATAATATACCCGCAACTGTTGAACAATGCAAAGTAGCTGAATTGCCGTCAAAAATTCATGGGGCTGACTTAGTTGTTACTACTACAGCTTATGAAAGTGATGATATTCCTGTGATTCGCGCATTATCCTTTTTAACAGGTGTAGGAATCGAAGCAGATGTGCAAAAAATCGTGGATATTTTAAGCTAGGAAGTCAATGATTTTTGTACAGAAGCGTGTCTAGCTTAACGATCAGCTGGATAGTTTTGTACGGAAAAAATTTTAAAAACGAAAAAGGAGCAGACCTATGAAAGGGAAAGTTGCGGTAGTCACGGGGGCTGCGAAAGGAATCGGAAAAGCCATTGCAAAAAAATTTGCAGAGGCTGGAGCATTTACAGTGATTTTGGACTTCGACCAAACGAGCGGGGAACAAACCGCGGCGGAATTCTCGCAAGCCTTCGCTGAATCGCTCTTCATTAAGACAGATGTCTCAGATCCCGATTCATTGAAGGCTGCCAGTGAGCAGGTGGTGGCGTATTTTCACCGTCTTGATATTTTAGTGATTAACGCTGGGATCAGTTATCTGCATTCGATAAAAGAAATTACGATCGCGGAGTGGCAGCGTGTACTACGAATTAATTTGGATGGCTCCTTCTATACACTGAAGGCATTCTATGAGCATTTTTCCGACAATGAAGGGAAGATCATCTTCATTACCTCCGGTTCAGCCATCACAGGAACTGGCGGTGGGATGCATTATGCCTCCTCAAAAGCCGGACAGCATGGATTAATGCGAGCAGCTTCGAAAGAGTTTGGACCGAGAGGAATTAATGTCAATGCCATTGCTCCACGAGTGATTCAGACGGATATTTTAGATACACTTTATCCTGATGAGACAAGCCGACAAGAGTTGTTGAAAAAGATTCCGATTCAACGTATCGGACAACCAGAAGATATTGCCAATCTGGCATTGTTTTTGGCAAGCCCGGAAAGTTCCTATATTCATGGACAGATTATTTTAGCAGACGGTGGACGAACCTATTAAGGAGAACATATGAAAAATATTTTAGTTGTTACAGGTACCTCAGAGAATAAACGCAATTTTGCAGTCAATTACATTGAGTCTTTTATGAAAGACAAAGGGCTGACTGTTAGCGTGGAAGGAAAAAGTATTTACGATGTAACGGAAGTAGCAGACGGAATCTCAGCGATCGTAGCAATCGGTCAGCCGCAATTTACGACGGATGTTCCAATTATCGATGGCACAGCCTTTATCACAAAATTTAATATGGATACCTGTTGTCAGCAACTGCTGGAGAAAATTTAAGCGGTGCAATTTTTGATTTCACAACAAAAAAGCAGCTATGATTCTTTCATCCTTTCATGATTAATGATGAAAAAAGGTTGTCTTTAATCAGGAACAGGCATCCATTATGATAAGGATGAGAAGGAGAACTAGGACTTACTGAAGAAGTAAGGGCGTTATGCTTGGTGGGATTAACTGCCTAAAGTTTAAATGCTAATACCTAGATGTCATTAGGTTCTTATCGTGTATTAGAAATAAGTCATAGTGAAAATCCTCCTTATTGGTCTGGTTTCATCCAATAATTTATGGTTTTCACTATGAATTTTTTTATCTGCTCTTAGATAAATGCCGAAATAAAGAAGTTTGTGAAGGTACGTGACATTTGTTACGGAAATCGCGTCGTTGGAACATTTTGTAAAGATGAGCTTGTGAATAAAAACATTTGTTGAAAGCGTTGACTCTCGGAGTAAAGCCTCTTATGATGGCATTGTAACATATGTTAGATATAGGAACATATGGTAATAGTTGGACGTAATTAAGAAAGATTCGCCTTAGGAGGGAATAAAAGATGAGTTATTCCGACGACGCACGATTACTGACGGAGATTGCTTCAATGTATTACGAAGAAGGAGCCAAACAATCGGAGGTTGCAAAAAAGTTCAATATTAGCCGGTCGCTGGTCTCTAAGTATTTAGCAAAGGCGCGTTCCCTAGGATTGGTAGAAATAATTATTCATGATGATCTGGTCCACCCCTATCGCTTGCTAGAGGAGAAGCTGGTAGAAAAATTTGGTTTGACTGAGGTGATTTGTATTGCGCCGGCAGCGGCTGAAATGCTGAATAAACGGATCGGCATCGCGGCTGGAAAATACTTGTCGCGAATCTTAAAAGGTGATGAAACTATCGGCGTTTCTGCCGGGATGGTCGTTCATGAGGCGGCTCAAAATTTCCTGCCGAAAAATCAAATGGAAAACATTCGTTTTATTCCATTGGTTGGCGGGTTAGGTCAGGAGCATACAGCGTTACAGGCCAATGTGGTTTGTGAGATATTTGCCCGCAAAAGTGGCGGAGCGGTGCTAGAGCTCCATGCACCAATTACGGTAGATTCAGCTGAAGCGAAAAAGGTATTCATGGCACAATCCTTTATCAAAAACGTGTTTGATAAAGGCAAAAAAGCAGATATCGCATTAGTCGGAATCGGCGGGTTACCAGCCTATTCCACTATGACCAAAGCATATTTGCCGAATGAAGAGGTGCCATTAAGAAAGGAATTATCTGCTGGGAATGTCTCGGGAGATATTTGCTACAACTTTATTGATGAGGAGGGAAAACTTGCGGATTGTACGTGGAATGATCGAGTGTTAGCGATCAGTTTGGCGGAATTGAAGAAGATTCCAAAACGTATCGGTGTGTCTGGCGGCAAAGAAAAGGTTAGCGGAATTCGTGCAGCGTTAAAAGGCAATTTAGTCAATGTGTTGATCACCGATGAAGAGACAGCGAAAACGTTACTAGACGAAGATAAATAAAATGGAGGCGCATAAATGATGACAGCAACGAAAAACATCTCGATTCCAAATCGAGCAGGTTTGACGGATGAAAACTTAGTAGAGCTTTATCGCACAATGTGGGAAATCCGTTTCTTTGATGAGAAAGTCGATCAGCTCTTTGCAAAAGGCTTGATCCATGGGACGACTCACTTAGCGGTGGGTCAAGAAGCAACAGCAGCAGGTAGCGGAGCGGTTTTGAGAAAAACGGACTGGATCACCGCCACTCACCGCGGACATGGTCAAACGATCGCAAAAGGAACGAATATCAATGAAATGATGGCAGAACTATTCGGCCGTACCACTGGAACCAACAATGGGAAAGGCGGTTCGATGCACATCGCTGATTTGGATACTGGAAATCTAGGCGCAAACGGAATCGTTGGCGGCGGCTTTCCAATCGCGACCGGTGCCGCATTAACGTCAAAACTGAAAAAGAATGACACGGTTGCTTTGGCGTATGCTGGCGACGGTTCAACCAATGAAGGAAGCTTCCATGAATCATTGAACTTAGCTTCGATTTGGTCATTACCAGTAGTCTTCTTCATTGAGAATAATCAATACGGAATGAGCGGACCATTTAAAACTATGATGAATGTTGATCGTTTGTCAGAACGGGCGAAAGCCTATGGCATTGAGGGCATTACGATAGAAGGAAATGATGTCATTGAAGTCATCAATACTACCTATGACGCGGTTGAAAAAGCCCGTCGCGGAGAGGGACCGACCTTGATAGAGGCCATGACCTATCGCTGGAAGGGCCATTCGAAATCTGACGCGAAGAAATACCGTACGAAGGAAGAGGAAGAGGATTGGCGCAAAAATCGCGATCCAATTAAACTGGCTCGTGAAAAATTTGTAGCGGCGGGAATCTTTACTGAAGAAGAAGCGGAAGAAATTCGTCTAGCTGCAAAGCAAGCGATTGAAGATGCAGTGACTTTTGCAGAAGAAAGCCCAATGCCGGCGATCGAAAGCATGTACGAAGACGTTTATTCAGACTAGAGGAAATAGGATGCCAGTTTTACTTATTGCTTTAGCAAGTTAGTAAAATGGTATGCGTGGTGAGAATCAAACTTATTTTTCTTTTAGAAAAATAAATACGTTAATACGAAATAGGAGGAGCAGAAGATGAGAGAAATCACTTACGCGGAGGCTGTCAGAGAAGCAATGTCTGAGGCGATGCGGGAAGATCAAGATATTTTCATGTTAGGCGAAGACATAGGCGTTTATGGTGGCGCTTTCGGTGTGAGCCGCGGAATGGTGGAAGAATTTGGTGAAGAACGAGTACGCTCAACTCCGATCTCTGAGTCAGTGATCGCTGGAGCAGCAGTTGGTTCGGCTATGACTGGAATGCGTCCGATTTTTGAGATACAATTTTCAGATTTTATTACGATTGCCTTGGATCAGATTGTCAATCAGGCGGCAAAAATTCGTTATATGTACGGTGGGAAAGCGAAGATTCCATTGGTAATGCGGACGCCTGGCGGTTCAGGAACAGGAGCAGCGGCGCAGCACTCGCAAAGTTTGGAAAACTGGACAGCTCATGTTCCTGGGCTAAAAGTCATTCAGCCAGCGACTGCATATGACGCGAAAGGTCTCCTACATGCGGCGATTGAAGACAATAATCCTGTGATGTTTTATGAACATAAGCTTTGCTACCGAACGAGTTCTGATGTACCGGAAGGCAAATACACGATTCCTATCGGTGTAGCGGATATCAAACGCGAAGGTTCTGATATTTCCGTTGTAGCAACTGGAATCATGGTGCATAAAGCGTTGGAAGCTGCAGATATTTTAGCAGAGGAAGGGATTCAAATTGAAGTCGTTGATCCACGGACCTTGGTGCCGTTAGATAAGCAAACGATTATTGACTCAGTGGTTAAAACCGGGAAAGCGGTCGTTGTGACGGAAGCCGTGAAGCGCAGCGGGTTTAGTGCGGAATTAGCCAGTGTGATCGCTGAAGAAGAGTGCTTTGATTTCTTAGACGCGCCCATCATTCGTTTAGCCGGAAAAGAAATTCCAATGCCGTATCATCCAGAGCTTGAGAAAAAAGCTGTACCGCAAGTAGAAGACATTGTTGAAGCTTGTCGCGGATTGATGGCATAGGGGGGATAAAAATGGCGAATGAAGTATTGATGCCGAAGTTAAGTTCCACGATGGATGTTGGAACGATCACGACGTGGCTGAAAAATGAAGGCGATTCTGTGGAGATCGGGGAAGCAATTTTTGAAGTGATGACCGATAAAATCGCGATCGAAGTGGAAGCCTATGATGAAGGAATTTTACTCAAAAAATATATTGGCGATGGGGAGAGCGCTCCAGTAAATTCTGTAATCGCCTACATCGGTGAAGCTGGGGAAGACGTTCCTGCGGAAATGCCGAGTGGTGAAGCTGAGGCGGCAGTTGAAGAAGAGCTTGAAAAGGCTGCCGAAGCGGTAGCGGAGCCAACGCAGGAAACAGCCGCTGCAACGACTAAAGTTCGGGCAACACCAGCAGCGCGGCGGATTGCCAGAGAAAAGGGAATCGATTTGAAAAAGGTTCAGGGGTCTGGCCCGAAAGGTCGAATCCAAGCAATGGACGTGAAGGAATATCAAGAACCAGCCACAGCTGCTGCATCAAAAGCGGCAGCGACAGAAGGCGAGCTGATTCCTTGGAGCGGCATGCGTAAAGCTATTGCAGACAAGATGTCAGAGAGCAAACAGACGATTCCGCATGTCACCATGAATGCTGAAGTTGATTTAACTAAAGTAATCGAACTGCGGAAGCAATTATTGCCAATGGTAGAGGAACGTACCGATCAACGATTATCCTTCCTAGAGATCATCGCAAAAGCAGCAATGGTGGCATTAAAGGCATATCCTGAATTTAACGCACATGCGTATAAAGAAGGAATTAAGCAATTTGATCAGGTCAATCTTGGTGTTGCGGTGGCCGTGGACGCAGGATTAGTGGTGCCAGTCGTAGAGCAAGCCAGTCAAATGGGCTTAAGCGATCTGACAGCAGCGGTCAAGGCTATGACAAAGAAAGCTCGTGAGGGTCAATTGATGCCAGCGGAAATGAGCGGCGGCACCTTCACTATCAGCTCGTTAGGCCGCAGCAAGGTGCAAACCTTTAACCCAATCATCAACTTGCCAGAAGTGGCGATTTTAGGTGTTGGTGGAAGCTATGAGAAGCTTGTCGTTGAAGATACGCCAGAAGGACCACAAGTAGCGACAATTACCGCGTTGAATCTTTGCCTGTCCTTTGACCATCGAGTGGCTGATGGCGCACCAGCCGCAGCGTTCTTAAGTATGATCGTTGACCTGCTGGAAAATCCAATGAGTTTGTTGCTGTAGAGGAGGCTGACCATGACGAAAAAGACAGATACAGTCGTAATTGGCGCCGGACCTGGCGGTTATGTCGCAGCCATTCGCGCAGCGCAATTAGGACAAAAGGTAACTGTAGTAGAAGCAGAGCATATTGGCGGTGTGTGCTTGAATGTCGGATGTATTCCTTCGAAGGCCTTAATCACTGCAGGTCATCGCTATCAAGAAGCACAGCATTCTGACTTTCTAGGCTTGAGTGTCAAGGAAGCACAGCTGGACTTTACGAAGACGCAGCAGTGGAAGGATCAGCAGGTCGTAAAAACACTGACTTCCGGCGTTGGTATGCTCTTAAAGAAAAACGGTGCAGAAGTTATTATGGGGCGGGCCACATTTACAGGTCCGCAGAGCATGACGATCACAACGAAAAATGGTGAAGAAAAATTAGAATTCAAACACGCAATCGTGGCAACCGGCAGCCGCCCGATCGAAATTCCCGGCTTTGCGTTTGCCGGTCGGGTGCTGGATTCCACTGGCGGATTGAACCTAAAAGAGATTCCGAAGAAGCTGATCATTATCGGCGGCGGGATCGTCGGATCGGAGCTCGGCGGTGCCTATCGTAATCTAGGATCGGAAGTCACGATCATTGAAGGCAGTCCGAATATTGTACCGAATTTTGAAAGTGATATTTCTGAGTTAGTGGCGAAACGTTTCAAGCAAAATGGCGTAGAAGTCTTTACGAATGCGAAAGCCAAAAAAGCTGTTGAAACGACAAATGGTGTGGCAGTAGAGTTTGAAGTTAAAGGTAAAACGCAAATGATCGAAGCAGACTACGTGATGGTAACAGTCGGGCGAAGACCGAATACCGAGAACTTGGGCTTGGAAAAGGCTGGAGTCAAACTGACGGAGAGAAATCTAGTCAAGGTAGATGAACAATACCGAACGTCTCAAAAAAATATTTTTGCTATTGGTGATATTGTTGAGGGCTTAGCACTTGCTCATAAAGCAAGCTATGAAGCGAAGGTCGCGGCAGAAGTCATCGGCGGGAAAAATGTCGCTAAAGATTATCGCGCAATCCCAGCAATCTGTTTTACCGATCCAGAAGTAGCAACAGTCGGTTATACGTTGGCAGAAGCCAAAGCGGAAGGGATCAAAGCTAAGACGGCGAATTTTCCGATGCAAGCAAATGGCCGCGCGTTATCCTTAAATGCGACTGAAGGATTTGTCCGCTTAGTGTTTGAAGCGGAGACGGAGCTAATTTTAGGTGCCCAAATCGTCGGTGTCAACGCCAGTGATCTAGTGGCTGAGATCACTCTGGCGATCGAATCTTATCTGACGTTAGAAGATATTTCGCTGACGATCCATGGGCATCCTACATTATCCGAGATGGTGATGGATGCTTGTGAAGTTGGGTTAGGCTTGCCGATTCATATGTAAAAAAGGTTATGCCGGAAAAAGTTGCTTCTTAGGGAATATATAAAACAGGTGTCTTTCTCAGTTTTGAGAGAGACACCTGTTTTTAGTCTATTTCTTTCCTAATTCTTCATCTTTACGAATCGTAGCATCGATTCCCTTAATCACTGTTGAGATAAAGGCGTTGTCTTCTAGTTCAACGATTCCAGCGACGGTTGTTCCGCCGGGTGAGCTTACGCGGTCGATTAGCTCCCATGGATTTTCTTTACTGTAGGCTAAGGTCTCGGCACTGCCTAGAACTGCTTGGGTTGCCATTTCTAGCGCGATATTTTTTGGCAAGCCATTTTTCACCGCTGCACGAGCAATCGAATCAATAAATAGGAAGGTGTAAGCAGGTGAACTGCCAGCGATCGCTGTGAAGATGGAGAAATATTTTTCTTCTAGCGGCCAGGCTTTGCCGACTGCATTAAATAGATCAATGATCGTTGCGACGTCTTCTTTTGTGGCACTTGGATTTCCGCAAACAGCCGCTGCACCTTCACCGACCATCGCATTCATATTCGGCATGACACGTACAATTCGAATCGGTTGATCCGTTTCAAATACCTCATAAATAGCCTCGGTGCTTGTTCCAGCAGCAATAGAGACGATCAATGGATCATTTTGCAGGATTGCGTCTTTTGCCTCTAATAAGACTCCCTTAATAACATTTGGTTTGACCGCTAAAATTAAGGTGTCGACTGTTTTAATAACTTCTTGCGGATCACTAAGTGCATGAGCACCGATTTTTTCGGCGAATGCTTGGACTTTCTTTGTTGCGATATCATATAAGTAAATGTTTTCTGGTTTGCTAAAGCCTTTTTGAACCATTCCTTCAACAATTGCAGATGCCATATTGCCGGCACCAATAAAACCAATTTTCATTGTACATCCTCCTTGTTTTTAATCCGTTTAACTGCGGAAAGTGTTTGAATCAAATGTTTAAAATGCCTAAATATGGTACAATCAATAAAGAAATTATATGCTTATTGAGCCTTATTTAAAATAGTGTAGACAAAGAAGAAAGTGTTTGATTCTAAGGTGGGATAAAATGGAGGTAACAAAAGCGCAGTACACCAGCTTCTATCAATTTCTAAAAACATTGGATTGCTACTTAGTTGGGGATGGTCAGATGAGTGATGAGGTTCAACGCTTTGCTGATAATCCGCAGCGGGAAATCGCGGCTTTTGTAACAAAGGAGACAAGGGATCGGATCGAGGTTCCTACTGGTTTCATACGTATATTGTACGTGATGAAAGGAGCTGTGTCTGTCAGGATTGATGGTTCAGAAAAGGCGTTGAGGACTGGAGGATTGATCATTGCTAATGAGGGCACGATTCTTTCCTATCAGGGCAACTTAGAAACGGAAATCATTGCTTTTTATTTTAAAGCAGGCTACTTTACGGAATCGCTTTTAGGACAGTTTTTTGAAGAGCCGCTGCTTTATCGTTTTTTTGTTGAAGCTTTGAGTGTTGAATTGAGCGATGTTCCACGTTTTTTGATTTATGACTTTGCGGAGGTAACGGATGTGCATTTTTACGCGCTGTTACTGCTGAAGCAAGTGGTTAAGATGGAATACTTTAACAATAAAGTGACCAAATCTGCATTTGTTCTTTTGATCGTGGAAATTAGTCAAGCAGCACCCGAACGGCTGATCGCAAAGGACAACTTTGTATCGAATGGACAATTAACAGAGGAGATTTTAACCTATGTCGATGCTCGGTTAGAACAAGTGACCTTAGAGGAGGTTGCTCAAAAATTTCATTTTCATCCGAATTATTTGTCAAGTCTGTTAAAGGAAAAGACGGGGCACACATTTACTGAGCTTGTTTTGTTTAGAAGAATCGAACGCTGTAAAAGCTATTTGGAGCAAACAGATCTAACCATTCAAACAATCATAGAGCGCTTGGGGTACAAGGATAAAGCCTTTTTTTATAAACGCTTTAAGCAGCTTGTAGGAGTTACACCGCGCCAATACCGAAAAATGCGAGAGGAAGAAAACTAATGTATGAAGACCTTTTTGACGACGTTCATTTGACTGTTGTTGAGCAGCCGATTGACTGGGTAGGGGAATTGCCGCTTTATCGTGGGCACATTAAGGAGTTGCCGTTTATCACAGGAGAAGGACCTTCGAAAAAAGCGATGTATCGCCAGTTAGCGGAGCAATACCAGGAATATGCAGCCTTGAATCAGGTGGAGGATAAAGAGGAAGATATGACCTCTTCATTATTAACACCGGAGCAGTTACTGAAATATTATGATGGTGAGACCTTCGACGGTTTTTCTTTAGGTGATTTATTAAAGGACGAGTAAAGCAAGTTTGTATACCTTTTCAATGATTTCCGCTAGACTAAAAAGAAAAAGGGCGTGAAGTGATGTCACCGATTGAAGAATACATCAATGATGCTGAAAAGGACCAACAACCAATGCTTAAGGAAATCTATCAACTTATTAAAGAAATGCTCCCAGTCGAAACCACTGAAAAACTCTCTTATGGTATGCCAACCTTCTATTTAACGGAAAATTTGGTTCACTTTGGCGCGATGAAAAAACACCTAGGTTTCTATCCGACACCAAGTGCGATGTCGGCATTTGAGAAACAACTGAAGGATTATAAAACATCAAAAGGCGCTTTACAAATTCCATATACGAAAGAGTTGCCGAGAGAATTGATTACAAAGATGGTCCGTTTTCGTCTAAAGGAAGTGGTGGAGAAAAATGCTTAAGGGAATAGAGATTATGCTATATGTCGATGATGTCGCGGGAGCCGCAGCTTTTTGGCAGGAAGGATTAGACGGGAAAATTGCTTCGCAGCAAACCATGCCGGATGACTCTTTACAGGTGACGGTAGAATTATTTGAAGCGGTTCAGCTGGTTCTATTTGATCGCCGCTTTATTGAAGAGGTGTCACCGGAGGTAGTTGATAACTTTCCTTCGTTGCTATTAAAGGTAACTGATTTAGACAACTATCATGAGCGACTAAAAAAACTTAGTCCGAATGTAAATCCTATGATGGAGCAAGGCGGAAAGCGTCTATTCAATTTCGCCGATCCTGAAAATAATTATTTTGTGTTGAGTGAATGACCTTCAAGTAATTGAGGGTTATTTTTTTTGAAAGCATAATGCAGCTATGAAATAGCAATCCGTTATTAAAACTCATTGAAACCTAGCTGCTTTATTTGACGAATATCATCAAACTATTACTTGATTTAAGTCAAAATTCTTGTGAATTGTTGTATTATCTTAAGAGGAAAAAGAGCTTTCATTGATTATTTTATTTAAAGGAGAGTATTATGGTACAAATTTTGTTGGGACTGTTAGGCGTCCTATTGGTTTATTATCTTTTTTATTTTGTTCGCGATTTGATTGCTGAACGTGGAAACTGGGGCGGGGGGAACTTCTTGGTTTCTGGTGTGATTGGTTTTATTACTGACGCGATGGATACGCTGGGAATCGGAAGCTTCGCGCCAACGACGATGCTGCTGGAAACGACGAAGCAATTAGACAATGACCGTCAATTGCCGGGAACATTGAACGTTTCTCACACAGTTCCAGTTATTATTGAAGCATTTATTTTTATTACAGTTGTCAAAGTAGCACCGCTAACCTTATTTTCATTAGTTCTCGCAGCAATCGTAGGTTCATATGTTGGTTCAAAAACCGTCAGCAAGCTGCCTGAGAAAAAAGTGCAGTTTTATATGGGGATCGCGTTGATTATCACTGCGGCCTTGATGGCGTTGAAGCAGTTAGGCCTACTTGATTTATTAGGAACAGGCAATCATTTGACCAGCTTGACGGGGATAAAATTGATTGTCGGTATTGTCGGAAACTTTATTTTAGGCGCATTAATGACGATCGGTGTGGGTCTATACGCACCATGTATGGCAATGGTATACATGCTAGGCTTGAGTCCATTAGTCGCTTTTCCTATCATGATGGCTTCTTGTGCCGGATTGATGCCGGTTGCAGGAACAAACTTTATTAAATCAGGTGATTATTCTCGTAAGGTCAGCCTTGGAATTACGATCGGCGGAATCATTGGAGTGATCATCGCGACGCGTTTTGTCACTGGTTTAAATATGAACGTATTGACTTGGGTTGTGATTGCGGTAGTTCTTTATTCAGGTTTTACTTACATCCGTAAGGGAATGCAGGTGGTTACAGGGAGTTTGAAGAAGTCTTAGAGAGAAATCTCTAGGGCTTTTTTTAAATTCAGTGAAAGAAGCTATTCATGCATTGATTTTTGACGGATAATAAATGAAAGAAATTACTGATAGGAGACATTATGGATCAGGAGTTATTGATTATTGAATTGCTTTCTGCGGCGGAGCCGATATACAAGCGAGCAAGAAAGAATCGCCAAAAAAATCTGGTGTCTGCCTTTTTATTTTTAATAATCGCAAGTGTGCTCTTTTTTGGAATCGGCAGTTTTGTCTATCAGCAGTTAGAAATGCGTGTACGCTCGATCGACAGCGGCTATTGGTTACGGGGATTTTATCATTTTTCTCTCGTGCTGGGACTGCTTAGTGTGCTCGCAGTGGTGCTCTTTTTCATTGTAAACGTGATTCAAGGAATCGAGCTGCGCCGTTCGTTCCAACGATTTTTGGAACGACAGGTGAAAAAAGCTGCGAAATACCCGGTCGTCTATCAAGATCAGGAGGCCTATTATTTAGCGGAAGAAAAGCGAAAGCCCGTGATTCGTCTATTAAAAATAGAATGTATTGAATTAACGACGACCTTCGACGGCGCGACGATCTATTTAGGCAATTATCAAGAGTTTTGGGGCTTTTCTACCGTTCAATTATTTGTGGTCAATGAAGACCCCGAGCGATTACCAATGACCTTTCCAAAAGCACAGGAAGTAAATCAGAAATGGGTGCTTCTGATGATCAGCCTGCTTTTTCTAGGAGCAGCCGGGGTATTTACGTATGATGGACTGAATCGTCATCAAAATCTTTATGGTGGTCATTCAGAACCAGCGAAGTCCATAGCATCAAGCGAAGCTGCACCACTTTCGAGCGATGATTTGATAGTCCAGCAGGGAACGGCACCAGAAAAACGGACGAATCAGGCCAATCAATTGGATTTGAATAATGAAACCCATGAGCTATATATGACGACCGATAGCGGAAGTACTTGGTCATTTGTACCATTGAAACCAGAATGGATGCGCTCTGGCAGCTATTTGTTAACTAGCGGCGAGATTCCGCTGGGCTATTGGATGGATAAAACCTATAATATTGCGCCAGATTTTTCTTGGTTTATTTATTCGGATAACGAAAAAGAGTTGTCTTTCTTATTTTCCCACGATCAAGGGAAGACATGGCAAAAATCCCTCGTCTCAGAGAATGCTCAGAGGATTCGTTATCGCAAGGCGCAGTTTTTCGCTGATGGCAGCGGTGTACTGGTTTATTCTAATGCTTCACCAGAGGTATCTTCGGAAGGATTAGAAATCTTCCAAACGAATGATTTTGGTAAAACGTGGTCTAGAAGCAATGGGACAACCATTAATCAGCCGGTTCAAAATGTTAGCTTTGTCAATCCGACGCTGGGCTTCGTTTCTACTCGGGAGAACCTATACTACACTAATAATAGCGGCAGTTCCTTCAAAGAAGCGGTCGTGACAATTCCCGCGGATTATCAGACCGGTGGATTGGATCTTTTCCAAACGCCCAACGAGGTGACACAGGTCAGTACCAATCAACTAGAAACGAAATTCTATTTATTGAAAATGGCGGGGATTGATCAGGGGAAAATGTTTGCTTGCCTGTATCGTTCTTCTGATAATGGCGAGACGTGGCAATTTGCCGAACAGCTATCGGAAGTAAAGCCGACTGAATAAGTTTACACTCTAGCCTTTTCTTGCTATACTGCTCGGTTACAGAAAAAAGATGATGGAGTGATTCGATGGAAGCTAGATTGGATAAAGGCCCATTTTATCATGGAACAAAAGCTGATTTACAAGTTGGAGACTTACTAGAGGCTGGAAAAAATTCAAACTATGGCAAACAAGCTAAAGCGAATTTTGTTTATTTTTCGGCGACGATGGATGCGGCAATCTGGGGTGCTGAACTGGCGTTAGGAGATTCCCCACAACGGATTTATCAAGTGGAACCGACGGGAGTTTTTGAGGACGATCCTAATGTTACGAATAAAAAATTTCCCGGAAATCCCACTCGCTCGTATCGCACGCGTCAGCCTATAAAGGTTGTTGGTGAGGTAAGAGAATGGACCGGACACTCTGATGAGCAGCTGCAAACAATGTTGGCTCATGTCGAAAAAATGAAGCGGCAGGGTATCGAAGCCATTAATGAATAATCGACTTGCCATTGTCAGTGTTTTTATCTGACAATACGCAGCCAGAGCGCAGCTTCCAACTGGATAAATTGTACTTTAAAACAACCGTTATCCCAAATATCGATGAAACGACAACCCAAGCTTTGGAAGAAATGGTTCCGTTGTATATTAGCTTAATTTAATTTTACAGGATCGATCGTAGGTTATTGCGGTCGATTTTTTTGTTTTCTTGATAGTTGTCAATTATTTCTCCTTAGGATCTTTGTAAACTAATAGTGAAAAGAAGAGGAGTGAGAAAAATGATGTATCAGAAGGAAATAATCGCACACAAAAAAGCCATCACCTTCGTCAGCGGCTGCTTTATTGTCGTAGCGATTGCCGCCAAAGTCCTATTCCATCAAATGACAGTCTACGATAGTGGGATGGCACTGGCATCGATTTTTGGTGCGGCACCAATTGCGATTCAAGCATATCAAGCAGCGAAGGTGAAGGTCATCAGTATTGATTTGTTAGTCACCATTGCGGTGGTTGGTGCGTTCATTATTGGCGAATACAATGAATCAGCGATCGTGACCTTCCTGTTTTTACTAGGCCATTTACTTGAGCAAAAAACATTGGAGCGTACCCGCTCAGCAATACAAAAACTAGTAAAGCTGGCACCTGCAACGGCTTGGAGACTGATAGGAAATGCCGCAGAAGAAATCGATATTGATGAAGTCGCAATGGGTGATCGTTTATTAGTTAAAACAGGAGCACAGGTTCCTGTGGACGGGTATGTGATCAAAGGGACCGGCTATCTCAATGAAGCAAATGTTACCGGCGAATCAAATCCGGTATTTAAGGAAAAGAACGATCAGGTATTTGCTGGAACGTTCTTGGAAAATGGCACGCTAAAAATCGAAGCGCAACGAGTTGGTGAAGAAACAACTTTTGGAAAAATTATCGAGTTAGTGGAAGAGGCGCAAGACAGCAAGTCATTGGCAGAACGCTTTATTGATCGCTTTGCCAAGTATTACACTCCGCTTATTTTAGTTTTAGCCGCGCTTGTTGGGATAATGACACGAGATGTTCGCTTAGCAATCACGATTCTGGTACTTGGATGTCCGGGGGCGCTGATTATCGGGGTGCCTGTGTCGAATGTTGCGGGAATCGGAAATGGTGCGAAGAACGGCATCTTGATTAAGGGTAGCGAAGTAATGAATACCTTTAGCCGTGTGAATACGATGGTTTTTGATAAGACGGGGACGTTGACTAACGGAAAACCTAGTGTAGCGTTCGCAAAAGCTTATGGAAATCAAGCGCGTGACTATTTACGTTTAGCAGCAGCCATCGAAAGTGAATCTGATCATCCGCTAGGTCGGGCGATTGTTGATTATGTAGAGGACAAGGCAAAAACAGCAGAGATCAAAGTGACGGATACAGTGGTTGAAAAGGGCAAGGGAATGGTCGCAACAGCTGACGGTGTTCAATTAGCGATCGGAAACAAAGCATTGATGCAGGAGCAGAGTATTTCACTTCCGGTTGTCGTGAAGACTGATGTCGAGCAATTACAGTTGCAAGGTCATTCAATCGTCTTCGTAGCAGCAGAAAATCAAGTGGTGCAGGTGATCGGAATCAAAGATCAACTTCGTCCAGAAGCAGCGGAGACGCTCGATAAGCTAAAGAAAAATGGCATTAAGCGCTTGATCATGTTATCCGGTGATAATCAAACAACAGCTGAAATCATTGGGAAAGAATTAGGCTTATCTGAAATTTATGGTGAACTGCTGCCTGAAGAAAAGTCAGCCTTTATCCATCAATTACAGGAGGCTGGTGAGGTTGTTGCCTTTGTTGGAGATGGGATCAATGACAGTCCTTCGATTGCATTAGCTGATATCGGCATTGCCATGGGCGGCGGAACAGACGTGGCGGTGGAAACCTCAGATATTGTATTGATTCAGTCAAAACTAGAAAAGCTGGTCCATGCGTATCGTCTAACAAAAAAAACAGTATTGAACATGAAGGAGAACATCGCGATTGCGATTGGAACTGTTCTATTTTTACTGATTGGTTTGATTTTTGGTTATGTCTATATGGCTAGTGGAATGTTCTTCCATGAATTAAGTATCCTAGTGGTGGTCATTAATGGGATGCGTTTGCTTTCTTATCACATAAAAAATTCAAAACTTGATAGAAATCAATTTGTTATGGAACAGGACTCAGTAGAATAGGAGTATCAAGAGAAATGGGGGGGAAAATAACCATGAAAAGAGTCATTATTCAATTAGGCACCTTAACGTGTCCATCATGTATGCAAAAAATCGAGAACGCGGTGGGTCAGCAAAAGGGTGTTGATAAGGTAAAAATTCTATTTAACGCTAGTAAAGTCAAAGCGGATCTTCGTTCGGATGAAACGAGCCCGGATGCTTTAAAAAAGGTTATTGAAGATTTAGGATACGAAGTAGAAGCAATGAAAGTAAAGGAGTTGGCATAAAATGAACGCAGAGGAAACGTATCAAGCAGAACGAATAAAAAGCGAAGCGGATCATCACACACCGACAGCTGCTGCGATGATCAGCCATATTTTAGCCAATTTATTTATCCATCGTGTGAAATTACGCCAAGCGGAGTATTATTTAAAAGGCAGCGTGCGAGGTTTTGCTGAGCCTAGATTAAGAACGATGATTGTCGAAGAGGATCAGTTGTTTGACGAATTGAGTCGCTTGGTATTAGATGAAGGGGAGCTCATTCCTACAACACTAGAGGAATTTACGAGCTATGCGATGATCAAAGAAAGCGGTCAGCTGAAATATGAAGCAGCTGATTATATTCTTAATGAGCTCGTCACTGATCTATCTACTCAGAATTTATTTATCACTCGTGGAATTGCATTAGCAGAAAAGGAAGAAAAGTTCGGCTTAGCTGAATACCTGAAAAAGCTTTATACATGGATCAAACACCAAGTATTGCTTTGGCAGCGCTATTTAGGAAATGATGTGCACGAGGAATTTGAAGAGGATGATGACGAATAGCTGAGGATCATCATACAAACTAAGGAGGGTCTCCATGCATCAAGAATATCTATGTGTTTCTTTAGTTCCATTATTTAACCATCTTGAGCTTGCGGATCAAAAAAAGATTCACGTGTTAATCAAGCATCGGATTGTTGATAAAGGGGAACAGGTCTTTACACCAGACGGAGAAGAACAGCTGGTCATTGTGGCTCGTGGAAATATAAAAGTGTATCAGCTTTCGTCAAATGGCAAGGAGCAACTTCTGCGTGTGGTAGCGCCTGGTGGTTACGAAGGTGAAAATCAATTGTTTGGTGTGCGGAATGAGGTATTGTTTGGTGAAGCATTGGAGCCTACGGAAGTTTGTATTCTGAAGAAACAAGATTTTTCTAAATTGTTACTAGACTATCCGCAATTAAGTCTGAAGCTATTGGAGATTAATGCGGCAAAAATGGTCAAGACTGAGCAGCAGACGCAGTTTTTGATGATGGAAAAAGTAGAAGAACGTTTAGCGACTTATCTGCTGGATTTGGCAAAGGTTGCTGAAGCGAATACCTTCGTTTTACCAATGAAAATGAAGGAGTTGGCTTTGTTCTTAGGAACGACACCAGAAACACTGTCTAGAAAATTTAAACGATTAGAAAAGCTGAAGCTGATTAGCCGGGAGAGGCGGCAAATTGTTTTATTAGATAAGGATGGATTGGAGGATCTATAAAGAGGAGGGTGTGACAAGTACTTTTGCCACACCCTCCTCTTTTCCTGATTATTCAAATGCTTGGTTGACGTCTTCAAGCATCATTTTAACGGATTCCAATCCGCCACCGCTTAGGTACCAAACATCCGGCTGTAATGAAATGACTTTTTTGTCTTTGCCGGCAGTTGTTTGAGCGACTAATTCATTGTCAGCGACATTATTATTACTGTCATCGCCACCGATTGCTTTCGTCCGATCAACGACAAACAATACATCTGGATTTTTATCTAGGACATATTCATATGAAACGCTTTGACCATGTGTAGAGGCTTTGATGGCATCATCTGCTTCTGCAAAGCCGAAGGTATCGTAAACAATTCCAAAGCGTGAATCTTTCCCATAGGTAGACAATTGACCTTCGTTAACAAGCACAGTCAATGCTTTGTCTTTACTTTCAACAGCTTTTTCTTTGGTTTCTTTGATGCTGGTTTCAAGCGCTGCTAATTGTTTTTTGGCAGCTTTTTCCTTGCCAAAGATTTTTCCTAAGGTTTCAACATTTTGTTTGATAGAATTCCAGGTATCGGAAGTGTCCACCGCTAGATACATGGTTGGAGCGATTTCTTTTAATTGCTCTAAAAAGTCACTTTGCCGACCAGAGATAATGATCAAATCGGGTTTCATTTGATTGATTTTTTCTAAATCTGGTTCCTTAATCCCGCCAGCTGAATCGACCTTCTTATAGTCATCTAAGTAAGCAGGCAAATTATCCGTTGCCGCACCCACGACTTTATCACCTACTCCTAGTGCATCCAAGGTATCTAAAGACCCGTTATCGAAAACGACCACCTTTTTAGGATTCTTTGGTACAGTTACTTTTCCGTTGGAGTCATTCACTTCAAGCGTCTCTTCTTTGGCTGTGCTGCTTGTCGCGGCTTTCCCCGTCGAATCGCTGCTTCCTTCATTATTTGTCGAACCGCAGCCGACCAATCCTAAACTAAGCAACACCATCGATAAGCCAACAATATATTTTTTCATTTCTGTTTCCTCCTAATTTATTATTAAATTCCTCACTGTTAAATGAGGCTAAATACCATGTTTAATTGAAATACATACAAAAGCGTTTGCCGTCTAGTTCACAGATTTTTATATCCATTTCGTATAATGCGTTCAATATTTGCGGTTGGATTATTTCTTCCATTGATCCATGAGCAAAAATTCCGCCATTCTTCATGGCAACGATCTCATCAGCATAAGTCGCCGCGAAGTTAATATCGTGAATGACTAGCAAGATTGTTTTGTGTTCTTCTTCTACCAAGCGTCGCAGCGTCTTCATTAGCTGGACGGAGTGGTTCATGTCGAGATTATTCAAAGGTTCGTCCAGAAGAATATATTCGGTATCCTGTGCTAAGATCATGGCAATATAGGCACGTTGCAGTTGACCTCCAGATAACGTATCAATTCTATCTTCTGCCATTTCGACTAATCCGAGTTTTTCTAAGGCATAGTCAATCAATTCTTTATCTTCGCTAGTTAGTCGGCCTTTTGAATAGGGGAAGCGGCCAAAGCTAACGAGTTCACGAACAGTGATGCGCAGATTCACACCGTTGCTTTGTTTTAGGATTGATAATTTTTTCGACAATTCATTGGAGCGCCAAGCCTTGACCTCATTGTGATCGAGATAAATTTGTCCGGCATCGATAGAGATCAACCGACTGATCATCGACAGTAAGGTACTCTTACCAGCGCCGTTTGGGCCGATAAAGGCCGTCAGTTTTTCTTCTTCGATTGGCAAGCATACCTCGGTGACCACCTTTTTTTCACCGTAATTCTTTGACACTTCTTTAAGATCAATCATCGTTGTCGTCTCCTCTCATAAATGATTTTGCCTATAAAGTACAAACCGCCGACGAATTGTGTGACGACACTGACAGTTGTTTTTAATTGGAAAACTTGTTCGACTAAAAATTGACTGCCGACTAAAAAGATGATTCCTAGTAAAACCGCGGTAGGAAACAAATAACTATGACGGTAAGTCGGCATCAGCTGATAACTAATATTCGCGACAATAAATCCTAAAAAAGTGATTGGTCCGACTAAAGCAGTCGCTGTTCCAGTTAAGAGACTGACTAGAAATAAAATCAAAATCTGAAACTTTTTTAGTGGAATCCCGAGATTCGTTGCTTGATCGTCTCCTAAATGCAGGACATCTAAATAGCGATTAGCAGCCAATAAAACCAAAGAGCCCAACAGGATAATTCCGGCGGCCAACCCTAAATGAGTCGTATTGATATTGCTGAAGCTGGCAAATAGTCGTCCCTGCAACAAATCATATTCATTTGGGTCCATGATGACCTGCAGAAAATTACTCGTGCTGCTGAATAAGGTACCGAGGATCATTCCTAACATCAATAGGATAAATAGATTATTTTGCTGCTGTTTTAGCAGGACGTTAGCTAAGAGCAAACTCAATAAGGCCATCAAAAAAATGCTGATTAAGAAAGTAGAGGTTTGTTCTTGTGAGAGCATGTTGACACCACCCACGAAAAAGAACAATAGTGTCTGGATCAATACATATAAGGAATCCAAACCTAGAATATTCGGCGTCAAAAACTGGTTTTGAGTCAGTGTTTGAAAACTGACAGTTGCTATTCCAGTCGCTAATGCAACAAGTAAAAAGGCCGCCACCTTTTTTCCTCGCAGCATCCAAGCAAATTGAAAATTGCCATAGGTATTATAGGTTAAGTAAAGTCCGCATAAGAGTAGGGCAAGGACAGTGAGTCCAGCTAAAAGCAATTCTTTTTTTGGCAGAGAAAATTTCATGCACGTTTCCTCCCAACCAATAAGTAAATAAAGATTAAGCTGCCTAAAATACCGACCGTCAAGCTGACTGGTATCTCATATGGTGCGATGACGATGCGGGAGAGAATGTCACAGACCATTAAAAATAGACTGCCGCTCACTGCGGTAATCCATAGATTCTGCTTTACATGATCTCCATAAATAAGCGAAACGATATTCGGCACGATCACACCTAAAAAAGGAACGGTCCCCACCATGATTAAAACCAGTCCGCTGGCTGCTGCAACGAGACCAATCCCAAGCGTTTGGATCAAGCGATAATTCACGCCTAAATTAATGGCAACATCTTCGCCTAAGCCAACAATTGTGAAATAATAGGCAAATAAGTAGATAACCAAAAACAGTGGAATCGTTAGATAAAGCAATTCATAGCTGCCTTTAGCCACTAGTGAAAAATTCCCCTGCAACCACGAAGACATGTTTTGAATCAGCTGAAACTGATAAGCAAAAAAGGTAGCGACTGATCCGACAATATTACCGAACATTACCCCTAATAAGGGTAAAAAAATCGGCTCCTTTGTTGGGAGCAACCGACTTAACCCCAGAAAAACCATCGTACCAAGAAAGGCAAAAATAAATGCGGCCAAAGTCCGAACAGTCGTAGAAGCATTAGGCAAAAAGAGCATGACCAATAAAATTCCTAAACGGGCACTATCCATCGTGCCAGCAGTTGTTGGTGAAACGAATTTATTTTGTGTGAGCTGCTGCATAATCAGACCGCAGATACTCATCGTTGCGCCTGCTAAAATCAAGCTGACGGTACGCGGTACACGTGTAGTAGCAAGAATCAGCCACTGTTGTGAATCTCCTTGAAATAAAGCCTGCAGCACCAAATCTTTTACTCCGATAAAAATAGAGAGAGCGCTTAACAAAAATAAAACCAAAAGAATCCCTATTTTTCTCAATAACTCATCTCCTTATATAGTTGATAATGATTCTCATTCTCTCTGGTTATAAAGTTTAGGTGAAAAACCAAACAAATGCAAGTGATTTTTAATGATATTTTTTTAAGTGAGTTGTTATGAATATAGGAGGTATTTTGAAGAGAACAAAGGGGAGGGGGAGACTCTAGCTGAAATGAGGCTTCCAAACAAAAAAGACTGAGGAATGATTCTCAGCCTTTAGATAAAAGTATTATTTCTCTTTTCTGAATGTGACCAATATCGCACTTCTAGTGGCGATAACATTTGGCATGTATGAGTGGGTCACGAACTCCCAACCTTCGTTAGCCCGACTATTAATCAAATCGTCTAACCGCTCTAAATCTTCTATATTGGCGCTATCTTTAAACCATTTCACTGACGTTTCTAACACTTCACTTCTGTATGTCCACATATTTCATTCCTCCTACTATCATTATATATGGAGAAAAGCAAGAAGGCTCTAAACAGAAATGATTGTTTCGAAAAGTCCGTAAAGTACGAGGATATTGATAGTAAGCTGGTTATTTAGAAACTATAGTTTCCAGCTTTTTTTAGTCTCTGTCAGTCAGCATTTGTTTATATATGGCTTGTTTATTTTCCAAAAAGGCTAGGTGTTCGTCGATTTTTCGTCTGTCAGACAATAGACGATTTCTTTGAGTTGCTAAAAGCTTCATGCGCTTTTCAATCGTTTGGTCTCCTTGACTACGTAGCTCTGAGTATTTTTGGATCGATTCCAGAGGCATACCGGTTTGCTTTAATCGGTGAATGAAACGTAACCATTCAATATCGGCTTCGCTATATTCACGATAACCGTTTTTATTCTTTGCAGGAGCACTGATTCCTAGCTCTTCATAATATCGTAGGGTAGGGATACTAAAACCAGTTATTTTGGCGACCTCACTAATTTTGTACATCAAAATTCTCCTTTTTCATAGTGATTAAAAAAATCCTTGCTGTAAAGCCTACTTGATAGTTTATAGTACTTTACCATAAAGGAGGCAGGAACTGCTATGACTGATAAAAGATTGGAACAAGGAATTAAAAATTTGTAGGAGATTGATGGGGAAGCCGGAGAACGAGTGATTGAGAGTCTCGAAACGATCGCGCCGGATGTCGGGCGCTATATTTTAGAATTTGCTTTTGGAGATATTTATAATAAGGATACCTTGTCCTTCCGCGAACGGGAGATTGTTACAATCACCAGCTTATTGACCCAAGGAGATACGAAAAACCAATTAATGGTTCATATTAATGGGTCATTGAATGTTGGTATTACAGAAGAAGAGATTATCGAGATTTTTACTCATTGCATCCCTTATGTGGGGTTTCCGCGAGTATTGAATGCAATCACAAGCGCCAAAGAAGTTTTTGCGTCTAGAAACAGCACTTTAGCATGATTGTGACCATCATTTTTTCACAAGCTATTGACATTCCCCTATCAACTTAGGTACCGTTAGAATAGTACGAATGAATGCGTTATCAAAAAGGAGGAATAAGTTATGTTTGATTTGAGTGGAAAAGTAGCTGTGGTAACTGGTGCCAGCAGCGGATTAGGTCGTGATGCGGCGATTGCGTATGCCGAAGCTGGAGCAGATGTGGTTTTATTAGCTAGACGTTTGGAACGTTTAGAGGCATTGGCAGAAGAGATCAAGAAGATGGGCCGCGATGTTTTGGCGATCAAAATGGATGTGACAGATGAAGAAAATGTCAAAGCGGGTATCCAGCAGGCATACGATCATTTTGGTCATTTAGATATTCTGCTAAATAATGCGGGAATCGCAGTGCGAGGCGGGGTAGACTCTTTGACTGTCGAAGATTTCGATAAATCAATGGATGTAAATGTTAAAGGAATCTTCTTAGTTAGTAAATATGTTGTCCAACACATGATCGAAAATAAGTATGGCAAGATTGTCAACGTAGCCTCAATCAATGCGGTAATGGCGGACAAAGCCGAGGTTTTTATTCGCCACTCATACAATGCTAGTAAAGCAGCAGTCGTTGGTTTAACCAAAGGAATGGCTGCCAGCTACGGAAAACATAACATTACCACCAATGCAGTTGGCCCAGGGCTGTTCGAATCAGAAATGACAGAAGATACTTTATTCAAATCAGATGATTTCTTGACCATGTACAATACGATGAACCCGATGAGTCGTCCGGGAAGACGTGGAGAATTGAATGGGACAATTCTGTATTTCTCAAGTGAAGCATCCAGCTATACCAACGGTCAATTTATTATTATTGATGGCGGAACGTCCATCGTTTAAGTCAATTAATGGGGCACTTTCTCAAAACGGGAAAGTGCTTTTTTAATGTTCGATCCAGAGTTTTAACCAGATTGAGCCTCTTTCGTCACTATTTTTGCTACAATTAACAGGTACATCCATAATTGAGTGGTTGATTAGGAAGAAATAGGGAGGATATCCATGAAAAATTGCCCCAATTGCGATCATGAAAATCTGGACGATGCACGCTTTTGCGAAGAATGCGGACAACCTTTTACGATAGATATAGCTGAAAATAACTACCAAGACCTTCACTTTTGTTCCAATTGTGGGGAAGCAATCCAAGCGAAGGAAGTCTTTTGTTCCAATTGCGGCCAGCAGCTAAAATTAACCGACAGCCCAACGGCTAGGGTGAAAAAGGAACTGTCGAGGAGACAAAAATTGGGTCTGCTTAGCCTACTTGCGGTAGTGCTGTTACTTATAAGCGGCTTCTTATTTGGTCGCTATTATTATAGCTACCCGCAGCAATTGAATCGCTTAGCCCAAACCTTCAAAACACAAGACCCAAAGAAAATCTCGGAGGTCGTTATTTCAGAAGATCCTAATTATAAAGTCTCCGCAACGGAGTTGAAAAAATTTATTAGTTATTATCAGGAGGACAATCATAAAGCCGATTTTGCTGAATTTCTACTCGATTTGAAAAATGATCCGGGCCAATTAGCGGATTTTTCGCTTCATCAAAGGGGACGGTACTTCGGGATATTCCCACGCTATCAATTAGTGATTCAACCTGTTTATTTGACGGTTACAGCAGATCAGGCGAAGATCCAGCTATCACTCGACGATAAGAAATTGGCGACATCAAAAAGCAGTAACTTTCAGACAACTTGGGGTCCCCTTACACCGGGCAGCTATCAAGTTGCAGGAAAATCAGGCGATGTGCAGTCCGCATCCACCCAAAGACTGATCCGCTATCGTAATCCTGATTTTGAGACCGATAGCCATGTTACCGTCAGCCTTCATAAGATTTCCTTCAAAGTTGCCTCAAATAGGGAGGATGCAAAAGTTCTGTTAAATGATCAAGCCGTCGCGACGATCAAAAATGGACAGGCGGAGATAAAGGATGTGGTCTGGCATCAGGGAATGACGGTTCAGTTAAGCTTTAAGGACAACAAGGATGATTTGAAAAGCGAGACCTATCAAATTGCTGCCGGAAAATATTTAGCGACAGAATATGATGCGAATCGACCTGCATCAGAAATCCAGCTAGATTTTTAATCAGACGCGATGAAGCAGTTTGGTAGTAGTGTAGATGGATAATACAGTAAAGAGGAGAGCCAAACACTGGGCTCTCCTCTTCTTGAATCAATAGCATTTGGCGCAGGCTGTTAACCCGCGGGCTTGGGCTTCTTCTAAGGTAGCAGGTGAGTAGGTACCATTGCCGCATTTATGCGTATGGTATTTACTGCCGGTGGGTGTAACGTAAACCGTTTGTCCTTGAGCAGGTTCCGCTGCCTGCTGAGCACGAGCAGCCTCCTCGGCTTGAGCTTGCGCTGCTGCTTCTTGAGCGATGCGCTGTTCCTCAGCTTTTTTCGCAGCCGCAGCTTCCTCAGCGATTCGTTTTTCTTCGGCTTTTCTAGCAGCCTCTGCTTGTTCAGCAGCTCGTTTTTCCTCTGCTTCTTTGGCTGCTTGTTCTTTTTGCAGCCGTTCTTCTTCCGCTGCTTGGGCTGCTACCTCTTCTTCAAGTGCTTTTAAATGAGCTGTAACAGCGGCTTGATTGTATCCTTTATCCGCTTGTGCGTAGTTTTCGATACTCCAAATATTCTGTTTTCGGTCTTTGGCCTGTTGCTCGGCTTTTTTTATCTTCTCTTGATATTTTGTGTTTTTACTTTTAGTACTGCGTACCATTCCCAAGCCTTCGCCGGCAAGGGTTTCTTGTACGAGTTTGCCATCCGCCCAAACATAAACTAGCTCTCTTTTTTTATTATCCCGCTCCTTGCCTTTGTCGTATTCGATCTGGATTTTTTTCGCATTTTTAAGTAATTCTTTCGTCCGAGTTATCGCTTCTTTTGCGTAAGGGCTTTCCTTTTTTAGGTCGGGGGTGTCAATCAGTAAATATTTAGCTGTAACGTTTTTACCATTTTTTAATTTGAAACGTGTTGTATCACCGTCAATATATTTTTTGACTTTGACCGTGACTTTCTTGTTGGCAACACGTTTAATCTTTGCCTTCTCCTCAGTCTTTGCTTTCGCAGCCTCTACTTGATACTGTAGTGTCGGCGTAGAAAACAGAAAACTAAATAATAGTGCAAATGTAACTCCCAGTTTAACCCCAATCTGCTTTTTCATTTATGATCCCCCTTTGTTAAATGTTTGAAAATAATTATTTAACGATATGTGTGTATTTAAATGATACTATATTTATTTATAAAATTGATATAAAGATGGAAAATAAACTTTATCATTGATTTTCAATCGGACGGAAAATCGATAAATACAGATTTTCAAAAAGGTAGATAACTTAAATAATTATTTTCTCGGGGTGAATCTTTCAAGCTTTAATAGTCCAAGAGCAACAAAAAAATGATTTAAAAAATAACTCGAAATTTTGAGGTATTTTTTTTGCGAGCGAAAAAACCTTGGTATTACTGAGAAGCCTTCTTTGCTCTTCATTTTTGTTATTAATAATTAAAAAGTAGGGTTGTGTAAGGAAGTAATTAAACTGTTATTGCGGTATTATTTAAGAATAAGGATTACTAAATAATACATATTTTTGTTAGGGAGGAAAAACGGATGTCAACACAACCATGGGCACTATCTCAGCTACAACTTTTTGTAACGAAACGGGAAAGATTAGAAAAAGCGATAATGAAAGCGTACACGGACTCACATGATGCGGATACGGTTATTCAATACGTCGTCGCCGTACTTGTACGTAATTCTCTATGCATTTCTGATTTTTCACTGATTTGTAAAGATCTAATCAGGGAAATTCTTTTATTTGCTGAGCCATCGGATGTGTTACGGAACTTTGCCCCGTTATTCCATGATTTCTTTGATAGTGAAAAAGAATGGGAGCAAGTGATCAGACGTTTGTATAAGAAGACAAAAGAATATCACCGCTACAATAATCGTGTGAGCGGTTGCAAAAAATATTTATTTGCCAAAACAACATCGATCGAAGAATTAGAGGGTCAGCAGTATAAAGTCTACTCAACCTTTCAAGATGCTGTTGGTAAGATTCATGCTTGGAGTTTGCGCGATGCAGACAAGAATGCTTCAGCGATGAAAATCGATGCTGTGTTAGAATTGCTGAGCTCCTTAACAATTTTCGAAAAGGATGGCGTTCGCCGTTTTGTGAAGCTGGAAAACTCTGAGATTGTAAATTGTACACGCCACATCAAAATTCGAAAAGGTGAGATTGTGGAGGAGTCTGCCCCAGTTTCAGCAAGTCAGACTGAATCAGTGAAACCTGCTTTTGATTTCAGTACGATGAGTGAAGAAGAAAGGCTACAATTAGTAGAAATGTTACTACCTGAAGGCATTGTATTAGCTGATACACGTAGTGAAGGGCAGAAAGAAAATCCTGACAATGAAGAGATAAGTCTGCCCGAAAAGTCCATTGCTACGTCGCAAGAACCGGAGTCCACTAGCGGGGCAGTAACTTCTATAGTTGAGGAAACACCTGAGCCCGTTAAGGAAAACAAGAATCCAAAGAATCCGCAATCAATCTATAAAAAGCCCAAAAGCGAGAAGCAAATAGCGATAGAAGAAAAAACTGATTTAATGAAAAGGAAAAATAAAGGCCAAAGTAATCCAAAAAAATCAAAAGATCGTAAGCGTAGACGAAGAAAATAAGGTGGTAAATTTTTTTGGCTTAATCAAAAAAAAAGTGTGCTGTTTTGCACCTTTATTTGTTATGGGCAAATATCTTTAGAGTTAATTTGAATAACTTCACATTGCTGGCCATCTGTCGATCGTTGAAGATCGGAAATTCCTGTAGTTACGACAGCAGCGGAAAAGTGTTGAGATGACAAGGTTTTTGAGTGAAATGATTGTTATGATTGCTTAGTAATGAGTGTCTAAAGTAGGGATCGACAGAAATAGGTTACTAAGGCCTAGTGGTAACAGGTATAATTTAAGATGGGTAAATCTAAAATAGTGGAATGTAAATAAAGGTAAAAATATCGGTAACAGCCAGGTCCTCCCTATCTAAATCTAAAATAGTGGAATGTAAATAAAGGTAAAAATATCGGTAACAGCCAAGTCCTCCCGTTCAAATCTAAAATAATGGAGTATAAATACTGTAGTATAGATTCCTGTTTACTGGCAAACATCAATCCAAATCCAAAAAGGATTAAAAGACCAGTTGATGACACTTACTATTTGAAAACCAAACAAATTAAAGAATCAAACCCTTGTCCGCCGCCCTTCCCCCGAAATTTTCCCAAAACACTTTCCAACATCGGAAGGTGTTTTTCTTTTCCCGTTCTTCTTTTATTCCTAAACTCTGCAACTTTCGTCCGAAAGGTTCAAGTTATTTGCTAGAATTAATAATAGAATAATTATTTTTCATGAGGAGAAGACTTATGCAGGAGAAAACTAAGGTATTGGTCATTGATGATGATCAGGAGCTTTGTTCGATTATAGATCGCTATTTAAAAAATGCTGGTTACGAGACGCAACTTGTTCATACGGGGGCTGGTGGTCTGCAATTGGCACTGTCGGGGGATTATCATTTGATTGTCTTGGATATCATGCTGCCGCAAATTGATGGTATGAGTATTTTAGCGGAGATCCGCAGGCAAAGTGTGGTACCGATCTTGATGTTGACAGCTAAAAATGAAGAGGCGGATAAGATTCGGGGACTGCAATTGGGGGCGGATGATTATTTGACGAAGCCTTTTAGCATGGCGGAACTGATGGCGCGGGTTGAGTCATTGGTTCGACGCTATACGAAATTTAGTCGAGTAGCTGTTAATGAAACGGCGTTAGTGTTGAAGCATTTAACCCTTGATAGACAAACACGGATTGTTTTATTGGAGGGGAAATCGTTGGAGCTGACAGGAAAAGAGTTTGAGCTGTTATATTTTCTGGCATCTCACAAGGGGCAGATTTTTACGAAGCGACAAATATATCAACAAGTCTGGGGCGCGGAGTATGCCTTTGATGATAACAACATTATGTCCTTCATCAGCAAGCTGCGGAAGAAGATCGAGCCAGATGTAGCGCAGCCGTTTTTTATTCAAACCGTTCGAGGTGTGGGCTATCGGTTTAATCAGGAGGGATAAATGATGTTGGTGTTGAGTATAATTTGCTTATTGCTGGCGGTAGTATGTTTGTTGCTGATTGTGAGGCTGCGGCAAAATAGACGTCAGATTGCACAAGCAATGGTTGTATTAGAGGATATCGGAGAAGGCAATCTCGATCGAAAAATAGTTGTGGATGAAAACTCTGATATAGCGGCACTTTGTTTTCGGTTAAATGAGATTGTTTCAGAAATCAAACAACAGCTTAGCCGCTTACGGGTTTCGGAGAATGAATATCGCAAGCTGATCACTAGCTTATCCCATGATGTTCGAACACCATTGGCTTCATTGATTGGTTATTTAGAGGCGATTACTGACGGTTTGGTTACAGAAGCGGAGCAGCAGGAATATTTGCGGGCAGCTCAGGCGAAAGCTTTTGAATTAGAAACCTATATCGACACACTTTTTGAATGGGTCAAGCTCGAATCTGGTGAACGGCATTATCACTTTGAAGCAACCGATATCAGTGAGCTGTTAAGAGAGATTGTCAGTGAGTGGATTCCTCGAATGGAAATGCGGTTTAGCTATGACATCCAGATTCCTGAAAAGGAACTTCGTTGTACGATTGATGCAGCCGCATTTCGCCGAATCATTGATAATTTATTGGAAAATTGCTTGAAGCACAGTCGGGGAAACAGAGTGACGATTAGATTATTTGAGCAGGATCAGCAAGTACGACTGGAAATTTCCGACAATGGACGAGGAATCTCAGAACAACATTTACCAAGGATTTTTGACCGTTTATATAAAGGCGATGAAGCGCGCCGCTCAAAGGGAAATGGCTTGGGTTTGGCGATCATCCAGGAATTAGTCACAGCCCATCATGGAGAAATCAACGTTTGCAGTAAATTAGGTGAGGGAACAAAATTTTACGTGACGTTACCTAAATAAACCAGAGAAAAATAAGGATTCGGCAAGGTTAGGACAAGGTAGCGTTGCTAAGCTAAAGGTATAGAAAGGATGGTCGCTATGGAAAAATTTATTGTAAAGACCGCCGCGCTGTCGAAGCGCTACAGCGATCAGATCGTTGTCAAAGATGTATCTATGTCAATTCCTAAAGGGAAAATCTATGGACTTTTAGGTCGGAATGGTGCAGGGAAAACGACGATCATGAAAATACTGTTAGGTTTAGCAAGTGCAAGCTCTGGGGAGGTACGATTGTTTAACCAATCGCCAAAGAAGCATCCTGAAGTGTATTCACGGATCGGAAACATGATTGAAACGCCAAGTTTTTACCCTTATTTATCAGGTCCAGAAAATTTAAATGTTTTTTCTAAGCTGAAAGGTCAGATTCAAAAAAGCAGTGTAGAAAAGGCACTGAAGTTGGTAGATTTATCTCGAGCAGGTCACAAACGCTTTGCCAATTATTCATTAGGTATGAAGCAGCGTCTGGGGATCGCCAATGCCTTGATGAATGATCCGGAATTGTTGATTTTGGATGAACCAACAAATGGTTTGGACCCGATCGGAATCGCTGAAATTCGTAAACTATTGAAAGAATTAGTGGAGGTTCACGGGAAAACGATTTTAATCTCTAGCCATCAATTGTCGGAGATTGAGCAAATCGCTGATGTTATTGGTATTTTACATGATGGTGCGTTGTTAGAAGAATGTGACATGAGCCAGATTGCGCAGCATAATCAACGCTTCATCCATATTACCGTATCAGATGTACATCAAGCGACTCGTTTATTAGAAGAGGAAATGCAGCTAACTAATTATTCGGTCGCTGAAAACAATACGATCAAAATTTTCGAATTCACTTACGAGCCGCAAGAGATCAATCACTTATTTGGGAAAAATGGAATTAAGGTTTCAAGTTTATTTATCGGTTCGGGAAATTTGGAAGAGCATTTCCGGGAGATTACGGGAGGTGTTGGCATTGCTTAATGTGATTTCTGCTGAATGGCTGAAGCTTAGGAGCAACAGAATCTTTACCGTATGTTCTCTGCTCACATTACTCACCTCAGCCTTCATGGTATTTAGGGATTTGGTCATTGTTGATAATCCACCTGAAAGTTACCAAATGTGGCTGCCTAGTATCTATATAGTTGTAGGGATGGTTTTATCCATTATGAGCGGCTTCATTATTACCTTCTTGATGCAGCGCGAGTATGAAGATCGAACCATCAACAATGTATTGACCGCACCAACCTCTAGAGGGCGATATCTTTTTGGAAAATTGGTGATTTGGTTTATCTGGTATCTTGGGACGTTGATCGGTGTGGTTACCATTTATACGATTGGCGGCTGGCTGATCTATCCGGATACTTTTGGTTTAACTGGAACAAAAATACTGGTTTCGACCTTGCTAAAATACTGTTTGCTTGGATTTGTTGCGGCTATCCCTTTGTTAACGATTAGCGTTGTGCAACGGAAATTATTTTATCCAACGATCATGGTTGCGCTTGTTTTTACCGGAATCCAGACGTTTGCGTTGAATATACCCTTCAAATTTGCGCGAATCATTCCATGGTCAGCGGTGGTTGTTCAAAGCTTGATGGAACTGACTTTAAAAGATGATCTATTAACGTTGGGGAGTATTTTTCTGACAGGTATCGTGGGTTTATTGGCGGCTTATTGGTTATTTAAGAAACAGGATTTGTAAAAAAAGGTTTCTTTTGTAGGCAGCGCACACCTGAAAACGCTATACTAGGTGTATCAGAAGAATGAATAAGATAGTGAATCATTCTAACGTACGATCAAGGAGGAACTATGGAGAATAAGGTGTTGCAGCAGCGGATTGAAACCTTTAAAGTGTTCGGTGAGACGTTAAAGGGTGCGAAAGTCTATTTTCGCGAAGATTGGGGAGTACTTTATTTTGATTTGCAGGGGAAGATGTTTGGCATGATGAGCAACCAAGCAAGTGAGGATGCCATCATAACGCTGAAAAATCTACCTGAAAAAAATGAAGAGCTGCGAGAAATTTATGTTGGTATAGTGATTCCAGGGTATTACACGAATAAGAATCACTGGAATTCGATCAAATTGACGAGTGAAGAATTAACGGATGATGTCATCAAGCAATTGATCGAGGTTTCTTATCAACTGGTTTATCAGAAGCTGACAAAGAAACAAAAGGCGGAAATTGAAGGATAAAAAATGGCGCTGCGAATTATGCAGCGTCATTTTCATTTGTTTTTTCTGACCAATGTAAAGCCAAGTAGTAGCCGGTAATCCCCATCCCAATTAAAAAGCAGGCAGCGTCGAAGCTATTGACATCTGGCTTGAAGAGCGCATAAAGGATCACGACGACCAGCCAATTTGCAATTCCCCACAATACATTTGTAGAAGCGGAAGCAGGCTTTTTCCATGGAACATCCCATTTTTCTGCAGTGATCCCCTTAACAAAATGAGGAACGCCATTGGCAAACAACATGCCTAGAACTATACAAATAATCGAATCCATCGCAATGATCTCCTTCTAACGTGTTCATCCTGTAGTATACCTCTTTCACTCTAATTTTTCTCCCTATTCTTAAAAAAACTTATAGGCGGCTGAGCAGAGAATTTAACAGCAGAGAGAAATTGATGTTATGGTGGAAATGGTTAGAAAGAATTAAATTTAAAAAATATAAGGAGGAATTCACTGATGAAAGCACCATTGATTACTATGAATGATGGACACCAAATACCGGCAGTTGGCTTGGGTACGTATCAGATTCGCGGAGGGGAAGGTTTGGATCAAATCTTGACGGCGATTCAGGATGGCTATCGTCTGTTAGACACCTCCACCAATTACGATAGCGAAGGAATCGTTGGTGAGGCAATTCGCCGCTCAGGAATTCCACGTTCTGAATTTTTTGTGACGACAAAATTGCCAGGTAAATATCATCACTATGAGGATGCATTGACGATGATTCAGGAATCATTATTCCGAATGGGCTTGGATTATTTTGATTTGTATCTGATCCACTGGCCACTCCCAAAACGTGGCTTGTACGTGGAAGCATGGAAGGCTATGGTGACGGCGCAGAAACTAGGCTTGATCCGTTCTATCGGAGTATCGAACTTTGAACCAGAGCATTTAGATAAAATTATTGATGAGACGGGTGTGACTCCAGCAATCAACCAAATTGAGATCCATCCTTATTGGGTTCAAGAACGAATGGTAAAGGCCAATCAGGAACGTGGAATTCTAACTGAAGCTTGGAGTCCTCTAGGGCGCGGCAGCGATGCACTGAAGGAAGCAGTGATTACGGAATTGGCTGAAAAATATGGGAAAACTACCGCACAAGTCATTTTACGCTGGCATGCGCAACGGGGAATTATTCCCATTCCTAAATCACGGAATTTACAGCACCAACGAGAGAATCTGGCTATTTTTGATTTTGAATTGACGCAAACAGAAATTGAACGCATCAATCTATTGGAAAAAGCCGACGGACGAATCGAAGGACAAGATCCAAATGAATACGAAGAGTTTGACTAAGCGACATCGCTACTTTTTTGTATTATCTTTAATAAGAAGTTAACGCCAATGCTGCCTATTCTTATCTGGACAAAGTTTATTCTACGAACAATTAATTTTTCATTCAAAAACGTTTTCAATTGTGGCATACTGAAAAGTAAGAGGAAGCTGCAAGGAGGACACAATGAAAAAAGTAGTGGCATTGATGGGTGTGTTGGCGGCGATATTACTATTTTTTTGGTTCAATCAAAAAGGTGAAGTGAAGGAGCAAACGACAGCGGATTTTTCGCAACCGGAACAAGTCGAACCGAGCGAAGACTTTTTTACCAATCGTGATTTGAATGAGTTGGAAATGGTGACCTATTCACGCCATCAAGAGATGATGGATGATTTGACTGGAGAGGGAAAGTTAGTCAGAAAGTCGACGCATAAGGAATTTGTTGGAGCAAAAGCGAACGGCGAGGGCCTTTCTTGGACAGCCTATTTCGAAAAATAAAAAACGTTTTGATCAATTTTTTGATCAAAACGTTTTTTTGTTCTGCAAGAATTAGGTGAAGCTACAAATTCACCTGAGTAAATCGCTGAACAGAAATTTTATAGGCTGCCCACATCGCAACGATATAAATCAGGATTCCTGCGGCTAAGATTGGAAGTTGCTGCATTTGCCCATTAAAAGTGACTGAATCCAACCATTTAAAAGCAGGAAAGTGGACGATTACTTCCAAGATTATTGCTAATAAGGTCGCTGGAAATAATCCCTTTAGAAAAGAAGCGCCTACCTTATAACCAGTTTTAAAGTAAGTCGTTAGAAAAATCAAATTGAAGCAGGCGAAGATCATCAACCCAAACCCATAGAAGGCAGTATTTGCTTCAATCCCCACTGGATTAGGTTGTGAAAACAGCTGCAGGCGTAGAAAGGCAAACGGAATTGAAATCAAGATTGTCAGCAGCTGCGAAACAAGTAATACCAGCCATTTTCCCAAGACGACTTCCGCCTTTTTCAACGGCAGCAGGGTGGAATAATAGATATCATTGGTTTCACGGGTGTACATCAAATTTACAAAGTTCCCAATCAGACTAAAGAGAAAGACCATCGTATAGGGATAACCGGGAATTAACACCAGCGGTCCCATTAAGGTGAAGACAAATAAATTTGGGTGAGCCGCTAAGCGAATCTCCTTATATAGTAAGTTAGAAATCATAATGTTTTCCCTCCATTCGTACCATGATGTCTTCTAGACTCAGTGCTTCCATTTCATCAGGCTGCTTCAAATACTGAAAATAATCGATAAATTCTTTTTTAGGCGCATCCTTGATCAGCTCACCTTTTTTGATATAAATGATTGCATCTGCACATTTCTCTAAATCCGATGTAATATGCGTAGAGAAAAGAATGCTTTTATCCCCATTTTTAACGATCTGTTGAAAAATTTCGAGCAGTTCATCTCGCGAAACCGGATCAAGACCACTAGTGGGCTCATCAAAAATAAATAGTTGTGCTTGATGCGAAAGAGCCAAGGCAATCAAATATTTGACTTTCATCCCAGCAGAAAGTTCTTTGACTTTTTTGTTCGGTTCCAAAGAGAAGAGCTTCAAATATTTTTGATAAGCGGTTTCATCCCAATCTGTGTAAAATCGTTTCGTAACTTTAGTAATATCTTTGATTTTCTTCTCCTTATAAAAATCGATGCCGCCTAAAACAACGCCGGTTTTTTGTTTGCAGGAAAGCTCATTCTCTAAAAAAAGCGTTTCAAACATCCTGACATGTCCATGATCTAAAGGAATCAAGTTTAACAGTGCTTTTAAGATAGTCGTTTTACCTGCGCCATTGACTCCGATCAGACCGACAATTTTGCCTTTTGGTATTTGAAAGCTGACATTTTTCAATGAAAACATCGGATAATTTTTAGTAAGTTCTGTTACTTCAAGTAAATGCATCATGATTCCTCCTTTTGATCAAAAATATTCTCCATCATGTTTCCGGTCATCCGCATAAAGGCCTCACTATCAATCAAGGCAATTCCTGTAGAGGCAGGGTTCGTGTCCCCAAGAACAATCAATGTATCTCCTGTTTCGATATTGAGAAGGTCGCGGGCCTTTTTAGGCAGGACAATCTGTCCACGAGCTCCTACTGGAACGATTCCAAAGATGTGTTTGCCAGCCGGGCCAATCGGGATGCCTTCAGTTTCTTCATTATGACGAATCAAATCGGTTAATGTAACATCGTACAGACTAGCTAACGCATCGCACTTCATTACGTCAGGTAAAGAATCCCCATTCTCCCATTTAGCAACGGCCTGCCGAGATACCTCTAGACGTTCTGCCACATATTCCAAAGACCAATTATTTCGATTTCTTAATGATCGCAAGTTGTTTGCGATCGGATTATTCTGATTATTCATACTTTTCATCCTCCTTGATTACACTTTATCGTACTTAAATAGAAAAAAGAACCAACTGTTTATAACGAATTTGGTTATGCTTGGTTGCATTGATATCAAAGCTTTGAATAGGCAAGGTTCAGATAGGAGTGAGAAGGCGTAGTTATCATAAATTCAACTCCCTTGTGAAAAAAATACCTAGTCTTCTTGAAAGAGTCTATGCAAACTTCAAAATAAGACTACTTTAAAAAAAGAGCGCTGAAAAATGCGGCAGCTGACAACTCGGATAAGATTTTAAGAAGCGAGCAGTAGAGTGTTTTGAATTAATAGATGTATTCGATAGGTTCTGCTTACATATAAATGAACAAGCTGATTAAAAGACGAAATAATAGGGAAAACGTAAAATATAACAGTAATAAGAAAAAGAGTGTTAATTATTAATTCATTATCTTTGGTAACTTATTGTTTTCGTCAAATTAAGGAAGGAAAGTCTAAATGAAAAAGAACGTTTTATTAATCAGCTTAACGATACTCTCTGTGTTCAGTGCCTCTACTGCTATCAAAGCAGAAGAAGCAACCCAAGAACAAAGCCCCATCGAATCTGGAGATAGTTCAACTTCAGCTAGTGAAAATAACAATACTATTTTTTCATCAAATTCAAGTGAACCTAATGGTCAAAATATAGAAAACTCTATTGAAAAACAAACGGCAGTGGTGAATGGTGAAGTGGTAGAATTGGAGCCTCCGGTTAAAGAAGGTCAGGCCGAAGCCAATGCGACCGAAGCGCCCAAAGAAGATTTAGTCCAAGGAAACGCGCGATCATTTAGGGCTGCTGCCTCATCCATTCCGATGTATCGTTTATATAATCCTAATAGCGGGGAACATTTTTACACGAAGACGGTGATCACCACTATACGTTACTTGCGAGCGAGCGCGATCATCTGAAGAAGGTCGGTTGGCGCGATGAAGGGATCTCTTGGTACTCGCCAAATTCAGGGATACCCCTATATCGCTTATATAATCCAAATGCCAAAGCAGGGTCCCATCACTACACACCGATTACTTCTGAACGAGATAATTTAAAAAAGGCTGGCTGGCGTTATGAAGGGATTGCCTGGTATGCGGTTGGCAATGGAGAACAGAGTCATGAGGATTATCGTTTGTTAGGTGTGCGAAATTATAATCAGTATGCATTAGGCGCACCAAGTGGCTGTGAAGGCGCATCACTACTACAAGCATTACAATACAAAGGCAAATTAAGCGGCTGGAGTTTGCGCTCGTTTTTAAATACCATTCCGAAGTCATCAAATGGAAATCCCAATAATGGGTTTGTTGGTTCACCATTTGTTGAAAATGCGTATACTTATTCTGCTATCTATCCAGCACCGCTTACAACTTGGGGCCAAAAATATGGGAATGTTCAAAATATATCTGGTAGTTCAATGAATACCTTGATAAATGAAGTAAAAAATGGGAATCCTGTTGTGGCGTGGGTGACAATTAATTTTCAGCCAATTCGTTGGGGAAATTGGAGTTTTGGGGTTGCTGCAAATAATAACCATGCAGTCACTTTAGATGGGTTTAATAAGGCAGGAAATCAAGTACATGTGTCTGATCCGATCAGTGGCTCTTATTGGTTGAGTCGTACGACTTTTGAAGCGATTTATAATGCAAGAAAATTTGCGGTAGTTGTGAGATAGACTTATCCCTCAAGCTAAACAAAAAAACGGCCTACGCCGTTTTTTGTTTAGCTTCCACCCATTAGGAAGTCTAGAATGTTCCAGCCATCAGAAGTCTCACTGCGGTAAAGTTCGGTATAGCCGCATTGTTTACAACTGATAGTGGTAAATTTTTTGTTTTGAACATCGAAAATTTTGGCGAAGTTTCCGCCAGTTGCTTGGAACTGGTCAGAAGTATAATGTTGACACCCACATTTATCACAAACAAATTGTTTCCTTTCCATCTCTTTTCCACTCCTTTTTCATTTTCAATCCGTATACAATCTAGCTATGTGTTTCAATCATTGATAGTCACACGTTTGCTATCTGCAATTTTATAAACTGCGACAATCTAGGCTTGTATCCTCTTTGATAGTTAAAATTATAACAAATTTAGCGCTTTGTTCCTCCGTCTTTAGGAGTATCTATTGAAATCTTTTTTGACAAATCATCGTTTGTTTGGTTAAATAAGAACATACGTTCGGTTAAGGAGTTGGTTTTAGATGGAGCTGGAAAGAAAAATAGAAATTTTAGCGGAATCTGCAAAATATGATGTTTCTTGTTCTAGCAGTGGTGTGGAGAATAATACACGACAAGGAACGGTAGGCAGCACCGCAGTTTCAGGAATCTGTCATTCCTTCACGCCGGATGGTCGCTGTGTCTCGCTATTGAAACTATTATTTACCAATGCTTGTATTTTTGATTGTCACTATTGTATTAATCGAAAATCAAACGCGATTCCACGAGCGACCTTTACACCGCAAGAGGTAGCGGACTTAACAATGGATTTCTACATGCGTAATTATATCGAGGGGCTGTTCCTGAGTTCTGCGATTATCAAAAATCCGGACTATACATGCGAGCTTTTGATTAAGACCTTGAAAATTTTGCGTGAAGAAAAAGGTTTTCGCGGGTATATTCACGTCAAGGCGATTCCCGGCGCGGATGAAAAGTTAATTGAGGAGTTAGGCTTTTTAGCGGACCGCATGAGCGTCAATGTCGAACTGCCTTCCCGCGAAAGTTTGAAATTACTGGCTCCGGATAAAGATCCGTTTGACCTATATAAACCCATGAAGCAGATCACGACGGTAAAAAAGGAACAGGAATTTTTACCAGCGGTTCGGCGCGGTCCTAGTTTTGTACCAGCGGGGCAGTCCACCCAGATGATTATCGGAGCCAGTCCGGAGAGTGATCGTTCTATTGTCAAGATTTCAGAGAATTTGTATCAAAAATACCAGTTGAAGCGTGTTTATTATTCAGCCTATATTCCGGTTAATCAGGATAATTTATTGCCGGCAGTCACGACCGAACCGCCATTATTGCGGGAGCATCGCTTGTATCAAGCAGATTGGCTGTTACGCTTTTATAAATTCACGGCTGATGAGATATTGTCTGAGGATAGACCCAATTTCAATCTTTATCTTGATCCCAAAGCCAATTGGGCAGTTCAGAATTATCAACGCTTCCCCGTTGACGTGCAGACTGCGTCTTATGACCAGTTGCTGCGAGTTCCTGGTATTGGACCTAAAAGTGCACAAAATATCGTAAAGGCACGAAAATACTACCGACTGCATTTAACAGATTTAAAGAAACTAGGGATCGTGATTAAGCGGGCGCAATATTTTATTGCCTGTAATCATGAAACGCCAGCAGGTTTGATTAAGGACCCTGAATGGATCATCACGTCATTAATTTCTTCGAAGCAATACGAGGTGTTGAAAAAACACAATACCCAATCGACCAGCGAACAATTGACGCTCTTTGATGTAGAACGGTTTGAACATGCAAAAAGTAGGTGAGAGCATTGCGAGAATCAACAGAGTATTGGGAATATGATGGGAGTTTTCTAGGTTTTATGACGGTTGTTGATCGTAGTTTTCGTGAAAAGCAATTTCCAGTCATGATTTTAACCCCAGAGACAGCCGTAGAAAGTCTGTTTTTTGCAGAATGGATTGAAACAAATCCCGAACGTGGGGAAAAAATCTATCGTCGTTTACGTCAACGACTAAGGCCGGAAAATTTTCTTTTTATTCAAAATGGGTTTTATGCCACTCTTGAAGGAAAAGAACGCTATTTATTGGATGCCATCGAGATCGCTTTGCAGACGAAAGATTTATTAGAAAATCATTTAGGATATCCTTCCATCTTAGCTTTACGGAAAAGCATTCGAACGATGTTAGGAGAGAACCATCTACTGACAGGATTCGTTCGTTTTGAATACGTTGGTGACGTGCTATTCAGTAAAATTAACCCGAAACACTATGTGATGCCCTATCTTTGCCCGCATTTTGCGGAGCGTTATCCGCAGGAAAAAATCATGATTTATGACGAGACTCATGAGTTGTTAGGCATCATTGATCGCGGTGATATCCATTTGATGGAACATACCAGCTGTCCTGAATTTGCTGAAGCGAGTAATGAACAGGCAATTCGTCAGCAGTGGAAAACCTTTTTGCGTTCAGTCACGATTAATGAACGGGCCAACTATGTGGCGCAGCGAAATCATTTGCCTTTGCGTTTTCGCAACAACATGACAGAGTTTAAGTCCTAGGAAGAAGAATGCCTTTTTGTTCTAGATTAAGTAAACATTCTGCTAAATAGGAGTCGTTATGTTCAGGATAGATAGGGTGCGTAAGTGGTACTGGAGCAACAGTATCTGTCCTAGGCAGATTTTTCCCGCGGTATAATGGGTCATACCACAAAGGATCAGGCGTATAGCTGCGTTTTTCCATTTCAGCTAGAACCAAAAGATGAAATTGAAACAATTTGTAGTAAGAGTGGGTAAAGACATAATCTACTGTAGCGTGTTTCTTACCCCAGCCTTTTCCTCGCAAGGCAGCCACTTCTCGATGTTGGCCAAGTAGCTGCTGTCTAGGAAGCAGCGGAATTAACGTTTCATGCCAAAGCCGCATTTTTTCTCCTCCGTTCTTAGTTAACTGAATTTTTTCATATATTGTTGGGATTTACGAATGATTTGCTCTAGGTGCTTTGCTTTTATGATTTATCCATTCTGCTTTATAATAGGAAACATTAGGAAGCGAGTGAATCACATGGAAGAGAAAAAAATGCATGGATCAATGGCGGTCTTAGCAGCATTACTGGCGAATGTGCTGGTAGCTGTCAGTAAGTTTGTCGGCTACATGCTTAGCGGCAGTGCCGCAATGATGAATGAAAGTATTCACAGTGTGGTGGATTGCAGTAACCAAATCTTACTGTTATTCGGCGATCGGCGAGCCGCTCGTGGTCAGAGTGAGCTTCATCAATTTGGCGAAGGACGAGCGAAGTATTTTTTTAGTACGATTGTAGCGACGATGCTGTTTTTCGGAGGTGGCGCCCTGGGTATTTGGGAGGCGGTGGAAAAATTATTCCATCCCAGTCATGAAGTTACGAATCCATTGATCGTATTAGGCATCTTGGTTTTCGGTATTTTAGTTGAGGGCAGTTCTTTAAAAATAGCAATCAAAGAAATTCATGAATTAAATACAGAGAAGCTGCCGCTGTTCAAATTTTTACACGAAAGTCGCCATAGTGAGATATTGATTATTTTTACAGAAGATTTTTGTGCAGTGATCGGCTTAGTTTTGGCGATCATTGGCACGTTATTGACAATGCTTACTGGAAATCCAACGTTTGACGCTTTAAGCGGGTTATTGATCGGGATGATGCTGATGTTTGCCTCGATCTTTTTAGCTCGGGAATTTTACAGCTTGATTATTGGAGAAAGCGTGTCTAAAAATGATTTAGTAAAAATTCAAAATGCTTTCAAACGTGATGAAGTCAAAAAGTTGATCGATATCAAAACGGTCCATTTAGGTCCCACAGAAGTGATGATTGCTGCGAAGATTGACATCGCAGATTCTTATGAAGGGATCAGCTATGATGTGGTAAACCAGATCGAGCGAGTAATTCGCAAGGCTTTGCCAGATAAAAAAGCATATATCTATATCGAGACCGATGAGTTTGATCCAGACTATGATCGGAAACGCCAAACCCAATCGGACACATAACCCCTGTGTCCGATTTTTGCCAGTTATGCTTTTCGCAGGTTATTATGTTTGGCTTACAATTTTACAGTTACAACAAAATTGTAGGCAAGCAGTTTAGCATAATGGTATGCGAAACGAAAAACGGCCTCATTTTTCACGTTTTTGGAAAAATGAAAACCTTAAAAAGAGATAGCTGCCAGTTATGCTTTTCGCAGGTTATTATGTTTGGCTTACAATTTCACAGTCACAACAAAATTGTAGGCAAGCAGTTTAGCATAATGGTATGCGAAACGAAAATCGGCCTCATTTTTCACGTTTTTGGAAAAATGAAAACCTTAAAAAGAGATAGCTGCCAGTTATGCTTTTCGCAGGTTATTATGTTTGACTTACAATTTCACAGTCATAACAAAATTGTAGGCAAGCAGTTTAGCATAATGGTATGCGAAACGAAAAACGGCCTCATTTTTCATGTTTTTTGAAAAATGAAAACCTTAGAACGAGTAGCTGTTAGTTATGTATTTCGCTGTCTACGATGTTCGAAATCCATTTTTTCGTAAGAGCATCAACATAATGAGCCATTTATAAACAATTGACACAAATTGTTGGATAAAAGGAGGGAGATTAAATGTCTTCGTTGCGCTTCTTTTTTACTTATTCACGAGAGTTTCTTCGTCATTGGGGAAGCTATATTCTTCTGATTGTTGGAACAAATATTGCGTTAGAAATGCTAGTCATTCCATTAGTTCAATTTTTGATTGCTTTCATTTTGAAGCAAGGAAATATTCCTTATGTTTCAAATACGAATCTATTAACGATATTAACAAGACATCCCGCGGTGTTGGGAGCATTGTTGCTGCTTTTAGCATTTGTTCTAGCGTTGGTTTTTCTCCAGTTCACTTTTCAGCTATTCGGTATCAAGAGTATTCAAACAAAAGAGAATCAGTCTCTTTGGGATTTGTTTAAAAAGTCGCTTTATCACATGCGACACTTGCGACCAGAGACATTCTTTTTCTTTCTTTTCTATTTTTTACTGATTCTGCCCTTCGCAAATGCTATTTTTCGAACACCATTACTAAGCAAAGTGACGATTCCGGTTTTTATTTTAGAAGCCTTGAGTGAAAATTTTTTGTTTCTCTTATTGCTGATAGTTGCTTCGATTGTTGTCTCTTATATTGGAATTCGTTTGCTGTTTGTATTGCCGCTAATGATTTTTTCGGATGCAGCACCGAAAGCTGCCATTGAAAAAAGTTTAAAGCTGACTCATCATCGGTACTGGCATTATGCATGGCGAATCTTCTTTTTAACAGGTATTTTGACCTTGGTTTCTTATGTTGGATATGGGATAAGCTATGGGCTTCAGGTAGGCTTTGATTTACTTCCGAAGCCCTTTCCAGCAATTGGTGCTATGCTTACCTTATCGAGTATCCAATTGTTTAGTCAATTAATGCTGGCATGGGCAACGGTTTTGTATTTTAGTGTGTTGGTTCAAAAATTCTATCCATTAGTAATTAGTGGCGAACGTCCTTTGCGATTAGTTCGGCCAAGTTTGTGGACACGGATCGCCGCAGTGATACTATTCATTTTTTTAGGCGGAACGACCTTACTCAGCAATGTTCTTTATCTAACCGGACTTGAGGATTCGATTCCCTTAACCATCTCACATCGAGGAGTCGATAATGGAAACGGCGTACAAAATACAATTCCAGCAATGGCGGCTACTATCAAAGAAAAACCTGATTATATTGAGATGGATATCCAAGAAACGAAGGATCGTCAGTTTGTCGTGTTCCACGATAAAAATTTAAAAAGATTGACAGGACGAGACAAGACTACTCATGAACTGACATTAAGTGAAATTCAAGAGCTGCAAGCAGTTGAGAATGGGCACGTGGCACCTATCGCGAGTTTTGATGACTACTTAGCTTTTGCTAATGAGCACCATCAAAAATTACTGATTGAGATCAAAACAACTGCTGATGATTCTAAAGAGATGATGGATAGATTCATCGAAAAGTATCAAGCAACGATTCTTTCTAATCACCATCGGATTCATTCCTTGGATTATCATGTGGTAGCTGAGTTAAAGGAGAAGGCACCAAAGTTGTATGTCAGTTATGTCTTGCCTTATAATTTAGTATTCCCGCAAACGCCTGCGAATGCATATACTATGGAGGAAACAACATTAACCAGCGATTTTGTTCGTCGTGCCCATGAAGAAGACAAAGATGTCTATGCTTGGACCGTTAATGATGCCGATTCGATGGATCGAATGGTCTCCTTGAATGTTAACGGAATCGTAACGGACGACCTTCAAACATTGCAAGAACAGATTAAAACATATGAAGAAAATCCATCTTATGCCAAGCGAATTGAGATGTATATCAATCGTTTGCCAGCGTTGGATGAGCGGATCAGCGAGAATTAGAGTAAAGAGAAAAAAATTCATTAAATTTCCATAGAGTTTTCGTAAAAGATTTTCGAACAGCCGCCTGCTCTATGGTAGAATAGCTATATATTTCACAAAGGAGTTCAACATGAAAAAAAGAGGTTTTGAAGTTACGACAGCTTATCAAGATAAAAACATCAATTTGCCGAAACGAGCAACGAAAAATGCGGCAGGATATGATTTTGAAGCTGCAGAGGATATCGTGATTCCAGCGGTTTGGAAACAGATCATCCATCATTTTACTAAAAAATCTGAGGTATCTGAAAAGATTGTCAAACCAGTTTTAGTACCTACAGGGATCAAGGCGTACATGGAGCATGATGAATATTTACAATTAGCGAATCGTTCAAGCAATCCACTGAAACGTTTCTTAACGTTAAGTAACGGTGTTGGTGTGATCGATAGTGATTATTATAATAACCCGGACAATGAAGGGCATATTATGTTCCAATTTTCAAATTTTGGTTTAACCGATGTTCATATAAAAAAAGGCGAACGGATCGGGCAAGGAATTTTCTTGCCATTTCTTAAAGCTGATAATGATAAAGAAGGTGCTGAAAGAACTGGTGGATTTGGTTCTTCAGACAAACAATAAATTTTAAACAACGAGTGAGGCGAAGGGTTTGGCGAAAAAATCCAAGACACAATTTATCTGCCAAGAATGCGGCTATGTTTCGCCGAAGTATCTAGGTCGTTGTCCTAACTGCGGAAACTGGAACACGATGGTAGAAGAAATTGAGCAAAATCACCCTGAAGATCGCCGCAATCGGGTGAGTCTGACAGGGGAACGCGCACAACCGACGAAGCTAAAAGATGTTGTCTTTAAAAAGGAAACGCGCATTCAAACGGAATTAGCAGAATTGAATCGGGTTTTAGGCGGCGGTGTAGTTCCAGGTTCATTGGTTTTAATTGGTGGAGACCCCGGCATCGGGAAGTCTACATTACTTTTACAGGTTTCGCACCAATTAGCAGCAACTGGCGGAAATGTATTATATGTTTCTGGGGAAGAAAGTGCTCAGCAGATAAAATTGCGAGCAGAGCGGCTAGGTTCGAGTGAGACAGACTTTTATCTGTATGCTGAAACAGATATGGGCGAGATTAGTCGGACGATTGAAAATCTGAAACCAGATTATGTCATCATTGATTCGATCCAGACTATGACGCAGCCTGACATTACCAGTGTAGCTGGGTCAGTCAGTCAGGTTCGTGAAACGACGGCAGAATTATTGAAGCTGGCGAAAACCAACGGTATCGCGATCTTCATCGTCGGGCATGTGACAAAAGAAGGAAACATCGCAGGGCCTCGAATGTTGGAGCATATGGTGGATACTGTGCTGTACTTTGAAGGCGAAAAACATCACAGTTTTCGGATTTTAAGGGCCGTAAAAAATCGTTTTGGTTCTACTAATGAGATTGGAATTTTTGAGATGCGAGAAAGCGGCTTAGTGGAAGTGGCTAATCCTTCTCAGGTCTTTTTAGAAGAACGTTTAGAAGGTGCGACCGGTTCAGCGATTGTGGTGGCAATGGAGGGTAGCCGACCGATTTTAGTTGAGGTCCAGGCGTTAGTAACACCAACAGTCTTCGGAAATGCGAAACGTACGACAACTGGATTAGACTTTAATCGCGTATCCTTGATCATGGCGGTCTTAGAAAAACGCGCCGGCTTGCTTTTACAGAATCAAGACGCCTACTTAAAGGCTGCGGGCGGTGTGAAATTAAATGAGCCCGCAATTGATTTGGCGGTAGCCGTGGCGATCGCTTCTAGCTACAAAGAAAATGGCACGGAAGCAACTGAATGTTTTATCGGTGAGATTGGTTTGACTGGTGAGATTCGTCGGGTCAGCAGTATCGAGCAGCGCGTCAAAGAAGCCAGTAAGTTAGGTTTCAAAAGAATCTATCTCCCTAAGAACAACATGGGAGATTGGACGCCGCCAAAGGGGATCGAATTGATTCCGGTGGCGACACTAGGTGAAACATTAAGAAAAGTATTCCGTTAATGAGCGGTTGTGCCAGAAATACTTTGGCACAACTGTTATTCTAAGATTTTTGCATAAAAAAATAGATTAATAGAACTTAGGAGGGATGGCATGCAGAAACGTGTGTTAACAGTAATTATCCTGATTGTTGGGATTAGTTTAGGAGTCACTTTCCTACCAACAGCCTGGACAGCAATTGGCAATGCAGACAACATGTGGTTGAATAATTCACTTACGAATGGCCTGATTGGTGCAATTATTTTTTATATTATTTCTTTGGCTATCGTAGAACCAATCACAATTGGGGTAAAAAGAATTGAGAAACAATTAAATGAGCTTAGCTTGACTTATATTTTATTTGGAGTGATCGGTGCGATCTTAGGATTGACCTTGGGATTGATCGGAACGACCCCGTTGTACCAGATTCCGATTCCCTTCATTAATAGCGCATTGCCGATTTTGATTATGCTGCTATTGGGTTATTTAGGCTTCCGAATGGGAACGACTAGAATTGATGAATTGAAAAAATTCTTTAGCGGCCGCAATAAAAAGGCTGAGACAAATGAAGGTGAAGTCCTTGAGCGCAAAGCGGATGATCATTTTCATAAGTATAAAATCTTAGATACTAGCGTTATTATTGATGGACGTATTTATGATATTGCGAAAACAGGCTTTTTGGAAGGCGTCCTAATGATTCCGAACTTTGTCTTGTATGAATTGCAATATATCGCTGATTCTGGCGATAGTTTGAAACGTGTCCGAGGACGTCGCGGCTTGGATATCCTGAATGCTTTGCAAAAAGAAGAAGGTATCGCCGTTGAAATGTACGATGGCGATTTTGAAGATATCAGCGAAGTCGATAGTAAATTGATTAAGCTGGCTAAATTATTAGATGGTGTGATTGTGACAAATGACTATAACTTGAATAAGGTTTCAGAGTTCCAAAATGTCGCTGTTTTGAACATCAATGCTTTAGCGAATGCGGTGAAACCAGTTGTAATCCCAGGCGAAAACATGAACGTCCTAGTTGTAAAAGCCGGAACAGAGCGACAACAAGGAGTCGCTTATTTGGATGATGGCACAATGGTAGTGGTGGAAGATGGACAACATTATATGAATGAACACATCGAAGTTGTCGTAACAAGTGCCCTGCAAACGGCTGCCGGACGAATGATTTTTGCTAAACCGGCTCATTCTAGCCGCAACATTAAAGATGATTCACCTGAAAAGAAGTTAGACTACACAAATGAGAAAGCAGCAAAATAACAGTGTAGCTTTACTAAACAATGGATTGATTGTACAATTTGTGTTGAGTAGCAAATTGTACAATCAATCCATTTGCTAAATAAGCGGGAAAGAGGAACTATTATATGTCGAAAATTCGTGTGCGCTACGCACCAAGTCCAACAGGACACTTACACATCGGAAATGCCCGAACAGCCTTGTTCAATTATCTATTTGCTCGCCATAATGATGGAGAATTCATCATTCGGATCGAGGACACTGACTTAAAAAGAAATATCGAAGGCGGCGAAAAAAGCCAATTAGAAAACTTGGCTTGGTTAGGGATTGATTGGGATGAATCCCCTGAAAATCCTGGGAAATATGGTCCTTACCGTCAATCAGAACGACGCGACGTTTATCAGCCGTTAATTGATCAATTATTGATGAGCAATTTGGCATACAAATGCTACTGTACTTCTGAAGAGCTGGAGGCTGAGCGTGAAGCGCAACGTGCACGCGGCGAAATGCCTCATTATTCAGGCAAGTGTGCCAATCTAACACCTGAGGAACAAGCAGAAAAAGAAGCACAAGGCCTAGAACCAGTTATTCGCTTCCGTGTCCCTCGCAATACCAGCTTTACGTTTGATGATATGGTTAAAGGCGAGATCAGCTTTGAATCGGATAATGTCGGCGGCGACTTTATCATCCAAAAGCGTGATGGTATGCCAACATATAACTTTGCAGTAGCAGTAGATGATCATTTAATGAAAATCACGCATGTACTGCGTGGTGATGATCATATTGCCAATACACCAAAACAATTAATGATCTACGATGCCTTTGGTTGGCCGCGTCCAACATTTGGTCATATGACCTTGATTATCAATACTGAAACCGGCAAAAAACTAAGTAAACGTGATGAAAGCATTTTGCAATTTATCGAACAATATCGCGAATTAGGCTATTTGCCAGAAGCAATGTTCAACTTCATTGCTTTACTTGGCTGGTCGCCAGTTGGTGAAGACGAGATCTTCCCGCAAGATGAATTGATCAAGATTTTTGATACTGATCGTTTAAGTAAATCACCAGCAGCATTTGATCAGAAAAAATTAGAATGGGTCAATAACCATTACATCAAAGCGATGGATTTGGATAAATTAACTGAATTATGCTTGCCATATTTAATCAAGGCTGGTAAAGTCGAAGAAAATCCAACGCCTGAACGTAAGGATTGGGTGAAACGTGTAGTCAGCTTATATCAACCACAAATGAGCTACGCTGCGGAAATCACTGAAGTATCAAGTTTGTTCTTCCAAGATCATCTTGAACTAGACGATGCCGCAAAAGAAGTGTTAGCTGGCGAAGGCGTCCCAACTGTCTTAGCTGCCTTCAAAGCTCAGCTAGAAAGCTTAGAAACAGTTGACGCTGCTAACGTTTTGGCTTCAATTAAGGCTGTTCAAAAAGAAACAGGAATAAAAGGGAAAAACCTTTGGATGCCGATTCGTGTAGCTGTCAGTGGTGTGACACACGGACCAGAATTGCCAGAAACAGTTGAAATCTTAGGCAGAGAAAAAGCCCTAGCACATTTAGATCAAGTAATGTAAACACAAAGAAGAGAAGAAGTAGTAGGTGACGATTTTTCAGAGAGACTGCGGGTGGTGGAAGCAGTCAAATCAGCACTTATGAAATGCACCTCCGAGTGGTCTTAGCGATATGTAGCTAAGGACGTTTCACAGACGTTACCTGTTTGAGGCAGATACTGCAAACAAAAGTGGGACCACGTTAAAGCGTCTTTTGAGGAAACTCAAAAGACGCTTTTTTGCGAGTTACGCTTTTTGCAGTTTTGTGTTGTGCAAGGGTCAAATAAGGATTTTTAACTAAACTAACAGATGCGTAGTTTAGCGGAATCGTATGCGAAACGACTATAAGATCATTTTTCTGATTTTTGGAAAAATGAGTTCTTTAATTGGAGATAGCCTAATAGCAGGGAATTGGAAATGTGTTGAATGTTTTATGGATAAAAGTCTAAAAATAAAAAAGGAGTTGAGGTAAATGGGATGGTGGCAAGAAGCGATTGCAGCAGCGAAGAAAAATGATCCGGCAGTTAGGACTGGCTTAGAGGTTGTGCTTACATATCCAGGTGTTCACGCGTTGTTTTTTCATAAGTTTTCACATTTTCTCTATCGGCATCAGTGGTTTTTGTTGGCTCGAATCCATTCGCAATTTTGGCGTTTTTTAACGGGGATTGAGATTCATCCTGGTGCTAAGATCGCTCCTGGTGTTTTTATTGATCACGGAATGGGTGTGGTGATTGGTGAAACGGCAGAGGTTGAGCGAGATGTTGTGTTGTTTCATGGCGTAACATTAGGCGGGACAGGAAAAGATACTGGCAAGCGGCATCCCACTGTACGTCAAGGTGCTTTTATTTCGGCGAATGCTCAAATCTTAGGACCAATCGAAATCGGGGCAGGAAGTAAAATCGGTGCGGGGGCTGTTGTCTTAGAAGATATACCAGCGGATGCGACTGCAGTAGGTGTACCAGCAAAAGTAGCAAGATTACATGGAAAGAAGGTACAACATGATTAAAATACACAATACGTTGACACGTGAAAAGGAAATTTTTAAACCAATCGAGGAAAATAAAGTCCGAATGTATGTCTGCGGACCAACTGTTTATAACTATATTCATATCGGGAATGCCCGTAGTACGATTGCATTTGATGTCATTCGTCGTTACTTTGAATATCGCGGCTATGAGGTGAATTTTGTATCGAACTTTACCGACGTTGATGACAAAATTATCAAAGCTGCGAAGGAGTTATCGATTACTGCACCAGAAGTAGCCGATCGTTTTATTGCAGCCTTTGAAGAGGATACTGCAGCGCTGAATGTAAAGCCAGCGACATTGCATCCGCGTGTAATCAATCATATTCCTGATATTTTAGCATTTATCGAGACCCTGATTGAAAAGGGCTACGCTTACGAAGCACACGGGGACGTCTATTACCGTACTCGGAAATTCGAACATTATGGCGAATTGAGTGATCAATCGATTGATGAATTAGAGGTTGGCGCGAGCCAACGGACTGGTGCGGAGCAAGCAATTAAAGAGGATCCATTGGATTTTGCCTTATGGAAAAGTGCGAAGCCGGATGAAATTTCTTGGGAGTCTCCTTGGGGTGAAGGACGACCAGGCTGGCACATCGAATGTTCAGTGATGGCGACAAAACACTTGGGAGACACGATTGATATTCATGGCGGTGGACAAGACTTGGAATTTCCTCATCATGAGAACGAAATTGCCCAAAGTGAAGCCAAAACAGGGCAACGTTTTGCGAACTATTGGATGCACAATGGCTATGTAACCATTGGAGAAGACGATGCGAAAATGAGCAAGTCGCTAGGAAACTTTGTAACTGTTCACGACTTAGTCAAAGAAATCGATCCTCAGGTTTTACGCTTCTTTATGGCAACGACACAATATCGTCGCCCGATTCGCTATAGTGAAGCAACCATGAAGGATGCTCAGGCCAATCTGCAAAAATTACGTACTGCCTTTGAAAATGCGGCCTTCCGTCAAGATACAGCGGAAGCAGCGTTGGCTGATGACCAAGAAAAAACGAGTGAGCTACAAGTGCTGAAGGATCGGTTTGTTGAAGAGATGGACGATGACTTCAATGCGGCCAATGGGATCACGGTTGTATATGAATTAGCAAAATGGCTGAACAATTACAGCGACCAAGAAAAAGTTTCAGCGGCGATTTTAACTGCGGCATTAGAAGAATTTACAAACATGCTGAATGTTTTTGGGATCGAATTCCAAACAGCTGGCTTATTAGATGAAGAGATTGATCAATTGATTGAAGAACGTAATCAAGCCCGTAAAGATAAAAACTTTGCTCGCAGTGATGAAATCCGCGATCAATTAAAAGAACAAGGAATTATTTTAGAAGACACCCCTCAAGGCGTCCGTTGGAGACGAGCATAATGACAGACTATAAACAATTAAACGCACTGGCACTAGCGTATGTTGGTGACGCCATTTATGAAACTTACGTGCGGGATTTTCTAGTCCGAGAAGGCCAGACACGCCCAAATAAGCTGCATCATATGGCGACTCATTTTGTTTCCGCTAAAGCTCAAGCAACGTTGATTCAAAAAATGCTCGATGATGGTATGCTGACAGAAGAAGAGCAAGGCATTTATCGGCGTGGTCGAAATGCCAAAAGTTACACATCAGCAAAAAATACCGACATCATGACCTATCGTATGTCTACGGGTTTTGAAGCATTAATGGGTTATCTACACTTATTGGAACGAAAAGAGCGATTAGAAGAATTGATCGTATGGTGTTTAGAGAAAGCGGGCGAAACAAATGAAGGATAAGAAGCAGCGTCGAGGAAATGATCGACGGAATCAGCGGAAAAATGATCGGTCTAAAGATCGCCGCAAAGAGACGGAAACAGTTGAAACAGAAGAGAATAATTTTGTTTTTGGTCATCACGCCAGTGTGGAGGCACTTCAAGCTGGTCGAGGCAATAAATTATTTATGCAAGAGGATGCGCGTGGAGACAAGATTGAACAGCTGAAAGCTTTAGCGAAGGAACAAGCGGTTCCGGTGAAGTGGGTACCTAAACAAAAACTGGATACATTAAGCGACGGCGGTGTTCATCAGGGAATCGTTTTAGGAATTACTCCTTATGAATATTTGTCCTTGGAGGACTTGTTAGCAAAAAATACTTCAGAAGCGGCGCCCTTCCTGTTGATTTTGGATAGTTTGGAAGACCCACATAATTTTGGCTCGATTTTGCGGACGGCCGATGCCAGTGGCGTGTCAGGCGTAATTATTCCAAAACATCGCTCAGTAGGTATTACGCCAGTTGTGACGAAGGCTTCGACCGGTGCAGTAGAATACGTGCCGATTGCTCGAGTAACGAATTTGGCCCAAAGTATTAAGCAGTTAAAAGATGCAGGATATTGGATTTTCGGAACAGACATGGAAGGAACGGACTATCGTCAATGGAAGGTGGAAGGACCGATCGCTTTAATCATCGGTAATGAGGGCAAAGGGATGAGTGCTGGACTGAAAAAGGAAGTTGATGAGATGTTAACGATCCCTATGACAGGACATGTGCAGAGCTTAAACGCAGGAGTTGCTGCGGGTCTATTGATGTATGAAGTTTTCCGAAAGCGAAGTGAATTGTAATGAAAAGGCAATTGTTGATCGTTGACGGGTACAATATGATTGGTGCATGGCCTGAGTTGACCGCATTAAAAAACCAAGAGCGTTTAGAAGAAGCACGCGAAGCATTGCTATTTCGTTTGTCTAACTATGCTAAGTACCAAGGATTGGAAACAATTGTTGTTTTCGATGCGCAATTTGTTCCAGGAATTACCCAAAGCTACCAAAAGTATCAGCTGACTGTTGTTTTCACAAAAGAGGATGAGACCGCCGATAGTTATATTGAACGAATTGCTGGGGAATTGAATGATCGCTTGACTCAAGTAACGGTAGCAACGAGTGATCTTGCTGAACAATGGACCATTTTCTCGCAGGGGGCATTGCGAACTTCTGCGCGTGAGTTGTACAAGTCTGTCCAGCAAACCGAGGCTGTGATTACCGGGGATACAAAAGATACGCATTTTAAAAATTTTCGACGTAATTCCCCGTGGAATAATGAACAATTGCAAAAATTGTCACAAAAACTGGACGAATTAAGCAAAAAAAAATAAATTGATTGTCGACACCCCTTGTATATTAGAGTTAGGGTTTTAACCTTCCGGTTTTGATTGGATAACCCTATGAACCATCGTTATTTTAATTTGGTATTAACTCATTTCTTTTGAGATAATATATTTATTGGATTGAGAGGCTAAGCCGTTCCCCCCTTGGGTCATTGAACCCGCACTCGAGAGACTGGCTCCTCTCTCTGATAAGTGGATTGCGTATGAGTTAGATGTTGAAAGTCCTTACTTTACTCCGTATCTCGTACAAGGTAGTGACGCTTTTCAGTTGAGTGGATTTCAATCCAAAATTCTTTTTTTGAAAGGTCAGATATACATGTACTTTTTAGGCATTGATATCGGTAAACGCACTCACGTTGCTTCTATCATGAACGAGGAAGGAAAGGTATTACTAAAAGGTTTTTCATTTCCTAACACCACTGAAGGAGCAGAGTCATTAATTGAGCGAATGGTCGACTATTCCGGAGCACCCAGTGACTTTGTTATAGGGATGGAAGCCACGGGGCACTATTGGCTGTCCATCTTTTCATACCTTCACGAATCAGATTATTTGATTCACGTTGTGAATCCCCTTCAAACAGACGGATGGCGTAAAGGTACAGAAATACGGAAACGAAAAAACGATATTATTGATTCTGTTTTGATTGCTGACTTAATGCGCTATGGCTCATTTGTCGAAACGGTCTTATCCGATGAAAATGTTTTTTCTTTGAAACAACTTTCTCGTTACCGAACTTATTTAGTAGGTACAGCGAGCGACTTCAAAAGAAAAATTATAGCCGTATTGGATCAAGTCTTTCCAGAATACGCGACGATTTTTACCAAGCAGGGCGTTTTCGGAAAAGCTTCTAAAGAGTTATTGCTGGCGTTTAGTGCCCCGATCGACTTAGAAAACATTTCCTCAGAAACTTTGGCCCAATACTTAGCTGAGTTAAGCAGGAACCGAATCAAGGCAGAAAAAGCGGACCAATTGAAGCAAGCAGCTTCTAACTCCTTTGGAGTAAAATTTGCTCAAGAAGCGTTCACCTTCCAACTACGTTCAATGATTGAACAATTAAAATTCATTGAAAGCCAAATAAAGGAAACGGAAAGAGAAATCAAGCACATAATGGACACTTTAAATTCTGTTATTCTCACAATTCCTGGAATTGGTCCTATAAACGGTGCGACTATTCTTGGTGAGATCGGAGATATTCAAAAATTTTCTAACCCGAAAAAACTCGTTGCTTACGCTGGGATAGACGCTTCCGTGACACAATCAGGGCAATATGAGGCAACGCATAATGTTATGAGTAAACGAGGGTCTCCATATTTGCGAAAAGCCTTGTTTTCGGCGGCTTTAGTAGCTTCTCAATGTGATCCTGTTTTTAGTGCGTTTTACCAGAAAAAAGTTTCCGAAGGAAAACATCATCTAACTGCCTTAGGTGCGGTTTCTCGTAAGCTTTGTTACGTGATTCATGCTATTTTGACTAAAAACGAGCCTTATATAATTGTTTCTGATTAGCTATTGAACATTCAAAAAAACTAATGGTAAGAAGCTTATTTGTTGTACCCTTTTTTCGGAATTATCTGTTATAAAATATTTTTTGATTTGGCTAATTTTTACTTGACTCTATATAGTTAGTCTCTCTGACTTATAAAGCGTGTATGCTTTTATTTGTTGAGAGGGGTGTAAAAATGAAAGAATCAACGCGTTATGAAAAAATTGATGGTGCCGCTTTTGAAGAAATGTTTAGTCAATATTTACCGATTGTCTATAGTATGCAATCCCGTTATTCGATTCGTGATTTTGATTTTGATGACTGGCTGCAGGAGGGACGAATCGCACTGAATGATGCCCTGCAGAGCTACTGTAAGGGTCGTGGAACAACGTTTGGCTTATACTACAAGATGATATTTGAAAATCGAATTCGTTCTCTCTTGCGTCGTCAGCAAGCTCAAAAACGATTTGCCCAACAACAGGCTGTATCAATGGATAAAGCTGATATGGAGGCTTTTGATGAACACTTTCAATATCATGAGTACATGGAAGAAAATCTATTTATTAGTGAGATGTTACTAGCTGGAGAAGTTCCACTGTCTTCATTAGAAAATCGGTCCTTGTATTACTATCTCAAGGGTGAGGAGCCCTCGACGATCGCTCAGCTTCTAAATGAATCAGAAAAGGCGATCCGTAACGCGTTGAATCGGGCAAAGAACAAATTAAAGAAAAAACTATATGATTTAGATGAATAAGGGCTGCATTCAGCTTAATAAGGTATAAAGTTGCATATTTTTTTATCTTATGATAACATTGAAAAGTTTTAGATTTGTGCTATAATGTATTTTGAGGTGAACTGTATGCCAACAACTTTAGCGTCTATCAAGAAAAACTTGGAAGACCGTATTGGTGCTCCGATTATGCTTGTTGCTCAGACGGGACGCAAGCGTCAAACGCAACGCAAGGGAATCTTAACTGAGACATATCCTTCCGTATTTGTGGTTGATTTGGACCCAGAAGAAAATTCTTTCGAACGTGTTTCATACAGCTATTCCGATGTATTGACTCGCACAGTAGAGATCGAATTTTTAACAGAAGCAATTTAAAAACCATGGAGCGTATGCTCCATGGTTTTTATTTGTCTTCGACGTTCTTTTGTGTTTCTTTAGCTGCTTTATTTTGTTCAACTAAAAGATCACGAATATCTGCTAAATATTCTTCAGCTGTCGGTACTGGTACCTCTTCTTCTTTTTCTTCTTTAGAAATACTACTTTTTGCTTTGTTTGCAGCTTTAACAATCAGGAATAAAACAAAACCAGTAATAATAAAGGTGATCAATGCACTAATTACATCACCAAACGCAAAGGTCACGCCTTTAACTGGTTTCCAATCCAAAACGGACATCGCCTCGTTCAAATCTTTTCCTTTCGTAAACAATGACACGATCAGCCCAACCAACGGTGTAATTAATCCATTAACAATATTTGTCACAATTGCAGTAAATGCAGTACCGATTACAACACCAACAGCAAGATCAATGACATTGCCTCTCATCAAGAAATCTTTAAATTCTTTAATCATAGGGTCTTCCTCCTTATTTGCAAATTGTATACCATCCAACGTTTTACTATCTTCTTATCAGATAAGCTTTTCCAAATATACTTTCCTTTTTACGATAGACATCACTTCGTATAATCAAAAAACAGAAATGGAGCCAGCGAAGTTGGATGAGAATTTTTCCTTAATTTTTAGTATAGCGAAAGAAGAAAAAAATTTGAAATAAAACAGACTATCGGTCAGCGCAGATTTCGAATCTTGGAGCTCGCCTGTGCTATAATTAGCTTTAGTGATAAAGACAAAGGAAGACCCTTTTTTCGTTTTTTTAGAAGTATTGGGGAGGGTTCCTTTTAGCGGAGAATATCTAGCTTGAAAATCAAGCCTATTTTTCTTTGAAAAAAATAATTGATTAGCATAAAAAAGGAGCTTTGTAATGATCGAACTTAAGAAGGGCGTGCGGCTGCACGTTATTGCGACAAAGAAATACAAAACAATTCAAATCTACGGGCGCTTTACCACCCGTTTAACCAAAGAAATCATGACTAAGCGAGCCCTTTTGGCGAACTTGTTGGAGACCAATTCTTTGCGCTATCCAGATCAAACCAAATTGAGCGGACAATTAGCCGAGCTTTACGGTGCCAGTTTCGGGTTGAATGTTGGACGCAAAGGGAATCTGCATTGGTTAGACATTGGTTTAGGCATTGTCAATGGAAAATACGTTGATGATCCAAAGCTATTACCAGCCGCAATGGATTTTTTGAAGGAAATTTTGTTTTACCCTAATATCCAGGATGGAAAATTCGATGAGCAAACCTTTCAGTTAGAAAAAGAAAATTTGCAAAGCTATATCGAGACATTGCAGGAAGACAAGCAGACAATGGCTTCCTTAAAGATCAAAGAGACCTATTTTACGGATGAGGCGCAAAAATTACCAAGCTTTGGTACAGTAGATGATTTAGAGAGTGAGACAAACGAAGGTCTTGCGGCATATTATCAGGAGATGATTACACAAGATCAAGTAGATTTATTTGTGATTGGTGATGTAGAGGAAGCGGAAATGGCCGAGCTTTTCAAAGAGCTGCCTTTTGCCCAGCGAAAAGAAAGCTTCCCGGCTATTTATTATTATCAAGCCAGTGATAATGTGATTCGCGAACAGCAAGTTCAAGAAACGGTGACACAAGGGAAATTGAATCTGGCGTATTCAACCGATGTTTATTACGAAGATACTGACCGTTTTGCACTGCTGGTCTTTAATGGCTTGTTCGGCGGGTTTCCTCATTCAAAATTGTTTATGAATGTCAGAGAAAAGGCAAGCTTAGCTTATTATGCCTCAAGCTCTTTTGATACATTTCGTGGTTATTTGCAGGTGCAAACGGGAATCAATAGCGACAACCGTCAGAAAGTTTTACGTTTGATTGAGGAACAGCTACTCGAATTACAAGCTGGTAATTTCACTGATTTGGCTTTCCAGCAAACGAAAGCGATGTTGAAAAATCATTACTTACTAGGCTTAGATAGTATGCAAAATGCGATCGAGACGACTTACTTGGCGCAGTGGCTGCCGCAAAGTAAATTAACAGACGAAGAATGGCTGAGACGTTTAGCTGCTGTGACACCAAAAGATGTACAGAAAGTCGCGAAAAAAATTCGTCTGCAGGCGATCTTCTTTTTAGATGGAGGACAACAGAATGGATAAAGTAGCCTATCAAAAAATCAATGAAATCTTATACAAGGAAATTTTGCCAAATGGCTTAACGGTCTATTTGTTGCCAAAGGCTGGATATCACAAGACGTACGGCCTATTTAGCACCAATTACGGTTCGATCGACAATGAGTTTATCCCACGTGGCGGAACAGAGTACATCAAAGTTCCTGATGGGATCGCTCACTTTTTAGAACACAAGATGTTTGAAAAGGAAGATGGCGATGTGTTTCAAAAGTTTGGTGAGCAAGGGGCATCGGCAAACGCCTTTACCAGCTTTACTCGCACAAGCTATCTATTTTCGACGACTGATCAATTGGAATTGAATTTAGGAACTTTGCTAGATTTTGTGCAAGCTCCGTATTTTACGGAAGAGTCTGTGCAAAAAGAGCAAGGAATCATTGGGCAAGAAATTCAAATGTATCAAGATGATCCGGGGTGGCAGCAGTTTTTCGCTATTTTAAAAAATATGTATCCGAAGCATCCTCTGCATATTGATATTGCAGGAACGATTGATTCGATTGCAGAAATTACAGCCGAAGATCTATACACGTGCTACAATACGTTTTATCATCCCAGCAATATGACGCTATTTGTCGTGGGAAATCTGGAGCCGGAAGCCTTAATGGCCTTCATTCGGGAAAACCAAGCAAAGAAAACTTTTGAAGCGCCAGAACCGATCCAACGCCGGTTTCCACAGGAATCACCTGATGAAATCATTAAACGCAGTGAAGAAAAGATGCCAATTACAATACCGAAAGCAATTGTCGGGATCAAAGGTTTGGCAGAATTACCAAAAGACAATAAGGAACGTCTGATCTTCAAAATTTCGATGGACCTTTTATTCCAAATGCTATTAGGGACGACTTCACAGAACTATTTACGCTTATATAATGAGGGGTTACTAGACGACAGCTTTGGCTACGAATTTTCATTAGACCGCAGCTTCCATTTTGCGGATTTTGGCGGCGATAGTGAAAATCCGCAAATGCTAGCAGATCGCTTGACGGAGATTTTACTGCATTTTGACAGCGATCCAGAAGTTAATGAGAAAAATCTGACGCTTTTGAAGAAAAAAATGTTAGGAAAATATTTCCAATCTTTGAACTCATTAGAGTATGTTGCCAATCAATTTACCCAGTCATTGTATGGTGAATGGACGCTGTTTGATATGCCCGAAATCATTCAAGAAATAGAATTGACAGATGTTTTGGCTGCGGGTGAATTATTCATCAAAGAAGAAGCCTTCACGCGATTTTATATGGAGAAGAATATTCCTAGTTAAAAAAGTATTAGTATAAAGGAGGGATAGAATGCCTTATGCGTTAGTAATGGGGGCGAGCGGGGATATCGGTCAAGCTGTTTGCGAAAAACTAGCGGGGCAAGGCTGGTCCCTCTATTGCCACTATAATCAACAAAAAGAAAAAGTTTTAAATTTCGTTTCAGACTTACAGAAACGTTATCCTCAGCAAGATTTTTTTATGGTATCCTTAGACATGTTGAAGGAAACAGAAGTTCCGAGCTTTCTTGAACACTTATTTCAAGTGGATGGGATTGTTTTTGCCTCAGGCTTTACTTTTTACGAGTTGCTGCCAGAGACAAAAGCAGATCAAATGGATGCGTTATGGCAAGTTCATTTGAAAACACCGCTACTTTTGTTACAGAGTTTGCAGGAGAAATTGGCAAAAAATGGAAACGGCCGTGTCGTATTTATCGGATCAGTTTATGGACATCGTGGAAGCAGCATGGAGACTGTCTATAGTGCTGTAAAGGGCGCGCAAGAAGCGTTTGTAAAAGCTTACGCCAAAGAGGTCGCAACTTTAGGAATCACTGTTAATGTCGTGGCACCTGGTGCTGTCCAAACGAAAATGAATGATAATTGGGAGCCGCAAGAGCTGACAGAGTTGATTTCGGAAATTCCTTTAGGACGATTGGCTGACCCCAAAGAAATCGCCGCAGCCTGCAATTACTTATTTTCAAAAGAAGCTAGCTATACCACAGGCATTGTATTGCCTGTTACGGGCGGCTGGTTGGAATAGGAACGAAGATATCAATTCTTTGCCTAACTTTAAATAGGAAAAAAAGTATGATAGACGTGATGAAAAACTAAGATTATTTTCTTAATAAGATAATCTCACTAATATGAATTAGGAGTAGAGAACCAAGTGGCTAGTATTAATATTGGAGAAACACTACGTAAAGCCCGGATCGATAAAAAAATCAGTTTAGATGAGCTGCAGCAACGCACAAAAATCCAAAAACGTTATTTGCTGGCAATAGAAGAAAATGACTTCCATGAATTGCCTAGTGATTATTATTTGCGGACATTTATTCGTCAATATGCAGATGAGGTCAAACTTGACGGTAATTATTTGATTGATGTTCTGGATGGTAAGGATCGTCCGATGCCGACTTATCCTGAATTAGAAACCGTTGATGGACTGAGAAAAAATAAGCATGTTGAAAGTCCGACGCGGGCTCGTTTTAAAGCGACCTTGCCGATGATTCTGTTGGGATTGGTGGCACTAGCGATTATTTCGGTGGTCGGTTATATGACTTGGCTGGATCATCAAGAAACCGCAATTATTCCAGAAAATAGTTCCGTTCAAGTTGAACGCTCAGATGTCTCATTATCCGTGGCAGAAAAAGTTTCATCTTCACAACCGAAACCAGTGGAATCCTCAAAAGAGCCAGAAAAACCAAAAATGGCCTTCACGATGGAAAATAATACGACGAACGCGGCGACGATGAAAGTGGAGCATGCGGAAAAACCGTTAAAAATTAGTTTCACTGGAACAGAACGCGTATGGGTCGGTGTCCAAGTCAATGGCGCGTTGACGTATCAGAAGACCTTGGAGAAAGGTGAATCTGAAACAACTGAGCTTCCTGCTGATACGGCTCAAGCAGTGATCACTGTTGGCATGGCAAAATACGCAGAAGTAAAAATCAACGATCAAGCCCTTGATTTCCAACCTGGGAACTCGTTGTTGCAAAAGAATATTACGTTGAATATTGCCTACGCATCTTAGGGCTGTGTTTAAATTGAATTAGGAGGAATTCATAATGAATTTACCAAATAAACTGACTGTCATTCGGATTTTCATGATTCCAATCTTTATGATCGTCGTCTTAGCTCCGTGGGATTGGGGCACATTGCAGGTTGGTAATACTGATTTAGCAGTGACTCAACTGGTGGGTGCGATTATTTTCGCGATAGCCAGCTATACCGACCATCTTGATGGGAAAATTGCTCGTCGCGATGGCTTGGTCACCAACTTCGGAAAATTCGCAGATCCTTTGGCAGATAAGATGCTGGTGATGACGGCGTTTATTATTTTAGTCGAACAAGGAAAAGCCCCTTCTTGGGTAATTGCTATTATTGTTTGTCGCGAGTTGGCGGTAACGGGGTTACGTTTATTGATTGTTGAACAAGGCGGCGGTGTTATGGCAGCTGCAATGCCAGGGAAAATTAAGACTGCGACACAAATGGTCGGAATCGTATTGCTTTATTTAAACAATGTGCCATTTAACTTTATTGGCATCTCAATGGATCAAATTATGTTGTATATCTGCTTATTCTTTACCGTTTATTCAGGTTATGACTACTTTGCTAAAAACACAGCGATATTTAAAGGTTCAATGTAAAAAATCAAAATTACGGTCAGTAGGATAGGAAAATCTATCTTACTGGTCGTTTTTTCTGTTTTTTCTGTTGTACTTTCTGTTATAGTGGAGAAAAATTGCGTATCTTAGAAAGAAGAGGAATAAATGAAAGCAGAAATTATTGCCGTGGGCACAGAGCTCTTATTAGGACAAGTCGTGAATACCAATGCAACATTCTTGTCAGAAAAGCTAGCGGATATGGGAATTGAGGTTTATTATCACACCGTTGTAGGGGATAATCCGCAGCGTTTAGAAGAGTTACTGCAATTAGCAGATACACGTAGTGAATTGATTATCTTGTGCGGCGGCTTAGGACCAACGGATGACGATTTAACGAAAAATGTTTTGGCCGAGCACGTCGGAGTGCCATTAGTACAAAATCAAGCAGGATTAGAAGCCCTTAACAGCTTCTTTATCCAACGACAAAGTACGATGACGCCGAATAATTTACGTCAGATCGAAACATTGCAAGATGGGATTCCGTTACCGAACCGTACTGGCTTAGCCATTGGTTGTTTATATAAAGGCAAGAAAAACAATTATATCTTATTGCCAGGACCACCAAGCGAATTAAAGCCAATGTTCTTGGAACAAGCCCGACCATTGTTAGAAAAAGAATTTCCAACAACGGAAAAGCTTACTTCTCGGGTACTGCGTTTCTTCGGAATCGGAGAATCGAAATTAGTGACCGACTTAGCGGAGATGATTACACACCAGTCTAATCCCACAATCGCACCTTACGCAAAGCCAAATGAGGTGACTTTGCGGATCACAGCGAAAACAGAGGATGAGATCTCAGCAAATGCTTTATTAAATCAAACAGAAGCCGAGATCATGGCAAAAGTCGGCGAGTTCTTTTATGGTTATGGAGAAGAGAACAGCTTAGTCGAAGTTGTGGTGAACTTACTGAAAGAAAAACAGCTGAGTATCACAGCAGCAGAAAGCTTAACTGCTGGTGAATTTCAAGCGACGTTAGGTACGATTCCTGGCGTCTCTGAGGTCTTTCCAGGGGGATTTGTCACATATTCCGAGACAACTAAAGCAAGCTTTCTAGGTATCAATCCGATGCTACTAGAAAGTGTCGGCGTGGTGAGTGAAGAATGTGCGAAGGAAATGGCAGAAGCAGCTTTGCGTTTAGCAGAAACAGATTTTGCTCTGTCCTTTACCGGAGTGGCGGGTCCTGACGAGCTGGAAGGAAAACCTAAGGGAACGGTTTATATTGCGTTGGCTCAAAAAGATGGTGAGACGTTGATTAGTGAAAATCATTTTACTCGGGATCGTTCGTATGTCCGCCATAGCTCCGTCATGAAGGGCTTAGACATGGTACGGCGAGCAATTCTAAACAAAAGTTAAAAAAGCGAATGTTTGTTCGTTTTTTGCTTGCTTTTTTGATTTCAAACCGATAAACTAGGGATATTGAAAAAGCAATAATGATGTGTAAAGCATATTGATTATAAGAAATAGGGAGGATCAGCTATTGGCAAATGATCGCAAGGCAGCCTTAGATGCTGCAATGAAGAAGATTGAAAAGAATTATGGTAAAGGTTCGATCATGAAATTAGGAGAAAAGGTCGATCAGCAAATCTCAACAATTCCAAGCGGTTCTTTGGCATTGGACGTTGCGTTAGGTGTTGGTGGATACCCTCGTGGACGAATCATCGAAGTATATGGTCCAGAAAGTTCTGGTAAAACAACGGTTGCACTGCATGCGATTGCAGAAGTTCAAAAACATGGCGGGACGGCAGCTTTTATTGATGCCGAGCACGCATTGGATCCTCAATACGCACAACGTCTAGGTGTAAACATTGATGAATTGCTGCTATCACAACCAGATACTGGGGAACAAGGCTTAGAAATTGCAGATGCTTTAGTTTCAAGTGGCGCAGTCGATATTATCGTTATTGACTCGGTGGCCGCGCTAGTCCCCCGTGCTGAAATCGATGGCGAGATGGGTGATGCGCACGTTGGTCTGCAGGCTCGTTTGATGTCACAAGCATTGCGCAAGCTGTCAGGCTCTATCAACAAAACAAAGACTATTGCCGTCTTCATTAACCAAATTCGTGAAAAAGTCGGTGTTATGTTTGGTAATCCTGAAACAACGCCTGGTGGACGTGCATTGAAGTTCTACGCAACCGTTCGCTTAGAAGTACGTCGTGCGGAGCAATTGAAAAATGGAACGGATATCGTTGGTAATCGTACCAAGATCAAAGTCGTTAAGAATAAAGTAGCGCCACCATTCAAGGTAGCTGAAGTTGATATTATGTATGGCTTCGGAATCTCGCAAGAAGGCGAATTGTTAGATATGGCTGTGGAACAAGACATCGTCGACAAGAGCGGTGCTTGGTATGGCTATAAAGAAGATCGGATTGGACAAGGACGCGAAAACGCTAAGAAGTATTTGGCGGATCATCCAGAAATGATGGCAGAAGTTGCGACACGTGTACGTGCAGCTTATGGTATCGGTGAAGAAGGCGATGTGACGGAAGCTGAAGAAGCGGGTCAGGAAGAATTGCCTTTAGATGAATAAAAAACAAATCAACACTAATGATGAGGCATATTTGTCCGGTCATTAGTGTTTTTTTGCGGACTATTTTACAGCGGATCAAAGCGCTTTATTGTTGAATCTGGCAAAAGAGAAATAAAGTTGACACGCTATCAGACAAACATTAGAATAAAGTTGTGTGACTCTCACACATATGCAAGTAGGCATATTGATAATTTGACATTCGTTTATCAAAAAACTACAGATAGGTAAATAAGATAGTACGGAGGTGGATTTAATGTTAGTTCCTATTCTCCTCGCTATCATCGGTTTAATTGTCGGTCTTGGTTTGGGTTTCATGGTCGCAAAAGCACGCCATGAAAAAGAAATTGATGGGGCACAAAACACAGCTAGAGGGATCATTACGCATGCAAATAAAGAAGCGGAAACCTTGAAGAAAGAAGCTTTGTTGGAAGCCAAGGAAGAAAACCAGCAGTATCGCGCACAAGTTGAAAGTGAGTTGAAAGAAAGCAGACAAGAATTAAAATCACAAGAAAATCGCTTGCTTCAAAGAGAACAGACTTTAGATCGTAAAGATGATTCTCTAGAGAAGCGTGAGCACTCACTGGAAGAAAAAGAAACAAAGATCAGTGCTAGACAGCAATTAATTGACGAGCGAGAAAAAGATGTAGAACAACTGATTAATGAACAACAAACAAAATTGGAACAGGTTGCTTCTTTAACGAAGGATGAAGCGAAAGAAGTAATTATGAAGAGAACCGAAGAGGAATTGAACCATGAGTTAACCGTTATGGTCAAGGAATCTGAGCAACGTGCCAAGGAAGAAGCTGATCGCAAGGCGAAGAATCTTTTAGCGATGGCGATTCAACGCTGTGGTGCTGATGCTGTTTCTGAAACGACTGTTTCGGTGGTTACATTGCCAAATGATGAGATGAAAGGTCGCATCATTGGACGTGAAGGCCGTAATATTCGAACATTAGAAACATTGACGGGGATCGATTTAATTATTGATGATACACCAGAAGCGGTTGTTTTATCCGGCTTTGATCCAATCAGACGGGAAATTGCTCGGATGACGTTAGAGAAATTGATTCAAGATGGCCGGATTCATCCGGCACGGATCGAAGAAATGGTTGAAAAATCTCGCAAAGAAATGGATGAACGTATTCGCGAATACGGGGAACAAGCGGCCTTTGAAGTTGGTGCGCATACCCTGCATCCAGATTTGATCAAGATTTTAGGTCGTTTGCATTTCCGTACCAGCTATGGTCAAAACGTGTTGAATCACTCAATTGAAGTAGCGAAATTAACCGGTGTGTTAGCTGCAGAACTTGGTGAAAATGTTCAATTAGCGCAACGCGCAGGATTGCTTCATGATATTGGTAAAGCACTAGACCACGAGATTGAAGGGTCTCACGTTGAAATTGGCGCTGAATTAGCCGCGAAATATCGTGAAAATCCGGTCGTGATTAATGCAATTGCCTCTCACCATGGAGATACAGAAGCAACTTCAGTGATATCTGTTTTAGTAGCCGCTGCCGATGCAGTGTCAGCTGCTCGACCAGGTGCGCGGAGTGAATCTTTAGAAAACTATATCCGTCGTTTAGAAAACTTAGAAAACATTTCAAATAGTTTTGATGGAGTTGATTCTAGCTTCGCAGTTCAAGCCGGACGTGAAGTACGTGTTATGGTCAAACCAGAAGAAATTTCTGATTTGGATTCTGTTCGTTTGGTTCGCGATATCCGTCGCAGAATTGAAGACGAATTGGATTACCCCGGACATATTAAAGTAGTGGTTATTCGTGAGACACGAGCAACCGACTATGCAAAATAGTCAACAGACTTAGTAACCAAATAAGAGTTCAATCGCCTATGGGAAAGATTGAGCTCTTATTTCTTTTTCGTTCTAGACGTTTCAGCTTGGATAACTCAGCGACTGATAACCAAGCAAAAAAAATCTCTATTAATAGCCATAACGAATGTATGATAAGGTAAGTAGCTGCTTTAATTTCTTTGCTTGCGTAGTGGATAAGGAAATAGCCTTTTTGTTTAAGATGTTGGAAATCTCTACATTCATTTGACTCAGCATAAATGGAATAGGGCGTTCTTCTTTTCTTAATTCATTTTGATAGTTAGCTAATACTTTTTGTAGTGCTTGACTATTTTGATCTGTGTCTAATTCTCTTAGGATTTCTGTAATGAGTGCGAGAACTTGATCGCTGCGTTCTTTTCCACCTGAGAACCAGTTTAGTTTTGACATCATGTTTCACTCCTTAATTATTTACTCAAGGAGGAGACTGTAGATTACTCTTTGGTCTGCTGGCTTTGCCTAAATTCTTGAGTAAGGATATAATCACAAGATACGCTAACTCCTCATTATTTGCCACTGTTAGCCTATTCAATATTTTAGGAGAAAGCTTCAACTCAAATATCTTGAACGTCAGAAAATTATTCTAAAATAAAAAGTACTGTCATTATGCTAATAAATAACCGCTGTATTAGTGTGATGTTGCTTATAGCAGCAAAGAAACATGGGCTTTTAGAAAAAATAGACACTGCTATTTAAAAAACGCTTCATTTATTTAAAAGGATAGCTTCAAAGCAAGAATTCATTTAAAATAGAGTACAAGAAAAGAAAGAATGGGAGTAAAAGGATGACGACAATCAGTCGCTGGTTCAAACGGCATGCTACATTATTAAAAATCATCTTCTTTGGGATTGTTTTATTTTTCGTGGCGAATCAAGTGAAAAATATCGCTCATGGAATGAGTTGGCAAACCGTTTGGCAAACGATCAAGCAACAGGATCAAGTAGCATTATTAAGTATGTTTGGGATCGGCCTTTGTGGTGTTCTGCCCATGCTTTTATATGATCACGTGGCAATCACGACACTCGAAGCGACGGGACGTCCGCGAATGAACTTTAAAGAATGGCTAGTTTCTGCCTGGACCACTAATACAATCAATAATTTGGCCGGATTCGGCGGTGTGGTCGGAGTGAGTCTGCGCTCTAGTTTTTACGGTAAGGGGATGGAGAAGAAAAAAGTACTGGCTGTGATCTCCAAGATTGCTATTTTCATGCTAGCGGGGCTTTCCATCATGGCCTTCATTACGTCTTTAGATTTGATTATTTTTCGAACACAAAATCCCTTTGTGCGTTATCGTTTTTGGTTATTAGCAGGTGGTGCTTTTGCGCCGCTTTTATTCATTTTTGTTTATAGTCGACGCCGTACGATTTTTAAAGAGTTTCGGCTGAAACAAATTTTTGAATTGTATCTAGCATCATTGGGCCAATGGTTAGGTGCGCTGATAGTCTTCTTATCGGTTGGCTATTTGATGGGTGTGAAATTGAATATCGGTGATATTTATCCAATGTTTGTGATTGCGACTGGTCTAGGGATGCTGACGATGGTGCCAGGTGGCGCAGGAACATTTGATGTGATGATGATTTTGGGTTTGGGGCATCTCGGGTTGAATCAAAGTACAGCGGTCGTTTGGATCTTGTTTTATCGAATATTTTATTACCTAGTTCCTTTTATAACGGGTATCGTCATTTTTTTGACTAATACCAGTGTCAAAATGAATCGTTATTTTGATAATCTGCCGCGTGTGCTTTCACAAAAGTTTGCTCATGTCATTATGGTCAGTGCTGTCTATTTTGCCGGGATTATGATGATTCTATTATCTACATTAACAAACTTATCTAATATCAGCCGCCTATTTCAAGTACTACTGCCGTTCTCCTTTGATTTTCTGGATCAGACATTGAACTTATTGATTGGTTTCTTGCTTCTGGGATTTGCTAGAGGAATCTCGCAAAAAGTAAAGCGGGCATTTTGGCCAACAATCTTATTATTGATTTTTGGGATTATTAATACGGTAGCGCGGACAGCATCGGTTCGTTTGATTGTTGTTTATGTGGTGATTTTATTGATCGTCTGGATGTCACGAAGGGAATTTTACCGAGAACGGTTTGTGTATTCTTGGGGGGCGTTGGTTTTTGATGGGATTCTATTCGGATTATTGTTTATCTTTTATGCGGTAGCAGGCTATCACAGTGGTCAGATCTGGAGTACGGAACGGTTATCGGCGAAATATTTCGCCTTCCCGTCAGAAGAAATTTGGTTCTCCGGTTTAGTCGGATTGATTTTATCAATTTTATGTTTAGCGATCCTCTATCAATATTTAACGCAAAGTGAGACAAAACTGGGAGCTGCTTGGGATGAGAAACGCTTCAACTATTTAATCAATCGCTATGGCGGCACGCCTGCTAGTCATTATTTACGTGTATCGGGCTATCAGTATTTTTATTATCAAGAAAACGGCAACGATCAAATCGTTTTTGGTTTTCAGACGCGAGCAAATAAGTGTTTTGTTCTGGGCGATCCTGTGGGCAATCCTGAAAAATGGCAGGCGGCTACTTTTGCCTTTATGGAACATGCAGATAAGTTGGGCTATCAGCTGGCCTTTTATAAAATATCAGAAGAGTATGTTCTACTCCTACATGATTTAGGCTTTCATTTTGATAAGATCGGTGAGACGGGGGTTACGGATTTCACTCGTCATAAACATGATGTTTTTTCTGATCGCTTTGAATTTAAACGCTTGACAAACGAGGGGTATCAATTTATTTATTTTGAAAATCTGCCAGAGGAAGTTTTTGAGGAGCTAGAGGAAATTTCAGATGAATGGTTGAATGGTGAAAAGGAAAAATGTTTCTCAGTAGGCCGCTTCGATCGTGGGTACATTGAAACAAGTAATGTCGGAATTGCACGTGATCCGCAAAATCGGATTGTCGGATTTATCACTGAACAGCCAATCAATAAGGAGAAGGCGTCCTTTGATCTTTTACGTTTCCGAAACGATGTACCGAATGAGCTGCCGACTTTTCTAAAGCTGCATTTGATGGATGAGTTGAAACGACAAGGATATTGTGAAGTATATCAAGGCATGGCGCCTTTAGCCAAAGTTGGCGAGACTTCTTTTGCTTTTTTAGGAGAGCGGATCATGAATTTGATCTATAAATATGGTCATTCGATTTATGCTTTTCAACAAGTTACAGAGGAAAAAACGGTTTATGTGGATCGATGGCGACCAAGATATTTCGCTTATATGAAGGATAGCAGCTTTTTATTCTCAGCCTTACAATTACTTTATTTAATTGGTCGAGGAAAGAACAAAGGTGTCACGATTTCAGAAGAAATGATCGAAGTATAAAAAGACGAGCCCGTTACGGCTCGTCTTTTTCATTCATGCGTACTTCAATCAATCGTGATAGATGTACCTTTCTTTTCTTCGTAATCCGTTCGGGGGAGTATCAACGTGAGCACACCATTTTCAAATTTTGCGCTAATTTTTTCTTCATCAATGCTTTTCACTACAAATTGACGGTGGTATGCACTGCTGGAGCGTTCTCGGCGGACAAAACGACCATCATCTTTAACTTCATTTTCGCTCGTGTGTTCGGCATCAATCGAAAGTATCTCATTCGTATAGTTCACGGAAATTTCTGATTTTTCAAATCCTGGCAGATCCGCTTTGACTTCATAGTGATCATCCATATCGCGAATATCGACACTCATTTTTCGGTCATCCCAAAACGTGTTCATCAGCTTGCCTACTAATTCTTCTCCATCTAACCAATTATTTTTCGGCAGTAGATTCATCTGGTATTCCTCCTATTTTATATTATCCCGGCGTGCAACATTGTTCTTTCTTTCATGGTAAAGCCTCAGGTGGAATTATTCAACTAATTTAGGGCGCCTATGCTAGAATGAATTATCTATACATTTATTATGGGCTATGATAGAATCGTCTAGTGAAAAATTTGAACGGGTGAGAAAATGGAAATTATGGAGAAAGCCCCAGCGAAAATCAATTTGGGCCTCGATATTTTAGGCAAACGACCAGATGGCTTGCATGAATTGGCGATGGTCATGGCCAGCATCGACCTAGCAGATCGTTTGTATTTGGAAGAAATTCCGGAAAACAAAATCATCATTGAGACCAATAAGGCTTTTTTACCCACCGATAAAAAGAATCATGTTTATGAAGCGCTAGAACTGGTTAAGGAGCGCTTTGAGATAAAACAGGGCTTACGGGTCAAAATTCATAAAGAAATTCCTGTAGCGGCCGGTTTAGGCGGCGGCTCAACGGATTCAGCGGCGGCTTTACGAGCGGTAAATCGTTTATGGAATTTGGGATTATCAGTTAAGGAATTGGCTAGCTTAGGTGCTGAGGTTGGTTCAGATGTTCCCTATTGTGTATATGGACAAACCTCGTTAGTCGAGGGCTTTGGTGAGAAAGTGACCCCGATTGCTCCAATGCCGCAGTGTTGGGTAGTGGTGGTTAAGCCGCGGATGAGTGTATCGACACGCACGATTTTTGCTAAGATTGTAATGGAGGATTTATATCATCCGGATATTCAAGCGCTGGTCTCAGCTATTGAAGAAAATGATTACCAGAAGATGAACCAAAACTTAGGGAATTCGATGGAAGTCGTAACAATTAAAAAGCATCCGATCATCCAGCAGCTAAAAGATCGTATGCTGAAATATGGCGCAGATGCTGCGATGATGAGCGGCAGTGGTCCTACGGTGTATGCGCTGTGTCATAAGTATTCCCGCGCGAAGCATGTGTTCAATGCGCTGAAAGGTTTTTGTGATGAAGTATATCTAGTGCGGACATTAAAGTAAAAAATCTGCGACTAAAGCATTTTTCCAACTTTTGGAAAGGTGCTTTTTCATTTTAACAGTTTTGAAACAAAGTGGCTTTTAAACAAAAAAAGTAGACGGCTATCTTCTATGATGTGTTAGATAAAGTTTCATTTAATGGATAAAATAACGTTCGGAGAAAAGAAAAACGAATACAGGTTTGATCCTTCATATGAATGAAATATCATTTATATTACGGTTTATCAGCCTTATTCGTATTCAAATCGTAATTTTTACGTTTTGTGTTGACGGATAGAAAAACATCTGTTAAATTAATCTTTGTCTTAAAACGAGAAGAGAAGGTGTTTAGATAGATGAAGATGCAAAAAGGCCTACTTTTACTAGGAACTGTGGTACTATCTGTTTTGCTGACTGCTTGCGGTGGACAAGAGAAAAAAGAGGCCTCATCCAATGAAAAAATTCAGGTGATGACGACGTTTTACCCAATGTACGAATTCACCAAACAGGTGGTAGGAGATAAAGGCGATATAGAATTGCTGATTCCTGCAGGTACCGAACCCCATGATTTTGAACCATCAGCCAAAGATTTGGCAAAAATTTCAGATTCTGATGTCTTTGTCTATAATAGTCCAGAGCTAGAAACGTGGACAGATAATTTGACGGATACGATTGATACGAAACAAACGGAAATCATTCAAGCTTCTAAAGATATCAAATTGATGGAAGGCACAGAGCATGAACACGAAGAAGCACATGATCATGACACTCAGGAACATGAAGAACACGGACATTCACATGAATTAGATCCCCATGTTTGGTTGGATCCTGCTTTGGCAATCAAGGAAGTCGAAACAATCCGTGATCAGCTAAGTAAAAAATATCCAGATGACAAAGCAGCATTTGAAAAAAATGCGGCAAGCTATATTGATGAATTAAAGAAATTAGATGAAGAGTTTCAAACAGCATTTAAGGACGCGAAGAATAAAACCTTTGTGACGCAGCATGCGGCATTTGGCTATTTAGCTAACCAGTATGGGTTAACCCAAGAAGCGATTGCCGGCATTTCCCCCGATCAAGAACCGTCACCAAGTCGTCTGAGCGAGTTGAAACATTATGTGGATGACAACCAAGTGAAGGTCATTTATTTTGAAGAGAATGCTTCTTCAAAAGTTGCCGAGACTTTGTCTAAAGAAACTGGCGTGAAATTGGAAGTCTTGAATCCATTAGAGAGTTTGACAGATAAGCAAATCAAAGATGGTGAAGACTATCTTTCTGTTATGCGAGAGAATTTGGCCGCATTGAAGGAAAGTGTTCATTAGTAAAAGGAGCGAAAAGAATGTCGTATATCGAGGTAGAAGACCTCTCATTCTATTATGACAACGAACCTGTATTAGAAAATGTGTCCTATCATGTGGACCCTGGCGAATTTGTCATTTTAACGGGAGAAAATGGTGCCGCAAAATCGACATTGATCAAAGCGACATTAGGGCTATTAAAGCCGAGTAGCGGAAAAGTTATGATTGCAAAGAAGAATGCCGAAGGGAAAAAATTGAGTATCGGCTATATTCCACAACAAGTAGCATCGTTCAATGCCGGTTTTCCTAGTACCGTTTTAGAATTGGTGGAATCTGGCCGCTATCCACAAGGAAAATGGTTCAAAAAGTTATCTGAACGCGACCATGAACATGTACAAAAGGCGTTGGAGTCAGTAGATATGTGGAATATGCGTCACAAGAAGGTAGGAGAATTATCTGGTGGACAAAAACAGCGAATCAGTTTGGCACGGTTATTTGCTAAAGATCCGGATTTATTTATTCTAGATGAGCCGACAACGGGAATGGATGAAAAATCCCGCAATGATTTTTATAATTTACTGCGCCACAGTGCTCATGTGCACGGTAAAAGTATCTTAATGATTACCCACGATCATGAGGACACCAAAAAATATATTGATCGCCACATTCGATTGGTGCGAAAGGAGAATTCAAAATGGCGTTGCTTTCATATGAATTCATGAGACGTGCCTTCCTGGCAGCGATTTTTATCGCCGGAATCGCTCCAATGCTGGGAGTCTTTCTAGTGATTCGACGACAGTCGTTAATGGCGGATACTCTATCCCACGTTTCGCTGGCAGGAGTAGCATTAGGCTTCTTCTTGAATTTGAATCCGACGGGAACAACGTTGTTAGTAGTGGTTGTTGCCGCAATCATCATGGAATATTTACAGAATATGTATAGCTCTTATTCGGAAATTTCCATTGCGATCTTAATGGCAGCCGGCCTAGCCATCGCATTGGTATTAATGAGTCTGGCTCCGGGAAGCTCGGCAGTCAGCATCCAATCGTATCTATTTGGTTCGATCGTGACGATTACTTGGCAACAGGTTATCTTTTTAGGAATTCTCTTTGTTTTAGTCGGTATTTTATTCCTGCTATTCAAGCGACCTATGTATGTATTGACCTTTGATGAAGACATCGCGGCTGTTGATGGTCTGCCTGTTCGTATGATGTCGATGATTTTCAATGTTGTGACGGGAGTAGCTATTGCAATTATGATTCCAATCGCAGGAGCCTTGTTAATCTCAGCTATCATGGTATTGCCAGCAGCAATCGGTATGCGAGTAGGAAAAAGTTTTAACATTGTGATCTTCGTCAGCGTGCTTGTTGGCTTTATTGGAATGATTGGTGGTCTGACTGGTTCATATTATTTAGATACACCGCCGGGTGCGACGATCACACTTGGTTTTATCTTATTGTTTTTAGTAATCAATGGAATCCGTCAGTTGCGGATCTTGGTTCAGCGAAAACAGATGCAAAATTAGAGGAAAGCGAAAGCTTTTCCTCTTTTTTTGCAAAATAATTAATAAATTCCGAACTTTTAAACTTTAAAACAAGAAAATGCTCGAATTTTATCAGCTAAACCCTTATAATGGGAAACGATAAATCAGAATAGGCGATCATCTGCTTTTTCTTTATAAGAGTTAAGCGATGATAGGCATTGAGCATCAACCTTTTTTCATCAAGAAAAAATACACTAATACGAAATAGGATGCCAGTTCCACTTTGAACTTTAGTTCATTAGTGGAATGGTATTCGTTTTGAGCATCAACCTTTTTCACCAAGAAAAAATACATTAATACGAAATAGGAGTGAATTACGTGAAAGTGCGTCGAAGTGAACGATTAATCGACATGACACAATATTTGTTGGATCATCCACATGACTTGATCCCATTGACTTTTTTTGCGGCTCGATACGGTTCAGCCAAATCTTCTATCAGTGAAGACTTAGCAATTGTAAAGAAAACCTTCAAGGAACGAGGAACAGGCTTTCTAGAAACGATTCCTGGTGCTGCCGGCGGTGTTGTCTTTACACCAAGTATTACGGATGCAGAAGCACAGGAATATATCGAATCTTTGGCTGAGCGTTTGTCTGAAGAGGATCGTTTATTGCCAGGCGGATATGTATATCTATCTGATATGTTGGGTCAGCCTGACTTATTACGTAAAGTTGGACGAATCATTGCGGCGCAATATTTAGATAAAAAAGTTGATGCAGTCATGACGGTTGCTACTAAAGGCGTACCAATCGCGCAAGCAGTCTCTTATTATTTGAATGCCCCATTCGTAATCGTTCGTCGCGACTCGAAAATTACAGAAGGTTCGACAGTTAGTGTGAACTATGTTTCTGGCTCATCAGAACGGATCGAAAAAATGGAGCTGTCAAAGCGCAGCTTAAAACGTGGTTCAAAGGTTTTGATTGTGGATGATTTCATGAAGGGCGGAGGTACCGTCAATGGAATGAAGAGCCTGATTGAAGAATTTGAAGCAGAACTTGTAGGAATTACTGTCTTTGCTGAGTCTAAGTTTAAAGGCGAGCGGGCTATTGACGACTATAATTCGTTGCTATTTGTTCAAGACGTTGATACTAGTACGAAAACTATCAGTGTTGTACCTGGTAATTGCTTCAATAAATAGACAATAAGAATGCTAGGTTTTTAAGACTCTCTCTAGTTTTTTTCTTTGAGAGAGTCTAATGAGCTAGCCTTTTTTGCGTGTGGCTAGTAAAATGGACTACGGATTTCAAATATCAATCGTAAATTTAAAATGAATAGAATGAAATAGGAGTGACTTCTTTTGGAAAACCGTTATGCGATTATTTTAGCAGCGGGTAAGGGAACCCGCATGAAATCAAAATTATACAAAGTCTTGCATCCAGTTGCAGGAAAGCCAATGGTGGAACACATTATTGAACGGGTGGTTGAGACACAGCCAACAGACATCGTAACGATTGTTGGTCACGGCGCGGAAATGGTTAAGGAACAATTGGGTGATCGCAGCCGATATGCGTTACAGGCAGAACAACTTGGAACAGGCCATGCGGTGATGCAAGCGGCAGAATTTTTAAAGGGCAAACAAGGGACAACTTTAGTCATTAGCGGAGATACACCATTACTTACCACGCAAACATTGAATAATCTATTTGATTATCATCAAGGCAAAAAGGCTAGTGCGACGATTCTGACTGCTCATGCAGAAGATCCAACAGGCTACGGACGCATTTTACGCGACCATGTCGGCATCGTGGAAAAAATTGTTGAACAAAAAGATGCGACTCCAGAAGAAGCGCGAACTCAAGAAATCAATACAGGAACCTATTGCTTTGATAATGAACAGTTATTTGCGGCATTAGAAAAAATAGGCACCAATAATGCACAAGGTGAATACTACTTAACCGATATTGTTGAAATTTTAAAAAATGACGGTCAAACGGTTGCAGCTTATAAAACGGATGATTTTGAAGAATCGCTGGGTGTCAACGATCGAATCGCTTTAGCGAATGCGAATGAATTGATGCGTCGCCGTATTAATAAGCAGCACATGGTTAATGGCGTGACATTCATTGATCCTGCGACGACATATATTGATGCTGGTATCAATATCGGTTCTGATACCATTATCGAGCCAGGAGTGCAAATCCAAGGAAATACAGTGATTGGCTCTGACTGTATTATTGGTGCTCACTCGAAAATTGTTGATAGCACAATTGAAGACAAGGTGGAAATCAAATCTTCTGTCATCGAAGAAGCAATTGTGAGAAAAAATGCGGACGTTGGTCCACACGCACACTTGCGTCCAAAAGCAGATATTGGTGAAAATGCTCATATCGGGAATTACGTAGAGATCAAAAAAGCCACGATTGGTGAAAATACCAAAGTAGGCCATTTAACTTATGTTGGGGATGCAACTCTTGGAAAAGATATCAATGTCGGCTGCGGTGTTGTTTTTGTTAATTACGATGGAAAGAACAAACATCACACCAACGTAGGAGATCACGTCTTTATTGGTTCGGGAACCAATATTATTGCGCCAGTTACTATTGCTGAGAATAGTGTGACAGCAGCAGGTTCAACGATTACTGACGATATTGCTGAAGGCGACATGGCAATTGCTCGTGCTCGCCAAGTAAACAAAGAAGGTTATGCGAGTCGATTGCCATTTTAAGGGAATTCTCTTGATTTCTTAAAAGGAAATGACTAGTATTTTATTTGAAATGGTATATAATCGGTAGCGTATGCTTAAAAAGAAAGTGGAGGTCCCCATGTCGAAACATTATTTTGATCCAAGATTGAAAATTTTTGCTTTGAATTCAAATCGTCCCTTAGCTGAGAAAATTGCTGAAGAAGTTGGTGTTGAACTAGGAAAAAGTTCTGTTACCCAATTTAGCGATGGTGAAATTCAAGTAAACATTGAAGAAAGTATTCGTGGCTGTCATGTTTATGTTGTTCAGTCTACAAGTAGTCCGGTAAATGATAATCTGATGGAACTTTTGATTATGATTGATGCCTTGAAACGTGCGAGTGCCAAAACAATCAACGTCGTAATGCCTTATTATGGTTATGCCCGTCAGGATCGTAAAGCACGTGCGCGGGAACCAATTACTGCTAAGCTTGTTGCAAACATGATCGAAAAAGCTGGTGCGACACGTTTATTGACTTTAGATCTCCATGCTTCGCAAATCCAAGGGTTCTTTGATATCCCTGTGGATCATTTAATGGGTGCACCATTGATTGCGGATTACTTCTTAGAAAAAGGTATTTGCGGCGACGATGTCGTGGTTGTTTCACCTGACCATGGCGGGGTTACACGTGCACGCAAATTAGCAGAATTCTTAAAAGCACCAATTGCCATCATCGACAAACGCCGTCCGAAAGCGAACGTTGCGGAAGTGATGAACATTATTGGTAAAGTAGACGGCAAAACCTGTGTCATTATCGATGACATGATTGATACTGCAGGAACGATTACTCTTGCTGCCAATGCGTTGAAAGAAGCTGGCGCAAAACAGGTCTACGCTTCATGTACTCATCCGGTGTTATCAGGTCCAGCAATGCAAAGAATCCAAGATTCTGCGATCGAGCATTTAGTCGTAACAGATTCAATCTACTTATCTGACGAACGTAAAATCGATAAGATCGATGAAATCAGTGTGGGTGAATTAATGGGAGATGCAATCAAACGTATCCACGAGAACAAACCAGTTAGCCCACTATTTGAAACACATAAAAAATAAATGGCTCTTCGTCAATGAGTGTTGGTGAAGAAATTCAATAGAATAATCGAGATACTCACACGGCTAGACAGCTATCTTGTCTAGCCGTGTTGTTGTTCTGGCTTTAGTCAGTTGGGTAGTATTCTTAGTTTTCTTAAAATATTTTCCTCGATATAAAAAGATTCGTTCTCGGTAGTTTTGAAAGTTTCTAAAGCCATAGGCAATTCGTTTTAGTACTTTGATATGGTTATTCAAACATTCTATAGGGCCGTTGGAATAGGGAACGCGCAACGCTCGTTTGATTTCTGTTTGGTATTTCTTGAAGGTCGTGAACACTGGTTGGTAGTGCTCTGGCAACTCCTTGTAGTCTTCTTTTAGGAGCGCGACGAATTCAGGAACATCTTGTCTTCTGATAACGGAAAGAAAATCCTGGTAGACTTCATAGCCTCGCTTTAAGGAATCATCATAAGATAATAGCCGATCGACTATCTCTGCTTCTGTCAGATGATCTCGAAATGACGGACGCCAGTAGCGATGCTGACCTTTCAATTCCCACGCATTCTTTTGAAGTAGTCTCCAGTATTTCTTTAAGTGCTTCGACCGACGATCCCCTTTTTTAAAGGTCTTCATTACTTGAATTCGGTGGTTGGTAAAAGCCCGACCAATGTGTTGGCTAATATGAAAGCGATCGGCGACGATTCGGGCATTCGGAAAACACTCTTTCACCAATGTGCGATAGGGTGTATAGAAATCTGAAACCACTAGACGCACTTGTTCACGGACTTTTATAGGGTAGCGCAAGAAATAGTCGCGTAAAGGATCAAGTTGCCGATTTTCCACAATATCAATCAGTTGATGGGTTTTGCCGTCCATCATGACAAAGCTCATGGCTCCCGAGACGTTTTTCACCGATTTGAATTCATCGAAACACACCACTTCTGGTAACGGCTGGTTCAAAGAAACGGTTTTAGGCCGAAGGCTGCGAAGTATTCGAATGACAGTGGTCGGAGAAATGTGCTTCATACGTGCAATCAAAGACATAGAAATAGGCTCACTTAATAGCTCAAGAATGGCTTGTTTGACTCTGCGGGCAATGGAGCAGCGACGATCACTAACTGAATCTTCTGCTAAAAAAGTCTTTCCACAGTGTTTACATTTGAAGCGCTGTTTGTTAATCCGCACAATGGTCTTGTAGTTACTGACATCATTCAATAAGATGGATACTTTTTTCCAGCCCCATTTAATGATCGTTTGCTTATTTTGATAGTGGCAATGGAAGCATTCCTCTGGTTGATAGGTCAATGTGCCATCAAAAACAAAACATGTTTCGTCATTAATGCGCTCTTTGCGAAAGGCATCTTCATGAAAGGTAAGATTTAGGTCTAGAATATCTAGTAACTCTTTGGTAAACTCTGAATAGGACATCTTGAAACACTCCTTTGAATGGTTTTCGTCGACTTTATTCTAAAGGATTTCAAGGTGTCTGTTTGCGTTTATTAGAAAAAAGAAAAAGTATTGGCAACAGAAGGCGTCACCAACACTAGATATTATAGAGCCAAATAAATCTATTGTATGAGGTACTCCAGCTGGGGTGCCTCTTTTTGTGTCTAAACTATTTTTGAAAATTTTGTTGATCAAAGAAATTTGATTAAACGCTTTCTCACTTGATTTCTTCTGATATGATAATAAGTAGAAGAAGGAAACTGGGGAGGACAACATGCAAAAAAGAATGGATCGGATTTCTATGGCTGCGGGCTATGGAATGCTAATAATCGCTGTATTTCTTAAAATAATCGGTGGTGTGAATCAGCGATTTAGCTTGGTTGAGGTCTGGATTCGCAGCTTGATTAGCGGAAATTTTCTGCATTTTTGGCAAACGGAGTTTTCTTCAGGCATCGGTGTATTAGTTGGCACGGGTGCGTTTCTGTTATTACTGCTAGTCTACGTCTTTGACAGCTTATTGATAACCTGCCATCGAAAAATCGTCCTCTTGCAATCTGCTAAAGTTGCCTGGCTCTATTTCACAATGTTCTTCTATTTTATTTTCATTCAATTCTATTCAAGCAGCATTTGGTTGGTTCTGCTTCTTATAATCGGAGCGTTAGAATTTCTTTTAAATCGCTATTTGGATGATAAAATCGAGCGAGATCGAAAATATGCTGAGTCGCAGAAAATCGAAAAACAGCGCAACGAAGATCGTAAGCGACGTTTGGCTTTTCCAGGAAAATATCCACCAGCATTCCATCAGATTATTCGAAAAAATTTCCGTTTCTATCGTAAAAACTATTTTTTACTGATTTTTGCGAATACCTTAGTTTTCTTTGCATTAGTAATTCTTTTTTTCGCCTATCAGAAATTTAGCGGCAGTCACACCCAAGATACAGTTTTCAATAAAACGGGACTCCTACGTATTTTAATCGAATCCGGCGGTGTTCTTCTAATCTTGTTATTATTGTTCTTATCATTTATGGACGGCTTATATATTGATTTTAAGGCAAAGCACATGGAATTATTCATTCAGCTGGGAATCCGCAAAAAAACGTTTCTAATTATGCTGATTGAAGAATTTAGTCTTTGTGCTTTAGCGGGAGTGTTGATTGGAGGAAGTCTTGGCTTACTGATTACTAGAGAATTTACTAGTATCGGTTGGGCCTTATTGTTATACACAGGGTTAATTATCTTGGCGATGGCCTTCCATCAGGAAAAAATCTTGCGTTTGATTCAATTTAGGCCGCGGGAGCAAACAAAACCAGACCGGCCGAATTACCGTTGGACACCACTATTTCTGTTAATTGGCCTGCTGGCACTAATCATTACTTTCTGGTGGTTCCATCGACGGAAATCTGCTGAAACCTTGTTAGTTATTAGTACGCTAATCATTGCTTTGTGGGGGCTTTTTCTTGGTATTGGCGGTTTTTATGTAAAACGTAGACGGGAAAAAATCACCCTCATGCTTTCTCGCAATGATTTATTCTATCGTTTTCACAAAAGTATCAATGTTCTCATGTTAGTGTCCCTTTTACAAGTTTTGATAACGGGGATCTTTCTGCCTCGCGTGGTCACTTTTCAACAAACTGCTGTCGACAATTTATTTCCATATGATGTGGTAGCGAAAGTCAAATCAACAGAATTTCAACAAGTTGAAACATCGTTGAATCAGGAAAAGGCCCTGTGGAAAAGCTATCCTTTCTTTCCAGTAACGTCTGTGGACGGTGATCCGGAATGGGAAGTTTTTGGTACGGTGCGGCCGGTGATGTTTATTCAAGGACAGCATATTGGAGTGTCTGAAACAACTTATCAACAACTACGACAGGCAAATGATTTGGAGAAACAACCTTTACATTTAAAAAAAGGGCAGTGGCATGTCGTTTATCAACAGGCAATTAGTATCCGTGGACAACCGATCGATTGGGACCCGCAAAGCGTTCGACCGCGGTTACGAATTGGGACACCATTAGAGAGCTACAACACAGCCAATGTCGATGTGATTTTCCCGATGCGTACAATCAAAAGCCAAGAACGCTTGATACTAACTGGAATGTTTCAACGTGGATTACAGGAAAATATTCTAGTTGTTGCAGATGAAGAATTTGCGACTTTATCTAAAAAAGATCAACCAAATCAGTTGTTTTTGATTCACGGAGATAAAAAAATTGCTCATGCATTAAATTTTTTAAATCAAAAATATGTAGACGACAAGCGTTGGGATGATACGATCGAACCTGTATATGAAAAGACGCAACGGAAAAGTAATGTTGTCTCTGAAAATTATCTACAAGTCTTGCTTTTAATCTTTACTATAGTCATCTGCATCTTCATGAGTGTGGGATTGATAGTAGCCAAATTTGAAAGCGAAGAAACTCGTTTGATCGAACGCAGACGACTGTTGGATCAATTAGGTATGAGACAGAAAGAACAGCGAAGTGTTTTGAAACGTCAGGTTGGATTTTTCACAGTCTTGCCATTAGCTGTTGGTTTTCTGCTCAGTCTGGGTTTTATCGGAATCATGGGAAGACTGCGCTTCTTCTCGATGTCAGAATGGCTGCAGTTCGGAGGTATCTTTTTATTGGATTTTGGGATTTACTTATTCGTATGGGGAACTATCGCAAGTTTGATCTACCGCAGAATTGAAAAGTGGAGGTAAGCAAATGACGCCAATTATCAAAGCCGCAAATATTACTAAAAATTATGGACAGCAAGAAGTCTTAAAGGGAATCGATTTGCTGATCGCCCCTGGCGATTTTACTTGTATCATGGGGCGTTCTGGTTGTGGGAAAACCACATTATTGAAAATATTGGGGCTGATGCATCCACCAACCACTGGAGATGTCTTTTTTGAGGAAAGACTAACTCATGAACTTTTTCCAGATGAAATTTCTGACATTCGCAGAAGAAAGATTGGCTTCGTTTTTCAGGATTTCAATTTGATGGAAAGTATCACTGTGCGGGAAAATATTCTTTTACCCGCAATTTTGGATAAGCAAGACGTTACAAAATCGGAAGAACGAATGCAGCCATTCTTTCAAGTGCTGCGAATTGAACATCTATTGGGAAAACTTCCTCACGAGTTGTCAGTAGGAGAAAAACAACGAGCTGCGATTTGCCGAGCATTGATAAATCAGCCGCAAATTATTTTAGCGGATGAGCCAACTGGGAATTTAGACAGCAATGCGGGAGCCGAAGTAATCAACATTTTTCAGCGTATTAATCAAGAATTAGGCATCACCATTGTCATGATCACTCATGACAGCAAAGTTGCTCAAGCGGCTAGAGAGGTCATCTTTTTAAAGGACGGTCAAATCTATGATCGACTAATCAATACTGCTGGAAGCGAAGCTCAAATCGCAGAGAAAATGTTGGAAGTTTAATTGAAAGATAAAAACAAGAGAGTGCCCTGAATATCAGGCGCTCTCTTGTTTTTATTACTACTACTGGCAACCTGTCAAAAAGACAAAAAAAGGGCTCATCGGTGGGTGGCCGATGAGCAAAGGAGTTAAAAAATGAAAAAGTGTTAGGGTTGTTTGTTGGTATGTTTATATAATAGCAACGATATGTGAATTATTTATGAATGAAGCTTGGCAGAAGATTAAAAAAAATAGGTCGAAATAAAGTTCAGCAGACATTGAGCAGTAAACAGTGAAATAAATGAGGTTTCTCCGTAGTATACGTGGATCGTTTAGTTAGCCTTGTTGATCATTTGAAGGAGCAAACAAAAAAAGGGCTCATCGGTGGGTGGCCGATGAGCAAAGGAGTTAAAAAAATGAAAAAGTGTTAGGGTTGTTTGTTGGTATGCTTATATAATAGCAACGATATGTGAATTATTTATGAACGAAGCTTGGTAGAAGATTTAAAAAAATAGGTCGAAATAAAGTTGAGTTATTCATTAATAGTTAGATCAAAAAAAATAATTAAATCCCCTTATATAGTTATTTCATTCATATGTTGAAGCTTTATTTCATTGTGCAGCTAAACTTCTAAAGGAATCATAGAACAAATCTAAACAAAAAAAGAGCTCATCGGTGGGTGGCCGATGAGCAAAGGAGTTAAAAAATGAAAAAGTGTTAGGGTTGTTTGTTGGTATACTTATATAATAGCAACGATATGTGAAAAAAGTGTGAACGATGATTGTTTGAAAATTAAAAATTTTATAAAAAAATTGAATATTAATTAACTCGACAAAAATATTATAATTTATTTTCAAAAAAAGAGCTCATCGGTGGGTAGCCGACGAGCAAAGGAGTTAAAAAATGAAAAAGTGTTAGGGTTGTTTGTTGGTATGCTTATATAATAGCAACTACTTATGAATAAAATATGATGAAAGACTAGCGAAACCATTAATTTATAAAAAATAAAATACAGAAAAACTTATAGGGTTTCACACCATTATTTTAGAATTTTATAAATTATCCAATTATATTAACTAAAAGGAGTTGTTATAATTCTTTATCCCAATAATTTTATGAAATGAAAAATAAAAGGTAAAGAGGTTGTGACTGAAGTGGTCAGCTTCAAAAAGGAGTTTCCAAAAATACAATGACGTAGGAAGGGATGTTGAATGGTACCTACTCGTTGCTTTTCGAGTTTATGTGAGATTTTGGCTTATTTTTCTAAATAGCTACTTCTGGAACATCAAGAACATCGTTTATTCAGAAAAAAGAGCTATGACAAGACTTTTGTCATGGCTCTCTCGTTTTTAATAGCAATTATTCATAAACACGGTTTTTCTTGTCGTAAATATTACGCAATTCTAAATATAATGGAACAAGCTCGTTTTTTGTATAAGGAAAATCCAGTTGGAATAACGGAATATTTGGTTTTTCCTTTCTTAATAGTGAGGAAGAGCTGATAATCAAATCATAATCATCCTTCAGTGATACATCGTATGGCTCAGCATCAATGAAGCGCAGATCCTCAAGGAAACGATACAAATCACGAACGAAAATCGCATTATGTTCTAATGCAATACCAACTTTTAGATTATGTGCGTAAGGAAATTGATTAAAGTAAGGCAATAACAAACGCTTAAAGGCTCGAGTAATCATCGGATGAACCGAACTGATAAAGCTGTAGGATGGATTTTCCTTCGTCATTTGCATGAAATTTTGAATGTTCTGGAATAAAATATATTCACCGCGAGTTTGTTTAGCATTTGGGTCTAAGACTAATTCAATCATGCTTGGGAATGGCTGGCGGAAAATAAAGTAACCAAAGGTGATATTCAACATATTTGAAACAACCAATGGATCATCCATGATGTCGGGCCGATCCGGGAATAAGACTTTCTTAGCAAAGTTCCGAAATTCCGTTACAAAATCATTTACTGGATTTGGACGTGAATCAAAATCATGGAGTGCTTGTTTCATACTTTGATCGTCACGAATCGTATAGAAAGGTGAATAATGAGCTAAGAAATAAATAAAACTGGTTTCACCCTTTAATTGACGTGTTGTCATTGGCATGTCAATTAGATCGCGTAATGATGTGAAATCATAATATGGATTATCCTTCATCAAAAAATTGTAGCGAGGATCATATTTTGTGAATTTCTTTTTCTGTACTCGCACCATATTAATGCTAGTAAATAATTTGATTTCTTGAGTACCAAAGTAAGTTTGTGATAACGGAAAATAGTCTTTATAGGTATCAATTATTTTAGTTAATTGATGTTTGTCAACATTTATTGGACATTCAATTCCACGAGTTCCCAGCCATAAAAGATCAAATAAAGCTAAACGAATCAAACGTTCATCGCCGGACATACCGGCCTCTGTATATGTAAAGCGAATATTGAATCGTTTCAAGTGTTTTTTCAATTTATCGATTTTCCGAGAAACTGTGGAACGACTCACAAAATACTTTTCACAAAATTGTTCGATTGTTGGATTCGCATCATTTAAGAAGTATAGGATGAACTGGAATGGCACTGCTTGCTGCAGTAAGTGATAACGATATTCATCAACCGTGGCATTGAGGTTTTCTAGATTCAGTTTGCCGGCACGCATCATAATTGTTTCGTGATCCGGTCGTATTTCTGCTAATTCCTGATCTACTTCATTCAGTTCAATGACGCTTTGCTGGTAATTTAAATCTAAATCTTCTGACAATTGACTAATCGCTAAAATCTTTTTGGTAGATTGGTTTAAGTATTTAAAAATATTAAAACGCAAGAGGAGCGACGCATCAAACATAAGTTCCTCATATAACATCTGTTTTCCTCCTTTATTAAATTCGGTCATTAATCTGAATTTTTTTAAGCATATTTCTTCTTTATTGTACTTTATTTACCAAAACCTGTCAGTTATTAACCGATAAAAAGTGAGTAATATTATATAGGGAAAAACAATTTTCATGCTATTCTAAGAAAGAAGGTGAAAAAATGACAAAGTCGCGTTTAGAAGCATTTACCGATGGTGTCGTTGCGATCGTTTTGACCGTCCTGGTTTTAAATATTCAAATACCAGATGCACCATCACTAGCTTCCTTATTAAGCATAACCAATACACTGTTCGCCTACATTGTTAGTTTTATTTTTGTTGCTGTCATCTGGGTGAACCACCATCGCATGATGCAAATGACTGAAAAAATAAATTATCGTGTTATTTGGGCAAATATTTTTTGGTTATTTTGGCTGACTTTATGCCCAGCAGTAACCAGTTGGGTGGGTCGTAATCCAAACCATTTTTGGCCGGAATTTTCTTATGTAGTGGTCTTCACGATGTGGAGCTTTTCATACGGTATATTATCAAAGCAATTGATTAAAGCAAATAGCCCTACTAGCCACGTGGCGACTATTTTAAAACGAGATCAACGAAGCAAATTATCCATGCTGATTAACTTAGCTGTTTTGGCAGGTGTTTTTATTTTTCCGCCAATTGGAATCTTTGGTCGCTTTTTGGTTTCTGGCATTTGGGTGGTTTCTTATCGTAAAGCAGATGAATACTATCAAAAGGTATTGGGGCAAAAAAATCACGGCAGAAGCTGAGAACTTCTGCCGTTTTTTTAAGCTTGTGGATGTAATACACGGTGTAAAAATTCTTTAGTCCGTGCTTCTTTAGGATTGCCGAAAATGTCTTCAGGCGCTCCTTGTTCAGCGATCACACCTTGATCCATGAAGATGACACGATCAGAAACCTCTTTAGCAAAGGCCATTTCATGAGTAACGATTACCATCGTCAAACCGCTTTCTGCTAATTTTTTCATAATCTGTAACACATCACCAACCATTTCTGGATCAAGGGCAGATGTCGGTTCATCAAATAGCATAACTTCTGGGTTCATGGATAAAGCGCGGGCAATTGCAACTCGTTGTTTTTGACCACCAGATAGTTGCGCGGGTTTTGCATCGACAAATCGATCCATGCCTACTTTTTCCAAATTATCTAATGCGACCTTTTTCGCTTCAGCTTCTTTGCGACCTAGAACCGTTACCTGGCCACTCATACAGTTTTGCAAAACGTTCATATTGTTGAAGAGATTGAACGACTGGAACACCATTCCTAGATGGGTCCGATATTTTGGTAAATTGTATCCTGGAGCTAAAACATTCTCTCCTTGATACATGATCTTACCATCTGTAGGAGTTTCTAATAAATTGATACAGCGTAGGAAAGTGGATTTCCCCGAACCAGACGCACCGATAATGGTTACAACTTCTCCTTTGTTGACGTTCATACTGATATCTTTTAAGACGAGGTTATCGCCGAAGCTTTTTTTCAAATGTTCGATTTCAATGATACTACTCATAACTGTTCCTCCTTAATGATTTACTGATTATTTATCTTCCCCAACAGCTACATCAACATCGTCTAAACGCACATAAGCTGATGGACCATCCATTTTTTTCTCAACTGCTCGTAAGATTCGAGTCGCTGTGAAGGTCAATACAAAATAGATCACACAAATGATGAAGTAGGTCTGGAAGAACATATAGTTTGTTCCAGCTGCTGATTTTCCTTGGAAGAACAATTCGGAAACAGAAATGATACTTAAAACAGAGGTATCTTTGATATTGATTACTAATTCATTTCCAGTCGCTGGCAAAATGTTTCGTAATACTTGCGGTAGGACAACCTTACGCATTGTTTGGCCATGGGTCATACCAATGGCGTGTGCAGCTTCAAATTGACCTTGATCGACAGCGAAGATTCCGCCACGAACGATTTCAGACATGTAAGCACCAGTATTGATTGAAACGATAAATAAGGCAGCAGCGGTTCGGTTTAAATCAATTCCAAAGGCCATCGCAATTCCGTAATAAATTACGGCAGATTGAACGATCATGGGTGTTCCACGGAAAATCTCGATATAGGCATTTAGTAACCAGCCAAAGACTTTTTGCAGCCCGCGTTTTGCGCTGTTGTCTGATTCTGGAATGGTTCTAAAGACGCCGACAAGTAAACCAATCAATGTACCAACAGTCGTCCCAACGATTGCAAGTAACAGGGTCATACCCGTACCACGCAAGAACATCGAACCGTTCTGTTTCAAAATACGAACAAATACATTCTCTTTTTTACCTGAAGCGCTTTGCGTTTCATCGGTAGCTGGTTGATCTTTAATGGCTTGGTCCATAACTTCGACACGCTCGTCTTGTGAGATGTCCGCCAGGATCTGGTTAACTTGGGCCATATCAGGATCTCCTTTTCGCATCCCGACAGAAACTTGCACATCCTCTGGGTTAGTTTGGAATCCATTGGCTTTGTCGAATTCGACCATTTTTAAATCAGGGTTAACACTTTCCGCAGTCACGCCTTCAGGTCGTTCACTGACGTACCCATCGATTGTGCCTGACTCCAAAGCGACCCGCATTGCTGGGAAGTTATCCATGGCTTCCTGTTTGTTGACATCAGGGATTTGAGGGATAACATCATAATGAAACGTACTCAATTGCGCGGTGACCTTTGCACCAGCAAAATCTTTGATCGAAGTTGCTTTGGCATATTTAGTATCTTTGCGGGTGACAATAACTAATTGTGATTCATAATATGGATCAGAAAAGTCAACTTCTTTACGCCGTTCGGCTGTGGGAGACATCCCAGCAATAATCGCGTCGATCTTCCCAGATTGAAGTGCTGGTAACAGACCATCCCATTCGGTTTTTACCACGACTAGTTTACGATTCATTTTATCAGCGATTTTTTTCGCCATTTGTACGTCATAGCCGCCAGCGTAGGCTTTATCGCCTTGAATCTGCACGGCGCCATTCCGATCATCCTTTTGTGTCCAGTTGAAAGGAGCGTATCCAGCCTCCATACCGACCCGCAATTCTCCTTCAGGTGTTTTTTCATCTGCCCGAGTGACTAATGGGGCTCCTAGAAATGAAATAAATAATGCGATGAGTGCGATAACTGAAAATTTTCTTCTATTCATAATTTCTCCCTTTCTTGAAATTACGAGATTGGGTAGGGCTGTCTTTGAAAATCTGCAACAAAAAAAGCCGCCGATTCGTGTATAAGGCCGCTTGCAGATAATAAGAAGATGATGTTCCCTCTCACAAAAACATAGCGCAACTTAGCATCACTGCTAAGACAGTCCGCAAGTTATTCGCTTGCGTCCCAACATACAAAATAAAGAGAATTTTGTACATTTCGGCGAAACTTCCTAGTCCTATTTCAACGTGTCTCTACACTCCATAGGGTTAATAAGGTTCGCGACCTCTACCTCATTGTTCTGAGGCATCTCGTATTCAGTTATTATGTTTCACAGTCTAAAGGCTGAGAATGAAAAAGTCAATGGAAATCATTTGGAATAAACAAAAAAGGTGGTTGAATTTTTTAAATTATTCCATTCGAATTGTTCAGAAAGACAAAGAAATACGTTAAAGAAGCTTTTTAAGAATAAAAAGATAACTTTTATCATTTTGACAGCCCTTCTCCATTTAACCGACTAATCGAGAGCGGTTTTCTAAAAAAATATTGATTAAGGGATAAAATCGTAAATCGCTAACAAAGGATTCGTTTATTCAGATAAGGACTTTTTATTTTCCTCTAAATTTATACTATACTGATTCTTGAGGTGACGAAAATGGAGATCACAGTTGATCAAGCAGTAAAAATAATTCAAGAAAACAGAAAAATCACATTTTTAACAGGCGCAGGCGTGTCTACCCCTTCAGGTGTGCCGGATTATCGTTCGTTACAAGGCGTTTATCATGGTCTTGAAGCACCGGAATACCTATTAAGTAATGAGTGTTTAGTTCGTGAACCAGAAAAATTTTATCAATTCGTCAAACATTTGTATCATAAAGAAGCACGACCAAATAGTATTCATCGTGAGATGGCACAAATGGAGAAGACGAAGGATGTCTGGGTAGTCTCGCAAAATATCGATGGCCTGCACGCGGCTGCTGGAAGTCAACACTTGGTGAATTTCCATGGTTCGCTTTACGAGTGCTATTGTCGCAAGTGTCAGCGGTCAGTAGCGTGGCAGGATTATCTGCAAAGCGATCGTCACAAAGACTGTGATGGTCAAATTCGTCCGAAAATTGTTTTGTACGGTGAAGGATTTGAAGAGTCAGTCATCCAGCAGGCAATCGGAGCTGTAAAAAATGCCGAGCTTATAGTGATTGCAGGAACAAGCTTTCAAGTTCATCCATTTTGTGATTTAATTTATGAAAAAAGCAAAGATGCGAAAGTAGTTGTAATCAACCAAACCCCGATTCAATTAGCTGGCGAATACTATTTTGTCCAGACGGATGGAACAGCGGTTTTTGAAAAAGTATAGAGATTTTGTCGCTGCGGGATAACAACGATTTATGATCAATTGGGAGGGAACTGTGTGGAGTTAACGGAGAAGGAAAAAATGATTGCTGGTAAATTGTATTTTGCAGGCGATCCTGAATTAGTGGCCGATCGAAGAGATGCTCGTTTAAGATTACGTGCGATTAATCAAGAATCAGATAGAGAAAAGCGTGAAGAATTCGTAAAACAGGCGTTTGGCGGGACAAAGAACCATGTCTATGTAGAACCAACGATTTCTTTTGATTATGGCTACAATATTTTTGTAGGTGAGAATTTTTATTGTAATTTCCACAACGTCTTTTTAGACATTTGTCCGATTACAATCGGTGATAATTGTATGTTTGGACCAAATGTTCAATTGTATACGGCAAGTCATCCGTTAGAACCTGGAAAACGTAATAGCGGTCAGGAGTTTGGCAAGCCGATCACCATCGGCAATAATGTTTGGATTGGTGGCTCAGCCATAGTGACTCCAGGAGTAACAGTAGGGGATAATGTAGTTATAGCCGCGGGCGCTGTTGTAACTAAATCTTTCCCAGATAATGTAGTGGTTGGTGGAAATCCGGCGCGAATCATCAAAACGATCGAAGAGGAAAACAAAGACGATGTACTGACTAATGCACGAAAAAAAATTGATCGGATTGATCAAGAAATCGTGACGCTTTTAGAAAAACGGATGTCAGCTGTCAGCGAAGTCACTGCGTATAAAGCTGAAACAAAGAAAGCTGTTTTAGATACTAGTCGTGAAGAGGCGGTTTTACAAAAGGTTTCGGATTTAGTGAAAGATGAGAATTATCGTGAGACAATTGTTGAAACCTTCAAAGACATTATGAAACAGTCAAGAAACTATCAAGAAGGGCGGTTGAGATAATATGATCGACGGCGATAGACGTAAAGCCGAGATTTTAAAGGCGCTGCAACAAGCTGAAAAACCGATCAGCGCTACAAGCTTTGCAAAAGAATTTGGTGTGAGCCGTCAGATCGTAGTCGGCGATGTGGCCTTATTACGAGCCGCAGGGGAGAATATCATCGCTACTGCTCGAGGGTATTTGTTAGAACGCGAATCAGCGAAATTAATCAGTAAAATTGCCGTTCAGCATTCTCCTGAACAGACGGCAGAAGAATTACACACAATCGTTGCACACGGTGGTGAAGTTATTGATGTAGTAGTTGAGCATCCGTTGTATGGAGAGCTGGTTGGAGGCTTGCATTTGACTACTCAACAAGATGTGGAGGCCTTTGTTGCAGAAGCAAAAAGACTCGAAGTGACTCTTTTGTCTGAGTTGACCGCAGGGATTCATCTACATACCATCGCATATGAAGCAATAGAGAATTTAACCGAAATTAAACAAGCACTTTCAGAAAAGGGTATTTTATATGAAGAAAACCGTCACGTGTAAACGTGACGGTTTTTGACAGTCGAACTTTTTTACAGCAATCTCTTAGGTGAGACTAATTTAACGGTTTAAGTCCCTTAAAAGAAACAAGTGGTTTAGTTCGATGATATGCGTAGTGAGAAAAGTATTCAAATTTCATCGGAAAATGTACACCTTAAAAACGAATTAGCGGTTACTCGATAACTAAGACGCCATCTTTTAAGTGCAACGGATTTTTTTCATTGATATGGTCATAGAACATGATGCCATTGATATGATCAATCTCGTGTTGGACCACGATCGCATTATAGTTTTTTAGACGAATTTTATGTTTCTCGCCTTTTTCGTCAAAATAAGAAACAGTGATACGCGCGGCACGAACGACATATCCAGGCACTTCACGATCGACTGATAAGCAGCCTTCGCCTTCTCCCAAGCAAGCTTCTTGAACTGAGTGGCTCAAGATTTTTGGATTATACATCACCGTACTAATGCCGTTTTCCGGTTTTTCAGGATCAACGCTAGGAACATGAACTGCGATAATCCGTTTTGAGATATCTAATTGGGGAGCTGCTAAACCCACACCTCCGCGTAGATTCAATTCTTCTGCCTTTACAGGATCTTGGCTATTTTTTAGAAATTGCAGCATTTCCTTTCCAAGCTCCACATCTTCAGCAGTTGGAGGAATCGGGACTTCATTGGCAACTGCCCGTAAAGTCGGATGGCCTTCCCGAATAATATCATCCATTGTGATCATTAAAAAATCTCCTCTCAAGACATGATTTCATCACGTTAGTTTAACACAAAAAGTAAGTAAGGTAAAAAAACTGTTTTCATGAATACGGTTCTTTAAAAAAATTGTAATGATTCTAGAAATAAGCGTTAAATTGGTATACAGCTTGATTTTTTAATACAAATCGAGTAAAGTGTTAGAGTGTGCATAGCGCACCACCTATCACTTGGTTGGGCGATTCACCAACGCTCTACTCAGTCGTAGGAAGAAAAAAAGGAAGAGGTGAAAAAACATGGCATTATCAAAAGAACGTAAAAACGAAATCATCAATGACTTTGCTCGCCATGAAGGAGATACTGGTTCTCCAGAAGTACAAATCGCTGTATTAACGGAAGAAATCAATCAACTAAATGAGCATGCACGTGTCCACAAAAAAGACCACCATTCATATCGCGGTCTAATGAAAAAAGTTGGTCATCGTCGTAACTTGTTGGCTTACCTACGTAAGAACGAAGTTCAACGTTACCGTGAATTAATCCAACGTCTAGGACTACGTCGTTAATTCGTACTACTATTAAAGTGAGGTTCCTAGGAATCTCACTTTTTTTGACAGTTAGGCTTTTCGCAGTAGCGAAAGTGTGAGTTCTTTCAATAGTTTTATGCACTGTATTGAACAGGTAGTTTAGCCTAATGTTATGCGTACGAAAACCAACTGAATTTTTACGTTAGAAAAATTCATACAGTAGTAATGAGCTAGCTGCTAATTAAACTTTCCCCAGTTCGCAAGGTTTGATTATAGTAAATTTAGCAGAGACAATCCTGAGCTTGACTCAGAAAAAATAAAAAACCTTTGATTGGCGTGTTGTCACTCTACTAACCAAATGCAAGAAGCGAAGTTTTTCGCTGTTTCCATTTGTTTAGTAGCGTCGCACTGGTCAAAGGGAAAAGGAGAAGTTATGTCAGAAAAACAAGTTTTCAAAACCACTTGGGGCGGACGCCCTCTGCAAGTTGAAATCGGTCAACTTGCTAAACAAGCCAATGGCGCAGTTTTAGTTCGCTATGGCGACACAGTCGTATTGAGTGCAGCTGTTGCCTCAAAAGAAGCAAAAGATACCGACTTTTTCCCATTAACCATTAACTATGAAGAAAAAATGTATGCAGTGGGTAAAATTCCTGGCGGCTTCATCAAACGTGAAGGTCGTCCAAGTACAGACGCAACCTTGACTGCCCGTTTAATTGACCGTCCGATTCGTCCGATGTTTGCAGATGGATTCCGTAATGAAGTCCAAGTAACGAACTTTGTGATGAGTGTAGAACAGGATTGCTCTCCAGCAATGGCAGCGATGTTTGGTTCTTCGTTGGCTCTAGCCATTTCAGATATTCCGTTTGACGGACCAATCGCTGGTGTCGATGTGGGTCGCGTGAATGGTGAATATGTATTGAATCCGACTGTCGAACAACATGCTGAATCAGATATCGATTTAACAGTTGCTGGGACCAAACAAGCCATTAACATGGTAGAATCTGGCGCCAAAGAAGTTTCTGAAGAAGACATGCTTGGCGCATTACTATTCGGATTTGATGCAATCAAAGAAATGGTGGCTTTCCAAGCTGAGATCGTAGCTGCAGTCGGCAAAGAGAAAATGGAAGTTTCTTTATTACAAGTTGATCCTGAACTGAAAAAAGAAATTTTTGACGGCTACTATCAAACAATGAAAACAGCTGTAATGACAATGGATAAATTGGCACGTGAAGACGAAATCGAAAAAGTCAAAGAAACGGTCAAAGAAGTTTACGCTGAAAAATTTGCGGATCATGAAGATGAAGCGCAATTAACAAAAGAAGTAAAACAAATCGCGGAAGATCTTGAAAAAGATGTGGTTCGTGAATTGATTACAATCGATAAAATTCGCCCAGACGGACGTAAATTAGATGAAATTCGTCCGTTGGCTGCTGAAACAGGTATTTTACCACGTGTTCATGGTTCAGGCTTATTTACACGGGGACAAACGCAAGCATTATCTGCTTGTACTTTGGCACCCTTAGGTGAACATCAAATCATTGATGGTTTAGGAACAGTTGAAAGTAAACGATTCATCCATCATTACAACTTCCCGCAATTCTCTGTTGGTTCTACTGGACGTGCTGGTTCACCAGGTCGTCGTGAAATTGGCCATGGAGCATTGGGTGAACGTGCATTAGCCCAAATTATTCCAAGCGAAGAAGATTTCCCTTACACCATCCGTTTAGTAGCGGAAGTATTGGAATCAAACGGTTCTTCTTCTCAAGCAAGTATCTGTGCTGGTACATTGGCGTTAATGGATGCTGGTGTGCCAATCAAAGCACCAGTTGCTGGTATCGCAATGGGCTTGGTTTCCGATGGTGAAAACTATACGATCTTGACAGATATCCAAGGATTGGAAGACCATCTTGGCGATATGGACTTTAAAGTTGCTGGTACAAAAGATGGAATCACAGCTTTGCAAATGGATATCAAAATCCAAGGAATTACTGAACAAATTCTTTCTGAAGCATTAACGCAAGCAAAACAAGCGCGGATGGAAATCTTAGAAGTCCTAACTGAAACGATTGCTGAGCCACGTAAAGAATTAAGCCCATACGCACCGAAGATCGAAATGATCCAAATCGATCCAGATAAGATCAAAACAGTCATCGGTAAAGGCGGAGACACAATCAATGGTATCATCGAAGAAACTGGTGTAAAAATTGATATTGATCAAGAGGGTAACGTTAGCATTGCTTCTTCTGATGCAGATATGATCAAAAAAGCGATTAAGATCATTGAAGAGTTAACTAAGGAAGTCAAAGTCGGCGAAGTGTACTTAGGAAAAGTTGTTCGTATCGAGAAATTTGGAGCCTTTGTAAACTTGATTAAAGGCAAAGATGCATTGGTTCACATTTCACAACTTGCAAATGAGCGCGTGAATAAAGTGGAAGATGTCGTAAAATTAGGCGATGAAGTATTAGTAAAAGTGACAGAAATCGATCGTCAAGGTCGTGTAAATGCTTCTCGTAAAGCCTTATTGAAGGAAGAAGAAAGCAAAAAAGCAGAAAAATAATATGTCATTGAGGTTATTCTTTGACAATTCTCGCTGTAAACTGGATAATACTGATAAGTTTTAGGGGAGTAGCGACATAGAGTAAGCTCTATGCTTTTAGATCAACAACTAGTGCGCAGCGCTGGTCTAAGAGATAATTTGCCAGACCTAAACAATAGTGAAAACTGTTGTTTAGGTCTTTTTTTTGTCAGTCGTGCTTTTTGCAGTGTAATTAAGTGATATCAGCTAAAAAATATTTAATAGTTTTCAGTTGAGGTTTAGTACGAGGATAAGAAACTATTGTCTAAGTATAAGAAGAACTTGTCTATTTTGGTGAAGAAACCTGAAACTTTTTTAATAGAGAATCAATACCGATTCAATGAGTTGCTTAACAGGAGTGTGCGGAATGGAAAAAAAGAAAGATCATGATCATATCAAAAAGCTTTCAGCGGCGGGATTGCTGATTGCGATGGGAGTCGTGTACGGCGATATTGGGACGAGTCCGTTATATGTGATGAAAGCTATTTTAGAGGAAAATGGTGGACTGAGCACCGTAACTAAAGATTTTGTACTAGGTGCAGTCTCATTAGTTTTTTGGACCGTCATGCTGTTAACTACGGTCAAATACGTGTTGATTGCCTTGAGAGCGGATAACCATGGTGAAGGAGGAATCTTCTCTTTATATACATTAGTACGTAAAGGTGGAAAATATTTAATTGTTCCAGCTATGATTGGTGGTGCCGCGCTGTTGGCTGATGGCGTATTAACACCTGCGGTAACGGTAACGACAGCAATTGAAGGACTGCGGGGGATTCCTGATTTTTATCAGGAGTTTGGGAACAATCAAAATATCATAGTAATCATCACGTTAGTTATTTTACTTTTTCTATTTTTAATTCAACGTTTTGGTACGGATTTTGTTGGGAAAGCTTTTGGACCGATCATGTTTTTATGGTTCACCTTTTTAGGGCTGATGGGTATTTTAAATATCCCATATGATTTTAGCGTGATCAAAGCGTTGAATCCTTATTATGCGATCCACCTATTATTCAATCCTGACAATAAGATGGGAATCTTTATTTTAGGAAGTATCTTCCTAGCAACGACAGGTGCCGAAGCCTTATATTCTGACATGGGACACGTCGGAAAGAAAAATATCCATTTTAGCTGGCCGTACGTTTTGCTTTGCTTAATGTTAAATTATGCAGGACAAGCAGCTTGGATTTTGCACTCAAAGGGCAATGCCTCGATTGAAGGGATCGAAAATTTAAATCCATTTTTCCAAATTTTACCTGACGGGTGGATGATCTTTGGTGTCATCTTTGCGACGATTGCTGCTATCATTGCCTCTCAGGCTTTGATTTCTGGGTCATTCACACTAGTGTCTGAGGCGATCAAGCTGAAACTGTTGCCTAGAATGCGAATTATTTATCCAGGAAAAAGTATTGGTCAGATGTATATTCCGGCGATCAATATGATCTTGTGGGCTGCATGTTCATTGATTGTTTTGACTTTCCGCACATCAAGTCATATGGAAGCGGCTTATGGTCTATCAATTACGGTAACGATGTTAATGACGACTTTCTTGTTGTATCATTATCTATTACAAAGTGGAACCTCGCGCATTTTAGCTGGTTTAATGCTACTCTTTTTTGGTATATTGGAAGGCTTCTTCTTTATATCCAGTGTCACCAAGTTCTTCCATGGAGGTTTTGTGGCGGTGGCAATGGCATTGCTGATATTAAGTGTGATGTATATTTGGCATCGCAGTAATCAAGTTCAAGAAGATGCGAGCCAAGATGTTTATTTCAAAGACTATCTGCCGCAATTACAAGAGCTTCATGACGATGACAGAATTCCCTATTATCAAACCAACGTCGTTTTTTTAGTCCCACGTTTAGAAGGCGATGCAATCCCGCAGCAATTTATTTATTCGATTTTGGATAAACGATTAAAACGGGCAAAAGTATACTGGTTTGTAAATGTAGAAGTAACAGATGAACCATATACAGAAGAATATAGTATTGATATGATGGGAACTGATTTTATTGTAAAGGTTAAATTGTATCTAGGTTTTCGAATCGCTCAGGATGTAAACGTCTATTTGCGTCAAATTATTCATGATTTGATGAAACAAGGCCGTTTGCCTAAACAACCGCAGCATTACTCGTTAACTCCTGGACGTCAGGTAGGGGATTTTCGTTTTGTCATGATTCAGGAAGAATTATCCAATACGACTAGAATCGACAAATGGGATCGTCAAGTTATGCAAGCGCGTTTAGCAATCAAACGTCATACAGTTACGCCTGAACGCTGGTTCGGTATTGAGTATAGTGAGGTTACTTATGAAACAGTGCCGTTAATTGTCGGCGAAACGAAAAAAACATGGCTGAAAGAACGAAAAGAATAGTGAGTCCCTAGTCTAATGTATAATTTGCTCATTCGAATCATCTATTTAGAAGATTTGTTCAAAAAGTTTATTCAAATAAAGAGTTTTTGGCTGAAATACAAGTCAAAAACTCTTTTCTTTTTATTTGAAATAAGTTAAGTTAAGATTAAAATAGAATGAATAAAGGAGGCTGAGAGATGGAAATGACAATTTCGGGGTTACGAGAAAGGCTGCAAGAAGCCGATGAAAAACAATTAAGTGAATTAATCTGTCAGATATACAAACATTCAGAAGTTGCTCAACAAATCGTGGATTCAACTCTTTTGGATGATGATTATGGAATGCGATTCGCTGAAACCACTAAGAAAAAACTAGAACGGGCTTTTTTTCCACACGGTAAAATTGATCGTTCTTTGACGCAAGCTAAAGAGTTGTTGCGTCAATTTCGTAAGAGTTGCCAAAATCAGCGAGCATTGATCGAGATTGAATTGTTTTTTGTCGAATGCGGACTAGATTTCCTCGGCATCTTTGGAGAATCAGATAGAGAGATGAAAGAATTGCTGATTACGAACTACGCTTCAGCGGTAGCGCGGATTTTAGAAGATGGTTCGGAACTTTTTTTCCACCACTATTTTGCCAAATGTAACCAAATTATTGATGTTGCAAGAGGTTTCACCTCAGGATTTTCACAGGATATGCTGGATGTGTATCAACAGTTAGTAAAAAGGTGAGGCCTAGGCCTCACCTTCCATTTCTAGTTCTAGTTGCATTGCTCGTTCTTGTGCCTGTTCTTGGTCTAACTTTCTCAAGTGGCGCATTGCTTTAAAGTAGGAAGTCAACAACACAGCAGTTGATCCCATCCAAGCCAATGGTGACGCAAAGGCTGCTCCAGCAAAACCAAAAGAGTGTGTCAGAATAATGGCAGCGAAGGAACGCATAACAAGTTCCATGATCCCGGCAATAGTCGGGATTTTTGCTTGCCCTAATCCTTGCAGAGTATAGCGGAGGATGAACAATATTGCTAAGACCCAATACAAGGAACCATTAATAATAAAATAGGTTTGTGTCAGTTGAAATACGTGTACTTCGCTAGGATTAACGAAAAGAGCGACGAAATAATGTCCGCAGGTGATCACTAAAACACCAACGAAAATACTAAATATACCGCTCATTACCAAACATTGCTTAACACCAAGTAAAATTCGTCCATATTCTTTTGCCCCATAGTTTTGAGCAGTAAAAGTTGCCATAGTAATTCCGAATGACATCATTGGTAAGATTGCAAGCTGATCAATTCGACTTGCAGTAGTTTGCGCAGCAACGACGTCTGTTCCTAACGTATTCAATGCAGATTGCAAAATGACAGCACCAATTGCAATAATTGATGATTGGAATCCTATAGGCAAAGCTGAGTTCAAGTGTATGCGAAAGTCCTCTTTGTTAAGAGAAAAATGTTTACGATTGATTTGTAATATAGGGATTTTTCTTCGGATAAACCACACACACATCAAACTTGCTGCAACTTGAGCGATGACCGTCGCATAACCCGCACCAGCAACTCCCATATGGAAATAAATAATGAAGATTAGATCTAAGACAACGTTGATTACTACCGCAAAGGCCAAGAAGAATAGCGGTGTACGACTATCTCCTAAGGCACGTACCATATTTGACAAAAGATTAAATGCCATTGATGCGAAGATCCCGCCTAAAAGAATAGAGATAAAATCTTGCGCTTGATCTAGCAATTCTGGCGGTGTCTGCATGAGCAATAATAAGGGACGTAAGAACAGCAGGCTTAACGTAGTCAAAACAACTGTTACACCAAGACTAATCAAAATCGAAGTAGCAAAGCTTTTTCGCACGCCCTGAGCATCTTTAGCACCGAAACGCTGAGCCGTAATAATAGAGAGACCAGAAGTTAAACCTTGTGCAAAACCAATAATTAAAAAACTGACACTGCTAGTTGCTCCAACTGCGGCTAAAGCATCTTTGCCTAACGTTTGACCTACTACGATCATATCAACCATACTGTAAAATTGCTGAAAAACATTTCCTATAAACAAAGGCAAGGCGAATAAAATGATCAGCTTTGCCGGATTTCCTCGAGTTAATTCTTTCATCTTTTTCCTGCTTTCTAATAAAATTTTCTGATTGATATTACCATAAAATTTTCTGAAAGCAAGTGTCTTGAATAAAAAGTTAAGAAAAAAGAGACAACCCTTAAGAAAGGTTGTCTCTGAAATTAACGTTGCCGGATCTCGTGCGGCAAAAGGATCGTCTGACGGCTGCCGTCATCGTAGGCATAAACTTCTTGAGGGAAGTCATTAGAATAACCAAATGGGAGATCTATTCCCATTTCGACGCTACTTCCTTCTTGGGAGAAGTGCATCGTAACACGACCATCATTATTGATCAGGTCAAAACTTAAGATATTGTCTAATGGGATCAAGCCCTTTAAGTCTAGGTCAATGATATACCAGATACTATCAATCAGCTCGCCTGGCAAGCTGGATACCACACCGACAGAGGCATAACGACTTTTTTTAGAATCAAATGTTTCAAACATAGATTTTCCTCCTTTAGTTGGAATCACTTACTTAAAGTACGAGTAAGCTTTGTAGTGACTTATTGTAATTCTTTTTTTTAGAAAAAACCACTTATTACGCTTAGTCTATAAGAAAAAGTAAAAAATTCTAAATTTTTAAAGGAAGGAACCAGACTTTTGTAGTTTAAAAAAAGATGACCGGCTAGAAAAGCGGGCCATCGCATTAAATTTTTATTCTTCTGTTGACTCACCAATAACTTCTGGTTCAGCGCCTTCAGCAGCTTCATCTTCTTCAGGTAGTTCTTGCGCTTCTTGAACAGCAACGATTTGTTCTTCTGCATCAGTTACGATTGTGTAATCATCATTCTTAGGTAGATCACCTACAGAAATTGATTGGCCGATTTCTAATCCAGAGATGTCTACATCAATGCCTTCTGGTAATTTTTCTGGTGTTGCAGAAACAGTGGCTGTGTAAAGCGTTTGAGTTAATACACCGCCAGCTTTCACGCCAACAGATTCACCAACTAAGTTGATTTCTGTTTCAGCTTCAGTTTCTTCTGACAAGTTTACAGATAATAATTCAATATGCGTTAAACGACGAGTAAAGGTATCAACTTGTGAGTCGCGTAATAGTGTGTTCACCTTTTTACCGCCAATTTCAATGGCGAAAACAGTATTCGCACCATTTTCACGTAACAATTTTGAAAATTCACGTTCATCAATTGAGATAGGTGTACTTTCTATCTTGTACCCATTAACGACTGCAGGAACTTTTCCTTCGTGACGTAATTTGTTGCGAATGGAACGGGGACGAGTTGCTCTTTCTTCTACTTTCAATGATACTGCCATAACCAAATTCCTCCTTAAAATGTGACTGTCTGTGGTTGTTCAGACAGATTTTATTTAAGTGACGGGTTATTCTCAGCACAATGGCTTTGCGAAAAAACGCAAAAAGACAGTCGTCTACACAACTGTCCAAAAAAAGTCTACGTTCAACTTTCTCTACCAGGTCATAACGCTGTGTATGAGAAACCTTTGATTCACTTAATCATACGAATCTCTGACTCGTATAATTAAATTCTAGGACTTATCTAATCAAAATGCAAGTATAATGTCTGTTGACGATTTAAGTAAGGAATTTTTCGTAGTTGGTAAATACTATGTTAACGGAGCTAAATGTTCAAATGTGTCATTAGTTTTTGAGAGTTGTTTTCTTGATAGCAATACTTTTGTTTTTGAAAGTGAATAAAAACATCAAGAAAGAGTGTGAGGGTTTTGTCTCTTTTTGAAATTCGGTATAATGAGTCCAACAATATTGAAGGAGTTTTACCATGCGATTAGACAAAGTGATTGAGCAGAACTTAAAAACAACACGAAAAGAAATGAAACGTTTATTTCTAATGAAAAAGGTTTTAATCGATGGTGAAGTTGAGCTGAACCAGTGGCGCAACGTCGATAGTCAACTCCATGAGATTCAAGTAGATGGGCAGAAGTTGCAAACGGATCACGTGTATTACTTATTAAATAAACCAGCCGGCGTTGTAACAGCGAAAAGGGATAATAAATTTCAAACAGCTATAGAACTGGTGAAAGAAGGAGAGCGTCCAGCAGATTTATATCCAGTAGGTCGCTTGGATCGTGATACGACCGGGTTGTTGTTATTGACTGACAATGGTCAACTAGGTTACGATCTCTTACAGCCGTATGCTAAAGTTGCAAAGACATATCGTGCCACAATCAACGATACAGTGACATTTGAGGACGTGTTAGCTTTTGAAAAAGGGATTGTTTTTCGCGGAGGAATTCGTTGTCAGCCAGCGCGTTTAGCGATTTTACAATCTGATCCAGACCAGTCGGAAGTTTTACTTACGATCAAAGAAGGAAAATTTCATCAAGTCAAAAAAATGTTTTTGGCTTGTGGGAAAAAAGTTACGAGCTTGACTCGTATTGCGATGGGACCAATAGTTTTGCCAGCAAATTTAGCAGTAGGTAATTACCGTTCGTTAACATTGGCAGAGCTTAAACAATTAAAATCATATTTTAGATAGAAGGTTTGAAGATGGGATACGAGACAATTTTATTTGATATCGACGATACGTTGCTGGATTTTAAAGCAGCAGAAGAACAAGCATTAAGTCAATTGTTTCAAGATATGGGAGTGGAGCCTTCTTTATCTGTGAAGAACAATTACAAAAAAATGAACCAAGGCTTTTGGCGCGATCATGAAGCAGGACTGCTATCACGCCAAGAATTACTAGACAATCGTTTCCGCCTATTTTTTGAACAATATGAACGAGAAGTTGATGGGCCAAAAACAGAGGCGCGTTATCGCTACTATTTGAATCAAGGACATCAGTTGATTTCAAACAGCCTAGAAGTTGTAGAAAGTCTGAGTCAGAAAAAAGATCTTTATGTAGTAACAAATGGTGTGTCTGTAACTCAGCATCAGCGTCTAGAAAAATCAGGACTTGCACCTTATTTCGAAAAATTCTTTATCTCTGAAGAAATGGGTGTTCATAAACCAATGAAAGAATTTTTCGACATCGTTTTTGCGGAAATTCCTCGATTCGACAAAGAAAAAACCGTGATTATCGGTGATTCTTTAACTTCAGATATTAAAGGTGGGCAGGTTGCTGGGATCGACACGATTTGGATGAATCCCCATGAAAATGAAACGAAAGAAATTAGACCAACGTTTCAGATAAAAAAATTGACGGACCTCTATCAGATTTTAGATGATTTTTAAGTTTTATATAGCAATTTGACGTTGTTTCGCTATAATAGGACTAATGAAAAACGAAAGAGGTTTTACTTGCATGAAAAACAAACCGATCATCATTGGTGTAACGGGCGGTTCAGGTAGTGGGAAAACGAGTGTTAGCCGTGCGATTTACAATCGGTTTCCCGATCATTCAATTATGATGTTGGAGCACGATTCTTATTACAAAGACCAAAGCGCTATCAGCTTTGAAGAACGATTAAAGACAAATTACGATCATCCTTTTGCGTTTGATACAGATTTATTGATTGAACATTTAAAGGATTTAACAAAATATCAATCGGTGGAAGTGCCAATATACGACTATGTGGCGCATACGCGCAGCGCTGAGGTTTATGTACAGGAGCCTAAAGAAGTCATCATATTAGAAGGAATTCTGATTTTAGAAGATGAACGTTTACGTGATTTAATGGATATCAAAATTTATGTAGATACAGATGATGATATTCGGATTATTCGCCGAATTAAACGTGACATGAACGAGCGTGGAAGAACATTGGAATCGGTGATTGATCAATATTTGACAGTGGTGAAGCCAATGTATCATCAGTTTATCGAACCAACAAAACGTTATGCGGATATAATCGTGCCAGAAGGCGGCGAAAATCACGTAGCGATCGATTTGATTGCAACTAAAGTAGCAAGTTTTTTGAATCATGAGTAAAAAGAGCAAAGCAGAAACTTCCTGCTTTGCTCTTTTCACGTATTTGTTATGCGGCCGAGAAGACTCGAACTTCCACGGTATTGCTACCACTAGCGCCTGAAGCTAGCGCGTCTGCCAATTCCGCCACGACCGCAAGGAAATTACTTATTTATTTTAGCACAAAAATTTTTTTGTGCCAGAGATAACGTCGATAAGTCTCAAAAAACCCGACTCGCTATTGAGTCGGGAGAAAATTTTATAAGTAGTATTTTTTAGCAACTGTTAAGTCGTCGTTCAAGTCATAAACAAGTGGTTGACCTGTAGGAATTTCTAAGTCCATGATATCTTCGTCAGAAATACCTTCGATGTGTTTAGCTAATGCACGTAAAGAGTTACCATGTGCAGCGACTAAAACAGTTTTACCGTCTTTCAAAGCAGGAGCGATTTCGTCTTGCCAGAAAGGTAACGCGCGTTCCAAAGTAACTTTCAAGTTTTCGCCACCAGGGATATCGCGAGGGTCTAACATAGAGTAACGGCGATCTTGAGCTGCTGAACCTTCGTCAGTTGCTTCCATTAATGGAGGTAATACGTCGTATGAACGGCGCCAGATATGAACTTGTTCGTCACCATACTTTTCAGCGGTTTCTTTTTTGTTCAATCCTTGTAATTTACCATAATGACGTTCATTTAAGCGCCAAGATTTTACAGTTGGTACCCAAAGTTGATCAGATTCTTCAAGAATATAGTTACAAGTTTTAATTGCACGAGTTAAAACAGATGTATAAGCTACATCAAATTCAATTCCTGCTTCTTTGATTTTACGTCCGCCTTCTTTTGCTTCTTCGACACCTTCTGGAGCCAAATCAACATCTGCCCAGCCTGTAAATTGGTTCAACTTGTTCCATTCACTTAAGCCGTGACGAGAAAAAACTAATTTTGGCATAACATTCTCTCCTTTTGAAATTTCTGAAATTTTCAATTCCTGATTCATTGTACAATGTTTCTGCCGTGATTTCCATTAAATTGAGTGTGTTTTTTATCAAAACACAAGCTTTACAAGGATTTTTTATTATTTCTTTGGAACTTCCAAAGTTTTTGGACCTTCTGGTGTCCCGACGATTACGCGTGAGATCATATCAATAAACAATCCATGCTCAACTACCCCGACGCACTTATCCAGTTCTGCTGCTAAGGCGTGAGGATCTTCGATAACCTCTAGATGTAGATCAATGATATAATGTCCGCCATCTGTTGTTAAAAGTTCGTTGGAGTCAGTCATCCGCCATGTCGGGCTGTACCCCTTTGATTCAAATAAACGGAAGACATTGTGACTACCAAAGGGCACTACTTCGACTGGTAAGGGAAAGTTTCCCAATTTATTGACCATTTTACTTTCGTCTACGATCCAGATGCAGTCTTTGGAATAAGTTGCTACTACTTTTTCGAAAAGCAGTGCAGCACCTCCGCCCTTGATTCCTTGGAAATCATCACTGATTTCATCCGTGCCATCAATAGTAAGATCGACTGATTCTACATCATCGATTGCTTTTAACGGAATTCCTAATTCTTTAGCTTGTTGTTCTGTTTTAGAAGAAGTCACGACACCAGTGATTTTTAAACCTTCTTCATTTACTCGACGCCCAAGTTCCTTCACTAAATAGTAAGCTGTTGACCCAGTTCCTAATCCAACGGTCATTCCATCTTTGACAAACTTTGCTGCCTCGATCCCAACTAACTCTTTCAAATTCATTGAAAATCCCACCTTCTGCTAAGTTATGTCCATTGTAATCGCAAAAAAAGAAAAAAGATAGCCTTTTCAGTAAAAAAGACCAAAAAAGTGGATGCGCTTTATACAGCTTTCCTTCAGGTGATAGGGAGTATAGTTTAAAGAATAAATTTTTTCTTATTTTGAGCCATCTCGAAAACAAAAAAATACGATATTAAAAAGAAGAAAAAAACTTTAAGTAGTTTGTTGACAGTGAAAATCAATCATGGTATGCTATCAAAGGTGCTTTGTGAACAGGTCTCTCGATAGAGACGTGCTGACTGTGTCGAAGTACGCTTGATAGAGAATGCAGGGATGCATTATTTTTTATCGCTGAAAAAGAACCACCAGGATGTGTGGTACTAGAAAGCGGATCGAGGAAGGAGGAAACAAGGAATGCCTACAATTAATCAATTAGTACGTAAACCTCGTAAATCAAAGGTGGAAAAATCAAATTCACCAGCATTGAACAAAGGATATAACAGCTTTAAAAAAGCTCAAACAAACGTGAACTCACCACAAAAACGTGGAGTTTGTACACGTGTGGGGACTATGACACCTAAGAAACCCAACTCAGCATTGCGTAAATATGCTCGTGTTCGTTTGTCAAACTTGATCGAAGTAACAGCTTATATTCCAGGTATCGGCCATAACCTACAAGAACATAGTGTTGTTCTATTACGTGGTGGTCGTGTAAAAGACTTGCCAGGGGTACGTTACCATATCGTTCGTGGCGCACTAGATACTGCCGGTGTTAACGATCGTAAACAAAGCCGTTCTAAATACGGTACTAAGAAACCTAAAGCTTAATCAAACGAATAGATAAGACATATTTTCGGAAGGAGGAGTTACGTATGACTCGTAAAGGAACGATTGCAAAACGTGATGTTTTGCCAGATCCTATGTATAACTCTAAGCTAGTAACTCGTTTAATCAACCGTGTAATGGTTGACGGCAAACGTGGTACTGCTTCAAATATCGTATACAACGCTTTTAGTACTATTAAAGAATCAACAGGAAATGATCCATTGGAAGTTTTTGAACAAGCAATGGAAAACATTATGCCTGTATTAGAAGTTAAAGCTCGCCGTGTTGGGGGTTCTAACTATCAAGTTCCCGTTGAAGTGCGTCCAGAGCGTCGTACTACTTTAGGCTTGCGTTGGGTTGTGAATTTCGCACGTTTACGCGGCGAACACACAATGGAAGAACGCTTAGCAAAAGAAATCATGGATGCTGCTAATAATACTGGTGCTTCTGTGAAAAAACGCGAAGATACACACAAAATGGCGGAAGCCAACCGTGCATTTGCTCATTATCGTTGGTAAGATTTTTTCTGCTGACAAAGGTCAACAGATTTCTGACCAAACAACGCTAAATTTAATTTAAGAGAGGAGCAAACTAAGAAATGGCAAGAGAATTTTCTCTAGAAAACACTCGTAATATCGGTATCATGGCTCACGTTGACGCTGGTAAAACAACAACAACAGAGCGTGTTTTATACTACACTGGTAAAATTCATAAAATTGGAGAAACCCACGAAGGCGCTTCTCAAATGGACTGGATGGAACAAGAACAAGAACGTGGTATCACAATCACATCTGCCGCTACTACAGCGCAATGGAAGGGTCACCGCGTAAACATCATTGATACCCCAGGACACGTGGACTTCACAATCGAAGTTCAACGTTCATTACGTGTACTTGACGGTGCAGTAACTGTTTTGGACTCACAATCAGGTGTAGAACCACAAACAGAGACGGTTTGGCGTCAAGCAACAGAATACCGCGTTCCACGTATCGTATTCTGTAACAAAATGGACAAAATTGGTGCGGACTTCCTTTACTCAGTAAGCACTTTACATGATCGTTTGCAAGCAAATGCTCATCCAATCCAATTACCAATTGGTGCGGAAGATGATTTCACTGGAATTATTGACTTAGTCAAAATGAAAGCTGAAATCTATACAAACGATTTAGGTACGGAAATTCAAGAAACTGAAATTCCTGCTGAATATCAAGAACAAGCTGAAGAATGGCGTGAAAAATTAGTTGAAGCAGTCGCTGATACTGATGAAGACCTAATGATGAAATTCTTGGAAGGTGAAGAAATCACTGAAGAAGAATTGAAAGCAGGAATTCGTAACGCAACTCTAGCAGTAGATTTCTACCCAGTACTATGTGGTTCAGCCTTCAAGAACAAAGGTGTTCAATTGATGTTGGATGCAGTCATTGACTATCTTCCAGCGCCAACTGATGTACCTGCGATCAAAGGTTTCGATCCTAAAACAGACGAAGAAACGGAACGTCCAGCTGATGATTCTGCTCCATTCTCATCACTTGCGTTTAAAGTTATGACTGACCCATTCGTAGGTCGTTTAACATTCTTCCGTGTTTACTCAGGTGTTCTAAATTCTGGTTCATACGTATTGAATGCTTCTAAAGGTAAACGTGAACGTATCGGACGTATTCTACAAATGCATGCGAATACGCGTAAAGAAATCGAAACGGTTTACTCAGGCGATATCGCTGCAGCTGTTGGGTTGAAAGACACAACAACTGGGGATACATTGTGTGACGAAAAAGCGCCAGTTATCCTTGAATCAATCGAATTCCCTGATCCAGTTATCGAAGTTGCTGTTGAACCTAAATCAAAAGCTGACCAAGATAAAATGGGTGTTGCTTTACAAAAACTTGCTGAAGAAGATCCTTCATTCCGCGTTGAAACAAATGTTGAAACTGGCGAAACTGTAATCGCTGGTATGGGTGAACTTCACTTAGACGTATTGGTTGACCGCATGCGTCGTGAATTTAAAGTAGATGCTAACGTAGGTGCGCCTCAAGTATCTTACCGTGAAACATTCCGTTCTGCTACAAATGCGGAAGGTAAGTTTGTACGTCAGTCTGGTGGTAAAGGTCAATACGGTCACGTATGGATCGAATTTACACCAAACGAAGAAGGTGCCGGCTTCGAATTCGAGAACGCAATTGTCGGTGGTGTGGTTCCTCGTGAATACATCCCAGCTGTTGAAAAAGGATTAGAAGATGCGATGGCTAATGGTGTATTAGCTGGCTACCCGTTAGTTGATATTAAAGCTAAACTTTATGATGGTTCTTACCATGATGTCGATTCGAATGAAACGGCCTTCCGTGTAGCTGCGTCTATGGCGCTACGTGCTGCTGCGAAGAAAGCTAATCCATCAATCCTTGAACCGATGATGAAAGTTACGATTACTGTTCCAGAAGATTACTTAGGTGATGTGATGGGTCATGTAACTGCTCGTCGTGGACGTGTTGAAGGTATGGAAGCACATGGTAACTCACAAATCGTTAACGCTATTGTGCCGTTAGCTGAAATGTTTGGTTACGCTACAACACTTCGTTCTTCTACACAAGGACGCGGGACATTTATGATGGTCTTTGACCACTATGAAGATGTACCGAAATCAGTTCAAGAAGAAATCATTAAGAAAAATGGCGGTAAAGCTGAATAATTCTTAAAAGTCAATTGATTTTTGACGGCTTTTTCCAAAAGAACTGTATTTTTAACAACGTTTCATGTAAAATAATTAACTGATGATATGGGCTCGCATCGCTTTTGTGATGCGGACCTATCAGATAAAAAACTAAACTCATTTACTTAGGAGGAACATTTTAAATGGCTAAAGAAAAATTTGACCGTTCAAAACCCCATGTTAACATTGGTACTATCGGACACGTTGACCATGGTAAAACTACTTTAACAGCTGCAATTACAACTGTACTTGCTAAACAAGGCGGAGCGCAAGCTATGGATTACGCTCAAATCGACGGAGCTCCTGAAGAACGCGAACGCGGAATCACTATCAACACTGCTCACGTTGAGTATGAAACTGACAACCGTCACTATGCTCACGTTGACTGCCCAGGACACGCGGACTACGTTAAAAACATGATCACTGGTGCTGCTCAAATGGACGGAGCTATCTTAGTAGTATCTGCTGCTGATGGCCCTATGCCTCAAACTCGTGAACACATCTTGTTATCTCGTAACGTTGGTGTTCCTTACATCGTTGTATTCTTAAACAAAATGGATATGGTTGACGATGAAGAATTACTTGAATTAGTTGAAATGGAAGTTCGTGACTTATTAACTGAATACGACTTCCCAGGCGACGACACTCCAGTTATCGCAGGTTCAGCTTTGAAAGCTTTAGAAGGCGACGCTTCATACGAAGAAAAAATCTTAGAATTAATGGCTGCTGTTGACGAATATATCCCAACACCAGTTCGTGATACTGACAAACCATTCATGATGCCAGTCGAAGACGTATTCTCAATCACTGGTCGTGGTACTGTTGCAACTGGTCGTGTTGAACGTGGACAAGTTCGCGTTGGTGACGAAGTTGAAATCGTAGGTATCGCTGACGAAACTGCTAAAACAACTGTTACAGGTGTTGAAATGTTCCGTAAATTGTTAGACTACGCTGAAGCAGGCGATAACATCGGTGCTTTGTTACGTGGTGTTGCACGTGAAGATATCCAACGTGGACAAGTATTGGCTAAACCAGCTTCAATCACTCCACATACAAAATTCTCTGCAGAAGTTTACGTTCTAACTAAAGAAGAAGGTGGACGTCATACTCCATTCTTCACTAACTACCGTCCTCAGTTCTACTTCCGTACAACTGACGTAACTGGTGTAGTTGATCTACCAGAAGGTACTGAAATGGTAATGCCTGGTGATAACGTAACTATGGAAGTTGAATTAATCCACCCAATCGCGATCGAAGACGGAACTCGTTTCTCTATTCGTGAAGGCGGACGTACAGTTGGTTCAGGCGTTGTAACTTCAATCAAAGCTTAATCAACCTTACAATTCAAATTTATTATGCTCGGACGTAAAAGAGTCACCGATTATCGGTGACTCTTTTTTAGGATTATTCATTGGTCGCGAGAGGGATACATTGCTGTTTTTATATAGAAGAAAACTTTTATTCTGTTTAAAAGATTAAACTTTCTGAAAACAAAACAGAAAATCCTAAAAACTTTAGAAAATCCTTGCAATCATAGGTCCCATGTAATATAATCATAAAGGTGCTGTTTGCAGGAGTGTAAATATCACTGGGGGGTTCTGAAAAGAATCCGTCGGCTTTGAAACGAGAGGTTGCGACACGCCCGGACGCTTTGCCACGAACGAGCGTGACGGAGATTTTCGTGGAGCTATGTCTACTTTTAAAATAGGCGAAGGAGGGAACAAGATGGCAAAACAAAAAATTCGTATCCGTTTAAAAGCGTATGAACATGGTATTTTAGATCAATCAGCGGATAAAATCGTGGAAACTGCAAAGAGAACTGGAGCTAGCGTATCTGGTCCAATTCCATTACCAACTGAACGCAGTCTTTACACTGTAATCCGTGCGACTCACAAATACAAAGATTCACGCGAACAATTCGAAATGCGTACTCACAAACGTCTAATTGACATTGTGAACCCAACACCGAAGACAGTTGATGCTTTAATGAAGCTTGACTTACCATCAGGTGTGAATATTGAAATCAAACTATAATTAAGAAGATGGAGGTGTAATCATGACCAAAGGAATCTTAGGGAAAAAAGTGGGAATGACTCAAATCTTCACTGAATCTGGCGAACTTATTCCAGTTACTGTTATCGAAGCTACTCCAAACATTGTTTTACAAGTAAAAACAATGGAAAACGATGGCTACGAAGCTGTTCAATTAGGTTACCAAGATATGCGTGAAGTTTTGTCTAACAAACCTGCGAAAGGTCATGTTGCAAAAGCAAACACGGCTCCTAAGCGCTTCATTCGAGAATTCAAAGATGTTGAGCTAGGAGACTATGAAGTAGGTAAAGAAGTGAAAGTTGATACTTTCCAAGCTGGAGACATCATTGATGTTACCGGAACGACTAAGGGTAAAGGATTCCAAGGCGTTATCAAACGTCACGGACAAAGCCGCGGCCCAATGGCACACGGATCTCGTTACCATCGTCGTCCTGGATCTATGGGTCCTGTTGCACCAAACCGCGTATTTAAAAATAAAAAACTTGCTGGTCGTATGGGTGGCAATCGCGTAACGATTCAAAATCTTGAAATTGTACGTGTTGACGCTGACCGCAATGTTATCTTAGTAAAAGGAAATGTTCCTGGAGCTAAAAAATCTTTAATTACTATCAAATCAGCTGTGAAAGCTAAATAATTAGTTAGAGGAAAGGAGGAACTAAGGAATGCCAACTGTAGCATTATTCAAACAAGATGGAACACAAAATGGTGACATCACTTTAAATGAAGAAATCTTCGGAATTGAACCAAATGAAAGTGTTGTTTACGATGCAATCGTTATGCAACGCGCTTCATTGAGACAAGGAACACACGCTGTGAAAAATCGTAGCGCAGTTCGTGGCGGTGGTCGCAAGCCATGGCGTCAAAAAGGAACTGGACGTGCTCGTCAAGGTTCTATCCGTTCACCACAATGGCGTGGGGGTGGCGTTGTTTTCGGACCTACACCACGTTCATACAGCTACAAACTTCCTAAAAAAGTTCGTCGCTTAGCAATTAAATCTGTTTTATCAGAAAAAGTTGCTGAAAATAACTTGGTTGCTGTTGATGCTTTAAGCTTTGACGCACCTAAAACAAAAGAATTCAAACAAGTTTTAACTAGCTTGTCTATTGATTCTAAAGTATTGGTTGTATTGGAAACAGGAAACGAAGTTGCAGGCTTAGCTGCTCGTAACTTAGCAAACGTAACTGTTACTACTTCAGACAACGTTACTGTATTAGATGTAGTCGCTAATGACAAAATCTTAGCAACGCAAACTGCTCTTACTCAAATTGAGGAGGTGCTTGCATAATGAACTTACTAGACGTAATTAAACGCCCAGTGATCACTGAAAAATCTATGTTAGACATGGATGAAAAGAAATACACTTTCGAAGTGGACACTCGCGCAAACAAAACTTTAGTCAAACAAGCGGTTGAAGCTGCTTTCGACGTTAAAGTTAAGAATGTAAACATTATGAATGCTAAACCAAAAGCAAAACGTATGGGTAAATACCAAGGCTTCACTAAAAAACGTCGCAAAGCTGTTGTGACTTTAACTGAAGATTCAAAAGAAATCCAAATTTTTGACGCTGAATAAGCGTTAAAAAATCACTAGTAAATAGGAGGGAAACTAGACGTGGCGATTAAAAAGTACAAACCTACCTCAAATGGCCGTCGTAATATGACAAGTTCTGATTTCGCTGAAATCACTACTTCAACGCCTGAAAAGACGTTATTACAACCATTGAAAAACAACGCCGGTCGTAACAACAACGGTCGCATCACTGTACGTCATCAAGGTGGCGGACATAAACGTCAATATCGTGTTATCGACTTTAAACGTAATAAAGATAACGTGGTTGCTACAGTTCAAACGATCGAATACGATCCAAACCGCTCAGCAAACATTGCATTAGTTCATTATTCAGACGGAGTGAAAGCATACATCTTAGCCCCTAAAGGCTTAGAAGTTGGCATGACAATCGTATCTGGAGCAGATGCAGATATTAAAATCGGGAATGCATTACCACTAGAAAATATTCCAGTCGGTACTGTAATCCACAATATTGAAATGAAACCTGGTAAAGGCGGACAATTGATCCGTTCAGCTGGTACAAGTGCTCAAGTACTTGGTAAAGAAGGAAAATACGTATTAGTACGTTTAAACTCTGGCGAAGTTCGTATGATCTTAGCTACTTGCCGTGCTACTATCGGTTCTGTTGGTAACGAACAACATGAATTGATTAACATCGGTAAAGCTGGACGTTCTCGTTGGATGCGTAAACGCCCAACTGTACGTGGTAGCGTAATGAACCCTAACGATCACCCACACGGTGGTGGTGAAGGTAAAGCTCCAGTCGGACGTAAGGCTCCAGTATCTCCATGGGGACAACCTGCATTGGGTTACAAAACTCGTAACAAGAAAGCTGCTTCAGACAAGCTTATTGTACGTCGTCGTAAGACTAAATAAAATCATTGACTATGTGTCGCATATTTTGAGAGGAGGTACACCATGGGTCGTAGTTTGAAAAAAGGACCTTTCGCTGATGATCATTTGATGAAGAAGATCGAAGCACAACAAGGTGTTGAAAAGAAAAAAGTTATTAAAACTTGGTCTCGTCGCTCAACAATTTTTCCTGATTTTGTAGGATTTACTATTGCTGTTTATGACGGACGCAAACATGTGCCAGTTTACATCCAAGAAGACATGGTAGGACATAAATTAGGTGAATTTGCACCATCAAGAACTTATCGTGGACATGCCGCCGACGATAAGAAAACAAGACGTTAATTTTGAGGGGAGGATATTAACATGGCAGAACAAATTACATCAGCTAAGGCAACTGCGAAAACAGTTCGCACTTCTCCTCGTAAAGCACGTTTAGTAATCGATCTTATTAGAGGAAAAAGCGTAGCAGAAGCAATTTCAATCTTGAAATTCACACCAAACAAATCTGCAGGAATCATTGAAAAAGTAATGATGTCAGCAGTTGCTAACGCAGAAAACAACTTTGACTTAGATGTTGAAAATTTGGTAGTTTCTGAAGCATTTGTTAACGAGGGACCAACAATGAAACGTTTCCGTCCACGTGCAAAAGGTTCAGCTTCACCAATCAATAAACGTACAAGTCATATTACCGTTGTGGTATCAGAAAAATAAGGAGGGATAATCAGTGGGTCAAAAAGTAAATCCTATTGGAATGCGTGTAGGCATCATCCGTGAGTGGGATGCTAAATGGTATGCTGAAAAAGAGTATGCTGAATTTTTACACGAAGATTTGAGAATCCGTAAGTTCATCGCAACGAAACTTGCTGATGCCGCTGTGTCAACTGTTGAAATCGAACGCGCTGCAAACCGCGTAAACATTTCAATACACACAGCTAAACCTGGTATGGTTATCGGTAAAGGCGGATCTGAAGTTGAGAGCCTAAGAAAAGAATTAAATAAATTAACTGGTAAACGAGTTCACATCAACATCGTTGAAATCAAAAAACCAGATTTAGATGCAAAATTAGTCGGAGAAGGAATCGCACGTCAATTAGAAAACCGTGTTGCTTTCCGTCGCGCACAAAAACAAGCGATCCAACGCACTATGCGTTCAGGCGCTAAAGGAATTAAAACTCAAGTATCTGGTCGTTTGAATGGTGCGGATATCGCTCGTTCAGAAGGATACTCTGAAGGAACAGTTCCTCTTCATACATTGCGTGCCGATATCGACTACGCATGGGAAGAAGCAGATACAACATACGGAAAACTAGGAGTTAAAGTGTGGATTTATCGTGGAGAAATTCTTCCTACAAAGAAAAACACTGAGAAAGGAGGGAAATAATCATGTTAGTACCTAAACGTGTAAAACACCGTCGTGAATTCCGCGGAAAAATGCGTGGGGAAGCTAAAGGTGGTAAAGAAATCGCATTTGGAGAATACGGCTTACAAGCTGTTGATTCACATTGGATCACTAACCGCCAAATCGAAGCTGCCCGTATTGCAATGACTCGTTACATGAAACGTGGTGGGAAAGTATGGATTAAAATTTTCCCTCACAAATCTTATACTGCCAAAGCAATTGGTGTACGTATGGGATCTGGTAAAGGTGCTCCTGAAGGCTGGGTTTCACCAGTTAAACGCGGTAAGATCATGTTTGAAATCGCCGGCGTTCCTGAAGAAGTTGCTCGTGAAGCATTACGTCTTGCTTCTCACAAATTACCAATGAAGACTAAGATCGTAAAACGTGAGGAAATGGGTGGTGAATCGAATGAAGGTTAAAGAAATCAGAGAATTAACCACTGCCGAAATGCTAGATCAAGAAAAACAATTAAAAGAAGAATTGTTCAATCTTAGATTCCAATTAGCAACAGGTCAATTAGAAAACACTGCACGTATTAAAGAAGTACGTAAATCGATTGCACGCATCAAAACTGTGTTGCGTGAACAAGCTGACAAATAGTGGAAGGAGGCCATTTCCAGTATGACTGAAGAAAGAAATCAACGTAAGGTTTATCAAGGACGTGTGGTATCAGACAAAATGGACAAAACGATCACTGTTGTCGTTGAAACCAAAAAGAACCATCCAATCTACGGTAAACGTATGAAATATTCTAAAAAATACAAAGCTCACGATGAAAACAATGAAGCAAAAATTGGCGATATCGTGAAAATTATGGAAACTCGTCCATTATCAGCTACCAAACGTTTCCGTCTGGTTGAAATCGTTGAAAAAGCAGTGATTATCTAATCACACGAGATTTTCCTATATAGATGTTTCTTAAATCTGAAAGGAGGATACACAAGTGATCCAAGCAGAAAGCCGTTTAAAAATCGCGGACAACTCAGGCGCTCGTGAAATTTTAACTATTAAAGTTCTTGGCGGATCTGGTCGCAAAACTGCAAATATCGGTGATGTGATTGTTGCTACGGTTAAACAAGCAACGCCAGGTGGTGTTGTCAAAAAAGGTGACGTTGTTAAAGCCGTTATCGTTCGGACTAAATCAGGCGCTCGTCGTACTGACGGTTCTTATATCAAATTTGATGAAAATGCAGCTGTTATCATTCGTGATGACAAGAGCCCAAGAGGAACACGTATCTTCGGACCTGTCGCTCGTGAACTACGCGAAGGCAACTTCATGAAGATCGTTTCATTGGCACCGGAAGTATTATAATCGAAAGATTCAACCAAAGGAGGTGCGCAACAGTAATGTTCGTTAAAAAAGGCGATAAAGTAAAAGTTATCTCTGGTAAAGACAGAAATAAAGAAGGCGTAGTATTAGAAGCCCTTCCTAAAAAAGACAAAGTCGTTGTTGAAGGCGTCAATATCGTAAAGAAACATAAGAAAGCCTCTCAAGAAGCCCCTCAAGGCGGAATCGTTGAGGTAGAAGCACCAATTCATGCTTCTAATGTAATGGTGATCGACCCTTCAAATGGAGAAGCGACACGCGTTGGCTACAAAGTGGTTGACGGAAAGAAAGTCCGCGTTTCTAAGAAAACCGGCGAAGCTCTAGATAAATAATTAAACAAGGAAGGAGGATCTTATAGATGAACCGCCTAAAAGAAAAATTTGTAAGTGAAATTACACCATCTTTGATGGAAAAATTTAACTATGATTCAGTTATGGAAGTTCCTAAAGTTGAGAAAATTGTCATCAACATGGGTGTTGGTGATGCGGTATCAAACGCAAAAAACTTAGACAAAGCTGTTGAAGAATTAGCATTGATTTCTGGTCAAAAACCAATCATCACTAAAGCTAAAAAATCAATCGCTGGTTTCCGTTTACGTGAAGGAATGCCTATCGGTGCGAAAGTAACACTACGTGGAGAAAGAATGTATGAATTCTTAGATAAATTAGTGTCTGTATCACTTCCACGTGTACGTGACTTCCACGGAGTAAGCAAAAAATCCTTTGATGGCCGTGGTAACTTTACTTTAGGTGTCAAAGAACAATTGATCTTCCCTGAAGTAGATTATGATTTAGTTGATAAAGTCCGTGGTATGGATATCGTTGTAGTAACAACTGCTAAAACAGACGAAGAATCTCGCGAATTATTAACACAACTTGGAATGCCATTCCAAAAATAATCAAGGAGGCGAAAAAATTGGCTAAAAAATCAATGATTGCTAAAAATAAACGCCCAGCTAAACATTCAACGCAAGAATATACTCGCTGCGAACGTTGCGGACGTCCACATTCAGTTTATCGTAAATTTCATCTTTGCCGTATTTGCTTCCGCGAACTTGCCTACAAAGGTCAAATTCCCGGCGTGAAGAAAGCTAGCTGGTAAAATAAACTCGCATAAAGGAGGTAAACAGTTCAATGGTCATGACAGATCCAATTGCAGATTTTCTAACTCGTATTCGTAATGCCAACATGGTAAAACACGACACAGTAGAAGTACCTGCTTCAAAAATCAAACGTGACATCGCCGAAATCCTTAAACGTGAAGGTTTCGTACGTGATGTTGAATATATCGAAGATGACAAACAAGGCATGATCCGTGTTTTCCTTAAATACGGTAAAAATGACGAACGTGTTATCACGAACTTAAAACGTATTTCTAAACCAGGCTTGCGTGCTTATGTCAAAGCTGACGAAGTACCAAAAGTATTAAACGGTTTAGGTATCGCAATCATCTCTACTTCTGAAGGTTTAGTAACTGACAAAGAAGCTAGAGGTAAAAACGTCGGCGGCGAAGTGCTAGCTTACGTTTGGTAAGATCAAACAATCCATGAGGAGGTGTCTTTAAGTGAGCCGTATTGGTAATAAAGTTGTCGTTTTACCTGCAGGAGTTGAAGTAACTCAAAAAGGAAACGAAGTAACTGTTAAAGGACCTAAAGGTGAATTAACTCGTACTTTTTCTTCTGATATCAAAATGAACATCGAAGGAAACGAAGTAACATTCACGCGTCCAGATGACAGCAAAGAAATGAAAACAATCCACGGAACAACTCGTGCAAACTTCAATAACATGGTTGTTGGTGTTTCAGAAGGGTTCCAAAAAGCATTAGAATTAATCGGGGTTGGGTACCGTGCACAATTACAAGGATCAAAACTTGTATTGAACGTTGGTTACTCACATCCAGTTGAAATGGTAGCTCCAGAAGGTGTTACGATCGAAGTTCCTTCAAACACTCAAATTGTTGTTAAAGGATCTAACAAAGAAGTAGTAGGCGAATTAGCTGCGAAAATCCGCGGAACTCGTCCGCCAGAACCTTATAAAGGCAAAGGTGTTCGTTATGTTGGCGAATACGTACGTCGTAAAGAAGGTAAAACTGGTAAATAGTAGGTTGACCCTACACGCGGCTTAGGCCAGCTTAATTAAAGAGGTGACAATTGTGATTACAAAACCAGATAAGAATAAAACACGCCAAAAACGCCACATGCGCGTTCGCGGAAAAATCTCTGGTACTGCTGAGTGCCCACGCTTGAACGTTTTTCGTTCTAACAAGAACATCTACGCGCAAATCATTGATGACGTAGCGGGTGTGACGCTAGCAAGTGCCTCTGCCTTGGATAAAGAAATTTCAGGTGGAACAAAAACTGAACAAGCACAAGCTGTTGGGAAATTAGTAGCAGAACGTGCTTCAGAAAAAGGTATTAAGAAAGTAGTCTTTGACCGTGGTGGATACCTTTACCATGGCCGTGTAGCAGCTTTAGCTGAAGCAGCACGCGAAAATGGACTAGAATTTTAGGAGAAGGAGGAACACCATTCATGGTTTATATCGATCCAAAACATTTGGAATTAGAAGACCGCGTTGTAGCGATCAACCGTGTTACTAAAGTTGTTAAAGGTGGACGTCGTCTACGTTTCGCAGCACTAGTAGTTGTTGGTGACAAAAACGGTCACGTAGGCTTTGGTACTGGTAAAGCTCAAGAAGTACCTGAAGCAATTCGTAAAGCAATCGAAGACGCTAAGAAAAACCTAGTCGAAGTACCAATGGTAGGAACTACACTTCCTCACGAAGTTATTGGTGTATTCGGCGGCGGACGTATCTTAATGAAACCAGCCGTTGAAGGTTCTGGAGTTGCCGCTGGTGGACCAGTTCGTGCCGTCTTGGAATTAGCTGGGGTTGCCGATGTAACTTCTAAATCTTTAGGTTCAAATACACCGATCAACGTTGTTCGTGCAACTGTTGAAGGCTTGACTCAATTGAAAAAAGCAGAAGAAGTAGCGCAATTACGCGGCATCTCTGTTGAAAACTTAGCTAATTAAGGAGGACGAATGAAATGGCTGAATTAAAAATTACTTTAAAACGCAGTATTATCGGACGTCCTCAAAACCAACGTGACACTGTTAAAGCGTTGGGTCTAAAAAAAATGAATAGCACAGTTGTTAAACCAGCCAATGATGCAATCAAAGGTATGGTTAATACAGTGTCTCATTTAGTGGACGTAGAAGAAGTTTAATAAGACAATGATGATTAAAATCTAAGGAGGTGCCAATATAATGAAACTTCATGAATTACAACCTGCCGAAGGTTCACGTAAAGTTCGCAACCGCGTTGGACGTGGTACTTCATCAGGTAACGGAAAAACATCTGGACGTGGTCAAAAAGGTCAAAAGGCTCGTTCAGGCGGTGGTGTACGTTTAGGTTTTGAAGGTGGACAAACTCCTTTATTCCGTCGTTTACCAAAACGCGGATTTACTAACGTGAATCGTAAAGAATACGCTGTAATCAATCTAGATGTCTTAAATCGTTTTGAAGATGGAACTGAAGTAACACCTGTTGCTCTAGTTGAAGCTGGAATCGTGAAAAACGAAAAAGCTGGAATCAAAGTTTTAGGAAACGGATCATTAGATAAAAAACTAACCGTTAAAGCAGCAAAATTCTCTAAACATGCTCAAGAAACAATTGAAGCTGCTGGTGGTTCAATCGAGGTGATTTAATGTTCAAACTTTTAAAGGATTCATTCAAAGTTCAGAACATCCGATCACGGATATTGTTTACTGTCTCAATGCTGTTAGTATTCCGGCTTGGTGCACAAATCACTGTGCCGGGAGTTGATGCGCATGGATTGCAAGGCCTGAGTGAGATGCCATTTTTCAGAATGTTGAATATGGTTAGTGGCTCAGCTATGCAAAACTTCTCTATCTTCTCGATGGGGGTTTCTCCATATATTACTGCTTCAATCGTTATTCAATTGTTGCAGATGGATATCATTCCTAAATTTGTTGAATGGTCAAAACAAGGGGAAGTCGGTCGTAAAAAGCTAAATCAAGCAACTCGCTATTTAACTTTAGTCTTGGCTTTCATCCAGTCTGTAAGTATCACAGCTGGATTTGACTATTTTGCGCAATTTGGTTTTGTTCCAAACCGTAATGTTCAGACGTTTGTTACAATCGGCGTAATCCTTACTGCTGGTACAATGTTTGTTACGTGGTTGGGAGAACAGATCACTGAAAAGGGAATCGGTAACGGTGTATCAATGATTATCTTTGCGGGGATCATTTCGCGATTGCCACAAAGCATCAAAGATATCTATGATGATTATTTCGTGAACATCGATTCTAGTGATCTTTGGAAATCTGTTATTTTTGTTGTGATTTTACTTATCGCTATCGTGTTGATTGTCGTTTTTGTAACGTACTTTCAACAAGCGGAAAGAAAAATTCCGATTCAATATACAAAACAAGTCGTTGGTGCACCAACAAGCAGTTATTTACCGCTAAAAGTAAATGCTGCCGGAGTTATTCCGGTTATCTTTGCCAGCTCATTTATTGCGACTCCAAATGCGGTGTTGCAGGCATTAGCTAGCAAGTATAGTGCGGAAGGCTGGTACGATATGTTAACGAAGCTATTCAGTTATGATACCGTTCCGGGTGCTGCGATTTATACTGTTCTGATTGTTGCCTTCACCTTTTTCTATGCGTTTGTTCAGGTTAATCCTGAAAAATTAGCAGAGAACTTACAAAAACAAGGAAGTTACATTCCTCGTGTGAGACCAGGTAAAGGAACAGAAGAATATGTTTCTGCAATTTTAATGCGTTTAAGCGTAGTCGGAGCTATTTTCTTAGGTTTGATTGCCTTGATTCCAATTATCGCACAAATGATTTGGAATTTACCTCAATCAATTGGTTTAGGTGGAACAAGTCTTTTGATCGTCGTTGGTGTGGCGTTAGAAACTGCAAAACAATTAGAAGGACTCATGTTGAAACGACGGTATGTCGGATTCATGGATGAAGAGTAGATTCGTGTGTTGAGGGTCATCCTCAACGCCGTTCTCGCTTCAAATATTTAGGAGGGAAATCAATGAACCTGATCTTAATGGGACTGCCAGGCGCAGGAAAAGGAACACAAGCAGAAAGAATTGTTGCGACGTACAATATTCCGCATATCAGCACGGGGGATATGTTCCGAGAAGCAATCAAAAACGAGACAACACTCGGATTGAAAGCAAAATCATATATGGATGCAGGGGATTTGGTCCCAGATGAAGTTACTAACGGTATCGTGAAGGAGCGTTTAGCGCAAAAGGACACTGATAAAGGGTTCTTGTTAGACGGATTCCCTCGTACTTTAGATCAAGCCAAAGCATTAGCTGAAATGTTAACGGACTTGAATAAAAAGATTGATGCTGTGATTGAAATTCAAGTAGCAGAAGAAGTGTTAGTTGAACGTTTGGCAGGACGCTTCATGTGCCGCAACTGTGGTGCGACTTATCATAAAATCTTCAATCCTACAAAAGTAGAAGGTACTTGTGATCGCTGTGGTGGTCATGAATTTTATCAACGTGAAGATGATAAGCCAGAAACAGTTAAAAATCGTTTGTCTGTAAATGTTAAAAACAGCGAACCAATTTTAGCTTACTATAATGAAGAAGGTCTGTTATATCCAGTTGATGGAGATCGTGAAATTGATGCCGTATTTGCGGATGTAGAAAAGATTATCGAAAAATAATTTTGCCTGCCGACTTGAGATGCAGTTTATCTTGCCAAGTTCGATGTTTTATGATAGAATTTGTCAGTCCGACTTCTAGCTTTTTTTAGAAGTTTAACTTTAGAATTACGGTGGGAACTGCAGTTTCCGCCATTTTATCGTGTGAAAATGCGAAACAACTACAAGGAGGTACTCTGCGTGGCAAAAGAAGATATGATTGAAATCGAAGGAACAGTCGTCGAAACTTTGCCGAATGCAATGTTTAAAGTCGAATTGGAAAACGGACACGAAGTTCTTGCACACGTATCTGGTAAAATCCGGATGTATTATATTCGAATCTTACCTGGAGATAAGGTTACAGTAGAACTTTCTCCATATGATTTGAGCCGTGGTCGCATTACCTATCGCTTTAAGTAAGTTGTACTCCGTAAAACTTCAGGAGGTATAATCATGAAAGTAAGACCATCAGTAAAACCAATGTGTGAACATTGTAAAGTAATTCGTCGTAATGGACGCGTTATGGTGATTTGCCCAGCAAACCCAAAACATAAACAACGTCAAGGATAATTGGAGGTGTAATTAAGTATGGCTCGTATTGCAGGAGTAGATATTCCTCGTGATAAACGCGTGGTAATTTCACTTACTTATATTTACGGTATTGGAAATACTACAGCGAAACAAATTTTAGCCAACGCAGGCGTTTCTGAAGATGTTCGTGTACGTGACTTAACGAATGAACAAACAGACGCTATCCGTGCTGAAGTTGATAAATTAAAAGTTGAAGGCGATCTTCGTCGTGAAACTAACTTAAACATCAAACGTTTGATGGAAATCGGTTCATACCGTGGAATTCGTCATCGTCGTGGCTTGCCTACACGTGGACAAAACACTAAGAACAACGCTCGTACTCGTAAAGGCCCAGCTCGCGCTATTGCCGGCAAGAAAAAATAATTAGTGAAGGAGGTATAAATCTTCATGGTAGCAAAGAAAGTCAATCGTAAACGTCGTGTGAAGAAGAATATCGAAACAGGTATTGCTCATATTCATTCGACTTTCAATAATACAATCGTCATGATCACTGATGCTAGCGGTAACGCTGTAGCATGGTCATCTGCAGGTTCATTAGGTTTCAAAGGTAGTAAGAAATCAACTCCTTTCGCTGCTCAAATGGCTGCTGAAACTGCAACAAAAGCTGCAATGGAACATGGATTGAAAAGTGTTGAAGTCACTGTTAAAGGACCTGGTTCTGGTCGTGAAGCAGCGATTCGTTCATTGCAAGCAACTGGTTTAGAAGTAACTGCAATTCGTGACGTGACTCCAGTACCTCATAATGGATGCCGCCCTCCAAAACGCCGTCGTGTTTAATGAGTGCCCAACTCTATGAGTTTTACAGGAACGTCATTGAACAAGACACTTTTCGTTTTGAAAGGGGTAAAAGACAAGAATGATTGAATTCGAAAAACCAAGAATCACAAAAATTGATGAAGACAGAGATTATGGCAAGTTCGTTGTTGAACCTTTGGAAAGAGGTTATGGAACTACTTTAGGTAATTCTCTACGTCGTATTCTACTTTCTTCTTTACCAGGCGCTGCCATTACCAATATTCAAATCGATGGGGTGTTACACGAATTTTCAACCATCAAAGGTGTAAGAGAAGACGTTGTACAAATCATCTTGAATATCAAAGGTTTAGCGTTGAAATTATTTGCGGAAGAAGAAAAAACCCTTGAGATCGATATTACTGGACCAGCTACGGTAACTGCCGGCGATATTATCGTTGACAGCGACGTTGAAATCTTGAATAAAGATATGTACATTTGTACTGTTGCTGAAGGTGCGACATTCCATGCTCGCCTAACAGTAAAACCTGGTCGAGGCTATGTTCAAGCAGACGAAAATAAAAAGGAAGATATGCCAATTGGTGTCCTTCCAGTCGATTCTATCTATACACCGGTACGTAAAGTCAACTATCAAGTTGAAAATACACGTGTTGGTCGTCGTGATGACTTCGATAAATTAACGATGGAAATTTGGACTGACGGATCGATCATTGCTCAAGAAGCATTGAGTCTTGCAGCGAAAATTTTAACTGAACATTTAGATATTTTTGTAAATCTTACAGATGAAGCGAAAAATGCTGAAATCATGGTAGAAAAAGAAGAAACACAAAAAGAAAAAATGTTGGAAATGACCATCGAAGAACTAGACCTGTCTGTACGTTCGTACAATTGCTTGAAACGTGCCGGAATTAATACGGTTCAAGAATTAACGAATAAATCTGAACCTGAAATGATCAAAGTACGTAATTTAGGACGTAAATCACTTGAAGAAGTGAAAGCTAAGTTACATGATCTTGGTTTAGGACTACGTAAAGACGATTAATATTGTTGACAAAGGAGGGAAACCTACGTGAGTTATCGTAAATTAGGACGCACATCTAGCCAACGTAAGGCAATGTTGCGTGACTTAACAACTGACTTAATTATCAACGAACGCATCGTTACGACTGAAGCTCGTGCGAAAGAAGTTCGTTCAACTGCTGAAAAGATGATTACTTTAGGAAAACGCGGGGATCTTCATGCACGTCGCCAAGCTGCAAGCTTTGTACGTAATGAAGTCGCTGATGTTCGCGAAGAAAACGAAGAAATCGTTACTGAAACTGCATTGCAAAAATTATTTAACGATATTGCTCCTCGTTACGCTGAACGTCAAGGTGGATACACTCGTATCTTGAAAACTGAACCTCGTCGCGGCGACAACGCCCCTATGGTTGTTTTAGAACTTGTATAATAATCACTCTTCACTTTATAGATGATTCTTTTAGAGTGTTATGATGTTGGAGATTTTCTCCGAGTCTAGCTCAGCGCCGCTTCCCAGAATGTCTGGGAAGCTGGCACTCATCATAAAGTGTTTTTTTATACCCAAAAACACTGTCAAGACAGATCGGTATACAAAAGCATTTTATTGAGTATCAAGGATTGATAAAGTGAAGCTTTTTTGCTAGTCTTAGTACATATTTGCAATGAAGCGGAAAGGTGTAACCATGAAGCCAATTATTGAAATCAATCAAATTGAATTTAGTTATCAAGAAGAAGCAACTCCTGCTTTAAAGGATATTAGCTTTTCGATTAATAAAGGCGAGTGGGTCGCGATTGTTGGACACAACGGATCAGGGAAATCAACATTAGCCAAAGCAATCAACGGTCTGCATTTGCCTCAAAAAGGAACGGTTACTGTCGGAGGAATGACATTATCTGAGGAGTCTGTTTGGGATGTTCGTCGAATGGTCGGGATGGTTTTTCAAAATCCGGACAATCAATTTGTTGGAGCGACGGTCGAGGATGATGTAGCATTCGGATTGGAAAATCAGGGAATCGAACGAAGTGAAATGCAGCGACGTGTTCAAGATGCATTGGAAAAAGTAAAAATGCAAGAGTTTGCAACGCGTGAGCCTGCCCGCCTTTCTGGTGGTCAGAAGCAACGCGTGGCAATCGCAGGAGTAGTAGCTTTGCGCCCTGACATCATTATTTTGGATGAAGCAACAAGCATGTTAGATCCTGAAGGTCGAGATGATGTTATTGCAACAATTCGTAAGATTAAAGAAGAAAGTGATTTGACTGTTATCTCTATCACACATGATATTGATGAAGCAGCTAGTGCCAATCGCATCCTAGTGATGAGAGACGGGGAACTGTATCAAGAAGGAACCCCAGATGAAATTTTTTCTGCTGGACCGGAATTAGTTTCGTTGGGCCTAGATTTACCATTTCCTGAGAAGTTAAAATCAGCATTAAAGGATCGCGGTGTAAATGTACCTGCGAACTATTTGGATGAAGAAGGGATGATGGACTGGTTATGGACATCCGTTTTGAAAAAGTAAGCTACGTTTATCAACCGAATACTCCCTTTGAACAACGGGCGCTTTATGATATTGATTTGAATATTAAAGAAGGTTCTTACACAGCATTGGTAGGGCATACTGGTAGTGGGAAATCGACCTTGTTACAACACTTGAATGCATTATTGAAGCCAACTGACGGTCAAGTTATGATTGGGGAACGAACGATTACACCAACGACAGATAATAAGAATTTAAAACCTGTACGAAAAAAGGTGGGAATTGTTTTTCAGTTTCCAGAAGCTCAACTTTTTGAAGAAACTGTAGCAAAGGACATTGCTTTTGGACCGAAGAATTTCGGTGTTAGTGAGGAAGAAGCATTAGCATTAGCAGAAGAAAACTTAAAATTAGTTGGACTAGATGAAGAATATCTTGAACGCTCACCATTTGAGCTTTCTGGCGGTCAAATGCGCCGTGTAGCGATTGCTGGTGTTCTGGCTATGGAGCCTGAGGTTTTGGTCTTAGACGAGCCGACAGCGGGTTTAGATCCACTAGGCCGTAAAGAGATGATGGAAATGTTTTGGCGTCTTCATAAGGAAAAAAACATAACGATCGTCCTAGTTACACATTTAATGGATGACGTCGCGAATTTTGCTGATTATGTTTATGTTTTAGAAAAAGGACATGTGGCAAAACATGGTGATCCGCAAACGGTATTTGAAGATGTTGCCTGGTTAAAGGAAAAGCAATTAGGTGTACCGCAAGCAACTGCTTTTGCTGAAAAAATGCAGGCTCGCGGCGTGAATTTTGAAGCGTTACCTTTAACTGAAAATGAGTTGGCAGACTGGATCGTAAAATTTGCAGGAGGTCCTGCTCATGATGAATAAATTGATTTTTGGTCGTTATATTCCAGGTGATTCTCTGATTCACCGTCTGGATCCACGAGCAAAATTGATCGCAAGTTTTTATTTTATCGGAATTATTTTTTTGGCGAATAATTGGCAAAGCTATCTATTTCTAGGAGCTTTTACGATGTTCGCAGTATTCCTATCTAAAATTAATTTGAACTTCTTTTTGAAGGGTGTTAGACCACTAATTTGGTTAATTATTTTTACAGTCGCGTTGCAGATGCTGTTTACGCGAGGCGGAACCTTGTATTGGTCGTGGGGCGTCTTTAGTCTTTCTTCTTATGGAATCCAAAACGGGCTATTTATCTTTTGCCGATTTGTTCTAATCATTTTTATGTCGACGTTGCTAACATTGACAACACCGCCTTTATCAATGTCTGATGCGATTGAATCATTGTTGAATCCTTTAAAAAGATTTCACTTGCCAGTACATGAGATCGCGTTGATGTTGTCGATCGCTTTGCGGTTTGTACCGACATTAATGGATGAAACGGAAAAGATCATGAATGCTCAGCGTGCTCGTGGTGTTGATTTCAGTGATGGGAATTTGATTCAGAAAGTCAAAGCGATAGTGCCATTATTGATTCCTTTATTTGTCAGCAGCTTTAATCGTGCAGAGGATTTAGCGACGGCGATGGAAGCTCGCGGATATCGCGGCGGTGAAGGTCGAAGCAAGTATCGTAAATTAAAGTGGGCATCACGAGATACAATCGTTCTCGTTGTTTTTGCTATTGCAACAGTCATTTTAATCTTTTTACGCAGTTAAGCTTGGAGTGATCCAGGCTTTTTTTGAGCTTTTGGTAATTTTAACTTGTTGGTTCGATGGTTGTTTCTTTATGGTAGGATGAATGAAGGAGTAAGCAATTGGAGGAGAAAAAATGACTGAGGAACGTCCAAAACTGCGAATTGGATTGAAGCCAGAAATATTTCGAGAATATTATTATTTGAAAGCAGAACTACAAACTTTCTGTCAGGAACATGGATTATCTAAATCAGGAAGTAAAGCAGAACTAAATGAACGGATCGAATATTTTTTACGAACGGGTGAACAATTAGCAAGACCAATGAAGGAAAAACGGTCGGTTCGTACAGAGGAATTAACGCTGGAAAGTTTGATTGAAGAAAATATTATTTTTTCAGAAGTTCATCGCGCTTTTTTTAAAAGAGAACTTGGAAATTCTTTTACTTTTAAAGTTGCTTTTCAAAAATGGCTGAAGGCAAATACTGGAAAAACATACCGCGAAGCGATTGCGATCTATCCTGAAATCGTAGCGAAAAAACCACAAAAAATTGATGCACAATTTGAATACAATACCTATATTCGTGATTTTTTTGCTGACAATCAAGGTCGCTCTTTGCAAGAGGCGATTGTTTGTTGGAAGTATAAAAAGTCACTCCCGGGTAGTAACAACTATCAATCAGAGGATTTAAGTGCGTTGGATTTCGAATAAAAAGCTGCTATAATGACTTCGGCAGAAATTAGTTGAGGAGATGGATCATAGTTCTAACCTTAACAATCGGGTTCATTAATAGGAAATAGGAGAATAGCATGGTCAGATATAAAGCAGTGATTGCTTATGATGGTACAAAATTTAATGGGTTTCAGCGACAGCCGAATGGGCGAACGGTACAGGAGGAAGTCGAAAAGACGCTACAAAAAATGAATAATGGACAACCGGTGACAATTTTTGGTTCCGGACGAACAGATGCTGGAGTCCATGCAATCGGACAAGTGATTCATTTTGATTATCCGCAGGAACGACCGTTGGAGCGGATGCGGTTCGCATTAGATACCCAGACGCCTGAAGATATCGCGGTTTCTTCAGTAGAAATTGTAGCGGACGATTTTCATGCGCGGTATCATGTCGTCGAGAAGACGTATCATTTCAAAGTTCAAATAGCTAAGCCGCGAAGTCCCTTTCGCCGTTATTATGCGGCCTATTACCCTTATCCATTAGACTTAGATTTGATTCGTCGGGCGTTGCCAGATTTATTAGGTACGCATGATTTCACCTCTTTTTGTGCGACAGGTGGTTCGATCGAGGATAAGGTCCGGACGATTTATCAAGCGGATTTGGTTGTGAATGAGAATGAGACGGAATTGACCTTTATTTTTAGAGGGAATGGTTTTCTGTATAAGATGATTCGGATATTAGTCGGAACCCTATTAAAAATTGGGAATGGACGTATCCCGGCGGAGAGTATTCCAGCGATCATTGAAGCAAAGGATCGTAATGCTGCTGGACCAACTGCTCATCCAGAAGGCTTGTATTTAGCCGAAGTAAAATATGAATAGCAAAAAAGCATCCAATAACAATCACAAGTGATTGTTGCTGGATGCTTTTTGAGCTATTGACGTTGATCTTTTTTCGATTTCAACATTCGCAGATAAAGAACGAACATCCCGATCGCTACTATGAAGGAAACAGCACCGGCAATAAAGCCTTTTGGCATATAACTGAAAGTTACTTTGTGTTTGCCCTTTGGTACATGGATACTGACAAAAGCGTTTTGGAAGGCTTTTGTCTCGACTTTTTTACCATCGATTTTGGCAGACCAGCCTTCATCATATGGAATGGTCGTGATCAATGTTTGGGCTTTATTGCTGTTTACAGTTCCTTCAGCACTGCGTTTTCCAACCTTCATGTCTACACTGTTATCTTTAATCTTATCTACTGCTAGTCGATAAGCGACTGTATCCAAAGCTAAAACTTGTGGATTCTGGAAGCTAATAGATTTTGTTCCATAGAAGCTGGCGGTAAAGGTAACCATCGTTGCTTGTTGGTAATAGCCTAGATCATAATATTGTCCGCTGATCCCAATTTGCGCTTGCCGCGTTTGGCCGTTAGCGGTGACGGTCGCTGTTGAGCTTTCTAATTCAGCGAAATCGTAAGGATAGAGACTCAGATAAGCTTGTGTATTTGCGGGAACTTGAACCTTCCAAGTAACGTCTTTTGCCACGTTTCCTTGTTTTTCGGTAATTGTTGTAATATTCCCCGCGTTAGTGACGTTAGCATTTTTTGTGTCTATTTGCGTAATCGGTAAAAACTGGAAGTATTGGAACTGTTCTTGCGATAAAGCGTTAAATAATTGTGTTTGCGTACCTAGATTATCATTTGGTGAAGCCTGTAGTTTATCGATGCTCTGCGGTGCAGTGAAGGCTAATGGCAAGGCATAATTATTCTCGAAAAGATTATACTCACCGACGCTATTTTTCTTAGTAAAACCATATTTATTCAAGTTTTTCGTTTTGGCAATATTGTATTTAATTCCAGTAAAGGCATCCGCTAATAACGTATTGTTTTGATAACGAATATTGAGACTAGTTCCTCGCGAGCGGAAGCCCAACTGATCCATATAACCAGAAGAATGTCGGTTACGGATCGAAGAGAACATGCTGATACCGCTGTAGCCGTAATTAAATGCATCATTAGAAGAAACAGGATCTAGATTTTCCATCCGATAAAAGCTGTCATTGTCATTTTTCGTTTCGTCGACTAAAGCCTTGATGGATGGATATGGCTCCGTATAAAGGCTGCGTGACGCATAATTCCAATCCTTTAAAATGCCTTGTGTCATAAAGCTACTATTAATAAATGCCTCTGAAGACATCAACAGCAGTAATAGTATACTTAGCGCTTTTAATGGAATTTTGTTGTAATGATGTGCGGTAAAAATCAGCGCATAGACAGCCAAGAAACCAAGTGTGATATATAAGGAACTATTTTTGAGATAATCGTAGTCTTTTCCCTTCATACCCCAGAAAATCGCAAAGAGAGCGATCAGCATCAGACAGGCAGCGACTAATTGCAAAATATTTTCTTGATCTAATTTCTCCCATCCCCATACAGCTAATGTAATCACTAAAAATGAGAGCAGGTAGGCGTAACGGAATAGGAACATATTTGGTGCATGCATCCCATGCCAAAATAAATTCATTGGCTGGATGTAAAAGCTTGCGATCAAGATTGCGGCTACTGCTCCATAAGCAAGTTTATTTTTCCACGGTATTTTTTTGCAGATAAAGAAAAATAAACAGAATGCTAAAGGCAAAAGTCCTATATAGATAAAAGGAATCGAGCCATATTTAGTCGTATCATACGAACCAACCAAGTTCTTAGCGATAAAATCCCACCAGCTTGTCGCTTCTGTTTTAAAAGTCGTGATTTGTGTCAATTCCTCACCGTTAGCACGAAGGTCTAGAATTGACGGTAAAATCATGATCATAGATGCAAAGCCGGCTAATAGTGAAGTGAAGCCGTAGGGAATAATACTTTTTTTGTAGCTTTTCCAATTGGTAATCAAACGGGCGATGAAATAGAGGACCGAGAAGACCCCAATCATAAAGCCCATATAAAAACTAGTCAAAAACAGCATTAAATAGGAAACAAATAGAACGATCGGTTTTTTCTGATCCATCACGCGATTGATACCCAAGATGATCAGAGGCAGATAAACAAACGCATCCAGCCACATAATAATTTCTGAATGGGCAATAGTAAAAGACATCAATGCATAAGTAGTGCTTAAAGCTACGCGTGACCAATTAGGCAGCTTGAAGCTATCTTTCGCATAAAACCAAAAAGCTAATCCTGCTGCCCCGATTTTTAACAGCGTAAGAAAATACAACGCATCGGGCATCAGCTGATTAGGAAAGAAAATTACTAACGGAGTAAAAAAACCACCGAGATAATAGGAAACCAGTGATAAATAATTTAACCCCATAGAAGCATTCCAGGTATATAAAAAGCCTTGCTTACCTAAAAGCATATTGCGAAAACTTGCGTGGAAATTCGAAAACTGTGAAAAGGCATCACTGGCTAAAATACTACGACTTGATCCGGGATAAATACCGATCGTCAAGTAAACAATCACCATAATTAAAAATGGCAGGAAAAAACTGGCCAGTAAATACCAACGGTTTTCTTTAAGGTAGTTCTTCATATAAAAATCACCAAACTTCTTTCAACAGACTATTCAAATTTTACCATATAAGTGCCGAAAATAATGTGAAAGAGGTGTGAAGCCAAAGCTAAGAATTTAAAAATGAGCTTGCTCTATTATAAATAAGCAAGCAAAAAAGAGCCGAATCGATCGGCTCTTTGAATTAATAAATTATCTACAAAATAGTAATGTTAAAACACTTAGGGTTCTACGAATACTTAAAACCATGCTGAAATTGAAAGCTAGTTCACATCTTTCTGATGATCTAAAAAACAGTCTGAAACTATAAAGTAAGCGAAGACAGAACTTTGCTTTCTGTGAAAAATAGAAGAAACAAAAAAACCGTTCGTAACTGAACGGTTTGATATTGTTTGATTGGATAATATTAAACGCGCTCAACTTTTCCAGATTTCAAAGCACGAGTTGAGACCCAAACTTTTTTAGGTTTTCCGTCCACTAAAACGCGAACTTTTTGTAAATTAGGTTTTACAGTACGTTTCGTAGCGTTCATAGCGTGAGAACGGTTATTTGCACTTCTTGTTTTACGACCAGTAAAATAGCAAACTTTTGCCATGTGTAGTTTCCTCCTTTAGCCTTGATATTGGAGCGCTTCTTTGGCTCATACTAAAATAAAATAGCACAAATTGACAAGATTGGCAAGTGAATTTTTTTAGAAAGATTGACATTCTAAGGATTTGCAGGTAAATTATACTCTGTTAGCGTAAAAATTTTTAACAAAAGTTTTGATGCAAGAAAGTTAGCAGAAATCTGCGTCAACGCAGGGAGCGCCCTATCAGCAAATCACAATGGAACTTTCTTTTATTTGTCATAGGGCTATGATAAACTATTATAGTAGAAAAAATGGGCAATTAGGCCTATTTAAGGAGGCTAACAACTATGGCTGTGAAAATTAATACACAGACTGGTATGATCGAAATTTCAAACGACGTCATCGCGACGGTTGTCGGCGGTGCAGTTACTGACGTGTTTGGTATCGTCGGTATGGCTAGCAAAAATCAAATCAAAGACAATATCACAGAAATTTTAAGAAAAGAAAATTATTCACGCGGCGTCGTTGTACGTCAAGAAGAGAATGGTATCGCAGTCGACGTCTACACGATTGTCAGCTACGGCACGAAGATCTCAGAAGTATCGCGCAATGTCCAAGAAAAAGTGAAATACAATTTGGAAACGATGCTTGGGGTAACAGCTAACTCAGTGAATGTCTATGTTCAAGGTGTACGTGTTCTGCCAGACTAAAGGCAGCGTTCTTAAGGAGGACTAAGTAAGTGAAGGTAACAGAAATCAGCGCGAGTCAATTCCAAGAAATGGTTGAGGCTGGCGCTAAACGTCTGCAAGTTAATGCAGAATATGTCAATTCGTTAAACGTTTTTCCCGTTCCCGATGGCGATACTGGGACGAATATGAATCTATCGATGACCAGCGGTGCGACTGCTGTAGTCAACTCTGCTTCAGATAAAGTTGGTGAATTAGCCAACGTTTTGGCGAAAGGTTTGTTGATGGGTGCCCGGGGGAACTCAGGCGTTATCTTGTCACAATTATTCCGCGGTTTTTCTAAAGCAATTTTAGATGTGGATACATTAAATGCAGAGGATTTGGCGAAAGCCTTAGTTCATGGGGTAGAAACAGCTTATAAAGCAGTCATGAAACCTGTAGAGGGAACAATTTTGACTGTCGCACGTGAATCAGCGAAGGCTGGGGAACGCAAAGCTAGACAAACAGATGACGTGGTCGAAGTGATGTCAGCTGTTGTCAAATATGGGAAGAAAGCATTAGATAAAACACCGGACATGTTGCCAGTTTTGAAAGAAGTTGGCGTAGTCGATAGTGGTGGTCAAGGCTTATTGTTTATTTATGAAGGCTTTTTGAACGCCCTGAATGGTGAGTTCCAAGCAGATGATACGTATGAACCAAGTCCGGCTGAAATGGACGAAATGGTCAATGCCGAACATCATCGCAGTGTGCAAGGTCAATTAGCAACAGAAGATATCAAGTTTGGTTATTGTACTGAAATTATGGTGCGTTTAGGTGAAGGTCCAACTGTTGATAGCAATTTTGATTACGATACTTTCCGCAACTATTTGGATGGAATTGGTGATTCGCTGTTAGTTGTTAATGATGATGAGATTGTCAAAGTGCATGTGCATACAGAACATCCAGGGGAAGTCATGAATTATGGCCAAAAATTTGGCGCTTTGATTAAGGTCAAAGTCGATAATATGCGCTTACAGCATGAAATAATTTTGGAACATGACGAAGAAGTAGCTGAATTCGAAGCCGCTCCAACAGAACGTAAACCCTATGCAGTGATCGCTATTGCTGCTGGTGAAGGTGTTCAAGAGTTATTCAAGAGCCTAGGAGCAGCCTACGTAATCAGCGGCGGTCAAACGATGAACCCAAGTACCGAAGATATCTTAAAGGCGATCAAAGAGGTTAACGCTGATCAAGTAATCATTTTGCCGAATAATAAAAATATCTTTATGGCAGCTGATCAAGCAGCAGAAGTTGCTGACGTTCCTGTGGCAGTTGTTCCAAGTAAAACAGTCTCTCAAGGGATGACTGCGATGTTGGCCTTCAATGGAGAACAAAGCCTAGAAGAAAACAAAACAGCAATGACTGAAATGCTTGACTCTGTAGTTAGTGGTCAAATCACGAATGCGATTCGCGATACAGCGATTGATGGTGTAGAAATCCACGAAGGCGACTATTTAGGTATGGTCGATGGTAAAATCATTCTTTCTGAAGCGGATAAATACCAAGCGACGTTAGATACTTTAAACAAAATGATTAGTGAAGATATCGAAATCATTACGATCATTGTTGGTGAAGAAGGAACACAGGCTGAGGCTGAAAAATTAAGCGAAGCGATCGAAGCAAGCTACCCAGACCTAGAAGTTGAGATCCACGAAGGAAAACAACCGGTCTATCCATACTTGCTTTCAGCAGAATAATATGAAAAAAGTCGGAAGGAGTGGGCCAAGAATATCTGGCTCGCTCCTGTTTTTTTAGGAAAATGACACCCTTATCTCCGAAATAATTGCCGATAGATAGAACTTAGCATTTGAAAAACGTATTTTAATTGAAAGGAGGCTGTTTATGCCGATTCAAAAATCTGTATCGGTGCTGCCTGGTGTAGGGCCGAAGCGTGCACAAACGTTAGCTGATTTAGGAATCGTAACGATCGAGGACTTATTGAGTTACTATCCTTTTCGTTATGAAGATATTCAGGAAAAAAATTTATTAGAAATCAATGACCAGGAAAAGGTTACATTAAAAGGTGTAATCGTCTCGGCGCCAGTGGTTAGTCGTTTTGGCTACAAAAAAAGCCGGTTGCAGTTTCGAATGATGCAAGATCACGCGGTCTTTATGGTCTCCTTTTTCAATCAACCCTATTTGAAAGACAAAGTCGAAGTTGGTGAAGAGCTGGCGGTTTATGGAAAATGGGATGCTAAGCGAAAATCGCTGACTGGAATGAAGATTTTAGGTGGTAAGCAGACGGAAGAATACGCGCCAATCTATCACGTGACTAAGGCTATCCGTCAAAGTACCTTAGTTGATTTAATCAAAGTAGGATTTGAAAAATTTGGTGATCAGGTAACAGAAAACTTGCCAGATTATTTATTGGAAAAGTATCGCTTGATGCCACGAAAGCAAGCGATGCGGGCAATGCATTTTCCTAAAGATCCAAAGGAAAATCAGCAAGCAAAACGACGAGTGGTTTTTGAAGAGTTTTTCCTCTTTCAAATGCGGATGCAAGGGTTGAAGAAAAGTGAACGTAGCGAGAAGAATGGAATCGCGATCCGTTATAATGTCGAACGCTTGAAGCAGTTTACGCAAAAGCTGCCTTTCGAATTGACTGACGCCCAAAAACGTGTGACCAATGAGATTTGCTACGACTTACGCAGCAAGAAGCACATGCAGCGTTTATTGCAAGGAGATGTGGGGAGTGGGAAGACAGTTGTGGCGGCAATCGCCTTATATGCTACCATGACGGCTGGTTTTCAAGGTGCCTTGATGGTGCCAACAGAAATTTTGGCTCAGCAGCATTTAGAAAGTTTGAATCAACTATTTGATCCATTCGAATTAACAACTGCATTACTAACTGGTTCTACCAAAACCAAAGAACGACGCGCGATTTTAGCTGGTTTAGAAAATGGGGAAATTGATGTGGTGATCGGGACTCATGCGCTGATCCAAGATGATGTACAGTTTGCTAGTCTCGGATTGGTCATTACTGATGAACAGCATCGATTTGGAGTGAATCAACGAAGAGTTTTGCGAGAAAAAGGACTGCATCCAGATGTTCTATTCATGACAGCAACACCGATTCCGCGAACTTTGGCAATTACTGCTTATGGTGAAATGGACGTATCAATCATCGATCAAATGCCGGCAGGCCGAATCCCTGTTAAAACTAGCTGGATCAAACCTAAACAACTGGAGCATACCTTGGATTGGGCGAAGCAGGAGTTACAGGCGGGGCATCAGCTGTATGTAATCTGTCCTTTGATTGAAGAATCAGAAGCGTTGGATGTGAAAAATGCGACGGAGATTTATGAGCATTTAAAGGAATACTATGCACCTACTTATCAGGTCAGTTTGCTACATGGGAAAATGAAGAATGCAGAAAAAGAAACAATCATGGAAGAATTCAAAGAGAATCAAAGTCAGATTTTAGTTTCAACGACTGTTATTGAGGTCGGAGTCAACGTACCAAACGCAACGGTGATGTTTATTATGGATGCGGATCGTTTTGGCTTGGCCCAGCTGCATCAATTGCGGGGACGGGTCGGACGTGGTTCGGATGCGTCTTATTGTATATTGGTAGCAAGCCCCAAAAATGACATGGGGAAAGAGCGCATGAAAATCATGACTGAGACTAACAATGGGTTTGTATTGAGTGAAAAAGATCTAGAATTACGCGGACCTGGTGAAGTCTTTGGCTTCCGTCAATCTGGATTGCCGCAATTCTTGATCGCTGATCTGGTAAATGATGCAAATGTTTTAGAAGTGGCACGAGATGAAGCCAATCAAATTTGGCAGGTAGAAAATTGGCGTCAGCAGCCAGCTTTCGCACCATTAGCAGGAGCGTTGAAGCCTACTGAAACTGGAGAAACATATTTCGATTGAGTGTGCTATACTGTAGAAAAATTAAAAAGCAGTCAGTCTTATGCCCTGTTTCTATCAGAGATGCTGGCGGATATACGACTTAATACTCAGACTTATGTTCTAGAAAGTAAATAAATACATTAAAACAAAAAAGGATGCTAGTTCCTCTTGATGCTGTAGCATATTAGAGGAATAGTATGCGGCTTGAGAATCAGACTTATTTTTCAAAAAGAAAAATAAATACATTAAAACGAAAAAAGGATGCTAGTTCCCCTTGGTGCTTTAGCACAATAGAGGAATAGTATACGGCTTGAGAATCAGACTTATTTTTCAAAAAGAAAAATAAATACATTAAAACGAAAAAGGAGAGATTTTTCTCATGAAAATTGCTGTAGACGCAATGGGTGGCGATTTCGCACCAAAAGCGATCGTGGAAGGTGTAATGTTAGCGCAAAAGAATCATCCGGAAATTGAATTTCAATTATATGGAAAAGAAGACGCGATTCGTCAATATATAACAAATGAAAAGAATATTACGATCATTCATACGGATGAAAAGATCAATAGCGATGACGAACCAGTGAAGGCGATCCGTCGTAAGAAAAATGCCTCAATGGTTTTAGCAGCTCAAGCAGTCAAAGAGGGCAAAGCGGATGCGATCTTTTCAGCAGGAAATACGGGGGCGCTATTAGCTGCTGGTTTGTTTGTAGTGGGACGAATCAAAGGAATCGAGCGTCCAGGCCTGATGTCCACATTGCCGGTTTTAAATGGAGATAGCGGGTTTGATATGCTTGATTTAGGCGCGAACGCAGAAAATAAAGCAGAGCATATCCATCAATATGCAATTTTAGGATCATTTTATGCGAAGCACGTTCGTGGAATTGAAAATCCTCGTGTGGGCTTATTGAACAATGGTACAGAAGAAACCAAGGGCAGCGAGTTAACGAAAGAAGCCTACAAACTTTTACAAGCAGAAGAGAGTATCAACTTTATTGGAAATGTAGAAGCACGTGAACTGTTAAACGGTGCTGCCGATGTCGTTGTAACAGACGGATTTACTGGAAATGCTGTTTTAAAAACGATTGAAGGAACAGCTATGGGCTTGATGAGCTTGATTAAAGGCAGTATCAGTGATGCTGGGGTTAAAGGGAAAATGGGTGCTCTTATGCTGAAGGATACATTATACGGTCTAAAAGACAAATTGGACTATTCCTCTCATGGAGGTGCCGTTTTATTTGGACTGAAGGCTCCTGTGATTAAAACCCATGGATCTACCGGACCTGAAGCAGTGGCAAATACCATCGATCAAATTTACACGATGCTAGACACGAATGTTGTTGGGCAATTGGTCCAGTTTTTTGAAGCACCTAAGGGTGAATAAGAACCACGCCAATTTCGTGAAAAAGGTAGACAAAGCAATCAAACATCAGTAAAATGAACTGTGACCTTCTGGTAAAACATAGACGAATAATAGTTGATCAGGCGGAGGTGAATGTTGTTGACTCGTGAAGAAGTATTTAGCAAAGTTGCTGAAATAATTTCAAATCACTTTGAAATCGATAAAGATAAAGTGACGGTTGAATTGAGTATCAAAGACGATTTAAATGCAGACTCAATCAGTATCATGGAATTTGTTTTGGAATTAGAAGATGAATTCGGAACAGAAATTTCTGACGAAGACGCTGAAAAAATTGAAACAGTTGGAGCTGCAGTTGATTACATTATGGAAAACAACCAAGCTTAACAAAAAAAGGCTCTTCGTCAATGAGTGTTGGTGAAGAAATTCAATAGAATAATCGAGATACTCACACGGCTAGACAGCTATCTTGTCTAGCCGTGTTGTTGTTCTGGCTTTAGTCAGTTGGGTAGTATTCTTAGTTTTCTTAAAATATTTTCCTCGATATAAAAAGATTCGTTCTCGGTAGTTTTGAAAGTTTCTAAAGCCATAGGCAATTCGTTTTAGTACTTTGATATGGTTATTCAAACATTCTATAGGGCCGTTGGAATAGGGAACGCGCAACGCTCGTTTGATTTCTGTTTGGTATTTCTTGAAGGTCGTGAACACTGGTTGGTAGTGCTCTGGCAACTCCTTGTAGTCTTCTTTTAGGAGCGCGACGAATTCAGGAACATCTTGTCTTCTGATAACGGAAAGAAAATCCTGGTAGACTTCATAGCCTCGCTTTAAGGAATCATCATAAGATAATAGCCGATCGACTATCTCTGCTTCTGTCAGATGATCTCGAAATGACGGACGCCAGTAGCGATGCTGACCTTTCAATTCCCACGCATTCTTTTGAAGTAGTCTCCAGTATTTCTTTAAGTGCTTCGACCGACGATCCCCTTTTTTAAAGGTCTTCATTACTTGAATTCGGTGGTTGGTAAAAGCCCGACCAATGTGTTGGCTAATATGAAAGCGATCGGCGACGATTCGGGCATTCGGAAAACACTCTTTCACCAATGTGCGATAGGGTGTATAGAAATCTGAAACCACTAGACGCACTTGTTCACGGACTTTTATAGGGTAGCGCAAGAAATAGTCGCGTAAAGGATCAAGTTGCCGATTTTCCACAATATCAATCAGTTGATGGGTTTTGCCGTCCATCATGACAAAGCTCATGGCTCCCGAGACGTTTTTCACCGATTTGAATTCATCGAAACACACCACTTCTGGTAACGGCTGGTTCAAAGAAACGGTTTTAGGCCGAAGGCTGCGAAGTATTCGAATGACAGTGGTCGGAGAAATGTGCTTCATACGTGCAATCAAAGACATAGAAATAGGCTCACTTAATAGCTCAAGAATGGCTTGTTTGACTCTGCGGGCAATGGAGCAGCGACGATCACTAACTGAATCTTCTGCTAAAAAAGTCTTTCCACAGTGTTTACATTTGAAGCGCTGTTTGTTAATCCGCACAATGGTCTTGTAGTTACTGACATCATTCAATAAGATGGATACTTTTTTCCAGCCCCATTTAATGATCGTTTGCTTATTTTGATAGTGGCAATGGAAGCATTCCTCTGGTTGATAGGTCAATGTGCCATCAAAAACAAAACATGTTTCGTCATTAATGCGCTCTTTGCGAAAGGCATCTTCATGAAAGGTAAGATTTAGGTCTAGAATATCTAGTAACTCTTTGGTAAACTCTGAATAGGACATCTTGAAACACTCCTTTGAATGGTTTTCGTCGACTTTATTCTAAAGGATTTCAAGGTGTCTGTTTGCGTTTATTAGAAAAAAGAAAAAGTATTGGCAACAGAAGGCGTCACCAACACTAGATATTATAGAGCCCAAAAAAAAGGTGCACCAGCAATTTGCTGGTGCACCTTTTTTTACAGTTATAAAACCCCAAGGGCAGTCAAAGCTTTTTCTAGTGCTGAAAAATTTCTTTTAAAGTGAAAACCGTCCATCCCGGTTTCTTCAGCGGCTAAGATATTCGCTGCTGAATCATCGATGAAATAGCACTCGGCAGGATTTAAGCGGAAATGGCTGTAAAAGGTCCGGAAGATTTCATGCTCAGGCTTAGATAATTTCCAATCTGAGGAAATAAAGATACCATCAAAAATACTGTGACTAGGGACTTTATCTTCATAAAGATAATAGTCCTGCGGGGCATTTGAAAGGATATAGAGAGACAACCCTTTTTCTTTCAACCGTTTAGGAAGTTCCTCCATTTGTGGTATAGCATTCAGCCCGATATACCAAGTGTCCAGCAAGTCTTCGGCGATAGCATGCAATTCTTTTGGAAGCCGTGATTTTGCGGAGGTTAAAAGCTCCTCCCGATTCATCGTTCCCTTATCGAAACGCAGCCAGTCCACGGAACCAAAAATTTCGGACATAAGCATCTTTTGTTGATCCTTATTGGCAGTTTTTTCCATGACAAAACGTGGTGGATCAAAATCAACTAAAACATTTCCTAAATCAAACACAATATTTTTTATCATTCAAAGCCCTCCTAACAAGTAGATAACGTCTATTAAAATCCTTTTATTGAATAAGCTGCAAAAAACGTTTATTCCAAATATTTTCGTAAAAAGCGATGGTCTCTTCAGCAGAGAGAAAATCATTGTCATAGGTGGTTGACCCATTTTTCAGCATGGTTAATTGATAGCCTAAGCCATGGGCAAATTTTACAGTAGCGTCAATGCAGTACTGGGTTTGAGCGCCGCAGATTTCCAAGCTGGTAATGTTTTTCTGCTGTAAATTTTTTTGTAAATCAGTATGATAAAAGGAATTTGTGTGAGACTTCTGAAGAGTAATATCGTTCGGTTTACGATCAAGTTCCTCTACGATTTCCCAGGTTTCTGAATGTGGAACCAAAATTTCGTCACAATGCTGAACAAAGAGAATCAATTTATTTTGTTCTCGGTAGCGCTGGATACGCAGATTGACAGTAGTAATTAACTCAGAAAAATGGTTGATCGTTTCTCCGGCAAAGCAAACGCCCTTTTGTAAATCAATAATCAATAATGCATCAGAAAGATTTTCCATCGAAATTCCTCCGGTCGTTTTCTTTACTTTAGCATTTTTTAGATGTAAGAAGAGAAAAGTTCGTTGAATCTTTGAAAATTTCTTACTATAACGACTTCTGATTTAAAATTCACAGAAAAAACAGTATAATAGAGCGTGATGGAAATCTCAAAAAAAGGAATGAGCCCATGGATACACAGTTGATCAATGAATTGAAAGAAAACTACGACATCGTCTTTCACGATGTGAACTTATTGGAACAGGCGTTTACCCACTCATCATATGTGAATGAACACCGTAATATGAATATTTCAGATAATGAACGGTTAGAATTTTTAGGGGACGCTGTCTTAGAAATTCAAGTATCGGACTATTTGTATCACCATTATCCAAACTTGCCGGAAGGACGTTTGACGCGTTTGCGTTCGGCGATTGTGCGAGAAGAAAGCTTATCAAAATTTGCAAAAGAATGTCATTTTGATCACTATATTATGTTAGGTAAGGGCGAAGAAAATTCTGGCGGGCGTGATCGTGCAGCGTTATTGTGTGATCTATTCGAGGCTTTCTTAGGGGCCTTGTATTTGGATCAAGGCTACGATGTGGCGCTACGTTTTATTCAAACGGTCGTTTTTCCAAAAATCGAAGCAGGTGTTTTCACGCGGGAAATGGATCACAAGACGCGCCTGCAGGAAGTGTTGCAAAAAAGCGGAGATGTGACGATTGATTATCGTTTAGTCAATGAAGAAGGTCCGGCTCACGAACGGATTTTTACAATTGATGTATATGCGGATGATCGTTTGATCGGTTCAGGACAAGGTAAATCGAAAAAACTAGCAGAGCAAGATGCAGCGGAAAAAGCATTGATTAAGATCGCTGCAAATTAGTTTATATTTCCTGGGAAAATTTTAGGAGGAACATTTTGTATTTAAAACGAATTGAGATCGCTGGCTTCAAGTCTTTTGCTGATCGTACCAAGATCGAATTTGAAGAAGGCGTGACAGCGGTCATTGGGCCAAACGGCAGCGGAAAAAGTAATATCACTGAAGCAATTCGCTGGGTACTCGGAGAACAATCGGCAAAAAGTCTACGTGGCGGCAAGATGCCGGATATTATTTTCGCTGGTTCAGAATCACGAAAGCAGTTGAATATTGCCGAAGTAACGGTAGTATTGGATAATACCGATAATTATTTACCGCTAGGCTTTAGTGAAGTTAGTGTGACAAGACGTTATCGCCGAACAGGTGAAAGTGATTTTTTCATAAATAAAAAAGCCTGTCGTTTGAAAGATATTCAAGATTTATTCATGGATTCTGGTTTAGGGAAAGAATCCTTCTCGATTATTTCGCAGGGAAAAGTCGAGGCGATATTTGCCAGCAAGCCGGAAGATCGCCGAGGAATCTTTGAAGAAGCGGCTGGCGTCTTGAAATACAAGCAGCGAAAACGCAAAGCGGAGCAGAAGCTTTTTGAAACGGAAGATAATTTGAGCCGGGTTCAGGATATCATTTATGAATTAGAAGATCAGCTGACTCCTTTAGCTGCTCAAAGCGAAGCAGCCAAGGAGTTTTTGGCGCTCAAAAAAGAATTAACTGCGACGGATGTCAGTTTAACAGTTGCGAAGATTAAACAAACACGTGATTCTTGGGAGTCAGCGAAGGCAGATTTTGAAGAACTCTCCAAAACAGTTGAAGAAAAAAGCCGTTTTATCCAGCAAACTGAACAGCAGTTAGGCACGTTGAGAGAAAAACGCGGTTCATTGGATGAGCAGCTGGAAACTGGTCAGCAGCAATTGCTGCATTTATCCGAGGCGTTGAAGCAGGCTGAAGGGCAAAAAGCATTATTAAGCGAACGCTCAAAGAATACGCAAAAGACCAGCGCTGAATATCGTGAAACTTTGAATGAGCAACGTAAGAAAAAAGACGATGCACAAGCGAATTTACAGGAAGTTCAAACGCAACAGGCGGATAAGCAAACCGAAAAGGTCGCCTTAGAAGAAAAAATCCAGCAGCTGACAAATGAAGCGGAAAAATACAAGAAATCGCCGAAGGAACTCTTGGAGGATTTGCGTGGTACTTATGTTGAATTGATGCAAGAGTCTGCAAATGTCAGCAATGAATTAAAGTATTTAGAACGACAATACACACAAGAGACTGCTAAGAACCAACAGAATGTGACACGCTTTGAAGCGTTGCGAGATCAACTAGAAGAATTGACGGAGCAGCAGAGCGCGGCGCAGACGAAAACTAAAACGCTTGAAGCTCAGTTGACGGAAGAACAAGAAAACTACCGACGCTTAGCGGAAGAGAAAAACGTGTCACAGCAGCAATTGCAAAAAGAACAGCAGTTAATGTATGACATGATGAGTCAGGTTCAACAAGCGCGTGCGCGACAAAAAAGTCTGCAAGAGATTCAGGAAAATTATAGCGGCTTTTATCAAGGTGTCCGCAGTGTTTTACAGCACAAAGAACAATTAAGTGGGATTGTCGGTGCAGTAGCAGAGCTGATCGAGGTTCCAGAAAAGTATACCTTGGCGATCGAAACGGCCTTAGGAGCCTCGGCACAGCACATTATCGTAGAAAATGAGAAGGATGCACGGCAAGGGATCACATTTTTGAAAAAACAACGTAGCGGTCGTGGCACCTTTCTACCGTTAACAACGATTAAGCCACGTAGTTTAGGGGCTCATCACTATCAAGCAATTAAAGACGTAGACGGCTTTTTAGGTATTGCCAGTGAACTAGTTTCTTTTTCAGAAAATGTTGCTCCAGTCATGCAAAATTTATTAGGAGCGATCGTTATTGCTCGAGATCTTGATAGTGCTAATCTGCTTGCTCGTCAACTGCGATATCAGGTTCGTATAGTTTCCTTAGATGGAGATGTGATGAATGCTGGCGGATCAATGACCGGTGGCGCTACGAAGCAAGGAAATCGTGGGAATTTGTTTAATCAAGGACACGAATTAGCTGAATGGACCAAACGTTATGAAGAAATCAATCAGGCGTTACAGGCAAAAGAAGCATTTGTCCGTGATTTGCAAGCAAAGATTGCGGATCAGACGGAAAGTCTAGAAACATTACGGACACAAGGTGAACAAACGCGGTTGGCATATCAAGAAGCGCAAAGTAGTGAAGAACGTGTTGCAACGGAATTAACACGTTTGCAAAAGGAACAGAGCTTGTTTTCTTATGAAGCGAAAGAGCTGGAAAGCTTCTTGAATGATTATCAAGTACAAAAAGAAACGTTGGAATTTAAGCAAGTCGAGTTGAAAACCCAGCAAGATAAGATCAATCAAGAGATCCAACAGCTTAATGAAGAGAGCGACCAGCTAGAAGAAAAGCGTGCCGGTATTAATGCAGAATTGAGTCGCTTACAGGCGGACTATGCAGTATTAGATGAACGGCTGTTGTATTTGGAGCGGCAAGCACTAGGTTTTGAAGAACAGATTAACGAGTTGACCAATCAGATTGTAAACTTAGAAAATCAATTACTAGCACTTTCAAGTGATTCATCGGATCATGAAGAATCAGAAGAAAGTCTAACCCAGCGTTTGACAGAATTAGCTACAGCACGCGAACATTTGCAGGAGCAGCTGGCTGTTTGGAAAGAAATGCGGCAAAGTCTGCAGCAGCAAGTGGATCAAGCAGATAGTGAGTTGACTGAAGCCAATCGCGAGCAGAAACAATTATTAGCACGTCAATCACAAGCCGATGTCCAAAAAAACCGTTACGAGTTGAAATTGGACAATGCTTTGGCGTATTTGCAAGAAGAATATAGTTTGACTTTTGAAGGTGCGGAAGCACAAGCGGACCCTGAAATTGATCAGCAGGTTGCGCAAACGGAAGTTAGTCACTTAAAGCAAGCCATTGAAAAGCTTGGACCAGTCAACCTAAACGCCATCGAACAATACCAGCAAGTGGAAGAACGCTATGATTTCCTAACGACGCAGCGAGATGACTTATTATCGGCGAAGGAGCAGCTGTTCGAAACGATGGATGAAATGGATGATGAAGTTAAAACGCGTTTCTTCACGACCTTCCAAGCGATTCGTGAAAAATTCAATGTGGTTTTTCCAAATATGTTTGGCGGCGGTCGAGCGGAATTAGTATTGACAGATCCTGATGATTTATTGAATACCGGGATCGAAATCGAAGCTCAACCTCCAGGTAAAAAACTGCAAAGTTTATCCCTGCTTTCTGGTGGTGAACGGGCCCTGACGGCGATTGCGTTACTATTCTCGATCATCCAAGTCCGTCCCGTACCGTTCTGTGTGTTAGACGAAGTCGAAGCGGCGTTGGATGAAGCAAATGTTGCCCGTTTTGGTCGCTATCTGAGTGCCTTTCAAAACGATACACAATTTATCGTGGTTACTCATCGTAAAGGAACGATGGAAGCAGCAGATGTGCTCTATGGTGTCACAATGCAAGAATCCGGCGTCTCGAAAATTATTTCAGTGCGCCTTGAAGAAGTGAAGGAAGATGGGAAATTTCAAGTGAAGGAAGGGGAACTTCGGAAATGATAAAATTAATCGCGATTGACTTAGATGGTACGCTATTGACGGATGCTAAAACAATCTCTGATACAAATAAAAAAATATTGGCAAAAGCGAAAGCACGGGGTGTGAAGATTGTGATCTGTACAGGCCGTCCTTTAATCGCTATCAAGGATTACTTAGCAGAGCTAAATTTGCTTGATGCAGATGATTATTCGATCACTTTCAACGGCGGGTTAATCCAGACCAATACCGGTGAGATTTTAGGCAAGACAGCGATGGATTTGGCAGATGTAAAACATATCCATCAGCTGTTAGAAAAAATTGATTTACCGATGGATGTTTTATCAGACGCTTTATGTTTTCAGCTTGAGACATCAGCGGCTCATCCTTCAACCTATCCAACGATGAACAAGGCTTTAACTTACGTTTCGAAAACGATAGAAGCATTAAAAGAGGATGCGCTATACAATAAAGTTGTCTCAGCTGTGGATGTGGATTATTTAGATCAGCAGATGGCGTTGATCCCAGCAGAAGAATATGAGCGCTTTGAGATATTTAAAACACGGCCAAACTTACTAGAGTTTATGCCAAAGGGCGTGACTAAAGCCTTTGGTCTCTCTGTTTTAGGAGAACATCTCGGGATTGCAGCGAATGAAATGATGGCCTTAGGTGATGAAGCCAATGACTTATCCATGATTAATTATGCTGGTATGGGTGTAGCGATGGAAAATGCTACTGACGGCGTTAAGACGGCGGCCAATTTTGTCACTAGAACGAATCAAGCGGATGGGGTGGCACATGCCATTCAAAAATTCGTATTCGATGAATGGAAATAAGGGGGATTTTACATGGGATTATTTGACCGCATAAAAAAAGCCTTTAGTGGTGAACAGAATGAAGAACCTGAAAAGCAAGAAGAAGTCGTTGAAGATCAATCAGTCTCCGAGGATCGCGATGAGGTAGAAACCGGGGAAGTAGTTGAAACACCAAGCAATGAAGAAGCCACTGCTGATACGGATGAGGAGCAAGAAGGGGAACCGGAAAAATCGTCTGACCAAATCGAGAAATCAATGGAGCTTCCGCAAGAAATACCAACACAAGGATTAAAAAGTGATGATTTAGAAGTAAAAGAAGAGCCTGTCGATTCAGCAATTGGTAGTGAAGAAGTTCAGGTTGAACAGACAGAAATTGAATCCACACCTATAGAACTGAAAACAGAATCGGAATCGATAGAAGTTTCAGAGCTGGAATCTGAAAACATAGTTCCTGCTGAACCTGAGCAACCGGAAGAAACCGTTCAAGAGAAATACGACAAAGGTCTAGAGAAGACTAGAAAATCATTTGGTGAACGAATGAATGAGTTGTTTGCTCGTTTCCGTCGAGTGGATGAGGATTTCTTCGAAGATTTGGAAGAAACCTTGATCGGTGCCGATGTTGGTTTCGATACTGCTATCAAACTAACAGATTCATTACGGCAAGAGGTCAAGCTGAAAAATGCTAAGAAACCGGCTCAAGTTCAAAATGTCATCATTGAGAAATTGGTCGACATTTATGAAGCGGAAGGCATCAACGAGAATAATGCAATTAATCTGCAAAACGATGGATTGAGTGTGATTTTGTTCGTGGGTGTGAATGGGACTGGGAAAACTACCAGTATCGGAAAATTAGCGAACCAATACAAAAACGAAGGCAAGAAAGTCTTACTGGCTGCAGCAGATACGTTTCGTGCAGGTGCGATTGATCAATTAGTTGTTTGGGGACAGCGTTCAGGTGTTGAAGTTGTTCGCGGCAATGCCGGCGGTGATCCAGCAGCTGTAGTATTTGATGCTGTTGACAAAGCTAAGAAGGAAAATTATGATGTTCTGCTGATTGATACTGCAGGAAGATTACAGAATAAAGTCAACTTAATGAACGAGCTGGAGAAAATCAAACGCGTCATTCAACGAGAATTTCCAACAGCTCCTCATGAAGTGTTATTGGTCGTAGATGCGACGACAGGACAAAATGCGCTAGTTCAAGCACGACAATTTAAAGAAACAACGGACGTTACTGGTTTGGTCTTGACGAAATTGGATGGAACAGCTAAGGGCGGTATTGTTTTGGCAATTCGCAATGAGTTGCATTTGCCTGTTAAATTAGTTGGTCTAGGAGAAGGCTTAAATGATCTGGAAGCTTTTAACCCAAATGATTTCGCAGTCGGTCTGTTTAAAGGATTATTGAAAGAAGAGTAAAAAAGAGCTGTTGAGTCCACCTCAACAGCTCTTTTTGCAATTTTTAAAGTATAGATGTTAGTTACAAATAATGATTGGCTGTTTAGCAAAATGGGCTAGTGCTTTTCTTGAAAGTAAGGTGGAACGTGTAGACTGACCTTGTTTTGTCGGGCATTCGCGTCCATTATCTTCTGGATATCATCGCAATGAAATTGGTGCTGACGATGTGGGCGCAGCATTACAAATTCTTTAGTCCCACTCTTTTGACTTAGATGAGAGGGATCGTTTGTCATTGATTGATTTTTTTCCTGCATAAGCTAGGCCTCCATTCTTTTTAATAAAAGACGTGTAGTGATTTTTTTGATTAATCTTTTTGTTATTAATATTTAATCATATTATCATATTTAATACTATCTTTTTTTAAGCATTTTCGTTCTGTTTCTGGATATTCTTCTATATAATGTAGCATGGGAGGGCTATGGACAAATGAATACAAAAAAAATGATGACACAAGAAAAGGTGAAGCCTTTTTTACTGCAAGCGCGTTATGGAATTGAAAAGGAAAGCCAAAGAGTGACTTTAGACGGAGATCTTGTACAGACCGATCATCCGACATCTGTAGGAAATCGGAGCTTTCATCCTTATATTCAAACAGATTTTTCTGAAACACAATTGGAGTTGATTACGCCAGTTACTGAGTCTGTTGACGAAGTATTGGCTTATTTAGAAGCGATTCATGATGTGGCGCAACGGAGTATGCCAAAGGATGAGATGATGTGGCCATTTTCTATGCCGCCAGCACTTCCGGAGAATGAAGGAGATATTCAGATAGCGAAATTAGAACGACACGCGGATGTTTTGTATCGTCGGTATCTAGCTCGTGAATACGGCAAGCGGAAACAAATGGTAAGTGGGATTCATTTTAATTTTGAATATGGCTTAGATTTGATTCGGCAATTGCATTTAGCATGCGAGGAAGAGGTTTCAATGGAGGACTTCAAGACTCGTTTATATATGAAAATCGCCCGCAATTTTTTACGTTATCGTTGGCTGCTGACCTATTTATTTGGAGCAAGTCCACTTAGCGAAGCACGCTATTTTGATGATGAAGATCGTCCAAAGGAGCCTGTCCGTAGTATTCGTACCAGTCATTATGGGTATGTGAATAAGCCAGATGTGCAGGTCTCTTATGAAACTTTGTCGCGATATAGTGAAGATCTCGCTGAGAATGTTGCCTTAGGTCGTTTATCGGAAGAAAAAGAATTTTATGCGCCAATCAGGATGCGTGGAGGCAAAAAAGTTGCAGATCTATTTCATACAGGAATTCGTTATGTGGAATTACGTAATATTGATTTGAATCCCTTTGACCGCGTCGGAATTGATGCAGCTGAGATTGAATTCATCCATTTGTTCATGCTCTATTTACTATGGACAGACGAAAAATTACCAGCAGATGAATGGGTAGCTGAAGGCAATCGCATTAGTGATGCGGTTTCTTTAGAGCATCCTGCAAAAACAACGGCTTATTTAACAGAAGGACAAGCGATTTTTGCTGAAATGCTGCAAATGGTGGATGAATTAGAAATAGAAGGTGCCGACCTGCTGAAGAAATATCAAGCATGGCTGGATTATCCGGAAGAAACGCTAGCTGCAAGAATATTAGCCCTGGATGAAGCAAACGGTCAAGCTGCTGTAGCAACTGAATTGGGTCGTAAGTTTTATGAACAGGCTTGGGCGTATCCGTATCAATTGGCGGGCTTTCAAGAAATGGAACTGTCAACACAGAATTTATTATTTGATGCGATTCAAAAGGGGATCGAAACAGAAGTGCTGGATCGACAAGATCAATTTGTGAAACTACAGCACGACGAACATCAGGAATTTGTCAAAAATGGCAATATGACTAGCAAAGACACATATATTGCGCCATTATTGATGGCAAATAAAACAGTCACTAAAATCGTACTAGCTCGAGCGGGTTTCCGTGTGCCAGATGGTGAAACGTTTGGTTTGATGGATGACGCGAAGAAGGCCTATCCGCGATTTGCTCAAAAAGCGTTTGTCATTAAACCAAAATCAACGAATTATGGCTTAGGCATTACGATCTTTAAGGGTGAAACGTCAATAACCGATTTCAATGCAGGTTTAGCAATGGCTTTTGCAGAAGACGATGAAATCATTATTGAAGAATTTCTGCCAGGAACGGAATACCGATTTTTTGTGATTGATCATCAAGTAAAGGCCGTTTTACTGCGAATACCAGCGAATGTAATTGGTGATGGTGAACGTTCAATCGAAGAATTAGTTGCTGAAAAGAATGACAACCCTTTACGAGGGACGAATCATCGGTCACCATTAGAGAAAATCCAATTAGGTGATTTGGAGCAGTTAATGTTGAAAGAACAAGGATTGCGAATCGACAGTATTCCTGAAAAAGGTCAACAGGTCTTCTTGAGAGAAAATTCAAATGTATCCACCGGCGGAGACTCCATTGATGTTACGGATGATATTCATGAAAGCTATAAGCAGCTGGCGGTTGATGCAGTAGAAGTACTAGGCGCCAGCATCAGCGGCATTGATTTGATCATCCCTGATAAGGACAAGCCATATGAGACACACGAGGATTATGGAATTATCGAAGCAAATTTCAATCCGATGATGCACATGCATATCTATCCCTATGCTGGGAAGAGTCGGCGTTTAACGTTGGATGTGCTGCGTTTCTTATATCCTGAAATGACAATCTAAAAAAATAGGCTCTTCGTCAAATCGTGTTGGTGAAGACAAATTTGAATAAAACTTAGTCCGATATGCGGCGCGTTCTGTGCGCCGCATATTTTTAGTTTTCAAAGATCAGACCTTGTTGTAAATAGATCCGTGCCCGAAAGTTATAAAAGTTGCGATAACCAAACGCAATTCGTTTAATCAGCTTGATCTTGTTATTCAGCCCCTCAGTGACGCCGTTTGAGTGGGACACCTTAAAGGCATTTGAAATACCCGATTGGTAGCGATGGAAGATCGTAAATTTCTTTTTAAACGACTGAGGTAACGTAGATGAAATTGTTTTAAGGGTTTCTTGAAAGCCTTCCGTATCTCGTTTAACGAAATAATAGCGTAATAATTGACAAAAATGATACGCTGTTCGCAATTCTTCGTTGTAGCTTAACAGTTCATCGACGATTTCTGTTTGACTAATCGGTCGTTTAAACAGTCGGTGATAATGTCTTTTGAGTGGCTCCAATGTCGTGGAATCTTTGAGTAAGAGTTTCCAATATCGCTTGAGCCGACGGTACTTCTTCTGATTTTCAGAGTGTGAGGTTCGAAAACGATTCATGATCTGGACACGCAATTGATTGAAGCTGCGATTGATATGTTGGACAATATGAAAGCGGTCAGTTACGATCTCCGCATTTGGAAAGACCGTTTTAAGCAGCTGACAATAGCTGGCATTCATGTCCATCACTAGGTACTTGACCTTTAAACGAGCTTTTCTAGGAAAGCGCAGGAAGTATTGAGTTAGTTTGTAAAGTCTACGATCTTCAAGGATCGTAAATAGCTGATTGGTTGTTCCATCAACACAAATAAAACTCATGGAACCAGAAACAGACTTCATTGATTTGAACTCATCCATGCATAACACCGTCGGAAGGAAGTTCATACGTGGCTGGTAATGCTTCGTTGCTTCACGCAAGATCCGTGTCACCGTCCCATCCGAGACGAAGTACTTCTTAGCGATTAGTTTACGTGATTGATTTTCGTACAGTTCCATGAGAATCGCCTGCTTCAGTTCCTTTGTTAGTTGATGATGTTCATCAACTAAGTCCGTTTTCGCAGAAAAGGTCCTTCCACAATCATGACAGAGAAAACGGGTACGTTTTAATTCTAAAATAGTTAACTTTTCTTTGACTTTCAACATCTGAGTGCGTGTCGTATAGGAACCGTTGCGGATAATACGAACCGATCGACAGTGTTCACAACAGGAAGGAGAGTCATCCAATTTTCCTTTAATAAACTGCGCTTGAACGCCTTTATATTCTTTTTCAATCAGCCATTCTTCATCAAAAAATAAATGTTTATCTGTTAATCCGAGTAATTTTCTAGTATGATTATCCATTGAGAGACTCCTTTGGTAGGGTGACGTTTTGGTCGACTAAATTTTACCAAAAGTGAGTCTCTTTTTGAGTTGAAACGAAGAAAAAAGTGTTAGTAGAAAATCGCCTTCGATTTTCCACCAACACAAAATATTATAGAACCAAAAAATAAATCCACGCTGCATTGGCAACGTGGATTTATTTTGCATAATAGTTGTGAATGAATGTATCAATCGCTGACAATGAATCAGAAAATAAAACCAACTGCCGATCCTCCTTTGATAAAAAGGCTTGCTCCACCATCTGATCAAAAAATGCCTGCAACAGCTGATAGTAGTTTTTTACATCAAAGAAAATACAGGGATTATTATTCTGTCCAACTCGTGCCCACGAAAAGGCTTCACTGATTTCTTCGAGAGTTCCCACACCGCCTGGTAATGCCAGACAAACATCGCTATGCTGCATCAAGGCCTTTTTGCGTTCATCCAAGTCGTTAACAGTAATCATTTCTGTTAGTCCAGTGTGTATACGTTCGGTATCTTGTAAAAATTTTGGCATGATGCCAATCACTTTTCTATTCCCAGCCAAGACCATATCAGCTACTGCGCCCATTAAGCCTAGTCTACTGCCACCATAGATGAGCTCGTGATTATTTTCGACGATCCATTGTCCTAATTCCTTTGCGGCCGCTAGGTAGGCAGGATCTGCTCCAAGGTGAGCACCGCAGTATACAGCGATGCGCATATGATCGCCTCCTATTGGATTTAAGAATCCGTTTATTCGGGTGAAATTAGAGCTCTTCCAGCTCGATTGTTTGTTTTGTCTCTTCGACCGTCAGGCCAGTCTTTTCTTCCCACCAAGTTTTCATTTCTTTTTCGTAATTATCGGGGAAGCGATTGACGGTATCAATCAGGGGTTCGCCTTGGATCTTCGCGTGGGGAAAGTTCATAGCTAGATTGAATTTCAATTCTTTCAGCAGGCTGTAGTATTGGAACATCATATAATACATCTCTTCATCATCACCGCTAGCCAATACTAGCGCCGCGCGATCAAGCATGAAACCTAAACTTCGCATCATAAATAAGAAGCCTGGTAGTTCTTCTCTTTCGATATCATCAACTTCCTTTAAAATATCAATGTGCAGATCAAGCGCTTGCAATAAATCAGTTTGCAAATTGTGATAAGTAACCATTTAGATCCCCTCCTTTTTGTCTTCCAGAAAAAATAAATCTGTTTAATAAAACTTGTAAATAAACAGTTTGAATAATTTCTCTTATTTAAGTATAGCACAGACATAAAATTTCCAAATCAACATTTCAGCTTTTGACTCGCATTATTGTGGTGAGTTGTGTAAAGTAGACCAAGAAGGAGGATGTGAGATGGGAAAATTAGCGGTGATCACAGATTTACATGCCGATATCAATCACCTTGGCGAGTCAGAGTTGACCAAGCTTTTTGAGTTGTTGCAGGAATATGGAGCAACCCGCTTACACTTTGCTGGTGATACGGCTAATAAGATCGACCAGACACTAGCGATCAATCATTTTTTTCGCTCACGTGGGCTGCCAACAACCTTTAATTTAGGAAATCATGAGATGGGAAATGTTAAAGGAGAGCAGATGATTGAGCATTATCCTGACAGCCATTTTCTGAATCTACGCTATGTACCGTTGAATCAGCAAACCGTATTATTAGGCTTTAATGGCTGGTACGATTATGGCTTTTCTGAGCTTAGTGATCCGCAGCAAATTCGTTCGATCAAGAATATTTATTGGTTTGATCGAATTATTGAACGCTTTTCTGATGATCAGACGGTGGATAAAGCTATCTTAAGTCAATTGCACACTGTCTTAGATGATTTGGAGCAAAAAAAATATCAAATTATCTTAGCAACGCATTTTGTGCCGAAGGAAGAATTTATCGTGCACCTCAACGGAAAATATCAGATTTGGAATAAATTGAACGCTTTTTTAGGTTCTCAGGGTTTAGGAGAATTATTGGATCAATATTCCAATATTCAGCAGGTCGTGTTTGGACATACTCATCGGCGCTTTACTGATCAAAAGATTCAAGGAACGACCTATAGCTGTCGGCCATTAGGATATTATTATGAATGGGGAATCACACGGGATTTCGTTTTGGACAATCAATTAGCAGAAGTCTTTATTCCAATGAAAATGCGGAGCCTATTGAATAAGTATCAAGCGGAATTTGCCGCTTATAAAGAGGCCCACTTAATCGAAGAATTTCGAAAAGCAGTGACGTTGATTGCTTATTGATTTTGTATTAATGGGAAGGGATTTTTTATGGAAACAATGAAACGTTTTTTTAGACAGTTTACTCAGACGACACCATTCGTATTAGCCAATACGATGATTGTTATACCGTATTTACTTTTTATGCATCTTATCAATTATCAATCTTCCGTTACGGTATTGCCGTTTGTTTTATTTTATACTTTTCGAGTAACTGGGATTTTTTTGATACGAGGATTGTATCGCTCGATTGATCAATATACGTTATTGATGGTGTCACTCTTAATAGGTGGAATTGGTTCATTTCTAACATTAATTGGAGCATTACATTTTACTTTCTATTTATTTGGCAGTATCTTTTTAGGACTAAGCGCAGCATGGTTGCCCCCAGCAAATACGAGCGTAACTTATCTTGAAAAGTCTAAAGGCTTTCAAACGATGAGTAGTCACCGCTATTTGGCAGCACTGATCGTTTTAGTTCCTTTATTTTTTGGAACGACGCTCTCCTTAACGCTTCAAGCGGTGATTGTACCGAGTATCGTTACGTTTTATTTTGTTTGTGCATATCATACTGTAAAGCACTATCCGCATTATGAAATGGATTTTAAGGAGTTAACAAAACAGTTTTTTTCTATTTCAGAACTAATTTGGTTCCTATTGTTTTTTGCGGCACTCTTTTTACTTCGTAGCGGTCGTTTGCTATTTAATGAGTCCATGCTGGATTATGCGATTATCTTATTCGCTGGTATTTTTATGTTAGCTATTGTTGTGGTGAATCAAGTAAAAGATCGTTGGAAACTACCACTTTGGCAAAATATGTTAACATTTCTTAATGGTATGCTGGGCAATTTTATTTTTCTTTTTGGAGCCTTTTATGTTGCTGTCTATAAAGGCCCCGCCGCACAAGGAACGTATTTGTTTTTACCATATTTGTTAGGTGTAATCAGTTCGCTAGTTTTGGCTGGCAGCGTACGTCGCTATTTCAAAAATGATTTGTTTGTTCAACTTGTGGGTTTAGCCGCAGGGTTAGTATTGTTGAGTATTCGCTTCATGTTTCCAATCGCGATTTTTGTCTTAACCTTCTTTCAAAAGGGCACGAGTGCATGGTTAAATCGTTTGTATTATCAAACAGAAACAATCGAACCACAGCAACGTCTTACCGCGAAGTTCTCAACGTCAAATAAGGGCAGTATCACTCACCAGTTTATCTTGATGTTTTTGTTATTGATCACGCTGCAATTAAAAAAACTACCAATCAAAGATATCTTTTTACTGCGCAGCTTGCACACACCGGAGATCCTTGCAACAATGGATATAGTGAAATTTGCTTCGATCATTCTTTTATTGATTGGTCTTTGCTGGATTGGAAGGGTTGGAAAACATGCGTTTGATCATTGATGGCGACGGTTCGCCAGTGAAAGATACGACGATCGCCGTTGCAAAAAAATTTGGATTACCAGTAGTAATCGTAACGAGTATCGATCATTACTCGAAAAAAGAATACCCCGATTTCGTGGAGTTCATCTATGTTGATCGAGGGGCGGATTCTGCTGATTTTAAAATCGTTTCGGTCATTCAGCCGGAAGATATTTTGATTACCCAAGATTACGGGTTGGCTTCTTTGACGTTGGCAAAAGCAGCCCATGTTTTACATCAGACAGGGTTGGAATATACGCAGATGAATATTGACGCTTTACTGACGCACCGTTTTATTGGTAGTAAAATGCGTCAGGCAAAACAGCGTACAAAAGGACCAAAACCTTTTACAAATGAGGATCGCGAGCATTTTAGAAGCGTTCTAGAAAGCTTGGTTCAACAGTCTTTGATGTAATCTAAATGATAAGCATTGTAATAATTGTAAAATTTCTTTTTGGGGATTTTGATTTTTGTGCTAAAATGTTAGGGATCAGAAAGTAATGGAGGATACTCAGGTGAAAATAATTTTACTTTATGGTGGAAAGAGTCCAGAACACGATGTTGCGATTTTATCGGCTTTTTCAGTTATTTCTGCGGTTTATTTTGATTATTATCAAGTACAGCTTATTTATATTGATAAAACAGGCCAGTGGGTCAAAGGCCCCTTGTTGACAGAAGCGCCAGAAACAGATGAAACGTTGCGTTTGACGTGGGATCCGACTGGAAATGAAGTTGAAGGGTTCAGCGGCAAAGTAATCGCTCCTGGCGATATCAAAGAAGATAATGCGATTGTTTTTCCAGTCTTGCACGGACCTAATGGTGAAGATGGCACGATTCAAGGGTTCTTAGAGACATTGGATATGCCTTACGTTGGTGCGGGTGTAATGACGAGTGCTTGTGCAATGGACAAAATTATGACGAAATACATTTTGCAGGCAGCTGGCATCCCGCAGGTTCCTTACGTTCCAGTCCTAAAAAACCAATGGAAAGAAAATCCTAAACAAATTTTTGATAAATGTGAGGGAACGTTACTGTATCCAATGTTTGTCAAACCGGCGAATATGGGCTCTAGCGTAGGAATTTCACGTGCTGAAAATCGCGAAGAACTGCAAAACGCATTGCAAGAAGCTTATCGCTATGATTCAAGAGCTTTAGTTGAGCAAGGCATCGATGCTCGTGAGATTGAAGTTGCGGTATTAGGCAATGACGATGTGCGGACGACATTACCTGGTGAGGTCGTAAAGGAAGAAGCATTCTATGATTACAATGCTAAATACATCAATAATACGATTCAAATGGCAATTCCAGCGGATGTGCCGGAAGATGTGATGCAAAAAGCTCGCGATTTTGCAAAATCAGCCTATACAATGTTAGGTGGATCAGGATTAAGTCGCTGCGACTTTTTCTTGACAAATAAAAATGAATTATTCTTGAATGAGCTGAATACGATGCCCGGATTTACTGAGTTCAGTATGTATCCATTGTTATGGGAAAATATGGGCTTGAAGTATAGCGATCTGATTGAAGAATTGATTCAATTAGGAAATAAGCGCTACGAACAACAGGCGCGTTTTGAATAATCAAGTAGCTGTTTAGTCACAAACAGGACTTGAGACATGATTCGAATGAATGATGTCTCAAGTTCCTTTTAGCGTCCGGCTTATCGCATCTGTTCAGTACTCAAAAATGAACGGGTTTGCGGAGCCTTTGCAAAAGTCAGAAACAAAAATTTGGGAGGAACACCATGAATTTTACAACGACAATCATCAGCAAGGCCGTTCAAGGTAAAGTATTGGCGGAAAATGAGGTGACCGTTACTGGTGTCGAATTCGATTCACGAAAAATTGAAGCCGGCGATTTATTTGTTCCGCTACAGGGAACGAATGATGGCCATGAGTTTGTAGCAAAAGCAATTGAAAATGGAGCGACAGCAACATTATGGAGCCGGGATCCAGCTACAGCACCTGAAGATATCGCAGTGATTTTAGTGAAAGATACCTTGTTGGCTTTTCAAGCATTAGCAAGCTATTATTTACTGGAAGAAAATCCAGATGTGATCGCGATTACAGGTTCGAATGGTAAAACCACGACAAAAGATATGACTGAATCAGTCCTTAGCCAAAAGTTTCGGACATATAAAACACAAGGGAATTACAACAATGATATTGGTTTGCCGTACACGATCTTACATATGCCAGAAGGTACTGAAAAGCTGATTTTGGAAATGGGCATGGATCATGCAGGGGAAATTAACGTGTTATCTGAACTGGCTGAACCAGATGTTGCGGCAATTACAATTATTGGTGAAGCCCATATCGAAAACTTAGGTTCACGTGAAAAAATCGCAGATGCAAAAATGGAGATTATGACAGGCTTAGCCTCGGATGGTCTGCTGGTGATTCCGGCGAACGAACCGTTACTGGAAGACCGGATAACTTCATTGTCTCAAACGGTTCAAACAGTCGGCATTCAAGCAGGAGAGCTGTCTGCTACGATCCTGAACGAGAGTAAAGGTGCGACGGTTTTCTCTGTCGATGACAATGGCTATCAAATCCCATTACCAGGAAGCTACAATGTACAAAATGCATTGATCGCCATGGCGATCGGTCGCTGGTTTGGGTTAAATAATGACGAGATTTTCCAAGGCTTGGCGTATGTCCAAGTGACGCAAAATCGTACGCAATGGTTGAAAGCAAGTAATGGTGCAGACATTTTAAGTGATGTTTATAATGCCAATCCAACAGCTATGGGTTTGGTATTGGATACTTTTGCGAAATTACCAACAAACGGTCGTCGTTTAGCCGTTTTAGCGGATATGTTGGAGTTAGGTGACGATTCCTTCTCATTACATACGAGCATGGTAGAACATATAAATGATCAGGATTTTCATGAAATCTTTTTATATGGAGATGAAATGAAGGGTCTAAAGGTAGCGTTAGCTGATCGTTATCCAACATTAGCGGTACATTACTTTGGCAAAGAGGATAAACAGCAAATGTTAGAAGACATCAAAAACAGTTTGCAAGCTGATGACAGTATTGTTTTGAAAGGCAGTAATGGGATGGGCTTGTCCGAAGTCGTTGAAGCATTGCAGAAGTAATGAAAACTTGCAGAAAACGAAATGATGTGCTAAAATTAGCCATTGCCGAGAAATTGAAGTAATGATTGAACGAGTCATCTAATAAATTAAAGATTCGCTAGCGGAAGATTCGCTGGCTTACCAATTATTTTGAGAAGCGGTTGGGGCATTTTTCAGTTGAATGATGTCTCAGCCCCTTTTTGTGAGAGATGATCCTTCCGCCTGACTTCGCGGAGCGGTTTTTCGGTAGTATCGCCAAGGACGGCAACTAAAGGGACAGTTGCAGACCAAACGCAGATACCAAACCATACGCTCTAAATGATAAGGTCAACAGACATTAGGAGGATATCATTTGAAATTCAAAGAACTAAAATTAGCACCAGAACTATTAGTCGCAATCGAGCGCTCAGGTTTTGAAGAAGCAACGCCAATCCAAGAGCAAACAATTCCATTAGCTTTAGAAGGAAAAGATGTAATCGGACAAGCACAAACAGGTACAGGTAAAACGGCTGCTTTTGGCTTGCCGATGCTGAACAAGATCGACACAACGAAAAATGTATTACAAGGACTTGTCATCGCACCAACACGTGAGCTTGCGATCCAAACACAAGAAGAACTGTTTCGCTTAGGCCGCGATAAAAAAATTCGCGTACAAGCTGTTTATGGCGGAGCAGATATTGGTCGTCAAATCCGCGGTTTGAAGGACCGTCCGCATATCGTTGTAGGAACCCCAGGCCGGATGTTGGATCATATTAATCGCCACACCTTGAAACTAGAAACTGTGGAAACATTAGTCTTGGATGAAGCGGACGAAATGTTGAACATGGGCTTCTTAGAAGATATCGAAAAAATTATCAGTAAAGTCCCTGCAGAACGCCAAACATTGTTGTTTTCAGCAACAATGCCTGATGCAATTAAAAAAATCGGCGTGAAGTTTATGAAAACTCCAGAGCACGTGAAGATTAAAGCTAAAGAAATGACGGCTGATTTGATTGATCAGTATTACGTTCGAGCAAAAGATTACGAAAAATTTGATGTTATGACACGTTTGTTTGATGTTCAAACACCAGATTTAGCCATCGTTTTTGGTCGGACAAAACGTCGTGTTGACGAATTGGCTCGTGGTTTAGAAGCTCGCGGCTATAAAGCTGAAGGTATCCACGGTGATTTATCACAACAAAAACGGATGAGCGTTTTGCGTTCATTCAAACGTGGTGATTTGGATATTTTAGTAGCGACAGACGTTGCTGCTCGCGGCTTGGATATCTCAGGTGTTACCCATGTGTACAACTATGATATTCCGCAAGATCCAGAAAGCTACGTTCACCGTATCGGCCGTACAGGTCGTGCTGGTAAAGGTGGGATGTCTGTAACGTTTGTTACACCAAACGAAATGGGCTACTTGCATGTGATCGAAAACTTAACGAAAAAACGCATGAACCCAATGCGTCCACCAACCGAAAAAGAAGCCTTTAAAGGTCAACTAGGCGCTGCAATGGAACAAATTCAAAATCAAATGGAGGAAAATTCCGACAGCCTAGAAAAATACAACGAATCAGCAAAAGAATTATTAGCTGCTTATTCACCAGAAGAACTGGCTGCTTTATTATTGAAGACGACAGCCAAAGATCCTGCTGATGCGGTTCCTGTAAAAATTACGCCTGAACGTCCATTACCTTCAAATAAAAAAGGCGGTTTCAATCGTGGCGGCAAACGCGGCGGTGGAAATAACCGTGGCGGCGGACGTGGAAAAGACAACTACCGTAAAGACCGCGGTGGTGATCGTGATCGTAACAAAAATAAAAATTACGGCGGTAATAAATCACGTAGCAACAATAAAAATACGAACCGCAGCAATGATAAAAAACGCGGATTCGTTATTCGCACTAACTCAAACGATTAGTTTTTCAGAACTATCAAAGCCATCGATCTTTTTGATTGATGGTTTTTTTCTTGTTATGAAGGACTTTTCATGGATTATTAAAAAAAAATCGTAGCATTTAAAGAAGTCTTTGGTAAAATAAAGATGTTACTTGAAAGGGTTGAGAGCATGATTAAAGGAATCGGGATCGATGCGACTGAGCTTGAACGGGTCGCAAAAATCATTGAACGCCGGCCGCATTTTGTGGAACGGATATTAACTCCAGCGGAACAGACCCTTTTTGCTAGCCATTCTCCACATCGTCAGGTAGAATTTCTAGCAGGACGGTATGCATGCAAAGAAGCTTTTTCTAAAGCTTGGGGGACAGGCATTGGGAAAGTCAGTTTTCAAGATTTAGAAATATTACGCGATGATAATGGTGCACCCGCCTTTACAAAATCACCTCATCAGGGAAAGGTGTTTGTCAGCTTGACCCATACGGAGGAACTAGCAATCGCACAAGTATTGCTGGAGGAATAGAAAGAAGGACACTAAGTTTATGGTTGTAACGTATCATCGACCAACGAGAGCTATTATACATAGAAACGCATTGAGAGAGAATATTAAAAATGAAATTGATCGATTACCTAAAGGGGTAGAATTATTCGCAGTCGTGAAGGCAGATGGCTACGGACATGGAGCGGTGGCTACCGCTCAACAAGCTTTATCAGTTGGCGCAACCGGATTTTGTGTGGCAACTCTAGATGAAGCGATGGAATTACGAGAAGCGGGAATCACTGAACCCATCTTAGTATTGAGCGTTGTATTTCCAAGTTATTTATCATTGGTGATTGATTATGATTTATCAATTACTGTAGCAACAAAGGAATGGTTAATTGAAGCACAAGAGGTACTAAGAGATTTAGAGGAGGCAACAACTCCAATAAAAATTCATATCAAAGCAGATACAGGTATGAGCCGGCTGGGTTTTTTAACACCCGAAGAAGTCAAAGAGGTAGCTGCAATTATTGAAGCCTCTCCTAATATGGTCTGGGAAGGTTTGTTTACTCATTTTGCGACAGCAGATGAAAAGGATACAAGTTATTGGCACAAGCAAGCGGATCGCTTTAAACACGTGATCGAAGCACTAGATCATCTTCCTCGTTATGTGCATTCAAGCAACAGCGCAACTGCCCTTTGGCATAATCAAGAGATGCCGGGAAATATGATTCGTTACGGTGTTGGGATGTATGGATTGAATCCTTCGGGTCATGAATTACCTGAATCTTATCCATTGAAACCAGCAATGGAATTAGTATCTGAATTGATTCAGGTGAAGGAATTGGCTGCTGGTGAGGGTGTCGGCTATGGAAAAACCTATGACACACCTGCGAAAGAATGGATTGGCACCGTTCCAATCGGGTATGCAGATGGTTGGCTACGGAAAATGCAGGGTTTTTCATTGTTAGTAGAGGGCCAGTTTTGTGAGATTGTCGGCCGCGTTTGTATGGATCAATTAATGATCCGACTGCCGCGTGATTTTAAGGTTGGAACTAAAGTCACATTGATCGGTGAAAATAATGGGCAAGAGATTACGATGCAGGATGTAGCCGACCACTTAGGGACAATCCATTATGAAGTTTGTTGTATGCTTTCGGAACGCGTACCAAGAATATATCAAGAGTAAATATATAAAAAAATTCTGAAGCTCAGGAGGAAAATTATGGTTAAGCGTGGTGATATCTATTTCGCAGATTTATCGCCAGTTATTGGTTCTGAACAAGGAGGCATTCGGCCGGTGTTGGTAATCCAAAATAATTTGGGCAACCATTTCAGTCCAACGATCATCATTGCAGCGATCACGGCGAAAATGGCGAAGCCTAAATTACCAACACATATTGGAATAAAATCGAATGGAACCGGAATTGAAAGAGATTCGGTAATCCTATTAGAGCAGATTCGGACGATCGACAAATCTCGTTTAAAGGAAAAGGTTTGTCATTTGGATCGTTGTCTGATGGCAGAAGTTGACGCAGCTTTGCGTATTAGTATCGGCATTGAAACGATGGCTGCGGTCACAACGAATCTTACATAAAATCAACTTTTTGTTGGTTAGCCAAGATGCGGTTTGTTGCTATTTTTTATCTGTCTGATCATACTGCATTTTTTCGAATTTTTTAATTATAATGATAAAATTTGGGTTTGGATTCTTAATACTGTAATTTATCTTAGTTTATCGAGGGATACAACGATTCGTTGTGTCTCTTTTTTTGCGGTTCAACGATTTATCTATCAATGATTTGTAGTAAACCGGAAGTTTCTCATTGTATACTGAGGATAAAGAAAGAAGAGACGAGGGAGTAGGATGGTTGAAATCGGAGAACAGCTTAGGTATTTTCGCCAAAAGAAAAAAATGAGTCAGAAACAACTTGCTGAGCTTTTACACGTCACACCGCAAACCATTTCTAAGTGGGAATTAAATAAGAGTGCCCCGGATTATGACCAGCTGATTGTTCTTAGCAAAATTTATCGAAAAAGTATTGATGCGCTTTTAGGGCAGGCGAAGCCTAGTTTTTTAGATTATTTAGCTGATTCACAGAATGTTAGAGATAAAATCGCCTTTTATGGAATGCGTGTCACTGAAGGGAGGGAAAATCATGGAGAGGATTCGCAAAATCAATAAACTGCTTTTGATTACCTATAATTTAGGTGGTATCTGCTTGATGATGATTGGTGCAATGGTCGGGGTGCCCGGTCCTCCAGGTTATGTTCCGATGGGGATAAAGGTCGCTACTGGAATTGTTTTTGGAACCATGATTATCGCGCACATTGTTCGCTTTCTTCTAGAAAGAGGATTGAAAAAAACAGGCTGACATGAATCAGCCTGTTTTTCTTAACATTAAAGGAAGTATAACATTTTAAGCGGTCAAAGGATTGATACATCAATCTTTTGACCGCTTTTCATCTGGTCTTTTTCCTATTAAACTGGAGATATGAAACCCAATATTTTACACGCCATTTTCTTTGATGAATATCAAAACTGGGAGAAATTCAATCAAAGGTACACAAGAAGGATTCGATCCGTTGTGAAAAGAGAAGTGAAGAAGTTTCGCGATTGTGGTGACCTTAAAAAAGGTTATCGTCTATTTGTCTGTGAAGGATGCCATGATGTAAAGAAAGTGGCTTTTCGTTGTAAAGGGAAATTTTGTCCAACTTGTGCAACTGGGGAAAGTCAACGGTGGGCAGAGGTTGCGGCGAATGATCTGTTTACAGTGACGCATCGACACGTCATCTTCACGATCGATGAAGGTTTACGTGAGATTTTTCTGAAGGAGAAGTATCGTAAGGAGCTTTTAAAAGGATTAATGGATGAAGCTGCACGGATACTATTAGATTTTTTTAGAAAGCACCATATACAAGCTGGGGTTGTGGCAACACTCCACACCTTCGGTTCTCAGCTAGAATACAATCCGCATGTTCATTTAGTCGTCACCATGGGTGGACTGACGAAGGATGGAAAATGGAAGGACTATGACTATTTTCCGTTCGCAATGTTGAGGAAATATTGGCAGAATGCGGTCCTAAAGCTCATTCGAAGAACCTTATCCCAATGGGATAAGGCACGAGTCCAGCCGCTTTTACAAGCGGCGTACACGAAAAATGCAGAGGGTTTTTACGTGCATGCACCCAAAAGGAGCCGAACTTCTCTCAAAAAGATATTAGAATATATCAGTCGTTATATGAAACGTGGTCCCATTGCTTTAAATCGTATCCTTTTGTACGATGGGAAAATAGTGATGTTTCAGTATCATGATAAACGAACTAACACGGATAAGATAAAGACGATGTCGGCAGAGGAATTTATTGGTGCACTGATTCGTCATATTCCAGAGAACCAGTTCAAAACAATTCGTAGATACGGCATTTATAGTCGGCGGATCAAGACAATCATGAAAAAAGTATTAAGTAATTACCAGAAAGAGATTCAACGAATGCTTGTGAATGTGAAGAAAGCACTTAAACCAAAATCATGGTGTGAACGAATAGCCGAAGAATTCGGAGTAAATCCATTGGAATGTACTAGATGTGGCGAATATTATGAATTTAGTGGAGTTAGTGTGTCTAAAAATGGACGACTTGTAGTGAAATATGCGAAGAATAAAGAATCGGAACGATTCATGCGAGAGGAGAATAAAAAAATTGGGGAAGAAGCATCGAAACGTAAGTATGAAAAAGAAAAAGAAGCAGCTTTTAAAAAACTTCGATTCCAATGGAGTGGTTCATTACATTTGTCTTGAATGTGGGATAAAGGAAAAAATTCCAAAGGAAGTAGTTCAATTTTTGGATGCAGGAGATGTTGCATTTGATCCTGAGAACGCTCCGCAATTTGATTGCGAAAAATGTGGTGGAGAGATGTATCCAGAATACTATAAGAACGTACTTGGATACGAATTTAGAATCAGTGATCGACAATAAAATGATTTATCTAAACAAAAAGTCCTCAGGAGCGGTTTTCTCCTGAGGTTTTCTTATGCTTGTGCAAAGACGATGAGATTGACTGTGTCAGTGATACAGGTTTGTAAAGTAATGCGTTCACCACCGCCTGCTGATGTGATTTGATCCCAGTTGTCTTGTCCAGAATGGATATCTCTGCCGCTGTCATCGACTTGAATGATACCATTCACTATATATGTCGTGGCGTTACCTAAGCTATCTGTAACTATAATTGGACTTCCCGCACTAAGTGAAAAAATTGAGGAAAAGACGCCTGGATTATGACCAATAAAATGAGTATTTTGGTTATCTGTGCCAGATTGTATCGGATTACCGCCCCAAGTCGCTGCAACGGAACCGCTGTTGATGATTCCTTGACCATTACCTTGACCAGCATTTTGATAAGGGATAGAAGTTCCTAAAAGTGCAATTTGATTTGGCTGCTGTACGGATTTTTGTTGAGGAGGAGCTTCATTTGTTGGTTTTGCCGCTTCAGGCGTGACTTGTAATGTTTCTTGTGCAATTTCGACGGGTTCTTGTTGAATGGGCTCTTGAGACTTTTCTTCTGATCGTGATGGTTCGATTGGGGCGCTTGTTACTGAAGATTGAGTGGCTGAGCTTTTGGCTGTTTCTTGTGTCGTTTCTTTTGAAGAGGAGGCAGGTGTTTGATTTGGTTGAGCTTCTTTTTCAACCTGCGGCTTTTGAACGCTTTTTTCTTCTTCAATGATAATCAGAACAGTTCTTTTGTCGTAATCTTGTTTGTTTTTTGCAGATAAGGTTAAAGCGTAGCGACCAGGTTTGCTTGTGTTAATATTCGTGTAATTTAGTTTAACAGGATGATGGTCATCACCAACCGCTTTGTAGTACTGGTTGGGATTGAATGAGTCATTCGCATTGATCGTAACTTTGTCTTCGCCATAAATCCTTACTTGACGCTCATGTGTCACTTTCCTTGATTGAGACTGAGCATCGGAAATAGTAGAAAAAATGATCAGACTGGCTAGAAAGAAAAGACATACAATAACATCTGAAAAAATGAATCGTTTTCTCATTGATGAATTCATGGAAAACACCCCTTTTCCTGATTTGCTTAAATGATAAAGCATGGCTTGATAATAAGAAATAAAAATAACATAATATTTAGACCTGATTGTTATTTGTGGATTTTAGTTAAATAAATATCAATATTTTTCCGTTTTCAAAAGGTTATTTTATGATATAATGACCAAAGAATGTTATAATCCAAAAACTTAAAAATGCATATTCGATTTGAAGAATAGTGACAATTGACTGAGGAGGGTACTTTTGTGCGGAGATTACTTAAAAATACAACACAACGACGTTTAGCCATTATCGGTGTATTAAGAGATTTGATTGGCTGGCAGAATCCGGAAATGATTGCTGATTTGTTGGAATGTTCGGTAAAAACGATTTTGTCCGATGTAGACGCGATCAATAATCTTTGGGGTGAGCACGTTGGGATAGAGTATTCCCGAACAAATGGATTAAGATTAAACGATGCCCTTCACAATAAAACACGTCAGCTAGCTAGAAATTTGATGAATGAATCTGAGGCATTAATATTTTTAGAACGGCTCTTTTTTCAGCCAAATGAGGATATGGACTACTGGATCAATGCCCTTTATATCAGTGAGGCAACCTTCTATCGTATGATTAAGCAACTTGATAGAGTTTTAAATGAAAGAGGATTAGTCCTTGAACGTAGACCGTTTCGGATTACTGCAAAAAATGAACGCTGGGTACGCGTCTTTTATGTACAATTATTTTTAGAAAAATATGGCGTCAATGAATGGCCCTTTGAGCTGGAGCGTAGTAAAATGATTCATTTCATTAAAACTGCCAATCAATCTTTTGATATTGCTTACAATGATCGTGAAATTCTGGAAAGCAGTTATTTACTGGCAATTATTGTCGTACGAACTTCGCAAGGATTTCAGCTGACAAGAGGTGAGAAGTATGATTTGAAACCAGCATTGATTCATCAAATTTTGACCTTACGTCCAGAGGCGGATCGAATCGTTCAAAATACCAATTATACAGTGACAGATCACTGGTATTATGATGTGGCGAATAGTCTATTTTGCCCTTGCTTTATCACACGCTTTGATCCGAACTGTCAGATCACGTTGAATTATTTAGAGAATTTTTTAGGTGAATTGGAGCAGGTATACGATTTGCCGCTATCAGATAAAGGTCGGAAAAACCTTTTGCAAAAATTACTACAGATCCAAACTACCTATCAAGTATGGCCGTATCCAAAATCAATCTTGTTTGATTCGGCGGCGTACTTTTCACGAAATGCAAAGGTGCAGTATCCGCATTTTACAAAGTATGTCCATCAACTATTGCTACGAATAGAACGAAAGACGGGGGAACCTTGGTTCAGTCAATTTTATTTTTCGGTGGTACAAGTATTGTTTAAGGAATGGGAAGGACTTGCTCATTCACTGGATGAACATGCCGCTAAGGTGAAAATTTTTGTTGTGAGTGATTCGGGGGTAAGCCACGCGAAAATGATTGCTGAACTGATTCAAAGTCGTTTTTATTATCGGGTAGTGATTGAAACTCATGAGGGCTCAGCATTGGATTTTGAACATGATGAAAGCTTCATGGAGTATGATTTGGTTATTGCGAATTATCCGATCAAAAATTATTCCTATAGTAATTTAAAGATTGTAGATGATTTTTTGACTGAAAGTGATCTGACTTCGATTGGTTCTTATGTAAAAGAAATACGTTAGAAGGCTCTAGTTGGGTCTTCTTTTTTGTACCTAAAGAAATGCGATTGCTTTACTAAAGGTAATGGATTGCCCAGAAAAAATTGTGGATCAGGCTCAGAAAGAGGCACGCTATTTCGATGAGCAGCGGACTTGGCCAATCGTTGGTAGTGATGAGGTGTAGATAGTTTCGTTTTGAGGAAAGAATCATCCTAAGCTCGGGATGGTTCTTTTTTATGAAAAGTAGATGAATTTATTAGAACTTTTGAACAAAAATCTCTATACTAGAATAAGCAATTATTAATGAAAGGACGTGAATGCATGTTAAAAAAATTACTGGCAAATGTCGGTGAATATAAGAAGCAAAGCCTGCAGACACCTTTATTTACGATGGGGGAAGTCTTGATGGATGTGATCATGCCCTTGATTATGGCAGGTCTGATTGATAACGGAATAGAAAAAAGTGATACAAATGCGATTTTGCGTTATGGAGGCTTGCTCTTTTTATGTGCCTTGTTTGCATTAGCGATGGGGACGTTAGGTGGTCGGACAGCTGCGATCGCTTCAGCGGGATTTGCGAAGAATTTACGCCATAATTTATTTGAGCGAATCCAAGGTTTTTCTTTTTCTAACATTGATCGTTTTTCGAGTTCGAGTTTAATTACTCGTTTGACGACGGATACAACAAATGTTCAGAACGCGTATCAAATGGTGATTCGAATATTAGTTCGTTCGCCGCTGATCTTGATTTTTTCTTTAGTAATGACGTTTCATATTAATCGGGAGCTATCAATGATTTATTTAGTGATTGTGCCGATCATGATTATTGGTTTAGGCCTGATCATTCGTTTTGCTCATCCGTTGTTTGAAAAAGTTTTTCGGACATATGATCGTTTGAATAACGTTGTTCATGAAAATCTGCAAGGGATTCGAGTGGTTAAGTCCTATGTTCGTGAGGAATACGAAGAAGAAAAGTTCAGTCGTGTTTCACAAATGGTATTTGATAATTTTACTAAGGCGCAACGAATCGTGGCCTTTAATATGCCGCTTTTACAAGTAGCAGTGTATACATGTATGTTACTGCTTTCGTGGTTGGGTGCCGAATTGATTGTGAATAAAGGGAATCTGTCTACTGGTGAATTAGTCAGCATGTTCAATTACACGATGCAGATTTTGATGAGCTTAATGATGATGTCTATGACCTTTGTCCAATTAATGATCGCTCGTACCTCTGCCGAACGTATCACTGAAGTCTTGAATGAAGAAAGTGACCTGAAGAATGGGGAAAATCCACTGATGGAAATTCCAGATGGTTCAGTAGAATTCAAGAATGTTTGCTTCAGCTACAAGGATGACATGGATAAACTCGTTTTAGAAAACATTGATTTAAGGATCGCTTCTGGTGAAGTAATCGGGATTGTCGGTGGAACTGGTAGTTCCAAGTCCAGTCTAGTGCAGCTGATTCCACGATTATATGATGTGACCCATGGGCAGATCAAAGTTGGCGGTCATGATGTGCGGAGCTATGACTTGGAAACTTTACGGGATCAGGTGGGGATGGTTCTGCAAAACAATGTGTTGTTCAGTGGAACAATCACTGATAATTTGCGCTGGGGTAACGCTAATGCGACGGAAGAGGAAGTCATTCACGCAGCAAAGATCGCTCAAGCCGATTCCTTTATCCAAGAGTTTCCTAATAAATATGACACGATGATTTCTGAAGGCGGAAATAATGTTTCTGGTGGACAAAAGCAACGTTTGACCATTGCTCGTGCATTGTTGAAGAAGCCGAAGATTTTGATCTTGGATGATTCTACCAGCGCGGTAGATACAAAAACAGATCGTGCAATTCGTGAAGGCCTAGCAAAGGAAATTCCTGGAACGACCACCTTCATCATTTCCCAACGGGTCAGCTCAATTCAGGATGCCGATCGAATTATTGTCTTAGATGACGGAAAAATCAATGGAATCGGGACCCATGATGAATTGCTGGCGAACAATGTCATCTATCAAGAAGTCTTTGATTCTCAACAGAAAGGATTTGGGGAACATGATGAATAGAGGAACCGCAGCCAAATCCAGACCCACCAAAACCATCAAGCGCTTGCTGAAGATCATGGCAAAAGAACATAAAGCTCAATTAATCATTGTCTTTTTTATGATTCTGATCAGCGCCTTTGCCAATGTACGAGGTTCGCTGTTCTTACAGGTCGTGATCGATGATTATATCACTCCGCTGATTGGTCAAAGCAATCCGAATTTTACAGGATTGTTAAAGGCAATCATGACTATGGCCTTAATCTATGTAATCGGGATTGCTGGTACCTTGTCTTACAACTTGATCATGGTAAAAGTATCTGAAGGTACCCAGAAAAAAATTCGCGATCAGATGTTTACTCATTTAGAAACATTGCCGTTACGTTATTTTGATTCAAATGCCGATGGTGATATCATGAGTCATTTTACCAATGACACAGATACTTTGCGGCAAATGATTTCACAGAGTATTCCTAACCTGATGATGGCTTTAGTTACTTTTGTTTCTGTGTTTATCGCCATGTTTTCATTAAGTGTTCCCTTGACCTGCTTTGTGATTGTCTCAGTCTCTTTGATGTTTGTGATGCTGCGTTTTATCACCAATCGCAGTGGCCGTTATTTTGGTGAGCAGCAGCGTTCACTTGGTAAGGTCAACGGCTATATCGAAGAGATGATGCACGGCCAAAAAGTCGTGAAGGTTTTCAACCATGAAGAGACAGCGATAAAGGAATTTGATGTAATCAATGATCAATTACAGGAAAGTGCCACGAAGGCCAATGCGACTGCGAATACCTTGATGCCGATTATGATGAATCTTTTGAACATCCAATATGTGCTTGTAGCAATTATTGGCGGTTTATTCGCAGTTTACGGTGTTTCAGCATTGACTGTCGGGATGATTGCTTCCTTCTTGCAACTGAGTCGTTCACTCAACGGCCCGATTAGTCAAATTTCTCAACAAATTAATTTTGTAATTATGGCTCTGGCAGGGGCTGACCGAATCTTCCAATTATTAGATGAAGAATCAGAAGTCGATGATGGCTATGTGACACTGGTAAACGTAAAGGAAGTTCAGGGTGAATTGATCGAGACGAAAGAACGGACTGGAATCTGGGCTTGGAAACATCCTCATGAGGATGGAACGACTTCTTATGTTCGTTTAACCGGCGATGTCCGTTTTGAGGATGTTAATTTTGGCTATAATGACGATCAGCTTGTACTGCATGATATCAATCTATATGCAGAGCCGGGACAAAAAGTCGCTTTTGTGGGTGCGACGGGTGCTGGTAAGACAACCATTACGAATCTGATCAATCGTTTCTATGATATTCAAGAAGGTAAGATTCGTTATGATGGTGTCAACGTTAAAAAAATCAAAAAGAATTCTTTGCGTTCTTCTTTGGGAATCGTTTTGCAGGATACCCACTTGTTTACTGGAACAGTCAAAGAAAATATTCGTTACGGTAATTTAAGTGCGACAGATGAAGAAGTTTATCAAGCGGCAAAATTATCAAATGCGGATACTTTCATCCAACATTTACCAGAGAAATACGACACGGTGATTACTGGTGACGGTGAGGGTCTATCGCAAGGGCAGCGGCAATTGCTGGCCATCGCTCGAGCGGCGATCGCTGATCCACCGGTGATGATTATGGATGAGGCGACGTCTAGTATTGATACTCGGACAGAAAGCATTGTTCAGTCAGGGATGGATCGCTTGATGGAAGGTCGGACGGTGTTTGTAATCGCTCATCGATTATCCACGATTCAAAACTCTGATGTCATTATGGTAATGGATCATGGCCGGATCATTGAGCGTGGAGATCATGAAAGTCTATTAGCTGAAGGCGGCATGTATTATCAATTGTATACCGGGAAAGTCGAATTAGATTAATCCTACAGACGTGTCTTGCATAAAGCGAGATACGTCTTTTTTATTGGGGGCCTCTTTGTCCCTAGAAAAGAAATACTTGAAATGATTTAGTTGGAACAATTGAAAGATAATCGTTACAATGAACTAAAGATTTCGAGAAAGGAAGTGCTGCTATGTCCATGACGGTTTTACGATTGGATGTATCCGATTTATCGGAGGTCAAGGAATTGATTAAAAAAGTATTCATGAGGTTTGAGGCTCCAGAGTATTCTGATGAAGGTGTGGCACATTTTATGACGTACTTGGACGAGGAGCTGGAAAAGGAAATCGTAATCGAACAGCTACAGCTTTGGGGTACAAAGATCGATCAGCAGCTTGTCGGGGTTCTAGCGATTCGTTCGGGTAAGCATGTGGCGTTGCTCTTTGTTGACGAAGCCTATCATTGTCAAGGAATCGCCAAGAAAATGTATCAAGCGATGCTGACAGAACTTTCGCCGAAACAATTGACCGTAAATTCTTCCCCTTATGCAGTGCCAGCTTATAAGCGGTTAGGCTTTCAACTTAACGGTGAGGAGGAGACGGTCTCAGGGATTCGTTTTCAACCAATGATTTTTATTAGAGAGACTAACTATATAGAGTCAAGTAAAAATTAGCCAAATCAAAAAATATTTTATAACAGATAATTCCGAAAAAAGGGTACAACAAATAAGCTTCTTACCATTAGTTTTTTTGAATGTTCAATAGCTAATCAGAAACAATTATATAAGGCTCGTTTTTAGTCAAAATAGCATGAATCACGTAACAAAGCTTACGAGAAACCGCACCTAAGGCAGTTAGATGATGTTTTCCTTCGGAAACTTTTTTCTGGTAAAACGCACTAAAAACAGGATCACATTGAGAAGCTACTAAAGCCGCCGAAAACAAGGCTTTTCGCAAATATGGAGACCCTCGTTTACTCATAACATTATGCGTTGCCTCATATTGCCCTGATTGTGTCACGGAAGCGTCTATCCCAGCGTAAGCAACGAGTTTTTTCGGGTTAGAAAATTTTTGAATATCTCCGATCTCACCAAGAATAGTCGCACCGTTTATAGGACCAATTCCAGGAATTGTGAGAATAACAGAATTTAAAGTGTCCATTATGTGCTTGATTTCTCTTTCCGTTTCCTTTATTTGGCTTTCAATGAATTTTAATTGTTCAATCATTGAACGTAGTTGGAAGGTGAACGCTTCTTGAGCAAATTTTACTCCAAAGGAGTTAGAAGCTGCTTGCTTCAATTGGTCCGCTTTTTCTGCCTTGATTCGGTTCCTGCTTAACTCAGCTAAGTATTGGGCCAAAGTTTCTGAGGAAATGTTTTCTAAGTCGATCGGGGCACTAAACGCCAGCAATAACTCTTTAGAAGCTTTTCCGAAAACGCCCTGCTTGGTAAAAATCGTCGCGTATTCTGGAAAGACTTGATCCAATACGGCTATAATTTTTCTTTTGAAGTCGCTCGCTGTACCTACTAAATAAGTTCGGTAACGAGAAAGTTGTTTCAAAGAAAAAACATTTTCATCGGATAAGACCGTTTCGACAAATGAGCCATAGCGCATTAAGTCAGCAATCAAAACAGAATCAATAATATCGTTTTTTCGTTTCCGTATTTCTGTACCTTTACGCCATCCGTCTGTTTGAAGGGGATTCACAACGTGAATCAAATAATCTGATTCGTGAAGGTATGAAAAGATGGACAGCCAATAGTGCCCCGTGGCTTCCATCCCTATAACAAAGTCACTGGGTGCTCCGGAATAGTCGACCATTCGCTCAATTAATGACTCTGCTCCTTCAGTGGTGTTAGGAAATGAAAAACCTTTTAGTAATACCTTTCCTTCCTCGTTCATGATAGAAGCAACGTGAGTGCGTTTACCGATATCAATGCCTAAAAAGTACATGTATATCTGACCTTTCAAAAAAAGAATTTTGGATTGAAATCCACTCAACTGAAAAGCGTCACTACCTTGTACGAGATACGGAGTAAAGTAAGGACTTTCAACATCTAACTCATACGCAATCCACTTATCAGAGAGAGGAGCCAGTCTCTCGAGTGCGGGTTCAATGACCCAAGGGGGGAACGGCTTAGCCTCTCAATCCAATAAATATATTATCTCAAAAGAAATGAGTTAATACCAAATTAAAATAACGATGGTTCATAGGGTTATCCAATCAAAACCGGAAGGTTAAAACCCTAACTCTAATATACAAGGATGTATAGAGATGAAACGTTTTGCAATGAAGGATTATGGAAAAGCAAAAGAGGTATTGATCGAAATCGAGGCACAATCGCGTCCGATGGATGAAACGCATGTTCGAGTGGAATTAGCGGCTTTCGCAATTAACCCATATGATGTGGCGCTGAGACAAGGAGCTATGCGTGATTTTCGGACGTTGAAGTTTCCTTACGTTTTAGGAAATGATGGTGCGGGGGTTGTAACTGAGGTTGGCGGTGAAGTCAGTCATATTAAAGTTGGCGATGAAGTAATCGTTCATGCAGTCGGAGGCACCTATGGTGAAGAAGTGGTTGTGCCTGGGGGAAAGGTCGTGAAAAAGCCAAATTCTATGTCCTGGGAAGTTGCGGCAGGCGCTGTAACTCCTTGGTTGACTGCTTATAACTTAGTGACTCATTTATTGGGTGACAAAATTGGTGAGACGGTGATGGTGCAGGGGGCTTCTGGTGCTGTGGGGTCATTGCTGGTTCAATTTTTAAAGGAGCAGGGAAAGACGGTCCTCACTTCTGCCTCTAAACGAAATGAAGCGATGGTCCGCAGTTTAGGTGCTGACGATTTCGCTGCCTATGATGATACGGATGCCGGAGAAGTTTTTGCAGATCGGGCCGATACGGTGATCGATGCAACAAAAGGCGGACGAGCAGGTGAAGCAGGCATGAAAATCATGAAAACCGGCGGTAATTTCGTGGCATTGAATGAGCTGCCTAGTGAACAAAAGAAAATTGGGAATTATTTAGCTTTTGGACCATCTAAAGAGTATTCTGACCACGAGGCATTAACAGTATTCACAGAGCTGTCTGATAAAATCCAGTTGAAAATTATAGAAGTGCTGCCGTTTGCCTTAGCAAGTGTTGTTTCTGCTCATGAAAAGCTGGAGGGGCATCCATCAGCTGGCAAAATTATTATAAAAAAGGTGGATTAGTATGGATCAGCAGAAGTGGTTATTAGTAAAAGCAAATTTCGATGGAACAGAGGATTTAGCAGATGGGTATTACCGTTTGAGAGAAGTTGATGGTGGCTATCAATTGGCATATTTGGTGGCTGGACCTTGTGGTGATAAAAATCCGCATCCCGAGATTACATTGCGGCAAGAAGGAAATCAGGTTCGACCAATTCGATTGCGAGATACAGAGACGTCCCCAATTTTGAACCTATCAGAAAAAGAAGATGCCACTACGATCGAGGAACTGACAGATCAGCTTTTAAATCGCTTTATCAGGATCAAGAAACTTAGTATTTAAGCATTTCTTTAGCAATTCCTAGTTGAAAAGGGATACAATTATGACAAATTGTAAGGAATGTCAAAAAAGGTGATTTCAGAGACTAACTAGAATTGAAATTAGCCGAAATTCCATGCTACATTAGTTCAGCGAGAAAAAATAGTAGGTGAAATCAATGAAAGTTATTCAATCTCTTAAACACACATGGAGTCTGTTCATATTAGATTGGCGTCGTATTTTCAAAAATCCGATCGCCATTTTTCTGATGGCTGCATTAGTCGTCATCCCATCTCTTTACGCTTGGTTTAATATCAAAGCTTTGTGGGATCCTTATTCTAACACTGGGGAATTGCCGATTGCGGTCTACAGTGCCGATACCGGAGCAAAATTCCAAGACAAGGACGTCGAAATCGGGGACGAGGTTATCAAGAACCTGCACGAGAATAAACAGCTCGGCTGGCGTTTCGTTGACTCGAAGAAACAAGTTGTCGAGGGTGTTAAGTCAGGTAAATACTACGCAGGAATCTACTTACCAAAAGAATTTTCAAAGGATTTATTGAGTTTCACTTCTGGAGATATTCAAAAACCGAAAATCGAATATTATTTGAACCAGAAAATCAATGCGATCGCGCCCAAAATCACTGATAAAGGTGCCGGTTCAATACAAACAGAGATCAGCCAAGAATTCATTAAGACAGCTAGTTCAACCTTGCTGAAGGTTTTTAACGAGATCGGCTACGACATTGATGCGAACCTCGTTAGTATTAACAAGGTCAAAAATTTAATTTTGACGACCAACGACAATTTAGGCGAGATTGACAAGTACACGCAAGAAGTTGTCGAAGTGCAAGGTAAACTGCCGGAGCTGAAAGAAAAATTAGCGAAGGCGAACGAAATCGAAACCTATGTACCGCAAGTCGATGAGCTAGGACAGAAATTGATCGTCTTGAATCAAAAAATGCCTGAAATCAAACGACAAGCCAGTGTCATCTTAACGTTGCAACAGAAAATTCCAGAAATCCAACAAGCTGGAAATCAGTTGGCACAAGTTGATAATGATTTTGCTGAAATTGAAAAAACCATGAATGATGGGATTAACGAAGCAAAACAAGGCTTGAATATCATTCATCAAGTTCAAACGATTTTACCGGATATTCAAAAGTTGGGGAATCAAGCAGATGACTTTGCTACAACGACCAAAAATGGTGCAGAACAATTGAAATCAGCTGTACCAAGTATTTCCAGCAGTGTGCAAGTGACGTTGCAGGCGATTGGACAGGTGGCTACAACTACTCAAGCAATTACAAGTGATTTATCTGCCCTGTTAGATAAAGAAGAGTTAACGCCAGATGAAAAGGCTCATATTGCTTCGATCATTAACGACTTCCAAAATAATTTATCAGAGCAGCAAACAGCTATCGACAAACTTAACCAGTTCTTAGCTGATTTGAAGAAGACTGCTGATGATAATGGTAATACTGAAGTCAGTCAAAATTTGGCAACCATTATGAGTCGATTAGATAATCTAAAAAATGCTATTGGTGATATAAGCACTCGTTTTGGACATCTAAATGATATAGTTCAAAACGGTACTACAGATCAAGCAAAAGACTATTTAAACGAGATCAATAGTGCTGCTGTAAACGTAGCGAATGTGGTAAACAGCATCAACGCTGAACAAATCGGTCAAACAGTCAGCACGATCCTTGATAAGCTAATCAATACAATTACTACAGCGCAAGGTGTCTTGAATCAAGCTCAGCAAATTGATTTTGCGTCATTATTGAATTCGACGGAAGGCACCGTCAGCAATGCGATTGCCTTTTTAGAAAAATATCAAAAGCAAATGCCGGCGATTGGTCAAGAAGTTCATGATGCGAACGTTCTATTGAACGGTCATATGAATGATATTGTCAATGGAATAAATACAGGTGCAGACCTCTACAACAATGAACTCCCTATAGTAGAACAAAAATTAGGTTTGGCCGCAAACTTTATGCAAAATGACTGGCCTGGTGTGAAAAAAGATTTGACTAGCAGCTTGAAGCTGGCAAATGATAAAATGCCAGAGGTTGAACGGGCGTTGAATCTTGCAACGGATCTGATCAAAAATGATTATCCAACCTTGCGAGCAGGGATTCAAAAAGCAGCAAATGCTATCCAACAAGGCGATCAGACGATTGACTTCGGTCAGGTCTTGAAATTATTGAAGCTGGATGCCCAAAAGGAAAGTGACTTCTTCACGACTCCGGTAGATTTACAGACGAATACAATGTACCCAATCGCCAATAACGGTTCAGCTAGTACACCATTCTACACGGCTTTGTGTTTGTGGGTCGGTGCGGTACTATTCTCTAGTGTTACTACCACTGAGTTTTTCTTAGACAAAAAAGATCGCGGCAAATACACGAAACGTGAACAATTTGGTGCTCGGATGTTAACTTATTTAGTTGTAAGTGTCGGACAGGCCCTGATTGTTACATTAGGAAATATGTTTTTGTTAGGCGTTTATGTGAAGAATCCAGTGTATAGTGTCCTCTTTGCTGTTTTAGTTGCTCTAGCCTTCATGATGATTGTGTACGTGTTGGTTGCGCTCTTTGGAACAGTCGGGAAAGGAATTGCGATTATTATTCTCGTGCTCTCCATTTCCGGCGGGGGCGGAAACTATCCGATCCAAGTATCCGGGAAGTTCTTTCAAGCGGTCAATCCATGGCTGCCATTCACCCATGCTGTCAATTTATTGCGTGAGAGTGCTGGCGGAATCTATTGGCCAAATGCGTCAGGCGATATCATAATCATGATTGTTTTGTTTGTGGTATTCGGTACATTAGGTACGTGGGCATATCCACTCTTGCAGCCACATTTGACGAAGTTGACAAAAGTGGCTCATGAAAGTAAAATATTCCACTAAAAAACAACAGGTAAGACAACAGCGTATTGCTGTTGTTTTACCTGTTTTCGTGTTTTACTAAATGTATGAAAAGTCATTGAAAAAAACATTGACTTTTAGATTAAGGACGAGTAATATTTCGCTTGTTTGCTTTTTTTTAGAAGACTTTTATTGATAGAAATAATAATTTGCGGCGTAAAAACAAACATATTTTTCTGTAAAGTAAATGAGTACATTATTTGGAACAAGGAGTGAGTCTAATGGATTATCTTAAACGCTTGCTGGTTGGTCGACCATTGAAGTCGTCTGAAAATGATGATCAAAACTTATCACGTTTCGCAGCTTTAGCGATGCTTTCATCAGATGCGTTATCTTCTGTTGCGTATGGGACAGAACAGATCGTCGTCGTTTTGGTAACCTTGTCAGCAGCAGCGATTTGGTATTCATTACCAATTGCATTTGTAGTATTAATTTTATTGGCTTCATTGATTTTATCTTATCGTCAAATTATTCATGCTTATCCTCATGGTGGAGGCGCTTATGTCGTTAGTAGTGAGAATTTGGGGAAGAATGCCGGCTTGATTGCTGGGGGCTCGCTTCTGGTGGATTATATGTTAACTGTTGCTGTATCTGTTTCAGCTGGTGCTGAAGCTATCGCCTCTGCGATTCCTGCTTTGTATCATCATCGCGTCCTGATTTCTGTCATTATTGTTTTATTATTGATGCTGATGAATTTGCGTGGTTTACGTGAGAGTGCGGGGTTACTGATGGTACCCGTCTACAGCTTTATTGCGGTGATAACGGTGTTGATCCTAGTGGGATTAGTAAAAATTGTTTCCGGAGCAGCACCGCTTCATTCCACCGCTCAAGTCGGAGCAATTGTTCCAGGAATCTCGGTGGCGTTATTGCTACGAGCTTTCTCTTCAGGTTCCTCTTCATTAACTGGTGTGGAAGCGATTAGTAATGCGGTGCCATTCTTTAAAAAACCGCGTGCCAAAAATGCAGCAGGGACATTGGCCATGATGGGCTTGATCCTAGGCTTCTTCTTTACTGGCATCACATTTTTGAACTATTGGTTTGGCATTGTTCCTACTGCTGAAGTGACAGTCTTATCCCAAGTGGGTGAAGCTGTTTTTGGCAAGGGGATCATGTATTATGTATTGCAATTTGTTACAGCCCTAATTTTAGCTGTGGCAGCCAATACGGGTTTCTCAGCATTTCCTGTTTTGGCCTACAATTTAGCGAAGGATAAATTTCTCCCGCATCGCTACCAAGATCGCGGGGATCGCCTAGGCTACTCAAACGGAATCATTACGTTAGCATTAGGGTCAATCATCTTGTTATTAATTTTTCAAGGTTCAACGGAGCGCTTAATTCCCTTGTATTCAGTCGGAGTATTCATTCCGTTTACCTTATCGCAAACTGGGATGGTTCTGAAATGGCGCAAAGAAGGCCAACATTGGTTTAGAAAATCGATTGCGAATATGATTGGTGCTTTGATTTCCTTTGCGATCGTCTTGATTTTATTTGTTTATCGTTTGCCGGATATTTGGCCTTTCTTCATTATTATGCCAATCCTGATCTATGCCTTCTATAAAGTACATGAGCATTATAAAAATGTGGCGGAACAATTACGTTTGGTTGATGATGTGGAATTACATGAGTATGCAGGCAATACAGTGATCGTACTTGTAGGGAATGTGACGCAGGTCAATATTGGTGCGATTAATTATGCTCGTTCGATTGGTGATTACGTGATTGCGATGCACGTTTCATTGGAGGAAAATGAAGAGAAAGAGCGCGAGATTCGCCATGAGTTTCGTGAGAAGTTCCCAGATGTTCGCTTCTCAGTTGTTCGCTCACCGTATCGATCAATTGTGAATCCAGTCAGTCGCTATGTTGACCGAGTAAGTAAAAATGCGAAGGAACATAATTATACGACAACTGTTTTGATTCCAGAGTTTGTTCCAAACAGAACCTGGAAACGTTCGTTGCATAATCAAACAGCGTTGCGTTTGCGTTTCCGGCTGTCCTATCGCGACGATATTATCATTAGTACGTACAACTATCATTTGAAGAAATAATTTCAAGAGTGTGCCGATATTAGGTACACTCTTGTTTATTTTAAAAAAGTTCAAAAAATAGAAAGGATAAAACGTATTCATCTTTTTTTTTGAGCAAAAAGGGTTGATTTTAGTTCTTATTAGAGGTAATATCAAACAGCATTAATTACTAACACTATTAGGTATTAATGAGACGAAAGTTATTTTTTGAAAGAAGGGGGAGTATGATGACATACGCAGAAGATGCAGAACGTGAACTAGTGCAACTGATGTTTCAGAATCGCCATGGTGCGTTTAGCAGGATTGAGAAGAGCAGTAAGGGTGCTAATATCGTCATTAAAGTACTCGATCGATTAGGTGAACCTACGAATCCAAAACATTTGGCTGATACCTTAAATCTATCCACTGCTCGGATTGCTGCTGTACTGGGAAACTTGGAAAAACGCGGGCTGATAAGTCGCACAATGGATCCTAATGATCGACGACGAATCAACGTCAGTTTAACAGAGAACGGGAAAAAAGTGGCTAAGGCTGAAAAGCTGGAAATGCGGAATAAAATCATTCGAGTATTTGAGCTGATGGGAGAAGAGGACACTAAAAAATATCTTGAATTGACTGCCAAATTTGTCAAGTACTCTCAAAAATTAACCATGGAAGGGGAAAGTGATCAATAGTGAAGATTTTTAAATATCTTGGTAAATACTGGTACGCAATTATTGCTGTGTTCATGCTTTTAATCGTGCAGGCATCTAGTGATTTGAGCTTACCAAGTTTAACGTCAGATATCGTTGATATCGGTATTCAACAAGGAGGACTTGAACAGTCAACGCCAGAAAAAATTAGAAAATCAACGCTTCAAGGAATCGAGATATTTATGACCGATAAAGAGAAGCAAACAATCAAGGAAAATTATAAAGAAGCCACCCAAACGATTGATGGCAAGAAGGTTGATATTTATAAATTAGATCTTCAAGAGGGTATGACAAAAGATAAGTTAGCAGATATCTTTAATTTACCGATGATGATGATTGCTTCCACTCGTTCAAAGGATTCAAGCAATGCGAAAGAAGCAAAAGAAGTTATCAATGATTATACAGCTATCTCAAAGGATGCTGCTCAGGCACAGGCTTTGGGGCAAGAGGCGAAAACCCTTGGTGAGCAAGCTCAATCAGCTGGTAAAGAAGCTGCTGCGGCTACAGACGGTGCAACTGCCGCTGCAAAAGGTGCGGAAGCTCAGAGATTAGCTGCTGAAGCGCAAGCAAAAGGAGAAGAAGCTCAAAAACTTGGCGATTCTATCAAAGCCAAAAATGACGCGATGCCAGCAAAAGTTGAAGCTGCACGTAAAGCTACTAAGGAAAGCCTAGGCGATGTTGGTGAAGACTCATTGAAAACGGTAGGGATTCAACTGACTTTGGCGGAATACAAAGCGTTAGATGTGAATACAGGAAAAATCCAGACGGACTATATGATCAAGACTGGAGCGAAAATGCTTGGTTTGACTTTAGTATCTGCTGTTGCGGCAATCATTGTTGGTTTAATTGCTTCATTAATTGCTGCGACTGTTGGTAAAAACCTGCGTGTTGGACAATACGAGCGAACATTGGAATTTTCAAATAACGAAATGGAGAAATTCTCACCTGCTTCATTGATTACACGAAATACCAACGATATTCAACAAATTCAAATGGGTATCGTTATGATCATGCGAATCGTTTTATACGCACCGATCTTAGGTATCGGTGGTGTTTACAGAGTATACAAGACCGGCACTGGTATGGGCTGGATCGTAGGTGTGGCTGTAGCAGCTGTTTTAGTTTTAGTCCTAACCTTATTGCTGACCACAATGCCTAAATTTAAGGCCCTACAAAACTTAGTCGACCGTGTAAACTTAGTTTCTCGTGAAATTATCACTGGGTTACCAGTTATTCGTGCGTTCTCACGTGAAAAATATGAGGAAGAGCGTTTCGATGTTGCTAATACGAACTTGATGAAGACGCAAATGTTCGTTAACCGTGCGATGTCATTGATGATGCCCATTATGATGCTGTTGATGAATGGTATTTCAGTCTTGATTGTGTGGGTTGGTGGACACAATATGGACAATGGTCAATTACAAGTTGGGGATATGATGGCCTTCATTACTTATACAATGCAAATTGTTATGGCCTTCATGATGTTGTCAATGGTATCAATCATTTTACCTCGTGCCAATGTTGCAGCTGGACGTGTAGATGAAGTGTTGAACACGGAACCTACGATTAAAGATCCAGAATATCCAAAAGACGACCATGACTTCAAAGGTGAAGTGAAATTTGAAGGTGTTCAATTCCGTTATGGCGATGCTGATGCAGATGTCTTGCATCATATTAATTTCACTGCTAAACCGGGTGAAACAACTGCTTTGATCGGTTCGACAGGTTCAGGAAAGTCAACGATCGTCAATTTGATTCCGCGTCTCTTTGACGTAACTGGCGGACGTATCACGATTGACGGTATCGATATTCGTGAAATGAGCATGCATAAATTACATGAGATTATGGGATTTGTACCACAAAAAGGTGTGCTGTTCTCTGGTGACATTGCTTCAAATATCAAATTTGGTGATGCTGATATTTCAGATGAACAAATGAAACGAGCTGCTGAGATTGCACAAGCAGATGAATTTATCAACTCGAATGAAAAAGGATTTGATCGGACAATTTCCCAAGGTGGAACGAATGTTTCTGGTGGACAAAAGCAACGGTTATCAATCGCTCGGGCACTGGCTAAGAATCCGAAAATATTGATCTTTGATGATTCCTTCTCAGCTCTTGATAACAAGACGGATGTTGCTTTGCGTAAAGCATTAGCTGAGAATATCAAGGATGCAACTCAAATTATCGTAGCGCAAAAAATTTCTACGATCTTGCATGCGGACAACATTATCGTATTAGATGAAGGCCGTGTAGTAGCCCAAGGTCGTCATGAAGAATTGATGGAATCATCAGCTGTCTATCAAGAAATAGCTCAGTCACAATTAAGTAATGCTGAACTAGGCATAGAAGAAGCGGATTAAGGAGGAGCGAAAAGAATGGCAGAACAAAAACAAAATCGCCCTCGTGGTGGCGGACCTGGTCGAGGGATGAGTGCGCCAGTTGAAAAAGCGAAAGATTTCAAAGGTACGATCAAAAAATTGGTTTCGTATCTTGGCGCTTATAAAATCGCCGTTTTCTTTGTAATGATCTTTGCGGCAGCTTCAACGATCTTCAATATTTGGGGACCAAAGATCCTGTCAAAGGCGATCACAGAATTATTTAACGGTCTGATCAAGAAATATCAGGGAACTGGCGATATCAACTTTGATAAAATCGGTGGTATCCTGCTCTTCATGTTAGGTCTTTATGTAGTTGCTTCCTTATTTGGGATCATCCAAGGCTGGATCATGTCGACGATTTCGCAAAAGATTACTTATCGGATGCGGAAAGAGATTTCTGAAAAAATCAACCGCATGCCAATGAATTATTTTGAAAGTCGGACGACTGGTGAGGTTTTATCACGAATCACTAATGACGTGGATACTTTAGGACAATCATTGAACCAAAGTTTGACTCAATTAATTACTTCAACATTTACCATAATCGGAGTTATCGTGATGATGCTTTCAATCTCAGTGAAGATGACCGGTATCGCGATCTTGATCGTGCCGATCTCACTTCTATTGATCATGGTTGTCGTGAAGAATTCGCAAAAGTATTTCAAAACGCAACAAGAATATCTTGGTGTGATCAATGGTAAAGTTGAAGAAACAATCGGTGGATACACCATCGTACGCTTATTCAACGAGGAAGAAAACTCATTGAAAGAATTCAAAGAACAAAATGATATTCTCTTCAAATCAGCATGGAAATCTCAATTTCTTTCTGGTTTGATGCAGCCGATCATGAACTTTGTCGGTAACTTAGGATATGTAGGTGTGGCGATTGCCGGTGGTGTGATGGCTTATAACGGTACGATCACTGTTGGGGATATTCAAGCGTTTATTCAATATGTACGAAATCTGACACAGCCGATCGCACAACTAGCTCAAGTATCAAACATGCTGCAATCAATGGCAGCAGCGGCAGAACGGGTCTTTGAATTCTTAGCAGAAGATGAAGAAGAACAAATGGCTGAAAATCCTGTTCAAATTGATAAGGCAAAAGGAATGGTCGATTTCGATCATGTTCAATTTGGCTATACATCTGATAAAATCGTTATTCAAGATTTTACTTCGCATGTTGATCCTGGTCAGACAGTTGCGATTGTTGGTCCAACTGGTGCAGGTAAAACCACGATGGTTAAATTATTGATGCGTTTTTATGATGTCAACTCTGGTGCGATTAAGATTGATGGTCACAATATCAAAGATTTCAATCGTGCTGATTTGCGTAAGAACATTGGGATGGTCTTGCAGGATACGTGGTTGTTCAAAGGGACGATCATGGACAACTTGCGGTACGGTCGTTTAGATGCGACCGACGAAGAAGTTTACGCAGCAGCTAAAGCCGCTCACGTGGATCACTTCATCAAGACATTGCCTGGTGGCTATGACATGGAATTGAACGAAGAATCTTCCAATATCTCTCAAGGGCAAAAGCAATTGCTGACGATTGCGCGTGCGATCTTAGCTGATAAGCCAATTTTGATCTTGGATGAGGCAACATCATCTGTTGATACACGGACAGAAGGATTGATTCAAGAAGCGATGAACAATCTGATGAAGGGGCGGACGTCATTTGTTATCGCTCACCGTCTATCAACGATCAAGGATGCCGATAAGATTCTTTATATGCAAGGCGGAGATATCAAAGAACAAGGAAGCCATGAAGAACTATTGGCTCAAAACGGACTTTATGCCGCGTTGTACAACTCACAATTTGAAGAATTATCAGAATAAAGCAAAGACCAATCATCCATTTATTTCGGATGATTGGTCTTTTTTATTTAATGACTTTAGTCAGTTTCGTTCGCGGAGCGTACGAAACAAGAAAACCGCGCGCTTCTACGCGTGGATGGAATAGCTTTAGCGATAAAAACTCCTTTCGATATACTAATAAGTGGCTACCAACCGCTTATTTTATCGAAAGGAGTTTTTCTATGTCTAAAGACGACAAAAGTTTATCACATACTAGATGGAATTGTAAGTATCACATAGTCTTCACCCCAAAATATAGAAGAAAAGTAATCTATGGGGAATTAAGAAAAGATATTGGAAGAATTTTGAGGAAGCTTTGCGAGATGAAAGAGGTAGAAATAATCGAAGCACACGCAATGCCAGATCATATTCACATGTTGGTAAAAGTACCACCAAAAATAAGTATCTCGCAGTTCATGGGCTACTTGAAAGGAAGAAGTGCGACGCTTATCCATGAGCAGCATGGAAACTTAGTCTATAAATATGGAAATAAAAGTTTCTGGTCAAAGGGGTATTACGTGAGCACAGTCGGTCTGAACCAGAAAACAATTGAAAAATATATACGAGAGCAAGAATCAGATGATCGAATCCGAGATAGTATAAGTAAACGAGAATACGTTGATCCATTCAAAATGAAGAAAAAGAAATAAAGTAGCGAGCGAAGAGCGGTTGGTGGTCTTTTAGAAAGCTCCATTTATGGAGTAGGCGAGTAGTGACCTCTTCTAGAGGTGTTAAAAAGCCACCCGTTCTCACGGGTGGATGTGTTACTAAAAAATCGTCTACTAGTAGCGACTTTTGTCTGTGATCATCTTTGTTTGTTTATCATAAGTGATTGTAACAGAGCCGTTGGCATATTCGCCGTCTTTAGTTTGATCCCATGTGGCTGTCGATCTTGGAGGCATACCATATTTTTCTCTTTCCCAGCTGGTAACTCTATCTGGTGGGCCAACTAGCTTTTCTAATTCTTCATAGCTGGCACCGCCCTTAAAGGAGTATTTTTCGTTGTCAGCATCGTAATGCTCTGTCGCGACCTTTATACTATCGTAAATCTCTGATGTCCACTCTCCAGGAAACGCCTCCTTTGGTTTGGAGGTTCCTGGTTGTGTATCGATCGGTTCATAGGAAACGGTATTAGAAAACATAAAAATGACAGAACCAATGATGAGTAAAATAGCGAAACTCAGTGCCAGCACCTTATTTTTAGGAGATTTCTTCGGGAGTGCAGTTTGTTGCCGCACTTTTTGTGACAAATCCTTTTTTTGTGGTTTTAAATAAATCGTTCCACAATAATCACATTTCCAACCTTGTTCAACTTTATGGAAATGTGTGCTACCGCAATTCATACATTCTTTACTTTTCATGATAGAGTCCATCCGATCCGTAATTTTCAGGGAAGTCATCCGGATATTTACCTAATCCAGCGCGAGAATATTGCTCTGGTAGACGGTTAAAGTAAATGTAACGCACGATTGGGGTAACATATCCTACCTGGTCATTTTTAAAATAAACGTTGGGTTTTCCCTGTTTTTCATAAACAAATAGTTTGGTGAATCCACCAAAAGTATTATCCGTGTTTATGGCGATGAAGGCACGAACCTCTCGCCAAGTCAATTCTCCTTGCTGCCACTGCTTTCTAAGCATCTTTGCTTCATAATTGATGGGATTATTTTGTTCATCAAACTTAAGAGCAAGCTTTTTTTGAATTTGCTCGGAATCTGTAACAATCTCATCTGGCTGCCCCCAAATCCGTAAAATATCTGAGCTGGAGTATTGATCGAAATCTGGTCCGTAAGCAGCTAGAAATCCAGCTTCTCGATAATAGGTCGTTATGGCGAAGTCGCTATTAGGATTTTCGATGATCATCTCTTCGTTTGGAGATGTTCTTAGACGATTTTTTTCAAGAGTATCATGTTGCTTTTGTGCGGCTGATACTCGTTCTTTAAACTCTTCCGTCTCGTCGCCGCCGTATTCTTCCGCTGATACAAGTGCTAAATCAATCTCCTCTTGGTTCAATGAAAGCTCGGCGATTCTCACATTTCGCTCAGGATTATTCAATTGGCTAGGTGAATAGGTTGTCGAATCTGTCGAGCTTTTAGCGTTGGTGACAGGCTTAAATGTAGTCAGCTTCGATCCGCTCTTTGAAGGAGTTGCTTTCAATGAAAAGGGATTAAAAATACTGCTAATAAAAAGAATACCCACAATAAGAAACAAGGTGATGCTTATAATGAAAGCCAGCTTTTTCCGCGGCTGTCTTTTTTCTAGAGGTGGTGCATCAAGCTCGTAGACTGCGTGACAATAGCTACATTCATAACCAGATTCTATTTTTTCGAACTGATTTCCACCGCAATATTTACAGACCAAGCCCTTCATTTTCACCACTCCTCTCATTTTATCCAAAGCCCCTCAGACAGATAACTTTGTTTTCGATGTTACCAGAACACTAACTGTTCATAAATGATACCACGGGATAGGTAACGCGAAAAGAGACGATGCAAAGATTTTTGGTATAGCTAGAGATTTGGTTAGAGAAATATTTCTGTAAAATGAACTTTTGCTCTTTGTTGACTAATCAACAAGAAGATGATATTTTAACTATAGAAAATATTTTCTATTAAATGAACATAATTTCGAAAAGGAGTAGCGCGTATGATGGATACAGAAAAGGTACAGCTGGTAGAATATGGCAAAAAATTGATTTCGACTGGATTGACTGCAGGGACTGGCGGAAACATCAGCATGTATGACCCTGAAAGCCAGCTGATGGCAATCACGCCTAGTGGCATTGATTATTTCGAGATGACAGTAGAGGATATTGTTGTGCTGGATCTTGAAGGGAAGGTTGTTGAAGGAGCAAGGAAGCCTTCAAGTGAATGGCAGATGCATTTGATTAATTATCAACGGCGAGGTGATGAGATTCGTGCGGTCGTACATGCACATTCGACATTTAGTTCGATTCTTGCGACTTGCCGCAAGCCTCTTCCAGCGACTAATTATATGATAGCGATTGCAGGAGGCGGTGATGTTCGCTGCTCTAAATATGCGACGTTTGGGACGGAGAAGTTGGCAGAATACGCCTTTGAAGCAATGGAGAATCGTTATGCTTGTTTTTTAGCGAATCATGGACTGCTGACATGCGGTCCGAATTTGCACGATGCTTTTTCGGTAGCAAGTGAGATCGAACGTTTAGCGGGTTTACATGTGGGTGCTTCTTTATTTGGAGATCCAGTAATATTGGACGATGCAGACATGGCCGAAGTACACGAGCGTTTTCCTAGTTATGGACAATAAGAGAAGTGTAGCGAGGAGATGAAGCGATGAGTAAAGTAATTGTTGTCGGAGATACATTTATTTCTGTAGACACATGGAGACAAGCGGTTGAAATGATGAATCTGCCCGAGCCTGTAGAGGTGGTTTCTTTAGAATGGTATCCGGAAGATTCTCCGAAAGAATTTCAGCGAAAGTTAAAATTGATTGAACAAAACGGTTCTGAATCGCTAGCGATTCCTGAAGGGATTCTGGAAGAAATAAGTGATGCCGATTATTTCTTCGTTCACGTGGCTCCAGTTTCTCGTAAGTTGTTGAAAAATGCGCAGAATCTGAAACTGATTGGAACTTGTCGTGGTGGGGTAGAGCATCTTGACATTGGGTTAGCGCGGGAAATGGGAATTCCAGTTATTCATGTCATTCGGAACGCCGAACCGGTTGCAGACTATACCATCGGTATGATTTATTCAGTGACCAGAAATATTGCGCTTTCTCATGCGGCGGTGATGCAGGGAGCGTGGCCGAAAAATTTTCCGAATGATGCCTATCGAACGACGCTTGCTAGTCAAACAGTTGGTTTAGTTGGACTGGGGCATATTGGGAAAATGGTGGCCCAACGACTTGTCAATCTTGGAGTAAAAGTGATCGCCTACGATCCCTTTGTTGATCAAGAAGCCGTACGGTCATCTGGAATTGATCTAACCTTTGTTTCTTTAGAGACATTATTTAAGCATTCAGATATTGTTTCTCTGCATATGCGGGTAACACCTGAAACAGAAAATTTGATCGACGGGAAATTGTTGTCTCTTATGCAGCCTAGTGCGTATTTAATCAATACTGCTCGTCCTGGTATTCTGGTTAAAGCGGATTTTATTGAGGTTTTGAAGAAGAGAAAAATTGCTGGAGCTGCTATTGATGTTGTGTGGGAGGAGCCAATAGCGGCGGATGATCCTTTACTCGGACTGGATAACTTGGTCATTACTTCGCATATCGCAGGGGATACTGTGGATGCGATTCCTAAATCACCGCTTTTGTTAGCGAAAACGGTAAAGGATTATCTTCAAACTGGAGTTAGTGAATTCATCGTTTAAAAAGAGTTCCTGAGAATTGATTTTCTCAGGAACTCTTTTGTTTTATACGCGATCGTAGTCTTCTAAACGAATTTCTTCTAGCTCATCCTCATTGAAGTCGAGGTCTTTGTCTAGGATTTTTTCAACAGCTCGGATTAATGAAGCGGCATCTAACCCGTATTTTTTCAACAAATAAGGTTTCGAAGCGCCGTGTGTCCATTCATCGTTGATTCCAACCTTGATTAATTGCTTATGCAGCTGATGCTCTAGCATTACTTCGCCGACTGCGGTACCTAAACCGCCAATGGTGACATGATTTTCCATGGTAACAACACCGTGTTTTACTTTCTTGATTGAATCAACTACTAATGGGTCAGTGAAAGGTTTGAGTGTCGTAACATGAACATGTTGGACTGAAACACCTTTTTTCTCAAGCCACTGAGTCGCCCGCATTGCTTCTTCGGTACAGATACTGCTAGAGAACAAAGCGACATCATCGCCTTCTGAGATGACACGACCCTTATTGAACTCTGTTGGTTTGTCAGGTGAGAAGAGACGCGGCATTTGGCCTCGCAGCATTCTGACATAGATTGGTCCATTGACTTCTTTACAAATATTCAATGCTGATTCAACGTCTGTCGCATCACCGCAGTCAAAAATCGTCATGTTTGGGATCGTTCGCAGGATACCGACATCTTCAATTGATTGGTGAGTAACACCGCCGGGAGTAGTGATCCCAGGTACGAAGCCTAAAAGGGAAACGGGCAGGTTCGGATAAGCAATCGACATTTCTAGTTGATCCAGCGGTCTGCGATAAAGAAAGACTGCAAATGTGTGTAAGAAGGGGCGGAAGCCTTCACGAGCTAAACCAGCGGCCCAACTTAACATGTTTTGTTCCGCAATCCCCATTGATAAATATTTTTCAGGGAAGACCTTTGGAAACTCTTTGACCTCACAGGAGGTACCTAAGTCAGCAGATAAGACTAACACATCCTCATTTTCTTGTGCGAATTTAATCATATTTTTTGAATGTACATCCGATTCGATTTTCATAGTAAAACTCCTTCCTTTTTTCTTACATTTCGTTATAGAATTTCGTATATTTATCGAATTCTTCGCCTTCTTTTAAACGAACGAAATGCAGGATCGGTCTTCTTTCGTTTAAATACGGAATCCCTTGCGTTGGATCGGTATAGCAAAGAATCACTAACGGCTTGTTCTTTTCTCCCTGTTTGGCAGCTTCTTCAATCGCTTCAATATCATGTCCATTAACCGAAATAGCCTTGGCGCCAAATGCAGTGAAGCGATCCTCTAGAGGTTCAATATTCATTACTTTTTTTGTTTCGCCTTCGACTTGTTGTCCGTTGATATCCACGATTAAAACCAAATTGTCCAATTGATAGAAGACCGCCGCTTGAATTGCTTCCCACAATTGTCCTTCTTCCATTTCGCCATCAGACATCATAACGAAGACACGGCCTTCTTCATCACGTAATTTCCGGGCATGAGCTGTCCCGCCTGCAACGCTGATTGCTTGGTCTAGTGTTCCGGCAGCGTTTTCAAAACCGGGTGTGTGATTTGCACCAATCATTTCCATTGAATAGCCGTCACGATTGAACATTTCTAATGCGGCTTCATCTAAACGATCTGCTTCTATCAATGCTGCATATACAGGTGCTGCATAATGTGCCGGTGAGATAAAGAATCGATCATAAGGTGCTTTTAATGATCCGTGATATTCAGCCCCTTGAATGTAATCCATATTGTCCTTCGACGGTGTACCTGGAAATTTTCCAGGTAAACGAGGTGCTTTGCTTTCGCTTAAGTTCAATACACGTAAGTAAAGAGTCGCGAAAAGCTCTGCTGATGAACAAGCTTGTGAGAGGTAGCAGCCGTTTCTTTCAAGTGTCAATTTTAGAACATGTTTGCGAATGTTTTTTGCCGCTTTTTCTACATCAGCGACCGTATAATGATTTGCCATGATAAAACTCCTTTTTCGTATTAATGTATTTAATTCCTTTATTTTTGTCCGTAATTATTTTGGTAGAAGTCATATACTTCGGCAGTATAGGAATCTTCTAATGGTTTGAGTGAGGTGTTTAAAGTTCTGGCGTAATAGACGCTTTGAGCCGTTTCTTCTAGGATAACCGCATTTTTTAGTGAATTTATCGCAGACTTTCCAACAGTAAAGACACCATGGTTTTTCAGTAGAATTGCGGGACAATTGGTTTCTTGGTAACAACGAACAATCTCGGCTCCAATGGCTTTCTCGCCGACAGCAGCGATTTCTGACAACGGAATCTCTTTGCCAAAAACGGCAGCAGAAGTAGTTGTATGTATAGGTAGTGATTCTCCGGCAATCGAAAAAGCTGTCGCATAAGGAGAATGTGTATGTGTAATACCTAATACTTCAGGACAATGGTTGTAGACATATAAATGAGATTCTGTATCGACAGAAGGAGTCAGATCACCTTCAATGACATTGCCCTTCAAATCTACGACAATCATGCTCTCTGGTGTTAAATCGTCAAAATGAATGCCGCTGGGTTTGATGACCACATATTCTGTTTCGGGATCTTTTGCGCTGACGTTTCCGCTCGTCCATAAAACCAACCCATTTTTAGGAAGCGCTTTATTATCCTTGCATACCGTTTCTTTTAATTGTTCCAGCATAGTATAACCTCCAATGTTGTTTTTTTACATTATTTCATTATAAAGAACAAAAGTCAATAAGGTTTTTTGGATCGTTTTTATTAATCTGCGTATATTTACATGGTTTATTAGCTGTAATCGTTTTCAAGAAAAGTGTTGACAATGATAAAATGTCATGCGATACTTTTCATAAGTTCTATTAAGTGAAAAAAAGTTCATAAAGGGAGGAATTATTGTGGAGTTGTTACAAAATATCTTAAGTTCATTTGGAGCGGCGGTTGTTGTACCAGTAATGCTATTCATTGTGGCATTATTTTTGAAGGTAAAACCTAAAAAAGCTTTTCAGTCTGCTTTGAATGCTGGGATCGGATTGACAGGGTTCAATTTGATCGTGAATTCATTTGTACCAATTGTTACTCCGGTCATCAACAACATGGTCGAGCAAACGGGTGTAAAGCTGCCGGTATTTGACACAGGCTGGCAGGCGACTTCGGTCATTGCGTATTCGACGCAAGTCGGAGTAGTTTTCTTAGTAGTAGGTTTGGTTCTGCAAGTGGCATTATTCTTATTAAGATGGACCGATGTATTTATGCCAAGTGATATGTGGAATAACTATTCTTTCATGGTTTGGGGCTCGATGATTTATTTGATCACCAGTAACATGGCGTTGGCAATGGCTTGCATGATCGTACAGAATTTATACGTCATGCTACTAGGTGAGGTAATTGCGAAACGTTGGGCGAATTACTATAATTTACCAGGAACAACCTTGACTGCACCGCACCATGTTACTTCAGTGCCGTATGCAATCATCATGAATTGGATTTTAGACAAATTAGGTGCTGGTAAAATTAATTGGGACCCTGCAACGCTGAAAAAGAAATTAGGCTTCTTAGGAGAACCGATTACTTTAGGATTATTTCTTGGTCTGCTGATCGGAATCATGGGGAACTTGAACAATTTAACGAGCTTAGATGGTTGGGGCAGTGTTTTCACAATGGGATTAGCAGTATCAGCGGTTATGGCAATCTTCCCACGCGTTGCGAGTATTTTTGCTTCGGCATTTACTAGTTTGACAAATGCCAGTAAGAAAACGGCAAAAGGCAGCGGTAAGAATCGTGAATGGATGCTCTCTGTTAACGACGCAGTTGGTTATGGTGAGCCTGCGACCTTGATGACGGGACTGATTCTAATTCCGATCATGGTATTATTGGCGATGATCTTGCCAGGAAACGAAACTTTGCCGTTAGTTGATTTAATCGCATTGCCTTACATGGTAGAAATGATTATTTGTGTATCAAAGGGAAATATTTTCAAAGGCGTGATCTCGGGCATTATTTGGTTTACAATCGGTTTGTATGTATGTACGTTAACAGCTCCATATTTTACTGAAGTTGCTGCACAAGTTGGTGTAAATATTCCAGAAGGAGCCATGATGATCACCAGCTTCGGAATTTTATATAATCCTGTAATGGCCTTGATCTTCTTAGCATTTTTATCAGGAAACTTTTTGTGGATGGGAATTGTTATTGTAATTTACTTCGCAATGTATATCTTATTCAAGAAAAACAAGCAAGCAGTTTGGAGCTTCTTGGAAGGCGAAAATTCAGATACGCCAAAAGAAAAGGTGGTTGCATGAAGGCGTTAGTTAAAACAGAACCTGGTTATAACAAAATGGAATTATTAGAGATTGAGAAACCTGTGCCTAAAGATCGGGAAGTCTTAGTCAAAGTCATTTACACGGGGATTTGCGGAACAGATATCCATGGGTTTAAAGGTGAGTATGATCGTTTAAAAACGCCACTAGTTTTAGGACACGAATTTTCTGGTGTAGTAGAAGCGATTGGAAAAAATGTCACGAAAGTTCAAAAAGGGTCATTCGTTACTAGTGAAACAACCTTTGATACCTGTGGAGAATGTGAATCTTGTCAAAATAAAGAATATAATCTTTGCTTGAATCGCAAAGGCATAGGCAGCCAAGTGAACGGCAGCTTTGCCGAGTATGTACTGACTCGTGAGGAAAGTATTCATGTGTTGGATGAAAAAATCAGTTTGTTGGCAGCTTCGATTACTGAACCGATTGCTTGCGGAGTTCATGCCAGCTTGGAAAAGGCTCGAGTTAAAAAGGATGAAGTAGCAGTCATTGTCGGTCCTGGTCCAATTGGGTTATGCTTAAGTCAAGTGTTGAAAAGTGTGGAGGCTAAAGTAATCGTTGTAGGGATTACCCAAGATGCCGAGCGGTTGAAGACAGCTAAAGAATTGGGTGCTGATCGAGTGATTGATTCGCTGACAGAAGATGCAACAGCGATTATCAAAGAGTTCACCAACGATAAGGGTGCGGATTATTGTTTTGAGTGTTCTGGAGCGGCACCGGCGATAAAAGCGATTTTTGATTATTTGAAGCAAAAGGGCACCTTAGTACAAATGGGCGTTTTTGGCAAAAATTTAAATGAATTGGATATGAATTCGATTGTACAGCGTGAGATGAATATTATCGGCTCGCGTTCGCAAAAGCCTTCCACTTGGCATTTGACTTTAGATCTGATGAAACAGGGAAAAATCGACGCGGAACGCTTGATCACAAAAATTTACCCATTGGAGCAATGGGAAGAAGCAATTAAACAAGTGATGGCTGGCAATGAAATCAAAGTTGTTCTGCAGCCGAATAAACAATAAAAGGAGGGTTTGCGATGGAAGAAAAGAATCTTGTTGAAAAAAATTGTATTTTACTTGATCAGGATGTTCATTCATTTAAAGAGGTCATTCAGTTGATCGGTGCTGAATTTGAAAAGGCGGAAATAGTTAAACCGTCTTATGTGGAAGCAGTCGTGGCTAGAGAAAAAGTTTTTCCAACTGGGCTAGCAGCAGATGGACACAACATCGCGATTCCTCATACAGATCCGGAGCATGTCTTGCGGCCGGGTATGGGTGTCGTCGTAACCAAAGAACCGATTGAAGTATCGATGATGGGCAGTCCTGATATTAAACTGCAAAGTAAAATATTTTTCCCGTTGGCGATGGAGCATCCGAAAAAGCAGTTGGATTTACTGCGACAATTAATGAACGTTTTTAAGACCAAAGAAGATCTTGATACAATCAGCTCTGCGACAACACCGGAAGAGGTTTTAGCAGTGACTAGCAAAATTAAATTCTAAAAAACTCCATTTTATGAAAGCGTTATACTATAATGGATAAAAGGGCTTATCAGAGTGTGAACATGAAAACTACTTAAATTGGAGGTTTTGAGATGACCGAAATCAAAATATTATCTGTATGTGGATCTGGTACGGTTAGTTCTGCCATGGTGGGGGAGCGAATCGTGGAGTTACTAGAGGAACACGGTTATGAAGTAGAAATTCAGGAAGTAAATCCAGGAATGGTCAAAGGAGCAGTTGCTAATAATGATATTGATTTAATTGCCTTTACCAGCCCAATTGATCCTGCCGATGCTGAAGGGATTCCGCAAATCAATTCTGTGGGATTACTGACTGGATTGGACGAAGAAACATTTTTAGATGCAGCATTAGCCGCCTTAAAAGAAATGGGAAAATAATATGTCAAAAGGCTGGATAAAGTGTCCAGCCTTTTTTTGAAAGGAGATTCGGATGGTATTAGTTGCTTTAGATCTTGATGGAACAGCGCTGGATTCGAATGGCAGGCTGTCACAAAGTGTTGCAGAAGCAATTCGCCAGAGAGCTAAAAGTAAAAAGTACATATTCGCCTTTTGTTCTGGACGTCCGCTTTCAGGAGTGCTGCCTCATGCTCAAGCAGTGGGAATAGCAGAGAATTATCATGTTCTCGCCAATGGTGCTCTGGTTCAAAATGGTGCTGGTGATAGACTGGTTGAGGAGCTTCTGGATTTTTCGGCGTATCAAGAACTGACAAATTATTGTTGTGAAAATGGCTTGACCTGTATTGCGGTTAATGATCGTGGAGCAATCACAGCTTTTCCTTCGATAAATCTTGGGACACTGGAATTTTGTTTTTTGACAAATAATCTGCTGAGGTTTTGTCCAATAAGCGAAAGTGAGCCGACTGAAAAATATTCCAAATTGCTTATTTGCGATAACCCCGATATAATAAAACAGAACAAAAGTCGAGTAGAACAGCGTTTTTCAAAACACTATACCTGTGTGGAAGGCTATCCGACGATGATCGAGTTTGGTAAGAAAAATGTCAGTAAAGGCAGCTCTTTAGCTAAACTGGCAGCTTATTATGGATTTTCGGACAGCGAGGTCTTTGTCGTGGGGGATAATGACAACGATCTTTCTTCTTTTGAACGCTTTTCGCAATCAATCGCGATGGGAAATGCAACGAGTGAATTAAAACAGGCAGCCAACTGGCATTGTCCGACGAATGATGAAGACGGTGTAGTCTTGGCTTTGAAAATGATTGACAACTTTATTACATAATTATAGGATGCTGATCCAGTATTTGAACTAGGAGGATAATATGGCGAATGATATTTCTACATTATTAAAAGTAGCAGAAATGTATTATTTAGATAGGATGAATCAAAACGATATTGCGAAAATAATTGGGGTATCACGTCCATCCATTTCTAGAATGCTGGAGGAAGCACGAGAGAAGCAGATCGTTAAAATCACGATCGAAGCGCCTTTTGAACGTAACAATGCGTTAATGACGAAATTAAAAGAAAAGTTCGATCTTTTGGAGGTTATTGTTGTAAAAAGCTTGGGAGATTATGAATTCAATCTCGACAATGTAGGTAAAGCTTCAGCTGATTATATCAACGGAGTTTTAGCGGATGACAAGCTTTTAGGGATTTCGTGGGGGAGAACCGTTGAAAAAATGGTTAAATACTTCCCAGATCATGAGCTGAAAAATATCCATGTGGTCCAGCTGACTGGAAGCTTAGGTCCGAACCGAACAGTGATGGATGGGAATGAGCTAGTTTTTCGCTTGGCTCAAAAATTAGATGGTCGCCATGAATTCTTCAATGCACCAGCGTTTGTCAACTCCCGTAAGCTGCAGGAAGAACTGCTGGCTCAGCCGCAAATTGATTTGAATATTTCGCTGGGACGCAAGATTGATGTGGCTTTTAGCGGAATCGGAAATATCGAAACGACGCGGAATACGCTCGTCTCTTCAGGGATCTTAGATAATCGTGATTTGAATGATTTACTCGCTGAAGGAGCTGTGGGAACAATGATTGGTCGGGCCTTTGATGTCGAAGGAAAAGAAATTCAATACCGTAATCAGTTCCCGATTTCTAGTGGTCTAGATTCACTTCGACTATCCCCAATCAGCATTGGTGCAGTCTGCTCAAAAAAAAGAGCAACAGCAACCCTTGGTGCAATCAATGGTAAATTAATCAATGTTTTGATTTGTGATGAGGAAGTCGGTTATGAATTGTTGAATAGTTAATTTAGTTGTACTGAGTTTATAGAATAGCAAATAACCTCTTCCTTTAAAAAAGGAAGAGGTTATTTGTGTTTTGGAGAATTTGCTAAATAAAAGCTTTACAACCGATAAATGTGTCTGCTGGATTTGTTTACGATGGTAATATCACCTTTGTCATAACGATGTCGTGTTTGAGAGTATTCAAAGGGCTGATCGTTTTCCAGATACACCGTTTGTTCGATTTCTAAGACAGGGTCGTCTGGCTGACAGTGAAGGTATTCAATGTCATATTGATCAGGTTTGTCTGCTTTGATTCTACGATGCGATTGACCAAATTTTAAATGCAAGTCCTCTTGGATATACTGATAGATCGAGCTCTTTAAAATTTCTTCACTGATTCCTGGAATTAGTAAGACAGGCATCACCGTGTATTCAATCGCTAAGGGCTCGTCGTCCAGCATACGAAGTCGAATAATATCATAGATTGGATCATTTTTACCGATCTTCAGTTTTTCTTGATCCTTTTCACTGGGGAAGGTCACACCAAAGGAAATAATTTTACTGTTTAGATTTCCTAGGTGCCCCAGTTTTTTTGTCATGCCGCCATAAATACTAGCGTCATAATCATAGACCGATTCAGGTCCCTTTACATAAGAACCTGATCCTTGTCGTCCTTCGATTAATCCCTCGATTTGTAGGCTTTTCAACGCTTTTTGGATTGTTACGCGGCTTGTGGTGTAAAGCTTCGCTAATTCTGCTTGATTCGGTAATCTAGAGTTTTTTGGGTAAACACCATCGATAATCTGCTTTCTTAGGTCTACTGCGATATCTTGATAAAACGCCATTTTTCTTCTCCCTTAATGTTGAAAAGTAAGTTGATAAGCCTGAGGTTTACAAATTTTTCAGAAAAAGATACTTGAATTTACAAATTTTTATAACTGTATTAGATTGGCAATGTAATCGATTACTAAAAAGATTGATATTCCGATTTTATCATGATTTTTTATAAGTTGTAAAAAGAGTATAGCATAGTTGAAAACTAAAAAAGCAAGAATCAATTACGAGGAGGAGTATTATGGAAAACGGCTTTATGGGAAAACTTACGGAAGTTCTTGGTAACTTTGCGACGAAGGTCAATTCATTTCGTTACATCATGGTAATCAAGAATGCTTTTGCTTCCTTAATCCCAGTTATCATTACCGGAGCGTTTGGGACCTTGTTCTCAGCGATGGTATTTGACAATGAAAATGGTTTAGCGAGAATCAAGGCACTGAGCTTTTTAGCAGAATTGAAACCGATATCATCAGCTGTAAGTTATGTTACTTTGAGTTTTCTAACGATTTACGCAGTTTTTCTGATCGGTATCGAGTTGGCCAGGTTGAACAACGTGAAAGGCATTTTTCCGGGAATTGTCGCGGTGATGAGCTATCTATCAGTCAATCCTTTTGTCTATGAATATGTAAATGCTGATAATATCACTGTCATAGCTGAAAATGTTCTAGCGAAACAATATACAGATACGAAAGGATTATTCCTCGGGATGTTTGTGGCGATTGCTTCGATTGAGCTGTATTGTTGGCTAGGACGCCAAGAACGTTTGAAGTTAAAAATGCCAGATACTGTTCCCACCAATGTATCAGAAAGCTTCTCAGCTTTATTTCCAACCATATTAACGGTAGCTATCATTGCAACTGCGGGTTTTGTAATAAAAGCGGTGACGGGAATGTACGCGTATGACATTATTTACAATATTGTACAGCGACCGCTCGAAGGGATCGTTCAAGGCCTGCCAGGAATCCTACTGCTTATGTTTATCGCGCAGGTGTTCTGGGTCATCGGAATCCATGGAAACCAGATGGTAAAGCCTGTGCGTGAACCGTTACTGTTGGCTGCCATCGCTGTGAATACCGAAGCCTTTGAAGCAGGAAAAGAAATCCCTAATATTATCACAATGCCTTTTTGGGATATGTATATGAGCATGGGCGGTTCAGGGGTTACGATCGGTTTATTGATCGCAATTTTATTCGTTAGTAAACGAGACGATATGCGAGAAATCACCAAATTATCCTTGGCTCCCGGAATTTTCAATATCAATGAGCCGGTAATTTTCGGAATGCCAATCATGCTTAACCCGATTTTAGCAATCCCATTTATTGCGACCCCATTGATCGCCGGGACGATCGGTTATATAGCGACATCACTTGGTTTTGCGGCAAAAGCGGTGGTGATGGTCCCTTGGCCGATGCCGCCTATCGTGAATGCTTATCTTGCGACAGCAGGTGATATTGGTGCAGTGGTTACTCAAATTATTTGTATTATCGTATCCATCTTGATCTATTTACCGTTTGTTAAAGTTTCGAACAAAGCAGCAATAAAAAATGCGTAAAACTACTATGAACTAGGAGGTAACTAATGGAAATTTCAATTCCGAAAGATTTTATAATTGGAGCAGCAGCATCAGCTTGGCAAACAGAGGGCTGGAAAGGTAAAAAAGCAGGTCAAGACTCTTTTATCGACAGCTGGTATAAAAACGAAAGATTTGTTTGGCACGAAGGATACGGTCCAGCCGTGGCGACGAATTTCATGGAAAATTATGAGAAAGATATCGCGCTGATGAAGGAGATTCATTTGACTCATTATCGAACCTCCATCAATTGGGCACGCTTTTTTACAGACTACGAAAAGTTGATCGTAGATGAGGAGTATGCCGCACACATTGATGAGATCATTGATAGGCAGATCGAAGCAGGTGTAGAGCCGATGATCTGTTTAGAGCATTACGAGGTGCCTTCATATTTGCTGGATACCTATGATGGTTGGTCTTCTAAACACGTCCTTGAACTATATGTGCAATACGCGCAGATTGCTTTTGAGCGATATGGTGATCGCGTGAAAAATTGGTTCACTTTTAATGAACCGATTGTCGTTCAAACTAGATGCTATTTGGATGCTGCGCGCTGGCCGCATGAACAAAACACAAAAAAATGGATGCTATGGAATTATCATAAGGCCTTAGCAACAGCCAGAGTCGTTGAAAGCTATCATCGGACACAAGATGACGGACGGATCGGCTGCATTTTGAATCCTGAAATGGTCTATCCTCGATCAAGTTCAGTTGAAGATGTTCAGGCAGCGAAGATGTATGATCTATTCTTTAATCGTGTGTTCTTTGATCCCATGATTAACGGCGAATATTCTGAAGAGCTGATTCAAGTATGTAAAAAACATGAGATTTATTTTGATCCGACAAACGAAGAACTTGAGGTTATCAAAAACAATCCTGTTGATTTTCTTGGAATCAATCAGTATTATCCAAAGCGCGTCCGTGCGCCAAGATATGCTTGGAATGACCAAACACCCTTCCACCCAGAAGCCTATTATGAAAGCTTTGATCTTCCTGGAAGACGAATGAATAACTCTCGCGGCTGGGAAATCTACCCAGAGATTATGTATGATATGTCGATGTATCTAAAAGATAATTATCGCCCAATTCCATGGTTGATCACAGAAAATGGAATGGGACGTGAACAAGAGGAATTATATAAAAATGAGGATGGGATTGTTCAGGATGATTATCGTATTGAATTCATCTCGCAACATCTCTACCATTTATTGCGAGGAGTTAAAGATGGCTCAACCTGTGAGGGGTATATGCTTTGGGCCTTTACTGATTGTGTTTCACCTATGAATGCTTTTAAAAATCGCTATGGGTTGGTTCGCATTGAGTTGGATAAACAACGTACGCGATCATTGAAGAAATCTGCCTATTGGTATCGTTCATTAGTGGATGATCGGAAGCTTATTGTTGAGGATGAAAAAGATTTTAAATAGAAAAATGCTCTCCAATCATTTGTATAAATAGTTGGAGAGCATTTGTTTTACGGCTTATTTACTTGTCCTTGTAGCTGGGTCGAGTTTGCGTTCGACGATACTCAAAATCCAGTCGGTCATGATTGCCATTAAAGCAGTTGGTAAAGCTCCCGCTAAAATGATGGCGGTTCCGTCTGTTGCATTGGTTCCGCGAATAATAATATCACCTAAACCACCAGCTCCAACAAAGACACCGATGGCAGTAATTCCGATCGCTACGACTAGTGCGTTTCGAATACCGGCCATAATCACCGAAACAGATAATGGAAGCTCAATCATATATAGCCGCTGCCAATTGGTCATTCCCATGCCGGTTCCAACATCCAATGCATTTTTATCGACTTGACGCATGCCAGTATAGGTGTTTTTGATGATCGGCAGCAGCGAGTACAAGAACACGGTCAAAATTACGACGTTAACTCCAAGCCCCATTCCAATCATTAAAACGGAAATCATCGCTAAAGAAGGGATGGTTTGGATAACATTGGCTAAACGAATTACCCAGTTTGCTAATTTTGTATGACGAGCAATGAAAATCCCCAGAGGAATCCCCACGATCGCCGCAAAAATCACCCCGTAAATCGAAATCAGAAAGTGGCGTATAAATTGGGCAAAAATAATACTGCCATTCGTTTGATAATATTGAATGAATTGTTGAAATGTATTTAGATTTTGCATTACGCTCACTTCCCTTCGAAATAGTTATGTTCTTTTAGAAAATCTTCTGCAACGATTTGTGGTTCCACAAGGTCATTGTCTGCTCGGTAATTAAGTCTTTGCATTTCTTCAGTAGAGATTTTTCCCGCTAAACGTTCCAACGCGTCTTTGACCTTGGGATCAGTTTTCAATAATTTATTTGAAACGATCGGTGCTGCGTCATAAGGTGGGAAGAATCGCAAGTCATCTTCTAGCATTACAAGGTCATAGCTGGCGATTCGTCCATCTGTTGAATAGCCAAGAACGATATCCATTTTTTTCGCGGACAACGCATCATAGACGAGGCTGACCTGCATAGGCAAAATGGAAGAAAACTCAAAACCGTAGGCTTGTTTAAAGCCCTCGTAGCCATCACCTTTTCGCGTGATCCAAGAAGTATCTACTCCAGCTTTTAATTCTCCTGCAACGCGCTTTAAATCACTAACCTTTCTCAGGTTGTATTTTTCTGCTGTGTCTTTTCGAACTAAGAATACATACGTATTGTCAAAACCATAAGAAGGGAGCCAGGTTTGATCAAAACGCTTCTCAAATTCATCATGGACGATAGTAAAGGCTTTTTTAGGATCCTTTTCTGCAGGTAACTGCAGGATGGAAGATAAATCCGTTCCTGTATATCGTGCGGATGAGATGGAAGCATCGTCTTTCAACATCGCTTGGTGATTGATCATATTGGTGGCTAAGTTATTGATCACTGTCGTTTTCTTGTCAGTATAATGTTCAACCATTCCAGCAGTGATACTTCCAAGTATCTGCATTTCTGAGGTGATTCCCCCAGTAACAGCGATAGTATCTTCGTCATCGTTGGAGGCTAGACCAGGAAAGGAACAGCTGCTTAGGAACAATAGAGAAAGTCCCATTAAAATGAAAATCTTTATTTTTTTCATGGATTAATCCTCCTTCCTTAGTGCTGCCGGAGTCATCCGATCTTCCAATAAACCTAGAAGCTGATCGATGATCAATGCCATTAAAATAACAGGGACAGTACCTGCGATAATCAAAGGAGGTTGAAAGTTGTTTAGTCCACTGAAAATAAGGTCGCCTAGGCCGCCTGCGCCAATATAAGAAGCGAGTGTGGCCCATGCGATTACATAGACAGCTGCTAAACGAATTCCTGCCATGATCGTAGGAATCGCTATAGGCAATTCCACTGTAAAGATCGATTGCAGGTTGGTCATTCCCATTCCTTTTGCAACGTCCCGATAATTACGATCAACATTTTTCATCCCGATAAAGGTATTTCGCAAAATCGGCAAAAGTGAATAAATAAACAGTGCGATAATCGCCGGAAATTTCCCTACACCGAAAAAAGGGATCATCAATGCTAACAAGGCAAGTGAAGGAATGGTTTGTAAAACGCTGGCGATCCCGATCACTAAATTAGAAATTTTTGGCAAACGGGTCAATACGATCCCTAAAGGAACAGCTACGAGAATTCCTAGGCCTAAAGCGATGGCTGAAATATATAAATGTTCAGCGCTTTTTGTCAGCATTTGTCCACCATATTCATTGATGAATGCTTGCATAATTACGCCTCCTCACTACTGATGTTTTCGGCCGCATCTCCGAAAGTATCTTCCTCGCCCCAAAGAACATCATAGATAATATCCACAAGAGAAACTCTTGTTAAGATCCCCACAAGATGATTGCCTTCATCTACAACAGGCACATATTTTACGCCACGTTTTAGAATACGTTGTAGGCTATCTCGCACCAAAGCCGCTTCTTTAACATAGAATACCTTTGGATTAATGATATCACCGATGCTTGTTGCTTTTCCTCGGCGGCGTTCGCGGTCGATTGTTTCAACGTCAACGAAGCCCTTCAGGACATTTTCTTCATCAACGACCAATAAGGTATCTACCCGTTTTTCTCGCATCAGACGAATCGCATTTTGCAAACTTTTTTCTGGCGTGATAGAAATAGCTGTGTGCATCATGATCTCACCAACTGTTGTGGTATCTGGTTTTGCTTGCAATAAGCGGTCTTCACCTAATAATTCTTCAACAAACTCATTGGCTGGATTTTGCAAAATATTTTCTGGTGTATCAAATTGAATGACTTTTCCGTTATCCATAATGGCGATCCGGTTCGATAATTTTAACGCTTCATCCATATCGTGAGTAACGAAGACGATCGTTTTACCTAACCGTTCTTGCAAATCCTTTACAAGATCCTGCAAAGAATCACGAGTAATCGGATCTAAGGCTCCGAAAGGTTCATCCATTAAAATGACATCCTGATCAGCTGCAAGCGCACGAACAACCCCGATTCGCTGCTGTTGTCCACCAGATAATTCGTGTGGATAACGATCTAGCATATCTCGTGGTAATTCTACTAGGTCAATCATTTTCTCTGCTGTCTTGTTTTGCTCTTCCTTGTCGACTTTCAATAGTCGTTGTACAAGAGTAATGTTGTCACGAATCGTCATATGCGGCATCAAACCAATATTTTGAATAACATAGCCAATTTGGCGTCGTAATTCAACGGGATTTTTCTTTTGGATATCCTCTCCGTTGATTCGAATCGTTCCCTTTGTTGGATCAATCATACGATTGATCATTCGCATGGTTGTTGTTTTTCCGCTCCCACTAGTCCCAATCAAACAAATAAATTCACCCTTATTAAAAGAAAGGTTGACGTCTTCCACTGCTACTTTGTTTCCATTATAAATTTTAGAAACGTGGTCAAATTCAATCATCTTCTGTGCTCCTTTTTAATCGTTGGAAATCTTCCAATTTTTTCTTTTTTTACGGTCGATACATTTTGTTAGAACTCAAGTGAGAACAGCAAAAAGTATCAATTGAATGTAAAAAAATGAACATAGTTATGATTTTAGTATGCAACAAGAAGCGTTTAAAAACAAATAGACCGCTTCTTTTTGGTCAAAAAGAAGCAATTTGAACCGATTTCACTGAAAGAAGAATAACATTTTTAGAATGTTTTTTTCGAGTACTTTGACTTTTCGCAACGTTTAGCAGAACTCATAAAAAACATTTTTCTGGACCTTAAGAAAAATTTTGACAAATTTGCTCTTTTTTCTATTGGTATCGTGAGAAAGAAAACAGCACAGTGCTTTTCAATAGGATTGACCCATGATAGAATAGCGGAGGAAAAGAGGAGAAGCTATGTTAACCACAGAAGATTTTGATTTTGATTTACCAGAAGAATTAATTGCCCAGACCCCTCTAGAAAAACGCGACAGCTCGCGTCTATTAGTGTTAGATCGAGAATCTGGCCAAATCGAGGATAAGCATTTTGATGAAATTATTGAAGATTTGAATCCAGGAGATGCCTTAGTGATGAATGATACACGGGTATTGCCTGCTCGTTTATATGGCGAAAAGCCTGAAACGGGAGGACACTTGGAAGTATTATTGCTGAACAACACCCAAGGAGACGAATGGGAAACTCTGATCAAGCCAGCGCGTCGTGCGAAAGTCGGCACTCAGATTGTTTTTGGAGATGGCCGTTTACGGGCAGAAGTGAAGCAAGAATTAGAGCACGGTGGGAGAATTGTGGAGTTTTCCTATGAAGGAATCTTTTTAGAAAACTTGGAGTCTCTTGGTGAAATGCCACTGCCACCATATATCAAAGAACGTTTGGAAGATCCAGAGCGTTACCAAACCGTATACGCAAAGGAAAACGGCTCTGCTGCAGCGCCAACAGCTGGATTGCACTTCACGCCAGAATTGCTGGAAAAAATCGCTGCTAAAGGTGTGAAATTGGTTTACTTGACCTTACATGTAGGCCTTGGCACATTTCGACCAGTGAGTGTTGAAAATATAGCTGAACATCAAATGCACAGTGAATTTTATCGCTTAACGGAAGAAGCTGCTGCTCAGTTAAATGATGTTCGTGACAGTGGTGGAAAAATTATTGCAGTAGGGACAACGTCGATCCGTACCTTAGAAACGATCGGGACGAAATTTTCTGGGGAAATCAAAGCAGATTGTGGCTGGACCGATATTTTCATCACACCCGGCTATGAGTTCAAAATTGTTCAAGCCTTTTCGACCAATTTTCACTTGCCCAAATCAACATTAGTGATGCTGGTAAGTGCGTTTGCTGGACGTGAGAAAACGTTGGCTGCTTATCACCACGCTATCGAGGAACGTTATCGCTTTTTCAGTTTTGGCGATGCGATGTTTGTGAAATAAAGGAATCGAAAGGTAAGGCACTAGATACAGTCAAGTATTTAGTGCCTTTTTGTCGTTGAATAGTCCTTAGAAGCTAAAGCAGGAAGAAAAATTGACCGCTATCTTGAAGTAAGGAATTCATTTTTCGAAACCCATGAAAAATGAGTTTTAATCTCGCCACGCCTACGATTCGACTAAAGTGTTCAACATTTTTGATAGTCTAAAACTTTATCATAGCGGATATTAATAATAAATACTGCGAAAAGTCGATCTCGCAAAAAAAAGCCAGGCTCTCGATAAGCCTGGCTCTTAGAATTTCGGAAGGATTAGTTCATTCGAATTTTATATTACTTTATGATACATGCAAAGTATTACATGAATTTCTTGACTATAAACATAAATATTTGTTTTTACTACGTTTTCACTTCTATTCAGTTTTAAGAAACTTTTTCTTACTTACGTATCATTTTACTTGTGTGTTTGATGTACTACTCAACCTTGGATACGCATTCACTATTTATAAAGAAATACTTCACACGTACACTATTGACAACTTTTCGGTGAATCTTGTATTACTAACAATTTTATTGTTTACTTTTTTCTACTTTCCTTTATCGAGAAATCCTTCGAATGATCTAAGTTCCTCCTTCCTTGTATCTATAATATAGCACATTACCAACTTTTTTAAAAGCGATTACCTCTGGTTATTTTAGATATTTATATTTGTTACTTTTTGACGAAAATAAAAGGTGTATGCTTTGAGTTCACCTGCTTTTCTGTGTTATAGTAATAATATAGACAAGTTTTTTATAACAAAAGGAGGAATAGGATGGAACCCTACAAAGAGACAGTGGATGCTGTAGTTAGCGAATACGATGCTAGTTTGGATGATGGACTGACAGAAAAAAAAGTTGAAGAGAAAATAAAAAATAACGGTAAAAATAAGTTTGATGAAGCGTCTAAAGAATCATTGGCAAAAAAGTTTTTCCATAGTTTGACTGATTTTACGACGATTATTCTATTGGTAGCTGCAGTGATATCTTTATACACTGCCATTGCTACAGATCATGGTGATTATTTCGAGAGTTTTCTAATTATTGCGATCGTTGTGATTAACTCTGTTTTAGCAATCGTACAAGAAGGAAATGCAGAAAAAGCATTATCAGCCTTACAAGACATGAACAAGCAAACGGCTACTGTTATACGAAATGGTAAACAGGAAGAGATTGATGCAGAGGACTTAGTGCCAGGTGATACATTATTACTGGAGTCAGGCTCGATGATCACAGCAGATGCGCGAATCGCAGAAGCATCACAATTACGAGTAGAAGAATCAGCCTTAACTGGTGAAAGCGAACCAGTGATGAAGGATCCAGAATATCAGGGTGAAGAAGACGATTCTTTAGGTGATCGTTTAAATATGCTTTACAAAGGCTCGACAGTAGTAAACGGCCGCGGAAAAGCAATTGTAACGGCAACAGGTATGAAAACCGAGATGGGAAAAATCGCTGGCCTTTTAAATAGTGATGAAACTCAAAAAACACCTCTGCAAAAACGATTAAATCAATTAGGCAAACGGATCAGTTTGATCGCTTTGGCAGCTGCGGCTTTTGTGTTCTTCATTGGGCAGATGCAAGGGGAACCAATGCTAGATATGTTCATCACAGCAATCTCATTAGCAGTTGCCGCTGTTCCAGAAACCTTGACCGTTATCGTGACCTTGACCTTGGCATTTGGCGTACAGAAGATGGCGCAGAAAAATGCGATTATTCGTCGGTTACCTGCGGTAGAAACACTTGGCTCTGCGAATGTGATTTGTTCAGACAAGACCGGAACCCTAACGCAAAATAAAATGCGGGTTCGTCGCGTTTGGACGCATGGGGATTCGGTGGTGGATACAGAAGAAGGCATGACTGATGAAGCGATGGAAGTATTAAGTATCGCGGCCTTGTGTACCGATGTCATCGTGGAAAATGATGATAATGAATTAGAAATAAAAGGAAATCCAACGGAAGCGGCGATTGTTCGTGCCGTGGAAGAAAATTATCATACGAAAGCAGAACTGGAAGAAAAATATCCGCGAATTGGAGAAATACCATTTGACTCAGATCGAAAGATGATGACGACTGTACATAAGCGCGGAAAGAAATTTATCTCCATTACAAAAGGCGCTTTCGACGTTTTATATCCGAAGTTTCATTATGGTGACGTAGACCAAGCGGCGATCGTCAATGATCGCTTTGGAAAAAAGGCCTTACGGGTCATTGCAGTAGGTTATGCGATCCATGAAGAAGAGCCGAAAGAGATTACTTCAGAAGCTTTAGAGAAAAATTTACGTTTGATGGGTCTAATCGGAATGATCGATCCACCACGTCCAGAATCAAAAGCGGCAATCGCCCGTGCGAAAAAAGCCGGAATTAAAACGGTCATGATCACAGGGGATCATGTCGTGACTGCTGGAGCAATCGCAAAAGAACTAGGTATCATGAAGAGCCGCAAAGAGGCGATTTCTGGTGCTCAGCTGCAAAAAATGACTGATGAAGAGCTGGATGATCGTGTCAAGGATCTATCTGTCTATGCTCGAGTAACACCGGAGGATAAGATCAGAATTGTAAAATCTTGGCAACGATCAGGAGCTGTTGTGGCAATGACTGGTGATGGTGTCAATGATGCGCCGGCATTGAAAGCCAGCGATGTTGGTTGTGCGATGGGGATTACAGGAACAGATGTGGCTAAAGGCGCAGCCGATATGGTTTTGACGGATGATAACTTCGCGACAATTGTTGATGCAGTCGCCCGCGGTCGTTCTGTTTATCAAGGGATTCGCAAAGCGATCAATTTCTTGTTAAGCTGTAATATCTCAGAGATCTTTATTGTGGTTATTGCTATGCTGCTAGGTTGGGGGGCGCCATTTACAGCCGTTCAATTGCTTTTCGTAAACGTAGTCGCTGATGGTTTGCCAGGTTTTGCGTTAGGTAGAGAACCAGCAGAAGCGGGAATCATGGATGAAAAACCAATTCCTCGTGATGAAGGAATCTTTGCCCGTGGCCTCTGGAAGAAAATTGGTTTGAATGCAGCGGTCTTTACTGTAGTGACATTGATCGGTTTTTATATCGGGGCTTTTGTCGAACATATTAGCTACTTTACTCCGCCTAGTTTAGAAGTTGGTCAAACTGTGGCATTCTTGGTCTTAGCTTATTCATCAATACTACATGTATTTAATGTTCGCAGCAGCAAGTCGATTTTCAAAGTTGATTTAGCTACGAATAAATCATTGGCGCAAATGGCTTGGTTGGCACTAGGAATTACCACGGCGATTGCTTTGATTCCGCAAACTCAGGAGCTGTTCTACTTGGTTCCGATTAGTATGAATCATTGGATTATCGCGATTCTTCTTTCATTAGTTCCGATTATTGTGACTGAACTAATTAAGTTTCACAAAGCGCCGGAAGTCGATCCAGAAAATATATAAAAAGCAAGCGCTAAGTTGAAATCAGCTTAGCGTTTTTTGTCTGTTTAAAAACGACCTGTATAAATCTATAAAAATAGTTAAATTTATCGTTTATCAACAAAAAAATATTGAATATCAATTTTTCGAATGCTAATCTATGGGTATCAATTTTAGTGAGGTGTTTTGATGAAGCGTAAGGTCAATTTGCTTAAACTGGCGTTAATTATTATTTCGTTCTTGGTTATCTTTGTCACAGTGATTTTTACTTTCCAATTCTCTTCGGAAAGAAAAGACGGCATTAACAGTCTACTTTACTGCGCGGTTTTTGGTTCCGTTGTATTAGGATTTCGTGTGTTGTTTCTATTAAATCGAATTTTGAATTTTATTAAGGGTGCGGAGGCTTTTTCTGTCAAGACGTTGAAGGTCGTTTCGCAGATTAAGAAGCTTATTTTGTTGGTCAGTATCGTATTTGTAGGTATTTTACCGTTTTTTTACAGAGTTGCTGATCGGAAAGATGCTCCTGGTGTAATGGTGATTGGTTTAGCGTTCGTTTCGATTCCGTTCACAGCGTTTATTTTTACGCAAATTGTCGAGGAATTATTTAAAAGTGCCACTGAGTTGAAGAGTGACAGCGAGTTAACCATTTAGGGGGAAAAGATGGCGATTATCATTGATTTAGATGTTGTTTTGGCACAGCGGAAAATGAGTGTGAGCGAACTCTCGGAGAAAGTCGGAATTACGCTTGCAAATATATCAATACTGAAAAACAACCGTGCAAAGGCAATCCGGTTTTCAACGTTAGACAAGATCTGCGAAGTTCTGGAGTGCCAACCTGGTGATATTATAAAGTATCAAGGAGATTGAGATGAATAGAGGAAGTATCCTTCTTTCTTAAGCTCTAGATAGAAAGTTGCAAAAGCGGTTTAAAACCAGTATCATGATACAAGTTGCAGACTTATACATATAGAAGAAAGTAGGAAATTAAATGACTGAACCTGCCATTTCTTATCGTTTAATAAAGAAAGAAAAACATACAGGAGCTCGCCTCGGTGAGATTATCACGCCTCATGGAACATTCCCAACACCCATGTTCATGCCTGTAGGAACTTTGGCTACCGTAAAAACGATGTCGCCTGAAGAATTAAAGGAGATGGGTGCCGGTATTATCTTAAGCAATACCTATCATCTTTGGTTACGTCCTGGAGAAGATTTAGTTGCTGAAGCAGGCGGCCTGCACAAATTTATGAATTGGGATCAGCCGATCTTAACAGATTCTGGCGGCTTCCAAGTTTTCTCATTAGCGGATATGCGAAATATCGTCGAAGAAGGTGTTCATTTCAAGAATCATTTGAACGGCTCAAAAATGTTCTTATCACCAGAAAAGGCCATCGATATCCAAAATAAATTAGGCTCCGACATCATGATGAGCTTTGATGAATGTCCCCCATTTGATGAAAGCTATGACTATGTTAAAAAATCAGTCGAGCGCACGTCTCGCTGGGCGGAACGCGGTTTGAAAGCCCATGCCAATCCAGCGACTCAAGGGCTATTCGGAATCATTCAAGGTGCTGGCTTTGAGGATTTGCGTCGTCAAAGTGCCAAGGATCTTGTCAGCATGGACTTTCCTGGTTACTCGATCGGTGGACTTTCAGTCGGTGAACCAAAGGAAGAAATGAATCGGGTCTTAGAATTTACGACCCCATTGATTCCAGAAAATAAACCACGTTACTTGATGGGCGTAGGAGCTGCGGATTCATTGATCGATGGCGTGATTCGCGGTGTTGATATGTTCGACTGTGTGTTGCCAACGCGAATTGCTCGTAATGGTACCTGTATGACCTCATCTGGACGCTTAGTTGTTAAGAATGCGAAGTTTGCGCACGATTTCCGTCCATTGGATGAAAAATGTGATTGCTACACTTGTCGTAACTATACGCGTGCCTATATTCGTCACTTGATCCATTGTGATGAAACTTTTGGGATTCGTCTGACGTCTTACCACAATTTATATTTCTTAATCAATCTAATGAAGCAAGTTCGTCAAGCGATTATGGATGATAATCTATTAGAATTCCGCCAAGCCTTTTTTGAAGAGTACGGCTTTAATAAGCAAAACGCAAAAAGTTTCTAAAGTCTGAATAAAAAAGCTAGTGTAACCTTAAAAACTTTGTTACAGTTAAAAGTGGATTTACTAAGAATGCGAGGGGAAATTTAAAAATGGGAAACTTTTCAATGATTATCTTACTTGTGTTGATGCTGGGAATGTTCTTCTTTATGAATCGTTCTCAAAAGAAACAACAGCAAGAACGTCAAAATTTATTAGATGCAATGAAAGTTGGAGATAGCGTTGTAACCATCGGCGGCTTACACGGTGTAATCTCTGAGATCAACAATAGCGACAAAACAGTCACGTTAGACTGCGAAGGAATTTACCTGATATTTGATCGCGCGTCAATTAGAACGGTGAAATCTGGCGTACGTCCAGCTGCAGCACCTGTTGAACCAGCCGCAGTTGAACCAGAAACAACAGAAACAACAGAACCAGTCGTTGAAGAAACACCAGAAGATAAAACTGAAGAGAATACAGAAGAAAAGTAAGATTTTTTCTTGCTTCAATAAGCTCTAATTAGGTGCGTAGTTATACGCGCCTTTTTGCGCTCATTTTTCTAATGTCCTCTTACATATTGAACAGTAAACCAATCATTAACTGAAAAAACCAGATTGCTTATTATAAGTAAAAAATAAGGAGAATTAGTTTAGGAAAAAGCCCCAGATTTCGTGGATATTCTGAGAAAATAAGTAAAAGTAGTATTTCGGATAGAATCATAAGGGGATTAAGAGAAGCTTTTACTTCCAAGGAAGTTTGTTTGGTAAATCGTGTGCATTGGAGGGGGAAAAAATGAAGAAAGGAAGCAAATTTTCATTGTTTGTTTTGCTGTTACTATTGGTTTCTTATTTAATGACGTTGGGTTCAGCATTACCAATAGCTTCAACAGCGGCAAGCGATATTACAAAGAACATAAGCATTATGGGTTCGAAGATAATAGACAACAAGGGTGTCGAAAAATCAACAGAAAATCCGATTCGGGTAAATGATTCGATTGTTATAAGCTATTTATTGAAGATCAACCAAGAATGGATGACTCAAATTGAAGTAGGAGATACATTCAGAGTTTCTTTGCCGGATAACACTTATTTTCGCGTTAAGGATAATCTTTCAGCGCTATCATTGAAGGATTCAGTAACAGGAGAAATATTTGGTCAAGCTTCGCTAACAGGAAATCATTTGATAGTGACCATCAATGAGTCAGGTGCAAGGCAAAAAGTGTTAAATAGTCTTCAACTAACGATCGGGCTGAAAGCTGTAAAGGCAGGAAATGAGATTGATGCAGGAGGCAATAGCTCGTTGAATATACCTAAACTCGAGATTATTGAGACGCCTCTTACAACTGTTGAACTCCTTCAAGCTGAAATGAAGGTTGAAGGAAAAATGGCAGCTTCTAGAAATTTTGAGTATGTTATCGTAGATCAATCAGATGAAGGAAAACCAATTGCCTATGGAGTGACAGAAAGAATGCTGGACCGGCAGGACGAATCAGTAATGATTGATTTTTATAAAGTTAAAACAGTTGAAGGTGCCTTTAAAGATAAAATTGAAACAGACTGGCGAACACTGTTAAAGGATGGACATAGTTATTTGATTCATGAGGTTCCTGATCCTGAATACGTTGCTGTGATTACTGGCGGTATCGGAGAGGGAAATCAATATGATTATCAAGCCGAGAAAAATCGAAGCGTTCGTTTTTGAATCTTGAAGCAACCAGTAACGAAGAAACAATTGTCAAGCAAAATTTCAGATATTCCAATGTTAGCAGTTTCTAAAATGAAGAAGATAGAGGAGACAACGTCTATTGAAAGAGGCATTAAAAAACAAGCAGCGAACGATTTCTTAACAAAAGAAACGAAAACACCTGTATCGACGAGCCGCTCTGATAAGGAAGGTAAAGAAGAGAAAGGAATCAATTTGACGAAAACTGATTCAGCGACGGGAGAAAAACTTCAGGGGGCTGAGTTTGAACTAAAAAATGCGGCAGGGGAAAAAATGTATCTTCGTAGGAAGCTGATCACTGACGAGAATGGGCTACTTCATATCAACTCCTTACCGGAGGGCGAGTATTCATTAGTAGAAATAAAAGCACCAGAAGGATATGTACTTGATAGTGAACCATTAACATTTACTTTTACTAAAGAGGATAAATTAGTCGTATTAACAAAAGAGAATGCGAAGGATGGGGCAGCAGTTCCAGTAAAAAAAGATTTTCCTCAATCGTCAGAAACACGTGAAGAATTCAGCAGCCAGCAAGCGAGCAAACCCAGCTCCAATTCAAAAAAACAATATCCACGGACGGGAGAGTTAACAAATCCATTAGTGACGATCTTAGGCTTTGGCATACTGGGTGTACTTTGGATAGTTAGAAAAAAGATAGGATAATGATTGGTTAAGAAGAAGGAAGAACGCAACAATTTTATCATTGCTGCGTTCTTCTTTTTTCGTTCAAGAGACTGTAATTGTGAAAAAAGTTCTTTGATAGCGTTTTTATAAGTTCAAAATACCATAAAATCAAATGTTCAAATAATATTGATATTATAGCATTTGTTAAGAATTAGAAATGGTGTGAAAAAAATCACAAAAACTATTTACAAACGATTGACGGTGTTGTATGATGTGTATGTGAAAAGTAACACAAAAATTTTTAGGAGGATACACATGGCTAAAGCGATTGAAAAGGAAAAAGACGCAATCAGCGTTGAGCAAGTGATTGATGAATTAGCAGCAAAAGCAAATGTTGCTCTGAAAGAAATGGAAGATTTCGATCAAGAAAAAGTTGACCATATCGTTCACGAAATGGCAATGGCTGCACTAGACAAACATATGATGTTGGCGAAAATGGCGGTTGAAGAAACAGGCCGTGGGATTGTCGAAGATAAAGCAATCAAAAATATGTATGCATCAGAGTATATCTGGAACAGCATCAAACATGACAAAACAGTTGGCGTAATTGGCGAAGACAAACAAAAAGGATTGATTGAAGTTGCTGGACCAGTCGGCGTTGTTTGTGGTGTTACACCTACAACTAACCCAACTTCTACAACGATTTTCAAATCAATGATCGCATTGAAAACAGGGAATCCAATCGTATTTGCATTCCATCCAAGTGCTCAAAAATGTTCTGCTGAAGCCGCACGTATCGTTCGTGATGCTGCAATCGCGGCGGGCGCTCCTGAAAACTGTATCCAATGGATCGAAAAGCCATCGATCGACGCAACATCAATGTTAATGAACCATCCAGGCGTAGCAATCGTTCTTGCGACTGGCGGACCTGGCATGGTGAAATCAGCATACTCTACTGGTAAACCAGCTTTAGGTGTTGGTGCTGGTAACGTACCTTCATATATCGAAAAAACAGCGAAAATCAAACGCGCAGTAAACGACTTGATCGTATCAAAATCATTTGATAACGGCATGATCTGTGCTTCTGAACAAGCAGTCATCGTTGATAAAGAAGTTTACGAAGAAGTAAAAGCTGAGTTCCAAGCACATCAAGTATATGTAGTGAAAAAAGCAGAATTGAAGAGATTAGAAGACGCTGTAATGAACGAAGGCAAATATGCAGTTAACCCTGCAATTGTTGGACATTCAGCTGAAGATATCGCACAACGCGCGGGTATTAAAGTTCCTGCTGGCACAAAGATTCTGATCGCAGAATTAGACGGTGTGGGTGCTGATTACCCATTATCACGTGAAAAACTTTCTCCAGTTTTAGCAATGATCAAAGCAAATGATCACCAACATGGTTTCGATCTTTGCCAAGGCATGCTTGAATTAGGCGGATTAGGACATACAGCAGTTATCCATACTGAAGACGAAGATTTACAAGTGAAATTTGGTTTGCGTATGAAAGCTTGCCGTGTATTAGTAAATTCACCATCTGCTGAAGGCGGTATCGGTGACATCTACAATGAAATGATCCCATCATTGACTCTTGGTTGTGGTTCATACGGTAAGAACTCTGTATCTAAAAACGTATCTGCTATTAACTTAATCAATGTTAAAACTATAGCGAAACGGAGAAATAATATGCAATGGTTTAAATTACCATCAAAAATTTACTTTGAAAAGAACTCTCTATTGTACTTGACGCAAATGGAAAATGTTGAACGCGTGATGTTGGTTTGTGACCCTGGTATGGTTCAATTTGGGTATGCGGACATCGTTCGTGAAGTTCTTGGACGTCGTACAAATGATGTGAAAATCGAAGTATTCTCTGATGTTGAACCTAACCCTTCAACAAATACTGTTTACAAAGGTTTAGAAATGTTCAACGAGTTCCAACCTGATACAGTTATCGCTCTTGGTGGTGGTTCTGCAATGGATGCGGCGAAAGGTATGTGGATGTTCTTTGAACACCCAGACACATCGTTCTTCGGCGCGAAACAAAAATTCTTGGATATCCGTAAACGTACGTACAATATCGGCAAACCTGAAAAGACTCAGTTCGTATGTATCCCGACAACTTCTGGTACAGGTTCTGAAGTAACGCCATTTGCCGTTATTACAGATAGCGAAACACACGTGAAATACCCATTGGCAGATTACGCGTTGACACCAGATGTTGCGATCGTTGACCCTCAATTCGTTATGACAGTACCTGCTTCAGTAACAGCGGATACTGGTATGGACGTATTGACACACGCAATCGAGTCTTATGTGTCTGTTATGGCATCTGACTACACTCGTGGATTAAGCTTACAAGCAATCAAACTAGTCTTTGAAAACCTTGAAAAATCAGTGAAGACAGCTGATCCAGAAGCACGTGAAAAAATGCATAACGCATCAGCAATGGCTGGTATGGCATTTGCCAATGCATTCTTAGGAATTTGTCACTCTATCGCCCACAAGATTGGTGGAGAATACGGCATTCCTCATGGACGTACGAATGCAATTCTATTGCCTCATATCATCCGTTACAATGCGAAGGATCCGCAAAAACATGCGATGTTCCCTAAATATGACTACTTCCGTGCAGATGCAGATTATGCTGACATTGCTAAGTTCTTAGGACTTAAAGGCAATACAACAGCAGAATTAGTTGAAGCATTGATCGAAGCAGTTTACAACTTAGGAGCTACTTGTGGCATCGATATGAACTTGAAAGCACAAGGGGTAACTCAAGAAACATTGAATTCTACCGTTGATCGTATGGCTGAATTGGCTTATGAAGACCAATGTACAACAGCTAATCCGAAAGAACCATTAATCAGCGAATTGAAAGAAATCATCGTAACAGCTTACGATTACAAAGCATAAAAAGTTTAGAAAGTCATTTGAAATCAGATTATCTGATTTCAAATGGCTTTTATTTTTTGCTGTCTATATCAAAATAGGAAAGAAAGTATTCTTATAATTTTTGAAGGAGATAACAATAATTGTTTTTGTTTAAAAAATTCAATTCTTTAACGCAAAATGGTCCTCTTTGATTGTTATAGTCTGTGAAAAACGATAGACTAGAATTAGGATAAGAGGAAGGATTCGAAGGGCATGGAGAAACTGAAACGAGAGATAAATGAGTTGGCTGAATCAAATGCACGATTAGGCATGTTGATTGATTATTTAGTGGATGAAAAAAATTTAATGGCAAGTAAGTCAAACCATATTTTTATGTTAGATATGCAGGATTATGTAGCTGCGCTAAAAAAATTAACACCTTCGGATTCGAAAAAGTCTGTGGCGCTTCCTGAAATCAAACAAATCAATCATTTGCTGACACGACAATACGAATTGATGAAAATGATCCAAAGAGACTATGCTCGGCTTGAGGCTCAGGGAACTATCCCTGAGGAGCTAACCTTTGATAAGGATAAGAAAAAGCATTTTCGACGTCTGCAGGTTATTAATCAATTATTATTACAGGACAATATCTTTTTCCAATCAATGTTAGATGCTAAAAAGATTAGCGGTAATATTCGGATCGGTGAAAAGAAAAATTGGCTGCAACGTCTTTTCGGAAAATAAATACTGCTCTTGATTTTAGAAGTAAAATATTACTATAAGCAAAGAGGATGAGACCTATTGATCTCATCCTCTTATTATTTGTACCTTAATTGCGTACCGCTAGTTTTCTATAATCGATGCTGCGAGCTTGGCACCATTCTTTTGGTGTGCCACTGATAATGATAGGATTATGGATCAAATCTGCAGTCTTTGCTTTGTTAGTCATCAGATACAAACGTTGAAGCTGGGATTTCCAATCTTCAATCATTTCAATCGTAGCATCAATGCCATTGCTGATTAGATGATCTAGAATCGTAGCGGAGATGCCGACTGCTTTAGCTCCTAAACAAAGAGCTTTAAAAATGTCATAAGCATCGCGAATTCCGCCGGAAGCAAGAAGCGTCAGATGATCAAATTCTTGGGCTTCTAGCAAAGAGATTACCGTTGATTGGCCCCAGTCATCTAAATAGTTCAGCTCTCTTTTTTTTCGACGAGCATTTTCGATTTGTGAGAAGCTGGTACCGCCGCGCCCAGAAACATCTACGGCTTTTACGCCAAGTATTTGGAATTGCTGAATGGTTTCTCGGTTCATCCCGAAGCCAACTTCTTTAACAATCACAGGAATATCTAATTGTTGAACGGTTTGCTGGATATTATGCGGCCATTCGTGAAAATCACGATCGCCTTCAGGCATGACAAGTTCCTGTGGCACGTTTACGTGAATCTGCATCCCGTCGGCTTGAAGCAGATCGACGATTTTTTTGGCATCCTCACTTGTTCTGCCTGCGCCCATATTGCCTAAGATCAAACCGTCAGGATTTACTTCACGGACTACACTATAAGAGTCTGCAACAGTTGAATCTTTTAACGCCGCACTGACAGAACCGGTAGCCATCATTAAGTTTGTTTCACGAGCGATAATCGCTAGATCATGATTGATCTTTTTGGTTTTCTCACTGCCGCCGGTCATCGCATTGATGTAGAAGGGGGCGCTAAGCTGCAAGCCGAGAATCTCGGTACTTAAATCAATTTCTTCTGGTCGTATAGTGACGAAAGAGGAATGAATCAGACGAACAGCATCGAAATCATTTTCTTTTGGTTGTTGATGGAAGGCTCGCGCCAAGGAAACATGTTCATCTTTACGATTCATGGTAGCCCTCCGTGAAATGATAGACGTGTAAAGGAAGCGGTGTAATGCCGGCCTTTTCCCAAGAACTCATCAGAGGAAGAATACCTGCGCGCTTATCAACAATCACGATACCGCAATCGCCGCCGCCAGCACCAGATGATTTCGCTGCGCCGCCATATTGTTCTGCTAAATCATTCAAACGTTTCAATTCTTCTGTTTCAATCGAAACGTTGCTAAGACTGGTTAATTGATTCAATAGACTACGGTTTTTACGAATCATTTTTTGAATCAAAGCCACATCATTTTGTTTGAAACCTTGAATCATTTTATCGACACATTTTTTACTTTCTTGAAGAAAGTTTTCATAGGAAGTTTTCTTCTCGTCCCGAGATTGATGAACCTGGTCGACTAAATCGGAAGTCGATGCGGGACTGCCAGTCCAACCAATCAATAAACGTAAATCTTCCGGCACTTCTAAAGGTTCAATTTTTAGACTAGGCCAGTCACTTTCAATTAATGTAGTCAGTCTTTCAGATTCTAATTTGTTTAGTACCCAATCGTGATCAAAAGTAGAAAAGGCCAGCCAGCCGCCGTAACAGCTTGCCGCAATATCTCCGCAGGAGCCATTTCCCTGTACATTTAAATGGGCTAAAGTTGCTAATTTGAACAATTCCAGCTGAGAAAGCTGTAAATTATAAAAAGCATTTAACGCTTTAACCGTTGCAACTGTTACCGCACCGCTAGAGCCTAAACCATATTTACGACCGTTAGAATTATCTAATTCACTGGTTACTTTCAAATCAAAGAAGGCTAGTTGTTTCCCTTTTTCTTGAGCGAACTTTTCAGTAAAATGGATTGCCGCCAAAATGTAATGGAAGGGATTGTCGCGAATATCTAAAACCAATTCATTTTTACGTCTTGTCCAACGAATCGGCATATCACTATATTGGGCAGATTGAATACTGCCGCTTTTTTTAGTAGGGCCGATCGAAACGGAAATAAATTGATCAATCGCTGCGATAATAGCCGGGTGTCCCGGTTCCACCACCGCGTACTCACCGGCGATATATAATTTCCCAGGTGCTGTTACTTCGATCATTTTATTTCCTCCTCTGTCAAAATTTCAATTGCAGGACCAGCGTGGGCGACAACGAGTTGTTGACTGTCCATTTGATCCTTCAATATGCGAAGTAATGCTTCTTCGTTTTTACGTTCTACTAAAATCTTTACATTTGGACCAGCATCCATCGTGAAGTAGCAAGGCAATCCGCTGCTTCTAATTTGACGAACAAGGTTCATCACTTTCATACTTTCCGCTGACCAATAAGTAAACGGCGGATTCGCTGCTAAAGTGGTACCGTGCATTTTCAATGCACTGGCTTCGGTTACTTCGCCTAAAGCAGTGAAATCTTTTTCAGCGATTGCTTGCTTTGCCTTAGCTAAATCTGCTGGTACAGTTTGTAGCCAGCCATCATAAAAAGCAGAAGTTTCCACAGTGCGCTGCATGCCATCGCGACTTGAAACATCTTTTTGTGCATCATTGACGACGACAAAGATCATACTTAAGCCATCTTCAAAGCCGCCGCTGGGAATATTGACAGCATAAGAGGTTTCATCAGAATCACCTTTTTGCCATTCCGCAAAACCGCCGTAAATGCTGCGACAGGCAGAACCAGAACCACGACGTGCGAGACGAGACAGCTCTGCAGATGAGAGCTTCAAATCTAATGCGGCACTTGCGGCACCTGCTAAAGCGGCCAATCCGCTAGCAGAAGAAGCCAAGCCTGCTGCGGTCGGTACGAAGTTTTGACTTTTAACAATCGCTCGCAAGGAACAATCGGCTTTGTCGCGGATGACATTAAGAAAGCGACTCACTTTTAAGGTCGCTTTCGAATCTTGTAGTTGATTGTCTAAATAGAATTGATCTTCAATGAGCTCTTCTGAAAAGGTCACATGTGTTTCTGTATAAAAAGCATCCAATGTCAGCGATAAGCTGTTGTTCATTGGGATGATTAATTCTTGGTTTTCTTTGCCCCAATATTTAATCAAGGCAATATTCGTATAAGCTCGAGCTTTACCACTAAACATGTGCGTACACACCTAACCCTTCGATCCATGTATTTCGCGCACCAGCATCCAATAGAATTTGCTGCAGCTGACGTCCGCTAGTCTCATCTTCTGCCAGAGCGATCATGCAGCCGCCACGTCCGCCGCCCGTTAATTTTGCTCCCAGGGCTTGATTTTCTAAAGCTGTTTCAATCAAGTGGTCTAAGTGACGATTGCTGGTACCTAATAATCGTAATAAGCCTTGTGCCTGATTCATGCAGTCGCCTAAATTCCGTGGTTGGTTTTGTAAAATGGCTTTTTGTGCTTGGCTAGTTAATTTTCCTAGTGTCTGCATTTGCTTATTAGTTTCATAGGGACGCATCTCCATTAATTTTGCGATGTCTTTAACCGCTTTACGTGTCTGTCCCTTCACACCTGTATCTGCCACGACTAAAAAGGCATCCATATTTAACTGGAAAGGTTGGAAACCAATGCCTCTTTGGTAAAGGATCGGTTCAGTACCGCTGATGGTTGTCGCATCAATACCGCTAGGATTGCCGTGAGCAACCGCTTCAGCTTGATTGACAAAATGCAGTACGCTATCTTGTGTAGCGGGTTCTTCCATCCAGTCAAAAACAGCACGTGTAATTGCGACCGCTACTGCTGCACTAGAGCCCATTCCCCGTTCAGCGGGGATGGAGCTTTCAATTTTTAAATAAAATGGTTCTGGAATTTTAAAATGCTTCACTAAATACCATAGTAAGACCGTCACGTTGCGCATTGTGTTTGGGGCTTCTGAAAGCGGCCCATGGAAGAAACTAGATTCGATCCATGATTCTACTTTATTTGCGCGGACCGTTGCTTGGATGCCCGTTCCTGAAAAAGGAAAGGCAATCGCTGGTTCCCCGTAGACAACTGAGTGTTCCCCCATTAAGATGATTTTCCCGCTGGCATAACCCGTGCCAATCGATTTCATTCAAAAAACCCCTATTTCGTTTTAGAGTCGTTCTTTCTCATAAGAAAAATTAAAATATTCTTGTTAATATTTATTTTAATTGAACTGTTCTTGTAGTAAAAACAATTTGTTTTCATTTTATCTTTTACTAGAAGTGCTAACAGAAACCTTACTTAGTAATAATTTCCTACTTTAGTCTCTTCCCATTTTACTCAGAGAAGACGGACAAGTAAACGAAACGACTGAAAAGTTTTTGAAAATCAGTGATTTTTTAAACATTCTTTAGAAGAAAAAAGTGATTTTTTAGATAGGTATTTTGATTGACGATACAAGATATTGGGGGTATATTAGAAAAGTTGAGAAATAATTACTATATTTTGTATGAAGTGAGTTGGAGGTTTATGAGCGTGATTGTATTAGCAGGTACCATTGGAGCAGGGAAATCAAGTTTGACCGCGATGTTGTCAGAGCATCTAGGTAGTCAGGCTTTTTATGAATCAATTGATGATAATGAGGTATTGCCGCTGTTTTATGCTGATCCAGAGCAATATGCTTTTTTATTACAGATTTATTTTTTAAACAAACGGTTTGACAGCATCAAAAAAGCAATGCAGGATGACAATAATGTGCTAGATCGCTCAATATATGAGGATTCTTTATTATTCCATCTAAATGCCGATCTTGGTCGGGCAACGGAGACAGAAGTGAAGGTTTATGATGAATTGTTGGCGAATATGATGCAGGAATTGCCTTATGCCGCTCACAAGAAGCATCCAGATTTGTTGGTTCATATCCGTGTTTCTTTTGAAACGATGATGGAACGGATTCAAAAGCGTGGACGTGAATATGAACAACTGGAATTTGATCCAACCCTTTATGATTATTATAAAGAATTGAACAGCCGTTACGATCAATGGTATGAGGACTACAATGAGAGTCCTAAAATTCAAATCGACGGGGATCGTTTGAACTTTGTAGATGATGCTGCCGCACGCGATGAAGTCATACGCTTGATTGATGAAAAAATTTTAGAAGTCCAAGGTGTCGTATTCGAATAATGAAAAGATGCTTAATCTTAATTGGTTAAGCATCTTTTTTTACCACCACCGCTTCAAATGGTCGCAATGTCATTGTTTTTTTCCATGACGAATCTTGATAATTCGCCAATAAAATCATGGCTGGTGCGTTTACCCAGCGATTGGGTAGGGTGACAGACTGCGACTGGTCACTCAAATTTGTGAGGACATACGCTTCCTCTAAGTCTAGTTTGCGGGTGTAGGCCCAGACTTTGGGATGTTTTGCTAGTTCGATATGATAATTACCGTCTAGAAAAACAGGAAATGACTTTCTCAGTGCAATCAATTTCTTGTAATAGTTTAATGGAGAAAACGGGTCTGCTTCCTGAAGTGCAACGTTAATCTTATCCGTGTTAGGATTGATCTTCATCCAAGGGAGATTTGTTGAAAAGCCGCCAAAGTCAGTCCAGTGCATGGGTGTTCGAGAATGATCACGGGTCCAATGAGTGATTAAACGCAAGGCTTCTTCTGGTGGAATTCCTTTATTTAGACAATCATGATACGCCGCTAGTGAATCTGTTGCATTGACCTCTTCAATCGATTCGAAAGGGAAGTTCGTCATTCCTAATTCCTGACCTTGATAAATGAAAGGTGTCCCTCTCAATAGCATATAAGCAGTAGCTAGTGCCGTAGCTGATTCATGGGTTTCATTGCCAAAGGTTGAGTTGCTGCGGGGATTATCATGATTATCGGTATACAATGCATTCCATCCTAGCGGCTGCATGTCTTTTTGCCAGCGGGATAATACCTTTTTGAAGCCCAGCAGATCGCCTGTTTCAGAACCGGGTTCACCAGTTCGAACCTGATGCTCCAGTTCGAAAATCATATCGATATAGCCGCTCTCTTCATCGGTCCAAAAGGGGGCTGTTTTACTATTCACCCCGCTTGCTTCACCGACAGTCATGATGTCATAGCTTCGGAAAATCTCTCGCAATTCGGCCATATACGTTTCGATTCCGACAACATTCATGAAGGGCGCCCAAGGGTTAGTCGTGATTTTAAAATCCCAAGGTTCTTTTTGAATGTGGCTGATGGCATCTAAACGAAAACCGTCAATGCCGAAGTCCAGCCACCAGCGAATCATTTGGTAAATATTTTCCCGCATCGCTGGATTTTTCCAATTTAAATCAGGCTGCTCTTTAGCGAAGACGTGAAAATAGGCCTGTTTTGTGTTGGGATCATAGGTCCAGGTTGATCCGCCAAAAAAACTTTGCCAATTATTCGGCATTTTCTCCGGCGTCGCATCGGCCCATAAGTAATAGTCGCGATAAGGATTGTCCTTGCCTTTTTTTGATTCTATAAACCAAGGGTGCTGATCGCTGGTATGGTTGACAACTAAATCCATAATAAGACGAATCCCCAGCTCATGAGCAGCAGCCAACAAGTCTTTCAAGTCCTCAAGTGTCCCAAATTCAGGATTGATGGCTTGGTAATCTGAAATATCGTAGCCATTATCTACATTTGGACTCTTGTAAATAGGATTTAGCCAAATAAAATCAATGCCTAGCTCCTTTAGATAAGTGAGTTTTGCTTGGATACCCTTTAGATCACCGATACCATCATCGTTACTATCCATAAAGCTGCGAGGGTAAATTTGGTATCCTACGGCATTTTTCCACCATTTAGTCATATGTCTTCTCCTAGTTCTACGACAAAGGCATCCCAAGGTTCTAAGTGAATGGTTTGTTCACGTGGGATAACAGTCGTTAAATTTGAAATGATGACCTTTCCTAACGTTCCCTCGGGATAAGTAAATGAATGAGGATCATTTGAAAAGTTCGTGACAATCAGCCAGCGCTTGTTTTCATAAATTCGGAGATAGCTGAAGACGTCATCGGCTGTTTCAGTCAATAATTTGTACTCGCCCCATACCATGATCGGTTGTTCTTTTCGCAACTGGATCAATTGTTGATAGGTGTAGAAAATGGAGTGAGGATCACGTAAAGCATGTGTCACATTGATCTTGGGATAATTTGGCACGACTGCCAGCCAGGGAGTACCTGTTGTAAAACCGGCGTAAGGGGAAGCGTCCCACTGCATTGGCGTTCGTCCGTTGTCCCGTCCTTTTCGATTGATTGCTGCTAAAAGCGTTTCTTTGGATTGTCCGGCAGCGAGCCGTTCGGCATACATATTTCGACTTTCGATATCCTCGACTTCTGTGATGTCCGCGACGACATGATTGGTCATGCCAATTTCTTCTCCTTGATAGATATAGGGCGTTCCTTTCATACAATGGAGCAAAATGGCTAATAATTTCGCTGATTTTTCATGATAATCCTCATCATTTCCCCAACGTGACACAATACGAGGAAGGTCATGGTTGTTCCAAAAAAGTGAATTCCAACCTTGATCACCTAATTCGGTCTGCCATTTTGAAAAGACTTCCTTCAATTCTTTTATCTGTAAGGGGCGACTCACCCATTTGGATTGACCGGCGACTTCATCTAAGCCGATGTGTTCAAATTGGAAGACCATCGACAGTTCATCGCGTTCCGGATCAGAATAGAGCTTGGCGATTTCGGGAGTAGCACCCCATGTTTCCCCGACAGTCAGTAAATCTTTTCCGCCAAAGGTTGCCTGATTCATCTCCTGTAAATAATCATGCAGCTTTGGTCCGTTGCCGGTAATTTCTTCATCAGGAATTTTTCCAATAAGGTCAATCACATCCATGCGGAAGCCGCCGATCCCTTTATCAATCCAAAAATTCATCATATCGTACACCACTTGTCGTACAGTAGGATTTGCCCAATTCAGATCCGGTTGTTTTTTGCTAAAAAGATGGAAGTAATACTGTTGCGTTGTCTCATCATACTGCCAAGCAGGTCCGCTGAAGATACTTTTCAAATTATTTGGATAGGTGTTGTGAACAGGATCACGCCAAATATAGAAATCACGATAAGGATTGTCTTTCGATTTTCGGGCTTCAATAAACCAGTTGTGTTCATCGCTGGTATGATTGACGACTAAATCTAGGATAATTCGAATACCACGTTCTTTTGCTGCTTGGATCAGCTGCTCCATTTCCGCCATCGTTCCGAATTCCTGCATGATTGCTTGATAATTTGAGATGTCATAGCCGTTATCATCGTTTGGACTTTGATATACCGGACTTAACCAGATTGCTCCGATTCCCAGCTTCTGTAAATAATCAAGACGCGAAATAATTCCTGCCAAATCTCCAATCCCATCTCCATTCGTATCTTGAAAGCTACGTGGGTAGATTTGATAAACGACAACTTCTTGCCACCAATGATGCATATACTTTAACCTCCTAAAAAATGCATGGTTACTTTTTCAAAATGACAAAACCATTGGGCTCAATTGCGATACTATCTCCTTTGATATTCGCAAGCTGCAGCATAAGGACTTCATCAGATACCTGCTCGAAAATGGAATGATTCCCCGTATTGAAGATACCGATGATCTTTTCGTTGGAAATGTCTCGTGAAAAAATCAGCGTTCCCGTAGACGTATCCACCTTTTGCCATTCAAGCGATCCTTCACAGAGGGTGAATTGATTTTCTCGGCGAAGTGCGATCAACTGCTTTACAAATTCGAAAAGTTGCAAATCTTGTTTTTCTGGATCCCAAATCATACATTTTCGACAATCTGGATCTATGCCGCCATCCAAACCGACTTCATCACCGTAATAAAGACAGGGGATTCCTTGCTGTAAATAAAGAAAGGCTAAAACCTGTCTCATTAGGTCTTTATTACCACCAGCCAAGGTCAATATGCGTGGTGTATCGTGGCTATCAATCGTGTTAAGCATCATTTGATTGGTTTGTTTGCGATAAAGCGTCAGCTGTTCATTCAGATTGCTGACCAATTTATCTAATGGAATCGTTCTTTCCAAGAAATAGTTAATGATCGATTCGGTAAAGGCATAATTCATCACTGCAGTAAATTCATCTCCTTGAAGCCATGGCTGAGAGCTATGCCAGACTTCACCCAGCAGATAAAAATCATCCTTTAATTCGTGACAGGTCGCTGCAAATTTTTTCCATAATTGATGATCTACTTCATTGGCAACATCTAAACGCCAAGCGTCAATGTCGAATTCTTGAATCCAATATTTTGCGATCGACAAAATATATTCCTGAACTTCCTTGTTGGCGGTATTCAGCTTTGGCATGTGTGGAGTAAACGCAAACGTATCGTAATTCAAGTCTTCAGCAACTTCAAAATCGTCAGTTTTCGTATATTGAACAGGAAAAGAATGGATATGAAACCAATCTTTAAAGCGAGATTTTTCTCCCTTTTCGAGAACATCGCGCCATTGTGGGGAAGTATCTCCCATATGATTAAATACTGCGTCCAGCATAATGCGGATTCCTCGTCGATGACATTCCTCAATGAGTTTACGGAAGAGCTCTTTATCACCGAAGGCAGGATCAATCTCTAAATAGTCCGTAGTATCGTATTTATGATTGGAAGGTGCTGTAAAAATCGGGCAAAAATAAATCCCATTGATTCCCAAATCGCTTAAATAATCTAGATGATCAATGACACCTTGCAGGTCACCGCCATAAAAATCCTGTTTTCCAGGATATTCCTTACTGTCCCAAGGAAGCACGCCTTCTGGATCGTTGGACGGATCGCCATTGGCAAAGCGTTCCGGAAAGATTTGATACCAGACAGTTTCTTTCACCCATTGCGGCGCTTTAAAACGATCGATTTCATGGAAAAACGGCATGCGAAAATAATTATTCGCCATCAATAAATAGTTTTCTTCAACCGGAAAAACTCCATGTTCAGTGAAGAACACCGTCGTTTCATCATAGCCGGTAACAATAAATCCGTAGCTTAACCGATGATAAGGAGCGGTGACATCAACTTCCCAATAATCATAAAGATCTGTGGATAGTGTTTTTCGCATTGCAGACGGTTGCTTGTACCAGCGCTTTTTTTCTAGTTCATAGGGATCCCCATGAACTAACGAAACGTTTTTGCAGTCTGCGCGTGCTGTACGCAAACGCACGTGCATTAGTTCGTTGGTGTATAGATAGGCATATTCGCTTTCAGTACGATGATAGATTGCTGCTGTATTCATAGAAACCTCCGTAGTTAATCGATTGCTTTTTCTGTGTCACTATCGAAAAAGCGCGCTTTGCTTAAATTAAAGGCTAGATCAATTTGTTCACCGGGATCATGGAAATCTCGAGCATCTACTTTAGAAACAAATTCTGTGTCACCAATCGTTGAATACAGCATGGATTCATATCCAAGCAGTTCGCTGACAATGACAGTAGCTGAAACCACTGAATCTTTATAAGCTTCTAAAGCAACCTCTTCAGCTGTGATATCCTCTGGGCGGATTCCGAAAGTTAAAGGTTTTCCTTCATACCCCTGTGCCGATAAGACCTTCGCCTGACCTTCTGGTAAAGGCAAATCTAACCCTTTTTGATTTGCGATGCGTCCATTTTTGAAAATGACCTCAAAGAAATTCATTGCTGGACTGCCCATAAAGCCAGCGACAAATTTATTAGCGGGTCTGTTGTACAATTCTTGCGGTGAACCGACCTGCTGAATCACGCCTTGATTCATAATCACGATGCGATCTGCTAGTGTCATGGCTTCAGTTTGATCGTGTGTTACGTAAATCGTGGTAGAGCCAAGATTTTGATGAATCTTAGCAATTTCCGCCCGCATTTGAACCCGCAGTTTCGCATCTAAATTTGATAAAGGTTCATCCATCAAAAAGACCTTCGCGTCACGAACGATTGCTCGTCCCATAGCGACCCGTTGTCGTTGTCCGCCTGACATATCTGCTGGCTTTCGATCCAATAATTCTGTTAAGCCTAAGATTTTAGCAGCATCCTCTACGCGTTTTTTAATTTCTTCTTTCGGATATTTTCGTAGTTTCAATCCAAAAGCCATATTTTCGAACACAGTCATATGGGGATATAATGCATAATTTTGAAAAACCATAGCGATATCGCGATCCTTTGGTGGTGTATCATTCATTCTTATGCCGTCGATTTCAAAGTCACCTTCAGTAATATCTTCTAGACCTGCGATCATTCTTAACGTAGTGGATTTTCCGCAACCGGAAGGGCCGACGAAGACAATGAATTCACGATTTTCAATTTTGAGATTAAAATCCTTTACAGAATAGGTATTATTGTTCGGATACTTTTTGTTTATGTGCTTCAAATTTAGTTCGACCATTTGATTACTCCTTTTTCCTCCAGAAAAATAAGCCTGATTGTCAAGTCGTATGTCATCCAACTATACTGCTTGCCATAATATCGTCTCGTTTCACCTGACATTCTTTTTGCACGAATAAAATTGGGAAAAGTTGGACCGCAATCATTTTTTATTTACCGGTTATTGTGGTGCAATTATTACATATTGCGCAATCGGTTGCAACAAGTATATTTATAGTCTCAATAGAATTTCTAAGAGTTCCAATTGAAATTTTGAGTACTAAATATGGTAGGAAACCGCAAATAGATGGTTCTTTTCTAGTTTTGATATTTTGTAAAAACACTCGAACAAAGATAATTCTAGAAAAAAATAAATAAATTAAGCGCTTTCTCTTGCAATTATGCGCAATCGGTTGCATAATGTGCCTTGTAGCAAAAATTCAATTGACACAGGAGGAAGCGAAATGAAGAGCAATTTGAAAAAGTATTTATTATCAGGGGTAATGTTAGGTGCAACAGCCTTAACATTGGCGGCGTGCGGTTCAGGGTCAGGTGAAAAGAAAGCATCAGGCTCGTCTGATAAAACAGATGTCACGTTATGGATCACCACAGATTCAAAAAAATTCTATACGAAAGTTTTAGAGGATTTTGAGAAAGATAATCCAGATATCCATGTGAAGGTCGTTGAAACAGAAGATGCAAAAGCACAGGAAAACGTGAAAAAGGATCCTTCCTCCGCTGCGGATGTTTTTGCGCTCCCTCATGATCAATTAGGACAATTGGTTGATTCAGGAGTCATTCAGGAAATTCCTGAAAAATATGTGGATGAGATCAAGTCAGATCAATCAGAAACAGCTTTGGCTGGTGCGACTTATAAAGATAAAGTGTATGCGTTCCCATATGGGATTGAATCGCAGGTTCTGTATTACAACAAAAAAATGCTAAATGAAAATCAAGTCAGCTCCTATGAGAATATCACTAAAGACGCGACATTTGGTGCAAATTTAAAAGCTGTTGACGCTTATAAAATCGGACCATTATTTATGTCAGTGGGGGATAAGCTGTTCGGTGATACTGGAGAAGATGTGAAAGGCACGGATTGGAACAATTCAGCTGGGATTTCCGTCTTACAGTGGATTGCCGATCAGAAAAATAATTCTGGCTTTATAAATGTCGGAGATGATTATATTTCGCAATTTGAAAATGAGAAGATTGCAGCATTTGAATCTGGTCCATGGGATAAAGAAAAAGCTATCGAAGCGGTAGGAAAAGATAATTTAGGAATTGCAGTTTATCCAAAAATAACTATCGGCGGCAATGAGGTTCAGCAAAAAGCCTTCTTGGGTGTGAAGCTTTACGCGGTGAACCAAGCACCGGCTGATGGCGATTCAAAGAAAATCGCTGCAGATTATAAGCTAGCTTCTTATTTATCCAGCGAAGCGGTGCAAGAAGCCCAGTTTAAGGATGAAACTAGAAATATTATTCCATCGAATACAACGATTCAAGAAGCCGATTATGTGACGAATGATGAATTAGCAAATGCAGTCGTTACTATGAGTGGTTCGGATTACTCCGTCGTTATGCCGAAGATTCCTGAAATGACGAATTTTTGGACTGCCTCTGCAGCTGTTTTAAGTGATACCTATAATGGAAAAATCAAACCGGATCAATATCAAGCAAAACTGGATCAGTTAGTGAAGGATATCTCTGGTGATAAGTAAGATTTAGCGGATGTCGGAGCAAAAGAAATCATTTTTTTTTGCTCCGAAATCTTTTTGTATAATTGTCCGAATTAATTCGAAAAAGGGAGGTTTTATCGATGGAAATAGCCGGGAGTTACGGCGAAGTGATTTCGATGAAACAAGTGTTCAAAGAAGGTGATCTCAAAACAAAGCTATCATTTTTAATTATGGGATTCAGTAATCTGTTAAATAAGCAAATCTTCAAAGGGATTTTATTTTTACTAGCTGAAATTTTCTTTATTATCGCCTGTATTTATCAAATTATTCCCGGGATCGTTGGTCTGATAACTTTAGGGACGAAAACGCAAGGAATGCAGTGGCAAACGATTGATGGAATAAGGATGAAGGTTTCTGTTGAAGGCGACAATTCCATGTTATTAATGATTTATGGATTAGCAGCCATTATTTTTTGTGGAATATTCTTTTATGTGTATTGGTGCAGTTTAAAGAGCAACCGTAAATTATTTGTCTTGAACAAGGAACATAAGAGCATTCCGAGCTTTAGGGAGGATCTAAAAACACTGACTAATGGTCGTTTCCACATGACATTAATGATCATACCATTGATTGGAGTATTGCTATTTACGATTTTACCCTTGGTTTACATGATCGGTCTGGCGTTTACGAATTATGACCATAATCACTTGCCGCCAGGGCATTTGTTTGATTGGGTTGGATTCGCGAATTTTAGAAATATTTTGACGGGACGTATGGCAGAGACGTTTATGCCACTGTTGTCTTGGACACTGATCTGGGCCGTTGCTGCGACAGCGACCAATTTCTTCTTTGGAATTTTGTTGGCATTATTGATCAACACCAAAGGCTTACGCGGAAAAAAGATATTTCGAACGATTTTCGTTATTACGATGGCGGTACCGCAATTTGTCTCTTTGTTGATTATGCGTAATTTATTAGCCGATTGGGGACCAGTGAATGCGCTGCTAGAGAGATGGGGATTGATTTCTAACGCATTACCGTTTCTGAGTGATGGTACTTGGGCAAAATTTTCAATTATTTTTGTCAATATGTGGGTAGGAATTCCGGTGACGATGTTAATTGCGACTGGAATCATTATGAACTTGCCAACTGAACAGATTGAAGCGGCAGAGATTGATGGTGCGAATAAGTTTCAAGTTTTTCGCTCGATTACGTTTCCGCAAATTTTGTTGATTATGACACCAAATTTGATTCAGCAATTTATTGGCAACATCAATAATTTTAATGTGATCTATCTATTAACAGAGGGCAAGCCGAACAACTCTGCCCTGTATCAAGCCGGAGACACCGATTTGCTGGTCACTTGGCTCTACAAACTGACGGTCATCGCCAGCGACTATAATTTGGCTAGTGTTATCGGAATCATTATTTTTGTGTTGAGTGCGGTCTTTAGCTTATTGGCCTACACACGCTCGAAATCTTATGAAGGAGGTCTGCAATAATGAAAAAGCAAAAACGCCGTACCTTAACGTTTGTCTATGTCTTGTTGATCATTCTTTCAGTGATTTGGCTATTTCCGATTTTATGGGTCGTTTTGACCAGTTTTCGTGGAGAAGGTGCCATGTCGGTTAATTATATTATTCCAAAAACCTTCACGTTAGAAAATTACAAAATGCTATTCACCAATAGTTCGTATCCGTTTGCCCGCTGGTTTATGAATACACTGATTGTCGCCATCGCTACGTGCCTTATTTCAACCTTTATTACAGTGGCGATCGCTTATTCTGTTTCTCGAATCAAGTTTAAGTTTCGTAATCGTTTCTTGAAATTAGCGTTAGTTTTGAATATGTTTCCTGCCTTTATGAGCATGATCGCTGTGTATTACATCTTAAAGGCGATGGAGCTGGATGGTACGCTGGTTGCACTAGTCATCGTCTATTCTGCAGGTGCCGCGTTAGGTTTTTATATTGCTAAAGGCTTTTTCGATACGATTCCGTATTCACTGGATGAATCGGCGATGATTGATGGCGCTACGAAAAAAGATATTTTCCTTAAAATCACATTGCCGTTATCTAAGCCGATCATTGTGTACACGGCTTTGATGACATTTATGATTCCATGGATGGATTTCATTTTCGCCCAAGTAATTTTGGGTCAGCAAAAACAAAAATATACCGTAGCGATCGGATTGTTCACGATGCTGCAGCCGGATAAAATTAATCACTGGTTTATGCCTTTTACAGCGGGGTGTGTAATTATCGCGATCCCAATCACGTTGTTGTTTATGGTGATGCAGAAGTATTATGTGGAAGGAATCACAGCTGGCGGCGTGAAAGGATAATTAATGAAGTGATAGAGAACAGGAACGACAAGAGTTCGTTTCTGTTTTTCTTTTATTGGAGGGCGGCAGTGAACTATCAAAGCCCAGTTTTTGTTATACTGGACTAGAACGATCTAGACCAGGAGGAGTTTAATGGACAGCAAACAAACATTCAATCAAGAGATGTGTTCGTGGATTAATGTGGACAGCACGCAATCTCACGAAGTAAAGAAATTGCGGGAAAGCTACGCAATCAGTGATGAGATGTTGACCTACGCGCTGGACGATAATGAGCGGGCACGTGTGGAGTATGATCCGATGGAAAAAGCCTTGCTGCTGATTTTTAATGTACCGAACTTGTTAAAAAAGGATAATCATTATGAGACAAGTCCAATGGCCTTTATTTTAAAGGATCATTATTTCTTTTCTTTTGTAAATGAGCGGACCGCTTATGTTGAAAATATTATCGACAATTTATTAATGAATGAGCCGAATCAAAGCACCGCGAGTTTATTGTTCCATACCCTATTTTTGATTTCTGATTATTATTTTCCTTTAGTTGAGGAAGTTGATAGCCAACGAATACAATTAAATAAAAAACTTCGAGAGAAAACAACAAATAAAAATTTATTAGCACTTTCTGATCTAGAGATTGGTTTAGTTTACTTAGTAACTGCGACAAAACAGAATGCCGTACTTTTAGAGCAAGTAAAAGTCCAAGTGATCTTTTCGAGTTTCACAGATAAAGAAAAAGAAGAGTTAGATGATGCGTTGATCGAGGCCAAGCAGGCGGTAGAAATGACCAGGCTGTCCAGTGAGGTCCTGGATCAGCTATCGGGAACTTACAATAATTTATTGAACAATAATTTGAACGACACAATGAAAATTTTAACGATCTGGTCGTTGTTATTAACGATACCAACAATTGTGACTGGTTTTTTCGGAATGAACATGCCGCTGCCATTTACCCATTCTGAAATCGGTTGGGTGATTACGGTAGTGATTAGTATTGGACTGTCCATCTGGTTGATTTTGATTTTATGGCGCAGAATACGTTAAAAGCGAAGCAAGCTCAAATGAGTTGCTTCGCTTTTTTTCTTTTATAGAATAAAGGTTTCGATGACTTCAGCCACAGCGCTTTGTTCATGATCCGCAATTGTTGTATGCTGCGCTGCTTCTTTTATAGCAGGCACAGCATTCGCTACTGCAATTCCTAATTCAGCTTCGCGGATCATGGCTAGATCGTTGATATTGTCACCAATGGCGATGGTTTCGTTCATCGGAGTGCTTAAATGATCTGCCAATGTTCGCAATGCTGCACCTTTGTTAACGCCCTTTGGATTGAATTCGATATAACGATTAGAGGAATAGCTAATCTCCAATACATCGTGCAGCTCTTTAGGCATTTCCTGCTCTAATTGTTCTAAATAGCTGCGGTCCAAATTTTGAAACAAAGCTTTGTAACATACGTGGTCTTTTAAAAAGTGAATATCATCATCGAATCTTTTTTCGTGAGGAATCGTCGTTAAGTAGGCGTCTTCCTCAGGATTACTGTGATAGACATAGGTTTGTTCAAACGTATAAAGATGGATTGCTACCTGATAGTTGGAACCGAATTCAAACAAACGTGACAGGATTTCAAAGGGCATAGGGAAATCTTTGATAATGGTAGGTCCGTGATTTTCTACCACTACGCCGCCGTTAAACCCTATCATATAATGATTGGATTTGTTTACAGCCTCCAATTCCTCCAAAGTCTGTTTAATTGAGTAAAAGCCGCGTCCAGTGGCTGGTGCAAATATCAGCCCTTGTGCTTCGGCCATTTTTATTGTTTCCTGCGTCCTTTTTGAAACATGCCGACTTTTATCTAACAAGGTTTCATCCAAGTCGCAGGCGATTAATCGATACATAGAAGAGCCTCCTTCAATTTATATAGTCCTCATTATAGCAAAAACCGAGTGTTCCCACTCGGTTTTCGGTGAATCATATTTAGTTTGAATGAAATTTTCGATTATAAAAACTCAGACTGGTGGTCATCATCCAAGCAGCAAGTAAGCCTAACAGGCTACCGATTACAATGCCGAGAAAACGAAATTGAATCAGGCTGTAGAGATATTGCTGCTTCACTAGCATGGACAGCATCAATGACATCGGGGTGGTAAAGAATTGAGCGATCGCGTAATTGCGCTTCACAAAATATTCAACTGTTACAAATAAGACTGTGATCATTAACAGTGTTTCGAAAATTGATAAAGGTAGATTCAGCAAAAATGCAGCGATCGCTAGACCAATAATTGTACCGAAAATACGTTGGATATTACGGTGGGCCATTACGCGAAGATTATCTCCTTGTAAGATAGCGGCGCAAGAAACAACTAGCCAGTAAGGATTTTTCAGCTGCAAGCCCATACTTAGGTAGACTGCGAAAAAAAGGATGCCACTGTATAGTAGACTATCGATAACTACAGCCGGATCTTCATCAATTCGTGACTTGAGTGTTTTTTTTGTTTTACTGATAGGCAAGGGTTCTTTTTCTATGAAATGCATAATAAAAGCCCCCGCCAAAGAAAATAGTACACCGATAAAAAAATAGCTGCTCATTACTGGGATTTTAGCCAATGGGACATTGGTACTAACGCCCATTGCCGTGACCATAACAATAAAAAAAGGTCCTGGTTTAGCAATGCCATACAAACGGAAGAAAAAGCGTCCTAAAAAACCGACCACCGCAACAATAATTGGTGCGATCCAGACAGCATGAGTTGAGAGCATGCCAAGAAAATTAGCGGCAGTCAAAAAAGTACCTACTATTGATAAACGTAACATTAATTGTTTTAATGGAAGTCGTTGATAATAAAGAAAGGTGAAGATACCTAAAGAACCGTAGCTAGAGATTGCGAGCTGGTGGAATAAATAACCGGTGAATAACACACTGATCATACAAAGGCCGGCGCCGATTAAGCGAACAGGAGATTCCTTTGGTTTGTTGTAATGAATCAATTCTTTAAAAAAGGATTGTTCCATCCTATCACTTCCTTCTATAAATAATGGATTAAGTTTTTAAGCTATGTATGTATTAAAGTAAGAAAAAAAGCTTCAATTACAGGTTAGCATACAAATCAAAGAAAACTCAATAGAAAGTTTCTGAAAGTAAACAGAAATGAGTCTTAAGTGGTTGACAACATGAAGTTTAGCTTGTATACTATTAAAGTTGAGAAATGAAAGCAGAAGCACCCGCTTCTCGCCTTACGCGAATATCTCGCTGGGCTAGATAGTTAATGACGAGTCATTTTGATGAGTCGAACTACGTGCGGGTTCGCAAAGAACTCGTTTTTTTATTTGCTTTTTTTCTCTCAAAAATTTTGGAGGTGAATGACCATAGCAAAGGATATGATGGTTAACGACGGCATTCGTGCACGTGAAGTACGTTTGATCGGACAAGACGGCGAACAATTAGGTGTTAAATCGAAAGTAGAAGCCTTAAAGATTGCTGAACAAGCAAATCTGGATGTAGTCCTAGTAGCTCCTGGTGCGAAACCACCTGTAGCGCGTATTATGGATTACGGGAAATACCGCTTCGAACAACAGAAAAAAGAACGTGAAGCTCGCAAGAAACAAAAAGTGATCAACGTTAAAGAAGTTCGCTTAAGTCCAACGATCGACGTGAACGACTTTAATACAAAACTTCGTAATGCGCGTAAATTCCTGGAAAAAGGCGACAAAGTGAAAGCTTCGATCCGCTTCAAGGGCCGTGCCATTACCCACAAAGATATTGGTCAAAAAGTTCTTGATCGCTTAGCTGAAGAAACTGCCGATATCGCGACAGTGGAACAAAAAGCGAAGATGGACGGACGTAGCATGTTCTTAGTGCTTGCACCGAAAGAGAAGAAAGACTAGCAATAATTTTGAGAATGCTTCTTTGACTCTAGTTAAAGAGTATGCGAAATGAAAAGTAGGAGGAAATTTAGTCATGCCAAAACAAAAAACACATCGCGGTTTAGCAAAACGCGTAAAACGCACTGGTAAAGGCGGTTTGAAACGTTTCCGCGCGTTCACAAGTCACCGTTTCCACGGAAAAACGAAAAAACAACGTCGTCAATTACGTAAAGCGTCTATGGTTTCAAAAGGCGATTACAAACGTATCCGCCAACAATTGGCACGCATGAAATAATTGCGCAACCCGCTTTACAACTTAAAAAATTCAATGATTTATATTTATTAGGAGGAATTAAACATGGCACGTGTTAAAGGTGGAACAGTAACTCGTAAACGTCGTAAAAAGACATTAAAACTAGCTAAAGGTTACTACGGTTCTAAACACACTCTATTTAAAACAGCTAAAGAACAAGTAATGAATTCATACAACTACGCATATCGCGATCGTCGTCAAAAGAAACGCGATTTCCGCAAATTGTGGATTGCACGTATCAACGCTGCAGCTCGTATGAACGGCTTGAGCTACTCAAAATTAATGCACGGTCTTAAAGTTGCCGGTATCGAAATCAACCGCAAAATGTTAGCTGATTTAGCAGTTAACGATGCAGCTGCTTTCACAGCACTAGCTGACCAAGCTAAAGATTCATTAAATAAATAAAGCCTATAAACGTTGGCACATCAACTTATGAGCTGCCGTCGTTTATTCGTGAAAAGGAGCTGATTCAAAAGTCTAAAGACTTTTGGGTCAGTTCCTTTTTTGGTTATTAAAGGGAGTATAGAATTTTCACAGAAAAAAGGCTCTTCGTCAATGAGTGTTGGTGAAGAAATTCAATAGAATAATCGAGATACTCACACGGCTAGACAGCTATCTTGTCTAGCCGTGTTGTTGTTCTGGCTTTAGTCAGTTGGGTAGTATTCTTAGTTTTCTTAAAATATTTTCCTCGATATAAAAAGATTCGTTCTCGGTAGTTTTGAAAGTTTCTAAAGCCATAGGCAATTCGTTTTAGTACTTTGATATGGTTATTCAAACATTCTATAGGGCCGTTGGAATAGGGAACGCGCAACGCTCGTTTGATTTCTGTTTGGTATTTCTTGAAGGTCGTGAACACTGGTTGGTAGTGCTCTGGCAACTCCTTGTAGTCTTCTTTTAGGAGCGCGACGAATTCAGGAACATCTTGTCTTCTGATAACGGAAAGAAAATCCTGGTAGACTTCATAGCCTCGCTTTAAGGAATCATCATAAGATAATAGCCGATCGACTATCTCTGCTTCTGTCAGATGATCTCGAAATGACGGACGCCAGTAGCGATGCTGACCTTTCAATTCCCACGCATTCTTTTGAAGTAGTCTCCAGTATTTCTTTAAGTGCTTCGACCGACGATCCCCTTTTTTAAAGGTCTTCATTACTTGAATTCGGTGGTTGGTAAAAGCCCGACCAATGTGTTGGCTAATATGAAAGCGATCGGCGACGATTCGGGCATTCGGAAAACACTCTTTCACCAATGTGCGATAGGGTGTATAGAAATCTGAAACCACTAGACGCACTTGTTCACGGACTTTTATAGGGTAGCGCAAGAAATAGTCGCGTAAAGGATCAAGTTGCCGATTTTCCACAATATCAATCAGTTGATGGGTTTTGCCGTCCATCATGACAAAGCTCATGGCTCCCGAGACGTTTTTCACCGATTTGAATTCATCGAAACACACCACTTCTGGTAACGGCTGGTTCAAAGAAACGGTTTTAGGCCGAAGGCTGCGAAGTATTCGAATGACAGTGGTCGGAGAAATGTGCTTCATACGTGCAATCAAAGACATAGAAATAGGCTCACTTAATAGCTCAAGAATGGCTTGTTTGACTCTGCGGGCAATGGAGCAGCGACGATCACTAACTGAATCTTCTGCTAAAAAAGTCTTTCCACAGTGTTTACATTTGAAGCGCTGTTTGTTAATCCGCACAATGGTCTTGTAGTTACTGACATCATTCAATAAGATGGATACTTTTTTCCAGCCCCATTTAATGATCGTTTGCTTATTTTGATAGTGGCAATGGAAGCATTCCTCTGGTTGATAGGTCAATGTGCCATCAAAAACAAAACATGTTTCGTCATTAATGCGCTCTTTGCGAAAGGCATCTTCATGAAAGGTAAGATTTAGGTCTAGAATATCTAGTAACTCTTTGGTAAACTCTGAATAGGACATCTTGAAACACTCCTTTGAATGGTTTTCGTCGACTTTATTCTAAAGGATTTCAAGGTGTCTGTTTGCGTTTATTAGAAAAAAGAAAAAGTATTGGCAACAGAAGGCGTCACCAACACTAGATATTATAGAGCCAGAAAAAAAGGCTTTACAACAGCTATATCCATGTCCGGCTTCACGAACGAGCTTTTCTTATATAAGGAAAGCTAACTAATGAGAAGTACGAATGACAGATGGAATACTTTTTTTTAAATAGCTATTCAGAAATTCGATAAACTAGATTGATTCCAAATTATAGCGTAAAATTAAATTAATAAAAGTTATGAAATGCGTATAAATGACAATGTGAATCTTGAGGAGAGCAGTAATGAAAAATAAACTACAGCGCTTGCTGGTTATCAGTTTGCTATTTATTTGCGTTTGCTTTGCAGCGTATCAATTTTTTGATAGTATGATTATCCTAACAATCTTTGCAGAAGTGGTATCTTTTGCATTGTGCGGGTATTTAATACTGATCGACAAGCGTCCTGCTACTTCAAAATTTGCCTGGTTATCCGCTATTTTGTTTTTTCCTTATATTGGGATTTTGCTTTTTTTCTTAGTAGGGGGTAAGCCAAGTTTTAGGCGTTTTTCTCCAATACAAAAAAGAAATGAGCAGTTATTGCACCAATACATGTCTCAGTTGTTAAACGATCATCCGGAAATAATTAATGAGCCCTACGCTATTTCGAAAGAACTGACTTATCTTTCTGGAAATGAATCCTTGAGAGGAAATCAGCTTACACATTTAGCTGATGGTGAAAAAGCTTATCAAGAATTACTGATAGACCTTCAAAACGCCAAGCATCATATTCATCTAATGTATTTCATTTATAAGGCAGATGAAACAGGTCGTGAATTAGCGGATATATTAATAGCAAAAGCCAAACAAGGTGTAAAGGTTCGTTTTATTTATGATAGCGTTGGATCGATCAAATTGCCTTTTGAGTTCATTTCTAAACTGAAAGAAGCAGGTGTTTTAGTTCGTACGTATGATTTAGTGAATTCTCCGTCTTTGAGCACTAGAATAAATTGGCGAAATCATCGGAAAATGGTCATCATCGATGGTCAAATAGCTCACATGGGCGGTATGAACTTAGGCAATGAATATCGCAGCCGAACAGATAAATTTAACTATTGGCGAGACACCAATCTAAAAATATTAGGACCTAGTACGATCTATGTACAGTATGCATTTTTATTGGATTGGCTTTTTTTAAATGAGGATGAACAAGGATTGCTGCCTTTTTTTAATGAGCCACAAAATTACTTCCCACTAGAAAAGAATTCTTCCGAAGAACAAACTGAAATCTGTCAAATAATTTTTGGCGGCCCTTATGACTCAGAACGTATTTTGAAGGATTCGATCATGGAATTGTTTGGAAAGGCGAAAAAAACGATTCAGATAGCAAGCCCATATTTCGTGCCGGACGAGGAATCTTTATCTGTTATACGTCGTGCAGCAAGGTGCGGGTTGAAGGTACAATTAATTATTCCCGGCAAAGGAGATCGAGCGATTTCTTATTATGGAAATCATTCGTTTGTGGATCGTCTGCTGTCTGCGGGAGTTGAAGTTTATGCGTATGATGCAGAGTCATTTTTACATTGTAAATATCTGATTGTAGATGGTCTCGTCGCATCAATAGGCTCGACAAATTTTGATATTCGAAGTTTCCATCTAAATCATGAAATATCCGCCTTTATATATGGGCCGAGTCCGATGGTCTCTGAAATTCAAGCACAGTTTGAAGAGGATGTTCGCCGATCTGAACGTCTAAGCAATGAAAACCAGAAAAAAAGAAGAGCAATGACGATTGTAAAGGAAAGATTAAGTGAATTTTTTACCCCGCTGCTTTAATTGATATTAAAGCAACGGGGTGTTTTTTATCTTTAGATGTTAAAAAGCAGGTCTTGCAGTTCCTGCCATTCAGTATCTAAGGGAATATCAGATAAACGATAAAGATCTGATGATGTAAGATGGAGCTGTGGTTCAAAATTGTATACGCACAAATCTATCTGCAGTGTACTTAGCAATTCATTTGTTAATGGTCGATTGAATAAAAAATGATATTCAACGTCATTTGGAATAACTTTTTTTGCTAGAGCCTTGTAATAACTTACAGAAGAGGAGTCTCCAGTTAGCGCAAAGAGTACTTTTTTCTTATTATATTTTTTTACCTCATACAATAAGGTTAGTCTGGCGGCGACATCCTCAACCTGTGAAAAATATTCGTGATTTTTTAAAATATGACACCAAATAGAAAATGTATCAGAGTAATTATTTTTAGCCTTGCGTATCAAAATGCGGGAGTATTTTTGAAACAGATCCGTACACTCCGTCAATATCGATAGATTTGTGAGGTAGGATTGAATAGCTGATTTTGCCTTATGGTTGAGTACTAAATTCTGCTTTGAAGCGATAAAAAAATTTGTAATAAGCAAATCCTGTTCAGTGAATTCTTGAATAAAGTCATTGGTTAAGTATGAGCTGTTTGATTCATAAATAATGGTATCGACTTGTGCAAAATAAGAGAACAAGATTTCTTGGTTCCGATTGTTTTCCTTAGGTACCTTTGAATGAAAATAAGTAGAGAAGGCTGTTTTAAAACGACGGTAGCTATCTTTATTCTCATATTTTTCCAGTATTGAAGCATCAAACTCAATAAAATGCTGGTTTTCTATTCGTTTTTCTATGATGAACATCCAAATTGTTGCTCTATAGTAATCGAAATTTAAATTTAGATCGTAGTCTCTTTTCATTTTTTCTAAGACTTCGGTTATCTCATGATATTGATCATTATGGATGATGGGTGCACTACTTTCATGAATGGAGCGAAAATACTGGAAGAAAAAATAACGGATATTTGCTTCGTCACCGACTAAGGAAAAGGTAGTGGTATCGAGGTCAAGCCTGAAATCTTTAAGAACGTTTCGGAAGGTTCTGATGTAATTTTTCATTGTTGATTCGGAAATGTATAAGTCCAAAGCGTAAGTAACCAAATCTTTCTTTTCTTCATAGAAAATGGATTCGATAATGTGAAATATTGGATTATCTGAAATTAGACTATCAATATAAGTGACAATCTCACGGCTCGGGCCATATTTTTCAAGGGATAAAGTATGATTGAATTCTTCTAATAAGAGAGCGTTTGGCAAGTTATCGATTAGGTAGGCGACATCTTGTTGTATCGTTTTGAAAGAAACATCACAGAGATCGCTAAAAGTTTTTAATGACACCGGGCGATTGGCTTCAAGTAAGATTTGAAGGATTTTTATTTTTCTTTTTATAGATTTATCGACTAGCAAATCATAGGAGTAGGTATTCATTAGAAAAAGCCCCCTTATCAAAAAGTGGTGATACGGTTCCATTATAATACGAACGAAGCCTACAAATAAAATATTTGTCTTGATATTTATAAATTATTTTTTGCAGATGATTTATTTCTATTTAAAGCTTCTTTTTTTTAATTCTTTCAGACAAATTATTTCCGATTTCTAGAATTAGTTTATTTGTGAAAAGCTTAGCTGTTCACTAAACTTACTATACAAGCTATCCTTGAAATTGCTTGATAATTGTAAAAATCATTAAGGAAAAGTTCGATAGTAGATTAATAAGATAGAGAGTCGAAAGGAGAATTATGATGAATAAAATTGTGGTAATTGGTAATGGAGATGTCGGTTCAAGCTATACCTTTGCTCTAATGGCACAGGGTGTTGGGAATAATGTAGGTATTATTGATTTGGATTCTCAAAAGGTTGCCGGTGATGTGAAAGATCTTACGAATGGTTTGGCTTATGTTGGGCCTAAAAGAATTTATTCTGCAGAGTATTCGGATTGTTCTGATGCAGATTTAATTGTTATCACAGCTGGAGCGGCACAGAAGGAAAATGAAACTCGATTGGATTTGGTGAAGCGCAATGCACGCACTATTAAGTCAATTGTCCAATCAGTTATGGCACATCATTTTAATGGAATATTTTTGATTGCCAGCAATCCAGTTGATGTTCTCACCCATTATGTAAAAAAACTAACAGGATTTCCCGCAAATAGAGTTATTGGCTCGGGAACCTCTTTGGATAGCGCTAGATTAAGAAGTGCCATTGGAGAAAAATTTCAAATAGATCCAAGAGACGTGAATATTTATATTTTAGGTGAGCACGGGGACACACAATTTCCTGTTTGGTCTCATGGAAATATTGGTGGTTTAAAGATCAGCGAATGGTTGAATCAACATCCTGAATTTTCCGACTCTGACTTAATAGAATTGTCAGAAAACGTTAAGAATGCAGCATATGAGATCATTCATTACAAGGGTTCTACTCATTATGGGATTGCCATTTCTTTGGCAAGGATTACAAAAGCGATTTTGCTGGATGAAAATTCTGTTCTTCCAGTCTCGGTACATTTGGAGGGTCAATATAATAGTAAGGATGTTTGTATTGGTTCTAATGCTGTTTTAAATAGATCAGGGATTCGAGAGATCATTGAAATACCGTTAGATAAAGATGAAATAGAAAAAATGCGCTTTTCTATTCAGACCTTGAAAGACATGCAGAAAGAAATACTTGAGAGTGATAGCTGATGTAATGGAATATTTTTGTTCACTCTGCGGCAAGAGAAAATATTAAAAAAGCAAAACCTCACTTAGAAAACAAGAGATATCCATCTATGCTTTTTCAAGAAGTCCTTTCATTCCGACCAATTTTTTTCACAGCCGCATAGTTGTTTAAGCAGATACTAATAGCCTAAGAGATAACCATTTCTCTTAGGCTATTTTTTTATTAAATACGCCAATATTAAAAAAACAGTAATGCTCTCAAACAAATTTTTTCCAATTTTTAGAAATAGTTTGTTTGAGAGGGCGGTATTAATTTACTAAACTAGCACCATACTCATTAAGGAGTTATTACGAAAGGGGAAAGGGTATGAAAGAAAATACTACTTTAAGCTTAAAAGCAGGAGCGAAAAAAAGAAAATCCGTTGTCGATAGAAAAAATAAAAGCGATACGCTATTTTCTTTTCTATTGCAACTACTAAAAATATCAGTGGCGGTATTACTATTAGCCATTAGTATTAATTTATTTTTAGGACCGCATGATATTGCCGCTGGAGGCGCCAGCGGGATTGGGATTTTAGCAGAATCAGCGTTAGGAATCGATCGTTCATGGGTCGTCCTATCATTGAATGTTGTTGTTTTAATTTTAGCTGCTTTATTTTTAGGAAAAAAGATTTTCTTCAATACGTTAATTGGGAGCTTGTTGTTTCCTTTAGCATTACGTATAGTACCGATCGGTATGCTAACTGAAGATCGTTTACTATCAGTTATTTTTGGAAGTATTGTTTTTGCAGTCGGAGTAGCTATTTTATATAAGATCCAAGCATCTAGTGGAGGAACAACAATTCCACCGCTGATTTTTGAAAAATATTTTGGTATGAATCCATCACTAGGACTATTGTTTACTGATATGGTGATCGTATTTATGAGTCTTTATGTTTTTGGTTTCGAAGAGTTTTTGTTCGCTATTTTATCTATTGGGATTACTTCAATCGTTATGAATTATATTGAAAATGGTTTGAAGAGAAGAAAGGCGATTATGATCATAAGTCAAGACTATACAAAAGAAATACGCGATCAATTAACAAATGAATTGGATAGAGGTATGACAGTATTCGACGCTAGAGGCGGAAAAAATGATTGTGATAGAGAAATGATCATGGTAGTGGTGACTGGGCAGGAGTATCCGTTGGTTAGAAAAATCGTAGATGAGATTGATCCTAAAAGCTTTATGATCACTTATAATGTGGCAGAAGTTCATGGCTTGGGATTCACGTATCATCCGATTCAATAATAAGGAGGAAAAATAATGGAACCTATATTAGCTTTTACTATTGTAATGTTTATTTGGACGATTGGGGAGTTTGTATCAAACAAAAGCAAGGCTTTGATTTCGATGATGTTAGTAGCTTCTTTGATCTTTTTGGTGGGTTTTGCAACAGATTTATTACCTCATGATCTGATTCAGGACTCAGGATTGTTAGGCTTAGGAAATGCTGTTATTGGGGTAATTATCGTTCATTTAGGAACAATGATGAGCTTTAAAGATTTGAAGCTGCAGTGGAAGACCTTTGTTGTAGGATCGTTAACAGTTGTTTTAATGACGGTGATTCTAATCTTTATCGGTGAATTGATCTTTGACAGAAATATTGCCGTAGCTGGCACCGCGTCGATAACCGGGGGGACACTATCGATTTTAATGGTGCAGGAAAAAGTAAATGAGATTCAGAATGCTGGCGGCGATCTAGGGATTTTATCTAGTTACTTATTAGCAGTTTTTCCGCTCTTGATACTAAACTTAAAAAATTTGGTTGGTTTCTTATTTACGGCGAATATTTTGAAAAAAGAAGCACTTCGCGTGAAGAAGCAATATCGTGATGGCGAGCTGACTTTTTTTGAACAGGAAGTAGCTGAAAATACTACGGAGGCTAAAGAAAGTATTTTACCAGATTTTTTACGGACACCTTATGGCACATTGTTTTTACTGGGACTGACAATGTATGTTTCTCGATTTTTAAGTCAATTAACTAATGGGACGGTAAATGCTTTTGTGATTGCCTTACTATTGGGAATCATTTTGCGACACTTCAGAATTCTGAAGCCTAATGCATTATCATCTACCGACTCTTTTGGTTTGCTAATGATTTCCATCATGGTTATTGCGTTTGGTCCATTAGCAGATATTGTTCCGGCAGATCTATTGCATTTGATTGGTCCAATTGCTTTCTACTTAGCAGCAGGTTTGGGGATAATCTTTATAGCGTCATTCCTTATCGGTAAAAAGGTCGGTTACTCTGGTTCATTGTCGATTGCTGTAGGTATGACAACCTTGTTTGGATTTCCAGGAACAATGGTCTTAACCAAAGAAGCAGCTGCAGCTGTAGGGGAAACAGAAGAAGAAATCGCTGTAATTGAGCAAAATATTCTACCGATCATGGTAACGGCAGGATTTTCTACAATAACGATAACTTCTGTCATTACCGGAGGGTTGATTGTTGGGTTGATGCTGGGATAAGTGTTCATTGATAAAAGAGGTTGATTATGAAGAAATTTAGTAAATATTTTGTGATTGCTTTGTTAAGTGTTGTAGTTGTATATTTTGCTTTTTTTTACAGAATTCCTGATTTATATATAACTAAGCCGGGTCCAGTAGCAGATGCAATGGAAATGGTGTCGGTAGCAGACCACACCTCAAAAAGTGATTCAGAAATTTTGGTGACAACAGTCAAACGTGAACAAGGAACAGTATTTAAGCTAATCAGGGCCTTGATCCATCCTTATCAAAATCTAACAAAAGAAAGCCAGAACTACGAAGCGGTAAAACAGGATAGCAGAGATGTTCAGCGGGCTTTCATGGCAAATTCTAAACAAACAGCAGTGATGGAGGCTCATAGACTTGCTGAAAAGGAGAAGGAGCTTGATTTTGTTGGAATACGAGTGATGAATATTAATCGAGATGTGCAAAACTTGAATTCACTGAGAATAAACGATGTCATTCTTTCAATAAATGGTGAAGCAGTCACACCTAGCGCTCTAGCCTTACTCCCACAAAAATTAAGGGCGGCACGAACCGAGCTTGTTGTTGCGAGGGAAGGTAATAAACAGGAACTATCTATCCCGAGAATTACAAGAAGCGGCTATTTATTAAACGGTGTACTGGCAGTGACTGCCAACGAATCAATTAGCATAAATTCTAAAGGATTCGGCGGACCTTCAGCTGGGGCGATGTTAACCTTAAGTGTTTATCAGCAAATTACAGGTCAGGATCTGCTAAATGGAAGAACGGTTGCTGGTACAGGAACGATAGAAACGAATGGTAGTGTAGGACTTGTTGGCGGAATTCCGCAAAAAGTCTACGCCGCACATAACTCGCAAGCGGATATTTTCTTTGTCCCTTATCTGGGAAATGAAGAAGGAACTTTTTCAACAAACTATTTTGAAGCTAGAAAAGTGGCAGAGGATATTCAGACTGAGATGAAAATTGTGCCCGTTGGAGATATGGCTGATATTATTGAATACTTGGAATTGAATGGTTAAGTTGTCATTTCAAGAGTATCAAAAATAAGAAGGAGGAAAAATTATGGATACAAAACGATTGGTTAAAACATTTATTGAGTTGGTTCAGATTGATTCTGAATCGGGAAATGAAGGAAAAATACATGAATATTTAAAAAATAAATTTATGAAGCTTGGCTTGGAGATCGTGGAAGATAACAGTAAGGAAGATACCGGATTGGGTTCAAACAATTTAATTGTTAGGCTTCATGGAAAAGACCGCAATAAATTGCCTCTTTTCTTTTCCTGCCACACTGATACAGTTTCTCCGGGAAAAGGTATTGAAGTGATTGAAGAATCAGGGATTTTATCCTCTAAAGGAGAAACGATACTAGGTGCAGATGATAAAGCGGGAATCGCGATTATCATCGAAGCGATTGAAACAATTCAAGAACTAGGCATCACAACAGGAGATTTAGAGTTTGTTTTTTCTCCAGGAGAAGAAATTGGATTAATTGGTGCATCAGCCTTAGATATGCAGCTGATCAACGCCAAAAGTGGATATGTTTTAGACAGCGGCGGAGAGGTAGGTCGTGTGACTATAGCCAGTCCGACATTATTTATGTATGAGATTCAAGTAAAAGGACAATCAGCGCATTCAGGTATAGAACCAGAAAAGGGAATATCTGCTGTTTCAATTTTATCAGAAGCCTTACAAAAAATTGAGATAGGTCGTATCGATGAGATGACAACCGCGAATATCGGAACAATTAATGGAGGGAACGCGACAAATATTGTTATGGATTCGTTGGTGCTAAAAGGAGAAGTACGTTCAGTATTGCCAGAAGTAGCAGAACAATTACTCAAGGAAATAGAAGAGGCCTTTAGTGCAGCAGTGCAAAAATATGGCGGCTCCTTTGAGATGACGGTAGAAAAAATGGCCACTGGGTACAATATTCCTGATGAAGCAGTGATAATGAAAAGGTTAGATAAGGCAATGCATAAACAGGATCTTTCCTTGATAAAGGAGATTAGCGGCGGCGGAAGCGATGCTAATATTTTTAATGAAAAAGGAAAAGAAGTTGTTAATTTGTCTATTGGCTATGAAAAAATTCACACGACTGAAGAATATATAGCTGTTGCAGAAATGGAGAAGGCTGTTAAATTGGTGATTGAATTGGCGGAGATGGCTTCTTAAGGATTAATAGTCGATAGAAATTTTTTATGAACAGAGGACTTTCAATAAATCGTTGAATGAGCGGAATAAATCAAGAAAAGGGGAAAGAGCATGCTTGCAATAAGTGCTATTTTGTTAACTAGTGTCTTATGTTTTTTTAAGATCATTCTAAAATGGTGGAAAAAAACTTTTTCTGCAACAGAACAGCTGATGATCTCGTTATTATTTGTACTGTTCTCTCTATTACTAATTATTCTTTCCTCTGTTCGTTTATTTTTTAGACTGTGAACGAAACTAGCAATGCCTGTACTATAAATTTTATGAGTGGTGGGGAAAAATGAACGAAATTCATTCATTTCAACAAAAAGAAATCCAACAAGCGCAGTTTTTTTATGAATGTGCCATGAAGGAATGCGAAACAAAATTTCAAATTCTTTTTTCTGAATTATTAATGAAAAATGAACGCTCATCTATTCAAGGAGTTAGCACAAGAGTAAAGACAAGTACCTCGATTTATGAAAAGTGTGATAGAAAAGGAATCCCTATAAAATTGGATGAAATTCTGTCGAATATATTTGATGGTGCCGGTGTTCGGGTGATCTGCTCTTATATCGATGATGTATACCGAATCAGAGAAATGTTCCTTGGTCAAGATGACGTGATTTTATTAAATGAAAAAGATTTTATTGAATGTCCTAAGGCAAATGGCTATCGCAGCCTGCATCTGATTGTTCAATTACCCGTTTTTCTATCTAATATGAAGAAAAATGTTGTTGTGGAAGTTCAGCTTCGTACAGCAGCGATGGATTTTTGGGCCAGCCTTGAGCACGAATTAAAATATAAAAGTGATAATAAAGATCCGGCGTTAATAAATGAATTGCGCGTCTGTTCAGATAAAGCGCATCTATTAGATGATGAAATGATGGGGCTGAGAGACCGAATCATCGAGTTTAATCAAAAGCTAGAACGCTCTAAAAAGGACACTGAGTTTAGCCGTTTTCTTAATAGATAAAGCTTGACCTCGTGATCCGGTCGCTTAGAATCCTTTCTAGTGTAAATTTTTGAGAGAAAGAATGAGCATATTAGGAGATACATAGAATTACTTGTGCTATGGTAAATATATACAATGATCGAGACATTTAATCTAATTTTAGTTAATGTGTTTTTCAACAATAATCAAAACACTTAGGAGGGAAATCGTATGAAATCACTATTTAAGTTTATGGTTGCTAGTACACTTATTGTAGGCGGCGTTTTAGTAGCAGGAACAATTTTGACAACGAAGAAGATCGACAAATACGGCGACGATCTGCAAAACTTTTTACACTAATCTATTCTCAGAATCACACTTTCTTGTTTGGAAGTGTGATTTTTTTTAATTATTGGGAAAGTACAAAATTTCCATATAAATAAATCGTTTTGCAGCAGGCATATCCATGTCTGGCTTTACGAACTCGTGAAGCATTTTTCAACACAATTATTTCAGACTTCCATGAAATTACCGACCTTAATAATTGTTATTTATAGGTATACTTAAGGTATCGAATGAATGATATGGAGGAATACATATATGAAATGGTATAAGCAATCAATTGAAGAGGTTTTAACTAAAGTGGATTCACAAACTACAGGGTTATCTAAAGAAGAACGTGAGGCCCGTTTGAAAAATAATGGCCCGAACCAAATGGAAGAAAAAGAACAAGTAAAATTATGGCGGAAAATCGCAAAGCATTTTACTGATTTATTGATGATCGTATTAATCGCAGCTGCTTTGTTGAAGTTTGCGACAGGTGAGTTGGCTGAAGGTGGAATTATTTTTCTAGTTGTGATTATCAACGGTTTTGTCGGTTATTGGCAAGAACGTAAGGCAGAAGAATCGTTAGATGGCTTGAAGCAAATGATGGGACAAGAAGCGACTGTTCTAAATGAGGGTCAGCCGTTAAAACTGGATTCAGAAAACTTGGTTAAAGGGGATGTAGTGATCCTAAAAGCAGGGGATGTTATTCCAGCGGATTTGCGTTTGATCGAAGTTCATGATTTAACAGTTGAAGAATCAATCTTAACAGGTGAATCTGAGGCAGTTGAAAAGACAGTGGCGGTGATTCCGCAAAATGCCTTAGCTGGCGATCAACTAAATATGGCTTTCTCAGGAACACTCGTACAGACGGGTTCAGCTTTCGGAGTAGTAGTTGAGACTGGAGATGCAACAGAAATTGGAAAAATTAATCACGCGCTGCAATCGATCCAAGCACAAACGACACCGTTAGTTAAAAAGATGCATCAATTGAATAAACAAATTTTTAGAGGGATTTTGGCATTGATCGTTTTCCTCTTATTCTTTACAAGTTTTAGATATGGAATGGATTGGAGCTTGCTGTTTTCTGCGAGCATCGCATTGATCGTTGCGATGATTCCAGAAGGTCTGCCGGCAGTTTTAACGATGATCCTTTCAATGGGGGTCAAAGAAATGGCTGATGAGAACGCGATTATTAAAGCCATGCCTGCGGTAGAGACGTTAGGGTCAATGACGGTGATCTGCTCGGATAAAACCGGCACGCTTACAAAAAATGAAATGACTGTACAGGAAGTCGTAACAGAAGATCTGCCGCGGGTCAAAGAAATCATGAATAATTGTCAGGACTTAAAGACCAAAGATCATCAAAAAATTGAAGACATCCATGGCAATCCCACAGAACTTGCATTATTGAAATATATAGCGGAAGAAGAACAGCAATTAAAACCTGTTGCAGCGAAAATTCCCTTCAGTTCCAGTTACAAGTATATGGCAACAATGCATAATGATGGAGAAAATCAACTTATCTTTGTTAAGGGAGCACCTGAAGTATTATTGGAAAAAGCTGATTTAACAAATGAGGAGAAGACGAATTGGGAGAAACGCGGGTTAGAATTAGCTCGTAAAGGTCAACGTGTATTAGGCTTTGGTTATAAAAAAGTATCTTCAGAGGAGTTAACCCACGAGTCATTATCAGGTTTAACGTTTGTTGGTCTGGCAGGAATTATTGATCCGCCAAAAGAAAGTGCCGTTCGTGCAGTTGAACAGGCGCAGCAGGCAGGTATCTCAGTCAAGATGATTACTGGTGATCATAAAGCAACGGCGCAAGCAATTAGTGAACAGGTCGGTTTGAAGCACACCTCTAAAATTTTAGAGGGGACAGATATTGACAGCATGACAGACGAGGATTTAGCGGAGGCAGTTGGAAAAGTCGATGTCTTTGCTCGAACGACACCAGATCATAAGCTTAGAATCGTAACGGCTTTACAGAAAAAAGAGGAAGTCGTAGGGATGACTGGCGATGGCGTGAATGATGCGCCGGCATTGAAACAGGCGGATATTGGCATTGCGATGGGAATCAAAGGCAGTGAAGTTAGTAAACAGGCAGCGGATATGGTATTAGCGGATGATAATTTTTACACGATCGTGAAGGCTGTTAAAGAGGGACGAAGGATTTTTGATAATCTGCAAAAAACGATTAACTTCTTTTTACCAACAGCGTTAGCACAAGGGCTGATAGTCATTTTAGCTTTATTGATGAATCAACCATTGCCATTGACCCCAACCCAAATTTTGTGGGTCAATATGGTGACTACGATCACACTATCATATGCTTTGGGCTTTGAAAAAGCGAGCGGCGACACGATGAATCGTCCGCCTAGAGAGACAAAGAAGGGAATTTTATCAGGCTACAGCTTTTTTAGAATCCTGTATGTTTCCCTGCTGATCATGATTCCAGCGTACTTTTTGTCCATGCGCTTTGAGGGGGCGGCTTTACAACAAACGATTCTTTTACAGAGTATTGTTCTAGGGCAAGCGGTTTACATGATCAATTGTCGAGAGATGTTTGATCCGGCAATCAATCGTCGTTTCTTTGAAAATAAATTCTTATTTATCTCCTTAGGAATCCTTTTAGTTCTTCAATTAGGAGTGATTTTCCTCCCATTAGGACAGCAACTGATTGGGACTACAGCGCTTAATTTGGCACAGCAATTAGTTATTTTAGGAAATGCTCTGCTACTGTTTTTGGTGGTCGAAATCGAGAAGCGGATTAGCAAAGGGATTTTCCGAAGAAAAGAAAAAGCGGTCAGTCGCTACCAAAATGACTAACCGTTTTGACTAAAGATAGGAATGGGAAGTGAGTTCAGTCAATTGGCTGAGCTCATTTTTTGTTGGAATTGTAGATAAGTAGATTACCGGTAGGGGCGTTGAATTCAGCGGAACATTAGAAAGAATCACGTCTCCGGTTTGAATAATTTCTTCTTGTAACTGAGAAACCTCAAGCGAAACTAAGTTGATCCGTTTACCTAAAAGATCTGCTAATTCTTGTTGTAAAAAAATTTTCCAGGCTGGCTCACTTTGAAAAATAAAGAAGACTGTTTTCGTATGAGGACGAACCGTGAAAATTGCCTGCTGACTTAGCAAGGAAAAGAGATTAACAAAATAGCTCGTATCTTCAATCGTAGAAAACTGCGGCAGACTATTAAAAAGTGCCATACTTTTTTCATTTAGAAAGGCGTATTCCTCATGTCTTTGGAGAAGCAGCTCCTGATACTCTAATTGAAATTGCTCCGAAAGTGCGGGTGATTCAGCATACTTTAATAGTAGCAACAATAAATTTGTTTGTAGATTTGTCTGAAGTAACTCTTGTAAATTTAGTCTGTCTGCGATTTCCTGGACGATTTGTTGAGCTTTCTCTCGTAGTAAGGGATAGTCTTCGGTAAGGGCGTTTAAAACATTTTTGCCTAGATGATTATCATAATTCCAGCTTTCTAAAAAGCAGAAGAAAGCAAAAAAGATTTCCTTATCTTTCAGATAGACCCCCTCTTTTTTGTATAAATCTTGAAGAAAGGGTGCATAAAGAATAAATAGTGAATCATTTGCATCAAAGTTGAAATCATTGATTGAACAACCTGCTTTGATCCGGATACTGTTAATAAAGAACCAACAAATTCCAAAAATTTGTTCTGTATCTACAACTAGCTCTTCGGTTAATTCTTTTGTTAAGAAACGTAAATAATGCTCCTCATGAATCGCATAATCTTTAAAAAAATAGTTGTTATGAGTAAAGGGCAGCAGCAGCCGATGATAAAAAATTCGGATGGCACTTTCTTCGCCATTCAAGTAGGCTCGTTTGGAAGTTAAATGAATCTTGATATTAAAAGACTGAAGGTGATGATTTATTTTTGTTCGATGACGTTTGAGTGTTTCATAGGAGACACCCGTTTCATCAAGAAAACGCGGAATGTTCAATTCCTTTGTAAAAAATAATTTTTTGATCAGCTGCAAACTGACCGAATGGGGCAAAAAAGACTCCCAGATATCATTAGTTAATGAATTTTTTTGTGAGCTCAAACGAATGCCGCTTTTATCGGAAGCTAATACCCAATGTTCTGGCAGATAACTACGAATCAGCTGCAGATCAGAAAAAATGGTTCGCTCAGTGGTGTCAATTTTCTCCGCCAGTTCTTTAGATGTCAATTGGGAATGATTAAGCAGCTGTTCCAAGAGTGGAATCTGGCGACGGATGTCTTTTTCAGTGATAATTTTTTTCAACATTGAGTACATAATAGGCCACTCCTTTGAAAATAAGCATACGAAGAAAGGGTTAATGGGTCAAGCACAAACTTTTTTGACTAGGGGTTAGGGATTTTTTTTATGGGAAAAATAGTCTATACTTCTATAGGTAAGAAAAAATGCTTTTCCAGAGAGGATGGACATCATGTTACAACGAAAAATTGGCAACAGCTATTGGAAAACCTCCGCAATTGCTTTAGGCATTATGCGAATGGCAGCGTTAACCCCAACAAAAGCAGCCGCTGCTTTAGAGGCTGCTTTAGAAAGTGACATCAATTTTATTGATTCAGCAGATATGTACGGAGATGGTAAATCAGAATTGGTTTTTGCTGCTGCTATGAAAGAAGCGGGCATTTCTCGTGATCAATTTTTTATTCAATCAAAGGGTGGAATCGTCACTGGTGATGAAAAACGCTATGATTTTTCTAAGCAGCATTTATTGGATTCAGTTGATGGCATCTTGAAACGGATGGAGATCGACTATTTAGATAGTTATCTATTGCATCGTCCCGATCCATTGATGGAGCCAGAAGAAATCGCAGAAGCGTTTGATATCTTACAGGCAAGTGGAAAGGTTCGTCACTTTGGGGTATCAAATTTCAATCCTGAACAGTTCCAATTATTGCAATCACAGGTAGATCAAAAATTATTGATGAATCAATTGCAATTTTCGATTATGCACACGGGAATGATTGATTATGGAATGCACACGAATATGACAGATACTCGCTCATTTGATCATGATGGTGGCATATTAGAATTTTCTCGTCGTAAAGGTGTAACAATTCAAGCCTGGTCTCCATTCCAGTATGGATTCTTTGAAGGAGTTTTTGTTGATAATGACAAGTTCCCAGAGTTGAATGAGCTATTAGACAAATTAGCGAAAAAATATGATACGAATAAAAATGCGATCGCAACCGCTTGGATTTTGCGCCATCCAGCAAATATGCAAGTGATCTTAGGTACCATGAATCCAGCCCGCATTAAAGAAAGCGCAGCAGGTGGAGACGTGACCTTAACGAAACAAGAATGGTATGATGTGTACTTTGCAGCAGGAAATGACCTGCCATAAAAAGTAAGAGAACAAATCTTAGAAATATAAGAAAAGCAAGAATCAGCAATTATGTAGTTGTTGTTGATTCTTGCTTTTTAATTTGCTTAATTTCCGAAATAATTTTGATAAATTACTTAAAACGAGACTTTATCTTTATTTTCTTGTCAAAAAAGATTAAAACACTCAGAAAAGAATCGCTGCATAACTTTACTGAAGCTTTGGTAATACGAAATAAATTATAGAAGATATTTTTTTGAAAGTTTATCCTATATTTTAATTAAAAAACAGTTGATGTTTTTTATTTTATAAATTACAATGATTACAAATAATTCAAATATTATTTAATTTTTGAAGATAAAAGATAATTATAAATCTATTGGGCTAACCACTTAACGAATAATAAGTGAAAATTAATCTAACAAAACTATATTCATAGTATGTATTTTTTAGATGATGAAAAGAGCATGATTTTAAAATAACAAATGTTTTTATCGAAGGCTATTCGACAGTTTCTTGTAAGGGGACAACGATGACAGTTTACGATACTTAAATAGAAAAAAATGTCGCCTTTGTGTTTGGTTTTATAAGTATAGTAAAAATGTATAAATTGGACGTTTGCGTATGTGTAAATAAAACATTTTACAAAAAAATATAGTTAATAATTTGGATAGAGAGGAAGATAAAAATGAAAAAGGATAAATGGATTGTTTTATTTGGTTTTGTTTTAAGTATTTTCTTATTAGGAGCAGCGGGACAAACAGTATCAGCTGATGAAATAACGGTTAATACTGTAGCTGATCTTCAGGATGCAGTAAAAAATGCGCCAGAAAATCGAAAAGTTACACTTGGCGGAAGCTTTCCGACAGATATTGGGGCTACAATCGCTCTGGTAGAATCACCATATCAAGTTGAGGTTGATGGCGCTGGTATCACACTTCAATCTACTACAAGTAAACAACTATTTTCTTATGGGGGCGGTACTGGAACGGCAGCCTCAAGTTTGACCCTTAAGAATTTTACGCTTGAAGGTTTAGGGAATAATACGCGAGCTTTAACAGTTTCTGGGTATAAAGGAGAATTTATTCTCGAGAACACAATCGTCAATAATTTTCACGGATATGATGATGGAGGCGCCTTCTATACTAGTGGGAATACAACACTGAAAAATAGCACGTTCTCAAATAATGTAAACAATGCATCAGGATATTCAGGCGGTGCAATCGCTAGTAAAGGGTACTCGGCAAACTTTAAAGCCTACAATTCTAAATTTATCGCGAATGAAACAAAGCAAGTAGGAACAGGAAACGTCGGTGGTGAAGGCGGAGCGATTTATTTCTTCCAGCCGAGTGCTTCAGCAAAATTTACTTTTAAGAACAACTATTTTGAAGGAAATAAATCGGTTGAAGATGTCTCTGGTGGTGGATCGAAGAAACTAGCTGATGGCGGAGCGATCGCCTTCTTCAATACAGTTGATGGAACAGATATTCAGTTTGATGGAAATTCTTTTGTTAGAAATATTGCTGGGGATGATGGCGGAGCGATCTTAATTCAGACCAACGCAAATATTGCGAGTGCAGCGACATTTAGAAATAACACGTTTTATCAAAACAAGGCATTAGGACAAGATGTCTCTGCAAATAATGGTGGAGCGATTCAAATTTATGCCAATGGCGGGATAATGGAAGGCAGAAGAGCCGTCGTTGATTACATTAATAATTCATTTGTTGAGAATGAAGCTGTCTATGATGGTGGAGCCATTGGTAGTTCTGGGTATGTTACCAATTTATCTGCAGGTCGTTATGCGAATAACCTATTTGCTGGAAACAAATCTCGAACAGCCAGCAAGAATAATATTGCAGATTCCAATGTTACTGGAGCTGGAAATATTGAATCCAATCTTGGATACGATAATGGGACAGTTACATCCGTGACCATGGAGAATGTTTTTGGGACCGCTCCGGTTGGTTTAGTTGATAATTACAATAAAATCACTGCAGGAACGTCAGGTGATGCGATAATTTTGCCAACAGTACCAATCGCGCCAGAGAAGCTGGCGGATGATCAAGTTGAGAACTTACGTGAAGTGAACGAAGATCAGCGAGGGTTGCCACGAACAGCGAAAGCAGACATTGGTTCGGTGGAAATTGATTGGATTAAGTATGACAGCAATGGCGGGATTTTTGATTTAGGCACGGCACTGTCGAAATATGAAGGCACGATCTATTATGAAGGAACGCAACCTGAAACCTATTACCAAGTTGGCTATAAGGATTTGAATCAGACGATTCCAGCGGGTACAGATTTAAAAGCAACACGCGACGGGTATCAATTTGCTGGCTGGTCGAAAGAAAAGGATGCGAAAGATCCGGATGAAAATTTAGCCGCTGGTCAAACAATCACAATACCGAAGGGCAACGAGACGTTATACGCTGTTTGGAAAAAATCAGAACCGGTGACGGTCCATTACATGACCTATGATGAAAATAAAAAGCTGGTACAAATTAGTCCAGACGAAATATTAACTGGCGCACTAGGTGCAGAGTATCATGCAAACATCAAGCAGATTGATAATTATGTTTTCTCAGGGGTCAAAGAAGGAGATTCAATTACCGGCTTCTTTAGTGAAGAAGCAAAAGAAATCACATTGATTTATACAAAGGCCGTGAAAGAACAGGGCATCGTTCTTGCACAATATCAAGATGAATCTGGTAACCCATTGATCGGCGACGAAGTTATGACTGGTGAGGTAGGTAGTGAATATACTACGACTCAAAAAGTCATCGATGGCTACGTGTTTAAAGAAGTCGTTGGAACTCCTTCTGGAAAATATGTACTAGGAATTACAAAAGTTGTTTATGTATACACGAAAATACCTGCTGAACAAGGCAAGGTGATCGTTCATTATCAAGATGAAGAGCAAAATTCATTAAGTCCAGATGTTGAATTAACCGGTGATATTGATGATATCTATACGGCAGAGGTGAAGCCTTTTGATGACTATGTTTTAAAAGGCATCGAAGGAAATGTAAGCGGGAAGTTTACAGCTCAAGATCAAGAAGTTACTTTGATTTATGCGAAGAAGGGTTCAGGTACTGAAAAAGGGGTACTCATTGTCGATTATCAAGACGAGACTGGTCATCCGCTTTTAAATAGTGAAGTTACGATCGGTGAAATCGATGAAGACTATGAAACAACACAAAAGAGCATTGATGGCTATACATTTAAAGAAGTTCAGGGAAATGTCACTGGAAAATATGTCGATGGTATTACTAGAGTTACGTATATCTACACGAAAGATAAAGAACCTGAGAAATTAGGTAACCTTACAATTAAGTATCAAGATGAAAAGGGCGAAAAACTAGCAGAAGATTTTACTGAATCACAACCAATCGGGACATTGATTCCGTTGGAGCAGCTGAATAAAACCTTTGAAAACTATGAATTTAAGGAAATTAAAGGATTTACCTCAGGCGTTTACACAGCAGAGGATCAAGAAATTACGGTGATCTATCGCAAGTTGACTGGGAAGGTAATTGTTAATCACATTAGCGATTCTGGTAAAGTATTAGCAAACCCTGTTTTGATGAGCGGCGATGTTGGTGATGGGTATGAAAGTGCGAAAAAAGAGTTCAAAGGCTACAAGTTTAAAGAGACACTAGGTAATTCGACTGGAATATACACATCAGAGCTGCAAATCGTTACTTATATTTACAGTAATAAAGCTACGATCCGGATTCTTTATGTCGATGAACAGGGCAATGAATTAGCACCTGCCGAGCAAAAAATTGGCATCATCGGAGACAAATATGAAACGCAAGCCAAAGCTATCGATGGTTGGACAGTGAAGGAAACGCCAAAAAATGCTAAAGGAAACTATCAAGAAACAGAGCAAACCATCACGTATGTCTACCTTAAAGAGAATAAACCTGCAGCAAACGTTGAAAGTGATACAACAGGAAATGGCGGAGAAAATACAAACAACTCAAATGCTAGTATAACGACCTACCGTTCCACAAAAATACTTCCAAATGCAGGCGGAAGCACTACGGCTACTAGCAAGGTTTTACCACGTACTGGTGAGCAAAAGAATAATACAACAATTCTTACAGTGTTCGGGTTGTTGCTTCTGACGATTGCTTGTGTTGGCGCAATTAAAAGAAGAAGAGCTTAGAATCAATAAATGCGATATCTAAAAAATGAATAGAATTATGAGTGATTCGGTTGTTTATTTCCCGTAGTCTGCGGGAAATAAACAGCCGATTTTTGATTATATTCAACAGGTATCAAGCATTTAACTTTCTCAAGTCGTTCGATTGCTGGGCAGCATCGTGAGCATAAAGACTTATTCAATATGAAAGACTCAAACCCATACTGCTTAAATACCGGAACTTATAATTGTCAAAATAACTTTGCTGTTTAACAAACGGAGATTTCAGCGAACTAATCTAAACAAAGAGGCAGTCTTTTGATTCAAGTAATTTTTTTCTATGGAAGGAGGAACTTTTCTTTTTTATTTTCTTCCTTTTTGGCGCTAAGTTGGTCTTAAAATACAAAATCTCAGTTTTATATGAAAATGAATCTCCGTTTTATTTGTAAATGATTAGAACCAGTTTTTGGTGTTGCAAACATTCTGATTCTGTTTTTAATTAAAAAATTAAATTTTTATTGTGACGAAAAGAACATGTCTGACAATAAAAGTATCATTCTTATATTAGCCTTTTTTTAGAATGAGGAAAATATTTTTTGCTAAATTTTGTTTTATTGTGAATAAAGAAACGTTATGTATTGGTAATTTCAGTATGGTAAATTTCTTTCGATTCTTACTCAAAAACCTAAATTTCCAATCATTAAATAAAATTAATTAGAAGAGTTCTAACTTTCATTATAATTCAAGAAATTGTCGAGTGTTAAAGTTGTAAACGGTATCAATCGCTTATAAACTGAGTGTGTAAGTTACGAAAGCGCAAACAAATAAACGAGCTGTTTCTTTTCAATGTCAGAAAAAATAACAACTTTTATGCGCAATAATCAGTATGGAGGAGAATCGTTATGAGTTCAAAAGTTCTTGACCAATTTCTTGAAACGAATTTGGAAGATCTAAAAGAAAAAGGATTGTTCAACACGATCGATGTTTTGGAAGGAAGCAATGGTCCGATCATTACAGTCAATGATAAGAAGATGATCAACTTGGCATCTAACAACTATCTAGGATTTGCTACTCGTCCTGAATTGATCGAAGCAGATGTAGAGGCAACTAAGCACTATGGTGCCGGCGCTGGCGCGGTTCGTACGATCAACGGAACTTTAGACATTCACCAAAAATTAGAAGAAAAAATTGCTGAGTTCAAAGGAACTGAAGCGGCAATTGCATTCCAATCAGGCTTCAACTGTAACATGGGAGCTATTTCAGCAGTCATGAAAAAAGGCGACGCTATTTTATCAGATGAATTGAATCATGCATCAATCATTGACGGCTGTCGCTTATCTGGTGCGAAAATCATCCGTGTGAACCACCAAGATATGGAAGATTTAGAGGCGAAAGCTAAAGCAGCAACTGAAAGCGGCGAATACAACAAGGTGATGTATATTACTGATGGTGTTTTCTCAATGGATGGCGATGTGGCTAAGATTCCTGAAATCGTTGAAATTTGTGAAAAATACAATGTCATTACTTATGTCGATGATGCTCACGGAACAGGCGTGATGGGGCATGGACATGGAACAGTGAAACATTTTGAAATGCAAGATCATATTGATTTCCAAATGGGAACTTTATCTAAAGGAATCGGTGTTGTTGGTGGTTATGTCGCTGGAACGAAGCAATTGATTACTTGGTTGAAATCACAAGCACGCCCATTCTTATTCTCAACCTCATTAACACCTGGGGCTGCGGGTGCTTGTATTAAAGCAATCGACTTGATTGAAGAGCATCCGGAATATGTGGATACACTTTGGGATAATGCCAATTACTTCAAAGCAGAATTAAAACGTATCGGCTATGACATTGGTAAATCAGAAACACCGATCACCCCAGTTATTGTTGGCGATGAAAAATTAGCACAAGAATTTTCTAAGAAATTATTGGAAAACGGCGTATATGTAAAACCAATCGTATATCCAACAGTACCATTAGGAACAGGTCGTGTACGGAACATGCCAAACGCAGGTCACACAAAAGAAATGCTAGATGACGCGATCAAGGTTTACGAAAAAGTTGGGAAAGAACTAGGCATTATCAAAGAAACCGTTCAATAAAAAAATCAAATTTACCATAAATAGAGAGGAAGTCACATCCATGAAAAAAGTATTAATTACAGGCGCATTAGGACAAATTGGTTCAGAATTAACAGAAAGACTCCGCAATGATTTAGGTGTAAAAAATGTTATCTCAACAGATATTCGTACAGTTGAAGGCAGTCCTGTTGTTGAAAATGGACAGTTTGAAGAACTAGATGTAACCGATTACGAAAGCTTTTTGGATATTGCGAAACGCTATGAAGTAGATACTATTATTCACTTAGCGGCGTTACTTTCTGCTACAGCTGAAAAACGTCCGGCTTTTGCTTGGAACTTGAATATGACTGGATTGATGAATGCCCTAGAAGTAGCTCGTGAAATCGGACCAAAAACGAAATTCTTTGCGCCATCTTCAATCGCAGCTTATGGACCAGATTGCGAACCAGACAATACACCGCAAGATACAGTGATGCATCCTACTACCATGTATGGAGTGACCAAAGTAGCAGGCGAATTATTAGAAAACTACTACCATGATAAATACGATGTAGACAGCCGTTCAGTCCGCTTCCCAGGATTAATCTCATATAAAGTAGAGCCTGGCGGTGGTACAACAGATTACGCAGTAGATATCTATTACGAAGCATTAAAAAACAAATCTTACACATCATTTATCGATAAAGGAACTTATATGGACATGATGTATATGGATGATGCGATTGAAGGAATCGTGAAATTAATGAACGCGGATGCTGATCGTTTAGAACACCGCAACTCATTCAATATCACTGCAATGTCCTTTGAACCAGAACAAATTGCCGCATCAATTCGCCGTCGGATTCCAGACTTTGAATTGAAGTATGACGTTGATCCAGTTCGTCAAGGAATCGCTAATTCATGGCCAAATTCGATCGATGACAGTGATGCTCGTAAAGAATGGGATTTCAGTCCAAGCTTTGATTTAGATAAAATGACTGATGAAATGTTAGAAAGATTATCAGAAAAATTTAAGGCAGAAGGCATCGAAACAAAAGTGTCTTTTGATAAAGTGAACTCGTAAAACGGCAGAGGTTTCTTAACAGAACATGAGGAGGAACTAAGAAAAAAGGAAATGTTTAAAATAACGTTTCCCTTTTTCTTTCTCCATGTTAAAATAATGTCCGGACAAATAAGAGAAGTTATTAAATAGTTGTTATATCGCATTTTTTTGTTCTCTTTCTTTTATGGAATAACTTCAGCTGTTTGTTTTAAAGATCAAGTTAAGAAGTGAGCAAAAGCCACTTCAAAAATTAGGAGGAAAAATTATGGCAGTCGACCAACAAGAACTCGTGGGTTCACAACCATCTGGTGAACTAAAGCGAACAATGACGTTCTTCCCAGCTCTTTCGACAGTAATGGGTACTGTAATTGGGGCGGGGGTATTCTTTAAAGCAGCCAGTGTTGCTGCAGTAACTGGATCAACGAGTCTGCACATGTTGTCGTGGTTCCTAGGCGGTCTGATCAGTGTCTGTGCGGGACTAACGGGTGCAGAATTAGCAGCAGCTATTCCGGAAACAGGCGGTATGCTTCGCTACATCGAACGTGCGTATGGAGAATTTTGGAGTTTCTTACTTGGATGGGCACAGGTAGTCATCTACTTCCCAGCTAATGTAGCGGCTTTAGCAATTATTTTTGCCACTCAGTTCAAAAATCTATTTGGTATGAGCGATTCAACGATCATTCCGATCGCAATCGTGGCAGCAGCTTCAATCATGTTGATCAACTTCTTAGGCTCAAAAGCTGGCGGAATGTTCCAATCAATCACGTTAGTTTGTAAGTTAGTGCCTTTAGCATTGATCGTCATTTTCGGTTTGATACGTCAAGGCGATGTCTCTGTCAGCTTATTCCCAGTTCAAGCCGGTCCAGCAGTTGGCGGTTTTGCTCCAGCTTTAGGTGCTGGATTGTTAGCGACAATGTTTGCTTATGATGGCTGGATTCACGTTGGAAACATCGCAGGAGAATTGAAAAAACCAGCACGTGATCTTCCTCGAGCAATTGCAGGCGGGATCTTAGGAATCATGGCTGTTTACTTATTGGTACAATTTGCTTTCTTGCGTACGATTGATATGTCTGCGTTAGCTGGGAACGAAAATGCGGCGATGGACGTTGCTGGAAAAATTTTCGGCGGCATGGGCGGTAAATTAGTAACGATCGGGATCTTAATCTCAGTATATGGAACAATCAATGGTTATACGATGACAGGGATGCGTCTTCCTTATACGATGGGTCTTGAAAAGCAATTACCTTTCTCAGATAAATTAGTGAAATTAAACAAAAATCACGTACCTTATATCGCTGGGATTCTAGAATTAGTCATCGCTATTGCTATGATGATGGTGGGCGGATTCGATATGCTAACAGACATGTTAGTCTTCGTTATCTGGATCTTCTACACATTAGTCTTTATCGCGGTAATCAAATTGAGAAAAACTGAACCAGATTTGGTTCGTCCTTACAAAGTACCGCTTTACCCAATCATTCCGATTGTTGCGATTATTGGTGGGGTATTTATCTTAGTAATGACGTTGATCAACCAATTCCAATTAGCGATGGTTGGGATTGCCATTACAGCATTAGGTATTCCTTTCTACATTTACTTGAAGAGAAAATATAAATAGAAACGGCTGATTTGACTCAGGACTGTAAACTATTCCGACAAAAAACATCTAAGGCAGATTTTCTGCTTTAGGTGTTTTTTCTATTCTATTGTTATAGAAGAAAAGCCGTTGCCAAGAAATTACCACAACGATATGGTAATTGTCTGTGTTCTAAATGGAAACGCTATCTTTTATGATGGGGTTAGAAAGAGAAAGGATGGTTGATTTATGACAGGATTTTCAAAAGATTTTTTGTGGGGAGGTGCAGTAGCAGCGCATCAGCTTGAGGGAGCTTGGCAAGAAGGCGGCAAGGGTATCAGCGTAGCGGATGTGATGACTGTCGGTGGTCCTGGTATTCCACGTAGAATCACGGAGGGTGTCCTTGAAGGAGAGTATTATCCAAACCATGAGGGCATTGATTTTTATCATCGGTATAAAGAAGATATCGCACTTTTTGCTGAAATGGGTTTTAAATGTTTCCGAACCTCGATTGCTTGGACAAGGATCTTTCCAAAGGGGGATGAGGATGTTCCAAATGAAGCTGGGTTAAAATTTTATGATGATCTCTTTGATGAATGTTTGAAGTATGGGATTGAGCCTGTGGTGACACTTTCGCATTTTGAACTGCCGTATCATCTAGTTACTGAATATGGTGGATTTGCCAATCGTAAGGTGATTGATTTCTTTGTTAGGTTTGCTGAAGTTTGCTTCAAGCGCTATAAGGACAAAGTCAAGTATTGGATGACCTTTAACGAAATTAACAACCAAGCCAATTACAATGATCAATTTTTCCCGTTTACGAATTCAGGAATTTCCTATAAGGAAGGCGATGATCGCGAGCAAATCATGTATCAAGCGGCTCACTATGAACTCGTTGCCAGTGCAAAGGCGGTTCAAATCGGCAAAGCAATCAATCCAGATTTTGAAATTGGATGTATGATCGCTATGTGTCCCATCTATCCGGCAACGTGTAAGCCGGCGGATGTATTGATGGCCCAAAAGGCGATGGAAAAACGGTACTATTTTACGGATGTTCATGTTCATGGAGCTTATCCGGGGTATATGCTGACATACTTCGCTAGAAAAGGATATGATTTAGATATCACCTCAGAAGATTTAGCCGAATTGAAAAAAGGAACAGTCGATTATATTGGCTTTAGTTATTACATGTCCTTTGCGATCACGCATAAAGAAGACAATGTGTACTTTGACTATCACGAACAGGAAGATTTTGTCAGAAATGAATACCTCAACGTCACCGACTGGGGCTGGCAAATTGATCCAGAAGGTCTGCGTTATTCACTGAATTGGTTTACGGATCATTATCGTGTGCCGCTCTTCATTGTCGAAAACGGCTTTGGCGCAATCGACGAAAAAGAAGCCGACGGCAGTGTCCATGATACGTATCGGATCGATTATTTCCGTGATCATATCAAAGAAATGAAGAAGGCTGTAGTGGAAGATGGCGTGGAGTTAATGGGTTATACCCCGTGGGGATGTATTGATTTAGTCTCTGCCAATACTGGCGAAATGAAAAAACGTTATGGGTTTATCTATGTTGATCGAGATAACGAAGGAAATGGTACGTTAGAACGCAGCAAGAAGGATTCATTTGATTGGTTCAAACAAGTCATTGCTTCAAATGGCGAGGATTTAGGATAAAAAAACGAATCCGCTGTCATTCATGCCTACGTTAAAATAAGAGTAGATGAATGTATGGGGATAAGAAATCTATTAAAAATAGGGAGGAAAAAACGATGAAAAAAGCTTTGATTATCTGTGCCGGAGGAATGTCTTCATCCGTCATTGCAAAAAAAACAACCGAGAGTCTGCAAGGAAAAGGAAATGAGATTCAAGTCGACGCGACTTCGCAATCCCAAGGAGCAAATACCATCGCTAAGGATGAATACGATTTGTATCTAGTTAGTCCGCAAACCAAAATGTATTTTGACAGCTTAGAAAAAAGCGCAAAGAAATACAATAAACCGATCGTCAATATTCCGCCACAAGCGTATGTACCAATTCCAATGGGGATTGATAAATTGTCTAACGTGATTCTTGAAAATATTTAGTAAGGGCTGATAACCATGTTGAGCAAGCGCGAGACACAAATCCTAAAATTATTATTTGACCATAAGCATACGTATTTGACGAGTCAAGAAATCGCTTCAGGAATTGATGTTTCCAATCGAACAGCTAGAAAATATCTTCATCTGCTTGAGGATGCATTAAAGCAAGAATCACTTGCTACAATTGAGGCAAAACAAGGAAACGGGTACCAGTTGAAAATTGAGGATGCTAGGCGATTCGACGAATTTTATCTTGAAGAGGTCAAAAGTCAAATGGCTTCTAAAGATATCACAACGATTCAAGAATCAAATGATCGACAATACTATATTTTGAACCGTTTGTTTTTTGAACAAAGTACTGTCTATGTGGATGCGATAGCCGATGAACTGTTTGTATCTCGCTCAACGATATCAAATGATTTAGTAGAAATAAAAAAACTAATCACGCCTTACCAAATCGAGCTTCAAAGCAAAAGTAATAAAGGGATTTTCATTGTCGGAAATGAGCAAAATATCCGTCACTTCATTATGAACTATTTCTTTATGGAGCGGTTGCATGACAATTTATTTGCCTTTTCCATGTACGCGAACTTATTGGAAGGGATCAGTGTTGAAGAAATTGTCATTATTGTTTTAGATGAATGTCGAGAATCACAGTTAAAGCTTTCAGATTTCATCGTTTATAATTTAGTCCTTCATATTGGTTTGGCGATCAAACGAATCCAAAATGGCTTTTTTATGGATATTCAGGCGCCGATATCTTTTGATGAAGATTCGATTGAATATCAAACCGCTTTGAAAATATTAGCCAGAATCGAGCATGCGGTAGGGATTACGTTTTCTTCGGAAGAAGCGGATTTTATTGCTCTTCATTTAAAAAACAAGATTACGGCGAAAACAATTTTTAAAAAAGCGGATGCAACTGAAGAGCAAATCCGAGCACAATTGCTTGAAACATTGAAGGCCATTGATCAGGATACACCATTTGATTTAGAACACGATACGATTTTGATTGATGGATTAATGCTCCATTTTATCCCGCTGTTAACTAGACTGCAAAATAACTCTAGTATCGAAAATCCGCTGCTAGAGGAAATTAAGACGCAATACCCGGATTTGTTTGAATTGACGGTCAACTATTTTTCGAAAATGCCGGTGTTTAAATCATATCAAGTGACTGAAGGGGAGTGGGCCTATCTTGCGATCCACATCACAGCAGCGGTGGAACGCTACTTCAATGAACAGAAGACTCATGTATTGGTCATCTGTGCCACCGGGTTAGGCAGCTCGCAAATGATCAAAAATCGGCTGGAACGCGAATTTGGTTCGAGAATTTTGATTGAAAAGGTCATTAGTTACTATGAAATCGCTGAACAGGATTTAAGTCACATTGATTTAGTCATTTCTTCGATTAATTTAGGAAATGTTGTCTTAAATGCACCAATCGTCAATGTCAGTGTTTTCTTAGGAAAAGATGACATTCAAAAAATCAATCATGAAATATCTAGTAATAAGGGTAGCCATTTCGTTGCAGGTCGAAAGGAAAGCGACCGAAAAGAATTGGTTGAAGAACAAGTTGAATTAATTGAGCGAAGTTTCAAACCTGATTTATTCTATTTTGTCGGAGAACATTCAACCAAAGATGCTGTTTTAAAAGAATTAATCAGCAAAATTGAAGCTGTTGAAGGAACCGACTTGCAAGAAAACTTTTTAAAACAATTAAAACTGCGTGAATCCTACAGCTCCGTCGTATTTTCTGAATTTATGGCGGTTCCGCATCCCATCGAAGCCTTGACCAAAGAGGGGCATGTGGCCGTTGCGGTAGCACCTGAAGGGATTACTTGGGACAAGGAATATCAAAATATTCAGTTAGTTTTCTTATTATCACCGGATAAATTTGGAAAGTTTGAGATAGACAAGGTTAGTCAAATGCTGGTTGAGATTATGGAGGATGATACCTTCAGGAAAGCCTTAGCCTTCAGTGATACTTTTGATAACTTTATAAAAGCGTTTATTGATCAATTTAAAAAAAGAGAGTAGAAGGAGAAAACAATGGACTCAGAAAAATTACAAGAAGCAGCATTTGAAATTATTTTGAGTAGTGGGGATGCCCGAACACTTGTACATGAAGGCTTCAAAAGTATGCGTGAAGGAAACTATGAAGAAGCAGAGGTACATTTGAACGAAGCAAATGATTCACTAGTCAAAGCGCATAAAGCGCAAACCGAACTCCTGCAGCAATATGCCAGCGGAGAAAAAATTGAAATGGAAATTATCATGGTGCACGCTCAGGATCACCTGATGACCACTATGACCTTACGGGAAGTTGCGATCGAGATGCTGTCGTTATATCGCAAAGTATCGTAAGAAATGATAGTCATTAGTTTGAAATAAAGAGGAGAACAGACGATGGATAAAGAAACTGTTAGTCAATTAAAAAAAGAAACGGCATTGAAGAATTTTCGCTACAATCGTTTCCTTCTACTTAGATACTTATTAGCTGGTTTTTTCTTTACTAATTTATATTGGTTGCTTTCTTTGGCTATGAGCAGAAGTGCTTGGTCATTGCTGCCGCTGGGATTAATTGTGCTTTCAGTCCCTGCCATCGCAGAACATTTGCGACTTTACGGCTATCCATCAGATGATGTTCGCAATCAGTTAAAATGGCATCGCTTGTATCAAATGACCCAAGGAATAATCAATCTTGTTCTACTGGTATCTGTTTTAACCAATTTTGGGTTCGAACAAGTTTTTCCATTTTTCACAAATAGTGCAACCAGCAAAGGATTTGTCAGCTGCATTTTATTAGTCGGTATGTTGTTGTCAGGAATTATTTTAAAACGCATTCAGAGCATTTATAGTCAGAAAGATAGACACGCCTCATATATTACAGAGTTCAGTAAACTAAATAATAAATAAAGGGTGATTAAAAAATGGACGGATCAAATAACAAAGTCTTTGCTTTTTTAGAGAAAAACCTGATGGGCCCTATGGGGAAAATTGCCTCACTAAAAGTTGTGCGAGCGATCATGGGTGCTGGTATGGGCGCAATTCCATTTACAATTGTCGGTTCCATGTTTTTAGTGTTCAATATTTTACCAATGACCTTTCCGTTTCTAGAAGGGATCTTCAATTCAACCTTCTTTAAATTTGAAAGTCTTTATATGTTAGCAAATAGTACAACGATGGGTATTTTGGCATTATATTTCTGTGTTGGATTAGGCTATGAATATACAAAAATTATTGCTGAAGAAGAAGAATTGAACATGGCGCCGATCACAGGGGCGTTACTATCAATCTTCGCTTTCTTCTTGTCAATTCCGCAATTAATGATGGAAAAAGGCAGCATCGTTCGTTTGACGAATCTTGACGAAGGAATTATCAACGGCTGGGCAATCGGCGGTGATGGGGTCTCTCGTTTAGGAACAGTCGGAATCTTTACTGGAATTATCATGGCAGTGATTGCTGTTCGGCTTTATCGTTTATGTGTGAAGAGAAATTGGGTCATCAAAATGCCAGAACAAGTTCCAGAAGGCGTATCAAGAGCCTTTACCGCATTGATTCCAGCATTTGTGGTTGCTTTTGTTATTTTAATCATTATTGGCATTTTAGTCTTCTTTAATACAGATATTTTCCAATTGATCGCGATTCCGTTTGGTTTCGTAACCAAATTAACCAGCAGCTGGATCGGTGTTATGGTCATCTACTTCTTGATCCATGCGTTGTGGATCGTCGGTATTCATGGTGCCAATATCATTTCTTCATTGATCGCTCCGATTACTTTAGGAAACTTGGCATTGAATGCTGATGGCGCGCATATTCCGTTAGCTGGTGAATTCCAAAATGCCTTCGTAACCATTGGAGGTTCGGGTGCGACGTTAGGCTTGTGTCTCTTCTTAGTTTATATGGCTAAATCAGAACAGTTGAAGGTATTAGGAAAGGCTTCAATCGTTCCATGTCTCTTCAATATCAATGAACCGTTGATCTTTGGTATTCCATTGATCTACAATCCATTCATGGCGATTCCGTTCTTCTTGGCGCCAATGGTTTCGGCATCAATTGCTTACTTCGCGATCCAATTTGAATTGATTCGTCCAGTAATTGCTAATATGCCATGGCCTTCACCAGTCGGAGTCGGTGCCTTTATCAGTACTGGCGGTGACTGGAAAGCAGCTTTAGTTGCGATTATCGGTGCGGTAGCAGCATTTGTCATCTATTTACCATTTGCTCGTGCCTACGATAAGAAATTGGTCGATGACGAAGTGGCTAGCACAGAAGAAACTGCTGGAGACAGCGTTTCAGTATAAATACTCAGAGAAAAAATAGCTGCCGGCAATTGTCGGCAGCTATTTTTTAGCATTCCTCTTTCGTTGTTTCGTAATAGTCTAAAAATAATTCGTGTAACGCAGGATGTGTTTTTCGCAATTGCACCAAACGATTGGTTTCATAGGACATAAAGCAGTGTTGGCTCGTTCCCGTCGTGACTAATTTTTCACCATTATAGACACGGTATTCGAAATCCAAACGGGTGCCCGTATATTTTTTAACGACAGGCTGAATCAGGACTTCATCGCCAAAGCGAACCATCTCCTTGTATTCACAGCTGACTCCTAAGACGGGGATCATAATACCGTCTGCTTCGATTTTTTCAAAGGGACAATTCATAAAGTTCAGAGCGTCAACGCGAGCTTCTTCAAACCAGCGAATGTAATTGGAGTGGTGGATGATGCCCATCTTATCGGTTTCATAATAAAAAGGCTTGCGAGAATAGCCGGGATATTTTTCCATGATTAATTCCTTTCGAGGGCGTATTTTTTCATATAACGAGGAAGCGCCTCACTGATGGTTGTAGGTAAAACTACATAGTTCTCTTCAGCCAAATCATCGCCGATCAAGCTATGAAGATAAACAGCAGCACCGATTGTATCGGTATTTTTTTCGAACTGAGCGAGAAAACCAGTGATCATGCCAGCCAGAGTGTCACCCATGCCGCCTGTGGCCATCCCAGGATTACCAAGTGGATTTTGATAATAGGCGACCGCATCATCATAAATCGTTGTGCGATGACTTTTTAGGACGATCTTGGCGCCTAAGAGCGCTTGCTTTGCACGGTTATTTTCATCGGTCTGCTGGATAAAGCTTAAACCACTTAGGTGTGTCCATTCCGCTAAATGCGGGGTAAAAATGGTTTGTTCAGGAAATTTTAGGGATAATTTGTAGTCCTTAAACAGCGTGATCGCTGAGCCGTCAATCACTAACCACTGCTCGGCCTGTTGATTGGTCAAAACCTCTTTTAACAGCATTGCCATTTCCTTTGCTAGTCCTAAACCAGGACCAATCAAAATGACATCGGCCTTTTCTAATACTTGATAAAGCGTCTTCGTCTCATTGAAATCCAATACCATTGCTTCTGGTAAACGAGTATGAAGTGCAGTATGATTTTTTTCAGCAGTGACGACAGTAGTGAGTCCTGCGCCACTTTTGATACATGCTTCGGCGCTCATGATGATCGCACCGCCATATTGGTGATTGCCGCCAATCAATACCACTCGTCCAAAGGTTCCCTTATGAGAATTCTCGGGCCTTTTCGTAATCACTTTATGTAAGATGTCTTTATTTAATTGGACCATCTAGTCACCTGCTTTCATCCTATAAATCGTAGCGAATAAACCGTTCAAGATAAAATTCACTATGGGTATCATTATAAGGGAAAAAGGAGAAATTTTCCTAACAAATATTAAAGAGTTTTCATTTTTATTCTATTGAATAGAGTGCTATCATTAAAGTGGTTTAAATTAAAGAATGTCAGTTGCGAGTTCTACTTCGTATTTCTAATACGTTAGTGGAATCGTATGCCAACGACAATAAGAAAATTTGATTCAAATTTTACCTCTTCATTAGAGTAGGCTCGACATTTCGTATTGTTTATAGTATGCAATCTCGTTATCCACGAGCTCGCCTAGCAGTTGATGAGATATCTAGTTGGATATTTGGCATTCGCATCGAATAAGGAGGAATCTTTCAATGACAATCGATTTTAAGAAAGAAGTCGAAGCACGTAAAGACGATCTATTAGCGGATCTATTCACTTTATTGCGTATCAAGAGTGAACGTGAAGACGACAAAGCAACTAAAGAAGCACCATTCGGACCTGGACCGGTGGAAGCATTAGAAAAAATGCTTGAAATCGCAGAACGCGATGGCTTCACAACAAAAAACGTCGACAATTATGCCGGCCATTTTGATTACGGTGACGGCGATGAAACCTTAGGAATCTTCGGTCACTTAGATGTGGTACCAGCTGGCGACGGTTGGGATTCAGATCCTTACGAACCAGAAATTCGCGACGGCAAATTGTACGCTCGCGGCTCAAGCGATGACAAAGGCCCATCAGTTGCGGCTTATTATGCAGTAAAAATCATCAAAGAATTAGGCTTGCCAATCTCTAAAAAAATCCGTTTTGTCTTCGGTACTGACGAAGAAAGCGGCTGGGGAGATATGGACTACTATTTCGAACATGAAGAAAAGCCTGATTTCGGCTTCTCACCAGATGCGTATTTCCCAATCATCAATGGTGAAAAAGGGAACGTAACCATGATCCCTCATTTTGACGGAACAAACGGCACTTCTTATGTTTTAGTAAGCTTCGAAGCAGGCTTGCGTGAAAACATGGTTCCTGGCAATGCTGTGGCAGAAGTAAAAGTTGCCGATGCAGACGCTGCGGAAAAATTAGCCAAAGAATTTGCAGACTATGTAGAGAACAACCCGGTTAGCGGTAAAGCAGATGTTGCTGGTTCAAGCGTTACCTTACATTTAGACGGGAAAGCAGCTCATGGTGCCAGCCCTCAATTAGGAACCAACGCTGGTACTTTCTTAGCAGTCTTCTTAAATAACTATGATTTCGACAAAGGTGCTAAGGCCTTCATCGAAAACAGTGCAAAATACATCCATGAAGATGTCTATGGTAAAAAATTAGGCGTTGACTTCAACAATGAAAAAATGGGTGAATTGACAATGAACGCTGGAATCTTCAGCTTCAAAGATGGTCAAGAAAACGACAACCGGATCACGTTGAACTTCCGTTACCCTAAAGGTACAACTAACGATGAGATCAAAGCAAAATTAGAAGAATTATTCGGTTCAGATGTGAAAGTAACAGAAGGCGCACACCATATGCTGCCTCACTATGTACCAGCGGATGATCCTTTGGTTGCTACTTTGCTAGATACTTTCGAAGAACATACAGGCATCAAAGGGGAAGAAAAAGTCATCGGCGGCGGCACATTCGGTCGTTTACTAGAACGCGGTGTGGCTTACGGCGCACAATTCCCAGGTTTTGAAGATACAATGCACCAAGCCAACGAATATATGTCTGTTGAAGACATTTTGAACTCTGCTGTGATCTACGCAGATGCGATTTATCGTTTGGTTAAATAATTGATTATTGAAATGGGCCTCGCAAGTTCTTAATTGCGAGGCCTTTTTGTCAGTCACGCTTTTTGCAGTTTGCAAAGAGTAACTTGTAATTAATAGTTTTCGTTAATACAAAAAACAGACTGTTTAGCGTGATGATATGCGTACGAAGATAAGGTCATTTTTCCCGTTTTTGGGAAAATGACTTTCCTTCAAACTGAGCTAGCTATCTGCGATTGGCTTAAATACCGATCTTGTTGTATGCTTTTTTGAGAACGTTTAAAGGAGTACCCTATGAAGAGAAAACCAATCATTTTAAGCACCGATCCGGGAATCGATGACGCCGTAGCGATTGTCTTAGCCCTGTTTAGTGAAGAGCTGGAGGTAAAACTAATCTGCCCAACCTTTGGCAATGTCAATTTAGAACATACAAAATCAAATACGGAAAAATTATTAACTCTATTGAAAAAGTCCCCTGAAGTTGTTTTGGGAAGTTCACATTCGTTGCTAAGAGAAGCAATCGATGCCAGTGAGATTCATGGAGAGTCGGGGATGGATGGCTATGATTTTCCTGAAGCTACTATTTTTGCGGATGAATCCCAAACCGCTGTTGCAGCGATGCATGAGATCGTGAGCCAAGAAGAGCAGACGATTCTAGTTGGGATCGGCCCCTTAACCGATATCGCGTTGTTCATTCATCTTTATCCCCAAGATTTGCCGAAGCTTGATCGCATCGTTGTGATGGGCGGCAGCTTAGGGCGAGGAAATTATGGTGTGTTGTCTGAATTTAATTTTGCCGCCGATCCGGAAGCGGCAAAGATCGTTTTCAACAGCGGCGTACCGATCCAAGTAGCGCCATTAGAAGTAGGCAATCAAGCCAAAATCATGCCAGAAACTACAGATAAGATTCGCAACTTCGGAGAAATCGGTAAGATGATCCATCAATTATTTACGAACTATCGCAGCGGCAGTTTGGTATCAGGACTAAATATGTATGATGCGCTGGCAATCGCTTTAATTCTAAAGCCGGAGATGTTTGAGCTTGTTTCTACTAGAGTTGAGATTGAAACAACTCCATCATTGAGCTATGGTGCATCACTAGTTGACCTAGAGAACTATTTGCATTTACCAGCAAATGTGGAAGTGGCGACTAAGGTTGATCCAAAGCAGTTTGAACAATGGTTTGTTGAGACTTTGGCAAAGACAATGAGCTAAAAAAGGAATAAACTATTTATACAGACAGTAAAAGCGTAGGTCGATTTTTTCGACCTACGCTTTAGTCATTAATGATACGATCGATACTTAATACCGCACCGGTTTTAGCATCAGCTTTAAATTCATAAGCGACCAAGTGATCATCTTCTGTCCGAGTGATTCCGCCAGAAAGAATATCCATTGTGATAGCGAATTTTTGCATGTGCTCAGTGTCGAAGGAAATCCAAGAGCCTTCGATTGGTCCTTCTTTCAGAAAAGCCGCTTTGATTTGATCCAGGACCTTGTCTGGGGACATTTTTTGTTTTTTTCGATAATAGTGATTTGCTGCGATGCCTGCAGCTAAACCGATCGTTGAACCGATAGCCAAGCCTTGCGCGAATCTTTTTGTTTTCTCCATAGCATAGACCTCCTTGTTTGTCGTTCATCTATTTTCTAGTCAAATATAGTTTTGTGTGTACGCCTTATTTTACCATTGTTACAAACGAATTTGAAAATTATACGTCATTATTTTAGATAAAAGAACACAAAAAATCAGTGATCAATAAAATCACTGATTTTTTAGCGGCGTATACTACTAAATCGTGCTGCCGGCGTAGAAACCATCACGAATGGCATCGCCGATCTTGCCGATTTTATTACTATCACCCAGCACGCGAGTTTTGGTATGGTATTTTTCCTTCACTTGATTAACGGTCGTTAGGACAGGCTTCATCCCGAAGGCATTGATCACGGTATCTGCCGGGATCACTTCGGTTGTACCATCGGCTTTTTCGATCGCCACACCTGTTTCGGTGATCGCAGTAACTTTCGCTTGAGTGATCATGGTGACGTTATTGGCAGCTAACGCATTCATCAATGAAATTCGATTGATAAACATTGCATCTTCTGCACAATTCTCCTTCATTTCAATGATCGTAACCTTTTTGCCCATCTCTGAGGCGATTTCTAAGGCACCATCACAACCGGTTGAACCGCCACCGCAGATAACGATATTTTCCCCATCAATCAGGGATTCATCCTGATGACATTCCACCATAGTAGCAACATTTGGTGCGTCGATTCCTGGGATTGGCGGAACAAGTGCCTCTGCGCCACAGCCAATAAAAATTTCATCACATTCGGCTAAGATAGGATCATCTGGACGGATAAAGGTATTCAGATGCACGTCAATACCTAGTTTCTCCATTTGTTTTTCATACCACTGACTTAATAATTGGATATTGATCTTGAATTTTGCGGTAGAGACATCGCGCATCATGCCGCCTAAGCGAGGTCCTGCTTCATAGAGTGCTACCTCATGACCTCTTAATTTCGCCACTCGAGCGGCTTCCATTCCGGCTGCGCCGCCGCCGATAACCACGATTTTCTTCGCTGTTTCCGCTGCTTCTAATTTGAATCGCCGTTCCTCCATGGCTTGAACGTTGACGGAGCACCCGAGTTTGGTATGATTATTCCAAATTCGCCCGATACAGTTTTCGTTACAACGCAGACATGGACGGACATCTTCTCGTTGATCAGCTAATAATTTATTAGGTAAGTTAGGATCAGCAATCAGCCCGCGACCGATCATCGCAAAATCAGCAGTACCAGATTGAATAAGTTCCACAGCAGACTCAGGATTGTGGGTTCCGGCATTTAATAATGGGACAGAGACGGCTTGACGCGCTGCATTGGTGACATAGGACATACACGATTCGCCTAAATAAGAAGGTGGGAAAATATAGTCCAAGGTCTCATAACAGCCGGCATCAATATCAAAGGCATCGACGCCTTCTTCTTCTAATAATTTGATCAAAGGAATCGAATCCTCTAACGTGCGCCCACCTTCAAAGCGATGGTCTAACGAAATTCTGAAAAGAATCGGTAATTCGTTGCCAACCGCTTTTCGGATCGCTTGAATAATTTCTCGTGGGAAGCGCGCAAAGTTTTCTGGTGAGCCGCCGTATTCATCGTTGCGTTTGTTCCAAACCGGCGACATAAATTGATCGACTAAGTAACCGGCGTGAGCGTGAATCTCAATCCCATCGAAGCCTGCATCCTTCGCTAACCCAGCTGCAAAGGTAAAACCATCCATGACGGCTTGAATGTCCTCTTTGGTCATTTCGCGGCAGGGAACATTCGGGTCAAAGGCAGAAGGAATCGGTGATGCTGACATCGGTGGTCGTCCTAGTGTATCAGGAAAGGCATTTCGTCCGGTTCCGCAGGTGATTTGGCAAATGACCTTCGTTCCATAGCGATGAACCGAATCACATAAAGAGGTGAGAGCTGGTAAGACGGTAAATGAATCCAAGGTTCCTTCCATCGAGCCTTGAGCGATTTCTTCGTTTAGGGGCTGGCAGCCGAGAATGATCATACCGACACCACCTTTGGCCCGTTCAACGAAATAATCGATTTCTTGTTCATCTTTTCGACCGCTGGCAAACGCCGAGTTGGTACCCATTGGCGACATCACAAGGCGATTTTTGACTTCCATATTTCCGATTTTAAATGGAGTGAAAAGCGTCTGGTAATCCATGACTATTCCTCCTCGTCTTTAGCAAACGGCGTTGCATAATAACGATAAACATCGTACTGAATCACTATCGGATCATTGGTAAAGTCCACTCTGCCGATTCCAAAGCAGGCGATCCGGTTGCACCAATCGTAGCGTTCATCATCGGTATCTAGTACCGGCATCGGCTGGGTGCCCATGACGGCTGGGAATTTTCCGTTGGCATAATCCGCGGCTGCCTCTGCCGAACCTAAGTCGATTCGTCCTTGGTAAAACATGTTGATATCTGCGCCGTCCTCAGTATGGATCATTGCCCGGCAGTCGACATCCACGATTCCATTTGGATGAACGGTCGACCAATCCGCCCCAACAGGTAATATTTCACCAGTGATTTTTGGTCCCCAGACCTTCCCGCCAGTGATAACGCCAGTCACCCGCGTTGAACCAGTGGGTAATTTTTGAATAAACATCTTGGCATCCACATCGATCGAGTAGGTAAAAATGTGCTCGATCTTAAACTTGTTCAATTCAAATTCTGTCATTTTCTTTTCCTCCAATTCTTATTGTTGTTCTTGTAAAAAGCGTAACATGATAACGTTTTCTTTCCATTGGCAAAATATCTGATTTTTTCGGATGCTGTCGTCAAAAATACCAATAGGTGCTACTATTAATATATAAATAGCGGGTAAGAGGTGACTGGATGATGGAATACAGTGAGAATAAACTACTAGAATTTACCAAAAAAGCAATTGAAACTGTTTCACAAGGGTGTCGGATTGAGGAGCTGGCACAGCTTGCCTACCAGACCTTCAAGTTGCCTTTGATTGTAGCAGATCCAGGTTATCGCTTGATTGCCTATGCGGGCGGAGAGAATATCCATGATCCTTATTGGCAGCAGATCATCTATAGCGGAGAACCAACGGATCATACGATCATGAAATTTTATATTGATGATGGATTGATGGAGGCGATCACCGGCTCAAACGAGGCGATCTATATTGATTGGGGCGTGTGTGTCGACTATCCGCAAACCTGTGGGCCGATCTATATCGATAATAACTTAGAAGGCTTCGTCAGCATCTTATTCATGCGTGAGGAACTGTTGAAGTTTTCGCTGAAGCTGAATAATCTATTGCGCCAGTTTTGTGCCATCTTAATGCAGTCGAATAATTACCGTCTGACTCACGCTATTAATCCAGTCAAGGAATTACTAGCACAAAAATTCTTCGATATTGAAAACTACGTCGACGCCGCGTCCTTAGAAGATTATCTTAAAATCGTACAATTAAAAGCAAGCTATTGTATTGTAGTTTTGTCTCAAAAGAATCATGATTCGATGCTGTTTTCCCGTCTGAAGAGTCAGATCGTCAAAGAATGTCAGAACCTGCTTTATTATGAAAAGGAGCAGAAGCTGTATTTGCTGTTTCATCAATTAAGGGATTCAAAGCTGAGTCCGGCGTTTTTGCAGCTGATTCGTCAGAGTGAATGTTATTGCGGAGCTAGTACGGTTTTTGATTCCTTAGATCAGCGAGCAGTCTTTATTCAACAAGCTGAGATCGCCCGCGATACGGCACAATCGTTAAATACCAGCAGCCAATGTATCGCCTTTTCTGAGTGTCTGACAGAAGCCTTCTTGCTGCATCCATTGAAGGCGTTTAAAAAGGAAAATCTGATGCCAGAAGAGATACACACCTTATTTGCTTATGATGAGGTGCATGAAACGGAGCTTGCCAAAACCTTGAGTGTCTATTTGCAGCTCAGAAATGATATTAATAAAACCGCTAAGAAACTGCACGTTCATCGAAATACATTAATCTATCGCTTGAATAAGATTCGTGATTTGGCCGGCGTTGAGATTGATGATCCTGAGGTTGCTTGGCGTTTCCAGCTTATTTTTCGGGTCCTTGAGGTCTCTACTGGCAGAAAATAGGTTCGAGAGTTCGCTTCTTTCTCAAAAAGAATGAAAAGTGTATAATCAGAGGTAGTAAATGAAAAGGTCGTGACGCTATGATTATCCCTAAAAGTATTGAAGAGTTAGCTGGTTATGCGGAAAAAGGCAAGAATGTGTTTTTCTTTACTGCTGATTGGTGCGGTGATTGCAACTTCATCAAACCACAGATGCCAGAGATCGAAGCAGCATTTCCGCAGTTTCAATTTATCCAAGTCGATCGGGACGAATATATTGATGTGGCAGCCGAGTGGAATATCTTTGGGATTCCTAGTTTTGTCGTAATCAATGACGGAGAAGAATTAGGTCGATTAGTTAATAAAAATCGCAAAACAAAAGACGAAATCGCTGGCTTTTTGCAACGAGTAGAAGGGTAGGAGATTGTTATGTTTACACAATCATATCAAAACATCTTAGTCGGAATTGACGGCAGCGATCAAGCCATGGAAGCCTTCAAAAAAGCGCTGGCTGTGGCAAAACGTAATCACGGAACCGTTTATGTGGCCAATGTGATCGATCATCAAGTCTATACGTTCATGAGTTATTCGCCTTTAAATGAAAATATCATGGATCAATTAACCGCCGATGCGAAAAATCTGATCAATGAATGCAAAGCCTTTGGCAAAGAATATGGCTACAACAAGATCGAAGGGATTATCGCCTATGGATCAGCCAAAGAAGCGATGGCGAGAACCCTGCCAGAGAAATACGACATTGATTTAGTGATGGTTGGACAATCGGGTTTGAATGCGGTAGAACGCTTCATGACCGGCAGTGTTGCCAGCTATGTGATCAAAGAAGCCTTATGTGACGTGTTGATCGTTCATCCAAGTGCTGAATAAAAGCTGGCTTGACCAGCTTTTTATTTTGAAAAAAAGAGGATCGGGATGGATTGGCAAACTCGTTAAAATTGCTTTTTAAAGTTTGCTTCTTGCTGATGAAGTTTGTTTGCTGAGCTAGAAATGAAAAAAATCTCATGCAAAAGTCCTGTCAGATTTGTTAAGATACGAGAGGAATACGACTGGAGGTAAAAACGTGATTTTTGCGTATAATAAACAAAATGTCGGCGATACCTTAATGGTCATCGTCAAAAATGATGAAAACAAGGAAAAATCTGTCGAACGAAAGGGCACGGTTGCCCGTGTTCAGACAACCGATGGGAAAACTGTCGCTTGGAACTTTTTCAATGTTTCAGACTACTTAACCATTCATGGCAATGGACAAGTTGAGCTATCAGAAAAAGATATTGAAGTCTTGAATGAACAATTAAAGCAATCCGGTTTTGAAGAACGCTTGGTGGCAGATCTTTCACCAAAATTTGTTGTGGGCTATGTAAAATCGTGTATTGATCACCCGGATTCAGATCATTTGCATATTACCGAGACAGAAATTGACGGTGGAGAAACGTTGCAAATCGTTTGCGGTGCCCCTAATATCGAAGCTGGACAAAAAGTCGTTGTCGCAAAGCCTGGCGCGATGATGCCCGATGGACAAATGATTTGGCCCGGCAGCTTACGCGGCGTAGAAAGCTTTGGCATGATCTGTTCAGCCAGAGAACTGCATTTACCAAATGCGCCTGAGAAGAAGGGCATTTTAGTATTGGCTGAAGATGCTAAAACTGGTGAGAAGTTTGAAGTAGGGAAATAAAAAATCCGTTGAGAAATATTTCTCAACGGATTTTTTATTTAGTTATTTCCTTGTTGCTGTGAGTTCGATTTCAAAGAATTGGCATCAATACTTAATTTAACAGAAACCGTTTCTTTTTTATCCTTGCGATAATAAGTGATTTTCACGGTATCGCCAACTTTGTGTTTGTACAATTCAGATTGCAATTCGACGCCAGTTGAAACGTCTGTGTCATCGATTTTGGTAATCACGTCGTATTTCTTCAGGCCCGCTTGATCCGCTGGTGTAGAAGATTGAACGTTGTTAATTACGACCCCTTGGGTAACAGAGCTAGGAACTTTGACAATTTCGCTGACTTGTTCCGTCGATAGATCAGACAGGTTGACCATTGTGATACCTAAAGCTGGGCGAACCACTTTGCCGTCTTTTTCTAATTGGTTGATAACATTCACGACATCGTTACTTGGGATGGCGAAGCCGATTCCTTCCACACTAACATTTGATTCCGTTTGAACAATTTTACTTGAATTGATTCCGATTACTTGTCCAGCCATATTGACTAATGGACCACCGGAGTTCCCAGGATTGATCGCCGCATCTGTTTGGATCGCGTTGATATTCACCGTTTGACCTTCATCATTTTGGTTGACGACTTGACGATTCAAGGAAGAAATAATCCCCGATGTTACGGAATTTGCATATTGAGAGCCTAAAGGAGAACCTAAGGCGATGGCTGGTTCACCAACTTTTAGATTGTCAGAATCACCAAAGGTTGCTGGTTTGATATCTGCCACTTTGTCTGATTCGACTTTTAAGACAGCCAAGTCAGTATAAGAATCGGTTCCCACCAAGGTTGCTTTAACTCTTGAACCGTCTTTCAACAAGACTTCTAAACCATCCTGTTTTTCCACCACGTGATTGTTGGTTACGATGTAGGCTGTTTTGCCCTCCAGCTTGTAAATGACCCCAGAACCCTCTGATGTTTCTTCAAGCTGTCCGCTATCTTCCTGTGACTGTTGATTGTCATTTCCGCCGAAAAAGTCAGAGAAGCCGCCTAAACCACTTTGTGACTGTTGTTTTTGCAAGTTGATAACAGAGACAACCGCATCCTGTACTTTACTAGCCGCATCAGTAATATCTGAATTTACATCCACCTTCATGTTGCTGACTTTTGTATTACCAGCACTTGGTGAACCGCTAGCATTTTGGTTATTCGGTGCAAGCAGCGAACCATTCGCTACATAAAAAATCCCAATTGTTAAAACAGCACCAAGAACACCGCCTAATAAGCTGGTCCCAAAGCGCCTAAAAAAACCTGGAGATTTTTTTGGTGTAATATCTTTTCTCATCATATTTACTCCACCTCTACTGTGTTATACGTTATATTAAGTATAGTATTTTATTGTAAGGTAAGTCTACTACAGCGATTTGACTTTTTTATGAAAAAGTTTCGTAGGAAAATATAGATAAATGATGAAAAAACTTGTTTTCCACAAGATTAGTGGAAAACTAAGGAAAAAGTTTGTTAATTGATTTAGTTTTTTTATCCACATAAATGTGGATAAAGTGGATAACTCGGTGGAAAACGTATGTTTGTATAGAGGATTCCTTACAAAAAGGGAATCAATATCCGAAAAACTGTGGATAAACCTGTGATTAGTGTGCATAACTACGTGGAAAAAGACAAAGACTTCTGTTTTTAACTGTTTTGATCGGTGGAAAAGTTTAATAAGCAAAAGAAACTATAATGAAAAAGGTGAAATATAATGAACATCAAAATTATTTCTGTGGGAAAATTAAAAGAAAAATATCTCGTTCAAGGAATTTCAGAATATACGAAGCGCTTATCGAAGTATTGCAAGATCACGCTAGTCGAAGTCCCAGATGAGAAGGCACCAGAAAAACTCAGCGATGCCGAAATGATCCAAGTCAAAGAAAAAGAAGGAGAACGCATCCTTGCGAAGATCAAAGAACAAGAATACGTCTTCGCCCTAGCCATCAATGGCAAAAATCCTAGCAGCGAAGACTTCGCTGCCGCGCTAGACAAATTGCAAACCAGCGGCAAAAGCCAATTCGTTTTTGTCATCGGCGGCTCACTAGGACTAAGTGACCAAGTCCTAAAACGCAGCAACGCGCAGATTTCATTTGGTAAGATGACTTATCCACATCAGCTGATGCGGCTGATTTTGGTGGAGCAGATTTATCGGGCGTTTAGGATTAATGCGGGGGAGCCGTATCATAAATGATGATATCAGACTGTAGACAAAGTCCATTTTATGGATGATGTCTACAGTCTTTTCTTTTATAATAGATTTATGAAAACGAATGCAAGGAGTGATAGTTATGATGTCTAAAAACAATACGAACGGTAGAAATCAATTTGCGATGCTCACGATTGATGATTTGGTTCCTCAAGATCATCTCGTTCGAAAGATTGATGCTGCGCTTGATTTTGAATTTATTTATCCAATCGTTGAAGCCACTTACTCCGATCTAGGTCGCCCAAGTATCGATCCAGTGATTCTGATCAAATTGGTGTTTATTCAGTATTTATTCGGTATCCGTTCCATGCGACAAACCATTAAGGAAGTCGATACCAATGTCGCTTACCGCTGGTTTTTAGGCTATTCCTTCGAGGAGAAAATCCCCCACTTCTCAACTTTTGGAAAGAATTATGTCCGCCGATTTAGAGAAACGACGGTGTTTGAGGATATTTTTGCCTATATTTTAGAACAAGCAGTTAAAGCAGGTTTTGTAACAGAGGATAATTTGTATCTTGATTCTACCCACATCAAAGCTAACGCCAATAAACATAAGTTTACGAAAGAAATGACCCACGATGAAGCGAAAGCCTATCAGGATGAATTAGAAGATGAGATCAATCGTCAACGAATAGAGGCCGGAAAACGCCCTTTTACTTTGGACTTAGAAAAGGAAGTGAAGCTGAAAGAAAGAAAAATAAGTAAGGCTGATCCGGAAAGCGGCTACTACGTCAAAGGCGAACGAGAAAAACAATTTGCTTATTCTGCCCATACTTCATGCGACGACAACGGATTTATTCTTAGCACAATCATCACTCCTGGAAATATTCATGACAGTCAAGTCGCCTTTCAGCTCGTCAAACAATCGAAGAGACTTTTTCCTGAAATCAACTGTGTTGTCGCTGATGCTGGGTATAAGACACCTAAGTTTGTTCACTTTTTGACTCATTTGAACCTTCGACCTTGTTTGCCTTATTCAAGGCCTAAAGGGAAAAAGGGGCTATTATCAAAAAACGAGTTTCTCTATGACGAGTATTATGATTGTTACATTTGTCCGCAAGATCAAATGCTCGCTTTTTCAACGGTTACTCGAGAAGGGTACCGAGAATACAAATCCAATCCAAAAGAATGTGTGAACTGTCCTCTGCTAAACCAATGTACCAAAAGTAAAAATCATCAACGAGTCATCACGAGACATGTTTGGGGTGACCTAATGGATGAAGCAGAACATCTTCGCCTAACGGATCTGAATAAATCAATTTACAAAAAACGGAAACAAACGATTGAACGAATATTTGCGGATGCAAAAGAAAAGCATGGGATGCGTTGGACCAAGTATCGAGGCTTGGAAAAAGTCGCGACGCATACGATGCTAGTGTTTGCTGCAATGAATTTAAAGAAATTAGCCACCTGGCTATGGAAAGGCAAGGAGCCTTTATTTTTTTGTTCAAAATTTCGAAAGAAATCAGATAAAAAGACGTCTCAAACTCAAATTACGAGTTCGAGACGTCTTTTGTCTACAGTCTGGCAGGACTCAATCATATGATTGGGCCCTGTTTTTTTAAGCAAATCTTTTGTTGTTTTGAATCGCCAACAATTGTGGGAAAAGAACAGATTGATAATCGGCAATCAGTTGCTTATTTATAAGCTAATTTTATTCTATCATGAAGGAGATGTTCACTTTTTTTCTCGAATCTGCCACTGCCTCGATCATTCGTCAATTCAATGTAAACACGAAAGATAAAATTTATTTTTCAGGGTTGCTATTTATTTAGCTATACAAAAATCTTTTATAATTGATTAAAGTTCGCTTTTTAAAAAAAATGAAATATCGTAAATTTTTTGGAATTGAGTATTCAGTAAAAGCATACGAAAAGGTTAATTGCCAGAGATTATTAAATATAATATGCGTTTTTTTATAGAGTATCATTATATTTAACAACTTTTTAACTGATTATAGTTGACAATGTTCATTCATTTTGTTAAATTTTGAAAAGAAAAATAAAATATGATTTGTTAGGTGAGGCTCCTATACAAACACAGGCTACTGCCCAAAAATGTCGAGAGACGCCAATGGGTAGAACAGGAATTGTCGAATACAAGGCTTTTCTTAAGGTAGCTAAGATGTTTGTCTTTACGTTGTATAGTGCCAAAACTCAACGATTAGATCGATAAGATATTTGTCTTTTTAAGATGGATTTGTTAAGGCCTTTCGCTGAGTTTTTTAGAGCGAAAGGCCTTTTTTGTCAGTCGTGCTTTTCGCAGTTTGGCTCAGTGATGACAGCTCTAAAAGAAGTTTTTAATAATTTGGCTGAATGAGTTTAGCACGATGATATGCGTACGAGAATAAGATCATTTTTCGTGCTTTTCGAAAAATGAATTCCTAGATAGGAGCTAGCTGTCAGTCGTGCTTTTCGCAGTTTGGCTCAGTGATGACAGTTTTAAAAGAAGTCTTTAATAAATTGTAGCTGAAGATGCTTAGCACGATGATATGCGTGGTGAAACTCAACTCATTTTTCTGCTTTTTAGAAAAATGGATTCATTAAAATGAACTAGCTGCGAGTTCAACTTTCTGCAGTTTCACATCGCCGAGCTACTTGTTCTCAACGGCATGGCTTTCTTTCATGGAGCTAGTTCTCACTAACCGTCTATTTTATTTTCAATCAAAAACAAAGGAGGAATTATCATGGTAAAACAGTGTATATGCTAACGAGATGGAACAGTTTATTTTATCGGGAAGCCTTGATGCTTCGAAATCGGGTGTTGAAGGAAAGTGCGGGAAAGGCGTATTTGTTCGAGGCACCGATTGAAGAAAAGCAGGATATTCATTTGGTCGTGCGGCAAGGAGATGAAGTAGTGGGAACGTTGCTGCTGCATCCTGTATCAAACGCATTTGTTCAGATCAAGCAGGTTGCGATCGAACCGCAGACTCAAGGAAAGAGTCTTGGGAAGAATTTGATGATCTATGCAGAAGAGATTGCGGAAAGATTAGGCTTTTCGACTATTTTCTTAACAGGCAGAAAGCAGGCCTGGGGCTTTTATGAAAAGCTGGCTTACCAAGAGCTGCCGTATGAGTATCAAGAAGACCAATTGATTTTGAAAATTTTTAAGAAAGAAATTCGACAACCATTGACTCGAATAACCACAAAGGAGATGAAAACAAATGGACGACAGTAGTTCGCGAAGAACGGGTTTATGGATGATAGAGGAACGGGGCATTGGCAAATTATTCTTGTCTATTTGTTTTTAGCCCCTTCATCTCTCCGTGAGCCCACAATAGGAGGCGCAAAAAAATGAAAACATTCGGAAATATTCTTTTATACCTAATGATTGGGATAGGATTATGGCGAATTTTTTTTGGAGAGAAGGAAAGAACAGTGGAAAAAGTAACGAAAAATAACCAAAAGGTTAATTATGATTTATTTGCTAGAAAAACAGTGGCGAATGTTTTTGAGACCTTTCATACATCAAAAAAGGGGTTATCAGAAAAACAAGCCAGCATTGCTAGAGAGCGATACGGGGATAACAAGATTTCTTATGGCAAAAAGACGCCTTTCATTTTGGAGGTGCTAAAAGCGTATATCACACCCTTTACCTTGGTATTAATTGGTCTAGGATTAACCTCGATTACGACAGATGTATTAATGGCGGCTCCGGCAGACCGCGATTATTTTGGCAGTGCTATTATTTTTACGATGGTCATTATTAGCGGAACAATGACCTTGATCCAATCAGTTCGTTCGAATCATGCTGCTGAAAAGTTGAAATCTTTAGTAAAAGTTACAGCGACTGTTCGTCGGAAAAATCAATTCCTTGAACTTCCCATCGAGGAAATTGTCTGTGGAGATGTCGTTAAATTATCTGCCGGTGATATGATTCCAGCGGATGTCCGGTTAACAGTCACAAAAGATTTATTTGTTTCTCAATCGGCTTTGACTGGGGAAAGCTATCCAGTTGAAAAAAGAGCGGAGAGTCAAATTGAAGCCCAAGATTCTGAGACAAGTTACGAAAACATGGTCTTTATGGGAAGCAATGTCATTAGCGGGAGTGCGGAAGGAGTTGTAATTGCAACGGGGAATCGAACGTTGTTTGGCGATGTGGCAAAATCCTTGAGTACCAAGCCTGACTTGACGAATTTTGAATTGGGAATCAAGAAAACTTCGTTCATTTTTATCAAATTTATGGCGCTCATGGCACCAACGGTCATCGTGATTAATGGGCTGACTAAGGGGGATTGGATGGAGGCTTTTCTGTTCGGTTTATCTGTGGCTGTAGGATTGACACCTGAAATGCTGCCGATGATCGTAACCACTAATCTGGTCAAGGGTGCCTCAAGGATGGCGAAAAAGGGAACGGTTATTAAAAATATCAATTCGATTCAAAATTTCGGCGCTGTTGATGTGCTTTGTACGGATAAGACTGGAACGTTGACTCAGGATAAAATCATCTTGGAATATCATTTAGATTGTGATGGGAAGGAAGATTCACGGGTTTTACGTCACGCATATTTAAACAGCTATTATCAAACTGGATTAAAAAATTTGATGGACGTCGCGATTATTGATGCTGCGAAGAATGAATTGGATACGACTAAAATCAATTATCAAAAGGTCGATGAGATTCCATTTGATTTTGACCGTCGCCGTATGAGTGTGGTTGTAGCGGACAATGATGGCAAGACTCAAATGATCACAAAAGGTGCAATTGAGGAAATGCTGCGAATCTCGAGCTTCGTTGATTTTAAGGGAAAGGTCATACCATTAACAGAAAAAGCAAAACAAGAGGTTTTAGAAAAAGTAAAAGAACTAAACAGCGATGGCTTGCGGGTATTAGGGGTGGCACAAAAAACCAATCCAAGTGTCGTCGGCGAATTTTCGGTATCGGATGAGTCGGAGATGGTCCTAATTGGGTACTTGGCCTTTTTAGATCCGCCAAAGGAAACCACGAAGCAAGCGTTAGAAACACTGAAGAAACATGGCGTGGGAGTCAAGGTGCTAACAGGCGACAATGCGCTGGTTACGAAATCTGTCTGCAAACAGGTTGGTTTGGAATCGGAAGAATTAGTTACAGGTGAACAAATCGCCAATCTAAACGAAGTACAATTAGCTGACATCGTAGAAAAATACAATGTCTTTGTCAAACTGAATCCTCAGCAAAAGCAACGTATCACCCACGCATTAAAGAAAAATGGACATACCGTCGGCTTCTTAGGAGACGGCATCAATGACGCTCCTGCGATGAAGGCAGCCGATGTTGGAATTTCCGTGGATACCGCTGTTGATATTGCGAAGGAATCTGCAGACGTGATCTTACTGGAAAAGGATTTGATGGTCTTGGAACGGGGAATCGTTTCAGGCAGAGAAACCTTTGGCAATATTATGAAATATATCAAAGCAACTGCCAGCTCGAACTTCGGTAACATGTTCTCTGTCTTAATTGCTAGTACGTTCCTGCCCTTCTTGCCAATGCTGCCATTGCAACTGCTATTTTTGAATATGATCTACGATATTTCTTGTATTTCGATTCCGTGGGATCATATGGACAAAGAGTATTTGGATGAACCAAAAAGTTGGATCTCGGCCAATATTGGCAAGTTTATGCTTTGGATTGGACCAACTAGTTCAGTTTTTGATATCACGACTTATCTATTAATGTACTTTGTCATTTGCCCAGCAATGCTAGGCGGCAGCTACCACACCTTGAGTCCAGCACAACAGGCGACCTTTATTGCGATTTTCCATGCCGGCTGGTTCGTGGAATCACTTTGGACGCAAACGATGGTGCTGCATGCGTTGCGGACTCCGAAAGTGCCGTTTTTGCAAAGTCGGGCCTCATTCAGTATGATTGCTATTACCACTTTAGGAATCGCTGTAGGAACAATCGTGCCGTTCACTAATTTTGGCAGAAACTTAGGGATGCTGCCATTGCCAGGAAACTATTGGTTATGGTTGTTTGTCACAATGGTTCTTTACTTGGCTTTAGTGACTGTAGTTAAACGGATTTATATTCGTCGTTACGGTGAACTATTGTAAGCATCCGTGTCCTTATTCCTCAATAATTCGACTTGGTAGGCGCTTTCTTTTCAGTTATACTTAAAGCTAACAATGGTAAAAGGAAGGTGCAGTACATGATTGATCATTTAAGTATTGGTGTCAGCGATTTGGAAAAGAGTAAGGTGTTTTATAAGGAAGCTTTGGAACCATTAGGCTATCAGGTAAAATTCGAGATGGACCATGGTGTTTGTTTTGGGGCAGAGGGAGGAGATATATGGATCGTCAAAAGCGAACCAAGCAAGATCCATTTGGCGTTTAGCGCATCTGATCGTACAACGGTCGATCGCTTTTATGAAGCAGCGATGAGGGCCGGCGGAGCAGATAATGGAGCGCCAGGTGTACGACCTCATTATCACGAGAATTATTACGGTGCCTTTGTCTTTGATCCCGATGGATACAATATTGAGGCCGTTTGCCACAAAGAAATGTAGTGAAAATGCTGGCTGAAGGGTCAGCATTTTTGTTGCTTTTTACTGTTTATCAGGAATGTTAAGTGTGCTGAATTAAAGTGAACTAAAAATGGAGGTGAGGTAGTGAGTAAATCTCAATGGTACAGTGATCGGTGGGGCGAGCCGACACATGATGATCGGATGCTGTTTTTATTGTTGACGGTGGGCGTTTTTCAAGCAGGATTAAGCTGGCAGGCAGCAGCAAGTAAACGGGAAGTCTTCGAAAGAAATTTTTGTGGAATGGATTTTCGCAAAGTGGCGGCTTTTTTTCCTGAAGATATTGAACAGATTGCCAAAGATCCGGAAATGATCCAGAATCGGCGAAAAATTAAAGCAGTCGTCCAAAATGCGCGAGCTATCGTGCTGCTGTTAAACGACTATGATAGTTTTGCTGACTATTTATGGGATTTCGTAGGTGGGGTGCCAGTCCTCCATGAGTACGAGACGGCAGAGGAAGTTCCGAATACATTGCCTGAAGCAACGGTGATCGCCAAAGATATGAAGAAAAGAGGCTTTACCTTTGTGGGTCCAATTGTTACTTGCATGTTTCTGAAGGCAGCAGGGATTATGCAGGATCGGGTGTGGGATAGTTAGAATTGGATACTAACAGCTTGATGAGTAGAAAAAGCAAAGAATGAGGAAAATATACTCCTCAATTCTTTGCTTTTTTTGTTATAGACGCCAATTTTTGTAAGGAAGCTAAATACTTTCGATATGGATTATTCCGTTTTTATACATTTCATCAATTAGTTTCTTATCTGTCTGATTATCTGTAATGAGTAAGTCGATTTGATCAATCGGAAGAAACGTATACAGCGCTCGTCGGCCGATTTTTGTGTGATCGGTAACGACAATTTTTTTTGCAGCAGCGTCAATCATATTTTTTTTGGTGGCGATCAATAATTCATTGAAATGGGTTAAGCCCTTTTCAACATTAAGTGCAGGCGTAGCAATAAAGGCCTTATCGACACTTAATTGCTGCAGGGATTCATTAGCAATTTGTCCGTTGAGCATATAGCTGTCGTGGAAAAGTGTCCCTCCAGTGACGATGGTGGTGATTCCTCGATTGGACCGTAAAACAGAAGCGATATTGACATCATTGGTGATAATCGTAATGTCTTGCAACTGCGGCATTTCATTGAGGGTTTTTGCGATTTGCAGGGTGGTGGTACCAGAATCTAAAATAATCGCTTCGCCGCTTTTTATATAATTTGTCGCATATTTTCCGATTTTTGTTTTTTCCAGCATATTTTCAGTTGCCCGATCTTCAAAATCTGGCTCATCCTGTTTGATACTTGCAGGAACCACTCCGCCATGGATTCTAACAACAAGTCCCTGTGACTCCAATTCATCTAAATCTCGCCGAATCGTTGTTTCATGAACCTGAAAAATCTCTGACAATTGGGCAACAGAAATAAATTGTTTATTTTCAATAGCTTCTAGCAGCTTTATTCTCCGCTCTCCTGTTAGCATGTTTCTTCATCCTCTCGCTTTCCCAGTGAAAATCCCCACCGTTGAAAGACTTTCTCACTTCTCAGTCTAGGGAAAATAATAGAAGGTGTCAATACATACAGATGAAAAGCGCGCATCAACGAGCGTATTCGAGTGAGACTGCAACTAAATAGATTTAAGACCTCACAATTTAAAATCAATTTTTTTGTTTTTTTATATCCAATCAAATGATTCATTTGTAGCTGTTTTACTAATAGCGCTCTGATATTTTTAAAATAAAGCGTTTACAGAGCTGTATTCTGATGCTATACTCGTAAACGAGCAATAAAGAGTTTATACGAGCGCTCATAAACGAGTGATAGGAGAGGAAGAATGAAACAAATGCTTGAATCAAAAGTTTTTAGTTTGGTGGAACCTGGTGTGATTGAGGAGGTGAACAAGACGAGAAGTCTTCCTGAAAATTGGGTGGCTGTTGAGCCGACCTATGCGAGTATTTGCCATGCGGATTTAAGATATTTTGCAGGGTTGCGAAGACCTGAGGCTTTAGCTAAAAAGTTGCCGATGGCTTTGCTGCATGAAGGGATCGCAGTGGTCAAGGAAAGCCGTTCAGAAAAATTTTCAAAAGGGGATCGAGTAGTCGTTGTTCCCAATATACCGGGACAAATCTTGCATCCTGAGATTGATCAGAAGCCCGATATTCCTGTGAATTACTCAAAGGGAAATGCCTTTTTAGGAAGCGGCTATGATGGTATGGCCCAAAGCTGCTTGGTTCATCCAGAAGAATGTCTGGTGCGTATCCCTGATGAAATTCCCAATGAAATCGCGGTTTTAGCGGAGCTTTCGTCTGTTTCTCATCATGCTCTTAGCCACGTGCAGGAGAAGCTGAAAAAGACAGATACTCGTGTAGCCCTTTTTGGTGATGGACCTGTGGGATACTTCACCGCTGTTATGCTGAAATATCTGTACGGCGTGACTACTGAACGCTTTGTTGTCTTTGGTGCAGCGGATGATAAGTTGGCGCATTTCGATTTTGCTCGAAGAGAGAATGTACTGTCTTATGATTTTAAGCATTCTAAAGAAAAGTTTGATGTACTGATCGAATGCACAGGCGGAAAATTTAGTCAAAGTGCTTTGAATCAAGCAATTGATATTGCAGATTCGTTGGCGGATATCATTTTTATGGGTGTGACTGAAGAGCTGGTCCCAATTGATACACGAGACATTTTGGAAAAAGGGATTACCGCTCATGGCAGTAGTCGATCGTCAACGGCGGACTTTGAAGCAGTTGTTGAAGGCATGAAAAATCCAGACTATCGACGTGCGTTGAGTAAAATATTGCCGGAGAAAATTGTTGAGATTTCAACAGGAGAAGATTTTAGAAGAGTGATGGAGCAATTTGTCGAAAATCCAGGCTGGAATAAAACAGTTATGCATTTCAATTGGTAAGTGCGACGGGCTAAATGAATGAGGTGAGAATATGATAGGAATAGCAATTGTAACGCATGGCGAGATGGCGACAGGTCTGATGGACAGCTTGAGCCTTATCATGGGGGAGCAGGAAGATTATCAAACGCTTGGATTAAAACATGGGGATGACATTGGCGAATTCGGAGAGAAGATTCAAACGGCTATTTGCGAACTGGACACAGGTGATGGGGTATTGGTTTTCGTCGATTTATTTTCTGCAAGTCCCTATAACCAAGCAGCTATGTCCTTCAACAAATTGAAGGGGCATCACTATCGATTAATTTCAGGGGTGAATCTTCCCATGATTGTCGAAGCCTTTAATCAGCGAATGATTGGAGCGGATTTAGAAACAATGTATCAAGCCGCAATGATCGCGGGAAAAGACGGAATCAAAGAGTTTTTGGAAGAAATGGCAAAGCTGGAAAAAATACGTACGGATAAATAATAGAAATGGAGTGGAGTACAAATGGGTGAAATCGTATTAGCACGAATCGATGATCGCTTGATTCACGGACAAGTAATGACGGCCTGGCTGCAGTTTACTGGAGGAAATCATATTGTCATTGTGGATGACGCGACAGCAGGAGATGAGTTTACCAAATCGATCATGTCGATGGCGGTGCCGAATGGGATTAAATTATCGATTTTGGGAGTGGCAGATGGAGCGAAACTTTTGGCGAATATTCCTGACGGACACAAGATCATTGTGTTGGCGAAGGAGCCTCAAACGTATTGGCAGCTGATTGAAAAGGGCGTGACCTTCGATGAAATTATTATCGGTGGGATGGGAGCACGGAAAGATCGTAAAACCTTCCATAAAAATATTTCGGCTTCGGAGGAAGAAAAGGAGACCTTTAGAAAGATCGTCGCCCAAAATGTCAAAATGAAAATCCATGTGATTCCAGATCAGGGTTCACAAGCAATTGAAGGATTGCTATAAAAAAATGGTGAAGGAAGTGGAGAAATGAAAATTAGTCTAATCCAAGCAATTTTAATCGGGGTCGTTTATTATCTTGGAATCAATGGCACGCCGTGGCTTTCATTAGTGGGAACGCATGGCTGGATGCGTCCGCTGGTCAATGGAACTGTAGTCGGATTGATTTTAGGTGATCCGGTTCAGGGGTGTATCATCGGAGCGGCTATCAACCTGCCATATTTAGCTTTTATTTCAGCTGGCGGAACGGTGGCGATGGACCCAGCGCTTGCGGGGACTCTTGGAACCGCTTTAGCGATGGCGGCTAAGGTTGAACCGGCTGTTGCTGTGACCTTGGCTGTACCGATCGGACTGCTGGGGACCTTGATTTGGGTCGCTCATATGACCGTTGATATTACTTTTGTGCATATGGCAGATAAGGCTGCAGAAGAAGGAAAAATTGACCGCATTAATTGGCTGCATATTGTACCACCGCAATTATTTTTACTTTTGATTACTGTCGTGCCGGTTGCCTTAGCCGCTTATTTAGGAGCAGATGCAGTTGAGGGGATCGTGGATGCTTTAAGCGGACGCCCGCTAGATGTTCTTTCAGCGATTGGCGGTATACTGCCAGCTCTGGGGATTGCCATGAACCTGCGTGCGATGAATGGTAAAGGAACTTTATTATTTTTCACTTTCGGCTTTATGCTAGCAATCTACTCCGGACTGCCTTCTGTACCGATCGCTGTTTTTGCAGGAATCATCGGCTATGTCTTTACGGAGTTGTATTTGAAAGATAAAAATGGAGGGCTGACATAATGGAGCAGACAGCAGTAGAAGCTAAAGAAAAGCTATTAACAAAAAAAGATGTAGTTAAAGCCTTTTGGCGTTGGACATTTTTCTCGCATGCAAATTACAACTATGAGCGGTTACAGGCAACTGGAGTTGTTCATGCCTTTAGTCCGATTTTGAAAAAGCTGTATGGCAAAGATGAAGACGAAATGAAATCAGCACTAGAGCGTCACATGCAGTTTTTTAATACCGAGCCATCTTTTGGCGGTCCGATTTTAGCCATGACGATTGCGATGGAAGAAGAACGAGCATTGGGAGCAGACATTAATGATCAAACGATCAATGGATTGAAAACAGGATTAATGGGTCCCTTAGCGGGGATTGGCGATACCTTATGGCAAGGAACCTTGATACCAATTCTGCTCTCCTTTACGCTGCCATTTGGTGCGAAGGGAAATATTTTTATGGGACCTGTCCTATTCTTTGCCCTCCATTGGATCATTATGACTGTCATTGCCTACTTCTTATGGATTCAAGGCTATGAGCAAGGAAAAGAAGGCATCCAGAAGATGATGGCAGGCGGACGCCTTTCCTATATCATGACCTTCTCGCAAACATTGGGGGCGATCGTGATCGGTTCGCTGGCAGCCAATTTTGTTAAAATCGCCACCCCATTAAGTATACATTTGAGCGGGAAAGAAAATCTGTCGATTCAAACCGATGTGCTAGATGCATTGGTCAAAGGCATCTTGCCGTTGGGTGTGACTTTGTTGACCTATTATTTATTGAAGCATAAAAAATATACCCCGACAAAGGTATTAGTTATTCAAATTGTGGGCGGTGCGATTTTAGCCGCGATTGGTTTGATTGTGAACTCAATATAAGTGAATCAACGACGTCAACTAAAAACAAGGGAAACTTTGTTTTTAGTTGACGTCGTTTTTGCTTGATTTAAGAAGAATAAAAGCATATTTAACACGAGAAAAAGCAGTATTTCATGTAATTAAAAAATTTTGATGGCAGAGCTTCTGCAATTGACGTGTATCTGAGAATCGCGAATTCTAGCGGGTGTGATTTCATTCGAGGGTTTTGATTGATTAAGTTAGGAATCATTGATATTACGAAGATTGGTTATTAAATCTGAAGAAAATAGCCTTTGAAGCAACTATAAACATGAACACTTTTTGGGATAGTCATTAATATTTAAAAAAAGTGACAAACATACGAATGAACAAGAAAGAAATTGTCATGTTCATACTGGTAAAAAAAGTGAAAATTAAAGGGCAGGGCAGCTAGACCCAAAGAGTCTTTTTGACCGAGTATTTTTAAAGTAAGAGAAGATGTTGGTCTGATACCAGCATTTTTTATTTTGTAAATAACTAAAATAGAAATAGTTTAATTTTAAGATAGATTAAATAATTTAAATTTACAAATTAAAAATCTCTTCGAGTATTGTATTTATATTTAGGGTGTTTTATAATTTATTAACTGATAGCGATTATTTTCGACTTATTTCTATAATGAAATAAATCGTAAGTAAATTATAGTAGTCACTATTAACGCTTACAGCTATTAAAAAATCATGAAAGGTGTTAGTGGTTATGAGAAACAAATTAGTTGTATTTGGGTTGATTATACTGTTAGTTTTACAAACCCTAAGTCCTGCTTTTGCTTATGCGCAAGGCACCACTGAATCAACGACGAATTCAACAGAGCAAAAGGAGACGGTAGCCTCTTCAACAAAGCCATCCGCTGCAACGTCAGCACCATCGTCTTCATCAATTAATGAGGATAAAACGGCTGAAAAAAGCAGTTCGACAGATTCAGTTGAAGCGAGTAAAGCAACAGTAGAATCAGAAAGTAAAGAGCAGCCAAAGAAACAAGCTCGTGCAGCAATTACTGATAATATTTTCAGTTCAGTAAAAATGTACAAAATTAATGGAGATGAAGTTCAGCCGAATGATACCCTACCGAATATGACTGGGATAAAGCTGGCGTTACAATTCTCTTTTACAAACAAGAATTATCAAACAGGAGATACCTTCACAACACAGCTTCCTGCACAGGTAGCGATTGCTAAAGATCTATCCGGCAGCTTTAGTCCAATGACTTCAGCCGAATGGTCGATAAACGCAGCTACTAAAGAATTAACAATTACTTTCTTAGAAGATAACGTATCTTCAGAAGTTTATGATTTAACATTGGTAACCTCACTTGAGAAAGTAACAGGTATTGATGAGGAAAATCAAAAAATCGTTTTTGATACCGCGCCGACACCAACAAGCTTTTCAATAGAAATGACTTCAAGTGTTGATCCAGGAAAAAATAGTATGGCATTGACAATGGATACGTTGAATCCTAAGAAAGCTGATTTAACGTCAGTATTCAACTTGGATCGAACAGACAACACTGACCGGATGTATCGAATCGAAGCGTACAACAATAACAGTAAAATTAGTTTTGATTCCGTCAAAGTATATGCTAGTGATGTTGACTTTAATGGTACCTTGGTCGGCAGTAAAACCTTATTGACCAAGGACATTGATTATGAAATCGTCTATAAGAATGCCGGGACGACTCGCGCGACAGCAGAAATTCAATTGAAAAATTCCATTGGGAAAAAGGCGATAATTGCTGAATCAGTTGTTTCTGGGATTGATGGAAAGAATTACGTGGATGAATCTGTTACAGGTAATGAGTACAACTACTTCTATGCGTATTCATATACTTACGAGAATGGCAGCCAATTAAATTCTTCCTCTACGTCTAAAACGTTTGTGACTTTGCAACCTTTGGAAGCGAAAGGGAAAATCAATCAAGAAACTGGCGCCATCGATTGGGAGATTAAGTATAATTTTAACGAGCAGCATCTAACAAGTGCTTCACAGCTGCTTACAGATTTAACTGATCAAGGTGTAGAGTTCGTTGCTGGTTCAATCAGTATTGAAAAGGTTGGCTTTAATTATACTAGCGGCAACAACTATGAGGTGGTTTCCCAAGGTGACGGCGCCGGTGATTTTACAGTTTCGACTGATAACTCAGGCTCGTTAGCCTTTACGCCTAAGAGTAATACGACTCAGGCATATGTAATCAAATACTCCACCAAAATTACTGATCCGACTGAACGGATTATTAAAAATAAGGTGACTAATGGAACGGTCACGAAGGAAGCACAAGTGAGTCTTATTCCGAATCTTTTATCAAAAGAAGCGGGAACGATCGATATTTTCAATCGGACGATGGAGTGGAATATCACCGTCAACGCTGAGAAATATACGATGAAAAACCCTGTCGTTCATGATTACTTTATTGGCGCGGTCAAGGATTATACTGGACTGACGATCAATAAAAAGATTTCTGACACCGAATCTGTTCCGTTAGTGGAAAATGTTGACTACAAAATAACTCGATTTGATGAGAATGGTTCGCCAGTCGGGGCACAGCCGAATGTCAATGGCGCACCAGATGATTTTAACGGCGGTGTGCGAATCGACTTCCTTGGTGAATACAATGATTTAAAGGATACACTGGTCATTACAATCAAAACTAAGATCGAAACCTCCGATCAGAGAACAGAAATTAAAAACAAGGCAACGCTAAATTATGGCAATACTCCAGGAGTCATCGAGTATGAGGCCAAAGGAACCTTTGTCGATCCTTATTACACAGGCGGAGCAAAATTAGCTCAAAATGCTAGTACGACGGGGAACTATTTGTATCAAAATTGGCTGGTCTTTCTAAATTCCACTGGGGCAAAATTCAATTTAACGAAAATGGAAGACAGCTTGCCTGCTGGCACAGAGCTGGTTCCAGGATCTCTGCGTTTTGAAGAGGTCACAAGCCAGTCAATGATTGATAATATGTCACGCTATTTAACAAATGATTATAACTTGGTTCAAGAAGGTTCAGATGTTTATCCAACGAAGATTGATACTGAGAATAATCAAATTAATTTGGAGTTTGGCAATTTGGGTGCTAAGCGTGTATATGTGAAGTACCGGACACGGATCAAGCGAGATTGGTATGTTTATAGTCGTTTGGATAATGTGGCGAAAGTCACCTATGACGCGAAGGCGCCAGCCGAATATAAAGCCAGTCTGTATGCATACAATTATGAATATGCGCTGCTAAAATCTGTAGCAAAAGATCCATCAAAAGAAAACGTAGCGAATTGGACCGTTACCACGAGAAATATTTCAGCAGATCTGCCCGTTCAAGATCCTGTGATTACAGATACCTTGACACCAGGAACAACTAACGCGGCCTATGATCCAACGTCTTTTGTGGTTACCGATACAGCTACTAATGAGAAAATCAGTACAGATCATTATAGCTTGACGATTACAGGGAATACATTCAAAATTACTTTTTCTGATTACAAAGCCGAGAGTAATATTCAAGTGAAATACAATACGGTCAGTGAATTCCCAGGGGGAGTCAGGAACCTTTCGCAGGTAAGTTCTACTAGCTATGGTGCGTTGAGCACTTCCTACCGACAAGCGAATACATCCGTGAATTTAAGCTTTACTAGCGGCAGCGGAACCGGGGTAGTGAAGACCGCCGATCTATCCGTCTTGAAGGTAAATGAGAAGGACGAGCCTTTGGCAGGTGCAACCTTTGAAATCCTTAAAGAAGACGGAACAGAAACAGGCCTTAAAGCCGATACCGACGATACTGGTGAGGTAACCTTTACGGGATTACCGTTAGGCAACTACCTATTGAAGGAAAGCAAGGCACCAAATGGGTATGAAATCAATCCTGATTATGAAACCGGCAAAGCAATCACTTTAGTCGAAGAGATGGACATGATAAAAGTTGTCAATAAAGAAACCATTCCAAACAGTATCGAACTTACTAAAACAGATAGTCAAACAGATGAGCCTTTAGCTGGAGCGAAATTCAAACTTGAAAAGGCTGATGGTGAGTTAGTCAGTGAAGATCATGAAACAGACGCAAATGGACAGTTTAAGGTGACTGGTCTGCCGAAAGGTGACTATCAATTTGTGGAAACGGCAGCACCAGCAGGCTATCAAAAAGATGATACTCCCGTTAAGTTCTCAATCACTGAACGCCAAGGGCAAGTCGTCAATCTTAAGAAAACCAATACGTTAGCACCAGGAGCAGTACGATTGACCAAAATCGATGATCAATCGGAGGAAACATTGAAAGGTGCGATTTTCCAATTACAGGATAGTGATGGAGAGATTGTAAAAGACAACTTGGCTACCGATGGGTACGGAATTTTAGAAGTAAAAGATTTAGCACCCGGTGATTATCAATTTGTCGAAACACAAGCACCGACTGGTTATGAAAAAGATGCAACACCAATTGAGTTCACTATTACAAAAGCTCAAGCTAAAGCTGCTGAAGTTGAAAAAACCAATACAAAATCACCAGCGGAGCCAGGTACAGTCACATTGACTAAAACAGATGCGAAAACAGGAAAAGCTTTACCTGATGCGGTCTTTGAATTGCAGGACAGCAAAGGAAAAGCAATAAAAACAGATGTTGAGTTAGTGACAGACATATCTGGCAAGCTTAAGTTTAAACTTGGGACGATGGCTCCGGGAACCTATCAATTGGTGGAAACCGAAGCCCCAACAGGCTATGAAAAAGATGCGACGCCGGTGAAATTTACGATCAAAGATCAAAGCGACACAATCGAGCTAACAAAGACCAACAAAGCGATTAGTGGTGTCATTTTAGAAAAAGTTGATGGTGCCACCAACCAGCCTTTAGCTGGCGCAGAATTCATTTTACAAACACAAGCAGGAAAAACAATTGAGACTGATGAAAAAATGATCACGGATGGTAACGGCCGTTTAGCGGTAAAAGGCTTAGATCCCGGTGATTACCAGTTGGTTGAAACCAAAGCACCTGCTGGTTATAAATTGGATTCAAAACCAGTGCCATTTACGATTAAAGAAAAACAAACAAGTCCTGTTCGAGTAAAGAAAACGAATAAGGGTCTGACTTGTACCGTTGTGTTGAGAAAAATTGACAGCAAAACAGGCGAAGGATTGGCAGATGCGACATTTGCTTTACAGGATCAGCAAGGGAAGGTCTTAAAGGATAAATTGAAGACCGATGAAACAGGAAACCTTACTGTGACAGACTTGAAACCTGGGAAATACCAACTAGCGGAAACCGAGGCGCCTAAGGGGTATATATTGAATACCAAACCAGTGACCTTCCAATTAACCGAAGCGAAGAAGCAGTTGGTTACAGTCAGAAAAGAAAATGTGAAGGCGAGCGGAAAAGCTGGCAATACAGTATCTACTTCTACTAGCTATGTCCGACGCAACCATACGTACCTGCCTAAAACAGGCGAACAAAGATCAACTATTTTGATAATCGCTGGTATTATCATAGTGTTAGTTGCAGGTGGCGTAATCTACTTCAAACGTAAAAAATAATTTTTGAATAAGTCCGGTTAGCTAAGCTGCTAGCCGGATTTGTTTTGTCCTTCGTTTCATTGTATTTTATAGATACTAGAAAACATATGAGGAAGGTGTCAAGATGGGAAATCAGTTTGTACGGATAGATGAAAAGACTTGGAAACGAGCGATGCATTGTCAGGTATTTAGAAATAGTGTGGAACCGACTTTTTGCGTGACCTTTGAGCTGGATATCACCAACTTTCTAAACAAGATTCGTGAGAAAAAATATTCCTTCACTTTTGCGCTGGTCTATAGTGTTTCAGTTTGTGCCAATCAAATTGAAGAATTTCGCTATCGTTTCTTGGATGGAGATGTGGTTCTTTATGATCGAATCGACACCGCTTTTACTTACCTTAATCAAGACACCGAATTGTTCAAAGTCGTGAATGTGCCATTAACAGAAAACCTTGAAGAGTACATCGTCTTAGCTGCTAAAACGGCAGAAGAACAGCAGGCGTATTTCACCGGTCCTTTAGGCAATGATGTCTATCAATTTTCGCCGATGCCGTGGGTGAGCTATACCCATATTTCACACACCAATGCTGGTAAAAAGGATAATGCTACGCCGTTATTCGATTGGGGAAAATATTTCCAGCGTGACGGTCGCATGTTGTTGCCATTCTCTGTTCAAGTACATCATTTCTTTGTTGATGGTCTGCATGTTGGTAAACTGGCGGATACTTTACAAGCATATTTGGATGCTTTCTAATATAATGGACAGCAAATCAAATAATTGTTGGTGAGGAAGAACAATGATCACGAATATTGAAGAATTGTATGAAGCATTTAGTCAAGTCATGACGCATAAACGCTGGTGGGACACGGATAATAAATGGGAAATCCTATTAGGTGCAGTCTTGGTTCAGAACACTAATTGGAAAAATGTAGACTATGCACTGGAAAATTTATATCACACGACTCAATTTTTGCCAGAAAAAGTTTTGGCTTTAGAAAAAATCCAGCTACAGGATTTGATTCGGCCAAGTGGCTTTTATAAAGGGAAATCAAATACGATCATCGGGTTATTGACTTGGTTAGAAGGGTATCAATTTGACTTATCAATGGTTGCAGAGAAAGATTTTTCTGTGCTACGCAAGGAATTGTTGGCAATCAAGGGAATCGGTGATGAAACAGCTGATGCTTTATTGGTGTATGTCTTTGATCAGTCGACGTTTATCGCGGATAAATACGCACAGCGGATGTTTGAAAAATTCGGTTTTATCTCTACGGGCTATAAACAATTGAAGAGAAAGATTATTTGGCCCGACGTAATGGACACACTAAAAGCACAAAATCTACATGGCTGGATCATTCAATACGGACAGATGTATTTAAAAAATGACGAGATTTGGCAAAGCGGACCGCTGAAAAATTTTAAGCTCAAGTTAAGCGCGACCAATGCTTAACAAGTCATAAAGTCTCTAAGCTTTCTTTTAAAAGCCTTTCGTGGTATAACATGCTGTATGTTTTAGTTGTTAAAAAAGTAACCATTAATAATGAATAAGGGGCAATGAAATAAATGGTCACATTAAAATCAAAACGAGAAATCGACCAGATGAAAGAATCGGGCGCGATTTTAGCAGCGATTCATAAGCAATTACGGGAGATCATCAAACCAGGGATCACCACAAAAGAAATTGATCAATTTGTTCAAGAAAAAATCGAGGCGGCCGGAGCGACAGCTGCCCAAATTGGTTTTGAAGGCTATGAATTTGCTACATGTACCAGTGTGAATGATGAAATTTGTCATGGGTTTCCATCGAGTTATCGGCTGAAATCGGGCGATGTCCTGAAGGTGGATTTTTGTGTGGATTATCATGGTGCCATCTCAGATAGCTGCTGGACCTACGCAGTCGGTGAGATTGCACCAGAGCATCAAGCGTTAATGGATGTGACGAAAGAAGCGTTGATGATTGGAATCGCTCAGGCACAAGTGGGAAATCGAGTGGGAGATATCGGTCATGCCATTCAAACTTATGCAGAAGGGAAAGGTTATGGCGTGGTACAAGATTTTCTAGCTCATGGCATTGGCCCAACGATTCACGAAGAACCTTTCTTTCCGCATTTTGGTACAGCTGGAAAGGGCACACGCCTTAAGGAAGGAATGACCATTACAATCGAGCCGATGATTACTACCGGAACCTGGGAAGCGGGCATTGATGGCAATGGCTGGACTGCCCGTACGTTAGATGGTAGTTTTTGCGCACAATATGAGCATTCCATCGCGATTACTAAAGAAGGTCCTGTTATCATGACAGAACAAGGGGCATAATTTTGAAAAGGAGGATTCGTGAGGGCGAGTTCTCTTTTTTGTTATTTAGATAATTTAAATGTTTTGTTTTTTAGAACTTTGTTACTGAAAATGTTGCTATGAATTCAAATTTTTTAGTCAAAATTAAAATTAAAGGTATTTCGCTTTCCTATTTACAACACGCTTTTCGTTGTTATATTATATGGTTGTTGAATAATGAAAGCGCTATAAAGTTGGAGGGGTAGACAATGAATGTGGCAAAACTAGCTGAGAGACAGTTATTTCTAATGAAAGCTGAGAATTTGGAGAAACGTGTGCGTGCGTATTATGCTCAAACGCAGGACGTTGATTCTTTGATTGAGTACGGAGTCGCGATCCTTGTGCGGAGCTTTTTCTGCATGGGAAGCTTTGCGGAGCTGATCCAAGACTTGATTCAAGAGGTTTATTTTACAGTTGAACCCACTGCTGTCATGCGCCGATATTTGCCCTATTTTGAAGACTATTTCACCGCAGATGAGTGGCAAACAATAGTAAATCGCCTATTTGGCAATCATACAACCTACCTTGCGCAAACGGAAGAGGCGCGTGTAAATAAAGGCTATTTAGAACAAACTGGGACACTCGATAATCGGATTGAGGGTCTTGTTTATCGTGTAGAAGCCGTTTTTGAAGATACTATTGGGAAAAAACACAAGTTGACGATTCGTGATACCGACTCCACTTTTAATGAAGCGCAAACGATTCAAGTGTTGAATATATTGACGACCTTGAGTATTTTTGACACAGCTGATGTGCGGAAATACGAAACCTATGTGAGTTATCAAACACCGGGAAAAATCATTGCGACATCTCATAATTCCCGTCAAAAAACCAAACCAACAGCGAAGGAACCGGAAACCATCGCTGCTCAACAAGACGCTCAACAATCAGAAAAAGCTCCGAAAAAAATGGTAGCTGCTGCAAAAACGCGGTCATTTGCAGCTCCAGCATCTGCAGGGTCTGAAAAAGAGTCGAATAAGCCCGCAAGTAACAGTACGGCCACAAAGGAAAAACAATCCAGTCCTGCCAATCCGCCGAAAAATACCAACAGCCCATCACCGAGTGTCGAGGCGAAGAAAAAAGCAGCCACGAAAAAAGCCAATGAACTGCTGCAGCAACCAGATATGTCCTATAAACGTGTCAGCAAAAATGAAGAACAAATTCAGACCAACGGAAATAGTAAAAAGATGAAGAACAAAATAAATAATGCGCTGGGGCGGAGTAAGAACCGGAAAAGGAACAAAAGGAAATAGCAATCTTGTTTAGACAAGAATGTTTATTTGGCGAGCCCCAATAAAAGAAAGCTTTCAATTGCTTTTATGAGCGACGGACAAATATGAGTCACGTGGCTTATTTGGCGTGTCCAAATTAATTAAACGAGATTAAGTGAAGCGTGAAATGTCGGAGAAGGAGTCTGACGTTTCTTTTTTTTAGACAAATCAGCCAAATAGTCTAACTTTATGAATACAAGGAAGCGTCTCGTTTTCAATTATTTTTGGCTATTGGTAAGCTGAGTTTATCAAATTGAAGGGGGAAACATCATGAGATATACGAATGGGAATTATGAAGCATTTGCTAGACCAAGAAAACCGGCAGGCGTGGACGACAAGAGTGCCTATATCGTCGGAGCAGGTCTGGCAGGCTTAGCTGCAGCTGTTTTTTTAATTCGGGATGGACAAATGAAAGGCGAACACATCCATATTTTTGAAGAGCTTTCCTTGTCTGGCGGTTCATTAGATGGAAAATTTATTCCTCATGACGGCTTTGTAACTCGTGGCGGACGAGAAATGGAAAATCACTTTGAATGCTTGTGGGATTTATTCCGCTCAGTGCCTTCATTGGAAGTAGAGAATGCTTCGGTTTTAGATGAGTTCTATTGGTTGGATCATGATGATCCGAATTCATCAAATTGCCGGATCATCTACAATCGTGGAGAACGTGCAGAGGATGATGGTGATTTTACATTGTCGAAAAAAGCACAAAAAGAATTGGTTGAGCTTTTCATGACTTCAGAAGATCAACTGATTGGTAAGAAAATCGAAGACGTTTTTGGAGAAGAATTTTTTGCATCGAACTTCTGGTTGTACTGGTGTTCAATGTTTGCCTTTGAAAAATGGCATTCAGCGATTGAAATGCGCCGCTACGTGATGCGTTTCATTCACCATATCAAGGGCTTGCCAGATTTTACAGCATTGAAATTTACTCGCTACAATCAATATGAATCGTTAGTGAAACCATTATTGGCCTTCTTAAATGACCATGGAGTAGATTTCCAATATGAAACGAAAATCAATAATATTGAAGTCGAAGCTACTCCTGATAAAAAAGTAGCGAAAAAGATTCTGTTGACACGTTCAGATAAAGCTGAAGAGATCGACTTAACAGAAAATGATTTGGTTTTCGTTACGAACGGATCAATCACGGAGAGCTCTACAGAAGGCAATCATCATACCCCAGCACCGATTACTCATGAATTAGGCGGCAGCTGGAATCTTTGGAAAAACTTGGCAAAACAATCGAATGAATTTGGTCACCCTGAAGTTTTTTGTGACAACCTGCCAGATGAAAGCTGGTTTGTTTCTGCCACAGTGACTTGGGAAAACTTTGATATTGAACCGTATATTTCACGCTTGACTCAACGTAAATTGCGAACTGGGAAAGTGGTAACAGGCGGAATCATCACCATCAAGGATTCGAATTGGCTGATGAGCTTTGCGACACACCGTCAACCACATTTCAAAGAGCAAAGTGATCAACAAACGGTGACTTGGGTCTATGGTTTATTATCTAATACGCCTGGAAATTACATCAAAAAACCGATCGAACAATGCAGCGGGCAAGAGATCGTTCAAGAACTGATGTATCATTTAGGGGTTCCAGAAGAAGACATCAAGAAATTCTCTGAAGAATCATGCGTGGTAACACCAGTTTATATGCCGTTTATCACCTCGTATTTTATGTTGCGAGAACCTGGTGATCGTCCATTAGTCATTCCAAATGGCTCAGAGAACCTTGCCTTCATCGGCAACTTTGCTGAAACCGAACGTGATACTGTCTTTACGACAGAGTATTCAGTTCGAACAGCGATGGAAGCTGTTTACACATTCTTAGACATCGAACGGGGCGTGCCAGAAGTATTTGCCTCGGCCTATGATCTTCGGACGTTAGCTAATTCAGTCTATTATTTAAGTGATCGTAAGAAGCTTTCGGAAATGGATCTGCCATTTATTGAGAAAAAAGTGTTGGAGCATTTTGTGAAGAAAGTGGAGCATACCTATATTGGCGATGTGTTGAAGGAAAATCATTTACTGTAGGAGAAACATCCTAAGCTTAACGACCGAATCATCAGAGTTCAGCGTCAAGAAAAAAGAAAAATCCAAAAATTTCCTTTTCAAATTTTTGTGAGTTTTCGGTTTATTTTCGCAGATGTTGTTTATGAATCGATGTATATTCGTGAAAATGAGCTGATCTAAAAGTCTTTTAGAACTTTGGATCAGCTCGTCCTGTTTGTTATGAGATTTTTTCTAATGTTGCTGCTTGATTTATAGTATAATTCTAATAAATACATTGAGGGGGACAACGAATGATCAAAGTAGCAATTGTTGGATATGGAAATTTAGGGCGCGGAGTGGAACGGGCATTAAAGCAAAATGCGGATATGGAATTAGTTGGTGTTTTTACAAGAAGAAATCCCGAAACCGTTCAGACAGATGGCGCACCAGCCTTTGGACTAGATGAGTTAGACGCACAGAAGGGAACCATTGATGTGTGCATTTTGTGTGGTGGATCAGCAACGGATCTACCTGTCCAAACACCGGCGATCACGAAAAACTTTAATACGATCGATAGTTTTGATACCCACGCGAAGATTCCTGAGCACTTTACGAATGTCGATAAGGAAGCGAAGGAACATCAAACTGTTTCGATTATTTCCACCGGTTGGGACCCCGGCTTGTTTAGCTTGAATCGGTTATACGCGCAAAGTATTTTACCAGAAGGAGAGACCTATACTTTTTGGGGCAAAGGTGTGAGTCAAGGACATTCAGATGCTTTAAGAAGAATTGCAGGGGTTGCGGATGCGATCCAATACACGATTCCTAAAAGCGAAGTGATCGAGAAGCTAAAAGCTGGCGAGAAAATGGAATTGACGACTCGTGACAAACATTTACGAGAATGCTTTGTTGTTTTAGAGGCAGGAGCAGACGCTGAGGCGATCAAGAAAGAGATCGTTACGATGCCCAATTATTTCGATGAATATGATACGATCGTTCATTTTATTTCAGCCGAAGAATTGAAACGTGATCATCATGCGATGCCTCACGGCGGTACGGTGCTGCGTACAGGTACAACTCATAAAGAAACGAAACAAGTGATTGAGTACAATCTGCAATTAGAAAGCAATCCTGAATTTACTGCCAGCGTACTGGTCGCATATGCCAGAGCATGCGCTCGCTTGGCAAGAGAAAAACAATTCGGCGCCTTTACGGTATTAGACATTGCACCGAAATACTTGTCACCGATTGATGATGCAACATTGAGAAAAGAATTACTATAAGCAGTATTAAAGCGAAGTGATACCTAGCCAGCTAGGTCACTTCGCTTTTTTATATGTCGCTGATCAGCACTACCAGAGAGAATCGTTCCTCATCATAGTTGATATCCAAGTTCCCATTGTAGCTTTCGACGATGGAACGGACAGATTGCAATCCGATTCCGTGATCCTGTAGTTTTACTTTGGTTCAGAAGAAACGAGTGCCAGAAGGTGGGTTATCCAATCCAACTATTCGATTATTCTGCTTTTTTGTGGTAAATTTCAGGCACTAAAGTAACGAGATAGAGGTGAGCATCATGCGATTAACCCAAGAAGAAGTTCTAGAAAAAATCTATAATCTGATCTTAAATCCCAATACGCGCGAATGGGAACGGTATTTGTTAACGACAGCCAAAGATGGTTTAGAAGCTGACGTAAGCTTCAAAGATCAGGTTGCAAAGTTGGAAGCCGATTTGCGCCCGTTAGCTCTTCGGAATAATCTAACTCCGGACGTGACGGATTTTTATCAGGAGCTTACAGGTGACGAATCCAGTGAACTAAAAGCGGAAAAGCATGAGATTGATGATCCAGCTTTTCAAGAACGAGCGATTTTTGCGGGGGGCTGTTTCTGGTGTATGGTGGAGCCTTTCGAGACACATCCGGGCATCGTCTCAGTATTATCCGGGTATACTGGAGGAACGACAGAGCATCCCAGCTATGACCAAGTCAGCGGTGGCTACACTGGTCATGTCGAAGCGGTCGAGATTATTTTCGACACACGAATCGTCAGCTATCAAGAGCTGATGGAACTTTATTGGCAAATCATTGATCCCGCCGATGCGTTTGGGCAATTTCAAGATCGAGGCGTTCAATATCGTCCGATTATTTTTACCTTGAATGAAGAACAACGTGAAATTGCTGAGAAAAAGAAACTGACAGTGATCGAGTCAGGTGCTTATAAGAAACTGATCATTGTTGAAATAGAAGCAGCCCGCACATTTTGGCCGGCGGAAAATTACCATCAAGAATTCTACAAGAAGCAGCCGAAGCGCTACAAGGCCATCAAACGTGCGCGTCAGCAATTCCTGACCTATCAGCATTTAAAGGGAAAATTACGAACCGGATTCCTGCGAAGTAAATAAAACAAAAGAAATTTTTTTAAAGTGTTGACATTCGGCTAGGATGGGATTATATTATATACATACCAACCGAATGTATGAATAGGAGATACCAAGATGGCTCGGAATAAATACCCAGAAGAAACAGTAAATAAAATTTTGGATGTTTCGATGCAACTATTTTTAGAAAAAGGCTATGAACATACGTCAATCCAAGATATCGTCAATCATCTCGGCGGTTTATCAAAAGGAGCGATTTACCACCATTTCAAATCAAAGGAAGATATCCTCGATGGCGTGATGAATAAGCTTTATCAAAATAATGACAACGAGTTAGATCACCTGCGACTGCTTGAGAAAGATTCAAGTATGACCGGATTACAAAAGCTGCAGGCGCTGTTTACGACAGCGTTAGAAAGTCCCCGCCAGGATGACATGTTTCAAATGGCACCTGACTTTCTAAAAAATCCCCAGATGCTGGCGATGCAAATCGAGGGAATCTATACCGAATCGGTGCCGCACTTTGTTCAGCCGATCATTGAAGAAGGAATCGCGGATGGCTCGATCAAGACCGATTATCCTAAAGAGCTGGCGGAGATGATTCTGTTACTGATAAATATCTGGCTGATTCCATTGGTTCATGATGAAGATCCAAGTAGTGTAACCAACCGCTTTGCCCTCTTTCAAGAAATGATGGGTAAAATGGGCATTGAGATTTTTGATAAGGATGCAGTCAAGCGGCTTGAGAAATTTCGCAAGATGTACAATCAAAAAAATTAATTTCTGCCTTCTAGGCAGTTTTATTTAAAAGTTATACATACCGTCGTTCGGTATTTATATAATGAATGTTACTTCAACAAATGAAGCCAATAAAAAAGAAAAAGGAGTGTTTTAAAATGGAACAAAAAATGAATAAAAGCAATGTCTACGGTGTAAATGGTGAGAATCAAAAACAAAGAACAATGTTCGAACGAATCGGCGGAGGGATCACAGTAATCTTTTCAGGGATGTTTATTTTACCAATCCTATCGGTGCTAACCGGAGCTTTCGGCATCATCGGGATTGGTTTACCAGCAGTTGCCATGATGAATCTTTTTGGTATCCTGCATATTCCATTCAATGTACTGTTTGTTCAGTTGACCGGATTTCCTCAGGTGTTGGTTGGCTTTATCGTTGGTTTGATCTTTGTGGCTTTATCTATTGTTTGCGGCACCCTGTTGAAAAAGTATATGGCTATTGCCAAACGAATGATCTAAAAGAGGTACTGCTAGAAAAGTAGAAACAATACTTTCCGATTTTTATGAATTTCTGCTTTGCTCATCCAATAAATTGTCGTTTCGAAACAATACGTTCAATTTGAAAATAACCATCAATTGTTGCGTATATTTGTGAATAGGCAAAGAGGAGAGTGAATATGAATGTTTAAAGTGTTGTTAGTTTTAACGTTAGTCGGGTTGTTGCTATCATCCGGTTCTAGCAAGAAAAAAGTAGGTTAGCCAATTGGATATATTCTTATCGTTTGTTCAAGGAGTTTGCCTAAGTGTAGTATTAGTATTAATTGAAAAGATCGAACATGAATCTAATAGGCAGAGGTGAAATCCTCTGTCTTTTTTTACAGAAATCGTCTTTCTCTTTGTCAAATAATTAAGGTATGATGAGAAGGTGTATAAGTCAAATTTATGGGAGGAAGATGGGTGTTTGTTCATGAACTTAAATTAACTGATTTTCCTAAAAAGATCGTTTATCCATTTGATGTTTTTGCGGTTCAAGAAATTTTTCGCAAAGGGAGTCTAAGCTTTGAACAACCGGTTACTTTTCTATCTGGAGACAATGGGACGGGGAAATCCACCATTCTAGAAGCGATTGCGGTTGCCTATGGAATTAATCCGGAAGGCGGCAGTCAGAACTTTAATTTTCAAACTGTGGAGAGTCACTCTGAATTACATGAGTCAGTGCGTTTAGTTAGAAAGGGAAATCTTCCTAAGACAAAATTTTTCCTTCGTTCGGAGACTTATTAAAATGTTGCCTCTGAATTGGAATACATGGCGAAGGATGATGGCGAAGTTGCTTTTGCCTCCTATGGTGGAAAGTCTCTACACACCCGCTCTCATGGAGAAGGACTGTTGTCGATCATTGAAAATCGTTTCGGTAAGGAAGGCTTTTATCTGTTAGATGAGCCGGAAGCAGGTCTTGCGACGAGTCGTCAATATACGTTGCTGCGAGAAATTCACCGCCTAGTTGAGACAGGAAGTCAACTGATTATCGCCACCCATTCTCCGATTCTGATGGCCTATCCTGCTGCAACGATTTATCAGTTCTCAGAAGCCGGACTGGAGCAACTACCGTTAGAAGAGACCCTTGCTTATAAAGAAACGAAGCTTTTTTACGACGACCATAAGCGTATGTTGCATTATTTGTTGGATTGATTCAGGGGTTTTCCTTTTTCTAGTTCACAATGCCAGTGTTAGAATAATTCTAGCTAGAAAATGGGAGATGGAAAATTTGCGCTACTTAAAAAAATACGGCTTCTATTTTTTACTCATCGCGGTAATCGCTGATTTTTTGACGCCGTACGTCTTAGGAATATTTTACCCAAAGCTCAATCAGTTGATTGCTGTAATCAGCCTGTTTGGGGATATAGATAGCCCAGTTCGAAGTGCTTTCTTGATTTGGTCAGTAGTTGCTGGTAGTTTTTATACGCTATCGTTGCCAGCAATCTATGCAGCTTTGAAAGAAACTTCGAAGGGACTAGCTAGTTTAGCTACCGCAGCGATCGGGCTGTATGGTATTGGTGATTGTATTTTTACTGGCTTGTTTAGCGTCGATTCTGTTGAAGTTCAGTGGGATTTCTCGACTTGGGTGCACAATATCGGCTCAGGGATCGGTTATACTGGCTTTTTGCTGTTTCCTTTAATCTTGTATTGGATTTACAAAAAACAGAACAATCCTTACGAAAGCCGGCGCTATTTAAAATTATTTGTTTTAAGTGTAACAATTGCTTCGATGTATGGACTGGCTCGTATCCCGCAATTGAATCAATTCATCATTTTTCAACAGCTAGGCTTTTGGCAGAGGCTCAGTTTTGTTTTTAATTATTTGCCGATTGTTCTTTTTACTTGGAGCCAGATTAAAAATCCTGTAAACCGATGAGCATTAGCTGCTGTGTTTACAGGATTTTTCTATTTGATTTTATAATCTTTGTAAAATACTTCCAACATAAAATTTATTTGACTTAAGCCAGACTCTTCCTAGTTCGATAATCGAATCATCTTCTAGATGAACCAATTGTTCTTGATAAAGTAATGGAGAATTTTCTTCTATATGAAGTAGTTCGGAAATTGTCTTAGTAGATGGAACAGCCGCAAAAGAAGTTTCACTATAAGCCACCTTATGTTCACTGTATTTTTCAACTATATTAAAAAGACTTTCGTGAGCATAATCTGCAGTATCGATATTGGGCGCTAATTGGATATTAATATTATTTTGAATGAACATGACCACTTCATCATGCACCGTTCGTGTTCGCTCAATAAAAAGATAGTCGTCGCCAATATTGATTTTTAGCTGCTCAGCAATTTTTTCATCTGCCTTCTTTTTTTCTAAATTGATTAATTCTGTCTCAAAATCAATGCCTTGGCTTTTCATTGATTCAGAGAAAGAGATCAAACCTTCTGCTAAAGGAAAGCTGATGTTTTCGTCAATGACAAAGGTACCTTTGCCTTGCTTTTGAGTTAAAACCTTTTCTTCTACCAGTAATGAGATAGCCTTCTTGATCGTACCGCGACTTACATCGAAAAGTTCCATGAGATCTTTTTCTGTAGAAATTTTATCTCCCTTTTTCCATTCGCCTTTTTCAATTTTCTTCTTAATATAATCCATCACTTGTTCGTAAATTGGTACTAATGAATTCTTATCGATTTCCATAAAATCAAATTCTCCTAACCCTTAGTCGAAAAGTTCTTGATATCATTATATCCAATTTTACATGCGATATGTAGGGATAATTTCTTTGAAATGGAACTAAATGACATTCGTTCTTTCTCGATAGCTATGATCTATTCGGGAAAATTACGTTCTTATGATAGAAACAAGATCGCCAACATTAATAGTTGGAAGAGGTTTCTGCTCAACATGAATAGTTCCTGGCAGCTCGCTTATTGCAGCACCATCGAAATTGACAGTAATATGACCAAGCTGCCGTAGATTTTCTTCTGCAACTTTCCCTACAGCAGTTATTGCATATCTTTCATTGTTAAAGCAAAGAACCATATCAGGAACAATTCTTTCCTGAATTGGCGTAACCATAATTTTATAGCAAAAATCACTAAGTTCAGGCGGCGCTTCTTCGCCGAAAAATAGCAGCATGTTCTCCTGTTTAAATTCTTCCGCATCCTGCCCAATCGCAATTACCGTAGTTTCAAAGATTTTCATTGTTATTCCTCCTATTATTTTTTGAAATCCTGTTGACAAATGAAAGCGTTCCTATTACTATACCATTATAGACGTTTATATATGTATAGTAACAAATAGCTTTCGGCACCGTCAAGTAAAGGAGGACATTCTAGCTTTAAAGAAGGATCAATTAATTAGAGAAAGGAAGATTTATTATGGATTTTTTGATTAACATCGCAGAACACTTTACTGGTTTGTTTCAAGCGGGAGCAGATCAATTCACTTCATTTGTTGGAGGAATGATCCCGTTGATTGCTTGTCTGATTCTTTTTGTTAACGCTCTTATTCAATTTATCGGCGAAGATCGAGTCTTTGGTTTTATGAAGAAGATGACTCGTTTCACACTTTTGAGATACACCGTTATTCCTTTCTTGGCTTGTTTCTTTCTAACGAACCCAATGTGTTATACCTTTGGAACCTTTTTAGAAGAAGAATACAAGGCAGGGTTCTATGATTCAACTGTTTCAATGCTGCACCCGATCACTGGTTTGTTTCCACATGCCAATTCCTCAGAACTATTCGTTTGGCTAGGGGTCTCAGGCGGGTTTGCATCAGTCGGAAATCAAAGTGATTTGGCCATTCGTTTCTTATTAACAGGTTTTGTCATTTGTCTGATTCGCGGCATTGTAACTGAGCAATTAGCCAAACGCTTCGCAGCCAGAAGAACAGCGGAAGTTTCTTAAAATAGAAATTCAGCAGGAATGAAAAGAGAACTGGGGAGGAAATAACATGTTCAATACGATAAAGATTTCTCATGGTAATGGCGGCTGGGGCGGACCTTTAGTTGTAACGCCTACAGCTGAAAAGAAATATGTGATCAGTGTGACGACAGGCGGAATCAATCCAGTAGCAGAACGTATCGCCGAATTATCTGGAGCGACGGTAATTGACCAATTTACTAATCCGATTGATACCAAGGAAGCATTTTGTGCAGTAATTGACTGCGCAGGAATTGCTCGTTGTGGAACATATCCAAAATTAGGAATTCCGACAGTAAATGTAAAATTAGGTTCACCTTCTGGTCCGTTAGCAAAATATATTACGGAGGATATTTTTGTTTCAGGAGTAACGCCTACGAGTATTACTTTAGCTGCTGAAGGAGAAGAAGCAACTATTAATCAGACAAGTACTGAAAAGGAAAATGCAGGAGTCAAGAAGAGCATCACGAAAGAAGCACGTGAAAAGTACGAGTCGAATAAAACAAAAAGCAATGGCATGATGGATGCTATCAACAAAGTAGGGGTAACCGTTGGAAATGTAATCAACGTCATCTATCAAGCCGCACGAGATACTGTTGATACAATTATTCGAAATATCATTCCTTTCATGCTGTTTGTATCTGTTCTAATCGGTATTATTAACTACACAGGTTTTGCAGATGTCATTGCAAACTTATTATCCCCATTAGCTGGAAGTATTTGGGGTCTGATCGCGATCGGTCTGTTTTGTAGTATCCCATTCCTTTCGCCGTTGATTTGTCCAGGAGCAATCATCGCGTCAGTGATCAGTCTATTAATCGGGAATCAAATTGCTTCGGGAACGATTCCGGCACATTATGCTTTACCGGCGTTGTATGCGGTGAATTGCCAGGTGGGTTCTGATTTTGCTCCAGTTGGCCTGACATTAATGGAAGCAAAACCTGAAACCATTGAAAATGGAGTGCCAGCCTTTCTGATTGGGAAATTATTGACAGGACCATTGGCAATTGTGATTGCTTACTTTGCTTCATTTGGTCTATAGAGGATAGGAGCGAGAGTGATGGATGAAATAAAGATTTTATTTGTGATAATTCTAGTCTGGTTGCTAGGAACGATCTCTTCTTATTTTCATTGGAAAAAAGTCAACGGCAAGCTTAGTGAATTGAAGCAGAATTTTACTGGTTATTTAGGAACTGGAATAAGCAAAGTCAACTTTTTCAGAAAAGTAATGGTCATTATCGTTGCAGACTTTGATGGGAAAATTACAGATTGTCAGTATTTATATGGGTGGACAACCTTTTCTAACTTTAGACAAAAATCTGAGCTGGTTGGCTGTGGCGTGGATTCAGTCTTGGAGAAAGCGAACGGAGACAAGTTCTATGATGCGCTGAAATTATCCCTAAACAAAATTCAAGAACAACGAGGCTAAGTCAATGAAAGACGTTAACGCAGAATACTATATTGGAATCGATATCGGTACTACTTCAATCAAGACAGTAGTCTACGATGAAAGATTCAACATCTGCTTTCATGTTGGTAAGAGATACAACTATACCGCAACCGAAGACGGCTGGAGGGAAATTGATCCGACTATTTGGTCAACGATCGTTCTTGAACAATTAGCAGAAATTTTTTCCAATTTTCCGTACCAGAAAATAGAAGCGATCGGCGTTACCGGACAAATGCATACAACCGTATTCTTAGATCAAGCGCAGCAGCCAGTGCGACCAGCCATCATGTGGAATGATGAGCGAACAATTGATGTGGTAAAGAAAATCAAAACGGAATTACCGAAAAATTCGCAAACTGAAAATATTTTAGCTATTGTCTCAACAGGCAGTCCTTTAGCCAATCTTATTTGGCTGAAGCAATTTGAGCCAGAACATTACGAACGTTTAGGGAAAATCTTGATAGCCAAGGATTATGTTCGCCTGATTCTTACTGGGGAGCTGTTTACAGATTATTGCGATGCATCAACCAGCAGTTTATATAATGTGACTACTGAACAATGGTCTGAAGAGGTTTTATCCACATTCCAGCTTTCCGAAAAAATACTGCCAGAGGTTGGCTATGCTTCTAGTCGTGCGGGCACCCTGGATCTATCCTTGTTCGATATTGAAGGAAAGAAAGGAATTCCTGTAGTAGTTGGAACTGGGGATAATGTCGCTTCGGCGATTGCAAATCAAAACCAACAGGTCCAGCAGCCGATTATTTCTTTAGGAACATCAGGAGTAGTAATTCTATCAAACAGATGTAATGAGCGGCTGACCACCGGGAAAAATATACTAGCTAAAATCGCCAAAGAAGACCAGCGGGTTATCACGCAAGGAGCATTGCAAAGCGGTGCGAAAGTGATCGAGTGGTGGTCAGAGAACATCATTCAGCAAGATATTACTCAATTTGAAGCAAGGCTAACAACTAAACTAGGTGAGAACCAAGTGATTTTCTTTCCCTATCTGAACGGGGATAAGACCTTGTTTAAAGAGAGCAAACTCTCCGGAGCATTCTTTGGCATTGATTTAAATAGCGAACAAGATGATTTTTCATTGGCAGTTTATGAAGGAACCGCCTTTGCAATCAAGAGATTGATGCAACAAATGCGGCCGTTGCAAAAAAATGATAAATGCCTGCTGATTGGCGGCGGCGCTAAAAGTCAGCTTTGGCCGCAAATATTTGCCAATGTTTTAAATTGTGTAATCCAGATCAATTGTACTGCCCGCGAAGCCAATTGTGGTGCGGCAATGCTGGCTTATTATCACTGTCACCAACGGTATCCCGTTCTACCAAATGAGCTGCGGGAATATGAACCAGAAGAAATATTAGTAAAAAAATATCAGAACAACTATCAAGCATTTATCACTTATTCAGATGCGTTGATTAAAAAGGAAAGGAGCGAAAATGATGAAGCGTGAAGCAATAACTCCTCCCTTTTTCACAGTTAGCCCTAAGTCTTATTTAGTAGGTAATGAGCTGCTAGAATTAGCAAAGTTGACCGATCAGTATGCAAAGGAACATGAATCTACGATTTTTTTTGTTGCACCGGCTACAGAATTGGTAAATATTGTTCAGAATACGGAACACGTCATTGTAACTGCACAAACGGCGGATGCTAACGGATTAGGAAGAGGAATGGGGAGGACAATCTTGGAATCCCTCAAAGAAAATGGTGTACAAGCGACATTCTTAAATCACATGGAACATCAATTAACAATAAAAGAATTAAGCACAACAATCATACGTGCCAAAGAATTAGGGATCATTACTATTGTATGTGCAGACACACCAGATGAAGCAGCTGCAGTGGCAATGCTTGATCCGGATATTGTACTCTGTGAACCGAATCATTTAGTAGGGACAGGAACATTGAGCGATGAGAAATATATTGCAGATACAATGGCGGCTGTAAGAAAAGTAAATCCAGATATTTTAATCATGGAAGGGGCTGGAATTACTTGTGGTGCAGATGTTCGTCGCTTGATTCGTTTAGGTGCGCAAGGTACGGGGATATCTAGCACTTTGGCATTAGCCGAGAATAAAGAGGAGCTGCTATCTGATTTATTAGGAGCGTTGAGATGAAAAAGGAGTGTGAAAAGGAATGCCATTAGTCAACGGAAATTTATTAGTTGAATTCATTCAGGAACAACAAGTAGTGGGCGGTGCCTTTAATACAACCAATTTGGAAACAACAGTAGGTATCTTGGAGGCTGTTGAAGAAACCAAAATTCCAAGTTTCATCCAAATTGCTCCTTCTAATATTGGATTAGCCGGCTATGAAGGCATTGTGGAAATGGTTAAGCGCCAAGCTCGCTTCATGGATACACCAGTAGCGCTGCATTTGGACCATGGGAAAAAACTGACGGATTTTAAAGCAGCGGTACGTGCTGGATTTAATTCAGTAATGATTGATGGTGCAGAGTTTGATTTTGAAGAAAATATTCGTTATACCAAAGCAGCCGTCGATTTTGCGAAAGCCTATGGCGTTCCGGTGGAAGCCGAATTAGGTGCGATTAAGGGAAAAGAAGATGATCATGTCAGCGAAGCAGATTGTAAAACAGATCCAAAGCAGGTGAAAGAGTTTGTGGAACGAACAGGCTGTGATCTATTGGCGGTTTCTGTGGGGAATGTTCATGGGATGGATGAAGAACCGCAGATTGATTTTGACTTATTAGCAAAAATCGCTGAAGAATCGGCTGTTCCTTTAGTCATTCATGGCGGATCCGGGATTTCTTCAAGTGATTTAAAACGAATGAAAAGCTACAATGTAGTCAAAATAAATGTAGCAAGTGAATTACGCCAAAGCTATATTCAGAGTATTGGCCATGCCTATGATAGCAATCCTGCTGAGGCTAATTTGATCGCTGTTTTGACAAATGCAAAAAACTCGGTTCAGAAAAAAACTGTAGAAAAGATCAAAGAACTGAATAGATAACTACTACGAATAACGAGTCAACAAACGGTCGATGTTTGTTGGCTTCTTTTGTGAGCTAGGCTACTTAATTTATTGATTGAATTTTAGCGGGAAAACTCTTTATTTTGACTAAAAATATTTGTGTTACCGTTTCTCTACCTATATGATGGAGAAAGAAATAATCGAAACAGCAGCGTAAATTAGCTGACGGACTGAGTTGTAATAATACAACTGATTATGCTAAACTTATTATGACGACAATCACAAAAAATAGATGAGAGGCGATTTTGGTCCGGCGCACTATTCATTCCGTAATTAAAGGATTTTAGTGAAACGTGGAAAAGTATTCTGACAATGAATAAACTGAAAATTTTCGGATGAAAAGACAGTTTATTTGTTGTGCAGAAATTTTTCACGTTTTTTTGTTGTCTGTTGGATTGTCGTCAGTGAGAAAGAGGAATAAAAAATGATGGAATATATTAAACAGGATGTCCCGATTTTTAGTCACAGCAAGGATTCAATTTGGTTAGATGCGCATTTAGCGCCTCAAATGTTGGCGGCCCACTTGGATACCGAATTTGATGGGGCCACGAGAAATGCGGAATATATAAATCAATCTATGGCGTGGTTGACACAAAAATGTCCGGCACAGTCGTTTCCTAAGCTGCTGGATCTGGGTTGCGGTCCTGGGATTTATGCTGAAAAATTTTATGAGGCAGGTTATCAAGTCAAAGGGATTGATTTTTCTAAATTGAGTATTGCTCATGCTGCGAAGTCAGCTGAAGAAAAGCAATACGTCATTGATTATCAATGCGGGGACTACTTGAAAGAGGATTTAGGGAGCGAGGCCTATGATCTTATCGTCTTGATCTATTGTGATTTGGGTGTTTTTTCACCAGAGGATCGAAAGCGCGTATTTCAAAAGGTTTATGCTGCGCTAAAAAAAGGTGGAAGATTCATTTTTGATGTCTTCACTCCGAAGAAATATGCGGACTTCGAAGCGGCGAGAACTTGGCAGCTGGAGAAAAATAATTTTTGGACGCAGGAAACGTGTGTACACTTAACAGCACAGAAAAATTACTCTGGAACCAATACCTATTTGGATCAGCATTATTTGCTTTATCCAGATAAGATCAAAGAATTTTTCATTTGGGAAACGGTCTTTGAACAAGAACAACTGCTTATGGAATTAAGCACTATAGGTTTTGAAAGCAGTGAAGTTTTTGGAGATATTCGTGGAATGAAAGCTACAGAGGATTCAGAAACGATTTGTTTCGTTGTTGAAAAATAAAAAAAGGGCAGTTTCTGAATTGTTAGAAACTGCCTTTTTGAGTATTAATGAAGAAGAAAGGAAAGCATGAAACCAGCAAGATCAAACAGGTAATGAACGGCAAAGCTGGTAAGAATAGAGTTTGACTGTTCATAACTGCGATTAAACCAAAATCTGGCAGAACCTTGAAGCGCAATCACTTGAAGGATCGTTAATAGGATAGACCCATTGAAATAGGTCCAGTAATGAATTAGACCGAATATGATGCTAACAAGGATATTTGCTACTAAAGGTGAAGCTTTTAATTTGAATAAGTCATAGAAATAAATACTGAATAGTTCTTCGCCTATCAAGGCAAAGGGCATAATTAAAAAGAAAAACCAAATTGGATTATCTGCTGCTGGATTTCCTTTGTGGGTGTGAGTAATCGCAACAATCAATATCCCTAAAACAAAAGAGAAAAGCTGGGCGATGAGGAAATACTTGATAAAATTCTTCCAGAATTGAACTGGTTTTTGATAAAGCTTTTCGTATGCTTTAAAGCCAAAAACAAGGCAATAGGCGATCGTGCCAAAAATCAAAAGAGAAAAATAGCCGATATAGGGAATAGAGATAAAGTGATTTACATTGCTAACAAGATAGAAACCAAGTCCGACGAGCAGCGTTGCGACGATGATCTTAGAATAATTCAATTGTCTAGTCATTTTTTTCCTCCTAAGGAAGCTTCGTTATGGTTCGTTTTTTTGAACAAAATTAGCGTTAACAATAAAAGAATTACGCCTGAAATTGTAAAAAATAGGTTTTGCCGCCTTGATGATCCCGTTTTAGGCAGTAATTTTTTATCAGAGAATACCTGTGTTTCTGATTGGATTGACTGGCTCTCTTTTGTCCTTTCAGCGGAAGAAACTTGCGATTTTTCCGTTGTTGCGACTGGGCTAGTTTGTTCGGAGCCAGCGGCTGATTCTTTTTTTGGTTCAGTCGCTTTTTTTTCATTATTTATCACTTGCTTAGCAGGTGACTCGTCACTGCTTTGTGGTTCCTTTTCGAGCGCAGATGTTTCTGAATTATGCTGTTTATCAGTAAAATCATCCTTGATTGATTCAGGTGTATTTGTTTTCTGATCAATTATTTGTACGCTTGATGAGGTAGCTGTTGTCGGTACCTCCGTTGTTGTCTCAGTGACAGGTGTGCTTTCAGGGATTGTCGTTGGTTCGGTATAAGGTTCTGGAATCACTTCGCCGCCATCACTATACCAATGGTTGCCGTCACGATAAAGTGTTAAACTTCCGTTATCATTATGAAGGAATAAACGATTCTCATCATTGGAGCTATCGGTTTCGTAAAGTGTCCCGTTGACTAAATATTTGTGTGAAGAAAAATTAACCGCTCCATTTGTATTTCCAAATGCGTGAAACGGAAAGACGACGATTGTCGAGAGTGTAAGTCCGAATCCAATAGCGATTTTTTGTTTAATAGTTTTCATTTCAAAATCCTTTCCTGTTGTTTTGATACTTGTTAGTTGTATCACAGAAAAATGGATTTTTTTAAATAGGTCTTATATACTGGACCAGATTTTTATAAAAGTGATTCAAGTTCTTTAGCAAGGGGTGCATAATCGAGCTCATGAAGAATCTTTAAGACCATCTCACTTTCTGTTTGTCCGTTCGCGTCGCCGCGTTTTGTCAGCAAAACCCCTTTGAAAAATTTGGCACACAGTCGATGAAAGCACTCTTTGTACTCGGTACTTAGCAGCAGAAGCTGTTCAATTAATACTTCCGCATAGTCTAATAGGTTTTCATCAAGCGTCTCCCGAATTAAGTTGACTAAAAGACTGCAGAAAATCTCTCTGCCGCGATCATAATTTTTATACAGCTCCAAAGATTTTGAGAGCTGCTTGAAGAAGAGCAACTGTTTTTCGCCTTCAATAAATTCCAAGGTGTTGGCAAATAATTGGATTTCTTGCAGTGTCCACGTTTGCAGATTTGTCAGGTACTGAATAATCGTTGCCTTATCTTCTGACAAAACGACATCAGGTGTATAGCTGCCTGTTTTGTTCGTCGCTTCGATGATCCGAATCCGAGAACGAACTTCCGCAACATGGACATTCGCGATCGGTCCTTGTAGCTCTTGTAGCTCCTGCAAAAGCTGATAAAGAGCTGGAAGATCATAGTTGTTACTGTAATTGGAGTAACGAAAAATATAATCGGCTTGCTCATTCAAGCGGTAATCCTGACTAATATAGAGAAACTCGTCCATATCTAAGGAAAGTCGCTCTAAAATATCTAGCAGCAAGGTCGCCGAAATACTATGATTGCCCTTTTCAAATTCAATGGCGTAGGATTTTGAAACAATGCCGAGATAAACCTCTTTTTGAGTTAAGCCTTTACTTAGCCGAATTTTCCGAACCACTTCTCCATGATACATCGCTTCACCAGCTCTCTATTTATTGCCGTTAGCATAGCATATTTCAGTTAAAAACTGTTTTTAAATGTTTGCGAGGAATGTCGAGTTCCTTTTCGTTTCTTGCTATAATAATTGGAAAACGAGGTGGCGCATGAAAACGATTGGATTATTAGGCGGGATGAGCTGGGAAAGCACGGTAACGTATTACACACGAATCAATGAATTAATGAATCAGCAATTAGGTGGGCTGCATTCGGCTAAAATTAAACTAGCCAGTGTTGATTTTGAAGAAATTGAAAACTATCAGGCAGCAAATGAATGGGAAAAAAGCGGAGCGGTTCTCGGAAAAGAAGCGCAGCAATTAGAACAAGCAGGGGCTGATTTTCTACTAATCTGCACCAACACGATGCACAAGGTCGCACCACAGATTGCTGAATATTTAACGATTCCGATCCTGCATATTGCAGATGCTACGATTGCCGAACTACAAGCGCAGCAAATCAAAAAGGTCGCCTTATTAGGGACGAAATATACGATGACTCAAGCTTTTTACAAACAGAAAATTATCGACAGTGGGATCGATGTATGGATTCCCAACGAAGCCACGATCGAAACGATCAATCAAATCATTTTTGCTGAATTGTGTCATGGAAAGATTTTAACGGAATCAAAAGAGAAATTTATCGAGGTGATTGAAGAAGCAATCAAAGCCGGAGCGGAAGGCGTCATCTTAGGCTGCACGGAAATTGGATTGTTGATCCAACAGGCGGATGTTGCGATCCCAGTTTTTGATACAACTGAAATCCATTCCCAAAAAGCCGTCGAACAAGCCTTGGCAGAATAGATGAGGACTGTGATGAAAACGATTCTTTTTGCTCCAGCGACCTTTAATTTAGCGGAGACCACTCGGATGATCGAGATTGCCAAACAAATGCGTAAGAACTATCACTGTGTTTTTTGCGGGTTTTCAAAAACGTATCTCAAGTTGATCAAAGAGGCAGAGTTTGAGGTTTCTTTGTTGAGCCCCACACTGACACCACAGCAAGAAGCCGCGATTATTAAATTTGATCAAGGAAAAAGCTTGAAGAATCCCTTTACGGCAGAAATTGTGGCTGATCGAGTCGCTAGTGAGTTAGCTTTGATTAACGAGTTGGCTCCTTCTGTGATCGTGACAGGCAGTAACGTGACGATCTTCCTATCCGCCCGTATCGAAAAAGTTCCTTTGGTGTACGTCAAACCAGTGGCGATGTCTCGTCCGCATTTTAATCATGAAGCGGGTTGTATTATTCCTAGTCAGCTGGATAAAGCCTACTTGCCAAAGTCGGTTCTGTGGAAGCTTTTTCTGAGGGCTTCTAAACATTTGACCTGGAAACCCAGTGGATTCAAAAAGGTTGCGCAGCACTACAAACTAGCACTGCCTAAGTATACGTTGGATTTGCTGGATGGCGATTTGAATTTAATCACGACACTTCCGGCTTTCACAAAAGATTTAGTCTTTCCGGATAATTATCAATCTGTCGGTCCGATATTTGCGTGTCTGCCTTATGAGCTGCCAGCTAAGGTGAGTCGAATTATTGAAAAAGCTCGTCAGCAAAAAAAGCCAGTCGTCTATTTTGCGATGGGCAGTTCAGGAAATCGTTCATTGATCGAAAAGCTGTTAGCCTATTTTGTGACCACCGACTATGAGGTGATCGCACCAATTAAAAGCTATTTACCAGAGGATTTCGTTGCTGGAAATATCCATGTCTTTGATTGGCTGCCAGCATTGGAGGTTTCTGAACTTGTTGATTTTTCGGTGATCCATGGCGGCGAAGGAACCGTGCAAACCGCCTGCTCTTCTGGCAAACCCTTTATTGGCATCGGCCTGCAATACGAACAGGAAGTTAACGTCGCATATTGCGAAAACTTTGGCAATGCGCTTGCCTTGCCGCCCAATAAATTAACAATAGAAGCTTTGTCGCGTAGTATCAAAAAGCTGCAATCACCCGATTATCGAAAAAAAGCGGAAGAAATGCAGCGTTTGATGAAGAGAGTCGATGGTGCGAAGGCTGCGGCACAGCAAATCGAAGAGCGGTATCTTCGTTGATAAACAAAAAAGCCATCCAGATTAATTAAAAAATCTGGATGGCTTTTTTAATGCTTGCGTTTACGCATAAACAGACCAGCAATCAGCCCGAGTCCGCCGCAGGATAGTAACGTGAGAATAGTGATAAAGCTCATCTCGATCACATTATAGACAGTTGTTTGATTAGCAATTGTATTGGTTATAAGAACAGCCGGAATCGCCAGCAGTGAAGCCATCCCTAAACAAGAACCCATATTCCAGTGCAAGATTTTTCGAGTGCCGATCGATGCCCAGAAATAAACAATCCAAGTCACTGCGATGGGAATTCCAATTGGCCCAAGCCAGTAAACCGGAGCATCTAGAAAGTAATTATTCACCGTTCGTTCGACAACCATAAAGAATGGAATGATCAATACAGTAAAAACTGATACCGAGTGAATTACGCGATAATTCTTGCTGAAAAGCAACGCATCCAATAAGGAACCTCCAAAAATCAATGCACTCCCGACAATTCGAAACCAAGTAAATTGCTGATCAATCGCAAAGTTCGTTACGCCCGTTATTGCGAATGCTAAAATAAATAAAATCCAGAAAAGCTTTCTACCAACACTTCCCTTTTTATCTGAATCCTTCATTAGTTTCCCTCCTTATTCCCGTTAAAGTATTTTTTGCCAGTTAGCCACTGCGAAAAGTGGAACTGACATCCTTATTTCCTGTAATCTTTCTTAAAGTATAACAGTCTTTATTTTTCCTTAATATCAGACCTGCGACGCATTTTACCTACGACCCATAAAAATCAATGGGGTTCGATAAATTTGATCGGCGGATTCTCGTTCGCATGCTTCAGAAATTCTTTTGGCGTAATTCCAAATTCCTTTTTAAACGCTTTCAAAAAATGTGCATAGGAGTTGAAGCCGCACTTGCTGTAAACATCAGAGGAGCTTTTGTATTGCTTCAATAGCTGCTTGGCATAGAGCAGCTTCTTTTTCAGGACAAATTGATGAAAGGTAAAGCCTGTATGCTTTTTAAATTCCCGCGTGATATAGTACTTGCTCACATAAAAATTTTGCTCCATTTCCTCTAAGGTCAAAGGATGGGAGAGATTTTCTGTAATAAAATGAATCATTTCTACGATTCGTTCATTTTGGATGATGGGCAGACCGTGATTTTCTTGGGTGTCCTCTTCGATCAATTGGTTCAGCTGCATCATGTAATGAACCAGCTGCTGTTCATAAAGAATATCTGAACCATAAACCTCAGGGGAAGGCTTTTCATCTACAAAACGCAGCAGTTCGTGTAGTTTTTCCGGCTTTAGCTGTAATACCTTGCTTCGCTGCTCGCCAACAGGATGGAAGCAGGCTTCCAAATTTGTCCATTCGGTTGATCGATCCTGTAAAAATTTTTCCGTTAAAAAAATATACACCCGTTCAAAATAATCGGTACTTTGCTTCATGATACGATGGAGATCATTGTAATGAATCAGCAGGACGGTTCCAGGAACGATATCAAACTGCCGATTGTCTAAATAAAAGGTCGCCACGCCTTCCAAGGTAGCATGCACTTCGTAAAAATCATGGTAATGATACACAGTCTTTTCGTTATTTACATTGTCCTTTACATGATAAATCTCATATTGATCAGAAAGCATTGTATTCACATAATATTTTTTTTTATTATGGTGGGTCATGTAATCACTCCTAGTGAATAGTTGAACAATCGTTGCTTATTATACTGTAGTTTTGTGAGGGCAGGTAGAGAAATAAATAAAATTTCTTTCGTTATCTTTTATTAATTCTATTAAACATCAGAAGAGAGCTGAGTAGTTCAAATTTTCAAAATTCTGCAATTTTTGACAGTTTTAAATCAAAAATTGCCATATTTAAAAAAGGGTTTCCCTGCTAAACTAACCCTTGTAAGCAGTTACAATAAATTTTTATAGGCAATTAATCAATCTTTTTAAGGAAAAAGGAGTGTTTTAACATGCAGCAGATGGAAACTCGATATACGCATAGTCCTTTGGATATTCGTCATTACTCAACGGAAGAATTGCGAAAAGAATTCTTGGTAGAAAAGATTTTCGCACCTGGTGAAATCAGCTTAACGTATACTCACAATGACCGAATGATTTTTGGTGGTGTTACACCGACAGATGAAGCACTGGAAATCAAACTGGATCAAGAATTAGGGGTGGACTATTTTCTTGAGCGTCGGGAGTTAGGGGTTATTAATATTGGCGGACCAGGATTTATTGAAATTGATGGGCAAAGAGATACGATGAAAAAGCAGGATGGGTATTATATTGGCAAAGAAACAAAGCATGTGGTCTTCACCTCTGAAGATCCGTCAAACCCGGCGAAATTTTATATCAGCTGTGTACCAGCGCATAAAAAATATCCAAATGTCAAAATTAGTATTGATCAAATCAAGCCAATGGAAACTGGTGATGGCCAAACGTTAAATGAACGGAAAATTTATCAATACATTCATCCGAATGTTTGCGAAAGCTGTCAGCTACAAATGGGTTATACCATTTTAGAGCCCGGCAGTGCTTGGAATACCATGCCGTGTCATACCCACGAACGGCGTATGGAAGCGTATGTCTATTTTGATTACGCAACAGAAGATACGCGGGTCTTTCATATGATGGGCAAACCTGATGAAACCAAACATTTAGTTGTAGACAATGAACAAGCGGTGATCTCGCCTAGCTGGTCGATTCATTCTGGTGTCGGCACAAGTAATTATTCTTTTATCTGGGCAATGTGTGGTGAAAATATTACCTATACTGATATGGATATGGTAGAAATGGATCAAATAAAATAAAGAGGAGCAGACTAAAAAATGGAATTTAAAATGGACATGTTTCGTTTAGATGGAAAAATCGCTTTGGTTACTGGAGCGGTCTATGGGATTGGCTTTGAAATTGCCAAGTCATTAGCAGCGGCGGGAGCGACGATTGTTTTTAATAATTTGGATCAGGCTTCGGTCGATCAAGGGTTAGCAAATTATACAAAAGAGGGTATTCAGGCTCATGGCTATGTTTGTGACGTTACTGATGAGGCAGCGGTTCAGGCCATGGTTAAGCAAATCGAAGATGAAGTCGGCGTAATTGATATTTTAGTCAACAACGCTGGGATCATTAAACGCATCCCGATGCTAGAAATGTCTGCGGAGGATTTCCGCCAAGTAGTTGATGTTGATTTGAACGCACCTTTTATCGTGTCTAAAGCAGTCCTACCATCAATGATCAAAAAAGGTCATGGGAAGATCATCAACATTTGTTCTATGATGAGTGAACTGGGTCGGGAAACTGTTGCGGGTTATGCAGCTGCTAAAGGCGGACTAAAAATGCTGACGAAAAATATTTGTTCAGAGTTCGGAGAAGCGAATATCCAGTGTAACGGGATTGGACCTGGCTACATAGCCACGCCGCAAACAGCCCCTTTAAGAGAAAAACAAGCAGACGGCTCACGTCATCCCTTTGATCAATTTATCGTATCAAAAACACCGGCAGCGCGTTGGGGTGAACCAAGTGATTTAGCAGGCCCAACGGTTTTCTTGGCATCGGATGCCTCTGATTTTGTGAATGGACATATTTTATATGTTGATGGCGGCATTCTAGCTTATATTGGCAAACAGCCGTAATCCTATTTTTCAAGAGGATAGGAATTATTAGAGCGCTTGTTCCTATCCTCTGATTTTTACGAATAGCAATTTTTGCAAGTTTTTGATCAATTTAAGACATTTATTGTGGTCTTTTTATTTGTTACTCTATTCACGTGAAAGAAATGAAAGCGATTTATTAAGGAGAGAGCAATGGCAATTATTTTAGAAGAACTATTCATACCAAAAGAAACAGTCAAAGAAAAAATCGATTTATTAATCGAGAATCTCACAACGATCAAAGATAGCAGTGGAGAATTCATTCTGGACTTTGATGGCTTGAAGGTCGACGATAAAAGCTGGACTATCTGGAATTGGCCGCAGGGAGTGGGCTTATACGGTATCTATAAAAATTATCAAATAACCAAAAATCCAGCTGCTTTGAAGGTCGTTACTGATTGGTTTGAGGCGCGCATGGAAGAAGGAGCGCCACCAAAAAATGTCAATACAATGGCGCCTTTATTGACGATGGCTTACTTGTACGAAGATACACAAGATACACGTTATATCCCTTACTTAGAGCAATGGGCTGAATGGGTGATGCACGACATGCCGCGAACAAAAGAAAACGGACTGCAGCATGCAACTTATGGTCCTGAAAATAAGAATCAACTGTGGGATGATACGCTGATGATGACGGTCTTGCCATTAGCAAAAATTGGAAAATTATTTAATCGTCCAGAATATTTGGAAGAAGCCCGGTATCAATTTTTGATTCATATCAAATACTTGATGGATAAGAAAACCGGATTATGGTACCACGGCTGGACCTTTGAAGGAAATCATAATTACGCAGAAGCATTTTGGGCACGTGGCAATTGCTGGTTAACCATTGCGATTCCAGAGATCATCGAAATTTTAGAATTATCAAAAGAGGATGCCTTAAGAAAATTCTTACTTGAAACATTAGAAGCACAAGTGAAAGCCTTAGCAGAATATCAAGCGGATAGCGGGTTATGGCATACATTGATCGATGATCCGACTTCATATGAAGAATCTTCTGCAGCGGCTGGGTTTGCTTATGGCATATTGAAAGCGGTGCATAAGAATTATTTACCGAAGAAATATGAGAAAGTTGCGTATCAGGCGATCGAAGGATTATTAGCGCAAATTGATGAAAATGGCACGGTACAAAATGTATCAGTCGGGACAGGAATGGGAGACAGCTTGGATTTCTATAAAAATATTGGGATCACTGCGATGCCATACGGACAATCCTTAACTGTTCTATGCCTGACTGAGTTGTTAGTTTCTTACTGCTAAAGAAAAAGGAGCAAAACGATGAAAATTAGATCATTGATTTTAACAGCCGCAGCACTAGTTACAACAACCTTTCTTTTAAGCGGCTGCAGTAATACGAAAGTTGCAGCCGCTGACGAACAGGCGGTAACGTTACGTTATGCCTATGCTTCCAACAGTCAGCCAGTCGTTGATTCAATGAAGGAGTTCGGACGACTGGTAAAAGAAAAGACAAATGGAAAAGTCGAAATCGAATATTATCCAGATGCACAATTAGGCGGAGAAACCGAACTGATCGAATTGACGCAAACTGGAGCAATCGATTTTACCAAGGTCAGCGGTTCGGCCTTAGAAAGCTTTTCGAAGGATTACTCGATCTTTGGTATTCCATACCTGTTTGACGATGAAGAACACTTCTTCAGAGTGATGGAAAATGAAAAAATCATGAATGAAATCTATCAGTCCACAGAAGAGCTGGGCTTTGTAGGCTTGACTTATTATGATTCAGGGCAACGGAGCTTTTATATGACAGAAGGACCGATCAAAACACCCGAAGATCTAAAAGGGAAAAAGATTCGTGTGATGCAAAGTGAGACGGCGATCAAAATGGTCGAGCTGCTGGGTGGATCAGCGGTTCCAATGGGAAGCAACGAAGTGTACACCTCGTTGCAATCGAATTTGATCAATGGTGCTGAAAACAATGAGTTTGTGCTATTTACCGCTGGACATGGCGGAGTAGCGAAATATTATTCCTACGATGAGCATACCCGTGTGCCGGATGTAGTGATTATGAATGATTCGGTTAAAGAGCGTCTAACTGCAGAACAATACAAAGCTGTACAGGAAGCGGCAAAAGAATCGACAGAATATGAAAAGAAAGTATTCAAAAAGGCTGTCGAGGAAGAAAAGAAAATCGCGACCAAGGATTATGGTGTTCAATATAACGAAGTAGATAGTGAACCATTCCAAAAGCTGGTTCAGCCATTACACGATGAGTTTAAGAACAATGAAGATTATCGCGAGCTGTATCAGGAAATTCGAGCGTTAGCAGAAAAGGTAGGAGAAGACAAATGAAAGCGTTTAGAAATGGGTTGGATAAGTTCATGGAGATTCTATGCTCTACAATCTTAGCAGCGATGGTTTTGATTGTCCTCTATCAAGTGTTTGCTCGGAAGGTTTTGAACAATCCCAATACAGTTACGGAGGAATTGGTTCGTTTTGGTTTAGTTTGGGTTGCGATGTTAGCGTCAGCTTATGTCGTAGGGAAAAAGAGCCACTTATGTGTCACCTTGTTAAGCGATAATTTGAATGAAAAAGGCAAGCTCTTTTTAGAAATTGTCGTTCAGGTTCTCTTTATCTTGTTTGCGGCAGTCATCATGATTTATGGCGGCTGGCAGGCTTCTCTTGTGACAATGGGGCAAATTTCGCCTTCATTATCGATCCCTATGGGCTATGTGTATTTATCGGTTCCAGTATCGGGAGCCATCATGCTTTTATATAGTGTAATGAATTTATTAGATAGAACTCCTCGAACAGTTGAAAGTGAGGCGGAATAGTTATGGCTCTAGAAGCTGGCCTGATTCTTTTTGTAATTTTTGCAATTCTTTTAATCGTTGGGATGCCGATCGCGATCAGTATCGCTGCTTCCTCGATTTGTACATTGTTGTTAGTGATTCCTTTTGAAAATGCGGTCTTTACCTCTGCACAAAAAATGGTTTCTAGTCTAAATAGCTTTTCGTTGATCGCCATTCCCTTCTTTGTCTTGTCGGGAATCATTATGAATAATGGTGGGATCGCCGAGAAACTGGTGAACTTTGCAATGCTGTTTGTTGGACGAATTCCTGGTGGTTTAGCTCATACGAATGTTTTAGGTAACGCTCTTTTCGGTTCCATGTCTAGTTCTGCGATTGCTGCTTCTACGGCAATTGGCGGTGTGTTGGTACCACAGCAGGTAAAAGCTGGCTATGACCGAAAATTTGCCACAGCGGTAAATATCGCTTCGGCTCCCACTGGAATGGTGATACCGCCTAGTACGGCCTTCATTATGTATTCATTGGTTGCTGGTGGCGCTTCGATTTCAGCGTTATTCATGGGCGGTTATCTTGTAGGTGCTTTATGGTGTATCGGAATTATGGTGGTAGCTTTTATTCATGCTAAGCGTAACAATTATCAAACGATCAAAGGCGCTGAAAAAGGGACCGCGGGGAAGGTTTTAAAAGAGGCGATTCCGAGTGTCATGTTAATTGTGATCATTATCGGTGGTATTCTCTTCGGACTGTTTACAGCTGTAGAGGCTTCGGCGATTGCAGTAGCGTACTCCTTATTGATCGCGATGTTCTATTACAAAACGATCACTGTTAAAGATATTCCTAAAATGTTAACAGAAGCAGTCAAAACGACAGGGACAATTTCCTTCTTGTTAGCAACCTCTTCGATGATGTCCTTTGCGATGGCTTTTACAGGAATTCCTCAAGCGATCAGTGGAGCGATTTTAGGATTAACAACCAACAAGCTCATCGTTTTATTATTAGTTAATATTGTCTTATTACTTGTGGGCATGTTCATGGATGTCGGTCCGGCGATTCTAATCTTTACGCCGATCTTTTTACCAGTGGTGACGAGTGTAGGTGTTGATCCTGTGCACTTTGGTCTATTTGCTATTATGAATTTGTGTGTCGGCTCCATCACACCGCCTGTCGGAACGGGATTATACGTAGGTGCCAGTGTCGGCGGCGTCAAGGCCGAACAGATGCTGAAGCCGTTGATTCCCTTTTATGTCGCTATTTTAGTGATTTTATTACTGATTACTTATTTCCCAGCACTAGTTATGTGGCTGCCGAATATGGTGGGGTAGAAAAATGTTAAATTTATCGATTCGCGGACATGATTTGTCCGATGTTACAACGCTAGAATCTTTAGCTGAAAAAACACAGGCACAAAATGTCCAAACGCTGCAATTAGCACTAGGTCTTTCTTTTCCAGATTGGCCTAGTGATGGCAAAAATCTAAATCCAGGTTTAGGGCAAAGGGTTAAAGGGGTTTTGCAGAAAAGTGAGATTCAAGTAGGTATTTTAAGCTGCTATATCAATATGATTCATCCTGACAGCAGTCTGCGTGAAGCAGCATTATCCAAATTTGAAAGCTATGTCCGTCATGCTCGTTACTTTGGCGCGACGATGGTAGCGACAGAGACAGGGAATGTACTGCCGGAGATTCGTTATACGACGAAGAATTTTACCGACGAAGCGTTTAATGACATGGTTCAAGTCATCCGACGACTAGTGAAGGTTGGAGAAGAACAGCAGACACTGATCGGAATTGAGCCAGGATTGAATCATCCACTTTACTCGTTAGATCGAGTAGAGCAATTAATCCAACAGATCGATTCAGATTATTTAGGGATCATTTTAGATCCGACGAATTTGATTACTAGTGAAACCTATCAAAATCAAGTGGCTTTGGTCCAACAAGCCTTTGAACGGTTTGGCGAAAAAATCGTTGCGGTTCATTTGAAGGACTATCAGGTTCAAAAGGATCAAATCGTCCCAGTGAATTTAGGGACAGGGGTGATTGATTATCCAGCAATTTGCCGCTTGATTGCCAAGGAAAAACCCGGATTGTTTGTTGTCTTAGAAGAGACCAAGGATCAAGCGATTCACAAAGCCGTTCAATTGATTGAACAGGTATTATAGAAACATTGTGATTGAAAAAGGAGAATGTTATGATCAAAAAAGCGATCAGAATGAACCTATATCCTGGAGCGAAAGCAGAATATCAGAAAAGGCACGACGAATTGTGGCCGGAGATGCGGGAAATGCTGAAGGAACATGGAGCGTTAAGCTATTCTATTTTCTTAGATTCAGAAAGCAATCAGCTCTTCGGTTATCTTGAAATCGAGGATGAAGAAAAGTGGAATCAGGTTTCAACTACAGCCATCAATCAGAAATGGTGGACATATATGAAAGATTTAATGGAAACAAATCCAGATGATTCACCTGTTAGTTTTGATTTGGAACCGGTATTTGAATTGTAAAATAAAAAGTCGAATTCAGTTGAAAGATTTTCTTTCAGCTGAATTCGACTTTTTTAGTTTAGCGCTTTTTCCGCCTCTGTTTGAGCCATTTTCGCTGTTACGTGTTCGTCGATTCGCAAGAACGGCAAGTAGATAAAGACACTGACTGCAATAATGATGATTTGTAAAACGGCGGCGCGCCAATCACCACCCGTTGCGAGAAAGCCTGAAATCACTGGCGGTGTGGTCCAAGGGATTTGGACAACCACGTGATTGATCAATCCTGCAGCTGTTGCGAAATAGGCTGTTACTAGTGAGAAGATCGGAGCCAAGACGAATGGAATGATCAGACTTAGATTAAATACGATCGGCAGACCGAAGATGATCGGTTCGCTAATATTGAACAAGGCAGGTGTGACAGATAATTTCGCAAAGTCTTTATAATCTTTCCGACGACTAAAAACGAAAATCGCGATCAGTAAGGCAATCGTGTTTCCAGAGCCACCCATTACAGCGAAGGTATCTTTGAAGGCCATATTAATAATATGCGGGATTTGCTCGTTATTCGCATAGGCAGCCATATTTTCCTGCATGTTTTGTAATAAGAATGGGTCAAGCAATGAACCAGAAATCACGGCTTGGTGAATCCCGAAGCCAAAGAACAGATTGGCAATTGATGTAATCAGGACAAAGCCAGGTAATCCAGTAGTGACATGACTCAAAGGACCTGTGATGGCTTTTGTAATCAGTCCATTGACATCCATATTGAACAATTGATTAACACCAAAAGAAAGAATCGCAAATACTGTGACAGTAATCATGATCGGAATCAATACATTGAATGATTTCAGAACAGCCGGTGGAATATTTCCCGATAGTTTGATTTGCAGCTTTTCATTTGTGGATAATTTGATGAAGAGTTCCGTCGCTAATAAACCAACAAAGATACCGACGAACATCCCAGAAGCGCCCGTATGTGAACCGGGAATAACGCCAGTCACCTCAATCGCTTTTTTGGCATTTTCCGGTGTGAACATGGTTTTCATCGGCGTCAAAACGATAAAAGTCGAAATTGATACTAAGACAGCTGCAATATGATTGCTATAATTTCTGCTGACACACATATGATAAGAAACTGCAGCGACAACTAATAGTGTAGTGATACTTAAGGTACCATTGGCGATTGACATGCCGACCTCTTGAATCTTCATCAGGGTTGCTGGGTTGATGATTTTCCCCATGAAGCCGGTGGGCTCTAAGATAACGTAGTTGATCAAGGTTACGAAACCAGCTAACATCATGAAGGGCATGAATGTAGCAAAAGCGTCACGTAACGTTCGCATGTGGATCTGATTTCCTAGCTTGGTCGCGATAATCCCGAAACGTTCAAAGAGCTGTTCCTTTTTATTTGTTTTCTCCACGATAGATTCTCCTTTTTTGTAGAATGCTAGTTTGTCTTTCTCTCAGTATCCTGCGAAAAAAGGAACTGCATCCTTATGTTTTAGTTGTAAGCACTTACCTTGATTACATAATAAAACGGATCGACAATAAAGTAAATACCTTTTTATAAAAATATATATCTTTGGTTTGTAAAGTGACAAAAAAAGAGCTGAACACTCAGCTCAAGGAATCAATTCTCTACAAAAACAGCTTCAAAAATAAAGTCCTGGTACAAATGTCGCGTAATTGAGTATTCAAAAGGTGTGCCATTTGCTAAAGAAACACTCTTTTCAATCTCAATCATAAAATCGCCAACATCGATCCCTAAGATTTTGGCATCGAATTCTGTCGCAAGGACACCCTTCATCCAAACGTGAGAGGCGTTGATCTCTAAATGCAGTTCATCACGAATGTAGGAATAAACGGATTTTTTTAGATGCTTTGGTACCAACCCAGGGATAATGGAAAGGGGCATAAAGGTTTGTTCTAATGAGTAAGGTTGCTGATCTACAAAGCGGCTGCGAACAATATTATAAATATAGTCCTTTTCGTCTATTTGCAGCATTTCAGCAACTTTTTTAGAAGGCAACTCAATGGAAAAAGTATGAATCTCTGAATCCACATGCTCTTCACCTACGACGCTCATGAGTCCTTCACTAGGTCCGAAAACCTTTGAATTATCGATCGGCTTGCGTAATACTTCGGTACCAAATCCACTTCGGCTATGTAGAACGCCTTCTGAAACAAGCATATCCAACCCTTTTTTTACGGTTAACTTACTCGTATTGTACAGCTTCGCTAACTCAGTACCTGATGGCAGCTTCTCCCCAATCGCGTAGGTACCATCCTCAACTTTTCGTTTTACATCTAGATAGACCTCCATATATTTTGCCTTTTTCTTCATAATTACCTCCTTTAACAAACGATTAAAGATATAAATAATTATATACTTTTGCGAGGTTTTAGCAATGCTTTCGTAGTTAAAAGAATTATTTAGTTTTAAAAGTATATTCTTTTAATTAAAAAACTATTTCATTTTTTAGTAAGCGATGTTATGATGAATGAGCAAACAAGAAAACCTGCCTTTAACCTGCCATTTCTACTTCGGATACTTAGAAAGAGATGGCGTGAAAATGGGCTTCACTTTTATCGGAACGAGGAGGACTACAATGAATAAACAGCAATTAACTTTTCCAACGGACTTTTGGTGGGGATCAGCCTGGTCAGCCGAGCAATCAGAAGGACGCGGAGAAACAGGTAAAGCAGAAACCGTCTGGGAACGCTGGTATAAGGAGCAACCCTATCGCTTCTATCAAGGAATTAGTTCAGAAACAACCACCGATCATATCCATCGCTACAAAGAAGATGTCCAGCTGATGAAGCAAACGGGACACAATTCTTTCCGTGTGTCGATCTCTTGGGCACGGATGTTTCCAGCCGATGGTGTCGGTGAGGTCAATCCCAAAGCGATTGAATTCTATCGCGATTTATTTACAGAAATGAAGGATAATGGTATCAAAGTCTTCGCCAACTTGTATCATTTTGATATGCCGGCAGCGTTACAAGATAAAGGCGGCTGGGAATCACGGGAGGTCGTGGATGCGTATGTACATTTCGCGGATACGTGTTTTAAAGAATTTGGCGATCTGGTTTATCATTGGTTTACCTTCAATGAACCGTTGGGGCCAATTTTAGGTTCCTATTTGGAAGATTTTCATTATCCAAATATCATTGACTTCAAACGAGGGGCACAGGCTGCCCACTTTACGATTTTGGCTCATGCTAAGGCGATTGCGACCCATAAAAAACATAAGCTTACGAGTAAGATCGGCGTCATTTTAAATTTAAGTCCGACCTTTCCACGTAGTCAAAATCCAGCAGATGTGAAAGCCGCAGAGATTGCTGATCTCTTTTATGTGCGGAGCTTTTTAGATCCGATGGTCAAAGGGGCGTACCCTAAAAAATTAATTGATTTACTGAAGGAATACGATCAGCTGCCAGTTGATTATACAGAAGAAGACTTAGCATGTATCAAAGAAAATACGGCGCAAATTTTAGGCTTAAATTATTATGAGCCAAAGCGGGTGAAGGCTCGTCTAACTGCGATTAATCCAAAAGGGCCATTTTTACCAGACTGGTTCTTTGAAAATCATGTGATGCCAGGCCGCCGTATGAACGAATACCGTGGCTGGGAAATCTATGAAAAAGGCATTCACGATCTATGCATGGATATCAAGGAAAACTATGGCAACATTGAAGCCTTTATCTCGGAAAATGGCATGGGCGTCGCCAACGAAGAACGCTTTATGGATGAAACAGGTCAAGTGATCGATGATTATCGCATCGAATATATTCAAGATCATTTGGCTTATCTATGGAAGGCAATTAATGATGGCTGCAATATCAAAGGCTATCATCTATGGACCTTTATTGATTGCTGGTCATGGATCAATGCCTACAAAAATCGTTATGGTTTAGTCTCACTTGATTTACCAACACAAAAACGTACGATCAAAAAAAGCGGGGAATTCTACAAACAGCTCAGCGATCAAAATGGTTTTGAGTATGATGTGGATCGCTTAGTATAACAAACGGAAAAACCAATCTGAAAAGGTTGGTTTTTTATTTGGAATTTGTTTTTAGTTTCATAGTATAGTCGCCCAAGTTTTTTTTATTAAACAAGCGACAAGTAAGAGAAGCAATGAATGAGTCGAAAAATGGACTATTAACCGAGCAGAAGAAATAGCAAACTCACTATCCAAACTGGGAAGCGGGTTTTTTACAAGAAATTATTATTTAAACGGTTCCTTTCGCATAAAAGAAAATGGCGATTTGCTGATTTTTCCATACTCGTCGGCTCTCAGATAGTCGACCTCAACATGAGGATAGGCATTTAACTCTGCTATATGATCCTTCAATATCGGAACTAATAACAACAGATCAATGTCAATTTCACGCAGTAACTGTCTGGCTTGTGCCAATGTTGCAGGATGCCAGTCATAATCAGGATAAAGGTTCGAAATGTTTTTAAGCATATCCGCAGTGGCATAGTCTGTTGCAATAAAACCCCAATCATCAGCTTTTTTGGATATATAGTGGTGAACAACAAGCAAGGCTTTTTCCATAAATTTTTCCTCAAATCCGTTCTTTTTTACTATTGTAACCAGTAACTCAATCGGTCTCAAATGAAAAATGTTTGTAAATTGTATTCTTTCAGGGGATTTCTAGTAAAAGCTGCGCCCTAAAAGAGCAAACGATCTAGATAACAGAATAAAAGTGAAAAAATAGAAAATATCTCCTCAAAAGGACTAATTTTTTTAAGGGATTGTCAAAGAAATACAGGACTGTATAATTCTAGTTGTAAGCGGAAACAAAAGGAGGGGCTATAATGGAAAAACAAATCGTAAAAATCTTACCCTTTTTCGAAGCACGTATTTGGGGCGGCAAACGGATGCTGGAAGCCTTCAATTATCAGACAGATATTTATCCAATTGGTGAGGTCTACAATGTAGTGGCTTTGCCGGGAGCGGCGGATTGTCCAGTTGCTGATACCGATCTGACACTTTCTCAGCTTTATAAAGAATATCCTGATTGGTTCGATTGTGAGACGGAGGAACTGCCGATTCGCGTGAATTTATTAGATCCTTTAGCAGATTTATCTGTTCAGCTCCATCCAGACGATTCCTATGCCATGAAGCACGACAATTCACGAGGAAAACCAGAGGCTTGGGTGATCCTAGATACGCCCGCGGATGGCAAAATCGAGTTTGGGCACCATGCGAAAACTAAGGAAGAATTTGCTGAATGGGTCCAGGCTGGAGAATGGGGAAAGCTGTTGAAATACTTACCAGCCAAGAAAGACCATTTCATTGATATTCCGGCAGGGACATTGCATGCTATCAATCGCGATGTCTTGACCTACAACATTTCCCGTAACGCCGATTTGACCTATCGACTATATGATTATGGACGAGTCGATCCGAATACAGGAGAAGAAAGAGAATTACACATCAATAAAGTCTTGGAAAATGTCTTGGTTCCTGATACTTCAGAGGGCTTTGTTTGGATTGAACCTTATCAACGAAACGGCTGTGAAATCACTGATTATTGGGATGAACCAGGTTTATACAGTTTGAGTCGGATCAAAACAAAAGAACAGGGAACGTATCGGCTTAAGCGTTTTGTTTTTATCACAGTAGTAGATGGAGCGGGCACGGTAAATGAGGTTCCGATTTCGAAGGGAGAAACGATCTTAATTCCAGCGGGGATTGAGCACTTGGAGTTTACTGGGGCCTTAGATCTATTTGTGGCGAGCTATAAAAATATGGAGGCATAAGATGGAAACGAAGGAAGTTGCCTATACAGCAGCAATAGAGCTGGCAGAAACGTTGAAAAAAATTGATCAAGAACAGATAGATCAATTGGTAATCAGTGTCAAGCAAGCGAAGCGGATTTTTGTATCAGGGGCTGGCCGTTCCTTGTTAATGCTGAAGGGGTTGGCGATGCGTTTGATGCATCTGGGGTATGAAGTCTATGTAGTGGGAGAAGTGACAACGCCAGCATTTTTATCGAAGGATTTATTGATCGTGGCTAGCGCGTCAGGTGAAACTACTTCATTGATCAATACCGTAACGAAGGCAAGAAAGATCGGCGGCAACATCATTAGCTTGACCGTTTTTCCAGAATCAACTTTAGCCAAATTATCTGCGAGTATTATTCGAATTCCCGCTTATACCGACAAGCTGCCTGAAAGTAAGGAAAATCAAAAGGGAATTTTGCCAGGCGGCAGTATGTTTGAAGAAGCAGTCCTATTACTGTCGGATTCCTTGATTGTTGAGTTGGCAATAGAACAAAAAGTTCCGACTGATCGAGCGTTTGAAAAACATGCAAATTTAGAGTAAGGGGGAAAATAAATGAAATTACAACTAGCAATCGACGAATTAACTCTTACCGAAGCGTTGGAGGTTCTAAAAGACATTCATCCCTATATAGATATTGTCGAAGTAGGAACACCATTTTTAATTGATGCTGGTCGTGAAGCTGTTCGCCAGATCAAAGCGACCTATCCACAGCTTGAGGTTTTATGCGATGCCAAAATCATGGATGCTGGCGCCTATGAAGCGCAGTTGGCTTACGATGCCGGTGCTGATTATGTGACCGTTTTAGGCATCACTGATGATTTAACAATCAAGGGCTGTGTTGAGCAGGCTCAAAAGCAAGAGCGGCAAGTCATGGTGGATTTGATTTGTGTGGAGAATTTTGCTGAACGGGTGCCGATTATCGAAGCATTCGGTGTGGATATTATCGCAGTACACACAGGAGCGGATCAGCAGCAGGCAGGTCGAACGCCATTGGAGGATTTAAAGGAATTGAAGCAATACGCAAAAGCTGTTCAAGTAGCAGTTGCTGGGGGAATCAATGCTGAGACTATCGGAGATTATGTAGCGCTAGATCCGGATATTGTGATCGCCGGCAGTGGGATATTGAAGGCGGATGATCCGGTGGCAGCAGCGAAAGAAATGAAAGCAGCGTTGAACTAATTTCCTTTGTGTTGCGTTTTTTCATGTACATTAGACAAATCAAGCAGAATAAGTAGCAGTCATGAAAAAAGGTGATGATCATTGGAAGTCCTAATTAGGGGAAAACACCTTTGCGCGCAATATTAGAGATGCGAGAGGGTTGCCGTTGTTCTATTTGATGCTATGTCATAAGCCAGACCAAACCACGTTTTCTAAAGTCGAGTTTGATCAAAAATTACATTTAAAATAGTAGAAAAAGAGTGGTAGACCATTGATTTTGAAAAGGATCAATGGTCGTAAGCTTGACCAATACCAATATAGTAAGGAAATAATCTTCTTCAAAACAAGAGTAGTTTCAGAGAAAATTCAAGTCTCTAGTATTATTCAGGGTCTTATGGCTGTAGGTATTGTTACGCGAGGATTGATATTTGGGTAGATGAAAAGACGCCTTATTATTCAGGCGTTTATTTTATCATGTGGAGGATCTTGGATTTGATTTGCTGTTTCCTCAATTTCAATCACCAGTTTTACTCCTGTATCAAAATCTCTAATAAGAATATCCATTACCTTAGCTTCTAATCCATGAGGCTTTGATCTTCCCTGAGACCAGTTTTGAAAAGTACGTTCATTAACATTTAATAAATCAGGGAGATTCAGGTGTTTTTGTTTTGCCTTTTGCTTCACTACTCTTATCTGATAGGCATACTTTCGGTTTTCTTCTTTAGTTTTCTCTCGTTTTTTTCTAGCAATATTTAGTTTATGCTCTTCTAGTTGTTGAGCTAAGATAGGGGTAAATCTTTTTAATGATTCTGTAACTAGCACGTCATCTTTTCTTTCTAGGGTAATAATTTCTTCTAACTCATCATCAGAAATCCCCATTTTTTTGGCAAGCTGTTCTGATCCCCAATTCATACTATTAGAAATCGTGAGTAACTCCTCTGTTTTATCTTCATAAGGAATCGTATCCCAAAAATTTGGATTAAAAATATTCGGATTTATCGACATTCAACTCATCTCCTTTACTAACATGGACAGCAAGCAACAATTCAAATTTATGCACGCGAATCATTTCGAAAGCTTCCGAATACCTATTTTCGCTTGTGATTCCTTTGTCAAAAAAACATAAAAAATATTTGTTAACAGTTTCAGTAATGAAACGATTTGCCCCTCTGTTAGGTACTGGATTATTACCTATAAGAAAAAGTCCGCGAAAAGCAACACTTCGTTTTCTCAAGAAATTTCTCAATTCTGAAAATTCGGGAATTGATTTGTTGATTAGATCTTCCCGCAAATCAATTCGAAACTCGAATATTGACGTATCATGATTGCTTCGACTCATATGCTTAATGAATCGTATTTTTTTGAGGAAGATAATCTTTCCACGATAGTTGATAGTCAGATCACTCTTTGTCAGTTAGGCTTTTCGCAGTATTCAACGATCGGGATATACTCATTTTTAGATAGAAAATAACCGATGGTGCTGTGTAGCCTAATGATATGCGTGGCGAGCATCAGACTATTTTTCCGGTTTTTGGAAAAATAAATCCCTAATTTCGAGATAGTTTGATAAAAGTGATTTCTCCATGATACTCTCTTTTTTGGATATTCTTATTGTCAAAATCAGAAAAAATAGCATGATCAATTCGATCTAGTTCCTTAAAAACTGATTCATGGATGGCTAGTTTTAACTCTTCTGAGTCTAATCCTGTTGGAAAACGACTAAATTCCGTTGAAGCTCCTCTGAAACTTTCCTTTGGTAAATTCCGAAACTCATAAGAATTATATGGCTCTAGTAAAGCAGGTGAAACATTGATCGTCATATCTTTACCTCCAATTATACGCAAATTGCGCTTTTTTTCAATTGTGATAAAGGAAAATTGATTTTTTCGAACCCCATTCGCTCTATCAGTATAAAAATACGAAATCTAATCAACTAAACTGGTGAAACTTAACGTGAAAAAAATGTTTATTCTCTCTACTAAAGAAACGCTCCTCATTATTAAGTCAAGAGCAGGATTAGAGAAATCTTTATGTGAACAAACATAAAAGGAGTGGGGAAAGTTCCCAACTCCTTTTACAATTGCTTAATCTGCTTTAAGAAATTTTGAAAGTCGCTTTGCTGTAGAATCGCTTGCTGGATATCCTCGCGTTCCATTAATTCCAGCAGCAGATTGTAGATTTCTTCTGTATCTTCGTAGTCTTCTTTACTAATAGCAAACAGGAAAACAAATTTAACTAGATCGCCGTCGCCCCAATCCACACCTTCAGGTAGTACCGCGACGGCTACCGCTGAGCGCTTGGCCAATAGGGACATTGGATGGGGAATTGCCAACCATTCATTAATATTGGTTTGATTGATGGCTTCCCGCTTCATAATACTGTCATGGAAATATTCAGGAATAAAATCTAGCTTGAATAATTGCTGCGTCATTTTTTTGAGCAGCTGCTCTTTGTTCTCTACGTCACCGTAAAAATAAAACTCCTCTCGAAACAACGAATAGATTTCACCCTTCGCTTCATTAAAATTCGCTATGAAGTTCTCGATTTTAACGATTTCTTTATCTAATTTTGCCATATTGATATAAATATGAGGCACACTTAATTGCTCTAACGGCACGGTCGTGATGACGAAATCAATCGTGGATAGATTGCATTGCTGCAGTTCTACATAGGAAAGCCGATCCACTACCTCAAGGGTATCCTGATAATTCTTATTGATCTTGGCTTCAATAATCCGGCTCATAGCGCGTCCTGTTCCGCAGACAAGAATCACTCGATATTTTCGATTATTGCTGACAGAGTTTCGTTCCATTGCGCCTGCGATATGCAAGGCGATGTAGCCCACCTCGTCTTGTGAAAAATACAATCCATGCTTTTCCCCTAATATTTCTAAGTGGGTCAGGCACAAATCATAAGCCTGGGGAAAGGATTTTTTAATCGTCGCCAACAGAGGATTGCTGCGGCGGGCCTCCATCAGGTTCATATTAATAAAGCCTTCAATATGTGAGGTTAGATCCTCCACCAGTGTTGCGTCCTGAACCCAATCGAAGTTCGACGTACGTTTAATCGCCTGCAATAACTCTTCAACCAGGTTTTTTGCTGTTTCTGTCGAAGAGGTGCTTGTTAGTTCCGTTTCCACCAAACGTGGTGCATTTAATGCCAAGTAGTACGTAAAATATTCCCTTTCATCAGCAGTTAATTGAATGTCGAAGGCACAATCAATTTCGGTCAAAAAATGATCGAGAGCATCTTTCGCTTCCTGCTTCAAGATAGGAACGCGTACAGGAAAATCAGTGATGACATGCCCATCAAGAAAACGACTTAACGCTAAGGCAAAATGAGAAAGAATATTCTTATGATAATAATCCGAATCCAATAATCCCAAAGGCGCGAGGGATTCAAGCTCCAGCTGTTGTAAGAGGTCAAGATCGATATTGTCAAATAGAGCCAACTCCATCTCCGTAAAGCCCACTAGATATTCCTGTAAATCTTTTTCGATCAATAAATCGCTGATTGCCTGCCGCTTTGCAAATTCATTCCCTAGAAGCTCAAACCCAATGTTGGGACGATTGATGATCTTCAATTGATAGGTCAACAAATTGTCGCGAGCTGTTTTTAAATAAGAGTAAAAGGTATTTTTGCTAATGAACAGCCGATCCAAAAAATCATCCAACGATAAAGGGGTTTCATTTTTAAATAAAAGGAACAGTAAATAAGCTTGGCGTTCTTCACTGGTCGTTAAAAAAGATTCCGCAGAGGTCATACTTTCTGTCCACCAGTCGTTGAACTGTTCTTTAGAATGAATCGTCAGTAAATAGCCCTGTCCACGAAGGAGAGTGATCGTGGCACCGACATTGCTTAATAGATCATTTAGATTGGCAATGTCCGTTCGCACGGTTCGCTCAGAAATCGAGAAGCTTTTGGCTAATTCCTTCATCGGCAGCGGAGTGGTTTGTTTGGCTAATAATTCTAGTAGGTCATCTAAACGTTGATAAGCAAGCTTTGACACGTATTTCACCTCCGGTTCTTAACCCAATCATACAATATAGAAGAAAAGATTGAAATCGTTCCGTCGTACTGGATTTTTCCAAAAGAGTTGGCAATCTCTTTGGAAAACGCTTTACTAATGATTGCCAAATTAGTTGGAAATTGGAAGTGTTTACACAAAGGCCCAGAACTCGTAAATTAAACGTGTAAAGCGAAACGTTACATGAATCAAAAACTAAACAATTAAGAAAGGGGCTTCCGATATGGACTTTAACGAATCAACAATCCTTTTGGATGTAGCGGTCGCTTCGAAGGAAGAACTATTTGAAGTCATTGCGAATTATGCCTATGATTTGGGATTTGTCGCAAATGCGGCTGAGACCTGCGAAGCTTTTATCGAACGTGAAGCAGAATATTCGACTGGCTTGCAGGATGGCTTTGCAATCCCGCATGCGAAAGCGAAAACCGTTTTGAAGCCGACTGTTTTATTCATTCGCTTGAAACAGGAGATCGAATGGGAGACTTTTGATGATTCCACGGTGAAAAATGTTTTTGCCCTAATGGTTCCCAAAGAAGATGAAGGAACTGTTCATCTAGAAATGCTGAGTCGGTTGGCGACGGCTTTATTAGAAGAGACGTTTATCCAGCAGATTCAACGATCAGAAGATAAAACACAATTAGTCGAATTGATCAAAAAAGAAATGATTGGAGAGAGGATCAAATGAAAATAGTAGGAATTTCCGCGTGTCCAGCAGGCTTGGCACACACACCTATGGCCGCCAAAGCCTTAGAAAAGGCCGGTGCGAAAATGGGCTACGATGTAAAAATCGAACAACAGGGCTCATTAGGACAAGTCAATAAGATTAGTACAGAAGAAGCAAAAGAGGCTGATTTTTTACTGTTGGCAACCGATCAAAAGGTGGAGGGACTGGAACGATTTGAAGGAAAACCGCAGCTGCGCGTGAATATCAATACTTGTATCAAGGCACCAGAGGCTGTTTTGAAGAAATGTATCGCTGCTGTTCAGCAAAGACAAGCAAATTAAAGAAAAGGAGCAAGAATGATGAAGAAAGTTCTAGCAGATTTAAAGGGCCACTTAATGAGTGGGATCAGTTTTGTACTGCCGTTGATTATTGGTGCTTCCCTAGTCGTTGCGATCCCGAAAATGATCGCCCTTGGCATGGGGATAACGAGTTTAGATCCATATGCAGAAGCAGAAGGCTTCAAACATGCACTTTATTTGATTGAACAAGTTGGTTGGACTGGGATTGGCTTGATCAACACTGTATTAGCCGGATTTATTGCTTATTCCATCGGCGATAAGGCTGCATTAGGTGCAGGGTTTATCGGCGGTGCCGTTGCTTCAAGTACAAATGCCGGTTTTCTTGGTGCGGTAATCGCTGGTTTCTTAGCTGGTTACTTAGTGAAATGGTCGAAGGAAAAAATCAAATTACCAGAATCATTCTCAGGCGTGATGCCGTTAGTCATCTTACCGTTGATCGCGACCATGTCTGTGGCGATCGTTATGGGGGCACTTTTATCGGAACCGTTAGCATGGATTAATACTAGTCTCGTTGATTGGATTCGTACTATGATCGAAAACGATGTGAACAAGATCTTGCTGGCTATGATCATGGGCGCAATGATCGGGTCTGACTTAGGCGGACCAGTGAATAAAGCAGCATGGATGGCCGGAAATGTCTTATTAGCAGAAGGTGTTTACTTGCCAGCGATTATCGTTAACGTAGCGATCTGTGCGGTTCCATTTGGTTATGCCTTGGCTACTTTATTCCACAAAAAACGTTTTAACAACGAACTATTAGATGCCGGTCGCAACAATTTTATCATGGGTTTCATCGGAATTACAGAAGGTGCTATTCCTTTTACGTTGGTTAATCCATTACGTTTGGTTCCCATCAATATGCTCGGCGGAGCGATTGCTTCTGGTTTAGGAATTGCGCTTGGTATGTACGCAAAAATGCCGCCTGTAGGAGGGATTTACGGCTTCTTCACAGTTGGGAATGGCTGGGCGTATCTGATTGGTCTATTCGTCGGAGCAGCTTTCATCGGCTTTGTCGCACCATTATTCGTTAACTTCAATAAACAGGAAGAACAAACGGATGAAGTTGAATTAGAAGATATTGATATTAGCTTTGAAAATTAGCAAAAAAAAGTTAGTTCGCTAAACTAGACAAAAAATTAATAGGCACTGACGATGCAGATCGTTGAGTGCCTATTTTAATCAAACGAGAGGAATTTTTACATGAAAAAAACAGTACACGTTGTACCCCACAGTCATTGGGATCGCGAATGGTATTTCACCACCAGCCGATCAAAAATTTACTTGATGCATGATTTAAAAAAAGTTTTAGAGCAGCTAGAGAAGGATAATCCTTACGATAGTTTTATTTTAGACGGACAGGCTTCGTTATTGGATGATTACTTGAAATGGCGTCCGCAGGATCAAGCGCGAATTAGAACGCTGGTTCAGCAGGGCAAGCTGATTATTGGTCCTTGGTATACGCAAACCGATCAGCTGGTGATTTCAGGCGAAAGCATTGTCCGCAATATGCTGTATGGCATGAAGATTTGTGAAGAGTTCGGGGACTACATGAATGTTGGTTACGTACCGGATTCCTTCGGACAAGCAACCAGCATGCCGCAGATTTATCGCGAGTTTGGGATCAGCGATACGATGTTTTGGCGCGGGGTGAGTGATGATGATGTGGCACATACGGAATACACTTGGCGCGGGGAAGACGGCTCCGTTGTGAACGTGTATCAGATCCCCAGCGGCTATTACATTGGCGGAGCGATTCCTGAGCGGGAAGCAGATTTAGCCGAGTTCCTGCATCAAGAGCCTTTTAAAACGACGTGGGGTCGCAGTGCAACGGATCAGGTTTATTTTCCGAATGGCTTTGACCAAGCACCGGTGAGAGAAAATCTGCCGGAGTTAGTCGAACAAATGAATGAGCTTTACCAAGGGGAATATGAGCTGCAATTTTCAACGATTGAAAAATACATCGCGGCAGTCAAAGAACGCCATCCGGAATTAGAAGAAGTTGCCGGTGAGCTGATCAACGGAAAGTTGATGCGTATCCACAAAACGATTTTCTCTTCACGGCCGGACTTGAAGGCACTGAATACGCAAATTCAGCATTATCTGGTAAATGTGATGGAGCCAGTGTTGACGATGGCGCTGCAATTAGGCTTTGAATATCCCGTAGAAACAGTCAAGGAAATCTGGAAGCTGATGTTTGAGAATGCGGCACACGATTCGATCGGCTCGTGTGTATCTGATACTACTAATGAGGATGTCTATATGCGCTACAAACAAGCGCGAGATATTTCGATGAACCTAGTAGAATTAACATTACGCCAAATCTCAACCGCCATCAATAATCCGCAGGCACAAGAAATCACGTTTACGCTGTTTAATACCTACGACACTGCGCGTGAAGGAGTGATCGAAGCCGAGGTTTATCTGCCGCAAAAGACGTTTGCGATCCTCGATCAAGCGGGGAATTCCTTGCCTTATACGATCTTAGAAATGATCGATCAGACGGAATATGTTCTGAACCAAGGGAATATCTTGAATTCCGTCAAAGAAATCTATTTGCCGGAAAAAGTCTATAAAGCCAAAGTCGCGATCGAAACGACCACGGTACCAAGCATTGGCTATACCCAGTTGACGATCGATCTAAAAGGCGATAGCAGTGCACCCTTACAAGCCGCTTCGAATACGATGATCGAAAATGAGTATTATCAAATCACGATCAACCCGAATGGCTCACTCGATATTTTGGACAAGGCCAATGATATTCTCTACAAGAATCAAGGAATCATTGAGGAAAATGGCGATGATGGCGACTCCTTCAATTATTCGCCGCCAGTTAAGGATTGGACGATTTCATCGACTGATGTTGACCCTAAAATCACGATCCAACAATCCGATATTTATCAATCGGTACGTTTAGAATTCTTGTTGAAGGTTCCTCAAAACTTGAGTGAACGGTCTGAGAAACAGGCGACAGCGGAATTACCGATCGTTCTTGAATTAGTCTTGAAGAAAAATTCGCCGATCATTGATTTCAATTTGACGGTGGACAATCAAGCCGTGGATAGTCATCGGGTCTGTGTTTTGTTTGATACTGGGATCACCTCGAAATTCTCGATCGCTGATCAGCAATTCGGCACGTTGCAGCGTCCAGTTGTTTTTGAAAAAGAAATGGCTCTATGGGAAGCCAACAAAGAGCAATGGAATGAACAGCCGATCGCCATCGAAACCTGCCAGTCTTTTGTCGGTTTATTCGATGAGACGCATGGCGTTGCAGTGATGCCAAAAGGAGTGCGGGAATATGAAATCGTTGGTGAGGACTATGACACAATTCGCTTAACGATTTTCCGGACCTATGGCTTCATGGGGAAAGAAAATCTGATGTATCGTCCTGGAAGGGCATCAGGCGAAACGGTGATCGCCACCCCAGACGCGCAATGTCATAAGACGATGAGCTTTGATTTTTCGGTTGCTTACTTTGCGCAAGGCTTTGATCAAGCCAACGTAGCTCAACTTGCCAAACAAGCTGTGACTCCGATAGAACTGTATCAATACGCGGAATTCTTAAACTCGCGTCTGATCTTTACGCTAGGTGATGTCGAACCTACGCTACCCGCTGAATTCAGCCTTTTTGAGATTACAGGAAATCTGACGCTGAGTGTTTTGAAAAAAGCCGAAGATCGCCCGGGCTATATTATTCGGTTGTATAATGGTTTGCTTATTGAAGAGGGATACGCAACGATCACCTTCAAGCATGAAATCAAAATTGCGGAAAAAGTTGATTTGAAAGAAAAAACAAAGGAACCGCTACCAATAATTAATGATACAATAGAACTCGAGGACATCGGGCACGCGAAATTCGTGACCTTGTATGTTGAATAAATCTAAATGATTGTGAGTGAAGCTTAGTGGAAAAATTATTTGGCGGGATCGAGGCCGGCGGAACAAAATTTGTTTGTGCAGTGGGAAATAATGATCTGGAAATCGTGGAGCGGGTCAGTTATCCGACGACTACTCCAGAAGAGACGATGGCATTAGTGATCAGCTTCTTCAAGCAGTATGAAGAGCAATTAGTCAGTATCGGCGTAGGTTCATTCGGACCGATCGATATTCATCGCGATTCAAAAACCTATGGTTACATTACTTCAACACCGAAACTAGCTTGGCAGAATTTTGATTTTGTCGGCACTATGAAAAAAGAGTTTGACTTACCGATCGCCTGGACGACCGATGTGAATGCGGCTTGCTACGGCGAATACGTGAAGGGTCGCGGCGATGGTGTCAACAGTGTCGTGTATTATACGATCGGTACTGGCATCGGCGGCGGCGCGTTGCAAAAAGGCAATTTTATTGAAGGCTTCAGCCATCCGGAAATGGGGCATGTACTAGTCAGTCGCAACCCGGAAGATAATTTTGAAGGCAGCTGTCCTTTCCACGGACATTGTTTAGAAGGAATGGCGGCAGGTCCTGCGATTGAAAAACGCTTAGGACGTAAAGGTCAGGACTTAAGCGAAGACGATCCTTATTGGGACATCGAAGCGGATTACATCGCACAATGTGCCTACAATACGACCTTGATGTTCTCACCAGATGTGATCATCTTCGGCGGTGGTGTGATGCAGCAGGAGCATTTAGTTAAAAAGGTTCGCGCGCGTTTCAAAGAATTAGTGAATGATTATGTAAAAACACCTGAATTAGAAGATTATATTGTGACACCAAAGCTTGGTAATAATGCCGGAACAATTGGCTGTTTAGCTTTAGCCAGAGAAGCGAAATTACATTCATAATAAAATAAGCTCCGTCAACTCGCTCTTAGTAAGCTACTGAGCGAGTTGGCGGAGTTTTTTTAAGTGCGTATTCCTTCTGATTCGTTTTGAGAGTTGCTATAATTTAGATAGAAATCAAACGGAGGACGTACGATGAAGGAGAATTATTTTTTAAAATTCGAAAAAGCGATCAGTACGGTCGTGGATATATTATTAGCTGTATTGATAATTGTTGTTGTCATTGTCATGGGGGAAGGCATCATCAATATGATCATGCACGTGATTCCATTGAATAATGTATCGGAATTGACCCTCTTGATTGATGAAATCGCGACGCTGTTCATTTTATTGGAAGTCATATTGATGCTGCTGCGTTACATCAAGGAAGGGCATCATATTCCTGTACGTTACCTGATTTTAATCAGTATTACCGCCATCCTGCGAGAGCTATTACTGGCTCACGGAAACGGGACGAATTCTTTGTTATTATCTATCTCGATTTTGGTTTTGGTGGGTGTCTTATTCATTTTGGAAAAGGTCAAGGCCTTTCATAAGGGTGAAAGCCGCATAGAAAAATAAAATGGCTTCGTACCAATATTGGTACAAAGCCATTTTTTGATAAACAGAGCGATTTAAGCCGCTGCCGTTTTCCGTGATTTTAGAATGTATTGAATACCTGTATAGAAAATAATAACAATAACTAAATAAGTGACCATTGAAATGTCTAAGTTCATCAAAAATTGTGACGCGATGATAACTCCGGGAATCCCGCCGATCGTGATCGCCAAGGCAATTTTTCTAGAATAAGCTTTTTCACGAATGAAGTTGATACTAGCGACTGGTTGAAGTCCCGCGCATGAACACATCATGATCGGAAAAGCAGCTAATGGTGTCATTCCTAGCATGTAGACCATCGCCATACATGGCGCATATAGCCCAACACCAACCGTCATCAAGGCACCGAATAAGAAGTTGCCGATGATACCGATGCCTAATTTCACCCCGCTTAATCCCATCGCGGTATTTCCTTTACCCAATAAGGCAATGACTTCCGTTTGACGTAGCAACATCAAAATCGCTGTAATCAATAATGCCCAACCAATCCATTTCTGAACCGCTGTTTCGGATAGCTTAGTAACATATCTTGATCCGAACCAAGAGCCGACGATCGCCGCTAAGATTAAAGCGACTAAAGTCAACGCATCAACTTTGATAACTGTGACGAAAATCACAGCTTCAGTCAAGACAGGGATCGCGTGCCCAACATTTAAAATCCCAGGTAATTTTCGATCATCCGTATTTTGTTTCGTAACATTTAACATCATGGTAGTGAGTGCAAAACTCCCAATTCCAATCGTATCTGCAAAATCTGCAATAAAGCCAATAATTCCGCTAATTAGCCAATTTCCTGGACCTAAATCATCGCGATGGGTCACAACATCACGCACAAGCATGATTGCTTGAAAGATCATCAGTCCAATTAAAATATAAAAAATAATCTGTGCCATAAATCCTCCCGTAGGTCTTTTTCTTATAATTATAACAATAAACGAAATAGAAAAACCATAAAATTTGAAAAAATTGTGATTCATTGAACGATCGCAAGAAAAAATAAGTCCGAGTTAGCTTAAAAATCTAAGTATAGCTTCAAGAATTCTCGACTAGCTAACGAGAGCAAGGACTTGTTACGATAAAGAACTCCGACTTTACGAAAGACCGGATGAACGAACGGTCTAGTCTCGACTTGAAAAGCGATTCGTTGCAGAATCAATTTGGGTAAAATACTAATCCCTAAATTTTTCTCTACCATTGCCAAAATCGAATAATCATCCCATGTGCGAAATTTTATTTGTGGTGAAACCTGTGCTTTTGCTAATAATTCAGTGACGTCAGAGGTTCCTTCACGTTCTAGTAGAATAAAAGGCTGCGCTTTTAGATCGGTCACATGGACTTTTTCTTTAGCCAAAAAAGGATGCCCCTGCGGCAAAACGACCAGCTGCTCATCGTCATGGAGAAATCTTTGCTCCAAATTATGGGACGCAGGTAATCGTGAAAAGCCGAAATCAACGCGCCCCTCTAAGATCCACTGTTCGATTTCTTCGTAATCTCCCAATAATAATTCAAAATCAATCTTAGGATAGTCCTTTTGAAACGTTTCGATCGCTTCAGGCAGCCAATGAGTAGCCACACTCGAAAATGTCCCGATACGGATCAGACCTGTGTCTAAATGCCCCAGCTCTGCCAGCTGATTTTGCAAGGTTTGATATTTTTCCGCCAGCTCCTTTGCATAAGGCAACACATTCATCCCATCAGACGTTAACCGAAGGCCCGCGCGATTACGCTCCAACAAAGCAATTCCCCATTCTTGCTCGAGATCATGAATCATTCGACTGATCCCCGATTGAGAGTAGTTTAAAATTTTAGCCGCTTTAGTGAAGCTGCCTAGTTCAACGGTTTTAACAAAAGCGATGTATTTCTGAATGTTCATATCCATGATTGAATTCTCCTATCCATTTGAACTGATATGTGAATAAGCATTTATTGCATCTGTTTTCATCATATTAAAGATGCTAAAAATTCGTTTTTGTAATCCTTATTTCTATGATAAATTACTGCTAGTAACTATTCAATAGAAGAAGACAGCGTACACAAATGACAAGCTGCCAAAATTTACAGGTTAGAAAAAAGGAGTGAGTAAAATGGTATTAGTCAGTGAAGCCTATACATCAGTACCAGAAATATACAGTACACCATTGCAGGAAAAAGTCTATCAGGTCCTGCAAGAATTAGATATGGCGTTTCAGCGAGTGGAGACAGATGAAGTCATCACGATGGAGGATTGCCAGCAAATTAATGAACGTTTAGAGATGGATATGGTGAAAACCTTGTTCTTATGTAATCGGCAAAAAACAAATTTTTATCTATTCGTCACCTGTGGCGACAAGCCCTTCAAATCGAAGGAATTCAGTCAGGCGTTGGAAATTGCTCGAGTTTCATTTGCCTCAGCAGAGCAGATGGCTGAAATGTTAGGAACAAAAATCGGTGCGGCAACAATCTTTAGTACGTTGCTGGAAGAAGCCAAGAAGGTTCAGCTAGTTCTGGATAAGGATGTCTGTGATCAAGAATATTACGGCTGCAGCGATGGCACAACGACAGGGTATTTGAAATTGAAGACCAGTGATGTATTAGATAAATTTTTGCCTTATGTTAAGCATCAGCCGAAAATTATTGAAGTCTAAAAAAGCTAATAGAGCGTCTCATACATGAGATACTCTGTTAGCTTTTTTTTGCATCTTTTTGAATATTCTAAAAGTATTTTGGAATATTATAGATGCTCGAAAATAAGTAGCTTTTGACTTTTGATTTCAAATAATAGAAATTAAAAGATGCTTTTACTTGTTAATTTAAATATTATATACTTGACAAAAATATATTGATTTTATTTATTATTATGGGAGGTTTTATGGAATATCTGGCAATTGTTTATTTAACAAATTTATTCTCTTTAATATTAATTAATTTATTTACTTTATTTTTAACAAATTTATTTTTAGAGCACGTATTTCTTTTAGAAAGGCATTCGATTTATTTTTTTTGTAATACTTTTCTATTTTCACTATTGATTTCCTCAGTCTCTTTAGTTGACTTAGTGAATGGAACTCAGGTTGGTTTTTTTGTGTACAGTATTATTCTCGTAATTCAATTTATCAGTGGCTATTTATTAATTCGAACATTTTATCCAATGATAAATTACGCTCAGAATCTATTTATTCAAACAATCTCCGAAGCAATTTTAGCTGTTTTTAGGTATATACTATTAAATTTTTCTTTTGGCTATATCCAAAGTTTGTCTCGATTAGCAACTATGTTTGTAGGGATTTCCCTCTGTTTTTTTCAAGTAGGAATAGCAATCATTGTTTGTTATGCAGCGAGAAGAAGCCAGACAGTATCAACCATCAAAAGGATCTTTGATTATCCTGTATTTATGTTGATGTTTACAGGTTTATTTTTTTTGAGTGAATTATTTGTATATTCCCGCTTCTTTTTAAATAATTCCGATCGGCAAGTTCATTCATGGTTGCTGTCGTTAATCTATTTGATTGTACTAATTATTTTTGGTTTGTGGACTCTGACAATTGATCAGAAAAAGAAGTGGGAAAATACCCAGCTTATGCTAATTCAGCAGCAAAATTATTTGAAACAAATGGAAGAGGTTCAAAGGGAAATCAGGAGTGTCCATCATGATTATAAAAATATGCTTACAGGAATTTATTTGCATGCAAGTCAAGGAAATACGAAGGAAATTCAGACATTCCTGTCAAATAAATTTTTTCAACTCGATCATCAGATAGAAGAGAAATTAAAACGGCAAAATCAGTTATTACTTATAGAAAATACTGAGATTAAAGGATTGCTAATTAGTAAATTAGCAGAAGCAGAGTCGAAAGGTATTTCAATACATTTAGAGATAACAGATATTTTTAAAAACTTTCCAATGGAATCTAGTGACTTAGTAAGGGTCATGGGAATTTTTTTGGATAATGCAATCGAAGCTGTACTTGAGCTTAATCGAACCATGCAAAAGATAGTGATAATGCAAGATGAAAAATCTTTTGTTATTCGTATAAAAAATCCAAATGGGCATAAGGTTGCATTACATGAATTGGTACAAACAAATTTTTCAACAAAAGGTAAAAACCGAGGATTTGGACTTACAAATGTTAGAAAAATATTGGCAAGATATCCCCACATTTTAAATGAGGTTAACATACAAAATGATCAATTTATTCAGACATTAACGATCAAGAAGGAGTGATTCTCTATGGTTCCAATTTATATTTGTGAAGATCAACCGGAAATACTGAATCAGCTAGAAGAAAGTATCAGAAATATTATTATGATTGAGGAATTTGATTTTAAGGTTGTATTAGCTACGAAATCCCCTGAGGAATTACTTCAATGTTTGAAAAATCAGCGGACTAAAGGTATCTATTTTTTAGATATTGAGTTTCCTAAAGAATCAATAAACGGTTTTGAATTAGGGAAAGAAATTCGTAAATTAGATTCTAGAGGATTTTTAATTTACATAACCACCCATAATGAATTATTACCAGAAACCTTTTCTTATCAATTAGAAGCACTGGATTATATTTTAAAAGATAATCCAGCCCGACTAAAGCAGCACCTCAAAAAGGCGCTATTAACGATTCAAAATTTATTAGGCAATGAATCGTTGGAAGAAAGAGAAATGTTCACTGTGGAGAGTGCTTCGCGTATCTTGCATGTACCAGTTGATACGATTGAGTATTTTGAGACAAGCTATAAAAAGCATAACGTTGCATTAATTACCTCTGATCAATATATCGAGTTCCATGGGAATTTGACTCAGCTCGAGGAGCGTCTATCTTCAGGCTTTATCAGAACTCATCAATCGTACCTAGTCAATCGTTCTAAGATTCAGAATGTTGATAAAAAACGTCGCATAATACTACTTAAAAATGGCGGTACTTGTTTGGTATCGCGTAATAAAATCAAAGAACTTAAGCAGCTTTTTTAACCAAATAGGACAGAAAAGGGACCGAATAGTTTATAAGTGTCATCTGATTCTTTTTATTGGATATAGTGATAAAAAGGAAGAGGAGGTGGATGCTGGCTAAAGAAACTAAGAGTTTAGAAAATCTGAAAAAATAAAGATTTCAATCAACAATATAGCGATTTTACTGAAGTGCGACAGGCCTAATCTAAGTGCAAAATCATAGATTGTTGCACTTTTGAATAGTGTGTTTTAAAGATTCGTGGGTCTGAATTGGAGATGGTTTTTTCGCAAGATGACCGATTATCTAAAAAGATCGTTAAAATATAAAGTTGAGTAAAGTATAAGGTAGACGAAGAAGTAGTTAAAGAAGTTTGACAGGGACCGAAGAAGTGAAAAACAAAGAGCTCGCTGAAGTGTAGGTTACTTACGCTTCAGCGAGCTCTTTGTTTTCTATTTTTATGTCCAGAAGAATCTACGGATTTTAGTGTCGAGATAGTGATATTCATGAATGTAAATAATAACATCAATAAAAATTATATTTTATTGAAGACTGAAAATAATAGAGTAACAAACAAAAATTTCTTAGTCTTCCAAAAAACTAGAAAGAGTTTTGTTTGTTATGAAACAAATTAACTTATTTGTTAGCTATATCAAAGCTGTTCACGAAAACAATTATATATTAATCATTATTATTAGGCAATACGATTTACTAAAATAATTATTGTTTTTGAAAAAGATAATTTTTTTAGCTGGATATTGGATTTTTATCAGTTGTCTTAAACATAAATTAGAAAAAAACTCAAAAATGAGCCGTCTGTAAAGCCGTCAAAAAAGGAGGACGTAGAAATGCGTAAAGGTGAAAATATTTATTTACGAAAGGATGGACGCTGGGAAGGAAGATATCCCAAAGGAAGAAAAATTGATGGAAGGATTAAATATGGATATGTTTATGGAAAAACCTATACAGAAGTAAGGCAGAAAATGTTTCCACTTAGAGTGCATTACAGCACACTTCAACAAACGCACGGTGTTTCAAATGAAACATTCGAGGAATGGGCTGTTCAATGGTTAGGAGAAATACAAAGAGAGGTAAGACCTTCTACTTTTTCAAGTTATTTCTACAAGCTAAAAAAATACGTGTTTCCGAAAATCAAAGAGATTCCATTAAATGAACTCACAGGGGAACACGGTAAGTCACTTTTAATAGAACTTCAACATAAGCTTAGCAAATCAACAATACAAGTTATTTTCAGAATTATTAATAAGTGCTTAAATCATGCAAAAAAAATTGGGAAGATAATAACAAACCCATTCTCTGAAATACAATTGCCGAAAATCAAACGAAAAAGAACGAACGCATTAACACGTTCGGAGCAATCACAACTTATGTCAATTGCCAAAAAGGAGAAAACAAATCGGGGGCTGCCCGTTCTGTTAGCTTTACATTCAGGTATGAGAATTGGGGAGATCGCAGCTTTAAAGTGGGAAGACATTGATTTTGATTCAGGATTGATTCACGTAAGCCATACGTATCAACGTATAGGGGCATTACATACACATGATAAGAGCAGATTAATTTTTACAGAATCAAAAACAGACTCTTCCATTAGAATGATTCCCATAGGAAAGGCGCTAAAAAAATTGTTACTGAAGCACCGTAAGCAATCAAAAACGTCATTCGTTTTCTCGACGAACGGTCACCCTTGTGAACCACGATTGCTTACATACCATTTTCATCAAATCCGAAAGAAAGCAAACTTACCTAATATTCATTTTCATCAATTACGCCATACTTTTGCGACCCGATGCTTAGAGGCGAAGGGAGATGTTTCGTCTGTGAGCGCACTTTTGGGTCATTCCTCCACCCAAATGACATTGGATACGTATGTACATGCATTAATGGAACAGCGAATTCACGTAATCTCAAAAATGGAGAAAATGATTAGCTAGAATGAATTTAAATTAGAAAAAAATTAGAACAAAACCTGTATGGAGGGCTTTTTTTCTTTATCTAAGAAAACGCTTTCATAAGTAGGGCACGATATTCTCTTTGAAATACCTACATGTATTTATAAATTTATAAACGTTGGACTAATGCAACTTAAAATCATTCGCCGTCATTCGTCGTCAAGCTAGGTAAAATATCCCATCCTTATCAGCTTTTCTAGAGAACATCTAGTTTTTTGGAAGACTAAGAAGTATTTCAGGGAATTATTGCGGCATCCTGAACTTTGTAATGAAAAAAATTAACGAATTACTTTTTGAAGGGAGGTATGTTTATCGAAGGACAGACATACACAGTTTTCAATAGTAAGCAACTTAGACACAAACAAAAGATTACTTTGTCTAAGTGAAGATAAGTGGATCGAAAATGACGGCAATCAATTTTTCGTTATTCATTTATTTTAACTAATTTTACCAAAAAAAGGAAAAAGAAAAGGAGTTAATTATGAATAAAAGATGGATAGGTAAAGCGGCAATGACTTTGGGTGTACTGACGATGGTTGGATCAGCGGGAGCAGGTTTAGGTTCAATCGCGTATGCAACACCAGATGTTCCATATGTAAGTACGAATGCTATTTCAGACGACACATCTGATCGTACAATCACACTTTGGAAATATGAAATCAAAAGTTCGGCAGATTTAAAAGATCGTGATAATGGGGAAATGTTAGATCCTAATGATCCTAAACTGAAGGATAAAGTTTTGATGGAAGGCGTGGAATTTGAAATTGTTCGTGTCATCCCTAATAAAAATGCCACTGGAGATTACGTTAAGTTAGATGATCCAACCAAACAAAAAGAAGGTGCTACAAACGATTATACTATTGACCCTACTTTTAAAGCGAAAACTGGTGAAACTGGTGCTGACGGTAAACTAACTTTTAACGTAGGAACTGGTAAAGAAGCCGATGGAATCTACTTAGTTCGTGAAGTTCCAGATGAGAATGGAGATTACTGGTATATGAAAGATGGTGTGAAGACAAAAGTGTCTACACCGATGGCACCATTCTTTGCGTATTTGCCACAAACAAAACGCGACAATGAAAAAGAATTGATTTACGATGTACACGTTTATCCTAAAAATATTGTTAACGATTCATCAGGGGACAAAACAGTTGAAGGACAAAAAGGGTACTCGATTAAAGCTGGACAGCCTTTTCAATGGGAAGCAACAGTGAAGCTACCTACAAATTTATATTTCCAGGCACAAGAAGATCAAACGATTACGAATGTATATGACAAAGATGGAAATAAATTACCTGACATTAATGTATCGGCAGGAACTAAAGTTTATGCGAATGAATTCTATATTCATGATGAACTTGTTAAAGAACTTCACTTAGATAATGTGGAAGTAGAGGCTTATAATTCTACAACCAAAACATGGGATAAGTTAGTTTTCAATACGGATTATTCGGTGACCAAGAATGGCACCAAAGCAACTGCAAGTCCAATTACAAATGCAAATGGTGCACCAATTGATATCCGTGTAGATTTAGAAGAAGCGGGTATGGAAAAACTTGAAGGAAACTACAGTGATATTCGTGTTATCTACCATACCCATACCGATATTGATTTCAATGGCGCTATCGAAAATGAATTTGATTATGGCTATCTAATCCCTGGGTCAAAACCTGTAACTGATACTCCTAAAGATAATCCAGAATATTTCGATGGTGGATTTACGATTGATAAAACGGAAGAAGATTCTACGAAAAAATTAGCAGGTGCGGAGTTTTATATTGCCACAAGTAAAGAAAATGCCGACCAAGGTCGATTCTTAGCATCAGATGGAAAAACATACAAAAAAGATACTGATGATTTTGGTGCCGCAGATACTTTACCAACTGGTGTGACTTTCCTAAAAGATACAACAGATGAGAATGGACATGCTCAATTCAACGGATTGGAACTTGATTGGTACACGGATGCTAATGGTAATAAGAAACAAGATAAAGATGAACCAACGTGGGAGCATTCAAAAATTGAACGTGAATATTGGTTAGTGGAGACAAAATCACCAGATGGTTTTGAATTATTGAAAGATCCAATTAGCGTAAAAATCAAATTGAAACCAGAAGATGTAAAAGTTCATGTAGAAAATAAATCGCAAACCAAACTACCATTCACCGGTGGTACAGGAACAATGTTAACGATCATCATCGCAATTGGAGCTATCACAATCGGTACAGCAGCAATTGCCATTGATAAAAAACGTCGCGCAGTTTAAGAATATATTTATCTGATAAAAGATCGTTACTAAGGATGGAGTTATACCTCTTTAGTAACGATTCAATGGAGTATAGATACACCATCAATTGGATGGTAATGAGGAAAGGAAAGGAAGACGATGCGAAAAAACTTTAAAGCAAATAAAATGGTCACCATCCTTCTTCCTATAATATTTCTGATTGGAATACTAATTCTGCAAGTTTTTTCAGGTGATCTCTTAAGCGCATCGAATAAAGAAAGTCTGGTCAATATATCAATTGATGGGAGAGAAGTGACAACAGGTGAGCTTGAGTCAGAAAAGGAAACAGTTGAATTAACTCTTGAAGCGAAAAAGAAAGTCCTTCTTGAAATTCCATATGATGAATCGATTTCTATAGAATTATTGAACAACAAAAAAGAAAAAATAGATATAGAAGAGTATTCATCGACAGAATTTGATAGAAAAGAACTCATAAAAGAACTTGATGAGTTAGATGATAATGAAGAAACACCAAAGAAATTTAGCGGATTTCAAGTAGTCAATAGTGAAGGAAACAAAAAGTCACTCTTCTTCCTATTAGAAAAAGAACATAAGCAACAATTAAAGGTGAATAGAAGTACAAATGATAAAACAGAGGTCTCTGTTTTAAATGTAGAAAAGCCAGAAGTAGAGCAAACACTTCTTATTTTTAAAGGTCTATCTAAAAGCTCTGACCAGATAAGTAAAGTGAATGAATCTACTGAAAAAAAGAACATGGAGAAAGCTTCTGTAAAAAAAGCAAATGAGGCAAATCAAAGTAAGAAACAAACATCAGGTACAAAAACAACCGCTTCTTCAGAAATAGGCGAACAGGTAATAGAACAATCAGAAGCAGGGCAGCCTATTAAGGATTCAAATTCGGAAGAAGAAACGCAAAAAGCGAAACAAGAAGCTCCTAAAGAAGAAGCTATCGACTCCAAGACAGAAACTACTAATGAAACTACAGAATTACCAAAGATAGGTTCTCCAGAAAGTTACGATAGAATTCTGGCAGTTGAAACAGTCAAAACAAAATCTTCTTTAAATGAATTATTGAAGGATGAGTACAAAGCATCTGATTCTTTGAAGAAACCTCAATATTTAACTAACTCAAGCGCAAGTAAAGTGAAAGCAAAAGAAACCAAGGCAGAAACTCCTATTATTATTAGAGACGTGAAACTTGAGGTAAGGGACGGGGTAAATACTGATGATCCAGATAATGAGCCTGGACATGACGATGATGATGAAAATGGTATAGTCCGGTCTTTTGATCAAGTAAGTTATTTAGTATCCTTCTCTATTCAAAGTACTAGTACCCTTACCAAATACACCAATATTCGCTATCGAGTTATCGGCGAGTTGGGTACAGCCGTATCTTTGGAAAATGGAATTCCTAAAAATAACGGGGAAATTTCAAATGGAGAGTATTTTGAAAACGGGGATGGCTCTCAATATTCTCGAGGGGTAATGGAGTCTATTATTACTGATACCGGTCAAGTTTTTGTGCCGATCATCATGAATGTTTATGGAGCAAAACATGGTACTGAACTGACGCCATCATTCAAATTAGAAATTGTTGATGCGACGAATACAGAAACAGGAAAAGTTGAAACATTTAATAAAGTTTATGATGGTGAAGATTTTGAACCAATCAACAATAAAAAGAACGGAAAGATAAAAGTTAAGGTTTCAGCAAGGCCCTCAGTAAATGTCAAATTAGTTGCCGGTGATATCAAAGGGGGAAGCACAGTAGGTAGTACTAATGCTAAAGTAAGTGCTTACGATGTTGGGGTAACAACATTTTTACAACCTCTTCCTGAACGAACTGAGACTGGAGATTATAGGGGATCAACATTTCCGACAGGTCCTATTACTTATACGATTAAGCAAAAAGGAAGATATCAGAAAAAAGTTAGGATTAACGGAAAAGACACGATAGAAGAAGGTGATGTGGCACCTAGTCAAACTGCCAATATGGAGTGTGTGGGTATTGCGCCGGCAATTAATGATCGAACTCAAGCTAATTGGACAAAAAATGCTGGTGTTAAAGAAGGAGATTTCAAAAAACCGCTTCGTATTCCCAATGGGATAACAGAAAAAATTTATACGTCACAGCCATCTGGAGATGCTTCTAAAATTGGGGTCTACAATTCTGGAGATTTTAGCAAGACTGCTACAACTGCAAACGGAACTCCTATCACGAATAAAAATTATGTGGGTGTTCTGAATCCGTATACGTACAATATGGAGGGCGATCGGATACAATCCGCGACAGATAAAAGTTTTTCAAGTCTAGAGTTAATCTATTCTTTTGATAAAACGAAAATAGAGTCTGTTGGAGTAGCGCAAGGCTGGTTTAGGTATGACATGACATTATATGTAGACAATATAAAATATGATGGTTATGAAACTAATAAAACTAGTAGCATCAAGTATCCAAATGCTATTACTCCCGCTGGAGACTATGTTATGGGACCGCTTTTTGCTAAACCAAATGATGAGAATAATTTAAGTCCAGGTGATTTTATAAATTTAGAACTAAATTATCCTAATACGGATAAAAGCTTAGGTGATGCTCGCTTAAATCAAGGAGAGACTATTTATTTATCAAATTATAATCAAGCTTTTGCCCCTGCGTGTCAGGAATCAAAGGCAATACTGATGTGGGACTCAGATACATTTGAATACGATGACACGAAAGAAATATTAAATAACACACTACCGGACCATCGTAATAATATCAGTGTGAAGTATCGATATGGTGTCCCTAAAATAAAATTAGATCAGACTGCCCCCTATACAATGAATATAGATAATTATAATTATACTGAGCAGAATATTTATGCATGGTACAACACTGTAGCGGAAGCAAAGGCTAAAGGAAAAATATCTGCAGTAGAGACGGTAGCGAAAATTGATAAAGTAGTTGAACGGTGGGTTGCTAATCCGAGAATACCTGTAAAAGTAATTGGTAATCCTGGAGATAAAACTCCAGCTGAAAAACCTATTGCTCTATTTGAAACAAGTCAGTTTAATGATAAAAATGGAGCTGTACTTCTTAACTCAGTTACTGGAGGTGCAGGTAATTTTAAAACGTATAAACCTACTGTGTATGATTCAAATGGAGTAGCTACGGTAAATGTAAAATTTCCTTACTGGCATGCTACTTCAGCCTACATTAAGAAGTTCAATATTACGACTAATACAATTGTAAATAAGGAAGTTTACAATAGCTCTGAAGATATAGACGTCACAGTAACCGGAGTCTTATCAGGCAGCAGAAGTGTAAAGTATGATGGTGAGTTAAAAACAACATTGCCTAAAGGAATTTCGTATAAGGTGGGGTCATCGAATTATGGGGAACCGATAGTCACTGATAATCCTGATGGTACACAGATGTTACGTTGGAAATATGAGAAAAAGGATCTTAATGCGGGAAATTTCATAGAAATTAAATTCAAAGCGACTTCAGATTTTACGAAGTTGACATTTAAGAATACGGGCTATACAGACAATTTGACTGTTAAAACTGTTGGAGAAATGTGGACTACAGGAAATGACAAAGTTAAGGATGTAACCAAGGAAGAACTCCGATCCTCTACAGATACATTCATAGAACATCTGATTCAACAGGTTGTTCTTAGTAAAAGTGCTGATAAACCGTCTATTGAAGTGGGAGAAGTAAAAGAAAGTACCGATCCTGTAAAAGTTGATAACTCGATTACGTATAACGTCAAATTAGTTAATCAAAGTATTGACCCAATTAAGAATGCAAGAATACTTGATGTGTTGCCGTATGATGGCGATTCTCGTGGAACCAAGTTCAATGGAAACTACACGGTTGAAGAGGTAAAAATAGAGGAAGAAGATGTTAATGGTAAGAAAGTAGCTGATACAAAAGCCAAAATCACATTTACAAATACGCAAATTAGTGACACAAGTAAACCGAATGATATTTCTGGCTGGACGGCGTACACTCCTGGAACGACGAACATAACTGCTGTAAAAAATGCAAAAGCTTTTTTAGTATCACATCCAGAAGTAGCTGTAGGAAATACACTTGAATTAACAATAAAAATTCGACCAAAAAATCAATTGGCTGGTGATGTACTCGTCAATAGAGCTTCAATGGATTCCTTATTAGAACTTCCGGTTGATTCACAGCCAGTGTGGACTAGAGTATACGGTCGTGATCTGACAGGGTATGTCTGGTATGACGATAATTATGATGGATTAATGGATCAGAATTCAAATGGGAAACCAACTGATCCGGTTAAAGATATTGCTGTGAAGCTGTACCGTACTAGCCTAGAAGATGGTGGCTATAAGAAGCAACTCGTAAAACAAAGTTTGACGGGGGAAGATTTCATTGATAGTTCTGGGAACTCAAAGATAAAAACTGGAGCAGATGGGAAGTATACATTTTTAAATCTTCCTGAAGGGGATTATCTAGCAGAGTTCATTTTAGGTGATATTGTTGTTACGAAAAAAGTCGCTATTGTGACGAAGAAATTAGTCGGCAGTGATCCGAAATTGAATTCCAAAGCCGATCCAGATGACTTCAAGACACCCGAATATACGCATCCAGTGCTGAAAGATCTACCAACGTTACTAACTGGAACGGATAAGGTTCATCACATTACGGATGTCAATGCTGGATTGGCACGTCTCTCACGGATAAAACTCTTTAAATATGAAGAGGGCACGGTTATTGATGCCAATGGGGATGGAAAACTGAGTGATGCAGAAATTGAAGCACTCACTACTACCGCATTAGCCGGTGCTGAATTTCAGCTTTACAAAGGAAAAAGTGATAATCCAAAAGAGGCTGATAAAATTGGCACTGTTCAAGTAACTGGTAAAAATGGTTGGTTAGAGTTTGATGTTACTCTTCCACCAGGTGATTATACAATCGTTGAAACAAAAGCACCGGCTGGATTTGAATTATTAAAAGATCCAATCCATGTAAATGTACCACAGTATAATTATGTGGCTGTTGTTCATGTCGCAGACAAGGGACAAATCGATTTACCGTTTACTGGTGGAACCAAAGCCATGCGGATCATCTTAATCGCTTCTGCTACACTTTTTGTAATTGGGATGACAGGAGTATTTCTACATTTTCGACCGATCAAAGTAAGGGGAGGAAAATAAAATGAAAAAAGTCCATCGTTTGTTATTCTGTTTGTTTGTTTCCTTTCTGAGCTTTGGTGGGGTGGCATCTGCTCATGCCAAAGCAGATGCCACAGAAAATACGGAGAATTCTGGCTATAACATCTACATTCAAAAGTACAAGATCGTCGATTTTGAAAAGATTGCCGATACGTTGCCGTTAGATGGGACAAAAGTCGATCAGGTAAAGGATGCGGATGGGAAAAATTTGGACCCACTACCTGGGATGTCCTATGAAATCACTCGTGTTACTCCAATCCAAGGCGCATCTGGTTTTGAACCTGTTCAAGGGGATGGCGCCTTCACTACAACGGTTACGACAAATGAACAAGGCTTGGCCCATGCGGGTAACTTAGTTCAAGGGATGTACCAAATTGTGGAGAAAGAGCACGCACAGCTAAAAGATGTGATGGAACCTGTGATCGTCGAGCTGCCGTTTCCTCAACAAACCGGAGAACCCTTGAATGAGGTCTACATTTATCCTAAATCCAGTGTGGTAGGTGAAACCCCTAAATTACCTATAACCAAAGGACCGGATGGCACCCCGATTGAAGTCGATGAAAAAGGCGAAATTAAGAAGCTGCCGCAAACCAGTGGAAACATTGGAACCGCACAAGTACTTCTATGGATTTTGGCGATGATTATTACTATGGGTGCTTTTGGAATGCTTAGTATTCATCGCAAAAAAGATGTTTTTTAAGAATTGATTAATGCATCATTACTGAAGAAAGAATCTAGGATGCGTAACTATTAGTATCCTTGATTCTTTCTTTCAAATTGTGAATCTCTATTGGAAAGAAGGCCTCGTCATGAAGAAACAAAACAAGCCAAAACGAAAACACTCTTTTTTAAAGATTTTCGCGATCATTATGATCGTTGGCGGCGTGTTGACGCTTCTTTATCCAATTGTTGGGAATTACTTAGCCAATCGTGAACGCAGTCAGGCAGTCTCTGAATACGACGATACGATGAAAAAGATGTCCCAAAAGGAAAAAGACGAACAGTGGGCATTGGCGAAAGCCTATAACGAATACATTTACAACAAGCAAGAAGGATTACCAAAAGGAAATCCAGTTGTTTACAACAAGATCATGAAGCAGGGCGATGTCATGGGAACCGTGGACATTCCTGCGATTGATATCAAACAAATGCCTTTTTTTCACGGCACGTCCTTTAAAACATTAGAAAAGGGACTCGGTCACTTTGAGCCCAGCTCAATCCCAATCGGTGGGAAAAATACCCATGCGGTCATCACGGGACACAGTGGCGTTAAAAACCAAGTCTTGTTTACGGATATCCGTAACCTTAAAGAAGGCGATTTGTTTTTTATCAATATTCTAGGGAAACGATTGGCCTATGAGATCGATTCTTTTGAAGAGATTCTGCCGAGCGATGTCGATAAGGTCAAGATACATAAGGGAAAAGATAAAGTCACACTCTTGACTTGTACACCACCGGGAATTAATACGTTTCGACTGTTAGTCACAGGGCATCGCATTGATTACAAAACGGCAGTCAAGAAAAAAGTCAAGAAACGCAATACTTGGAGTTATCAAAATATTGTTCTAGCAACACTAGGTTTGAATGTCGCGATCTTTGCGCTATTAATGGGCTTGTACCGCCGCTTCATTAAACGTTTCCGCTCTGATGATCCAATCATCGCGGCGAAGGCCCGGAAGAATTTGAAACGACTATTTACAGTGACGAAGACGCTCTTCATTATCCTATTCATTACGATGACAGCGGTACTGATCACAGCGATCTATGGCTATCTGCATATGGAACAAGAACCAGCCTCGGCGGCAGTTAATGTCGGGAGGACAGAGGAATTGAGCTCTTATAATATCGACAAGATCCAAAAGGCAAACTACGGGGAGAAACAGATCGCCAGTGTAAAAATCTCTGATTATGCCAAAGCGAAATCGGTGGTTCAAACCACCACCAATAATTGGGGCATCGGAAAGCTCGTGATTCCCGATGTCTCGATTGATCTGCCGATCCTTGCGGGAATGGCCAATGAAAACCTGTTGACTGGAGCGGCGACTTATCGCTCCGATCAACAATTGGGACGGGGAAACTACGTGGTACTTACCCATAATATCTTTGATAAAGATGTATTGTTGCATCGGATTCAAGATTTAAAAAAAGGACAGTTGATCTACACAACGGATTTTAAAAATGTCTATGTCTACGAGGTTTCTTTGAACAAGATCATCGAAGAGACAGAGGTTTCTTATGTGGAAAAAGAGCCAAAAAATGGGATCGCGAAAATTACACTCTTGCGCTGTGAAGGGGACATTGGAACGATCTATCGGCGTCTTGTTCAAGGAAATCTCAAAAGTGTGGAACCGCTGCATGATGCGGAGGACGAGTTGTTCAAGAAACTGAAACTGAAACGAGACGATGGAAAGATTGACGGAACGATCGTGAAAAAAGATCCTGTGTCTGAGCCTGAACGAGTAAGCATGACCCTAGCTGCCAAGATCATTTCTGATCCGATGCAGACAGTTGTTCCGTTGTTCTTATTATTCTTATTACCAATTTTATTCTTTAGTCTGATTTAGAAGGGGAGACATTCATGAAAAAAATAGTACTAGGTGTTTGTGGGGTTCTCGTCTTTATCGGCGGACTTGTCAGTATACGCAGTGGTGTACTAAAGGCAGGAGAACTGACGAAAGACTCCTCATTAATCGTAGAAACGGGCACTGTGGAAAGTGTCGTTACTATTCCAGAGAGTAGTGAAACACCTGACGAGGAAGTCATTGTTCCTGAAGCAGAAAGTCCTGCACCAGTAGAAGAACAGCCAGCGCAGCCGATAGAAGAGTCGAGTACTTTGCCTGAGCCGTCTGCTAGTTCAGAGTCCGTTCCGTCGTCATCAAAACCGTCAGACACGAGTCCAACTGAGAGCAGTACAGTTGATTCATCGACCAGTACTAGTTCAACAAGTACGAGTACAACCAATTCGACATCCAGTAGTACATCGACATCGAGCACTACGATGCCGAACAGTTCCACAAAGCCAAGTAGCACAAAGCCAAGCAATCCGAAACCGAGCCAAACAAAACCAAGCCAAACAAAACCAAGCGAAACAACACCGAGTAGTATAGAACCAACCCAACCGTCTACGAGTCAAAGTTCAAAACAACCGACAAAACCGATGAAGCCAACACCTGTGTCACCAACTACACAGCCAGCACCTGCCACTACGAATAATACAAGTGTCCAGTCGAACTCATTCGTTGCGCCATCTGCACCAGAGGCATTTTCGGAAACAAGTACCTTAAATCTGCCGAGTGAACTGAAGACAACAGAAGTTGCGCAGTCGGATCTGAAGGGTTTTGAACTACCATTGTTAAGCAGTTTTGAAAACAAGGATCACGCGGTTTTGATTTACGAAGGGATTAAGCAGCTTGGAAACGAACAAGAAGAAACCTATAGCGCGGAACAATTAGCAACAGAGATCTATCAGAACTTATTCGATTTAGAAATTTCTGGGAAACCAGAAAAAATGCCAGAAGAAATCACCGTCGGCAGTCTGATTTATCAAAAGAAAAAAGATAAAAATAGTGTACTAGGGATCTACATCGGGAATGATTATTACTTAACCGTTGATGATGTAGAGGTTGAAGAAGATACAAAAGAGCGTACATCAATTAATGAAGAATCGGAAGAGAAAGAAAAGAAAGTAACTCAACGACAGGTTATTCTCGAAACTCTTGATCTGGAAGAAGAGCTCTTAGTGCAAGAATTGCCGGAAACGGCACTAACAGAGTATGGGAAACAAGTATTGGCAGAGTACCCCGCATCGATGAATTTTACCGAAAATGAGAGCGCAAAGAAGTTTATCGAAACAATCGCGGAAGATGCTCAGAAGTTAGGCCAAGAATATGATGTCTTTGCATCCGTGATGATTGCCCAAGCGTTATTAGAAAGTGGTTCGGGAACCAGTACCTTGTCCCTTTCACCTAACTTTAATTTGTTTGGAATTAAGGGAACTTATCAAGGGCAATCTGTTTCGATGTCAACTCAAGAAGATCGTGGAAATGGAGATCTGTATTCAATAAATTCCGCATTCCGTAAATATCCGAATTACGCGGCCTCGCTTGGCGATTACGTACAACTAATCCGTGGAGGCATCTCTGGCAATGATGGTTACTACAGGCAAACTTGGCGTTCAGAAGCGAAAAACTATCTGCGCACCACCAATGCTTTGACTGGAACTTATGCGACCGATACCACGTATGGTCAAAAATTGAACTCGATCATCGCGCTTTATCATTTGACTCAATATGATCAAGTAAAAACTACAGATGGGAATTCTGGTGTCTTTATCAAAGGAAAGGAAGAAATTCCGGAAGAATATCGAAATCGTATGAAATATCCTGATTACAACGGTGTAGATTATAACAGTTCCGGATCTTATCCAGTTGGTCAATGCACATGGTATGCCTTTAATCGAGTAAACCAATTAGGCAAAACAGTCGATGATTATATGGGCAATGGCGGGCAATGGGCGAGTAAAGGGAAGGTGCTAGGTTATGAGGTTAGTCAAAAACCAAAGGCAGGCTGGTTGATTTCCTTTAAGCCTGGTGTAGCTGGTTCTGATCCACGCTATGGTCATGTGGCTTTTGTTGAAGTGGTACGTCCAGAAGGAATTTTGATTTCAGAGGGAAATGTCTATGGTGGAACAATCATCTCTTATCGAGTAATTGACAATGCTTTAGCCACATCAGATCAAGTTTCATACATCAAACCAAAGTAATAACTACGTCCATTTAGTAACAATGGAACAGTATAAGTCTTAAAAATCAAATTTGTTTTTCTATTAAGAAAAACAAATTCATTCGTATGAAAAAGGAGCACCGTAACTTATGGCAACTGTTCGATCACGTCAAATGAAAAATGAAGGCAGTCCACCACAACGGTCGATTGGGAAAAGTCTAATCCTCACCATTTTGACGATTCTACTATTAGTAGTGTTGTTTGTAACGGGACAACTGGTGCGCAGAGAATACAGCTTTCATCCGATCTCAGGAACTTCTATGAGTCCCTCACTAACAGAAAAAGATATGGTTCTAGTTAAAAAGGAGCACAAAATTCTTCGCTATGATGTGATTGCTTTTTCTGTCAAAGGAGAATCAGGAAAATTTGTAAAACGTGTAATTGGTATGCCTGGAGATCCGATGTTTATTCGTAATGACCGAATGGTTTTAAATATTGGCGAGCAAGGGGATTTTGAAACGACCTATACGTTTCAACTTTCCCCAGCTATGGCAGAAGAATTTCAAGAGTTAACAGAGATTCCTAAAGGGTTGTATTTTACTATCGGTGACCATGTGGATGTCTCGAAAGATAGTCGAACCTTTGGCTTTGTCTATAAAAAAGAAATTGAAGGAACAGTTCAATTCCATCTTCCTTCCTTGATCAGAAAGCAGGCGAATAGTGAATGATTAAAAAAATCCTGCTGGAGGAGAAATCAGGATGGTGATAGTAGGAATACTCAGCATTGGATTCGTTGTCTTAGCCATTCTTTTAGTACTTGTTCGATTTGTATTTGATCTACGGTTAACAGCGATCCAACAGGAAGCGGATCACTCACAACTTTTCAGACGAAAAATCAATCATCTCAGAAAAATCGAACAAGCTAGACATATCCGCTACTTATTAATTATATGTTTAATGATCGGAATCGGATTAGCGATTCTGATTGGTTCCTTTCTAGTTTTAATGGATAAACAACAAAAATTGACAGCTCAGAATCAAATAGATCATGAACGAATCATTTATTTGGAGAAACAACAGAAGCAATTAATGGCTAATATTCCTTTGAAGAAGTATCCAGAGGAAGGGATTGGCTTAGAAGAATATGAATGGGAAAAATGGTCTGAGGAAAAGAAAGATGTGAATCTTCAAAGACAAATTGAATCAGCCATTTCAAAAAGATCGGCGCAATATTTTGATTCTTTTGATACAAAAGTGTCTTTATCTACTCCCAAAACGATTTCTCTTCAGCTAAAAGGATATACAGATGATGATGCAAGTAGAGAAATGATCAAAAACAATCTTGATGCATTTGCCAAAGAGGCGGAGAAAGTTTCTCAATTAAATAATATCCATGTTCGAATGATCACTTCTGTTAGTAAAGAGAAGCAAGTTGTCTATAGTGTCAATTATTCTCGCAAGAAGAGCGAGGATAAATTTAATAAACAGAATGTTTCTGAACAGAATCTAAAGAATAGTGGTGAGAAGGGTTAATGGCAGAAAATAAGAAAAAGAGAAAGTGGCTTTCAACGCAAGCTTTGAAGGAATTCATCAATGAAATCACCGAAGAAGAACTCAATGCGGAAGAAATGTATAACGAATTATCTCCTACTACTACCTTCAACTTACTAGAAGAGTCGGAAGCATTAATTCAAGAAAAAGAAAACAGTAATGAGTCAAAGAACCAAGAAGAAAAACTGCAATACGAAGAGGATTACTCTGACAAGTATTTAATCCTTCAACAAGCAGCTGAGAAATTAGATGCTCAAAAAAAGGAAGCAGAAATACGTATCCATGAGTTAGAAATAGAAAATGATGATTTAAAAGAAAAGCTAGATTTCGAACGAATCAGAGTTGGAGATGAGCTAACAGAACGGGATAAGAATTGGCAAGAGAAGCTAACTGAAATAGAAGAAGAAAAACAAGTAGTCGAGGAAGAATTTATACAGTTAGAGCAGCAACTAGAAGAAAAGCAGCGAGAATTAGAGGAATTTTCTGAAATAATTAAAAAGGAAGCCTCAGAAAAAGAAGCGGCGGCTGTTGACTTGAAAGAACTGACGCGACAGCTGAAGGAATACCAGAAAAACTACGAAGCTGTACAAGAGGAAAATCGTGAACAGGAAAAAAAGCTGACTCAGATCGAGGCGGAACAACGTGAAGAACGCACCCAATTTGATCAATTGAAGACACAATACCACGAGCTGGAGCAGGATTACCAACAGCTGCATCAACTCAATCAGAAAAATGAAGCGAAAATGGTCGAGCTTCAAGCAGAAAATGATGTATTGGATGAGCTGCTTGAAGAAAAGGAACACGAAATCGAAACAGAGCTTACACGTCTTAGAGAAGACAACGCAAAATATAAACAAACGATTCAACAGTTAAAGGAACAAGTAGCACAAAAGCTTACGAATGCATTGGAGGAATCAGACATGGCGATGGAGGAACAAGGACAACGACCGGAAGAGCAGGAACAAGAAGAAACGATTGAAGATACAGCGCAGCTTGCGGCCGAAAAGGAAGCCCTCAACAGTGCCTTGTTTGATGCCCATGAGGAAATTGCAAAGCTGGAGGAACAAACCAGTCGTCTAGAAGAGCTGGAGGCTGAAAAGGAACGGTTAGCGAGTCGCTTAGCAGATGCGCAAGTGGAATTAAGCAAGCTGAAGGAACAGAAGGTCGCTGAGGAAAGCCTTGAATTGATTCAAGCAAAAAAACAAGTCGAAGAACTGACGGAAAAGAATGAACAACTAAAAAAAGAAGTGGTTCAATCTCAACAAGAAATCGGTGAAGTCTTGATTTCAGCTAAGAAACAAGCGAATCGCACGATCGAAGAGGCGCAAACCGAAGCCAAGCACCTGATCAGTTCCGCTGAATTGGAATTAGAAAACATCAGCAACCGAGCGAGAAAAATCTTGATTGAAGTCTCTGAGTCACGAAAAAATGTGCTTTCCATCTACGATGACCTGGAATTCAAAGTAGAAGCACTATCCAACGGTACGCTGTTAAAGGAGATAAAGAAAAAGAAACAGGATCAGAAGTTAGCGGATTATTTTGATTAAGGACGAAACGACACTAAGTGCAGAAAAGGGGATAGACAGATATTGATCATAAACTGGATAAGCGTCGCTCTAGTCATTTTAATACTTGTTGTTTGGTTTAGACGAATAATTATTAGCGTGCAGCTTAAACGATTGAAATTGCCACCAAATACTCCGCAGTCGTTTCAGCGGAAATTGGAATACGTTAAACAAGCAGAACAAGGAAAACATGTCTCAGCGTTACTATTGCTCTCAATTTTTTTGGCAATGGGATTGTTACTGACCACATACGGGTTATTTCAAGTGGAGGATCAGCTGCACATTGTCACTGAACGGACGAATCAATTAAAAGATGAGCTATACACGTTAAAAAAAGAACAAAAACAAATTATTACGAAATTACCGATTAAAAGCTATCCCAAAAAAGGGCTTGGATTAAAAGATTATCCGTGGGATGAATTATTTTCAGAAGAAAATAGAGAAAAGCAATACGAAATTGAAAGTGATCTGTCTACTAAGGTAAGTCCTTATTTTGGATTATCAACGACATTGATTGTATTGGATATTCCTACCCAAACATTAAATATTGCGCTGGCAGGAGATTCCGGCAGTGAAGAAAATCGCCAACAGATCAAGGATAACGTCAAGTCATTTGCAAAAGAAGCGAAGGATGTGTCGAAGCTGACGCAGATCACCTTCCAGATGAACTTAATGAATGATAAAAACAAGAAAAAGACTTACAGCTGTACATTTACACGTGAAAAAGCTGATGAAGAATTTTCATTGATCCAAGAAGAAGAATAAGGAAAGAGGGCGCATTATGAACGCACAACAAAAAAAGAACGGATGGTTTTTTAGCAAGAACATTATAGATGAAATCAATTCCGTACCTGAAGAAGATATCTTATTCGAAGAAGAAACTAGCGCTTTACCAGAAAAATATACAAAAAAACAGAGGGATGAAATTTCTGAGTTAAAGCGATTGAATGAAGAAAAGGATGATCTTCTAAATAAATTGACAAAAGAAAGTACACTAGAAAATCAACGTTTAATAAAAGAAAACGAAAAATACAAACAAGCATTAATTCGAACCGGAGAAGAAAAAGCAGAAAATCGTCGTCAAATTCAAGAGCTGGAAGCAGAAGTTCGACGAAATAGACAAGAAATACGAAACCTGCAAGAAAACAAAGAGTCAGGAGATTTGAAAGAGCAACTAGAAAAAGCAAACGAAGAATTGAGGACTTTGAAGACGACTGCTGAGAATTATCAACAACTGGAAAAAGAATTGCAAGAAGCTCAGCAACAAATTCGTAATTTCACGACTACTCAAAAAGATGAAGCATTCCAACATCAAGAAAATATTCAGAAGTTTGAACGACAAATTAGTCATTTAATGAATGACTTAACTGAAAAAGAAGAGCTAGTCACTCAATTAGACCAATTGATTGTCGAAAAGGATCAGTTGATTTTAGAAAAAGAGGATATCGTTCAACAATTGATTGAAGAGCAGAAGCATCAAGATTCATTAGCAGAAAGTGAACTTGTTGCACAATTGCAACATCAAATAACTACACTTCAAAAAGAAAATGAACAGCTACAGCAAGAGGCAACTCAATCGCAACATGAAATCGGGGAAGTGTTGATCTCTGCACGACGCCAAGCGAATCGAATGGTGGAAAAAGCCAAATTAGATGCACAGCGGATCGTTAAAGATTCGGAAGCGGAGCTGCAAACGATCCATGATAGGGCTAAGGAAATTTCCTGTGAGGTCGATGAATCACGTCAGACAATTTTGAGCATTTATGAAGAATTAAAAATCCGAGTTGATCAATTAGCAAAAAGTAATGTGCCAGACTTAGAGGAAATAAAAGGACGTTATGAATATCCTAAGGTTTCAGTAATCACAAGAAAAGAGCATAAGTAATTAGTGGAAAAAATGATGTAGTTAGATAATTTAATGGTTCTAGATAAAAAAGGGGAGATTAACATGAATCAAGTCTTGATTCTGACCAGAAATGTGTTAGCTGAACAAGAAATTCAACAAAAATTACAATCGTTAAACTACGAGGTCTATTGTTCTTCGAAAGTTTTTGATACTTGTAGACAAAATTTAGAAGTAAGAGAATTTTTTAAGCTTTTTCAATATGTCATTTTAAGTGAAACGATTTGTGAGATGGAAGTGATGGAGCTTATACCGATCCTAAAGAATCATTCCGCTCAAGTTATTCGAAAAGTAGAGACAAATGTAACAGAAGCAGATCAAAGATGTCTAGAAAATGAACAACTGAATGCGATTATTTCATCATCGGATTCAGTTGATGAGCTACGAGAGTGTCTGTACAACTTAAGAAATAGTGATGAACGAACTGAGATATCACATCGAAATAATAATGTCGTTCAATTGTCAGGCAAGGTTTCGTTAATTGGATCAAATTATCTTCAAGGTTCCGGTAAATATAATGAAATTAATCGTCGTATTATTGAGACGCTGCATCGATTGTCTCAGACTGAATCAAAAATTCTCTCTATTTTAATTGAGGCGGGAAATCAAGTAGTTACGCGTGAAGAAATCTGTCATAAAGTTTGGAATGAAGATGTGACTAAATCTCATTTAGCCTCTCTTTCTAGCACAGTAACACGCATTAAAACAAAGTTTGAACAAGGCAATTTAGAAAAAATAGCCATTCATACATTATGGGGGAAGGGCTATAGGATTAATCAAAATCTGCTCAACCATCTTCAAGGTGAAGAGCTTTTGAAAAGTATTGTTTCTGTATCAAATGGGTAAACAGAAAGTATCTCGTTAAGGATCATTGAGAGATAAAACATTACTAATGGTCTTATCCTCTTTTAGAGGTTAGATAAATAAAGATTAAAAAAGGAGAAAAAATGAAAAAGAAGTATTTAGCATCACTAACCATAGCATCTGTATTGTTACCAGCGTTTCTTGCCACTCAAGGAGTAATTGCTGCTGAAAATGAGGGAAATCCTCAAACAGCAACTCAAACAACAGAGGCACCTGCTCCAGCTGTACCAACTGTTGAAGTACCTACTTCAACACCAACACCTGAGGTACAGACACCAGAAATATCAAATCCGACACCTGAAGAAACACCAGTACAGGAGTCACCTCAGGAGACTGCACCGGTACCGGAACAAGGGACTCAACAAGAAAGTCTTCCTCAGGAAAAACAAACAGAAGTAAAACCATTAGACGTTGAGCCATTTCCACCGAATGTGCCAACGGATTCAGCACCAGCAATCAATATTATTCCAGTACAAACAATTACTAAAGGAACTGCATTCGATCCAATGGCAGGTGTTAGTGCAACAGATCAGACGGATGGGGATATTACATCAAAAGTAACCGTTAGTGGGAATGTAGATGTGAATGTCGAGGGTTCTTACTTATTAACCTATTCGGTCACAAATTCAAAAGGCCAGACCGCGACTCAATCAGCACATATCGTAGTAGTTGCTCCGAATATTGGGATGTACAGTATTGAACTTGCTGATTTTAGTTTACCTAAAGGTGCAGATTATGTTCAGGCGATTCGTGATCGGATTGTAGTGAAAGACGCTGACGGAACGATCCTACCGATTGAACCTTTAAACATCGTGGTTTCGAGCCATCATTCTACAGATAAAGTTGGCACTATTGCAGTAGAAGTGGCAGTTCTTTCAAGCTATAACACTGTAACTAAAAAAATTGTCAATATTACAATTGTTGACAATAGCGCAGTGAGAATTGATGCTTCTGATGTCACTATAAATGTAGGAGATACATTTGATCCTTATAATTATGCTAAGGGATACGAAACAGATGTAAATGGCACGGAGACTGCGTTAGGTCAAGCGGCAGATGCTTCAAGTACCGGGATTTTTGTATTATCAAATAATGTTGATGCAACAAAGGCAGGAACCTATCAGGTGACCTATCAAGTAAGAAGCTCTGCTGGCACTGTGGATACAAAGACAATCAATGTCACTGTAACTGATAACGCTAGTGACCGTTTACCAACAATTATTGTAGAAGATAAAGTGATGTATGTTGGTGATAAATTGACGAAGGAAATGGTTTTAGCTTGGGCGAAAACAGAAGATCCAAACGATTTTATCACTGGATTTAAAGTGATGAATGGTGAAATCAAAGTTAGAGTTATAGGAGATACATTAGTTGAAACTGGGGTACATGAAATCATGTTTTATGCGATGACTGCCGAAGGAAAAACAGCTGAAAAATCAATGACGTTAACGGTCAAAGATAAAGAAGCAGCCACTGATGGGAATGGCACTGGAACTTCAGAAAAAGAAAGCTCTTCAACAGAGAAAGAACCTGTAAAGGTTATTGAATCAACTAAAACAGAGAATAAAAAGGTTGAAACTGTCAAAAAAATGAATACTGAACAAAAAGGTTCAGTTGATATAGCTACAGATGAACTGCCTAAAACAGGGGAAAGCTCTAGTAATGTGTTCTTAAGTCTGCTAGGTATTTTTATGAGTACCGGAGTAGTAGCATTTCTATTAAAAAAGAAAAAATCAGCATAATAACTAATTTGTTCTAATAAAGGCTGATAGTTGACCGACTTTTAGAAGATGGTGTGAAACCTATCCTTTTAAAAGTCGGTATTTTGATCACGGTTAAATGTGATGAAAATGTTTATCAAAGCCAAAAAGAACGTTGAACTAACAAAAACTTATTTTATCAGGTAAGCAGTAAAAAAGGAGAATAAAAAAATGAATAATATCAAGAAAAAAGCATATCGAAATACCCCAGCATTTGTGCTATTAGCTTGGGGATCGTTTCTTTTTTTTATCATTTTAATTTCAATTGGATTATATACATTAAAAGAGCCATTGATGGTTAAAGGCTATTATCTAATGGGATCAGTAGGGTTGATTTCTTCATCGTTCACACTATCAAAAGTTATTCGAGATAATCAAGAAGATGAGGAACGATATAATCAAATGTTTAGAGCAGAAGATTTTCCTGAGAAGGAGTAATCGAATCATTAAATGTATTGGGTAGATAGAAAAAGGAAGCCTATTCTTAGAAAAAATCAAGTTCATAACTACTAATAACTCTAAGATATGAGTTGTAAAAATAGTATCTATCTTGCTTAATTGCTTTTGATATTAGGAAGAACTACTAATTGAAGATACAGACTAGGTAAAATTTAGGGGGTATTTCATAATGATCGAAGTCATCTGTTTACATCTAGGAAGGCTTCGGTTTTTATTTATCGCTAAGTTTAATTGATCCCAAAGGTTGTTTGTCAACAATCTACAAATTTAAGAATGGACGAATCGTTATAAGAATTAGCTTTTTAAAAATTGATAGAAAGAAGGACTAAAATGAAAAGAAAAATAGTATTGCCTTTGATGGCAATTGCTTTATTAGGAATTAGTGGTTGTGAAGATAAAAAAGAAAGTGACTCAAAAACGGATGTGACAAAGTCTTCGATTAGTAGTACAAAGCAGCAAGAAGACGCAGAAACTAGTAGTAGCGAAATAGAAGAACAAAAAACGGATGATAAAACGGATTTAGATACTATACAAAAAGTACTGAAAGAGCAAACTAAAGCAGAAAAATTAACGAAGCTTTTTGAAAAAGATGACGTAATTACCAATGGAGATAATAACGTTAATTTTACTATCAACGGTTATCAATATCTAAAGATTGAGAATTTTTCGCGTGATTTTGCCGTTTCTTATGGTGATCAAAATAAAGAAGGCGGCGTGTTATTAGTTTCCGCTACTTTTAAGAATAATAGCGATACAAGTGTTTACGCTGGTCCAGGTTTCTCAATGAGTGTCGTGGGATATGACTCTGCAATTGGACGTGATGAGGATCTTTTAGAGAACGACTTAGTTGGTGAGCTGCTAGATAAGAAAAATGAGCTTAAACCGAATGAAGAACTTTCAGGTTATGTAGCTTTAGGAGTTAAACCTGCAGCGATGGAAAAAATTACTGAATCCGGTACAGCCGAATTTGAACTTCCAGGATTTTACAGCAAACCTGATAGTTTTAGTAAAGCAGATACGATTGTTGAACCAAAAAAAGAGAGTATTGCTTTAACTAATGAGGGAGAAAGCAGCAATACTGAAGCTTCTCAGTTTTATGAGGATAAGATAACGACAGAAAATATGGGCACCAAAACAATGATTGATGAAAAGAAACTAGAGAAGGTAGAAAATTTTGAAAATGTGGCTATTACCGCAGAAGGTTCTCAAATCACTTCTTTTGAGCCTAATGAAGAGCAAGCATCAAGATTTAGCAAATTTGAATCGGGTGTTATTCTAATTACAGTTAAATTGAATATAAGAAATGATGGAGACACACCTTTAAATGTTGATAGCACTTCTGCAACTCTAAAAATAGGTGATAGCGTTAAAATGATGAGTGAAAACATGCTGCAAACCAAGAATGGAGCTGATGAAGTAGGAAAAGGAGAAGAGGCAACAAAATGTTTAGTTTTTGCACTAGATAAAGAGTCGTACGAAAAGCTTTATAAAGATCAAGATCTCCTTTTAGATGTGAATTTATATGATACTAATTTCAAACGTATTACAAAAATTGGAAATATTTTATTTGAACTCACGTAGTTACAGATTTATTAGGAAGAATTGTAGTCATTAGTAAAAGGACTCACTCAACATTGATAAGTAATTTTAATTAGCGGAATGTTTCGGCTTAGGTGTTGATTAGGAGTGATCAATTAAATTTTGTAAGCCTATTGCACTGCTTTTGCAGCGTCAGCCGAAAATTATTGAAGCGTAAAATGTATTTAATAGCAGGTTTCCCAAAGAATTGGGAGCCTGTTTTTGATATGAGTAAGTTAATAAGAGAGAAATAGAAAAAGGAGTCTGTATTATGTGAAAAAAGTTCTAATATTTGTTTTCCATGTATGCTAAACTTTTAGGTATTACATGTTAACTAGGAGGTTCTGTGAATAAAAAGGGTTTATTATTAATCATTGTTTTATTTCTGATTTCTTTCGAAACATCGGCTTTTGCTGCTGAGGACATTATGGAGATTACCAAATCAGCAGGCTACACCGATGTGTTAGAGGAAAACAAACCAAAAGCTTCGATCGTGGTTGATGGAACGAATGGTCAGATATTATGGGAAGAGAACGCTGATGTGGTCAGAGAACCCGCCAGTATCTCCAAAATAATGACGGTCTTTTTAGTTTTTGATGCCATAAAAGAAGGGAAATTGACTTTAGACACGAAAATCAAAGCAACGGAAAAGGATCAAGCCATCAGTCAATTGTATGCCATCAGTAATAATAATATTGTAGCAGGTGTCGAGTATCCTGTTAAAGAGCTATTGAAAATGGTCGTTGTGCCGTCATCGAATGTAGCGACGGTTATGTTAGCAAATGCTGTTTCAGAAAGTCAAGCAGGCGCATTTGTTAAAAAAATGAATGAGAAAGCTCAAAAAATCGGTATGAAGAATACTGCTTTTTATAATTGCAGTGGTGCTTCAGCTGTGAGCTTTGAGGGGCTTTATACGCCAGAAGGCTACGATGCGAATGGCAGTAATACTGCAACTGCTCGTGATTTGGCTACAATGGTTTTTCATTTGATTAAGGAGCATCCAGAAGTATTGGAATTTACGAATCAGCCAAAGGTCACTGCCATGGAGGGAACGCCCTATGAAGAGACCTTTGAAACCTACAATTATTCGTTGCCTGGAGCAAAATATGGTTTTGAAGGTGTAGATGGCTTGAAAACGGGTTCTGGTCCTAGCAGTGCCTTCAATTATATTGCAACGGCCAAGCGGGGAGATACTCGTTTGATTGAAGTGATCCTAGGGGTGGGCGACTGGTCTGATCAAGACGGAGAATACTATCGTCATCCCTTTGGTAATGCGTTGCTTAAAAAAGTTTTTGACGAGTATGAACACCGCTTGCTCCTATCAAAAGGAATCCACGAGATTGATGGAAAATCGATACAGCTAGCGAATGATTTTTATGGTGTAGTGAAAAAAGGTGAAGAACCAAAAGTCACGATCCAAGAAAATCGGGTGACGTTAGCCAGTCAGAAGGAGCAGCTGACAGAAGACATGCCGAAATTATCGCTGAACTATAAAAAACTAGAAACAGAAGAAAAACATTTGCCGACTACGAGAAAAGCGTCATTTTTTGATCAGGCGAAGAAGTTTATTTTACCAGCTTTTCTGCTTATACTAGGACTGGCGCTGTTACTTTTTCCAGTGAAGAAAAAAACACTAAGACGGACAAGAAGCAGCTCTCGCCGTAAAGGTGTGGTGATATTCAGAATTGCTGGAATTGTCTGTATCCTTGCTTCATTATTTATGATGATCTGGGAAATACTTTAGAGAACCGAAAAACAGAGTGAACCGCCAAAATAGGCGAATCACTCTGTTTTTAATTTCTATCAGCAGCAATCCAATGGACAGCCTAAGCGTTCGGCGATGGCTAGTCCTGATGGTGTTTGTGCCAAGCCGGCATGACCTGTACAGCGTAGTGACGCTGGAATCATTCGACCAACTTTATTGAAGCTTTCGATGGTTTCATCTAACGGAATAACGACATCATAGCCAGCCAGCGCCATGTTGGCAGCACCCAATGCGTTCATTCCGCACATCATATTTTTCCCAAGACAAGGAACTTCTACCCGAACACCAATTGGGTCACAGGTCATTCCGAAGACATTTTGCAAGCCCATAGATGCGGCATTGACTGCTTCTTCGATGGTTCCGCCCATTAATTGCACGAGTGCGCCCGCAGTCATACCAGAACCCGAACCACATTCCGCCTGACAGCCTGCCACCTCTGCGGCAAATGTAGCATATTCCGCAATGAAGACACCAATCATTCCCGCAGCTAAGAGCGCTCGAACCAATTCATCATGGGTCTTTTTTTGATAATCACTAACAGCGATCAAGGTTCCTGGTAATGCGCCGCAGGAACCTGCCGTTGGCGCTGCAACGAATACATTCATCGAGCTTTTGACTTCCATTAAGGCAGAGATATTCTCGATGATTTTAGCTGGCAGGTCATCACCGATCAACTTCTCACGATTGGCGCGAATTTTAGGTGCCTGTGAGCCTAGCATCCGATCTTCATAGGAAGTACCGGCCAAGCCGATTTGAATGCCGTTTTCCATAATTTCAAGAATGTCTTCCGCTTTTTTATAGACTTCTTCTTCGGAAATACTGCCGCGATGACTTTCATAGCGCAGCGCCATATCGGCTAGATCTAAATTTTCCTCTTTTGCTAGAGCAATCATCTCTTCGGCTGTTGAAAAGAGCATCTTAGGTTCCTTTTGCGACATAATAGGCAGGACAGGATCAAAGGCAATGAATCGTTCAACCTTCATCTGCTTATTCAGCCAAGCGATTTCTTTTTCAGAAATCTCCTGTTGAGTCTTGATATGCAGCATCGTTTTACCAGCTTGTTCCTTGACGACAGCTGAGCAGAATTTGTCGATTTTATCTTCTAAGTCAGCTTCAGATAACGCCAAAGTCTCACCGAAAAGGAGGGTCTCATAGAAGCCTCCAGTAACTTCGACAGCAAAATGATTGATCTCGGTAATCTCGATCATCCCGCCGCCAACAGAAAGAGCAGTTACATCTAGTTCTTCGCCCAGATCTGTTTTGACTGTCATTTTATAAGTGTTAGGATGGTTGTTTTCGTAAGGAACCACCCGGAAAACAATTTCCATGCCATCCGCTTCAGCAATTTCAAGAGCACGTGTCAACCGATTGTCCGTCGGGTCCATTCCCAGCAAGCCCCCAACTAGACCGATATCGGAGCACTGCGTAATATAGCTTGCAGCTAACGAACCCTCTGGATCAAAATCTGCCTGAAAATAGATGATTTTTCCAACGACCATCTGCCGCAGTGCACGTCCAATCCGCACCGAGGCTGCTGTATGGGAACTTGAAGGACCGATCATCACCGGGCCTAACACATCATTAAAAATACTGGCATGTTCTTTCATTCGCGTCCTCCTTAGAAATCCGCTTTGATATAAACATCCTCACCTGCGATTTCGTCACCGATTACGTCTTTCCACTTGTCTGCTTCAATCTCCTTGAATGACACCGAGATCACATTCGGGGTACAACCAAGTTCCTTCACCACGAAATCTTGCAATTTTTTAGCAAAGTCCTGTTTTACTTCTTCCGAACGACCAGGGTACATTTTGACTGATAAATGTGGCATTTTTATTCCTCCTTATTGATTTTAACGTATTAATTTTTCGTGGAAAAATTATTCCGATCCGAATGGCGTATACCATCCAACTAAGTAATTCAGCTTTTAATTGATGCGGGCATCGTTGCTGTCTCACTGGCTAAGCGGGCTGCGAGAAGTTGGACTGGCATCCTTATTTCTATTTTTTACGACCATTCTGTTCCGATTTTTTCTTCCAGCGCACGTTCATAGATTTTTTGGGCAGTGACGAGATCCTGAGCGCCGATCCCAACAGTTTTAAAAACGATGATCTCTTCGTCATTTTCGCGACCGCCAATTTTTCCCATCAGCACCTCTCCGATGTCTCCGGTAAAATCGTCCTTCGTAATTATGCCGTCTTCTAGTGGTATCAAAATATCACCGGCTTCGGATAGCACCGCCTCTTCTGAATCAAAATAGAGCTTGCTGGCGCGTTCTAAAATTACCGGGTCCATTTCCTGCATATGCGGTTGATAAGAACCTACGCAACTGACTGTGGCACCAGCCTTGACTTTACTGCCATCAAAAACTGGCGAAGTGGCTGGGGTAACAGTGATGATCAGATCGGCATCATTAATCGCTTCATCTGAAGTTTCCGCTGGCAAAATTTGAGTCCCATAGTCCTTCAGCTCTTCATTCATTTGCTTAACGAATGCTTTTGTTCGCTCAGAATTTTGGTCAAAAACGTGGACCGTCTCTAAATCCCGGGCACAAATCATCGCCTCTAATTGTGTCGCGGCTTGTCCACCAGTTCCGATCAGTGCACCTTTTTTTGCATCTTTTCGACCTAAGACATCAAAGGCAACCCCAGAAGCGGCACCAGTCCGTAGCTGAGTAACAGTCACACCATCTAGTAGGGCGCTGACATAACCTGTCTTGCCATCTACTAACAGCACTTGAGCTGGAGCAGAGGCTAAACCTTTATCAATATTGTCAGGGAAAATATTGATGATTTTTAGGGCAGCTGCATCTAAATCAGGTGCGTAAGACGGCATGAATAGGAATGTGCCATTTTGTTTTTCCGAAACGATCTGTGTTCGCAACGGCACATCTGTCTTACCCCCACTAAATAATTGGAAGGCCACCTTGTCTGCTTCAATGGCATCCTTCATGGTAAATACTTGTTTGATATTTTCACGAGATAAAAGTAGCATAAAAACCTCCTTAATGAATTTTCTTTCACACCTAAAAGTATAAGCGATTACAATAACGGTTTCAAAGGAATTTCAAGAATTTTCTTTTATTCTTGCTACTACTTTACTGATAAGTTTATGGCTGAGTTCAAAAGCTGAAGCGACCTTGGAGGAAACATGTTGATGTACGGAGTACGAAGCACCGCTACAACGAGCAGCTGGCTGTTGGCGGACTGGAGTTAAAACTCCTTTAACTGCATTAATAGAACGATTGTAATTTTATTCAAATTTTTTAGCTATTTTAAACCATTTCGCAACAAAAGAAATTACTCAAATTGTTATTGAAAAAGCGTTTTCCTTTCTATATACTTTGATTGAAGAAAGATTCACAAAAGGTGCAGGAGGTGGAAGAAATGTCAAAACGACTATGACTATGAGGTGAAAACCAACTTAGAGTATCTAAGCGAGTTCGTGTAGCATTCTTTCCCTCAAAGTATTCCTGTGCTTAAAAAATCTGATCCCATACTTTCGAAGGATAAGGGATGACAAAAATATTTGGAACCCTTTCTTTACTGACGGCGTTTTAGTAGTAGCTTCTTCGTTAATAACCTGAAGCTGTCCACTTCTGACACAGCCTTTGTGCGGAAAAAACGAGGTGAAAGTAAAGCTATGACTCACCAATTCAACGAACCAACAAAAAATCGATCGAAAGAAGGATTTAGAAAAATGAAAAAGAGAATCAGCGGATTATTACTCATTACTTTAGCAATATTTGCCATCGTGTTGACAGGCTGTTCCAACAACGATGGAAAGAAAGATCGTGCAGAAGCGGATATTGATTGGCAAATGATCACACCAGAAAAGATGAAGAACGTTCTTGAAACAGACGATGCTGCCGATTATCAAATCATCGATATTCAACCGGAGGCAGACTATGAAAAAGGCCATCTGCCAAACTCTATCAGCGTACCAGCTTATCCAGTAGATACTGAAGAACTGGAAAAATTAGTCGTGGATAATGCTGATCAATTTAAGGATGGCGACAACCCAATCTATGTTGTCTGCCCAGGAGGTGGAAGCGGGGCGAAACGTACAATCTCATTACTCATCGATGAAGGCATCGATGAATCTCGGTTATATATCGTTGAAAACGGTGCGAAGAAATGGCCTTATAAAGATGATAGTAAACTGTGGGTGACAGAGTAAAATTTTAATAATAAAAAGAGTATCGGATGTTTTTAATCCGATACTTTTTATATTTGCTGTCTATCTTCTAAACGCATTTGAATTGGTTGAAGAATCGGATATTGAGACATCACATTACTATAAATATTTGTATCATTAGTGTAACGGACTGTTATGACCAGTGCATACTCTATTCTGTCTCTGTTATCAGATCTAGAGAGTCCATGTAAGCGAAGAAATGGTTTATTTAAGCTGCTTACTATTTTTCTGACTCTTTGTGTTTTTGTAGTATCCCATTTCAAAAAAGCGTTTCTTCGTTCTGTTTCGTCTAAATATTTTGAAGTTTGCTTTTTCGGATATGCACTTTTTTTGAAACCTTCCTCTAGTAATACTTCCGCTTGAGCTTTCCCTTCCTCAGAAGATAAATCTACTTCAATAGTGTTACTCCCTTTCTTACGAAAAGGATATCTCTCAGAGTTAGGATAAAAATCATCTTCTATTCCATACTCAGTGTACTTATCAGTATTATCAGGATTGACTTTTGATTTGGTTACAATAGTCCAAGTGAATATTGCAGATTTAGAAGTAGTCTTTTCAGGAACTGGAATAGGTAGCACAACATATCCTTTTGCAGAAATCGTTCCCGAATACATAATTCTAACTTCATCGTTACTTGAGGTTAGTAGTTGAGCTGAATCGTTGTCAAATTCGCCCTTACTTTCATAAGGAATATCCTTTGCAGAAGAAATCCGCAATGCTAAAGAATGTTCCAGTAACGCACGCGCTTCCCAAACATTAAAATCGGGATATTTGTCTAGTATCAAAGCTAATTTTCTTGCTACATGCGGAGCAGAAAATGATGTTCCATGAACTTTGTTTAATAAATAATCAAACGATGAAATAGTATAAATAGGATCAATTGGAAGTAAACCACCATGATCAATTAAATCTGGTTTAAGTTTTGCACCTTCTCTTCCAAGACCAATTGAACTGTATGGACTAGTGATTTTTTTCTCGCGATGCTCATAATATGCGGAGACGGTTAAATTATTCACTGAATCTCCCGGGATTTGTATTCTCTTCGCTATCCCGGTTTGAGTACCAGTATTACCAGCTGCGATAACAAAGAGAATATCATTTTCATAAGCAATTTGATCTAGTATTCTAGTCAACGAAGAAACGACTTCATCTTGGACAGGTCCTACAGGTCCGATAGAAAGATTCCAAACTTTGATATTGGAGTACTTAGGGATAATATCTAGTATCATTTGATCTAGAGTTAAAAGATTAAATTCCATATCCTCTTCAGAAGGTAATGCACGAACACTTTGAATTCTAAACGCTGGAGTTAGCTCATCTTCACCTTGTTCATATAGATCACCGAAAAGAAGAACACTAGCAACTGACGAACCGTGTTCTACGTAGTAGGATGTAGGTGGAATTTTTGACTCATCAATTTGTGTTATTGATTTAAAATAATTATTTGATTTTGAGATACCACCATCTATTAAACCAATCCAAGGAAGAGTACGTATTTTGTCTTCATTCATATTTGAAATAGAATATTTATTAATTATTTGCTCAGGAGAAAAGTTAGCGGACAAATAGTCTCTACTTTCTGATGTGTATGCTGCTCGTAAAGGGTTGAACTTTTCAAGTTTTTTTAGTTCATAATTTGTTAAATTGCAAACAATGAAAATCACATTATTTTCTGTTTGAATAATACTGAACTCATCCTGACCTAGCCCCGTTATCTTTTCAAATTTTGTAATAAATTCTTCGATATCCTCCACGGAATGAAAAACTAATTCATATGTTTTCCGTTCTACCGAATTATTTTCATCAGAAATCGAGGGTTTCAACAAAGAAATTTCTTCCATCCGCCTAATTTCTTTTGCTTGATTTTTCTTTGTTGTATTGTTTATTTGATTGATTAAAAAATCAATATTTTCTTTGCTACCAAATAAATAATCTGATCTACCTTCTTTTCCGTCATTATCAATCCAGGTTGCTGAACCTGTTACTTTAAGTTTAGACTCTCGGTATATTGAGGATACTTGATAAGACTTTGCAAGAAATGCATTTGAATAGCTCACTCTAAAATATATATTTTTTAGAAAGTTCGTACTAGGGAGACTTTTTATCTCTGATTTCAATTGATTCAATTGAGGTAAAAGATGGTCTCTAGCTTGATCTAAACTTCTTTTAAATTTACGCTCTTCAGCATTTGAATCTCCTCCAAAAGAAGGGGTTACTCCAGGTATAGCAAGAGCTCTACCATTAATAATTAATGGATTCGATTTTTCAGCCATCCTTAGTCAACTCCTTTAAGTATCTTTGCACAGAACTTTTTGAGATGTTCATTAACTCACCAATATCTCTAGTTGTCAGATTAGGGTAATTTTCTTTTAAATGCTGGACTATAAACTGTTTTTGATCCACTTCTAGCTTAGGAAATGTCAATTGGGTCAAAATAGTTAAGAAGGGGTTTTTTCCTTTTATGACTTTTAGTCGTAATCCTTGTTGGGAATATATCTCTATTTCAGCAGGGGAAAAACCGTCACTCAAGTTTGTTAGAATGAGAAGTTCATCTCTTGTTAATTGATTTTTTGAATACTTATCCCAAAGTTTTAGACGGTTTTGTTTATCAGGTAAGCTAATATCAATTTTTTCATCAAATCTTCTCCATACTGCACTATCCAGATTTTCCTTATCGTTAGTCGTGGCTATAATTAATCCTTCGCCTTCCCAAGCATCTAAACTGGTTAATACAGAATTAACAATTCGTCTCATTTCTCCAACATCATTTCTGGAGGATCTACTCACGGCAATACTGTCGAATTCATCAAATACGATCACAGCCTTTTTTGAACTTAAGGATTTGAAAAGAGAGGTAATTGTTTTTCCGGAGTCACCTAGATAACTTGAAAAAAGTGTAGGGACATTAACTAAAAGAAAATCTAACTCTAATTCATAAGCTAAAGCTTCGCCGATAGAAGATTTACCTGTTCCAGGGTTACCGTTCAAAATAATTTTTTGACTCAATTTTATTCCCAAATCATCCAGTTTCTTTCTATTGCGGTAAGAAATAATAATGTCATCAATATGATTAAGAGTATCTCTATTCAAAATTAAATCGTCTAAAGTTTTTACTGGTCTTTTCCGATAAACATATGCTTCAATTCCTTCAAAATCATTGTTTTCTTGATTAAATCTCGTTAGTTTTTGATCATATAGTCCAGCTTGATGTTTTGAAAGGAGCTTAGATAATACTTCTGCTACTTTCTTTGTATCGTCTTCTTTTGCAAGCAATCTAATAATTGATAGAATAACAGCTTCGAGTGAATTATTGTCATTATTGAAGCTTGCTTCTACAAGATCAGGAAGATAATTAATTACATTTTTTCTCATAAAACACTCTCCTTTTTATTCGTCCCAAAAATATTTAAAATATTTATTGTGGGACAAAAAAGAATAAAAATGCTTATTTAAAAGCATTTATAATTAAAAAAATCTGTCCCATTCATTATACGATATCTTGTGATAATAATAAAGTAATATTCCATATTTCATCTCATAGAGGTTCTAGCCATAAGAAAAACGGATTTTGCACTCATTATTAAAAAATATTAACGAAATTTTTAGTCGCCTGTTGTAAAGTATAAAATAGACAAAAATATTGGAGAAATCAGCTATGTCTATCGATTTATGCCTTGCTAGCTTTCAAAAATTAGAATTACCACACACTACCTCATTTTCTAATGAAATGTCCATTAATGATTTGAAGAAGCTTGAGAATTTCCCTTCTATGTCTAGCTGATTTAGAGAAAAATTTAGGGACTGATATAAAAGCGATTGATCTTGATGAGAAAATGGTTGCTTTGCTAGACGAAGCAGCAGATATATTATCGGTGACTAGAGACTAAGATGAGGGAACGATCAACCACTATACCGAAAAATCGTTTATTTATGAATTAGCCGAGAGGAGCTGTGACAAAAGACTTGTCATAGCTTCTTTTTCTGAATAAACGGTGTTCCAGAAGTAGCTTCTTCGGAAATAAACCGAAATTTCACAAAAATTTGAGAAACAATTTTCGGAAATTCCTTCTTATTTCTTGAAGCTGACCACTTCTGTCACAACCTCTTCAACTCCTATTTTCTCACTATCTCAATCATTGGAAGTGGCGTTCGAGCTGTGGAATATCTGGGAAGGCAAGTTTGATGTATAAGAACTGAATAAGGTTAAGCTTGAAAAGTTATCGGCGGATTATTTGGAGAAACTCTTTGGACAGAGTGAGTATTTCTTTCTTATTGTTGATAAGTATAAATAATTGGACTGTATCTAGCATAAACATAAAGCCTCCTGCGACAAAGCTATTCGTAGGTGGCTTTCTTTTACTGTGCATTCAATTCCCATATAACGCAGAATTTGTCTTGTAGCTTCGCATAATGAGATTCCCAGAAAGTCTTGTGCAGACCAACAAGACTCGTGGATCCGGTCTTGATCAATTGGCTTTCTAAAGTCGTGATCTCTTCATAAGACTCTAACTCCAGCCAAAAAGAGATACGACCATTAGATGTGATAGGCTGAAAATCGTTCCTTTCGACTACATCTCCCGCATAAAAGAACTGATTTACCAGCTTAAAAGTCGCGTTAGCAATACATCGGCTGCGCTGATCATCCTCTATGTAGCCCATGTCTTTAAAGGTCATTTTTTCAACGATTTCTGCATTAAAAACATCAGCATAATAAGCTAAAGCCTGCTCACATGTATCATCAAATAAGATAAAAGGAACACTTGCTTGGATCATCTGATCACCTACACATTCATTCTAGCATAGCCATTTTAGGAAAAATTATTCTAGATTGTGTTCTTTTTGAAGACAGAAGAAAGAAGCTTGACCAGATTGATCAGAATAGGCGGGTCTTCCTTGATGGGTGGGCGCAAAGTAATCGTGAAGTGTCGACCGCTTCTTCCTCACTTGCTTCAAACAGTTTGCGGTGGAATAGAGGTCCGTCATTTTCTGTTTATATTGTTTAGGTGAGCTGCCGTATACTTTTTGAAGGTGTTTGAGAAGCTTCCGGAACTTGAGTAACCGACCGAAGATTGAATGAACATAATCCGATCCTCTTGTTCCAGTAGTTCAATTGTTTTCTCCGCTTTTAAACTTGAAATAGATTCTCGCAACGAGTATCCGGTAAGACGCTTAAATTCTCTACTAAAGTGATGCTTATCGTAACCGAAATATGCAGAGATATCCTCGATTTTCAACTCATCTAGAAAAATATTTTCCTCAATGTAAATGAGGATATCTTCAATAATGTCTTTCATTTATCTCAGGCCTTTTCCAAAAAGTATAACGTCTCATACGAAATAATGCCATTTTATAATATACACCATTAATTATTTTCTATTATTTTAATAATTACATATTAGTTTTTCGAACAAGATTCACAATTATATATAACTGATAATAGTTGATTTCCATTTACTTAGGTGGCAAAAAATGTTATTTTGTTTATAGGGATATCAACTAAAAAAGAACTTTATCTCATTAGTGCCGAAAGTGAATAAGGAGCTGGAGTTCTCCAGTGATCTGGGTTACGAGGTTTCTTACTAAACAGTCCTAATATACATGAATGTTTGATAGATGATGAAATTAAGATGAGGTGGAAAATCAATGCTAATAAAAATGGAGGCTTTGCCAAAAATTGAAGAGAAGGTTGAAACATTATTGGGCACTCGCCTGTCAGAGTATTGCACGGTAAACATCATGCACACAGACTTTGGCAGCGACTTTTACTGTGTGCTTCCGCCAGATGAAGTAGAGGATCGAAAGGAGTTTTATGTTCAATACCGAGAATTGGAAAGAGTTGCAGATAAGGATGACTATTTATCCCTGCGATTAAAAACAGCAACAGTCCGAAGATGGTTTAAGAAAAGGTGCTTAACCTTTCTTTTTTATGTTGATCTTGCTCATGATGATATTTATTGGATTGATCCATTTGAACAATTCTTTGAAAAACTAGAGGAGCTTACGCCGAATCAGGAAGCGGTGGTCTTTGACATTCCTAAAAAAAATCTACTCTCAAAGAACGCCAGAGAATTTCCAAGTGAATTTTTTGAACGTATGGAGAAGTTTGATAATTATTTATTCAATGGGACCTTAGATCGGATCAGTCGCGATATTGAAACCTTTACGGAAAAATCTTTATTCTCAGAGGAGTTGCTAGTCGATGAGAAGGAGAATTCTATAACGATTAAGTATAAAAGTGTCTCTTTAGAAGCTGATTTTCCTAAAAATGATCAGGATGGTAACTGCTCGATCACATTTGCGCGGCTGTTGAAGGTGTCAGATCCAGGGGTTCATTTGAATCACAAGGAAATATTGGGATTATTCTATTTCGGCAAGGAAACTGATGCACGCTTAGGAATGCGAAAATACATTGGATTATATCTGGAGGATTTGGGACAGTATTTTGTTGATTTTGGAAACAGTGTCGCTTATTTGTATCAGCATGAAGTAGACGAATTAGGCGTGGTAGTTGATACATTTATAAAAAAATATGTTGCGAAGATTACAGATTTCCTAAAAGATCTGCAATCCTTTGCTTTTGAGCCCTATTACGGCGATTATCGAAGGTTTAAGCTGATGCAGCTAGATGTGGAAATGTGGGAAAAAGTTCGAGAACATGTCCAGAAGTACCAAACAAATAATGGAGCGTATGAAAATGGCTATATCTTCTCACCTTATGCAGATCCCAATCAAATCGGTGTCGATGACGATCAAGGCAGAGAGTTATTCAGTGTTTATGGATATTATAAACAATCCGACATGGACCTGGAGAAGCTAGTCGTAGATGTGGTCTGGGAGTATATTGACTACTCTACATCAGGTATTGAGGCTGGTCAGACATACAATGTCGCGGATACGTATGCCTTTTTTATCAATGAGCTGCTGCCTAATTTCTTTACTAATGAGCAGACGATCAAGAAAAGAAAACTCTTTCGAACGAAGCTGGTGAAGGTCTATAAAACACAAACTAAAGAAGAAATCGAGAAAAAAATCTTTATCCCAAAATATAAGCTGACCCAATATCCGAATGGAAATGCTGAATTGGCCGAGACATTCCGCTACTTATCAGATTATTTGAAGGCACAAGAGTTTTATGGTTTTGACCCTATAGCATTTGAAAACCTGTTGGAGGGATTTGACAATCTGTTAAGAGCTGAATTAGCAATCGGCGGGGAGTCTTCAAAGGCTTGGTATCAAGAAAAGAAGGAGGATCTGTTGAAAGATGTCAAACAGCTAAAGCTTGATCAGGAAAATGATTTTCCTAGCGATGGGTATTTTCTTGCGAACACCTTCAGTAAGCTTGAGGCGATTGTCAGTCATTATAAAGGTTCCTTTGATGGAAAAAGAATTCAAGAAAGTGAGCTGCTCTGTGAGTTTGCTGATTTAATTGCTGAATACAATGAAGATCGATTGATCCGATTGTTGCTTAGTTGATAGAATTTATAGCCTTGTAAGAAAGACGGGAAGTGGTAATCCACTCAGCGAATGACAGTCAGAGTTATACTTTCATATCACTGAAAGATATTTTTAGATGCGATGCGGATTACATGAATAAAAGCAGAATAGCCAAATAGATACACTTGCGAAGGATTTCGTAGGTGTATTTTTACTTTTTGTTTAGTAAGTAGATAAAATGCTATGCGTTAGCTGCTGCTATTTCCACTTACGAAAAAGAAACGAAGCAAATCCAAAAATACAAGTGGTAATAAAAAGGATAAATAAAACAATTTTTATAATGGTAGAAAAGTCCATGAACAATCGCCTCCGATAATTCAAACTATACCATAAAACGGTGTTATATGTGAGGTTTTACTGTATTTTATGCGATAAAAGAAGTTATATAAAACCTATTTATTAATGACAATTTTTTTGATGAAATGAAAGCTTTCACAGGAAATGGACAGATTTTTCTTTTGCGTATCTTACAGTAAAAGAACTTTGATAGCGATTTTTTGCCATGTTATAATGTAGGCGAGAAATCCTGCTATCTGAAAGGCAGGAAAACGATGCAAAAATACTTACCGACCAACGATCTACTTTTTCGCAAACTTTTTAGCTCAGAAGATTCCCAGCACATTCTCAAAGCCTTTATCAAAGACCTAATCGGCATTGAATTCAAGACACTAACCCCTACAGTCACTTACCATATCGACAGTTATATAAAATCCTACGAAGAAAATGAACAATCCGAATTAAAGCGAACTGAAGTCGATGTCTTAGCAATCGATGAAAATGGTGCTCATGCCACGATCGAATGCCAGATACAATCTCATGATTGTTTTCATGAGCGAGTGATTTTTTATCTAGCCGAAGCCTATCGTTCACCATTTGGGGCGATCGAAACAAAGGAAGCTGAAAAGAAGAACAATTTTTCAAGTCTGTGTCCAGCCTATGGAATCAATATTTTGGATTTTGATCTGTTTGATGAGAATGAGCAAGCTCTGCAGCTGTTTCGTTTACTAATGAAGAAACCCATCGTCCATTTCATAATCGAAAATCACAGGAACTGCTGCTTTTATGCTTTCTCAGCCTGAAAAATAAGAATATCGCCAAGCAGCATCCTGCTTGGCATTGGTATTATTTCTTAAAAACGGGAGAAACAACTGATCAGGCACCAGATTATATCAAGGAAGCCAAAGCCAGAACCGATTTTTTAAACCTAGAAAGCGAGGAACAAAAAATGATCATGCGAATTGATAAAGACAAAGCTGTTAGCGATGCGATTCTATCTACGAGGTTTCGAGAGGGACGCGAAGAGGGAATCGAGCAAGGAATAGAACAAGGAAAAAGACTAGTAGCTCTTGAATTGCTAAAAACCGGGAATACGATTGATTATGTATCGAAGGTAACAGGATTGGATATAAAAACACTTAAAAAGTTGAAAAACGAAGAAGAGTAGTATTATGAACGTGCTATGCAAAAACGGATTCAAAAGCAAATCCTATTTATCAAATTTTTTACAATAAAGATTCTTACTAATAGAACGGTGCTTGTGATACTTAAATAAATCGCAGGTGCCTCCTTCCATATACAAGCTTGAGAAAACTCATAGATTTCTGTCTTCATGAAATAATTATGAAGCAAACTAGATGTTCAAAAAATTGATGAGCCAATATCGAAATCTATTAGTAAAGGAAAAAGTATGCGTGTTATTATAAGTTCATAGCTGAATGGGATAGTTACGAAGAATTAATAATGAAGTAGGTAAAGAGAGTTTGCTTTTCGTTTATTAGGAATAGTAAGCGAATTTTACACGTCATTATCAAAAATGAAGATTCCGTGGTTGAATGTTGAAAATGCACGCACGCGCTAAAAAGCATCAAGAATCCCAAAAATTAGCTTATGAAAGCCAAAAATACGTATAGTTATCTGATGACGCACCATTGATCAAAACGAATGTATTAAAAATCTATCGTCTCACCAGAAGACAATTATCAATTTTTAGAGGTCTTGCATCATTTGTCCCAGACTGAAACAAAGATTCTCTTCATTTTGATTCAAGCTGGGAATAAAGTCGTTACACGAGAAACGATTTGTCATCAAATCTGGAATGAAGAAGTTAATAAATCACATCTAGCGTCCTTATCCAGTACGATTACACGAATCAAGAATAAGTTCCAGCAAACGAATTTGACCCATAAAGCGATCCAAACACTTTGGGGGAAGGGCTATCGAATCAATCCAGAACTATTGGATCGAATTCAAAAAAACGAAGCGTTGCATACGTTAGTTTCGAGTGGGTAGAAACGAATACAGATCATAAAGAATCAGGAAGAAAAAACTGATTCTTTTTTGCCTATAATTGTAATAGATTCATCAATCTGACGATATTTCAAAAAAATTAGAAATAGAATTTGTTGATAAATAGAGAATAAATCAAAAAGAGACATAGCAAAAACAAAAAGCTCTATTGAAATTTTTAATGGCTTACAATGAAATGCCTCTTATTTTTTTGTTTAAAACTCAAAAAATAAAAAGAAAATACGAAAAATATTTGAATATTTCGTGAATAATTGCTACCATCTTCTTTGTAAGCGTTTTTAAAAAGAAGGAGATGAATTTATTGAGGAAGTCGAATTTAGTTAAAAGTGCAGTCACATTATTTACAGTCTTAGGTTTCACCTTGCCATCAGGGTTTGCGGCAGCTGAAACAATCAATACAGAAGCAACAAGTACGCAGATTAGTAGTACAAGTAACGAAAATTCTATCAGTGAAGTAAATAGTGAAACCAGCAGTCAGACGACAGGGTCCGATTCGACTGTTGAAGCAACAGTTGAAAGTAGCTCAGAACTAGACAATGAACCAAAAAGTACAGCTACTGTCCCAATTCAATTGCTGGGAATTAATGATTTTCATGGTGCTCTGAGTACGACAGGGAGTTACTATGATGCTACAGGAAATAAAACGTCTAATGCTGGTACCGCTGCATTGTTAGCCGGCTACTTTAATCAAGCAGAGACTGCTTTTAAAGCTCAGAATAATACAGGAAAAACGTTACGTGTTCAGGCTGGTGATATGGTCGGAGCAAGTCCAGCAAATTCAGGCTTACTGCAGGATCAGCCGACGATGCGTATTTTAAATCAAATGAAATTTGCTGTTGGTACGTTAGGAAATCATGAATTTGAAGAAGGTTTAGGAGAGTTTAATCGAATTTTGACGGGAACTAAACCAGATCCTAGCTCTGGCTTTTTACCGATCGTTAAGGAATACAACGAAGACTATTCTCAAGACGAGTTAAAAGGCGGTTTTGATTTAGTTATAGCGAACGTACACGAAAAAGACGGCTCTATTCCTTATGGCTGGAAACCATATACGATTAAAAACGTCGGTACTGCTGCTGAACCAATTAACATTGGTTTTATTGGAGTAGTGACTACAGAAATTCCTAATCTTGTATTAGCGGAACATCATAAAGATTACACGTTTACTGATCCAGCCGAAGAAATTGTCAAATATTCTAAAGAACTTGTTGATCAAGATGTAAACGCAATTGTTGTCCTTGGTCATACGCCATCGGTGCAAGGATCTGGTGAAACGGTAAGCGGGGAAACTGCTGAGATCATGAATAAAGTCAAACAGACCGATCCAGACAACAGTGTTGATGCCTTCTTTGCGGGACATAATCATGTTTATACAAATGGTGTAGTAGGAAATACACGGATCGTTCAATCGACTTCTCAAGGGAAAGGCTATATTGACTTGCGGGGAGAATACGACCCAGCTACTAAAGATTTTGCTTCGACACCAAAGGCAACGGTCAGCGCTGTTGATCCGACTAAAGGAATTGCGAAGGATGCTGCTATAGAAGAAATCGTAGCAGATGTGGACACACGTGTTGCGCAAGTAACGGAAGAAAAAATCGGCACAGCTGACAAAGCAGAAGATATTTCTCGTACGGTGAATGAGATGGGTGAATCACCAGTCGGCAACCTTGTGACTGATGCACAAGTCTATATGGCGAATAAAAATGGTGTACCGGTCGATTTTGCTATGACGAATAATGGCGGTATTCGTGATGATCTGAAGGTGAAGCCGGATTCTTCAATTACTTGGGGAGCGGCTCAGGCAGTTCAGCCTTTTGGAAATATCATGCAGATCGTGGAGATGACCGGTCAGCAAATCGAGAATGTGTTGAATCAGCAGACTTTTAATTTTGATCCCAACGATGCTAGAGGTAGCGGCTACTTTCTTCAAGTTTCAGGGTTAAAATACACGGTTATTAAAAATCCTGATGAAACAGACACAGAACACCAATATAACGTCGAAGAAATGAAAAAAACGAATGGGACACCAATCGAAGCCGATAAGACCTATAAGCTAATCATCAATGATTTCTTATACGGCGGCGGGGATGGTTTCTCTGAATTCACGAATGCTAAACTAACAGGTGCATTAGACCCTGACACGGAAACCTTTATTGGCTACATCAAGGACTTAGAAGCAAAAGGCCAAAAGGTAGCGGCAGCAATTGAAGGCCGCAAAACATTGGCAACTACTGAACCAACTGATCCCGCAAAAGAAGAAACGGAAAAAATCAAAGCTGAAACAAAATTGAATGACTATCTTGAAGGAGAACAATACCTGACAGGAAAGACCATTCCAAATGCGACAGTCGAAGTAGCTGTTAAGGAAACGGCTGCGGCTAACGTCGTTCAACCAGTGGTAGCCCGAGCAGCGACAGCAGCTCCTCAAAAATCAGGTGCGGATGGTGAATTTAAAATTGACGTGCAAGCATTAGGATTACGTGAAGGCGACCAGGTTCACCTGATTATTACCGGCGAAAAAGGCGGTAAGGGAGAGTTTTTAGTCAATGTTTTAGGCGATGCGGCAGCAAAAGAAACGGAGCAAATCAAAAAAATTACCAAATTTGCGAATATTTACGAAGACGACACAGAGTTGACTGGAAAAACAATCGCAGATGCTACAATTGACGTTTCTGTTGAGAAGAGTGAAAAATTCGCATTAGGTAAATCGAATGAAAAAGGGAATGTTATCCTTGATATCAAAGACTTAGCTTTGAAGAAAGATCAAAAGGTGACGATTACGATCACAGGTCCAAGTGGTGGGAAAGTCGTCTTTGAGAAAACCGTTCTAGGAAAAATTGTGGCCTCCAATGTTAATACGAAAACACCAAGTAGTACAACTTGGATCGATGGTACGCTGCGAAAAGTTTATCCAAAGACAAATGAGGAAAAGCAACTAATCTTTGTTGTGTTGGGAATGGTTGTCTTAGGTACCAGCGGTCTAATCTACTTTAAACGAAAATAGCTGCAACTATAGGAGCTGTGACAAAAGTCTTGTCATAGCTTCTTTTTCCGAATAAACGGTGTTTCAGAAGTAGCTTCTTCGGAAATAAGCCGAAATTTCAAAAAAATTTGAGAAACAATTTTCGGAAATTCCTTTTTATTTCTTGAAGCTGACCACTTCTGTCACAACCTCTTATTTATTAGAGATTTTTTTAGAGTTATTGTGAAGTGTTTCTCTTTCAGCTATACTCTTTATGATAACGCTTATAATTTTTGGGAGGTGAAAATTTTGTTTATTTATCGGCTATGAGTTTGAGTGAAAAATGAACTTAGAGTCTCTAAGTTAGTGAGTAAACAGAATTTCCCTCCTTTCTTTGCTGCGTGATTTTCACGTTTATTTCTGCTGATCGGAGGAGCATACAGATAGTGTATGTTTCTTTTTTGTGCGCTCACACACATGTAAAGATTAAAAAAAACGATAAGGGGAATGACGATGAAAAGGTTTAAGATTGGATTAGCGATGTTAGCAGCGGTTCTAGTATTGGGAGCGTGCGGATCAAAGAAGGAAGCGGCGACGGAAAAAGAAGAGAAAAAGGATATTAAAATTGCCTGTAATCAAGTGTCTGAGAACTCGCTTAAGGCGGCGAAAAAATCAATGGAGGCAGAAGGCTACAAACCTGAGTTTGTGGTGTTTTCAAATAATATTGAAGCGCTGCAGGCGGTTCAGGATGGCAACGTGGATGCGTCTTTCGCACAGCACGAGCCCTTCATGAAATCCTTCAATGAACAAAAGGGCGGTGATCTGGCAATGATGAAGCCGCATGTTTATTATACAGGGATCGGCCTGTATTCAAGTAAATATGACAAGATTGATGAGTTGCCTGATGGTGCGCAAATCGCCATTATGAACGACGCGATGAATCGTGACAATTCTTTACTGATGATGCAGGATGCAGGTTTAATCAAATTGAGTGATGAGAAGAAATCAGGCTATACGGCGTTGGATATTGTTGAGAATCCGAAAGATTTTAAATTCGTAGAAATTGAACAGGCACAAACGGTTCGCAGCTTGGAGGATCTTGATGCAGCGACCTGCTTCTTTACCTTTATGTTTAACTCTGGTGAGAATTACAAGGATTACTTAATTCGTGATCAGCATGCGAAGGATTTTCCGATCAGCTTGATTGTTAAGAAGGAAAATAAAGATACGGATTGGGCGAAGGCAATCAATGAATCCTTTACGACAAAAGAGAGCAAGAAGGGAATCAATGATCATTTCAAGGGAGTGTTTACTTTCTATGAGTAAATTTCAAGAGCTAGATCGGCGGTTGAACTATTTATTAGAGTTGGAGCGTAGGGTTGTAGGGATCAGCTTTTTACGAACACGGGCGGATTTTGACACCTATGAGGCACCAGCGACTAAAAAATTAGTCCCTTATTGTCGGGCAGTCCAACAGGCAACGGAAGGAATCAGTGTGAAACTGTCGATCGATAATTTTGGCTGTCCAGCTTCGGCGGTTGCGTTAGGACTGATCGAAAACGATGATTACAGTGCAAGCGGTCAAAAGCATGCCAACATGGGTGTGTATAAGGATATTGAAGTAAGTAAGGCAATCGCGGATGAGATGGTTTATTGTAAAGAACCTTCTTATGGTGTTGCGGTTGAACCGATTGATTCTTGGAAGAGTGCACCAGACGTTATTTTGATGATTACTACGCCATTTAATGCGATGCGAATCTTACAGGGGAACGCATATTTTAATGGACAGGCGAAAAACATCAAGATGACGGGGATGCAGGCGATTTGTCAGGAAGGTACCTCTTATCCTTATGAAACTGGTTTGATCAATATTTCGATGATGTGCTCGGGGACACGCTATGTGGCACGTTGGAAGGATGAGGAATTATGCGTCGGTATTCCTTACGAGAAATTTGAAAGCATGATCGAAGGACTTGAGGCAACGCTGAATCCAATGGAGCTATTAGAAAAGAAACGCAAGATCATCAAAAAAATCGCGGAGGACGAGGTTCCGGATTTTTATGAGGTTCGCAAACGCGACAATTATTTTAGAGGCGCATATCAGGGCGTGAAACGTTAGGTGTTGAGTAGATGGAAATAGTCATCGATCAGGTTAATAAAAGTTACGGCAAGCAAACAATCCTAGAGGATATTTCGCTGACGATTCCCGCGGGATCAATCATGGGAATTTTAGGAATCAGCGGAGCAGGGAAATCCACGTTGCTGCGCTGTATCAATGGATTGGAGCAAAGCCAATCCGGCAGTATTAGAATCGGTACACAGCTGTTAGAACAACTATCGGAAAAGCAATTGCGGGAGATAAAGAAAAAAATCGGGATGATTTTTCAAGGAAATTCCCTGATTGAACAAAAAACGATTTTTAAAAATGTCGCCCTACCATTGGAATGCAGCGGCTACTCTAAAGAAGCAATCAAAGAACGCGTAGACGAATTGCTGACAGAAGTTGGAATCGCCGATAAAGCGCAAATGAAACCACGGCAATTATCTGGTGGGCAAAAGCAGCGGGCGGCAATCGCTAGAGCCTTGACCATGAATCCTGAGATTCTGTTATGTGATGAGGCAACTTCAGCTCTTGATCCCAATATCACCAATGGCATTTTGGAGCTGTTGCTGAAATTGAATCAGAAGATGGGGCTAACCATCGTCGTTGTGACCCATCAAATGGAGGTTGTGAAGAAAATCTGTGATCGGGTCGCTATTTTACAGCAGGGAAAGATTGTGGAGGAAGATACGGTCCAACAGGTTTTTTTGAATAATTCTGAGATATTGCAAACAATCACGGGAGAGCAGCAGACGCAATTTGGTGTGCAGAAGGCAGACCATCGGTTAGTAAAAATCGTGACACCTTTGAAGGAGGATCTTTTTGCCTTGCTGCGACAAGCGGAAATAAAAACACCGCATTTGTTAAAGGCCACGACAGAACAATTTAAAGCGGAGACCTTGACGACACTGCTGTTATCAGTCCCTGATAACGATGTAGAGAAGCTATTGAGGCTTTCCGCTCAAGGGCATTTCAGCTGTCAGGAGGTGAGGAGCGGTGAGTAATTCGGTTTTGATCACGCAAGTACTGTTGCCTAATTTAATCAGTACACTTATCATGGTGATAGTCTCCTCATTGATTGCGACAATCATCGGCTTTGCTTTAGCGATTGTTTTAGTAATCACAAATAAAAAAGGCTTAGCGCCTAACGCGAAAGTTTATCGCCTGCTGGATTTTATCGTGAACATTATTCGTTCGTTTCCGTTTATTATTTTGATGGTGGCACTGATGCCGTTTACTCGTTCCATCGTAGGAACAACCATCGGTACTTCGGCGGCGATCGTGCCCTTGACCTTTGCGATGACGCCTTATGTGGCACGGCTGTTTGAAAATAATCTATTGGAGATTAATCCGTATACCTTAGATGCGGCAAAATCGATTGGGGCGACTCATATGCAGATTATTTTCAAGGTGATGCTGGTAGAGGCTTTTCCTAGTATGATCTCAAGCGTGACCTTGGCGATCATCTCCGTTTTAGGCTATACCGCGATGGCTGGTACGGTGGGCGCGGGTGGTCTGGGTGCTGTAGCAATTACCTACGGCTATCAAAATTTCGATAATACGATCATGTATAGCACGGTGGTTTTGCTGATTGTTTTTGTGCAGCTTGTTCAATGGATCGGCAATCTGTGCTATAAAAAAGCGAAAAAATGAATCAGTCAGAGTATGAGGAAACTCATGCTCTGATTTTTTTTGTTGTTTTAAATTGAAAAACAGCTATAGCTGAGATAGCTGTCGGTAGTAATATCAGGTATAATGAAAGAACGATATTTTTTAGGAGGAAACATGGAAAAGTCGAATCAGCTCAAATTGAATCTACAATATGTCAGTATGCAGGTTCCTTATTGGATGGGGTATTCGGTATTGGGAACGTTTACTTCGGTGTTCTTGCTGTCACGTGATTTCACGAATGGTCAGATCGGAACAGTTTTGTCGCTGGCCAATCTAGTTGCTACGGTTGTTCAACCATTCTTGGCATCCTTTGCTGATCGAATGACTCGGATTCGTTTGTCTCAATTGGCGGCAGGGATGGCGTTGCTGTTAGTCTTATTTTCCAGTATATTGCTGGTGCTACCTAAAGCGTTCTTAGTCATTGCCTTTATTTACATCCTGCTTTATACCTGTCTGGTACTTTTGCAGCCGCTAACGATTGCCATCGGAACCTTCTTTATCAGTCGCGGCTATGCCTTGAATTTTGGTGTGGCGCGGGGACTTGGCTCTTTGGCTTTTGCGGTAGCAGCGGCAATCACTGGAGTTTTGATCGAACGGTTTTCTGCAACGATTATCCTATTTCTTTTAATCGGAATTTTTCTTTTCTTTGCACTTGTAACATTAACGATTGATACGCGCAAGGATGGCGGGAAATACTCGGAGTCGATCGTGCCCAAGCATCTTCAGGAGACTCATGAGGGAGAACCGATAGGCTTATTGGAATTTGCGAAAAAGTATAAGCGCTTTATGCTGCTGCTAGTCGGGGTGTCCTTGTTATTTGTGTTTCATACGATTACGAACAGCTATATGTATCAAATTATGCAGCCTTTAGGAGGAACAGAAGCCAATGTAGGTTCGTCTCTTTCTATCGCAGCCTTGAGTGAGCTGCCGACAATGTTTTTCTTTTCGTGGCTATTACGGCGTTTCAAGATCCATTCCTTAATGCGTTTTGCGGCCTTCTTCTTTTCGGTGAAGGCGTTGCTGATTCTGTTTGCTGGAAATATTTTTCTGATTAATGCCGGGCAAAGCTTACAGATGGTAGGATTTGCGATGCACACCATGGCATCGGTTTATTATACGAATCAAATTATTCCGCAAAAGGATCTAGTCAAGGGACAAACCTTGATGGCCACAGCGAATTCGATTGGCGGGATTATTGGAGCCTTTGCCGGCGGACAAATTTTAAGTATTTTATCGGTTTCGGCAATGCTTTTGATCGGCACTTTGATTTCCATCACTGGGACATTGATTGTGTGGCTGTCGGTAGAAAAATAAGATTGAGAGAAGCGTCTATTTCCAATGGGGGAATAGGCGTTTTATTTCGTTTTCTTTTTTATTTGCGATAGAGTGAAATACGTAATGATCAACACAATCGGAGGCGGCTTATGAAACGTTATCGTTACTATTTGTTTATTTTTTTGATCGCTGGGCTGTTTGTTGTTCCACAGCTTTGGACGCAGAAAATGATTTTGGGGGCGGATGCCTTGTTCCATTACAATCGTTTTTATGAAACGGCCGAGCAAATCAAAACTGGAAATTTTAGTTATTTCATTTCGCTTTTCGGCTTTCAGCAATCTGGTCGGATCGTCAATGCGGTATATGGACCGCTGTTTTCTTACTTGCAAGGGATGCTTGTCTTACTTGCTGGCAGCTGGTTTCGTTATCAGGTACTTTCGAATTTTTTAGTCTATTTGCTGGCGGGGTGTTCGCTATTTAAATTACTGACCTACGACAAAATCAGGGAAAGCACCGCATTTCTAACCGCAATTATTTTTATGACTACTTATGGCATTAATTATTGGATCTTGAATCAAGGCTTTACCAGCTGGGGTACGAGTCTTTTACCTTTGTGCTTGATCCCGCTGGTGGATCTGAAAAATCATCATTTCCCGATTGTTAAAATAGCTTTGAGTATGGCTGTGATGACCCAGATTCACACCCTGACGGCGATGATGCTGGGATTGATTTATTTTCCATTTTTTATTGACTACGCACGAAAGCAATGGGGCAGAGCACTTCTTGAATTGGGAAAAACGGTGGGCTTGTATGTCTGTTTATCCATCAATGTTTGGATCAGCTTATTTTTGATCAACCGGGGAGATCAATTGAAGATGCCCTTTACCAATCCAGAAATGAGCGAAAAAGCAATCGATCTGGGAGGTGCCTATTGGCTACACTATCCTGGGAATTTGCGGCTATTACTGATTGCAGGCTTACTTCTTAATTTGGTCTATTGGCATAAGACGCGACGCTTTACGAAGCAGCTATTGATTTTTAGCGGCATTTTCTTTATTTTTTCGACAAGTCTAATTCCTTGGGATTGGCTGGTCGCTCATCAGGTTCCGTTGATTTCGTTGATCCAATTTCCTTTTCGATTTTTCGCGCCATTTACGGTCTTGTTTCTCTTTTGTTTAGCCTCCTTGTTTCAGGATTTAGCCGGGAAAAGAATTCTATTTGGTGGATTACTTTTACTAAGTGTAATCAGTATCGGACAAAGTCTGCAGCTGCTTACACATGACTTGAATCAATGGGATAAGCAATCGTTAGCGAGCAAGCATACGTTTGTCCGTGTTTCTGAAGCAGCGGCTCGAAAAAGTTTTTATTCAAAGGATTTGGGAAAAGCATTGAAGGCGGTAGAAAAATCCAGTCCAGATTATTTACCGATTTATCATAATGATACGAAAAATAAATATGTCAGCTATGAAAAGCAGATTCTCGATAATCAGACGAACTTTTCTAAGACAGTTAAAAATGATCAATTAGTGCTTTCTTGGCAAGCCAAAGAAGCGGGAAGGATTCAATTGCCGATCGTCGTTTATCAAAATACTAAATTAAGTAAGAAAACTCGAGAAATCAAACCACTGACGCTGTCTAACATTGGCGTACCTACGATTAAGCAAGTAGCTGGAAGAAACACGGTTCGTGTACGATATACTCCCCCATGTTATATTGCAGTTGTTTTTGCTCTTTGCGGGCTCAGCTGGTTCGCGACATTTTTATGGTGTCTGTATCATTTTTTTACAAAAACAGGTTAACTTTGGCTTTCTGACAGACGATCAGGTAAAATACAATTTACAATATAAGAGGTGAAGAAAATGACAAATTACAATAATGAAAAAGATCGACGCTTGCGTGGCTCAATGGCCCCTAAAACCGAGGAGGATGTTGCGTTGGCAGGTACGAACTCCAGCGAAACCGAAAATAAACCGGAGTCATTAGCTGGCAGCAATTCTGGTGAAGAAAAGGAGATTGCGCGATCTGGCTCAAATGCTGTAGAGGAAGAAGAGCCTCACACTTCGTTAAAAGATGAAGCAAAAAAAATCATGAAAGAAATCGAAGACAAGCTTGATCCGAAGAAGTAATGAGAAACCATGATAATTATTTAGAAATTTATGCGCATTGGTATCCACGTAGTTACGGGTTAAGTGATTATCCGATGGAATGTCATGTGACCTATTCAGGAGCAGAACGGAAAGCACTTTTTGAACAATTGACTGAGGCACAACAGGCACTGGTTAACCAACAAAGAAAATATGAGGTTCGCTCGCTGTTTTTACAAAAGCAGTATTTGCAGACCTCCGATTGGGAATTTGTCGCGTTGAATATTGATGATGAGTACGAACGAGGCGTTCACAGCCAATTAAAATGTGCCTGTGGTCGTCCGTTAAAATATCAATTTGTCATTGAGTCAAAAAGTAAACAGCAGGAGATTCGTTTAGGAATTCAGCATTTTAAGGATCATTTAGGGATTTCGCAGCAGGTAGCAGAAGAGATCAAAAAAGGCGTGGCTCATGTGGATCTAGCCTTAGATGAATTGCTTTGGTTGACGGAGAAGAAAATTCCTTTTCCGGAGGATTTGTGGCAACGTTATGTTTTTGCTTTTTATCGCAACAATACGCTGCGTCGTCCGCTTTCTTTGAATCAAAAACTAGCCGAGCGAGTCGTCTGTTTTCGAAAAGCAAAGATGCCGCTTTTCATAGGCGATTACCTGAGTGTAGTGACAGAGATTAATCAGGTTGATCGTGAAGTTTTTGATCGTCAGGAGAAAAATTTCTTAGCGGACAAAACCGTCTTCGAAGCTTATTTGGCTGATTTTCAGCAGGATATCCAAGCACCAATCTATTTGGAACGAACCTTCTGGGGGCGTAAGCTGACGGATTTTATTCACTTGGACCGTTATGGTTCTGAAACCTATGAAGAAGCAAAGATGCGCTATTTCGATGATTTGTTGTCTTTTTTTCTGGCGTTGAAGGATAAGAGCAAGCTTGACCGAAAGATCCACAGCTTTGAGCTTTTTCATCAAAAGAAATATGGCAACGCGGAATTAATTACGTTCCTTATTGCAAAATATCAGCAATATCAGTTTACACAAAATTTTTTCTTAGCGATTCCGAAGGTTTATCGGATCGGTATACGCAAAGCAATCAAACGAAAGCAGAAAAAATAAGGAGTTGGTTCGAGATGAACCAACTCCTTATTTGTCTAAATGATTATTGAGCTTGTATTGCAACAGGACTTTTGTTTTCTGGAGCAATCTTGCATGGATCAGATAATATAGTTGCCTCATGTAGTGGATTCTTTTTTATGTGATTTCAGAATCGGCTATGTGAGAAAGAAAATAAAGAGCTGCCCGTTTTTCTATCCTATATCCTTACATCTGCCGAATAAAGCCAACCTTCTCCTGAATGGAAGAAATTTCCTCTTCAATTATATCAAGAAACGCAGTGATTTCTTGCTTTTCCTCTTCTGAGCAAATATCCTTCGTATTGATTTTTTCAAAGTGCTCTTGCATTGTTTTCAGGTTGATGAGGCTGCCTGTAACATGCATTTTTTTGTTGATATTTTCAATAGAGTTCAAAATCCTACTCCCTTTCCTGAGTAGCATCCTGCGTGAAACGTGGATCATGGTTTGATATAAGCATAGCCCTGTGCTTGTAATTCTATCAAATCTAAAACGCCTGCAGGAACGACAACAACATTCTCTGGCAGTTGATCCTTTGTTATCTGATTGGCCCGCATCGCATTATTGCAAGCGTGAAAGGTCACGCCTTGGGTCGCAATGAACGTTTGATTTTCAGTCGCAAGATACCCGTTAATCGCACTGCCATTAATTAAAACAATAATATCTATTTTTTGGGGTTCTTTCAACAAGTTTTTAACATTATTAGCAGTTTCAGTCCATTTTTCTAATTCATCTATATGGAAAACAACCTTCATTATTACACCTTATTTCTTAATAATCATATTTATAGCTTGTTCCAGCTTTTGTGCCTGGTCTTCTGGATTTTTGTCTGGATGCTCAAAACAGTTTTTCAGATTTTCAGCCACGATCATGCCCATCACACGATCAATACTAGAACGCACGGCACTTAACTGAGTAATGATATCGATACATTCCTTTTCCTCATCAATCATTTTTTGTATACCGCGAATTTGCCCTTCAGTTCGTTTTAACCGATTGAGGATCTTTTTTTCTTCTAATTCCATCTACTAACACTTCCTTTGTAAAGTCTCTCTGTCATTAATATACCTAGCTAGGGTATAACTCGTCAAGTAGATCGTTTTTAAAGTTTTTTTTTGGAGAAACAGAATGGTTGACAGAAATCATTTTACTGTGGTAAAAATACCCTATGAGGTATATTTTGAAATTTAAGGAGAAGAATACATGTTTAATTTATTTCAAAGAAATCCAGCTATTTCAACAAGTGAATTGGCGGAAAAATTAAAGGATTCAATCACTTTGCTAGATGTTCGGACTCCGGAGGAATACCGTGGCGGGCATATTGCTAAAGCAGTGAATGTTCCATTGAATAAGATCAATCGTTATCAAGGAAAAGAAAAGCAAGTATATGTGATCTGTCAATCAGGGATGCGGAGTAAGCAAGCTGCCAAGCTGTTAAAACAAAAGGGCTACGAAGCGATAAATGTTCAAGGCGGGATGAATCGCTGGCAAGGTCAAACTAGAGGGGGAAAATAAAATGAAAATTATTATTGTTGGTGGTGTCGCAGGTGGCATGTCCGCGGCTACACGTTTGCGTCGATTGATGGAGGATGCAGAGATTATTGTTTTAGAAAAGGGTCCATTCGTCTCATTTGCCAACTGCGGATTGCCTTATTATGTTTCAGGTGAAATTGCTGATCGCGATGCGTTGCTGGTTCAAACGCCGGAATCGTTAAACGCGCGTTTTAATTTGGATGTACGGCCTTTTCATGAAGTGACTGCTATCTCTTCCGAAAACAAAACCGTGACCATCAAGAATGAAGAAGGAAGCTTTGAAGAGAGTTACGACAAATTAATTCTATCGCCAGGGGCAAAGCCATTGATTCCTGAAATGTCTGGATTAGCAGAGGCGACCAATGTCTACAGCTTACGCAATGTTCCGGATCTGGATCAAATCATGACTGCTTTAGAGGATAAACCAGCAAAAGCAACAGTGGTTGGCGCTGGATTTATTGGGCTGGAAATGGCAGAAAATCTGAAGTCCCGAGGGTTAGAGGTTACAGTAATCGAAAGAGCCCCTCATGTGTTGCCGCCGTTAGATGAGGAAATGGCCGCATTTGTTCAAAATGAATTGGTTCGCAACGATATCCGAGTGATAACAGGTGAATCTGCACAAAGCTTCAGTGATCAAGGCAAGAAAATTACCCTGACTAATGATGAGGAAGTGGCTTCTGATCTAACGATTCTTTCTGTTGGGGTTCGACCAGAAAATACCCTAGCCCAACAAGCTGGATTAGCAACCGGCTTAGGCGACGGAATTGTAGTGGATGAGACTTATCAAACTAGCGCTCCTGATATTTATGCAGTTGGTGATGCGATTGTAGTGAAGCAGCAGGTCAGTGGTGAAGATGCGTTGATCTCATTGGCCTCTCCCGCAAATCGTCAGGGACGACAGGTAGCCGATGTCATTGCCGGATTGGCGCGTACAAATCGTGGAAGTATTGGTACCGCGATCGTTCGTGTATTTGATCTTGCAGCTGCATCGACTGGTCTGAGTGAACGTGTGGTTAAACAATTAGGACTCAATTATCAGGTTGTCCACGTTTCCGGAAAGGATCATGCGGGGTATTATCCTGGAGCAAGCGATGTCACACTGAAATTAGTTTTTGAACCTAAGACAGGGAAAATCTATGGTGCTCAAGGTGTTGGTGAAAAAGGTGTTGATAAACGCATCGATATCTTAGCAACAGCAATCAAAGGTGGATTGACCATTTTTGATTTGCCTGAATTGGAATTTACTTATGCGCCGCCATTTGGTTCGGCAAAGGACCCAATTAACATGCTAGGCTATGCGGCAATCAATCTGGCAGAAGGAATCAGTGACTCGATACAATGGTATCAATTGAAGGAAGAACAGAAAAACGGCAGTCAATTATTAGATGTTCGTAATCCTGGTGAATTAGCAAACGGTCGTTTCCCAGGAGCAATCAATCTTCCGTTGAATCAATTAAGGGAACGAATCTCGGAACTAGATCCAACGAAAAACTATGTCGTCAGCTGCCATAGCGGATTAAGAAGTTATGTGGCGGAACGTCTTTTGAAGCAAAAAGGATTTAATGTAAAAAATTTAGATGGTGCATTTGCGCTGTATAAAACAGTCAGACCGGAGGAATTGATTTATGAATAATTCGATTGGAATGAGTGACTTTTACCATTTGACAAAAGAGAAAAATTTGCGGATCATTGATGTTCGGGAAACCTATGAATATCAAATGGGCCATGTTCCTTACGCAAAAAATCTTCCATTAAGCAGTTTAGGTAATCAAGCAAGTGAGCTTGATAAGGATAAAGAGTACTATTTGATTTGCCAATCAGGGTCACGATCAGATAATGCCTGTAGCTTTTTAAGTAATCAAGGGTATAAGGTTATTAACGTTTTAGGGGGAACAGCTGCTTGGCCTGGAGAATTGCAGGGGTAATTTTCATTTGGTTTTAAAATGATAATGAAGAGAAACACCAGTTTAATTGATAAACTGGTGTTTTTTTTTTGAAATCTAAATTTATTCATTTTTATATATTGACAAAATGAAAACAAATGATAATATAAAGGTGTAAATAAAAACAAAAAGGAGCAAACAAATGATCGAGTTAGAGAAGTTAGCGAATATGGTGGATCACACGTTGTTAAAGGCTGATGCGACTAAGGAGGGCTTCGAGCAACTTTGTAAAGAAGCAGATGAATACGGATTCAAAATGGTCGCGATTAACTCTTATCCAGTAGCGATGTGTCGGGAGTTTTTGAAGGATAGTAAGGTTCATGTAGGAGCGGCGATTGGCTTTCCATTAGGACAAACAACGATTGAAACAAAGGTTTTTGAAGTACAGGATGCAATCAAAAATGGGGCAGATGAGATTGATTATGTAATCAATCTCGGCAAATTGAAGGACGGTGACAGTGAGTATATTCGCCAAGAAATGAAAGCAATTGTGAATGCTTCACGTGAAGGAGGAATTTTCAGCAAAGTCATTTTAGAAAATTGCTATTTAACGGATGCGGAAAAAGTAACGGTTTGTGAAATTGCTAAGGAAGTGAAGCCAGATTTTGTTAAGACGTCAACGGGTTTTGGTACGGGCGGCGCTACCGTAGAAGATGTTGCATTAATGAAAAAAGTTGTCGGTGATGAAGTAAAAGTGAAAGCTGCTGGTGGCATTCGGGATTTGGAAACGGCTTTAAAGATGGTTGAAGCAGGTGCGGAACGCTTGGGAACAAGTTCAGGAATTAAGATCATAGAAGAATACAAAAAAACTAAAAACAGAGGAGTAGAGAAATGACCGAAATCCGCGATGTATTGAAAACAGCTTTTATTAACCTTGATTTGTCAGCGACAGAGAAAAAAGCGGCGATCAGTGAACTAGCGGGCACCTTTGTAGCAGAAGGTGTTGTTACAAATGAGAGCGTTTACTTAGAAGCTGTAATGAAGCGCGAAGCAGAGAGTACAACTGGGATCGGCTTTGGTGTTGCTATTCCACATGGGAAAAGCTCAGCCGTTACTGAACCTTCATTGGCCTTTGGTCGCAGTCAAGCTGGGATTCAATACGATTCAATGGATGGCCAACCGGTTCATCTGATGTTTTTAATTGCTGTACCAGAAACCTCAAATGATGAGCATTTAAGAATTCTTAGTAAGCTTTCCCGAAAACTGATGCATGAGGATGTCCGTCAAAAATTGATGATCGTAGGCAACGTAGAAGAAATCTATCAGATTTTTGAATAGGAAAGGGTGGAAAAAATGAAAATTGTTGGAATCACATCGTGTTCGACGGGAATTGCACATACCTACATGGCGGCGGAAAGCTTAGAGATTGCAGCGAAGAAACGTGATATTGAAATCAAAGTAGAAACACAAGGATCAATCGGTGCGGAAAATGTTTTGACTGAGCAGGAAATAGCAGAGGCTGATGCGGTCATTATTGCCGCTAGTACATCAGTAAATAAGGATCGGTTTAATGGCAAACGGTTGTTAGAAGTGGATGTGACAGAAGCCATCGATCATCCGGATGATTTATTCGATCGTGTTCCGAATGCGGCAATCTATACTACTTCTGGTGAGGTCAAAACGGAGGCAAAAGCAGAAAAAAGCGGAATCTACAGTCATTTGATGACCGGTGTGTCCTACATGATCCCCTTTGTTGTGGCAGGTGGTATCTGTATTGCTTTAGCCTTTGCTTTTGGTGGAATCAATGCCAAAGGAGACTTGGCTGCAGCAATCAATGAACTAGGCGGTATCGCTATGGGCTTAATGTGGCCGATCTTAGGCGGATATGTTGCCTTTTCTATCGCGGATCGACCAGGGTTGGTTCCCGGGATGGTTGCTGGGATGATCGCTTCGAATATGAATGCGGGTTTTCTAGGGGCATTGTTAGGCGGCTTCTTGGCTGGATATACAGTACAAACATTAAAGAAAGTACTGAAGTTGCCACCAGCCTTTTCTGGACTATTACCAGTTCTGATTCTTCCAGTGATCTCCGTATTATTTGTTGGACTTATTATGAAATTTGTCGTAGGGATTCCAATTACTGCATTGAATGAAGGAATTACCAATTGGCTAAACAGCTTGTCAGGAATGAATTCGGTGTTATTGGGTCTACTGCTTGGAGGCATGATGGCAATCGATTTGGCGGGTCCGATCGGAAAGGCTGCGTACTTCTTTGGAGTGGCATCATTAACCAATCTGGCAGTCGGAGAAACAAGTACAGTCATGGCAGCCGTCATGATTTCTGGAATGGTACCACCGTTAGCGATGGCTCTTTCATCAACTGTTTTAGGAAAAGGTTTATATAGTAAGGAAGAACGTGAAGCTGGAAAATCTGCTTGGGTCTTAGGTCTATCCTTCATCTCTGAGGGGGCGATTCCATTCGCTGCGGCAGATCCGATTCGGGTATTGGCTTCAGTAACTGTCGGCTCAGCAATCACAGGAGCTTTATCGATGATTTTCAACTGCGGGATCGCGGTTCCTCATGGCGGCTTTTTCGTCTTCCTGATTCCAGGAGCAGTCGAGAATGTCTTGCTATATGTTTTAGCACTAGCGATTGGAACAGCTATCAGCGGATTTTTAGTAACAGCAGTAAAAGTAATGGCGCAGAAAAAGCAAGCGGCTAAGGAGTAATGATTGGCATGTCAGAATTGATTAAGGTTTGTTTGATAGGTACAGGCAGAGCGGGAATGATTCATGGGAAAAATTTTGCTCGTAGAATCGAGAATGCAAAATTGATCGCTTTATGTGACCCATCTGAAGAAAGTTTAGCAGCAGCGCAAAAGGAAGTAGATTGTCCTTATATTTACAAAGATTATCGTGAAGTGATGGCTAATCCTGAGATTGACGCCGTTGTGGTCGTGACGCCGACAGTCTATCATAAGGAAATCGCACTAGCTGCTGCTGCCGCCAAAAAGCACATTTTTTGTGAAAAGCCAATGGCGATGGATGAGGCTGAATGTCTAGAAATGATCCAAGCAGCAGCAGAAAATCAGGTTAAATTGCAGATTGGCTTCATGCGGCGCTTTGACGCGAGCTTTCAAGAGGCGAAAAAGGTCGTGGATTCTGGTGCGATTGGTGAGGTTGTCTTGGTAAAATCACTGACCCATGGCCCTAGTGAACCTAAACCATGGATGTTTGATATTCATAAAAGCAATGGACCAATCGGTGAGGTCAACAGTCATGATCTAGATACTCTACGCTGGTTAACAGGTAGCGAAGTAAAAAGTATTTATGCCAATGGCGGAAATTATCGTTCGCCGGAAGTGCGAGCTGAGTATCCGGATTACTACGATACCGTAGCCATGAATTTAAAATTTGCGGATGGCAAGCTGGGACTGATCGATGGTGCACAATATGTCCAATATGGCTATGACGCGCGGACGGAGATTCTTGGGACTAAAGGCAGCATTTTAGTTGGTGATCAAGGAAAGCACAATATCGTGGTGGCAACGAGTGATCATCAGTTGACCCGACCAACGATGCACAGCTGGATGTATCTATTTAGAGAAGCATATGTAGCTGAGGATCAGGCTTTTATAGATTGTATTTTGAAAGATACAGAGCCTCAGTGTACGGGAAAAGACGGCTTAATGTCGGTTCGCTTAGTCAATGCAGGCTTGACTTCGTTGCTGGAAAATAGAATTGTTGAGGTGGAAGCATAAATGAAAGCAATCCAATTATTAGGAAAAGAACAGATTCAATTAAATGAGTTACCTAAACCGGAAATCTCGGAAAAAGAAGTTCTAATAAAGGTCAAAGCGGCGTCTATCTGCGGGACGGACGTGCGAATGTATAAAAACGGCTACCCGACTGCAAGTGAAGAGACCCCGTTAACACTAGGACACGAGATTTCAGGTGATATTGTCGAAGTAGGAGCCGCAGTTGATTTCTATCAAGTCGGCATGCGAGTAGCGATTGCTCCCAATATGGGCTGCGGTATCTGTGATCAATGCGTTAGCGGCAATACGCATTTATGTGCGAACTATGAAGCGTTCGGCATCAATCTACCTGGCGGCTTCGCTGAATATTTGGTCATTCCGGAAAAAGCGGTGCGCCAAGGAAATATCTCACTGATTCCAGATGAACTGTCTTATGAAGAAGCAGCCTTGATCGAACCTTTCAGCTGTGTCTTCAACGGACAAGAAATTGCGGGAAACAAACCAGGAGATAATGTCTTGATTATTGGGTCAGGTCCAATCGGAATCATGCATGCGATGTTGGCTCGAGCACGTGGAGCTGGAAAAGTCATGATGAATGATTTGTCTGAAGCTCGGCTAGCTGATGCGAAAAAGATGCTTCCAGATCTAATCACACTGACTTCCGAAAATTTACAGGACAAAATTTTCGCGGAGACGAACAATCAAGGGGTTGATCTATGTATTATCGCAGCACCAGCTCCGCAGGCTCAAGAAGCCAGCTTCAATTATATGGCGACAAACGGACGCTGTCTCTTCTTTGGCGGATTACCAAAGGAAAAAGAAGAGGTGCGATTGAATACGAATATTCTTCACTACAAGCAATTACGCGTGTTCGGCTGTACTCGAGCAAGTCTAATGGGTTATCGAACATCGGCACAGCTAGTTGCCAGCGGTAGGATTCCATTGCAGGACTTGATCACGAAGCGTTATACGATCGATCAATTTGATGAAGCGTTAGAAAATGCTCAGCATGCAATTGGCTTAAAAAATGTGATTGTTTTCAAATAGTCATTTTAGTTTCATTGCTTCCATTTTCAGTTTCTTTTATAATGAAACAAAACGCAAAAAGGTGATAAAAAATGGACGAGCAATTGTATGCAGAAGAAAGAAAGCAATCAATCGTAAATATCGTAAATGAAAAAAATCGGATGCAGGTTGCTGAGTTAGCAGATTTATTCAACGTAACGGGTTCAACGATTCGCAACGATTTGCGAGAGCTGGAGAATGAAGGCTTAGTAACTCGAACACATGGCGGGGTAATCAAGCGTGATTTTCAACGCAGTGTTGAGATCATTCCCAAAAGCCGCGAATTTACCAATGAAAAATACCGAATCGCAGAACGAGCGGTGCGCTTGATTGAAGAAAATGATATTTTAGCGATTGATACAGGGACTTCTTGCAGAGCTTTTGCTGAAAAATTGATCAACAGTTCCTTGAAGCGTTTGACGATCTTGACCTATGATTTGGAGATTGGCTTGCTGCTAAGTGAAAAAACCAATTATCAAGTACAAGTCATTGGCGGCGCGATTCGCAATGGTTATCCATATGTATCAGGCAGCTCTGTGGCACTTGGTTTGGCTGGCTTTTCAGTCGATAAGGTTATCTTAGGAACGACCTCCTTTGATAAAAGCTATGGGTATTCGACACCAAATTACGAAACAGCAGAGATGAAAAAGAGTTTGATGAATATTGGACGGATAAAAATCGTATTGTGCGAGTCCAGCAAGATCAATCAACGCAGCTTTAAGCAGTTTGCTAAGCCTGATGAATGTGATTACTTAATTACAGATGCACAGATTACCAGTGATCAGCAGAGTGATATCAATGCGTTGAATATCAATTTATTAATGGTATAGAAGAAAGCCTGTTTACTCCCGTATCGGAAGTTAAACAGGCTTTTTACTATGCAAACAGGGAACCAATAAAATAAAGAACAGGGTAAATCACCATGATTGCAGACATTGCTTTTAAGACGATTGGAAAAGTTGTCTTTTTATCTTGCAGCGTGCGATATTTTTTCAAGCTTTGCCAATTTTTAGGAAAAAGGAAGAGTAGAAATAGGACTGTCCAAGGTGCTAAACCAGTGATAACCAAGATAGCCAACCAGATAAAGCTGAATACGTAGATGGTTAATAAGAGCTTCACGGCGGCTGGTTTGCCTAAATAATATACCAGCGTTTTCCGATGGTTTTCGATGTCTTCCTCCAAATCACATGTGTTGTTGGCCAATAAGTTATTAAACATCATCAATACCAGCGGCAAACTGATCAAGAAAACCTTACCAATCATCGCAAACGTGATGACCTGCGTTTGGTAAACCGCTAAATAATAGCTCACCACAGTAATAAAGAAGCCACTTGCCGTACCAGTTAGTGCCTCAGCGATTGGCAGGCTGTTTAAAGGCCGTCGACCATAGGAATAAAACAACCCAATATAGAAACCAATCACACCTAAAACTCCAATTACCCAATTTGTTCGCCAAACTAATATTAATCCTAATATGAAAGAAATAATCAGATTAAATAGATAAAAGTTTCGCACAAAACGCAGATCCAAATGATCGCGTCCAATAATATTGGTGTGCTGTTTGTAGTTTTCATCAGAAGCATTTCGATAATCCATGTAGTGATTAAAAACATTGACGGTAATGTGGAACATGACGATGATCAAAACGAATAGAAAAAATTCTGGATTGAGTGAGCTGTTAAGCTGAAATTTCGCAATCGCGTAGCCGAGTAAAATAATAAAAAGATTTAATGGAGCAGTATAAATTTCCGACAGCTCCCAAAATTGCTTAAAGGTTAGTTGTTTCAAGATGATTCTCCTTTTTTAATGTATTTGTCAAAAAATCAGTTTTCGATCAAGTAGAAGATAAAAACTAGATCAACCATTTTCAAAAATAGCGAGCTTTGAGAATTTTGTCCAATAGTTTGTTTAAGCCAAGGGAAAGGGTTTCAATAGAAGTCGTTGTTTTTTTCGTTAATGTTCGTGTTTTAATCTATTTATATATTATTGTTTACTTATTATCTGCTTTATTATATGATTATCCTCGTTGTTTGGAAAAACAAGCTATTATTTTACGAACATTTTTAGAATATAGGAGGAGTATCATGAAAGGAAAATTAAATTCCTATTTTGAACTTGAAAAATTGAACACTACAGTAAAAAAAGAAATTTTGGCGGGTTTTACCACCTTTATTTCGATGGCATATATTCTCTTTGTTAACCCAAGCGTATTGGGCGCGTCAGGAATGGACGAAGGCGCAGTCTTTACTGCTACAGCCTTGGCAAGTGCATTAGGGTGTATCCTGATGGGCGTCTTAGCTCGCTATCCGATCGCAACGGCTCCCGCATTAGGGATCAACGCTTTCTTCGCTTATTCTGTCTGCATTGGAATGGGGATTCGCTGGGAAACAGCGTTAGCTGGTGTTTTCGTGGCATCCTTGATTTTTATCTTAATCACTATTTTTAAATTACGGGAAATGATCATTGATGCGATTCCAGCAGACTTGAAATATGCGATTTCTGGTGGGATTGGTTTATTCATCGCCTTTTTAGGATTGAGCGAAGGCGGCATTATCGTGGCGAATAAGTCCACCTTGGTTGGGCTAGGCTCAATGAGTGTCGGCACCACTTGGTTAACGATCTTTGGTTTGATCGTGACTGCAATTCTGATGGTACGTCGCGTGCCGGGAGGAATCTTTATCGGTATGGTGGCAACGACATTATTAGGATTAGTCACAGGATTGATTCAAGCACCAACACAGATTATTTCGGCAGCACCTAGTTTGAAGCCAACCTTCCTAGTTGCTTTAAAGCATGTAAAAGATATCAACACGCTTCAGCTTTGGGTGGTTGTATTGACCTTCTTATTAGTAACCTTCTTTGATACGGCCGGCACCTTAGTTGGGTTAGCTAATCAGGCGGGCTTTATGAAGGACAATAAAATGCCGCGAGTCGGCAAGGCCTTGGCATCAGATTCTACGGCGATGTTAGCTGGATCACTGCTAGGAACCTCACCAGTAGGAGCCTATGTAGAATCCTCAGCAGGGATTGCAGTTGGTGGACGTTCTGGATTAACCGCGATTACAACAGGGGCTTTCTTTATCTTTGGCTTGTTTTTCTCACCACTGCTGTCAGTTGTGACCTCACAGGTTACCGCACCAGCGTTAATTATTGTAGGAGTATTAATGGCTCAATCGTTACGTGAAATTAAATGGGATCAATTAGAGATCGCGATTCCCTCATTTTTGATTCTGATTGGGATGCCGCTGACCTATAGTATTTCTGACGGAATTGCCTTAGGCTTCATTTTTTATCCAATCACGATGATTGCCGCGAAACGTGGGAAAGAAGTTTCTCCGATCATGTATGGACTATTTTTTGTCTTTATCGGCTTCATGTGGATACTAAATGTAAAATAAAATTTAACTGAGTTGTCATTTTTATTTCTATTTCTCCATAAAGTGGAAATTTTATTTTTAATCATATTGTCTTGTTAAAGGACTTAAATGCTATTTTTTTAAGAGTATTAGTCTTACTTTAAGTAATATTGGATATTAAATAGGTAGCGATAGCATTCTTTTGGTTATGACTTTCATCATTAAAACGGTAAGCATATATTTTTATTATTTACAAATTAAAAATTGACCTAAAATTAACAGTATAATATAATCTATCTATATAAATGTTTTTCTATTTTAAGGCATTAAATGATATTTCGGGTTAATTTTCGGATTTTATTAAGGTATGCCTTCAGTGATGCTGGATAGGGCTATTAATATGGAAAAGGTGTTCGCTGGGAAAGAGCAATTTTAAAGGAGATGAAGGTATGCAATTATTACTTCTAACAAAGGTTCCGCTATATGAGGAAAACTTTGAGCGACAATTGAAACAGTTAGGCAACGAGGTATATTGTTCCAGCAATATGTTAACAATGTTAAAAAGAAATTCGTTTGACAAAGCTTTTCTTACTCAATTTGAGGGAATCATTTTTAGCGAGACCATCTATGATATAGAGGCTTATGAGGTAATCAAGCAACTGCCGCAGGCAAACATCAAGCTTTTTCGTCGAGCAGCAGATAGTAATTTTGACAAAGAAGGCTCTTCTCCTTTTGATGCGTGGATTCCAATGAATTCTGATTTGGAACGCGTGCGGGAAATTTTATTGCTTGCTGAATTATCAAGCTTGGCAAGTAAAGATGCCGCACATGTCCAGCAAGTGTCAGTCAAACAAAAATTGTCTGACCTAAATTTGAAGTTGAAACAAAAAGAGATTGTCTACTATTTAATTCAGGCGGGAGACCGAACCGTCCCTCGTGAAGAAATCAGTCGACAAATTTGGGAGAAAGATCCAACGAAGTCTGTTTTAGCAAGTCTTTCGAAGGTTGTTTCAAAGGTTAATGAGAAAATAGGAAATGAATTTGGCGAGGAAGCGATTCAAACTGTTTGGGGTCAAGGATATCGTCTGAACAAAAAGTTTTTTGATTATTTGGAAGATGATTTTGTGCAAGAGCCAACAACGATCGTTCGCTAAATTGTTCTCTGTAAATAAGTATTAGCTTTTTTCCTAACAATCAATACGTTTTTTTGTAGCTATTTATCAAATAAGAATGAAAGTGCTTTTCGTTTCGAATGTGTGAAACGGAAAGGCACTTTTTTTATTTATGTGTATTCGTAAGTGTTATGCAGCCCATTGCCAATAGTGCTTTATATTAATACATTGAAAAATCGTCAAAATATTATAAAAAATTCAGACAGAATAAAGGAGAATGACTTTTTTAGAATTTACTTATAATGAAAAAAAGGAAATCCTAACTGATGAACCAATCAAAGAATCATTACTATTAAGGAATCATTGGATCAAAGAGTATGTAAATGCCATGATTAAGGGCTTTTTTCTTTAGCGAGTCAGGATTATTTATTTCTTATATTAGAATACGTTTCCCAGTTTAGAATCGATGTAAGATGATTAGGAAGTGTGTTATTGGGTAAAATAACTAAAAAAGGATTAAGCTGCTCAAAGGGTTAATTGATAAATATTTATATTTAATGAATAAAAATTTGTTTATGTTATATTTTTAAATTGAGTGGGATTATTATTTTTTTCAAGAAATATATGAAAAATCGATCGACTAACTCTATCCCTCGGAATAGAAAATTCAGTTTTTGATTTGTCATAAATACAAATGTAGTTAGAACATCATAGGAATTAACGGGGGTATTATTTTAAAGGAATGATTATCATGTAGCTATTTATATTGGTTTTCCAGAAATTATTATGATGAATTTGAAATATTTTTGCTAAATGTGTAATTGGTTAAAAATTTCGATGAGCAAAAATGATTTTAAAAAAAAGGTTTCGCAAAAAGTTAATATACTGTTGATTTATTATAAAAAATATTTTATAATTTTTTAAAAATAGATGTATAATAAAACATAAAAATTATTTATTTAAAATAAAAATAATTATTATACTTTTTGAATTAGAATTACCTTGAAGACTTTTACAAGTTATATAACTAAGAGGATTGCTGATGGCTTTTTGCAGATATGTTCGAGTTTTCGTAATGTTAGCAAATTCAAAATGATAACAATTAAGTGGTCAAACTACATTCGAGAGTAAATATAGGATATATCTGTTTATTTCTATATGAAGGTATCAGATGGAGAATAAGGAGAGATTTTAGGAGAAATAGCGCAAAAATCAATAGTTAGTAAATAGAAGATAAGCTTCTGATGGTTTTGTTACGAGAGAAGGTTCACTCAGAAAAAGCAAGACGGTTTTACATAATAAGTCAAAAAACATACATATAGAAGCAGCTATCTTTTGATCTTAATCACAAAGAAGAGAGATGAGACCAGCATGGGAAATTTTGATGTTTTTAGTGTAACTGATAATAGCAAAGAACAATTGTTGGATAAGGTTGACGATTTGGAGATACAGAACAAGGAACTCCTGGAGCAAATCGAAAAACTGGAAGGGATACGCGGTGCACTAGAGGAAAAAGTTTCAGCATACCGCTGTCGACTAAAAGAAGTGACAAAGAAGCTAGAGGATCATCCTATCTTTTTATCTAGAGATATCGTTGTCTATCATAATAAGGACAATCTAGAAAGGCGTCGCTTTGTCCTTCATAGAAAATCAAAGCGTCAGCAGGCAAGCGCATGTGGTGATTCTTCTAGAAAAACGATGGAGATCAATGATTTACAGGAGAAATATGAACATCTTTTAGAACAATATATGTTTGAGTGTGATCGGAGTGAACAATTGTTTGATTATCTGTTTCATCAGGAAAACGATGCTACTTTGGAATTATTTGTTAAAGCGGATGCTGCAGACACATTGTTAGCTGCTGCGACAACCAGTCGTAAGATTATTCAACAGGCAGAGGAACAGGCAAAATATATTGAGTCGAGTCTAATGGAACGTTTGAATAGTGTATTGAAGCAAAAGAACAATATACCGCAAGAGATTATTGATGATGTAAAAGAGAGTCTTCGTTGTTTAGAAAACTAAATGAACTTTCGACAGTGGAGTTAACGGGTGTAAAAGTGGAAATGAGTAAAGATGGGAGTGTAGGACGATGAAAAAAGTAATTATTCTTACTAGAAATATTATCATCGAGCAAGAGTTTCAAAATGAACTGCAACGATTAGACTATGAAGTTTTTGTCTTAAAAGAATTTTTTGATGTGGATAAACCTAATTATTTTGAAGATATTTTATCACTATTTGATATTGTCATCTTTAGTGAAACATTGACAAATCAGGAATTTAATGAAATATTGCCCATTGTTTTGGAAAAGGATTTGCATTATTTACGGCGTACGGATGAACCCGTACCTAATATTGATGAAAGCCATTGTTTATCGATTGATTGTACGCTAACGGAACTAAGAGAATTCTTGCTGTTAAGCGATAAGCGTGGAGGGCATCAAGAGTCGATTTCTAAAGGACTCGTCAGACAATCTGAAATGAAGAAACAAGACTTAGTTCTTTTCTATAGTTCATTGAATAATATTGAAAAGAAAATTATCAGTGCACTGGCAGAGGGCAGCGGAAAGATCATTTCCAGAGATGAGCTGTGTAATAAGGTTTGGAACAACGAAGTCAGCAAATCGCGTTTGGTCCAAATGTCTACGGCAGTAGGAAATATTCGTAAGAAAATCGCTCACGCCCACATCGATAATGTTCGGATTATTACGTATTGGGGAAATGGCTATCGTCTCCATGATGTTCCGAATGGCTTGATGAATGAGCATATTAAGGAATACAGTATGTAGTTAAAAGTTAAAAGCCTCAGCTTTCTCCTATCACAGGAAGAGGGCTAGGGCTTTTTTTGTTGGAAAAAATTCCATATTTTTTTAGGTTGCTCATGATTGAATGAAAAAAATCTAGAAAAAAGTCCTCCAAATCCTATATATACTTCTCCTTGTAAGAAAAGAGGTGCCTAAAATGATTTATCAATATTCTTTGAAATATTTTTCCTGAATCATTCATTGCTAATTAATTAATGAAAAGAGAAAGAAGCGTTTCTATGAATCAGAAAAAATTATCTTTATTTGGCTTTTTTGCATTGACGGCTTCGATGGTCTTAACGGTGTACGAATATCCGACCTTTGCTACTTCGAAGCTGCACCTGGTTTTCTTTTTATTGCTAGGTGGCATTTTATGGTTTTTGCCGGTGGCGTTATGTGCAGCAGAGATGTCCACGGTGGAAGGTTGGCAAAACGGTGGGATCTTTAGTTGGGTCAGCCAAACGTTAGGTGAGCGATTTGGCTTTGCTGCGATCTTCTTTCAGTGGTTTCAAATTACTGTTGGCTTCGTGACCATGATTTATTTCATTTTAGGTGCGCTGTCCTATGTATTGAATTTTCAAGCACTGAATACAGACCCTTTATTGAAATATATCGGTTTACTAGTCATTTTCTGGGGGCTGACCTTCTCGCAATTAGGCGGAACACAACGAACGGCAAAAATTGCGAAAGCAGGATTTGTGGTCGGTATCCTTATTCCGTCCGTCATTTTATTTGGGTTGGCAGCGGCTTACTTCATTGGAGGAAATCCTATCGAAATTGCTATTAGTAAAAAAGCATTCATCCCAGATTTTTCACAGTTATCAACTTTAGTCGTTTTTGTCTCCTTCATTTTGGCTTATATGGGTGTTGAGGCATCCGCTTCCCATATCAATGAATTGGAAAATCCCAAGAGAAATTACCCGTTAGCGATGATCTTATTGGTTATCCTAGCCATTGCCTTAGATGCGATCGGCGGCTTCTCTGTAGCTGCAGTGATTCCCCAAAAAGAATTATCCTTAAGCGCTGGAGTGATCCAAACATTCCAATCATTGATTTTGCATTTTAACAGTCATTTAGGCTGGCTGGTTAAAGTCATTGCTTTGATGATCGCTTTTGGTGTGATGGGTGAAGTAAGTTCATGGGTAGTTGGTCCTTCTCGCGGGATGTTTGCGGCAGCACAGCGTGGGCTATTGCCTAACTTTTTACGTAAGACCAACACGCATGGGGTTCCTGTGCCATTAATTATGATCCAAGGCGTGATCGTCACAATCTGGGGTGCAGTATTGACCTTTGGCGGCGGTGGAAATAATCTATCCTTCCTCGTTGCGATTTCGTTAACGGTAGTGATTTACTTGGTCGGCTATCTTTTATTCTTTATCGGTTATTTTGTTTTGGTATATAAAAAGCAAGAGTTGAAACGAACCTATAACGTCCCTGGAAAAAAAATTGGAAAGACAATCATTGCTGGTGTCGGACTACTATTATCAGTTTTTGCTTTGTTGATTTCCTTTGTTCCTCCAGCTTCCATTGCTAAGAACGAAGATCGAACTTACCAAGTGATTTTATTGATTAGTTTTGTGATCACGGTAGTTTTACCGTTTATTATTTATGAATTGCACGACAAGCATGGACACACAACGATCGAGGAGCCTGTTCACATGAAAGCAGGAGATGTGAATGGAGCGATCTATCCAGCAGCTCGTGGAGAACATCAAATTGTTCAAAAAGAAGAGCACACATTGAAACATTAAATAAAGACATTTTTAGGAGGATTTACTCATGTTATATGGAAAAGAAAATCGTGATGAAGCAGAATATTTGGAACCAATTTTTGGTTCAGAAAGTGAACAAGTTGATCTGCCAAAATATAAATTGAATCAAGCATCAATCGAACCACGGATCGCTTATCAATTAGTTCAGGATGAAATGCTGGATGAAGGGAATGCCCGTTTAAATTTAGCGACATTTTGTCAAACCTATATGGAACCAGAAGCAGTGAAGCTAATGAGTCAAACGTTAGAAAAAAATGCGATTGATAAATCAGAATATCCTCGCACAACAGAAATCGAAAATCGCTGCGTGAATATGATCGCTGATCTTTGGAATGCCAGTGAGAACGAAAAATTTATGGGAACGTCAACCATTGGTTCTTCGGAAGCGTGTATGCTAGGCGGCATGGCAATGAAATTTGCTTGGCGTAAACGTGCGGAAAAGCTAGGATTGGATCTCAATGCGAAAAAACCGAACTTAGTTATTTCATCTGGTTACCAAGTTTGCTGGGAAAAATTCTGTGTCTATTGGGATATTGAAATGCGGGAAGTGCCATTAGACCAAGAACATATGTCGATCAATTTAAATAAGGTAATGGACTATATTGATGAGTATACTATTGGAATTGTCGGTATCATGGGAATTACTTATACTGGGCGTTATGATGATATTAAAGGACTAAATGACTTAGTCGAAGAATACAATAAACAAACCGATTATAAGGTCTATATTCATGTGGACGCTGCTTCTGGTGGTTTTTACGCACCTTTTACTGAACCTGATTTAGTTTGGGACTTCCGATTGAAGAATGTCATCTCAATCAATTCATCTGGTCATAAGTATGGATTGGTTTACCCAGGTGTCGGCTGGGTTCTATGGCGTGATCAACAATATTTGCCAAAAGAATTAATCTTCAAAGTCAGCTATTTAGGTGGGGAGCTGCCAACGATGGCGATTAATTTTTCTCATAGTGCCGCACAATTAATTGGTCAATATTATAATTTTGTACGATACGGTTTTGATGGCTACAAGGCTATTCATGAACGTACCCATAAAGTAGCACTGTATTTAGCCAAAGCAATTGAAGAAACCGGATTGTTTGAAATCGTCAATGATGGGTCTCAACTACCAATTGTTTGTTATAAATTAAAAGAAGATCCAACACGCGAATGGACCTTGTATGATTTGGCAGACCGTCTGTTAATGAAAGGCTGGCAAGTGCCCGCTTATCCATTACCTCAAAATCTGGAAAAAGAAATCATTCAACGTCTGGTCATTCGAGCTGATTTTGGTATGAACATGGCGTGTGATTATGTTCAAGACATGCAAGAAGCAATTGACGCTTTGAATCAAGCGCATGTGGTTTATCATAAAAAAGCAGAAATCAAAACATATGGATTTACTCATTAAAAAGAAGCCTGAAGGAAAATTATTCTTTCAGGCTTCTTTCGTATGGACGAGCGAGTTGGTTGATCTCAATACAGGTTTGATCGATTGTTTTAGGTGAAACAGGAAAAATTAATGTATTCTCACTGCCTAAGTCCGCCTGGTAAAGTGCGGTGTCACAAACGATGACTCGTCTTGAGCAAAAGAAAGTATCGTCCACTACTTCATTCAAGGTATTATAGATCATCGTGCTAATAAGAAAATGATCATCCAGCAAGGCTTCCAGCTGTTTACGATAATATAAAAAATTGAAATCAGAAGAAGCGACGATATACAATTCGATTTTTTCATCAAAGGTGTTTCTGCGCAGCAGATCGAGGGTTAACGTCATTTTGCGAATGAGATTGTCGTTCCAATGAATAGTTGTTTGGCAAGCAGCAGACCATGTTTCTAAGATTTTTTGCACCTTTTGGTAAATAACCAGCTGTTCTTTATCTAACAGATAAATCAGATCCGGCTGGAAAAGCTGCATGTCTCCCCAGGTAGAACGAATAAAAGGGAGAAAGGCCTTTTTCAAAAGTAATTCATTGTCAGGTGAGATCGTTAGAGAGGAACGTAATTCTTGCAGCAGATTTTCGATTTCAGGATAGCGCTTGATATGATTTTGATACACCACGTCAAAATCTTTTTGCAGCAATTCCAAATTGTTGCAAAGATAATTTCTTGCATTGAAAAGTGAATAAATAAAAAATAGTTCCTCTTCATTAGCGCAAATTGTTGATTTTAAGGTTTTCAAGCCTTCACGTAATAATCCAAATAAAGGTGTTTGCTGTGCGCAGATTTTGTCTTCATCTGAAAAAGTAATGGTCGCTTGTCGGGCACGGTGATTGCTGAGCTGAATGCCTAAAATGATGATTTCTCGCTCGCTTTCCGGGTAATCACGTGCGAAAAAGTGTTCCTCGACATAATCAATCAATTCTTCAGCAGCTGAAGCAATCATTTTATTGAATGGGATGGCGGAACGTTCACCAGTGTATCTTGCGATAGCCAAAAGCAAGTAGCGTAGATCTTTTTCAGGCAGTTTCAGCTGCTGCTTTGAACACGAATAGCCAAGCTCATCAGCAAAATCAAAAATATCTGCTCGAAGCTGATAAATTTTACTAGTCGACAGAAATTCTTTTTCCGCGATCTCAGACCAGTGGGTGTTTCCAATCAAAAAGTCGTTTAGAACACGCAAAAAATCGGAGCGCCGGTAAATCCGTTGCGTTAATTCTAATAATGAATAAGCGGGATCAAAAAATAGTTTGCAGGTATTTCTGGTCCGCTCAAATGAAATAATCTCCTGTGTGAAAGATTCTTTTAGAGCCTCGAGATCGTTAGTAATCGTAGGTGTACAGACGTTTAAACGTTCGGCCATCGCTTGTAAAGTGATTTCTTTCTTTTGGTACAGCTGTTGGCAGAGATAAACCTGACGAAAAATATTTTTTTCAATATACCTTTCTAGCATAAAGTACCTCCTTAGTAACGACACACATATGATTGATATTGTATACCAATTTCGTTGCTTTGAATATTTCTAGGCTAGAGAACTCGTCATTTTTTTAGACTGAAAAATAAAATAATGAAGACGGACGCCTAAAAGGGATCACAATGCTGATTTTAAAATAAATTTAAGTATTTTTATTTAAGAATAATTTTAGTTATTAAAAAACTTTAGAATAGAGCTGAACTTAGTAACTGACGGGTTAATTAAACTATTGAATAACAGTGAAAACCTTTTTTTAGTGAATTAGAATGAACTGCTAGAATAATGAGACAAAATTTTTTTGAAAGAAATTTTTGTCGATTATGAGAGTTTGAGGGGAGAAATATTTCACAAGCCCGTCTGTATTAGTTCTCTGTTTTTCAGTCAACAAACGGTTGTAAATTGTATATTACTGAGCAAATTCTCGTATCAAGTAGAAACTGTCATTATCAATTACATCATCTGTTATAGTGAAAAGTGTAACAGGTCATGGTATTTGATAAGATAATTATCATTATTTTAAAAGGTTTTGTAGAGATAAGAAGTCAAAAAAGCCCTTTCTTAAAACTGATTCCTTTGTTATAATCATTTTAAATTAATTTGAAACTATTTAACAAGGGAGTGCTATTATGGAAACTACAACAATCAAAAAAACTGTAGAACAAACAGAAAATCCTTGGGAAGGGTTTAACGAGGGCCGCTGGCAGCATGAGGTCAATACGCTAGACTTTATTAAACGAAATTACACAGAGTACAAAGGTGATGACAGCTTTTTAGAAGGCGCAGCTCCGAGTACCGAAAAATTATGGGACAAATTACAAGAGCTTTTTGAAGTTCAGCACAAACAAAACGGCGTTTATGATATGGACAACGACGTGCCCGCGACCATCACTTCCCATGAGCCTGGTTATTTGATCAAGGAAGAAGAAAAGATCGTTGGTTTACAAACCGATGTACCGTTGAAGCAAGCATTTATGCCATTTGGCGGAATCAACATGGCCAACAAAGCCTTAGAATCAAACGGCTATGAAGTAGACGATGAAATGTCTTTCATCTTCAACAAATGGCGCAAGACACACAACCAAGGTGTTTTCGATGCTTATACAGATGAAATGCGCTTAGCTCGCAAAAATAAAATCATCACAGGTCTTCCAGATGCTTATGGTCGTGGCCGTATTATCGGTGACTACCGTCGTGTCGCATTATACGGGATTGATTTCTTGATGAAAGAAAAGAAAAAAGACTGGAAAAACGTCGGCAGTAAAGTAATGACCAATGACGTGATCCAATTACGTGAAGAAGTTTCTGAACAATTCCGCGCATTAGCTGATATGAAGGAAATGGCTGCAAGCTATGGCTATGATATTTCCAAGCCTGCTAAGAATGCTCAAGAAGCAATCCAATGGTTATACTTCGGCTACCTTGCAGCAATCAAATCACAAAATGGTGCCGCAATGTCAATCGGTCGTATTTCAGCGTTCTTAGATATCTATATCCAACGTGATTTAGATCGCGGCTTGATCACTGAATTTGAAGCGCAAGAAATGATCGATCATTTGATTATGAAATTACGTATGGTGAAATTTGCTCGTACGCCTGAGTACAACCAATTATTCTCTGGCTACCCAATCTGGGCGACATTGTCATTAGCAGGGATGAACATGGACGGTTCTTCATTAGTAACGAAAAATGATTTCCGTATCCTTCATACCTTAACAAATATGGGACCTTCACCAGAACCAAACTTGACAGTATTGTACTCATCGCATTTACCAGAAGGCTTCCGTACTTATGCAGCAAAAGTAGCGAAAGAAAGCTCTTCGATCCAATTGGAAAATGACGATCTATTACGTCAATACTGGGGATCTGACGATGCAGCGATTGCTTGCTGTGTATCTGCGACAGTTATCGGAAAAGACATGCAATTCTTCGGCGCTCGTGCCAACTTGGCTAAAGCAGTGCTTTATGCAATCAACGGCGGCGTTGATGAAATGACGAAGATGCAGGTTGGTCCGCGTTTCCGTCCATTAGAAGGTGACAGCATTGATTTTGATCAATTCATGGAAAGCTACAAAGATGTTTTGGATTGGTTAGCAGAATTATATGTGAATACTTTAAATGTGATTCATTACATGCATGATAAATATGCCTATGAAGCACCACAATTAGCGTTGATGGATACAGATTTGAAACGGACGTTTGCGACCGGTATTGCAGGCATTTCTCACGCAACGGATTCATTGATGGCGATCAAACACGGAAACGTAAAAGTGATCCGTGATGAGGATGGCTTGGCAATTGACTATATTCCGCAAAACGAATTCCCAACATACGGAAATGATAACGACGAAGCAGACGAAATGGCGAACTGGATTCTTGAATACTTCATGACGCAAATCAAACGTCAGCACACGTATCGTGATTCAACACCAACCTTGTCATTGTTGACGATTACTTCAAACGTCGTTTATGGTAAAAATACTGGGAATACACCAGATGGCCGTCGTGCAGGTAAACCATTGGCACCAGGAGCAAACCCAAGCTATCAAGATGGTAAGTTCTTAGGTGAGAAAAACGGTCTGTTGGCTTCATTGAATTCAACTGCGAAATTGAACTACTCTTGTGCGCAAGACGGTATTTCAGATACACAAACCATCAATCCAGGCGCATTAGGCCGGACAGATGACGAAGCAATGCAGATTGACAATCTGCGTCAAGTATTAGATGGCTACTTCGATAAGGGAGGCTACCACTTGAACGTGAATGTCTTTGGTCGTGAATTGCTAGAGGAAATGGACAAAGATATTGATAATCCTAAATATGCGAACTTTACCATTCGGGTATCCGGTTATGCCGTGAAATTCCGTGACTTAACACCAGAACAACGTCGCGACGTAATCTCACGTACAGACCACACAAAAATGTAAAAATAAAATATTTTTTAGCAAAATAGAATTTTTGAAAGGTTCTGAGGCTCATTATGTAGCCTCAGAACCTCTTTTTTACCAAAAATGTTAAAAATTATTAATAATTGTGATTTTTAAATAAAATATTAGTTGATTGTTCTATACTATTGATAATTATTAAGCAAGTGGGTGATAGTGATTGAAGGAGTATGAAAGTCAATGGGTGGTGCGAATTGTTGGTATCGTTGCGGGGGCAATGGTCTTTTTCATGATTATTTATGCTTACTTTGGTTCACATTTTTATTTTGGGTCGGTCGTGGCGAATGTACCTGTGGGCGGGTTGTCCGTTCAGGCGGCTGAAGAAAAAATTCAGCAAGAAACAAAGCAGGTGGAAATTAAGCTGAAGGGGGAGTATCAAACAATCAAACTTCAAGTCGCTTCGCCGTATAAGATTCAAAAGGATTATTTGAAGAAGAATATTCGCCGAGGAGAATTCAGTCTGCCCATAAAAAAAGGCGCAAAAGATCGATTAGCTGAGGCAATTAACCGCGCCTCCTTTCTCGGGGGAAAAGAAGCGCAAAATGCCAAAATCATTTATACCAATCAAAAATTCGAGATCAAGTCAGAAAAAAGCGGCACAGTGGTAGATTCTACGCGACTGCGCAAGGAACTCTGTGAAGCCTTTGAAGAAGGAACACTACAAACAGAATATGAGTTAGCCAATTATTATCGAGAACCTGAGATTACAACGCAGGATTTGAATCGGCAAAAAATCACCCAGAATTTGGAAATGGTCAGGAAGCGTAAGATAAAACTAAAGCTGAACAAAAAAACCATTCCCCTGACTGAACAGCTGTTGACCGCTTCAGTAGATGATCAGGGAAATTTTGACCAAGAGCTGATAACAGCGTGGGTAGCAGATTTGGAACGGGAATATTCAACGATTTACCAATCGGTGGATTTTACAAATGTCCACGGGCAACATCTGCGTTTTAAAAATGTGGGGAATTACGGCTGGTTTATTGATATTAAACAATCGGCGAAGAGAATCGCTGAAAAACTAAAGGAACCCGATACTAAAGTTATTCAACTGGTACTCAAGGGCGATACAAAAAAACAACCCCTACAGGTTACAAAAAACTACATAGAAGTTGATTTAGATAATCAAAAAATGTACTGCTTTGACAATGGCAAGCTAGTAGTCGAAACGGATGTGATTACAGGCCGCTACAATAAAGGAACGGCAACTGTTCCCGGTTTTCATACGGTGATGGACAAACGGCGAAACGTTGATTTGAGCGGTGTCTTAACAAATGGGGATGGCACCTATAATGTGCCTGTTGATTATTGGATGCCGTTACTAAGCTATGGTCAGACGATTACTGAGATAGGTCTTCATGATACAGATCATAAGCTGCAGTATTTCGGTCAGCCCGGCGCCTTTAAAACGGATTTGGGAAGCTATGGGTGTGTCAATACACCGAAATCTGAAGTGGCGAAAATTTATGAGTATAGTTACATCGGAATGCCTGTTTTTATTTATGGCCATGCTTATGATGACGCGCCAGGTGAATGGGACAAACCAGTAGAGTATGGAACAGAAATCTAAAACAGAGGTTGTACCAGAAGCTATTTCTGGAACACCGTTTATTCAGAAACAGGAGCCATGACAAATCTTTGGTCACGGCTCCTGTTTTTTGTTTTTTGCAAGTTGTAAAAATGATTTCCTGCAAATAAAGCAGTTCAAGCTTTAAAAGATAATATTGTCCTTGATTAGCTCGATATTTTTGATAAATATTTTATGGTCATGCATTTTGATCGCACCACAGGTTTTTAGTTGATGCATGATCCGGCTGACGCTGCTGGCAGCATTGATACCGCAAAAATGGGCAATTTCTTCGTTGGTCACTACGAAGTCGATCAAGACCCCATCTTGGTATTCTATGCCAAATTTGTCGTAAAGGTCATAGATTTGGCTGCATACAGCCCCAAATTTGCCATTCATTAACATTTGCTGAGTTCTCTTCATGGATTTCATCAGCCGTTCTCGGTAATAGTTTTTGACATAGATTTGGAGTTCACGATTTTGATTGATATCTTTCCAAAATTCAACGCGGTCAATCTGGTAGAGTTCGGCCTTTTCGGATTCTATCCGAATATTGAAGGGAGCGTCGATGAATTGAGAGTACTCGTCCTTTAACAATGACACTACTTCGAGTTCATTGATGTATTCCAAATTGAATTCGCGACCATCTCTGGAAACGACACTCGTCTTGATGACGCCGCTTTTCAAAATGTACACATGATGGTCCTGAATTCCTTCATAGAGCAGATACTTTTTGTATTCTTTACTAACGATCGGGAATTTTTTTTGTTCTAAGTAGTTTGTTAAAGCTGTATTATCCAATTTTTCTTTATTCCTTCCATGAATTGTTGAAATTTTCATTGACATTTTATCACAAGTAGACGTTTTGTTTGATTAAAAGGCTAGTTAAAAAAGATAGTAACAAATGTTAATGTCCTTTTTTGTTAAAAAAAATTTACGTCTTTTTTTAATATGAAAGCTGATTTCCCGCTGTTTTTTCTATCCGTATAATCAATCAAGTAAGTCGAACAACCCAAAGCGTGATCAGAAAATTTGAAAGAAAGAGAAGTGTTTATTATGAAAAAATGGACAAGCGCAATGATTGAACGATTGGAATCAGCCTATCAGGTACGATTTGAAAAAGAGGCGGTACTGGTCTTTTTAAATGATGCGTATCAAAATGCGTTGATGTTGAGGAGAGATTATTCGTTTGAAAATGACGAAAGTCTGGCCGCCTTTTTATCAGCTTTTGACTATACGCGGGATTTATTTATTAGTCAGGCGGTGGATCGTTATCCATCAAATTACAATAAGGTCGCAGAAAAAATCTCAACCTTAAAGAAGTTAAATGAGCGTATCGCATATTAATGAGAGTAGGTAATGAAAATTAAGGAAGAAAAGTTATTCAATAAAGGATTTATCACCATCACGATTATCAATTTTGTAGTCTTTTTAGTCTATTACTGTTTTGTTGTGATAACGGCAAAATATGCAACACAAAGCTTAGGGTCAACCACCGCTCAAGCGGGCTTCGCTGTCGGTATTTATATTATCGGTACACTACTGGCACGGTTGTACATTGGCAAGAAATTGGAATTATTCGGCCGACGAGCGGTTTTACGCTATGGGGCATTGTTTTACTTAATCACGACTGCTGCATATTTGATCAGCACCAATATTTTTATTTTAGATGGCGTACGGTTTTTAAATGGCTTTGGTTACGGAGCGGTTTCTACTGCGGCTAATGCGATCGTTACTGCTTATATTCCAGAGGCTAAATATGGGGAAGGAATCAACTATTATGGATTGAGTACCAGCTTAGCAGCAGCGATCGGACCATTTATCGGGTTACTGCTGCTACCGATGGTTGGTTTTAAAGCGATCATCCTTCTTGCGGTGATTCTCGCCTTTGTTACGATGCTGGCCTGCTTCAAATTTGAAGTAAGTAATATCGAATTATCAGAGGAGCATCGTGCTCGAATCAACACCTTTAGCTTAGAAAGTTTTGTTGAACTGAAGGTTTTATTTATTGCGGGAATCGCCTTTTTGATTGGGATCGCCTATTCCAGTGTCCTAGGCTTTTTGTCTATTTATGCCGATCAATTGCACTTAGTTACGGCAGGCGCCTTTTTCTTTGTGGTTTATGCCTTGGTGGTTACTCTCACAAGACCGATGTCTGGAAAAATTTTTGACAAGCATGGAGAAAATTCTGTGATGTATCCAAGCTTTATTTGTTTGACGATTGGCTTGATTCTTTTAGCCTTCACAGGCAATGCTGTTGTCTTGTTAATTGCCGGAGCGTTTGTAGGTTTAGGCTACGGTACTTTTATGGCAAATGGTCAGGCGGTGACCTTGAAGCTGGTTGAAAAGGCTCGAATCGGTGTCGCATTATCGACGTACTTCATTGGTCTTGACTTAGGCTTAGGAGTAGGACCTTATTTATTAGGAGCCATTAAAGGAATCCTAGGGACTTATCAGCATATCTACATCTTCTGTGCGATCATTCCATTGGTTGTAGCGATTTTATACATGATTTTTTATCATCCAAAGAAATCTGTGGATGCGTAAGAAATAGGAACAAAAAAGGCTGTGCCAGCTTGCTTTGGCACAGTCTTTTTTGTTAAATTTTATTCAGTTTTTCATGGATGACTTCGGTTAAATCATAATTCTGGTTTAGTTTGGCATAATAATCGGCTTGCTTTAATAGTTCGATTTTATCGCTGATGTTTTCTTGAATGATCGCTTTTTCGAAAAATAGCTCTTCTAATCCAGTAGTCACGTTTACCTCTAATAAGGTTTGAATACCTTCGTCGCAAAGTGCATTAGCTTTTTTTTGGTTGCCGCGATCGGCGTAGAAGCAAGCTGCCTGGTAATAGGATGGACCTAATTTTAATTTTGTATTCATTTTTTCCTCCATTTGCTCAGCGCGTTCAAAATAGATGCGTGCGCGTTTTTTTTCTTCGTTTACTTGATAACAGGTGGCTAATCCTTTAAGTACTAGCAGTTCATACCTTTTTTCATCACGAAAAAAGGTATAGGCGCGTTGAAAGTAATGGACAGCTTTTTTTGTGTCGCGCTTGTCAAATAAATTTGCGTAAGCGCGAAAATACAATAGATGACCAACGATTCGTGCATTTTGATATGAAATTTTCTTGCCATAGGTATTCAATAAAAACAAAACACTAGAGAACTCTTGACGTAGATGCAGACAACGAACAATATCCAACAAAGAAGTTTCCGTTAAAAGAACTGTATCTGGGAAAGCATGATGGTATGGAACATCCAGTTTCATACAAAGATCGAGAATGACTTCTAAAATGCCTATGTTTTTGTCTTCGATCAACTCTAAGTCAGCCGGAGAACAAATCGTTTTGAAGTCTTCTCGCGCTATACCCGCCTTCTCGCGCTTTTGTCTGATGATATCTCCATTCACGTTCATGATTGACCTCCTACGAATAACGCTTTCATATTAATTCTAAAGCCTTTATTAGAAAACTGCAATAATAATATTCAAAAAAACCCTTTTTTTTAATTTATTTTCCTATAAATTGAATTGAATGTTTATTTTATCTTTGTTATATCATTTATTTAGGTCGAAAAATCATTTTCTTAAATAATCGAATAATTATAATAAGAGCGGCTGGAATCAGAGGGGATTGAAAACAAAAGAACGCTTGCGTTTCAAGGCAAATATGATAAACTGTTAAAATACTATGAAAAGGAAGAGTGATTGTGATGAGAAAAATGAATGTTGCAATTGTCGGCGCGACTGGCGCAGTAGGAACACAAATGATTAAACTATTAGAAAATAGCACCTTGCCCATTGGCACTGTGAAATTTTTGGCTTCGAAGCGCTCCGCTGGGAAGCAACTTTCATTTAAAGGCGAAACTCAAACAATCGAGGAGCTAGTTCCAGATTCATTTGAAGGAATCGATCTGGCCTTATTTTCAGCAGGCGGAGGAATATCGGCCAAATTTGCACCAGAAGCGGTCAAACGCGGAGCGGTTGTAGTAGATAATACGAGTCATTTCCGAATGGACCCTGAAGTACCATTAGTTGTGCCTGAAGTAAATCCTGAAGCTCTGCGGGCTCATAAGGGGATCATTGCTAATCCCAATTGTTCAACGATTCAAATGATGGTGGCGTTAGAGCCGATCCGACAGGCTTATGGGTTAAAACGTGTGCTAGTTTCAACCTATCAGGCGGTATCTGGTGCTGGAAATCAAGCAATGGAAGAGTTGAAGCAGCAAACTCGCGACTTTTTAGCTGAAAAGCCTGTAGATGAGTGGAAAGCAGATATTTTGCCTTGCGGAGGAGATAAAAAACATTACCCGCTGGCCTTTAATGCTTTGCCGCAAATCGATGTATTTACCGATGATGGATACACCAACGAAGAGTGGAAAATGATCAACGAAACGAAAAAGATCATGGAGGACGATTCGATTAAGGTTTCAGCAACCTGTGTACGCATTCCTGTTATGAGCGGACACTCTGAATCCGTTTATATTGAGACGGAGAAAACGGCGACAGTGGATGAAATCCAAGAAGTCATTGCTAAAGCGCCGGGTGCCGTATTAGAGGATGATCCAAGTCAGCAGATCTATCCGCAGGCCTTGAATTGTGTTGGCAAAAAGGAAACGTTTGTCGGACGTATCCGCAAAGATCCAGATGAGGAAAAGGGTGTCCATCTGTGGGTAGTTTCAGATAATCTATTAAAGGGTGCAGCTTGGAATTCCTTGCAAATTGCGGAAACAATGTATGAAATGGGACTTTTAAAGTAAGTGAATAGTCAAATTCTCAGACCTGTGACGTTTGGTGTCGCAGGTTTTTTTTGACATCAAAGGAAGGATTAAATTTTACGGGTCGATTTGAAGACGGAACAGCTTAACGTGCCCTACGATGAATATCCTCACTTGCGATACCTGGAGTAGTATCACAAGTGAGGATATGTTTGGCTGAAAGTTTGTTTTTAGGTGAAGTTAATACAATCAGCGTGTTGGTAGATTTATTTAGAAAACGAAACGGCTTTTATTTATTCGCCAAACGTTCTTTTAAATTTATTTTCTCACCTCGCTTTCGTAGATCATAAAATTCACCGATAGCTGTGAAAAATAAATCATTTGAAGAGTTAACTGCTGTTTCAACAGAATCTTGCACGACACCAATAATGAAACCAACACCAACGACTTGCATGGCAATGTCATTAGAAATTCCAAACAGGCTGCAGGCTAATGGAATTAATAATAATGAACCTCCAGCAATTCCTGAAGCGCCACAAGCAGACAATGCGGATAATACACATAAAATTAACGTTAAACTAAAAGGCACATCGATTCCTAATGTATGAACAGCCGTTAGGGTCATGATAGAGATAGTAATTGCCGCACCTCCCATGTTGATGGTTGCACCTAATGGTAAAGAAATAGAATATGATTCTTTTGTTAACCCTATGCGTTTTGCCAGCATCATATTGATTGGAATATTTGCCGCAGAACTTCGAGTGAAAAATGCTGGAATAGCACTTTCCTTTAAACAAAACCAAACGAGAGGATACGGATTTTGTCTAATTAGTACAAACGCTACTAAAGGATAAACAACTAAATCAACAATCAGCATTGTCCCTACCAGCAAGAGCAGAAGACGCCCATATTGCATTAATCCAGCAAGTCCAGTTGAAGAAACTGACTCAAAGACTAGACCGGCAATACCCAACGGTGCCATAGCGATAATTAGCTGAACAACCCCCGTAATGGCTAGAGAAAATTCATCAATAACTTCCTTAACAGAGTTTTTTCGTGTACGTAAGGCAAAACCAATTAGAGCCGACCAAAATAGAACGCCTAAATAATTTCCCTCAATCATTGCCTGCAATGGATTTTGAACAATGTTATTTAGAATAGTGGTCAATACATCGATTAACGCTTTTGGTGCTTCTTGAGAACCGGAAACTTCTTGCAAGGAAATAGTTAGCGGAAAAAGATAACTAGCTAATACTGCAATTGTTGCGGCTAATAAGGTAGTAAATAAATACAAAGAAATAATTGGCTTAATGTAGGTTTGAGTCGTTGATTGATGCTTTGATATAGAGGCCATGATTAATACAAATACTAATAATGGCGCTACCGCTTTTAAAGCCCCAACAAATAGACTCCCAAATATTGCAATGAAGCTCCATTGAGGAAGAAATATTCCTAATAAGCCTCCAAGGATAATACCTATCACAATTCGCTTGATTAACGAAAGCTGCTTGAAAAAATCTAACAAAACAAGAAACCCCTTTTCATTTTTTAATTATTTTGGCACTATATGGCAATTAAAGTTTAATTGAAATAAAGGGAACCTGCAACCGTTTCTTTAGAACCATTTTTAGCAAATAACAGGCTTGCTAGATTGGTTGGTAACTCTGAGAATCATTTGTACGGTTGAGCATCTCAAGTCAGCGATTTTTTACAGTTGAACGAAGATTTACGTGACAGTTTCATCTAATTCGTCTCTCATTCATTCGGCTTAACTCTCCCTATTTTTAGAAAAACATGTATAATAACTAATGAGTATAGGCACAGACCGTACTGATTACGGGGTCTGAGTAAGCTAATATAGATAAAGAAACTAGAGAGGTGGATATTTTGAGTACAGTCAAAATAATTCCCTTCAGCGGAGTACGTGAAAATGGTAAAAACATGTACGCGGTTGAAGTGGATAATGATATTTTTGTCCTCGATTGCGGACTGAAGTATCCAGAAAATGAACTATTGGGAATCGATGTTGTGATTCCTGATTTTACCTATTTAATTGAAAACGCGGATCGCGTGGCAGGGGTCTTTTTGACTCATGGACATGCAGATGCGATCGGAGCGTTGCCTTATTTCATATCTGAAGTGGCCGTGCCGGTCTTCGGAACTGAATTAACGATTGAGCTGGCAAAACTGAATGTGAATCAAAATGAAGAAAGTAAAGGATTCAAGGATTTTCACGTGATTGATGAGCATACCGAGATTGATTTTGGGACTGCGGTTATCAGCTTCTTCCGGACGACCCATACGATTCCTGATTCTGTCGGGATTAGCTTGAAAACAGCTGAAGGCAGTATCGTATATACTGGTGACTTCAAGTTTGACCCAACATCGATCCCAATGTATGCGACAGATTATCGTCGTTTGGCTGAAATTGGTTCGGAGGGTGTTTTGGCATTGTTGAGTTCTTCATCGAATGCAGAAAATCCAATCCAAGTGGCTTCTGAACGGGAAATCGCCAGTGAAGTCTATGACACCATCAATGAGTGGAACGGACGAATTATCGTAGCGTGTGTTGCCAGCAACCTGCAGCGGGTTCAACAAATTTTAAATGCGGCAGAAAAGGCTGGACGTAAGGTAGTCTTGACTGGACAAGATTTGGATCGCATCATCAAAACAGCGATGCGTTTGAATAAGCTTGAGGTACCAGAAGATATTTTAGTCACAATCAAAGAAATGAAGAAATATCAGCCAGAAGAACTGATCATCTTAGAAACAGGCCGTATGGGCGAACCAATCAAGTCGTTGCAAAAAATGGCCAATCGCTCACATCGCAACTTGAAAATTGAAGACGGCGATTTAGTCTATATCACGACGACGCCAACGATCGCAATGGAAACCACGGTTGCGAAGACGGAGGATATGATCTATCGTGCCGGCGGAATCGTAAAAAGCATCTCTGAGAACTTACGGGTTTCCGGTCATGCCAATCCTCGCGATTTGCAAATGATGATGAATTTCATGTCACCGAAATATTTCATTCCGGTCCAAGGGGAGTATCGTCAATTAGCTGCTCATGCGAGCTTAGCAAATGAAATGGGCATTCCCTTCAAGGATATTTTCATTACTGGCCGCGGAGATGTTTTAGAGTATAAGAATAAGCATATGAGTGCTGCCGGCAGTGTACCAGCGGACAATATCATGATCGACGGAATCGGTGTTGGAGATATTGGCAATATCGTCCTGCGGGATCGTAAAGTTTTATCGGATGACGGGATTTTTGTGGTCGTAGTGACCATTGATCGTAAACTGAAAAAAATCGTCTCTGCCCCGCAGATTACTTCACGTGGCTTTGTCTATATCAAAGCAAGTCGTGATTTGATCAAGGAAAGTGCCGAGATTACCAGCGAGATCGTTGAAAAGCATCTGCATTCCGATGATTTTGAATGGAGTAAATTAAAGCAGGATATTCGTGATCAGTTGAGTCGTCATTTGTTTGAACAAACGAAACGTCGTCCAGTGATCTTGCCGGTTATTATGGAAGCCAATCAACGACGCGGACGCCGCAAATAGTTGAAGCCGTAAACTCTCCAATCAATAAACGATTGGAGAGTTTTTTTAATACTTACTACTCTGTTTTTTTGCCAAAAAGGAGTATGATTAAGGTGTCAGTAAATGTAGAGAGGGCTGGTCATATGTTAGAAAAACCATTAAAGTGTCCAAATTGCGGCACACATTTCTTTGTTGATGAAGTATTGAATGTTCAGGAGCATCCGAAAGAAGCGATGCCGGTTGAATGTCCGAATTGCCACCATATTTATGAAAAAAGGATCACCAACGGCTATTTCATGACTTTTGAAGATCGGGAACATGGAAAATATGAGGAAGAAGCGGGAGAGTAATCTCTCGTTTTTATTTTTGCAATGCGTGTCACATTCATGGCAGCATGAGTGAGCTGTGTCATCCATCCAGCAATTTCTATTGATCGAATTTATAAAAAAGGGCGGGAAATTAAACAGTTCGAGCTACAAGGAAAGTCGATGGTTACTTTGATGGTAACGGTTGACTTCTTTTTTTTCGAACACTCTGTTATACTGGTTTTGCTAAGCTGTACTAATATAATAGATAAATGTTATAGCGGGAGGAAATTATGGCGACAAAACACGATCTGATTTTAGAACATATTGAGAGTCTGCCGGTGGGAGAACGAATCTCTGTCCGCAGCATTGCTAAAAATTTGCGCGTCAGCGAGGGAACAGCCTATCGTGCAATTAAAGATGCTGAAAATATCGGTTTGGTCTCAACGATCCAACGTGTTGGGACGATCCGTATTGAACGGAAATTGAAAAAAAATATCGAACGCTTGACCTTTGGCGAGGTGGTTCGAATCATTGAGGGAGAAGTCTTAGGCGGCTCTAATGGTTTGGACAAGGATTTGAATAAGTTTGTCATTGGTGCGATGACAGAAGAAGCGATGCGCCGGTACATCACCCCAGGCTCGTTATTAATCATCGGAAACCGTGAAGGCGCTCAAAAGCTGGCTTTGCAGGACGGTGCAGCAGTCCTAATCACCGGCGGCTTTGATACGACACCTGAGATCGCCAAGCTTGCGGATGAACTAGCTTTGCCCGTTTTAAGCACGACCTATGATTCTTTTACTGTAGCAACGATGATCAATCGGGCGTTGAGTGATCAATTGATTAAAAAAGATATCATGCAGGTCAGCGATATCTACATGCCGCTTGAAAAGACCGTCTATTTGCAAGCAGGGGATACAATCGCGAACTATCATCGATTGTCTGATAAAACCGGACATTCACGTTTTCCAGTTGTAAATAAAAGCATGCGGGTTTTAGGAGTTGTGACAGCCAAGGACGTTTTAGGAAAAGCTGAAAATCTAATGATTGATCGAATCATGACGCGAGATCCGAATGTGGTGAAGCAGAGTATGAGTGTGGCTTCGGTCAGTCATCAAATGATTTGGGATGGACTTGAAATGATGCCGGTAGTAAAAGATGATCTTTCTTTAGTAGGAATGGTCAGCCGTCAGGATGTCATGAAGGCGATGCAGCTCGTTCAGCGTCAGCCGCAGATGTCTAATACGATCTCTGATCAAATCGTCGGTGATATCATTACAGTTGATACAGACCGAGAAGAGAATCAGTTAGAGAATCCCTACTTCAAATTTGAGGTCACCCCTCAAATGGTGAACAGTGTCGGGACGATTTCTTTTGGCGTATTGAGTGAGATTGTAGCGAATGTCGCCCAACGAAGTATTTTGCTAGATCAGCGGCGCAATACCTTAATCGAGCAGATGAATCTGCATTATTTACGACTGATTCAATTAGAAAGCGAAATTGAGATTCATTCAAAAACATTAGAACTAGGCCGACGTTCAGCGAAGGTCGATTTGGAGGTTTTCATTGACAATGTGATTGTGGCTAAAGCAATCGTAGTCTGTCAAGTGATGGAACGTTCTTAGAAAGAGGAAGAGCATGACAATTACAGAAGAAATTTTACAAATGATTAAACAATACGATCGGATTATCATCCATCGTCATATGCGACCTGATCCAGATGCCCTTGGCTCCCAGTGCGGACTTGCGGAAATTTTACGTGGGTCTTTTCCAGAAAAGGATGTGTATCAGGTGGGCGGTCCAGTTGAAGGGTTGGCCTTTTTAGCTGAAATGGATGAGATATCTGATGATCTATACAACGGTGCTTTGGTAATCGTAACAGACACGGCAAATGCGCCGCGGATCAGTGATGACCGCTACAGGTTTGGTGATAAGCTGATCAAGATCGACCATCATCCGAATGATGACCCTTATGGAGACTTGCTGTGGGTCAATACACAAGCCAGCAGCTGTAGTGAGATGATTGCCGATTTTGCGTTTGCTGAGAATTTAACGGTGACCGAGAATGCAGCTCGTCTATTATATGGCGGAATTGTTGGGGATACAGGACGCTTTTTGTATCCAGCGACTACCTCTCATACGTTGCAGGTAGCGGCGAAATTATTGGATTTCGGCTTTGATGCAACGAGATTGAATCGTGAAATTGATCAAATCTCATTAGATGTGGCGAAGCTGTCAGGCTATCTTTATCAAAATCTGCAAATTGATGAAAATGGTGCCGGTTATGTCTTTTTGGATCAAGCGATTCTAAATAAGTATGGTATTAAGGATTCTGACACGGCGGCGCTTGTGCCGCTGCCAGGAACAATCGATGCTGTGTTGGCATGGGCAATCTTTGTGGAGCAGCCAGAAGGCTATTATCGAGTTCGGCTTCGCTCCAAAGGCCCGGTTATCAACGAATTAGCTAAACGTTATCATGGCGGGGGCCATCCCTTAGCCAGCGGAGCAAACGCGAAGGATCAGGCGATGTGCCAGGACATCTATCGTGAGATCCAAGTATTGTGCAAAAATTACAACCAAGATCGATTGATTTAAAAAAATCTAGAAATAGCTGTGAACAAAGGTTGTTTCATGATTGATACATTAATACTAGGCATGGAAAGAAACGTAAGGTGTTTCCTTGGGCTTCTTTCCATGCCTTTTTGACTTGAGGAAAGTATAAAATTTTTATATGAAAAATACTTTACGGCAGGTGTATCCACGTCCGGCTTCACGAACGAGCTTTTCTGCGTTAGCTGCGCATAAAGTTGCTGCTAACCTTCATTCCGGCAATCATCTCACTAAGACTGCTGGGGATTGGTGCTCAAAAGCTGAGCGTGTGCGTGAAGTCTTTCTTATTAAGCCACAGACGTACATCCAGCGTGAAGGTAGTTGAAAGAAAACAATCCAAATCATTGTCAGGTTTTGAGGTATGAAGCGGTAAAGCAAGACTAATTAACGAATATATAAAAAGTGAGTTTATATAAAGTTTTTAAAATTACTATATTTCTTTATTAATAACTAAAATTCAATTTAGGAAAGTTTTTAATATATAAAATGTCATTCTTCAAATTCTTTAGAATTTTTAAAAAAAGATATTTCGGCTTTCTATTTACAATACTCTTTTCATTGTTATATTATTATGAGTGTTAAAAAATGAAAGCGCTATAAATACGGAGGGGTAGACAATGAATGTGGCAAAACTAGCTGAGAGACAGTTATTTCTAATGAAAGCTGAGAATTTGGAGAAACGAGTACGCGCCTACTATGCTCAAACACAGGATGTGGATTCCTTGATTGAGTACGGAGTCGCGATCCTTGTACGGAGCTTTTTCTGCATAGGAAGCTTTTCGGAGCTGATCCAAGCCTTGATTCAAGAGGTTTATTTTACAGTTGAACCAACTGCTGTCATGCGCCAATATTTGCCCTATTTTGAAGACTATTTCACCGAAAACGAATGGCAAACAGTAGTAAATCGCCTATTTGGCAATCATACAACCTACCTTGCGCAAACGGAAGAGGCGCGTGTAAATAAAGGCTATTTAGAACAAACTGGGACACTCGATAATCGGATTGAGGGTCTTGTTTATCGTGTAGAAGCCGTTTTTGAAGATACTATTGGGAAAAAACACAAGTTGACGATTCGTGATACCGACTCCACTTTTAGTGAATCGCAAACGATTCAAGTGTTGAATATATTGACGACCTTGAGTATTTTTGACACAGCTGATGTGCGGAAATACGAAACCTATGTGAGTTATCAAACACCGGGAAAAATCATTGCGACATCTCATAATTCCCGTCAAAAAACCAAACCAACAGCGAAGGAACCGGAAAACATCGCTGCTGAACAACCCCCAGAAAAAGAAAAAACGGTAGCCGCGACTAATAAAAAGCAGTCATCTGCATCAGTATCTACTTTGCCTAAAGAAGCGACGAAGCAGACTGCTTCAAGTAACAACACTTCTCTAAGGAAAAATACTACCCTGAAGAAAAACCAATCAAGCCCTACGAGTCTGCCGAAAAATACCAACACGTCCGACAGTCCGTCGCCGAATCCTGAACTGAAGAAAAAAGCATCTGGGAATAAAGCCAATGAGCTGTTGGACCAACCAGATACGTCTTATAAACGTTTAGGCAAAAGTGAAGAACAGATTCAGAGCAATCGAGACGGTAGAAAGCTGAAGAATAGAGTGAATAATGCGCTGGGGCGGAGTAAGAACCGGAAAAGGAACAAAAGGAAATAGCATGCTGTTTTGGCGGTGCTACTCTGTTTGTTGGTAGCGAAAGTTTACGAATCAGCGAGCTTACTGGGTTGATGCATTCTAATAACGTGGATTTTTTAGGAAAGACTTTTCAAGTTCCAGATTTTCCGCTAAACTAAATGTTTAGAGAAAATAAATTTATTGGAGGAAAAGTATGCCAAATTGTCCTATGTGTCAGTCAGAGTACACTTATGAAGATCGCGGCTTATTTGTTTGCCCAGAATGTGGTCACGAATGGTCTGAAAGCGAAGATGTGGAAGAGGGATTAGTCGTTAAAGATAGCAATGGCAATCCATTGCAAGACGGTGACAGTGTGACCGTTATTAAGGATTTGAAAGTCAAAGGTGCTTCTGGGGCCATCAAACAGGGAACGAAGGTTAAAAATATTCGTTTAGTTGAAGGCGATCACAACATTGATTGTAAAGTCGATGGCTTTGGCCCCATGAAGCTGAAGTCTGAATTTGTTAAGAAGTTATAAGCTAGAGAGATTCTTAGAGCCGTTTTCATAAAAAATTCATGGCTTTCATGCTAAACTAAGCTTAGGAAACTGTTTATTTCAAACAGCACAATTATCTTTGATTAGAGGAGAATGTTTATGTATGGGTATGGAACATTTTATAATTTTCTAGATCCCACGTTTCTATTAGTTATCGCCGGACTGGTCATCTCTGGACTTGCTTCTGCTTATGTCAATTCGACGTTCCGCAAATACGATGAGTTTCGCAGCAGCAAGGGTGTTACAGGGACTCAAGCAGCTGAATACATTTTGCGCAGTCAAGGAATTACAGATGTCGGAGTCCAGCAAATTGCCGGAAATCTGACCGATAATTATAATAGCGGGAATAAACTGTTGAGCTTATCTGAAGCAACGGCACAATCGACGTCGGTGGCCGCTATTGGTGTGGCGGCGCATGAGTGCGGACATGCCGTGCAGGATGCCAAAAATTATTTTCCGTTGAAATTACGGGCAGCGATTGTACCTGTAGCCAATATCGGTTCGACGCTTTCTTTTCCATTGATTATGTTAGGTGTCATTATGAGCTGGAACCAAACATTGATTAATGTCGGGATTTTGGCGTTTTCATTAGCGCTAGTTTTTCAGCTTGTAACCTTGCCCGTCGAATTTGATGCATCAAGACGTGCATTGAGTATTTTGCGTGAAGGAAATATGCTGGCAGAAGATGAACTGGCAGCCGCTCGAAAAGTTTTAATGGCAGCTGCGCTGACTTATGTCGCAGCAGCATTAGCAACATTTCTACAATTATTACGACTGGTATTGCTTTTTGGCAATCGGAGCCGCGATTAAGAACCGACGACTTGTCGGTTTTTATTTTTTTGTGTTCAAGCCTATGAAGCGTGCGCTTTCAATCACAAGTAGTTCTTATTACTGATATTTTTAAGAGTGTGGTATCATTAAATAAAGGAGCTGATACCATGAAAAGATCGACCAAAGTCAAAATCGGAGTAGGCGTCATTGTCGCAGCCAGCACTGCTACTGCTGTAGTCGCTTCTGGGAAGCTAATTGAAAAGGCTCGTCATGTTTCGAATCGCTGTAAAGTAAAGCGTTTTGTGAATGCTAAGTTTGACGGCAGTGAAACACTGCTAGCGATCGTTGATAAACTTTCAGATGAAGATTTAGATAACATCATGAGTATTTTAGACAAGATCAAGAGCGGAAAAAAGCGCGTATCGGTCTATGGTGATTCCATCAAAGATACGACCGAGGATTTGAAAGACCGATTGATGGATTTAGTAGACAAAGTAATGTAAGAAGATGTGCCAGTGATGGCGCATCTTTTTTTGCTGAAAAACTTATGCTAAAGTAAGTTGATCAGCAATCAAGAGAAGTTAAGTGAGGAAAGAAATGGAACGTGAAAGTCAGTTGACGGAAGAAGAGAAAATATATTTTATGGAAGAAGCGATCAAGGAAGCCAAGAAGGCTGAAGAAATCGCGGAGGTCCCGATTGGTGCGATCGTTGTCCATAAAGGAGAAATTATTGGTCGCGGCCATAATTTACGAGAGCACAGTCAGGATGCGACAAGTCATGCAGAAATGTTTGCTATTCGCGAGGCCTGTCGTCATTTGGGCAGCTGGCGATTGGAAGAGTGTCAGCTATTTGTTACGCTGGAGCCTTGTCCAATGTGCAGCGGCGGGATGATTTTGTCGCGGGTGGAAGAAGTTTATTTTGGAGCGTACGATCCTAAAGGTGGTACAGCGGGAACGTTGATGAATTTATTAACAGATGAGCGTTTCAACCATCGCGCGTACGTTGAGGGCGGTATTTTGGAGGCGGAATGTGGAACGCTATTGACCAATTTTTTCCGCGCCATTCGAGCACGGAAAAAAAAGACTAGCCAAAACGAGTAGAGTTTGTTATACTATTTTTTGCCGAAAGGCAGGACAATGCCGGGCCTGTGAATTGTGTCAGGTCTGGAAGGAAGCAGCACTAAGTAGGATCCGGCATGTGTCTGATATAGATGACATTACAGCAGACTTTTTGGTCTGCTTTTTCTTTTAACCAAATCAACAGGGACTGTCTGGATGGCAGTTCTTTTTTTATAGACTTTTTATAGAAAGTCAGAATTAATTGAAGCTCTTTCAAAATAAGCGTAAACTGAAGATATTAAATTTTGGGGGTGCGACGATGAAAGAGAAGCAGGCATTTCATATCAATGGGTATTTAGGTTTAGTAGGTTTAATTGTAATTATTGGAATTGGTAGCTGGGGAGTTTTTGCTGGCAGTACAAAGGAAAGTTTCGGCTTGATCTTTTTAGGCGTTCTTCTATGGATTATTGCTGGCTTATTTTTAAGTTCTTTAACAATCGTTGGGCCGAATAAAGCGAAGGCAGTCTTGTTTTTTGGAAAGTATCTTGGAACCATCAAAGCAAACGGCTTATTCATTACAACGCCGTTGACGCGAAAAATCCCGGTGTCTTTGAAGGTAAGAAATTTCAATAGCTCATTATTAAAGGTCAATGATTCTGATGGAAATCCCGTCGAAATTTCAGCAGTCGTGGTTTTTCGAGTGGTGGATACGGCCAAAGCGTTATTTGATGTCGATTACTATTTAGATTTTGTTGAGATTCAAAGTGAAACAGCGATTCGTCATATCGCGACGCAATATCCTTATGACACATTCAATGACGATGATTTAACGTTGCGAGGAAATACGACGGAGGTATCAGAAGAATTAGCTGAGGAATTACAAGAACGTTTAGCGATGGCTGGTGTTGAGGTAATCGAGACGCGTTTGAATCATTTAGCGTATGCCACTGAAATTGCCAATGCGATGCTGCAGCGACAACAAGCTAAAGCCATATTATCTGCCCGACAAACAATTGTTGAAGGCGCGGTTACGATGACGCAAATGGCACTGGAACAAATCGAAAACGGTCAGGACATTCAGTTTACAGATGATCGGAAAGTTCAGTTAATCAATAATCTGCTGGTTTCCATCATCACCGATAAAGGAACCCAGCCAGTGATTAATACAGGGGATCTATCAGAAAAATAGGAGGCCAGAGAATGAAGAAGTTATACATTAAACAGAAGGTTTTTAGTATTGGTGAAAAGTTCACCGTGGTTGATGAGGATCAACGGCTGCACTATTCGGTTAAGGGCAGCTTTATGAAGATTCCCAAAACCTTTAGTGTTGAAAATGAACAAGGGAAAGAAGTCAGTCGAATTACTAAGAAGACAATTAGTCTTTTGCCAAAATTTTTTGTCGAGATTAATGGGAAAGAAGCGATTGAGATTTCCAAACAGTTGAGCTTCTTCAAAGCGAAATACTCGATTTCAGCTGAAGATGTGACGGTTGATGGCAACTGGTGGGATATGGATTTTGACGTGTCACGAAAAGGACGAAAGATTGCGGAGATAAACAAGCGCTGGATTTCGTGGGGCGATACGTACGAGATTACGATTTTAGATGAATCATTAGAAGAGTTAATCATTTCGCTGGTTATTGCGATTGATTGTGTGAAGGAGGATGAAGCAGCAGCTTCGTCGGCATCAAGCTAAAGAAAGATACCGTTGTTGATTGCCTATCTTCAACAACGGTATCTTCTTTATTTAGAAAAGAGTGATTTCCTGCAGAGTCGGATTCTCAATCACGAGTAACTGCTCTTTGATTTTTAGACCTTCTTCACTCGAACCGGAATACCCGACCAGTTTGCCATTTTTCCCAATGACGCGATGGCAAGGAACGAGGATTGGCAAGGGATTGTTGCGATTGGCTTGTCCAATCGCACGAACAGCTCTGGGACTTTGAATTTTCTCAGCAATCGTCAGGTAGCTGCACGTTTCGCCATAAGGAATCTCTGTCAACGCCTGCCAAACTTTTTGCTGAAAGGCTGTTCCAGATGTAAAAGCATAGGGCACATTAAATTCCTTGCGAGCACCTGCTAAGAATTCCAAGAGCTGTTTCTTTGCTGTTTGTAGAATTTCTTGGTTGGCTAAGGGGCTTTCATCAATTGGTGTATAAGAAACCCCAATTAAGGCATCGGGACTAGCATCTAGCCAAATCGTACCGAGAATAGAGTCAAACTTCATACTTTCACCTGCTTTTTTAGCGAACGAGTTCGTTCAGCCTTCTTGAGCTATATGTTACTATAGATGGAACAAGAAGAGTTGAAAAGAGGTAGAATAATGGAAAAAATTATTCTTTTACATACCAATGATCTTCATTCCCATTTAGAGAATTGGCCAAAGCTTCGCCGTTTTTTACTGAACCGCAAACAGGAGGAAACAGCGAATAAGCGAATTATTACCGTTGATTTAGGGGATTTTGTTGATCGCTGGCATCCTTTGACAGAAGCGACTAATGGCCAAGCCAATGTTCAATTAATGAATCAAATTCATTACGACGCGGCGACTATTGGAAATAACGAGGGCGTGGGAAACTCAAAGGCGGAACTGAATCAGCTGTATGATCAGGCGAATTTCGATATTCTTTTAGATAATCTCTTCGATAAGCAGACCTTGCAGCCACCAAAATGGGCACAACAATCTAAAATTATTACGACCGAACAGGGAACGAGGGTTGGATTGCTGGCCTTCACTGCCCCCTTCCCACTAACCTACAATCCCAATGGCTGGGACATTCGCCAGGTTATGGATATTTTGCCAGATCTTGTATCGGAGCTTCGTCCGAAAGTTGATGTGCTCGTATTGATGAGTCATTTGGGAATTAGCGTTGATCGGCAAATCGCACGAGAGCTGCCGGCAATTGATGTGATTCTAGGTTCTCATACGCATCATTTATTTGAAACGGGAGAAAAGATTGGCGATGTGCAGCTAGCAGCGGCGGGGAAATACGGTTATTATGTGGGCGAAGTTCATGTGACACTTGATGATAAACACCGCATCCAGAAAACTTCAGCTCGTACCTTTCCTACAGAAAAGATGCTGGAGCTGCCTGAGGACCAAGAAGAAATTGACGGATACCTGACAGAAGGACACCGATTATTAGCAGATAAGGAAGTCGCGAACATTCCCTTTACCATGAGTACAAATCTGCAAACGGCGCATCCGATGATCGATTATACATTGGCCGCCGTAAAGGAAGCAGCTAAGACAGAAGCAGCCGTGTTGAACTCAGGATTATTTTTAACGGATATTCCTGCTGGGATCGTGAATCAAGATCAGCTGCACACAGCATTGCCGCATCCCATGCATCTAATCAAAGTAACACTGGATGGTAATAATTTGATTCGGCTGGTTTTAGAAATGGAAAAGAATCGCCATTTCTTAATCAATTTTCCTGTGATAGGGATGGGCTTTCGCGGCAAAATTTTTGGTCATCTGGTTTATGATGGCATCGAATATGATGGAGTGAATCATCAGGTTCGTTGGTTAGGAGAACCGGTTGATCCGGAGCTGGACTATACGCTGGCGACTGTCGATCATTATATGTTTGTTCCATTTTTTCCGACAATCGAAATTGCGGGGCGTTATGAATTTTTATTCCCTGATTTTATTCGCAGTGTTTTGGGGGACTATCTCCACACTCACTATCCAATCAAATAAAAACAAGGTATAATAGCAAACAGGTGGTGAAACGATGGCAAAAGAAAAAAGAGACAAAAAAGAACAGAAAAACAATTCAGAAAAAACAGTCACAGAAGAATTGGCTGAGGTCTTAGATGAAATCGTTGAGACACCCGCTGAAGAAAAGAAAAAAGGTGAAACCGTCGTATTTGTCGATGATAGTAATCTTTTGATTGGCGAACGCCAATACCGCTTAGTTAGAAATTATCGTGAAGGCTTTGATGCCGAACGTTTAGGTGAACGCTTTAGTGAGGTCTTGACACGCTATGATTACATTGTTGGTGACTGGGGCTATGACCAGTTGCGCTTAAAGGGCTTTTTCCGCGAAGACGATCGAAAAAGCTTACCGGAGCAGCGGATTGATACATTAGAAGATTATTTGTATGAGTACTGCAATTTTGGTTGTGCTTATTTTGTCTTGGAACGGACAGGCGGAAAACGCCAGCAAACGCGAAAAAAACGCAAACGCAAGCGGAAGGACAAATCTCAAGCATACGTGGAGGAGAAAAAAGTTCCAGTAACCAATAAGCCAAAGAAAAAACCAGTAATCAAAAACCGTCAGCCAAAAAAGGAAACACCTACAAAGACAAAAGAAAAAGACGAACGCTTTGTAATTCGTCAAAGGGAAGAGTAATAGGATGTACGAAGGATACCTGATTGACCTAGATGGAACGATCTATCGCGGAAGCGAGCCGATTCCTGCTGGTCGCCGCTTTGTTGAGCAATTGCAGGCGCGCCAGATTCCATTTTTATTTTTGACCAACAATACGACAAAAACACCAGAGACAGTAGCCAATCGATTGGCTAATGAATTCTCGATCCATGTGGGACCAGAGACAGTCTATACTGCGACACTTGCCACGATTGATTATTTGAATGATGCAAATAAAGGCAAGAAGGTCTATGTAATCGGTGAACCAGGCTTGATTGAACCGATTTTAGCTGCGGGATATGTCTGGGAGGAAGAGACACCTGATTATGTAGTGGTGGGATTGGACACGGACGTTACTTATGAGAAGTTTGTCGTGGCAACCTTGGCGATTCAAAAGGGTGCGACCTTTATTGGAACAAATCCTGATAAAAATATCCCAACTGAACGTGGTCTGCTGCCGGGCGCTGGCTCGGTGATTGCCATGATCGAAGCCTCCACGCAACAAAAGGCCATCTATATTGGCAAGCCAGAAGCGATCATTATGGAGAAAGCAGTAGAAACCTTAGGTATGGAAAAAGCAAATGTGCTGATGGTGGGAGATAATTACACGACCGATATCTTAGCGGGAATCAATAATGGAATTGATACTCTCTTGGTATTGTCAGGCTTTACTCAAAAGGCAGATGTACCGACTTTGCCAGTACCGCCGACTTATTTAGTGGACTCGTTAGATGAGTGGCGTTTCAATGAAGAATAAGTGGCTAGAACGCATTGGATTGATTTGCCTGCTAGTGACTTTGCTGACACTGGCGATTACGCTGACGATTAATGCCCGCTGGCTCTATCAGTTTGATATCGGACAGTTAGACTTGTTGGATTATACATCACTTTCTGAAAAAGAGCTGCTGCATAACTTTGATCAATTAATGCGCTATTTGAATTTGCCTTGGATAAAGACACTTAAAATGACAGACTTTCCAGTCTCATCTAGCGGCGCATTGCATTTTTATGAAGTCAAAAAGCTGTTCTTACTGAATTACGGCTTATTATTGGTAACAGTCGTGCCCAGCATACTTTATATACGTCAGTTAATGAAACAACAGTGTCTGTGGAAGCTGATCCAGCCATTCCGCATTGCGGTTGTTGTACCGATCGTGATCGCGTTTTTGATGGCAGTGAATTTTGATCGCTTCTTCGTGATGTTTCATGGGGTCTTTTTCAACAATGACGCATGGATTTTTAATCCGGCAACGGACCCGATCATTAATGTGCTGCCAGAGACATTTTTCCTGCATTGCTTCATTTTATTTTTTATCTTGCTAGAAATTTTTTATCTATTACCGATCTATTTTGGTAAAAGGGCATTAAAAAAAGAGCGTTAAGCTCTTTTTTTTGTTGTCCTTATTTAACGATTGAATCTAATTTGCGAGGATGCTCGTGCGCTAGACGACTGGCAGCTGACGCGGCGATCGCACCAACGAGATCATCCAAAAAAGTATGAACATGCACACCATCGTGCTCGTTAAGCTTCTTCAAGATTCCAGGCTTCACTTTATCGATATAGCCATAATTTGTGAAGCCGATAGAACCATAAACGTTGACGATCGACAGAGCCATGATTTCATCGATTCCATAAAGGCCTTCATCCTCTTCAAGGATGTTTTGTAAAGGATAATCCAGCTTTTTTTGTTCGGCTAACTTATCCAGCTCGATCCCCGTGATAATGGCGTTGTGTACCTCTCGCTTGGTCAATACGCGATTCACACTATGGATACATAATTCGATGTCCAATTTTTCAATATAATCCTTTTGTAAAAAGAACACCAAGTCTGCAATATCTCTAATAGTGACTCCGCGTTCCTCAAGAAGTTCACGTGCTTTTTGCTCAAGAGCAGTCGTTTCGAATACCATATTGTACCTCCTTTTTAGTTTGTGCAGCTGACATTGCACGACACAACCTCCAGCTGAAGCTAGATTTGTGGAAATAGGCTGGTGCTGTGTCCAGGCTGCGTGCGGTTTTTGGGATTTATATAATGCAGGGCATTATTGACAGCAGTCGGAGCTTCTCCCATTCCTGTGGCGATCAATTTCACCTTGCCGTCATAGGTAGAAATATCTCCGCAGGCATAGACGCCAGGAATTGACGTGCGCATATCCGATTCAACTAGGATCGCCTGCCGTGTGCTTTCTAGTCCCCACGATTTTAAATGATCCAAAGAAGAAGAAAAGCCGTAATTGACGATCAAGTAATCCACATTTAAAGTAATTGTCTCATCACTTTTTGCTTTTTGTAAAGTCAAATCTTCCAAATCCTGTTCACCATGAAGTTCTTTAAGAATATAAGGCGTGTAGATATTGACGGACGATTCCTTTAGTTTTTCAACACTGTGCTCATGTCCTCGGAAGGTATCTCGTCGATGAATGATCGAAACTTCAGCAGCGATTGGCTCTAGCATTAATGCCCAATCGATCGCAGAATCCCCGCCGCCAGCGATGGCCACTTTTTTGCCGGCATATTTCATCAGATCATTGATGTAATAATCAATTCCGTGATTTTCAAATGTATCCGCATCAGCGATCATTAATCGTCTTGGCTGAAAGGAGCCGTTGCCGATAGCCAGCACTACTGACTTTGTATAGTGAGTATCCTTCGTGGTAATTAATTCAAGATAGTCCTCATGCTGCTTCAATTCCAAAACTTCTTCTTCTAAGCAGTAAGTATGGGAAAAAGTCCGTAATTGCTTTTCCAAATTGTTTACCAGATCCGCCGCTTTAACGATCGGGAATCCAGGAATGTCGTAAATATTTTTTTCAGGGTAAAGTGTCGTCAGCTGTCCGCCTAGCTGTGGCAAACTATCGATCAGCTTTGTTTTCGCTTGGCGTATCCCAGCGTAAAATGCCGCAAACATGCCGACTGGTCCTGCACCCACAATGGTTATATCAAAAATTTCCATATCAACACCCTTTCTTTCCATCGATTGTAACAAATAAATGAGAGAGAAAGAAACGCTTGGCTTGTAAAGGTGGCAAAACGCAAAAAGTTTGTTATGATGGACACAGCAAAAAAATAAAGGAGGACATTGAAGTGACTCAATTTCCACAATTAAACTTAACAGAAGAAAAAGGTCCTAAAGCGACGATCAAAACTAATATGGGTGATATCACGGTTCAACTATTTCCTGAAGAAGCACCAAAGACAGTTAAGAACTTTATCGAATTAGCGAAGAAGGGCTATTACGACGGCGTAATTTTCCACCGTGTCATTCCTGATTTCATGATCCAAGGGGGCGACCCAACTGGTACTGGTATGGGTGGCGAAAGTATTTACGGTGAGAAATTTGAAGATGAGTTTTCACGAAATCTATTTAACCTGCGTGGCGCATTATCAATGGCAAATGCTGGTCCGAACTCAAACGGCAGTCAATTCTTTATCGTGAACAATCAAAATGTGCCAGCTAATATGATGGCACAATTAGAAGAAGCTGGATTCCCGGGAGAAATCGTTGAAACCTATAAACAAGGCGGAACTCCTTGGTTAGACTTCCGTCATACTGTTTTTGGTCATGTTGTTGAAGGTATGGACGTGGTTGATAGCATCGGTGCTGTAAAACGTGGCGCGCAAGATAAGCCTGTGCATGATGTTGTCATCGAATCAATCGAGGTTACTGAATAATAAGAATGATTAGAAAAGGTTCCCTGCTCCGCAAATTGAGCAGGGAACCTTTTTTAATTTAACTTAATGCTCTTACGATTCGGTTTAAGCCTTCTTCTAAAACTGCTCGCGGACAGGCGACATTCAAACGCATATGCTGCTTCCCGCTTGGCCCATAGCTAACCCCTGTATTTAAGACAACCTTGCCTTTATGGACGAAGCGCTCTTCTAATTCCTTATCAGAAAGATCATATTCCGAAAAATCCAACCATAATAGATAGGTTCCTTCAGGCTTCATGATTTTTACCTTTGGCAGCTGTTCTTGGAAAAAGTTCATTGTATAAGTAATATTGGATTGAATATAAGGTAGTAGTTCGGCTAACCATTCTTCACCCGTTTCATAAGCCGCTTCCATACCGACTAAACCAAAGGTATTGATTTCTTGTTGAAAGTTCTCTTCTTGCTTACGGATTAATTGGCTGCGCAGTTTCTCATTTTTGACAAAAACAACGGAATTTTTGATTCCCGCTAGATTAAAGGTCTTTGTCATCGAAGTAAATTGTAAGCTAAAGTCGCTGAAGCCATCGCCTGCATTAAAAAATGAAGTCATTTTATTCGGCGGAAACACTAAATCCTGATGAATCTCATCGCTTAAGACAAGCACTTGATATTTTTGGCAAAGTTCGCCTAATTGATAGAGTTCCTTCTTCGTCCAAACTCTTCCACCGGGATTGTGAGGATTGCATAAAATCATAACTTTTACCTGGTGTTGTTTGAATTTTTCCTCCATGTCAGCCAAGTCCATTACAAAATGTCCATTCTCCTCGACTAATTGGCTTCGAACCAATTGCCGACGATTCGTCGTAATGATGTTTGCAAAAGGAGGGTAAACAGGATCGTGGATTAAAATTACGTCATTTGGCTTTGTGAAGGCTTGAATCGCTGTAGTAATTCCTGCTAAGACACCAGAGAAAAAAAGAATCTCTTCTTTTCTTACGGCAAGCTTAAAATGTTCCTGCTCCCAATTGCTGATAGCGGTATAAAGTGTATCAGGTGTATCAGCGTAACCTAAGATTCCATGTTCTAACAATTTTTGATAGGCTTGTAAGGCGCCGGCGGGCGCTTTGAAATCCATGTCGGCAATCCACAACGGCAAAAGGTTCTCTTCATTATAGGACTTAAGGATCGCATCCCATTTGACGCTGTTAGAGCCAAGGCGATCGATCGGTTGTTCAAAATTTGTCATTTCTCTTCCTCCTGATGGCTAACTTCAATTTTGTTTATAAATACAGTATAATGAAACATGCGAAAAGAGGGAAATGAATGGGATATAAAATTGGAGATATTATCGAAGGGCAAGTCACAGGTATTCAGCCATATGGTGCGTTCATCTCATTAGATGCTCAGACACAAGGATTAGTCCACATATCAGAGGTACAGTCTGGTTACACAAAAAACATACACAGCTTTTTAGAGGTTGGACAAGTGGTGAAGGTACAAGTTATTGATATTGATGAATATACTAAGAAGATCAGTTTATCTTTGCGAACGTTGGCAGAGCATTCCGCTGAAGTGCCTTACCATCGGAAACGTTACTTTACAAATCGCAATAAAAATATCGGCTTCCGCTCCTTAGAGAAAAACATGCCCGCTTGGACGGATGAGGCAATCGATTTTCTATTGAAAGAACAAGTTGAAAATTAAGGCTTATTTTATGCAAAGAATATCTTTTTTTCTGAAAACGTGATACAATGATTCCGATTTACGATTAGCTTTTGCAGAGGTGAAAATTGTGACAAAACAAGTGTCAGGAACAATCATGTTGCATTTAGAAGATGGATCGAAGCGTTTTTTAGTTCACGAAATAGGAAAAGAGAAAGAATTTGCTCGCACTGATACCAAAGCCGAAAACACCGTTTTAGCTAGTTTTTTGAATTTCTTGAAGGCGACACTACATATTAATGTTAATAATATTCGGCTAGTCGAATTAACGAATACACAATCACACGGTGCTAGTTTGCCGTTATATGTATTTGAAATGACTAGTGAAGAAGCTACAGAGCTCCCCGAAGGATTTGCTTGGGAGAGTCCAGACAGCGTCAGAAAAATCCTTGGAACAATCGAAATTGAAGGTGTACCATTATTTGAATAAACCTGAAAAAGAAGCTTATGAATAATAAGTTTCTTTTTTTTGAAGAAAATAGTTGACCATGGAATGATTAAATGGTAAATTAATAAACGTTGCTGATACAGCAAAAGCCGAACGATGAATTTTGAAATTAAAAAAACTTCAAAAAAGTTATTGACATTTGCTTGGTAACCTGTTAAGATATAAAAGTTGCTGAAACAAAGCAACGAACAATGTAGACCTTTGAAAACTGAACGAATAAAACAAACCAAATGTGTAGGGCGCTTCTATTATATAGAAGCAAACAACATAGCAAGCAATATGCTAGCAAGTCAATTATTACAATTGAGCTTAACAGTCGCAAGACTGTTTCAAACACTTTTTATGAGAGTTTGATCCTGGCTCAGGACGAACGCTGGCGGCGTGCCTAATACATGCAAGTCGAACGCTTTTTCTTTCACCGGAGCTTGCTCCACCGAAAGAAAAGGAGTGGCGAACGGGTGAGTAACACGTGGGTAACCTGCCCATCAGAAGGGGATAACACTTGGAAACAGGTGCTAATACCGTATAACAATCGAAACCGCATGGTTTCGGTTTGAAAGGCGCTTTTGCGTCACTGATGGATGGACCCGCGGTGCATTAGCTAGTTGGTGAGGTAACGGCTCACCAAGGCAACGATGCATAGCCGACCTGAGAGGGTGATCGGCCACATTGGGACTGAGACACGGCCCAAACTCCTACGGGAGGCAGCAGTAGGGAATCTTCGGCAATGGACGCAAGTCTGACCGAGCAACGCCGCGTGAGTGAAGAAGGTTTTCGGATCGTAAAACTCTGTTGTTAGAGAAGAACAAGGATGAGAGTAGAATGTTCATCCCTTGACGGTATCTAACCAGAAAGCCACGGCTAACTACGTGCCAGCAGCCGCGGTAATACGTAGGTGGCAAGCGTTGTCCGGATTTATTGGGCGTAAAGCGAGCGCAGGCGGTTTCTTAAGTCTGATGTGAAAGCCCCCGGCTCAACCGGGGAGGGTCATTGGAAACTGGGAAACTTGAGTGCAGAAGAGGAGAGTGGAATTCCATGTGTAGCGGTGAAATGCGTAGATATATGGAGGAACACCAGTGGCGAAGGCGGCTCTCTGGTCTGTAACTGACGCTGAGGCTCGAAAGCGTGGGGAGCAAACAGGATTAGATACCCTGGTAGTCCACGCCGTAAACGATGAGTGCTAAGTGTTGGAGGGTTTCCGCCCTTCAGTGCTGCAGCTAACGCATTAAGCACTCCGCCTGGGGAGTACGACCGCAAGGTTGAAACTCAAAGGAATTGACGGGGGCCCGCACAAGCGGTGGAGCATGTGGTTTAATTCGAAGCAACGCGAAGAACCTTACCAGGTCTTGACATCCTTTGACCACTCTAGAGATAGAGCTTCCCCTTCGGGGGCAAAGTGACAGGTGGTGCATGGTTGTCGTCAGCTCGTGTCGTGAGATGTTGGGTTAAGTCCCGCAACGAGCGCAACCCTTATTGTTAGTTGCCATCATTTAGTTGGGCACTCTAGCGAGACTGCCGGTGACAAACCGGAGGAAGGTGGGGATGACGTCAAATCATCATGCCCCTTATGACCTGGGCTACACACGTGCTACAATGGGAAGTACAACGAGTCGCGAAGTCGCGAGGCTAAGCTAATCTCTTAAAGCTTCTCTCAGTTCGGATTGTAGGCTGCAACTCGCCTACATGAAGCCGGAATCGCTAGTAATCGCGGATCAGCACGCCGCGGTGAATACGTTCCCGGGCCTTGTACACACCGCCCGTCACACCACGAGAGTTTGTAACACCCGAAGTCGGTGAGGTAACCTTTTGGAGCCAGCCGCCTAAGGTGGGATAGATGATTGGGGTGAAGTCGTAACAAGGTAGCCGTATCGGAAGGTGCGGCTGGATCACCTCCTTTCTAAGGAAATAGTTCATCGAAGATGAACGTTACGGAAACTACACAGGAATGTTTTATTCGTTCAGTTTTGAGAGGTCTACTCTCAAATCGTTCATTGAAAACTGGATACAGAAACAATTTTAAACAAACCGAGAACACCGCGTTGAATGAGTTTTTTAATAAGTTCAATTGCTTATTTATTACTAAAGAACATGATCGCTCATGGGAATTAGTAAGACCCTTGACGAAAGTCAAGATAAGGTTAAGTGAATAAGGGCGCACGGTGGATGCCTTGGCACTAGGAGCCGATGAAGGACGGGACTAACACCGATATGCTTCGGGGAGCTGTAAGTAAGCTTTGATCCGGAGATTTCCGAATGGGGAAACCCAACATCTTTTATAGGATGTTACTTTTCAGTGAATACATAGCTGATTAGAGGTAGACGCAGAGAACTGAAACATCTAAGTACCTGCAGGAAGAGAAAGAAAAATCGATTCCCTGAGTAGCGGCGAGCGAAACGGGAAAAGCCCAAACCAAGAGGCTTGCCTCTTGGGGTTGTAGGACTCCGATATGGTAGTCCAGTGAGATAGTCGAAGGACCTGGAAAGGTCTGCTAGAAAGGGTAAAAGCCCCGTAGACAAAATTTGACTGGCACCTAGGAGGATCCTGAGTACGGCGGAACACGAGGAATTCCGTCGGAATCCGGGAGGACCATCTCCCAAGGCTAAATACTCCCTAGTGACCGATAGTGAACCAGTACCGTGAGGGAAAGGTGAAAAGCACCCCGGAAGGGGAGTGAAATAGATCCTGAAACCGTGTGCCTACAACAAGTTAGAGCCCGTTAATGGGTGATAGCGTGCCTTTTGTAGAATGAACCGGCGAGTTACGATTACTTGCGAGGTTAAGTTGAAAAGACGGAGCCGCAGCGAAAGCGAGTCTGAATAGGGCGAATGAGTAAGTGGTCGTAGACCCGAAACCATGTGATCTACCCATGTCCAGGTTGAAGGTGCGGTAAAACGCACTGGAGGACCGAACCCACGTACGTTGAAAAGTGCGGGGATGAGGTGTGGGTAGCGGAGAAATTCCAAACGAACTTGGAGATAGCTGGTTCTCTCCGAAATAGCTTTAGGGCTAGCCTCAGAGTAAGAATGATGGAGGTAGAGCACTGTTTGGACTAGGGGCCCATCTCGGGTTACCGAATTCAGATAAACTCCGAATGCCATCCATTCATCTCTGGGAGTCAGACTGTGAGTGATAAGATCCATAGTCGAAAGGGAAACAGCCCAGACCACCAGCTAAGGTCCCCAAATAACTATTAAGTGGAAAAGGATGTGGGGTTGCACAGACAACTAGGATGTTGGCTTAGAAGCAGCCACCATTTAAAGAGTGCGTAATAGCTCACTAGTCGAGTGACCCTGCGCCGAAAATGTACCGGGGCTAAATAGTTTACCGAAGCTGTGGAACACACCAATGGTGTGTTGGTAGGAGAGCGTTCTAAGGGCGTTGAAGGTAGATCGTGAGGACTACTGGAGCGCTTAGAAGTGAGAATGCCGGTATGAGTAGCGAAAGACAGGTGAGAATCCTGTCCACCGAATGACTAAGGTTTCCTGGGGAAGGCTCGTCCGCCCAGGGTTAGTCGGGACCTAAGCCGAGGCCGAAAGGCGTAGGCGATGGATAACAGGTTGATATTCCTGTACCCGTTGTTTTTGTTTGAGCAATGGAGGGACGCAGGAGGCTAAGGAATCAGACGATTGGAAATGTCTGTCCAAGCAATGAGTCTTGATGTGAGTCAAATGCTTACATCTCTAAGGACAAGTTGTGATGGGGAGGGAAATAATAGTACCGAAGTTCCTGATGTCACACTGCCGAGAAAAGCTTCTAGTGAGAAAACAATGGCCCGTACCGTAAACCGACACAGGTAGTCGAGGAGAGAATCCTAAGGTGAGCGAGAGAACTCTCGTTAAGGAACTCGGCAAAATGACCCCGTAACTTCGGGAGAAGGGGTGCTGATCTAACGATCAGCCGCAGTGAATAGGCCCAAGCGACTGTTTATCAAAAACACAGGTCTCTGCAAAATCGAAAGATGACGTATAGGGGCTGACGCCTGCCCGGTGCTGGAAGGTTAAGAGGAGTGCTTAGCGTAAGCGAAGGTACGAATTGAAGCCCCAGTAAACGGCGGCCGTAACTATAACGGTCCTAAGGTAGCGAAATTCCTTGTCGGGTAAGTTCCGACCCGCACGAAAGGCGTAACGATTTGGGCACTGTCTCAACGAGAGACTCGGTGAAATTTTAGTACCTGTGAAGATGCAGGTTACCCGCGACAGGACGGAAAGACCCCATGGAGCTTTACTGCAGTTTGATATTGAGTGTTTGTACCACATGTACAGGATAGGTAGGAGCCGTAGAAGTCGGGACGCTAGTTTCGACAGAGGCGCTGGTGGGATACTACCCTTGTGTTATGACCACTCTAACCCGCACCACTAATCGTGGTGGGAGACAGTGTCAGATGGGCAGTTTGACTGGGGCGGTCGCCTCCTAAAGAGTAACGGAGGCGCCCAAAGGTTCCCTCAGAATGGTTGGAAATCATTCGCAGAGTGTAAAGGCACAAGGGAGCTTGACTGCGAGACCTACAAGTCGAGCAGGGACGAAAGTCGGGCTTAGTGATCCGGTGGTTCCGCATGGAAGGGCCATCGCTCAACGGATAAAAGCTACCCTGGGGATAACAGGCTTATCTCCCCCAAGAGTCCACATCGACGGGGAGGTTTGGCACCTCGATGTCGGCTCGTCGCATCCTGGGGCTGTAGTCGGTCCCAAGGGTTGGGCTGTTCGCCCATTAAAGCGGCACGCGAGCTGGGTTCAGAACGTCGTGAGACAGTTCGGTCCCTATCCGTCGCGGGCGTTGGAAATTTGAGAGGATCTGTCCTTAGTACGAGAGGACCGGGATGGACTTACCGCTGGTGTACCAGTTGTCTCGCCAGAGGCATCGCTGGGTAGCTATGTAGGGAAGGGATAAACGCTGAAAGCATCTAAGTGTGAAGCCCACCTCAAGATGAGATTTCCCATTTCTTTAAGAAAGTAAGATCCCTGAGAGAAGATCAGGTAGATAGGTCAGGAGTGGAAGTGCAGTGATGTACGGAGCGGACTGATACTAATCGATCGAGGACTTAACCAAAAATTGATTCACGGATGTTTGAATGTTTCTGATCCAGTTTTGAGTGAACGACGTTTACTCAATTAAATAGTAGTGTGGTGGCGATAGCGAGAAGGATACACCTGTTCCCATGTCGAACACAGAAGTTAAGCTTCTTAGCGCCGATTGTAGTGAGGGGTTGCCCCTTGTGAGATTAGGACGTCGCCACGCATATTATTCCGGCATAGCTCAGTTGGTAGTAGCGCATGACTGTTAATCATGATGTCGTAGGTTCGAGTCCTACTGCCGGAGTTCTAGACAATCTCTTGTAGATTGTCTTTTTTTTGTGCACTTGGCATGGGACGACAATTTAGGTGGTGAAAGTCTGATGTGGTGAGACAACACATCGGTCAGCAACTATAAAAGTGCAAATGCAAGAGGTATTTCTGTTCTAAAAGTACACACTGTTAATATAAATTGAATTACCCTATGCAGACTCGTATGTATGGTGTTGTGAGAAGTGAAGCTGTGACAAAAGTCTTGTCATAGCTTCTTTTTCCGAATAAACGGTGTTCCAGAAGGAGCTTCTTCGGAAATTCCTTCTTATTTCTTGAAGCTGACCACTTCTGTCACAACCTCATCTATTCGATTGTGAGCAAAGTATTTAGATGATTGGTAAAATCGTGCTATGCTCTAACTGAGGTGATGAGAATTATGTATATAAATATAGCGGATGATTTGGTAGAACGTCTTAAAAAGTATCAAGATAGTCGAATTGTTTTAGATTTGGATGACGGTGTGGGTCAGTATTCTAAATCTGGAAGTTGTGCATTGAATATTAGTTTTCGATTATTGATTTTGGATAAGGAACAGGATCATTCAGATTATAACTTAGACATTGAAAGTAATATTGGCAGTATTGCGATCAAAGAACATTCCAAGTTATACTTAGAAGATGAGATGACATTAACTTTCGATCCAAGGATGTCCTTAATCAAATTGAAGGGTCCTAGTGGTATGATTGATGGAAATGTACAAATGATTGATTTACGTGAAAATAAGGAGTGAGCTCATTGAGCTCACTCCTTATTTAGTTAGGTCTTTCGAGGTCTAATGTACCCGCGATATGGCTATATGTAGCGCCAGCTAGACGAGCAAGTGGATCAAAAGTCAATGGATCAATGTATTCGTTCTCTGGATCAAACAAGTTTTCTTCAAAGTGATAGTTTAAGACTTCTAGGATAAACAGGTCGCTAATAATAGTATCATTATGATCCTTAACAGGGATATGTTGGTGTAAACGAACTTCAAATCGAATCGGAGCATCTGAGATCGCCGGTACTGTGACTTCTTGACTATCCACTAAAGTGAGAGACATTTTTGCCAACTCACTTTCGTCAGCAGGTAATGAAGCAGAGGTTTGATTCATTTCTGCTAAAACTTTGTCGTTTACCAGATGAATGACTCCTTCTTTTTGTTGAAGCAGATTACGCGCGGTGTCTTTGATCTTTTGATTATTACGGTTAATCGAAAGGCTGACTAATGGTAGATCTTTAGCGACAACATTGAAGTAGCTAAAAGGAGCAGCGTTCACGATGTTTGTTTCTTGATTGATTGTCGTGATCCATGCGATTGGACGGGGAATGATACTCCCTGTTAAAAATTTGTAATGTTGTTTGGCCGTCAGTTCTTTAGCTGAATAGAAGAGCATAGTATTCTCCTTATTGACGTTTTTTATTGGCATCAGATGTGTCGAATGGCCGAACGTACTCTTCGATTTCTTTTCGTTTTGACTGTAAATGAGGTGGTAAGGAAAGATTCTCCCCTGCGTGCTCATAGGTTTCATCCTGCAAGAAGCCTGGCCCATCCGTTGCTAACTCAAACAAAACATGCGGTGCTGCTAAGAAATATTCTGATTGGAAATAGAAACGATCGACAAAACCAGAATTTGGGAATTCTAAGGCGTTGATTTTCTCGATCCAATCCCGCAAAGCGTCATCATCAGCAACGCGTAAAGCTAAATGGTGTACATTGCCGTAGCCTTCTTGTGCTGGAATCATGTCTGGCTGGTCATCGACAATGATGGTTGCTCCATTGCCGCCTTCGCCTACCTCAAATTGATGCATGCTACCTTCAGCAGCTGTTTCCTTAAAGCCTAGAAGATTTTCTAAAACTAATTTTAAATGGTCAAATTTTGCCACAGTTACAATCGTAGGTCCTAATCCGAAAATCGCGTGTTCAGCAGGAACGTTTGAATTTTTCCATGGTGTTCCGCCAGCGACGCCGTGATTTTTTTCATCGGACACTAATTGAAACAATTGATCATCGTAATCATGAAATTCAAGGTATTTTTTGCCAAAACGCTCCTTAATCTCTCCATGAGCGACAGCTAAATCTGTAAAGCGTTGTGCCCAATACTCCAATGAAGCATCGGTTGGAACACGAAAGCCCGTACGTGAAATGCTGTTGGTTCCTTTTGTTCCTTTGGGAATCCGTGGGAAGTCAAAGAATGTCATATCTGTTCCAGGAGCACCAGTGTCATCGGTAAAGTATAAATGATAGGTTTCAATATCGTCTTGATTGACGGTTTTTTTAATCATACGTAAGCCTAAAATATCCGTGAAGAAGCGATAATTTTTTTCGGCACTGGAAGTTATAGCTGTAACGTGGTGTAATCCGCGAATTTGTGTATCCATAATAAATTCCTCCTAATTCCTTACTAAAAGTAAGTATAAGTGTTGTCCATTTTTTTAGCAAGAATATTGCCTTAGGTTGATATTTGTCAGAGGAATCAGTAGGATGGAAGCAGGAGGTAGAGGATGAAAAAGATTGTATTGTTTGATTTAGATGGAACATTGACGGATTCAAGTGAAGGAATCATAAATAGTGTGTGTTATATGTTGAAAAAAAAGGGCTTAGCTATTCCTGATGAGGCGACGTTACATAGTTTTATCGGACCGCCTTTAACGGATACATTGAAACAGCTATATGATTTGAAGGAAGCAGAAGCAGATAAAGCGGTGCAGATTTATCGCGAATACTATGCAGAACAGGGAATCAAGCAATTATCTGTCTATGATGGTATCGAAGAGGTACTTGCTTCACTAGCTCCGGATTACTATTTAGCTATAGCGACATCAAAGCCGGAGTTTTATGCCGAGCAGATTATTGCAAATACTGGCTTATCTAAGTATTTTTCAGGAATTTTCGGCGCGGATCTAGCCGGTATACGGTCAAATAAAACGGATGTGATTGCCTATGCGTTAGCTCAATTGGAAGAAACTCCCGCTGTAATGATCGGTGACCGAAAATTTGATATCATTGGTGCCAAAGCCAATCAGATCAAGAGCATTGGCGTGCTCTATGGTTTTGGAGAGCGCAATGAAATGATTGAAGCACAAGCAGATCGAATTGTTGCAACCGTTGATGAATTATCTGTCGCCATAAGACAGAGCTTCTAAAAATAAAAAAAACCCTCATTTGAGGGTTTTTTAAAGGCTCTTCTATCGACTTAGTACCAGCCGTTTGCTTGCCAGAATGCTTGAGCGCCTTCCCATGAACCATAGCGAGAAGTCACGTATTGGTCGGCTACACGTTCTTGGTTTGCTGCAGAGTAGTCACCATTTAAGTATGAAGCTGATAATTGGTAACGTCCAATGTATTGGCCGTTAGTCGCAGTGTATGAACCGCTAGATTCACGTTGTGCAATCCATTCTTTCGCTGCATTTGTGCTAGCTGGTGTTGAAGCTTCAGCAGCAGGAGCAGCGGCTTGTTGTACAGGAGCAGCTGTTTGTGTAGTTTCTTGAACGGGTGCTTGCGCTGTTTGAGCAGGAGCTGCTTGTTCTTGAACTGGTGCTACTGTTGTATTGCCCTTAGCGTCTGTATCGATCGTTAAGTTTTGACCTTCAAAAATCATGTCAATATTAGAAATTTTGTTTTCTTTAGCAATTGAATCAACCAAGCTGTTATCGCCAGCAAATTTGATTGAGATTTTTGATAAGGTATCACCAGCTTGAACTGTGTAGTTTTCTGCTGCATGTGCTTCGTTTGTCCCTAGTGCAAATACCGCGCCAGCTGTTAGTAAAGTCGTAAGTACAAGAGTTTTTCCAAATTTCATTATGTAAATTCCTCCAAAAAAGTTTTTAAATGTAAATCAGTCATTTCGACTACGAGTGATACTTTACCATCGTTTCAGATTGCGTGGGTTATAAACCAGTGACAATACGTTACAGTGTAATGTATTAATGTGACAATAAATAACCGAACGTGTGTTTTTGAAATACTTAATCTCTTTTAAGAATAATTAAAAACAGCGTACTGATAAGGTTTTTGGCAGGTTTTTATCATGTCTTATTTTGAAAGCGCTGCTTAAAGTTGCAATGTTGAAATTTTGTTGTAAAAAATCAGAAAATTCTATACGAAAAAATCATGGAAATCACCAGAAATTTTCTTAAGAAAAGGTAAACCAAGCTAGATTGAGGTGGAAAATGAAAATCACAATGAAAGAGGTGGCTCGCTTAGCAGGGGTTTCAGTGACGACAGTGTCTCAGATTCTCAATCAAAAGGGCGGCCGCTTTAGCGAAGCGACGAGACAAAGGGTATTAAAGGTGATTGCAGAGCAAGATTATTCCCCAAATTATTTTGCTTCCAATATTATCGCGAAAAAATCGAAGACGATCGGCGTGATTGTTCCGGATTTTTCGGAACAGTTTGCTTCGGCGATTGTCCGAAAAATCAGAGAGCAATTGGAAAAGCAGGGCTATTATCTGATTATCTGTGAATCAGATCATGATTTTTTTAAGGAACAGGAATTATTGAATCAACTAGCAAGAATTGCAGTCGAAGGAATTTTTCTGTTCACGCCAAATGATTACCAGGGAAAGAAAATCATCGAACGTGGACGTTTTCAAGAGATTCCGGTCGTTTTTGCTGATCGCGGTTTGAATGAAGGGTTTTATGGGACCATCAAGCTGGATGAATATTCTGGTGTTTATCGTGCAATCGAATGGCTGATCACAGAAGGTCATGAAAAAATTGCTTTTATTATGGATAATGCTGAGCACTATCATCTGACAGAACGTTTTGATGCTTATTGCCAGGCGTTGAAGGATCATGATCTATTAATAGAAGAAAAATACATTAAGCAGATGCCTTTGACGATAGCTGGAGGGTATCAAGGAACGATTGATTTGTTAAAAGAGACGGACGTTCGTGCGATTTTTTGTTGTGACGATATGCTGGCGATCGGCTGTTACCAAGCGCTATATGATAGCGGGAAGAAGATGAATCAGGACATCACGATTATTGGCTTTGATGGCGGTGAAGTCACACAAATCCTTCGTCCTCAAATAAAAAGCGTTCGTCAGCCATACGAAGAATTAGGCAAGGCCTACGCCGAAAAAATCCAAATGGCGATTGACCAGCCCGATCGAAGGATGGACGATCGGCTTTTTCAGGTCGCTTTCGAAACAACATAATAAGTTCGAAGTAGGAAGAAAAACTTATATCCCGCATGGTTTTCGGGATGTGAAATTATTTTAAAATTATTTCATAGCAAAAATTATATTGAAAATGTTTGCTAAAAATATTTTTAACTTAGTATATATGCTACTTCATAAAAAAGTCATAATTTATCGGCCAAAAGCCATTATTTTTCTGATAAAATATGATGGTAATAAAGTTATAGTATTTCTTAGCCAGCAGGGGTAGTTGGCGTGAATGCATCAATTTTAAGCGAGAAAAGTGAGGGTATATTTTGAGAGGTATTAGGGAGGATTTTTTTCAAGAGAAAACGAAAAAAATCATTATTATCAGTTTGGTGGTTTTACTTGTAGTTGTTAGTTTTTATTCATTTAAGAGTGTTCATTATGCGGATCGGTTGTTACCGAAAACGAAGGTAAACAGTATCAATGTTGGCGGATTAACGCTTGAGCAGGCGAATAAAAAAATAAATGCTGAATTAACAGAGGCGCCCTTTGAAATTCACCTGGGCAGTACCATATGGAAGCAATTTAAACGAAGTGAATTGGGCTGGCAAACAGATCATCTGGAGGAGCTTAGCAAAATCAAGCAAAATCAAAAACCATTTGCTTGGGGAATTACCAGCTTGTTTGGCAGCCAGTACGATTTGCCGAATATATACGATCAATCCAAAGTAGATCAATTGATAGATAGTTTGGGTACAGTGCTCCTTCAAACAAACGCTGCGCGTGTGCCGACAAAAAATGCTATGATTGAATGGCAAGAGGATCATTTTGTGATTGTCCCAGAAAAGCAAGGAGATACCTTTGATGTCGAAGCGGTCAAAACTGCTTTAAAGAAGTATCTGGAAAATGGTGAGGATTCACTAGATACGGAGGATTATTACGCCCAGCCAGTTCTGACTAAAGAAGATAGTACATTAAAAAAATTAAAGACTAAAATGAATCAATTAGCCAAGCTAAAGGCAGTCTATACGATTGGCGGAAAGCAGCTAACGATTCCTCCCCAAGAACTTAGCAGCTGGTTAACTACCAATGAAAAAGCGGAAGTGCTTTTGAAACAGGATCAGGTGACGGCTTTTGTGACGAAGTTGAATGAAGAAAACAATACGAAAGAAAATCCGACATCCTTTAACAGTACTTTACGAGGAACCGTTTCTGTTCCTGCAGGTCTTTATAACTGGACGATCGATATTCCTTCAGAGGTGAAGGAATTAAGTGCTCAGATTCTAAAAGGCGAGAACTTTAATCGTGTACCAAAAGTAGTAAGTGATGTAGAAAATATTCAGACAAGCATTGGCAATACTTATGTAGAGGTGGATCTGCAAAATCAGCACATGTGGTATTACAAAGAAGGAAAGCTGCAATTTGAAACGGATATCGTCAGTGGAAAACCGTCAACGCCGACTCCTCCTGGATTAAACTATGTTCGAAGCAAGTCAATGGATCAGGTGCTGAGAGGTTTGAATGACGACGGCTCTAAATATGCTAGTCCTGTCCGGTATTGGATGCCAATCGACGATACAGGTGTTGGTATCCATGATTCCGATTGGCAGTACGCCTATGGCGGAGATTTGTGGCTGTATCGCGGCTCTCATGGCTGTATCAATACGCCTCCGGCCAAAATGGCTGAGCTGTATCCTATGCTTGATGAGGGAACACCAGTCTTAGTTTTTTAAGAAAAAATCAGATATAAGTGAACGTGCTAACCTGCGGGTTGGCACTTTTTTTAAACAGTAAAGAAAGTATAAAAAGTTAAGGGCTAAAAAGGCTGCACTACCAGTCTTTTAGCCCTTTTCATTTTGTTTTTGAACAAGTAAAATATTACTATGAAAGCGAATATTCTCGAAGCAATCTTTTTTGACGAACACCATAATTGGGATAACTTTGTTGAGAAATACGGGCGAAAGATTCGGCTAGTCGTCAAACGGGAAGTAAACAAGTTTAGATATTGTGGAGATATTCAAAAAGGATACCGACTGTTTGTCTGCGAAGGATGTCATCAAACAAAGTTTGTTCCCTTGAAATGTCGTGGAAAGTTCTGTCCAACGTGTGCAACAGGTGAAAGCCAAAGTTGGTCAGCGGTTGTGGCGAATGATATGTTTAAAGTGACACATCGGCACGTAATCTTTACGATCAATGAGGGGTTACGGGAAATCTTTATGATGGAAAACTATCGAGATTCCTTACTGAAAGGACTAATGGATGAAGCCGCAAAAATTATTCTTGCCTATTTTGAGAAAAGAAAGGTGAAGGCAGGTATAGTAGCTACAATCCACACCTTTGGATCAAAACTAGAATTTAATCCGCATGTTCATATGGTTGTTACTATGGGTGGCTTAACAAGAGATGGAAGTTGGGAAGAATACGATTATTTACCTTTTTCTATGTTAAGAAAATACTGGAAAAATGCTGTATTGAAACTAATTAGACGAACGTTAGGTGAGTGGGACAAGCAAAGAGTTCAATCAAGATTACAAGCTGCGTACAAGAACAATGGAGAAGGGTTTTACGTAAATGCTCCTAAAAGGAGCAGGACAAATCTAAAGTCACTACTCCAATACATCAGTCGTTATATGAAGCGTGGCCCGATCGCATTAAGCCGAATCTTAATGTATGATGGCGACACTGTCATGTTCAACTATATGGACAAACGAACGAATACTAAAGAGACGATGACCATGAGTATAGACGAATTCATAGCTGCACTGATTCGCCATATTCAAAATAAGAATTTCAAAACGATTCGTCGCTATGGAATCTATAGTCGTAGAATCAAAACATTAATGAAAAAGGTCATGAAGGAGTATCAGAAACGAGTAAAAAAGCGGTTTATCAATCTGAATGAGGCCTTAAGACCAAAATCCTGGGAAGAAAGAATAACCGAAGAATTTGGTGAAAATCCCTTAGAATGTTCTTGTTGCGGTGAGTACTATGAATTCGTTGGGATGAGTGTGCGCAAAAATGGAAGGTTAGTTATTAAATATGCGAAAGATAACCATGCAAAGCGGTTTATGCGAGAGGAGAATCGAAAAATTGACCAAAAAGAATTCAGGCAACAGTATGAAGAAGAAAAAGAAAAAACTTTTAAAGCAATTCGCTGGGATTGGGAACGCCAACGTGAAATTTATATGTCTAAGTTGTGGTGAAAAAGAATCAATCCCAATGGATGTAGTAAAATTTTTAGATGATGCAGATATTGCAAATGATCCGAACAATCCTCCCCAATTTACCTGTGAAAAATGTGGGAAGGAGATGTATCCAGAATATTATAGAAACGCCCTTGGAATAGAGTTTAAGATCAGTGATCTTCAATAAGAAGGTTAATCATACAAAAAGTCCACCGGAGAATTCATTCTCCGGTGGTTTTCTTATGCTCTAATTGCGTCAACTGGTATTAGATTTTCATACCAATTATTGAAAAGTTTATTTGAATATAGTTTGAAAGAAAAATTCTACTAGCATATTTTATCTTACGAAAACTTGATAAAACAGCATTTTAAGCCGACAGTAAAATTACTAAAAGATTTATTGTTGACAAAGGTAAAAAAACCACCTTACCATTGGGTTGTGGTTATAACCAGTTTAAAAGAAGGAGAAGCCCATGGAAAATTCTTTTAAAAACAAAGCTTTGTATCATCAACTTGTAGATTTATTGAAGAAGCGGATGGAAAGTGGCATGATTCCTCATGATAAGCTGCCATCTGAGCGGGAATTAACAGCTCAGTACGGAGTTAGTCGGACGACGGTTCGTTTAGCTTTGCAAGAGCTGGAAAACACGGGGTACATTTATCGGCGTCATGGAAAAGGGACATTTGTCTCTGATATCAAAACAGCTGCTGCAGATTTAGCTGGTGCCTACAGCTTTACCGAACAAATGAAAAGCCTCGGCAGACATCCTGAGACGCGAATTTTATCCTTTGAAAAAATGGAAGCCGATAAATTTATCGCACAACGACTCAATCTTCCTTTAGGAGAAGCAGTTTTCAAATTGAGTCGGCTGCGGATCGCGGATCGAGAGCCTTTAATGATTGAAGATAGCTATCTGCCTGTCAAATTCTTCTTGTCATTAGATGATCAGCTATTAAGAAGCAAGCCCTTGTACGATCTTTTTTCAGAAGATTTTAAGCAAACGGTCCGTTTAGCAGATGAAGAGCTTTATGCCAGCATCGCTTCAAAGGATGACGCGAAACAGCTGATGATCCCTGAAGGAGCACCAGTCCTGCATTTAGTCCGTCAGACCTACAATATGAAAAATGAAATCATTGAATTTACTTTGAGCGTTGCTCGCGCGGATCAATTTCATTATCAGATTCGTCATATTCGAAATAGTTAGGAGAATTAAAGCATGTTTACAATAGAAAAAGAAAAATTGGAACAAATGGGAGCGGAGATCACGACGCGTGAGATTCGCCAACAGCCGGAACTTTGGAAAGAAACGATTGACCTTTATCAGTCAGCCCAAGGGGAATTAGAAAATTTTCTTACAGAAGTCCAAAAACAAGCAAAGGGTCAGCGTACACGCGTAATTTTCACCGGTGCAGGAACCTCCCAATATGTAGGCGACACGCTGGTTCCTTATTTGCGCAAACACGGCGATCGTCAAGCATTCAGCTTTGAAAGTATCGGAACCACTGACATCGTGGCGGAGCCTGAAGAATATTTAATCAAAGAGGAACCGACCTTACTGGTATCCTTTGCCAGAAGCGGAAACAGTCCTGAAAGTTTGGCAGCAGTTGAAATCGCAAATCAAGTCGTGGATACGATCCATCATTTATCAATCACCTGTGCAAAAGAGGGAAAATTGGCGCAAATCAGCCAAGCCGATTCCAAGAGCTTTTTATTCTTAATGCCTGTTCGTTCGAATGATGACGGTTTTGCCATGACTGGCAGCTTCTCCTGTATGACACTAGGCGCGTTGCTGACATTTGATCAAACAGCACTAGAGGAAAAGCAAAACTATGTAGAAACATTGAACGCTTTAGGAAACGAAGTGATCGCCCGTGAGCATGACATCGAAGAAATTGTCGCACTTGATTTTGAACGAATTGTTTATGTCGGTTCCGGCAGTTTAGCAGGCTTGACCAGAGAAGCACAATTAAAAATCCTAGAACTGACCGCTGGAAAAATCGCGACAGTCTTTGATTCATCGATGGGCTTTAGACACGGACCAAAATCATTTATCAATGAAAAAACTATTATGTTCGGTTTTGTCAATAATGATCCATACACGCGGGATTACGATTTAGATATCTTAGAAGAAGTTCACGAAGATGAAATCGCTTCCGGTGTCTTTGCTATCACTCAACCCGGAAAACGGAATTTCTCTGGGGATACGTTCGAGTTTGCAACTGGGACTTCTTTACTTCCAGATGCCTATTTAGCACTAGGCTATGTCATGGTAGCACAAACTGTCGCGCTTTTAACATCGGTGAAAGTTGCGAATACACCTGACACGCCTTCACCAACGGGAACAGTCAATCGAGTGGTAAAAGGCGTAACGATTCATGACTATAAATAGGAATTAACTGGGAGGAAGAAACATGCTTACATTAACAACAGGTAAAAAAGCGGCGATGGACCGTTTATCAACAAAGGATGGCATTATCAGTGCCTTAGCAATTGATCAACGTGGGGCGTTAAAAAAAATGATCAAAGCGTTAAATGTCGAACCAACGGATAAGCATATTGAGCATTTTAAAGAATTGGTATCGAGCGAGCTGACACCATATGCGTCTTCGATCTTATTGGACCCTGAATACGGTCTGCCTGCAGCAAAAGTACGTCATGCAGATGCAGGTCTATTGCTGGCATATGAAAAAACAGGCTACGATGCAACCACACCAGGACGTTTACCTGATCTATTAGCGGATTGGTCGGTTTTACGACTAAAAGAACAAGGTGCCGATGCTATCAAGTTTTTACTTTATTATGATGTGGATGAAGATCCTGCGATCAATCATCAAAAGCATGTCTTTGTCGAACGGTTAGGCAGTGAATGTGCAGAAGAAGATTTGCCATTTTACTTAGAATTGGTTTCTTATGATGCGCAAATTTCAGATGCTGGTTCATTTGACTATGCTAAAGTGAAACCGCACAAGGTCAATGATATGATGAAGGAATTCTCAAAACCGCAATACAAAGTGGATGTTCTAAAAGTGGAGGTCCCAGTGAATATGAATTTCGTTGAAGGCTTTGGTACTGGTGAAATCGCTTATACAAAAGAAGAAGCGGCAAACTATTTCTTAGAACAAAGCCAAGCAACGGATTTACCATTTATTTTCTTAAGCGCAGGTGTTTCAACGGAGCTATTCCAACAAACATTGGTATTTGCTAAAGAAGCTGGCTCCACCTTCAATGGTGTGCTCTGTGGGCGTGCCACCTGGAAAAATGGTGTAAAGCCGTTTATTGAATCAGGTGAAGCTGCTGCTCGTGACTGGCTGCAAAGCGAAGGTCGTGAAAATATCGAAAGCTTGAACAACGTGTTAAAACAAACGGCAAGCTCATGGCATGACAAAGTTCAAGTCGTAGAAGAAGCAGCGGTGAACTAGGAGGCGAGCTCGTGATAGTAACAGTAACGATGAACCCGTCCATTGATATTTCTTATCCACTGGAGAAACTGAAGCTAGACACGGTCAATCGAACCGATCAGGTGAGTAAAACAGCTGGCGGAAAAGGACTTAATGTCACGCGTGTCATTCATGATTTGAAGGGCGATGTTTTAGCAACGGGTGTTTTAGGCGGTTTTCATGGCGCTTATATCTCGGAAGAATTAAAGAAAGCAGATATCAAGCAGGCATTTACAGCGATCCAAGAAGAAAGTCGAGATTCAATTGCGATCTTGCATGAAGGAAACCAGACGGAAATATTAGAAGCTGGTCCGACAGTTTCAGAAGCGGAACAGCAGGCTTTTTTGGAAAATTTTCAGGAGTTGGTTAAAGAAGCCGAGATTGTCACCATTTCAGGCAGTCTGGCTAAAGGGCTCCCATTGAATTTTTATCAAAGGCTCGTTCAATTAGCGGAAGAACAAGTGGTAAAAGTCCTTGTGGATACCTCTGGTGAAAGCTTGAGGCAGGTGTTAGCCGGTGAGCATAAACCCTTTTTGATTAAGCCAAACCTTGAAGAACTAGAAGCTTTATTAGGACAGCCGTTTTCAATTGATGATCTAGAAGCGCTTCAGCGTGCTTTAGCTCAGCCTCTGTTTACTGGGGTGGAGTGGATCGTTGTGTCACTAGGCAAAGATGGGGCGCTTGCAAAATATCGTGATTCTTTCTATCGAGTAACGATTCCAACGATTAAAACAGTTAATCCAGTGGGGTCAGGTGATGCTACTATAGCTGGGTTTGCCTATGGCTTATCACAAAAAATGAGCGTAACAGAACTGCTGAAGCTGTGTATGGCAGCCGGTATGGCCAATGCTCAAGAAGAACGAACAGGTCATGTCAATCCAGCGAATGTGGACATGCATTTTGAAGAGATCAACGTAAAAAAGATCGAGCAATAAGCTCGATCTAGTCAGGATTAATTGTTTTTTGAGACCAGTTCAATTTTATAAAAGTTCCATTTTTTATAGGATTCAACATATTCCAGCATTTGCTGTGTATCCCTTCGTTTGGTCACACGGACTTGGAGAACAGTTGGTTCATCAGCAGAAATCTCCAGCAGCTTTGCTGCATCTGAAGGAGTCGGGAACTTGATTTCATTTGTTTCGGTAAAGTCTTCTTCGTTCATATGGATATTATAATCTAGCTTAAAGCGTTGATAGATGGAATTGTAATAGCTCAGTTCTTGATAATTAGGATTCACATATTGTTCCGGCAAATAGGTCTGCTGATAGATATACGGAGTTTCTTCGGCTTTGCGCAAGCGTTTGATGCAGTAATAAAATGCTGTATCAGGCAATTCGAGCTTACTTAAATAAACGGGATCATTTCCTCGTGTGATTGATAAGACTTGTACCTGATCATTACTTATAGGAAACAACTCGATATCGGAAAATTCGACTATTTTTCCTTTACGGGCGCGCGAGACGAAAGAACCACGGCCTTGATGTCGAACAATGAATCCATCCTTAACTAAATCATTCAACGCGCGAATGACGGTGATTGAGCTGACACTGAACATTTCTGCCAACTCGGCTTCCGTATAAAATTTGTCGCCATTTTCGAATTTACCAGAAATGATTTGCTGTTTTAGTTCATCTTTTATGATTTGGTATTTTGGGATGACCATAGGAACCTCCAAACAATGAATAGGAATTAAAAGTTTCATTAGAATTTTTTGATTTTGTGGTTATGGCTTGATTTTAACACATTCCACTAAAATAAGGAGAGTTGACTTTCAGTATCGGATAATTTAATATATTAATATATTAAAAACGCTTTCATTTAAGGAGGGAGCTTTTGAAAACATTTGAGATTAAAGAAGATTTTCTTTTAAACGGCCAGCCCTTTAAAATCATGTCAGGAGCGATACATTATTTTCGGATTGACCCAGCGGATTGGTATCACTCACTGTATAACCTGAAAGCTTTAGGCTTCAATACCGTTGAAACGTATATACCATGGAATTTGCATGAACCAAAAAAAGGTGAGTTCCATTTTGAAGGAATACTAGATTTGGAACGCTTTTTATCAATTGCAAAGGAACTCGAGTTATATGCGATCGTAAGACCATCACCATACATTTGTGCAGAATGGGAGTTTGGTGGATTCCCCGCTTGGCTACTAAACGAAGACACACGCATCCGAACAAATGAAATCGGTTATTTAAAACATGTGGCTGATTATTATGATGTCCTCATAAAGAAACTGGTTCCTCATCAGTTGTCAAATGGCGGAAATATTTTGATGATCCAAATCGAGAATGAATATGGTTCATATGGAGAAGAAAAAGACTATTTACGTTCGGTTCGAGATTTGATGATAAACAGAGGAATCACGGTTCCGTTTTTCACTTCAGATGGGCCTTGGCGTGCGACACTTAGAGCAGGCAGCATGATAGAAGAAGATATTTTAGTTACGGGCAATTTTGGTTCAAAGGCCGAAGAGAATTTTGCATCCATGCAGAGTTTCTTCGATGAACACGGAAAAAAGTGGCCCCTGATGTGCATGGAATTTTGGGATGGCTGGTTCAATCGCTGGAAGGAACCTATTGTTCAACGAGATGCCGAGGAGTTGGCGGAAGCAGTTAAGGAAGTCTTAATTAGAGGCAGTATCAATCTATATATGTTTCATGGGGGAACGAATTTTGGTTTTATGAATGGCTGCTCCGCACGAGGAGTCATTGATTTGCCGCAAATTACTTCTTATGATTACGGGGCTCCGCTAAATGAGCAGGGCAATCCAACCGAAAAATATTTCGCAATTCAAAAAATGATTCATGATACGTTTCCTGAGATTCAACAAATGGAACCGTTGACAAAGAACACAATGGAAGTAAAAGGAATTCCTTTAAGAAATAAAGTCAGCTTGTTTTCAACTTTAGACACGATCAGTCAACCGGTGAAAACGACATATCCAGAGACGATGGAAATGCTAGGACAAAATACTGGCTACATTCTGTATCGCACATCGATTAAAAAGGACGCGGAAGAAGAAAGACTGAGAGTCATTGATGGTCGCGATCGTAGTCAGCTATTTCTAAATCAAAAATTACAAGCGACACAGTATCAGACGCAAATCGGCGAGGATATCATTGTTCCGATGACTGAAGAAACCAATCAATTAGACATATTGATTGAAAATATGGGGCGGGTTAATTACGGACACAAATTATTTGCTGATACACAAAATAAGGGGATTCGAACAGGAGTCATGGCTGATCTGCATTTCCTCACTGATTGGTCGCAGTATTGCTTGCCGCTGGATTCTTGTGAGGCAGTTGATTATTCAAGAGAATGGCAGCCAGAGCAGCCAAGTTTTTATCGCTATGAAGTAGTGCTTGATGAAGTGGAAGACAGCTTTATCGATCTGTCGAATTTTGGAAAAGGTGTCGTTTTTGTCAATCAAGTAAATATCGGACGATTTTGGGAAGTTGGCCCAACACTATCGCTTTATATTCCTAAGGGATTACTTAAAGAAGGCAACAATGAAATCGTGATTTTTGAAACAGAAGGAACCTTTCAACCAGAGATTCAATTGGTAAAAAAACCATTATATAAAGAAATGAAAGAGGGATAACAATGAGTATTATTGGAGTAAGAATTGACGGACGTTTGATTCACGGACAGGTAGCAAACTTATGGACAACAAAACTGAATATTACGCGGATCATGGTGGTAGATGATGAAGTGGCACAAAATGATATTGAAAAAAGCGGACTGAAGCTGGCTACTCCAGCAGGCGTGAAGCTAAGCGTGCTGCCGATTGAAAAAGCCGCTAACAATATCTTAGCAGGGAAATATGATTCTCAACGTCTATTGATCATTGCCCGCAAACCCGATCGTTTATTGAAGCTAGTTGAGTTAGGTGTTCCAATTGAAGAAATCAATGTTGGAAATATGTCGCAAACAGATGAAACGCGTTCAATTACTAAATCAATCAATGTTGTCGATCAGGATGTAGAAGTATTCAACCAATTACATGCTAAAGGCGTTCGATTGATCGCACAAATGGTACCAAGTGATAAAGCAGAAGACTTTATGAATCTATTAGCGAAATAGGAGGATAAGTAAATGGATATCTTATGGTGGCAGATCTTATTATTAACATTATATGCAGGGTATCAAATTTTAGATGAATTACAAATTTATTCATCATTGAGTGCACCAGTCTTTGCCGGATTATTTGCCGGCCTAGTAATGGGCGATTTAAAAGCAGGACTTATTATTGGCGGTAGTATGCAATTGACCGTACTAGGTGTCGGTACATTTGGAGGCGCATCAAAAATTGACGCTAACTCCGGAACGATTCTAGCAACAGCTTTTTCAGTAGCATTGGGAATGAATCCAGAGCAAGCAATCGCGGCAATTGCGGTACCAGTTGCCAGCTTGATGATTCAATTAGATATTTTGGCTCGTTTTGCCAATACGTATTTCGCTCATCGGATTGATAAATTAGTCGAAGATATGAATTATAAAGGCATTGAACGCAACTTCTTGATGGGGGCCATTCCATGGTCATTTTCTCGCATGATTCCAGTCTTTCTAGCGCTGGCATTTGGTGGAGGCTTAGTCGAAAAGGTTGTTGCTGTCTTGAATGGTGATTTGAAATGGTTAGGTGACGGTCTATCTGTAGCCGGAGCAGTTTTACCAGCTGTCGGGTTTGCGATTTTATTACGTTACTTGCCTGTGAAAAAACACTTTCCTTACTTGATCCTAGGGTTCACGTTAACAGCGTTACTAGGAACAGTCTTTACGAATATGCAGGTTTTAGGCACTGGTGTTGCGGGTGTTGTGAAGAATTTCGAAGGCATTTTCAATTCACTTCCTATGTTAGCCATCGCATTGATCGGATTTGCTTTAGCTGCGATCAGTTATAAGAATGGACAGATGATTCCAAATTCCCCAGCACCGAAAGAAGTTGCTTCCAATGATTCAGATGAAGGAGAGATTGAAGATGACGAAATCTAATTATAAGTTGACGAAGGAAGATTTTAAGCAGATCAATCGCAGAAGCTTGTTTACCTTCCAATTAGGCTGGAACTATGAACGGATGCAAGGATCAGGCTACCTTTATACAATCTTGCCGCAATTACGTAAGATTTATGGCGATGACACGCCGGAATTAAAAGAAATTATGAAGACTCATACACAATTTTTTAATACGTCAAACTTCTTCAATACAATCGTGACTGGGATTGACTTGGCGATTGAAGAAAAAGAAGGAATCGGCGGAAAAGACACTGTATCAGGGATGAAGGCTGGGTTAATGGGTCCCTTTGCGGCAATTGGGGATTCGATCTTCGCCGCATTGATTCCAACGATTTTTGGGGCCTTGGCAGCGAATATGGCGATCAATGGAAATCCAACCGGTATCTTCATTTGGATCATCGCACAAATCGCGGTGATGATCTTCCGTTGGAAACAACTGGAATTCGCTTATCGTGAAGGAATCTCTTTAGTTACAACGATGCAGCATCGCTTAACTGCTTTGACAGACGCGGCGACGTTACTTGGAGTCTTCATGGTTGGGGCGTTAGTTGCCACCATGATCAATGTAAAATTCTCTTGGGCACCGAGCATTGGTGATGTGACGTTGAATATGCAGAACAATCTTGATATGATCTTACCGCGCTTATTACCAGCAGGAATCGTTGCAGCGATTTATTGGATGCTAGGTAAAAAGAACATGACTTCAACCAAGGCGATTTTTATCGTATTAGTTGTCTGTGTGGCATTATCAGTATTAGGTGTGATTTCTAAATAAGTTAGGCTGATTCCAATGAATAATGAGGAGCGAACCAATGGGAAAACAATTAGTTTTAGTGAGTCATGGACTCTTTTGTGAGGAATTGAAAAAGAGTACGGAAATGATTATGGGACCGCAAGAAAGCATCCATACAGTCAGTTTACTTCCCGCAGAGTCAGCGGAAGATTTTCGCGCAAAATTTGAAGCAGTTATTGCGGATTTAGATGATTTTGTCGTGCTGGCTGATTTGATGGGCGGAACACCTTGTAATGTAGTCTCGCGGATGATTTTAGAAGGGCAAGCGATCGAACTATACGCAGGAATGAATATGCCGATGGTGATTGATTTCATCAATAGTGAATTGATCGGTACAGAGCTTGCATTAGTCGAATCTGCGACAAGTAATATTTGCCACGTGAATGAACGGATCATCGGTGACGATGATGACGAGGACGAGTAAAATCTCATAGAAGATGATATAGAGGCGTCGTTTATTTGTGAATAGGAGCTGGTTTGAAAGTCTAAAAGACTTTCGAACCAGCTCCTTTTTCTGTTCTGCTATTATGGTATGATTGAGGAGAAAAGAAAGAATGGGAGATTAGAGTGGATTTCAACGAGAAACTAAAGCAATTACGTCAAAATAGGCAATGGACGCAGGAAGAATTAGCAGAGAGACTATTTATCTCACGAACAGCAGTTTCCAAATGGGAGTCAGGTCGCGGGTTTCCCAGTATTGATTCCTTAAAAGCTATTTCGCAGGTTTTTGATATTTCTATTGATGAGTTGCTATCCAATAGTGAATTGCTGTCAATTGCAGAAAATGAGCAGCAACAGCAGCGGAAAAACTTTCAACATTTGCTTTTAGGTATTTCAGATTGCATGGTCGGCTTATTAATTGTTCTGCCGATTTTTGGTCAAGCACAAGGGAACCATATTGCGTTTGTCTCTTTATGGCAACTTTCGCAGGAAACAATTATCTTCAAGCTTATTATTTTTTCATTCGTTATTTTAACAATGCTGTTCGGCATTTTTGAACTCGCTTTTTCTAGGCGAGAACAACGAATTATTGGATCGGTTTCTTTGATTTTATCGTTGTTCGGCGTACTGCTTTTCATCATGACTAGACATCCATACCCGGCAACGTATGTATTAATGCTTTTGGCAGTGAAGGGGATTTCCCTATTAAATAGCCGTTGATACGCATCGTCACATCAAGGTGACGGTGCGCTTCTTTTTGTTTCTGGCAGTCTCTGATACGTTTTATTTGGATAGCTTCCAAATAATTGTTAGGAGAGGATTAGTCAAATGAAAATAGCAAAGAAGCAATTAGAAACAGCCATAGGATTATTGATCGTCTTTATTTTATACACGATTTCTTTATCCTTGTTCGATGTACAGAAAATAGGTCCGCAGCATTCGGAGGTGGGCTTTTCTACAATTAATCAATACGTATTTCAGAAGATAGGTACTAGTGAATTTTGGTATCAAGTGACGGAAATCTTAGGGATTTTTCCATTGATAATCGTGGGGTATTTTGCTTTACGAGGATTTTTCCAATTGTATACCCGCAAGAAGCTCTTACTAGTGGACAAGGAAATTCTTGCGCTAGGATTTCTTTATGCTGGAGTCGCCGCTTGCTATGTTCTTTTTGAAAAAGTCATCATCAATTATCGACCGATTTTAGTGGATGGACAGCTAGAGGCATCCTATCCGTCAAGTCATACTTTTCTGGCGATTACAGTCTTACTGTCAGCTTTTTATGTATTAAGAAAGGAAACAGGAACGGGAAAAGCAATCATCGCCTATGTGAGCCTGGTGGTCATGATTGCGCTGGTTATCGGACGTTTTTTGTCTGGAGCCCATTGGGGAACCGATATTTTTGGTGGAATTTTATTAGGTCTGACACTTGCCAGCTGCTACCTTGCAGGAATTGAAAGTAGTTCTAAACAAAAAAAAAGAACGTTGAAAACTCAACGTTCTTAGAAGAGCCACCTGTCGGGCTTGAACCGACGACCTCTTCCTTACCATGGAAACGCTCTACCAGCTGAGCTAAGGCGGCATAGTTATTTAACACAAGATATAGAATAGCGAAAACAAGCTTATTTGTCAACTGGTTAAACAGAAAAAAATGCGGCATTAGCTGCTGTGAATTCTTTATTTATAAACGAGTCGTCGCTTACGAGCCTGCGACGACTTGTTTATATAGTTTAGAGACGATATCATTATATCCCTTTGGTTGAGTCCAGACATTTGAGAGCAGAATAATGCCATTTTGACCATCTTTTGAAAAATCAACAAGGGCTTCAAAACGTGCCTTAACTCCTCGTGAATGGTAGTTATTTGTCATGTTATAGATTCCGCTGGCGTATTTTTCACCTGGATACGATTGCCATAATGCAGCACGTTCTTGTGTTGTTAAAAATTTGTCCTGATAAAGATCTTGAAAATAGCTGTACAAATCCTCCCCCGACATAAACACATTGCCTGTTCCTAATTCATCTGCGTAAGAAGATACGGTCGTAGGAGCGTAAACAGGGCCGGAGGAACTTTCTGAGTATGAAAGAGCCTGCTGATTGTTCGTTTCTGAATAGAAGCTTGTTTCTTTCAGCTTCATTGGTTTTCTTAAAAGTTTATCAAATAGTGTGCTGTAGTCGGTATGATAGACTTGCTCCAAAATTCCAGCTAACAAAACATAATTGACCGGTTGATAGGAGTAACTAGAATTCGCAGCCACAGTCGTTTGACGAATTGTCTCTGAAAGTATTTTTTGTGGATCAGTAGTGTTCAAGGCGGCAATTTTCTTTTCGTCGATACGTAACCCAGAACTCATATTCAGCATATCTTTGATAGAGATTTTCTCACTATTAGAAATTTGCGGATAAAAGGTGCTGAGCTTTTCCTCTAGGGAAATTTTACCAGATTTAACCGCCTGCATGATCAAATAGGCAGTTTGTCCCTTTTGAACGGAGCCGATGCAATATTGTGTATGAATCGTATTGTGGATTCTTCTAGCTTGATCTTTCCAGCCATAAGCTTTATTCAAAATCACCTGTCCATGCTGAAAAACTAAAACAGTACCGCTAAAATTTTTTTCTACCAATAACTGCTCAATACCAGCGGACGTAGCATTTTTTGGTTCGATTGGTTGCTGATTGGTCAAATCAGTAGTTGTTTTCGTTGCAGGTGTGCTGCTTTTTTTCGTTGCGTGATGCTCAGGATAGCTGTGTTCAGCATACATTCCGCTGAATGCTAGGAGTATTAAAAAAAGCGGAAAAACAAGTGTTAATTTATTTTTCTTTCTTTTTTGGTGCTTGTGTTTTGACATAATAAATCCTCTAATTCTATTTGAAATCGTTCCATTTTTATTTCGATAAAAATTTTCAGCAGTTCCATCTAATTTTTGAAAATTAGGATTGCATCATGAAATAAAAATTGATATTATAGTAAAGTATTCTTCCGGCATAGCTCAGTTGGTAGTAGCGCATGACTGTTAATCATGATGTCGTAGGTTCGAGTCCTACTGCCGGAGTTTTAGAGATGATCTTTTGATCGTCTCTATTTTTTTACACCTAAAAAGTGAATTTTATATGAATAAAAAGCTTAAATATGAGTGAAATATTGAGAAAAGCATGACCTTTTTTTAAAACGAAGTCACTCTCTTTGAACCTAATAACAATCCTCGTTATACTAATAGCGAGGAGGGATTCGATGGAAAAACGCGATGCCTATTTTGACAACGCAAAACTTTTCTTGATGATCTTAGTTGTGTTTGGTCACTTTCTACAGCCGTTTGCAAATGATCATCCTCTATATAATGATTTGTACTATTTTATCTTTACCTTCCACATGCCCGCGTTCATCCTGATCTCAGGTTTTTTCGCGAAAAGTGGACCAAAACCCTTGATGATTTTAGTAAAAAAATTGTTGCTTCCCTACATTTTCTTTCAGTTGTTGTACTCCGGCTATTACACGTTGATTGGCCTGCAGGATTCCTTCAGTCTTGATCTGGGAATTCCGCAATGGTCATTATGGTTTTTATTGAGCTTGTTTTGCTGGAACGTGCTTTTGCATTTGACGCATAAATTTTCAGTAAGACAGGTTTTGATCGCTAGTATACTGATTGCACTGCTCGTGGGGTATTTTCCAATTTTTGATCGTTTTTTAGCGGTTCAACGAACATTGACGTTCTTCCCTTATTTCATGTTAGGCTACGTGATTCCGAAGAATTGGGTCGAAAAGCTGAAGACATATCCGAAAAAATGGATGGCCTTACTGCTATTTAGCGGATTGTTTCTATTTATACAGGGAAACGATTTGATCAATAAGTATTGGGTCTTTGGTTCAAAGCCCTATGAAGACTATCTCAATCAACCGTTACTAGGCGGACCTCAACGTTTGATCTTTTTTATAGCTGGGTTAATCGGAATCGTTGCTTTCTTGATGATTGTCCCAAAAGAACGGCACTTTTTCTCCAATTGGGGAAAAAATACGTTGACGGTGTATTTGCTTCACGGTTTTTTAGTGAAAGGCTTGAGAGCCCTTGAGCTTGATTTCGAAATCAGCTCTTTAGAAGTTCTTTTATTGTTTCTCGGGAGTATGTTGCTAACGGTGCTGCTATCAAGCAAACGACTGGGTCAATGGATCGAAAAAGGAAAAGCAGTTTTGCAGCCTAGTTTGTAAACTAATTGTCTCTTTGCCTCATTAAGCGTAAAATGAGGGGCAAGGAGGCGTTTTTTATGGCAAAAATTACAAATGAACGAACCCAAGCTTTTCGAAAAGCTTTTGAACAAAATTCTAAACAAATCGCATTGCAACGAGGCGTAGTAAAAAATGGTATTCGGGCCTCTGCGGAAAATATTCAGACACATGTGGAAAATACGCCGGTCTTCTCCATTGATCTGGCTACAGGAAAAGTCGCAAACCAAAAACAATCTGGACGCTGCTGGATGTTTGCGGCATTAAATACGTTTCGGCACAAACTGTTGACGACCTTTCAGCTGAAGGACTTTGAGCTTTCACAAAACTATACCTTCTTTTGGGATAAATACGAGAAGGCAAATTACTTCTATGAAAATATATTGAATACAGCAGATCAGCCTGTAACGAGCCGCGAGGTGGCCTTTTTGCTGCAAACACCGCAGCAAGATGGTGGGCAATGGGATATGATTGTGTCTCTTTTCCAGAAATATGGAGTCGTACCGAAAAGTGTGATGCCGGAAAGCAGCAACAGTTCAAACTCTCGCGATCTAAATAATTATTTAAATAAATTATTACGCAAACACGCGGTTCTGCTCCGTCAGATGGTCTTGGAAGAGGCGACAGAAGAAGAGATTCAAGCAAACCGTGAAGCGATGCTGCAGGAAGTCTATAATCTTTTGGCGATCTCATTGGGGACACCGCCAACAGTGTTTGATTTTGAATATCGTGATGAAGAAAAAAATTATCATTTGGATCAAGGACTGACTCCACAAAGCTTCTATGATAAATATGTTGATGTAGATTTAGATGAGTATATCAGTATTATCAATGCGCCGACTGAAGACAAGCCTTTCATGAAATCCTATACGGTGGATATGTTAGGAAATGTAGTGGATGGTAAACAGGTAAAATATTTGAATCTTGAGATGGAGGATTTCAAGGCATTGGCGGTTAAGCAATTAGAGCAAGGCGAATCTGTCTGGTTTGGCTGCGATGTTGGTCAATCCTCAACCCGCGACAGCGGAATCATGGCCTTAGATGCCTATGATGTCGAAGATTTATTTGACGTTGATTTGACCATGACAAAGGCTGAGCGATTAGACTATGGCGAAAGCTTGATGACCCACGCGATGGTTTTGACCGGTGTCGACTTGATTGATGGTCAGGCGAAAAAATGGAAAGTCGAAAACAGCTGGGGAGAAAAAGTTGGTGAAAAGGGCTTTTTTGTAATGAGTGACGAATGGATGGATGAATACACCTATCAAATCGTTGTTCGCAAAGAATTTTTAACACCAGAACAATTAGCTGCCTTCGAGGCAGAACCAACAGTTCTAGCACCTTGGGACCCAATGGGTGCGTTGGCATAAAAGAAAAAAATCTGAGACAGTGTGGCTGTTTCAGATTTTTTTTGAAACGCCCTTTTTACGAACAAAAGCGTTTTCTTGCTGATTATGCTATACTTTTAGCAAAAAGGATGTTGATTCAACTTTTGCAAAAGGCTTAATGAGGGGATTTTATTAAGATAAGTCGCTTGCGAAATGGATATAATTTAGTTGAATGGGAGATGCATTCGGAAAATGAAAAAGGAGGTTGGTTGAATGCCTAAACATTTAGCCGTTCGGCATGCTGAAAATATGCGGGAATTGGGTGGTTATAAGACAAAAGATGGACGGAGGATCGCTCATCAAAAATTGATTCGTTCTGCAGGTATCAATCATATTGATGCGCAGGATAAACACTATTTAAGTAAATACGGGATTAAAAAAGTCGTCGATTTTCGTTCAATTGAAGAGCGAGATTCTCAGCCGGATCAGGAAATACCTGAAGCGAAAAATATTTTCTTGCCAATTTTTCCAATAGAGGAAACCAAGACAGCTTCGGCCTCGCCTAGGAAAATGATGCGTCGGATGCAAAACGGAGAGGATGCGCATCAACAAATGGTCGAGGTATACAAACACTTTGTGACAGATGACCATGTGCGAGGACAGTATCGTAAATTTTTTGATTTAGTCTTGGAGAATTCAAGTGAGAAGGAGAGTCTGCTCTTTCATTGTACGGCAGGAAAAGACCGTACGGGTTTTGCGGCAATCCTGTTATTAAGCAGTCTAGATGTCAATCAAACAACCATCACAAAGGATTATCTAGCAACGAATCGTTATTTAAAGAAGGCTGTCGAAGAAATGTACCAAAAAGCGGAGAAAGCAGGTGTGCCCGCGGATTCGTTGAACGGCATTGAGGATATGATGAAGGCTAAAAAGGAATATCTGCAAACAAGCTTCAAATTAATCAAAGAGCAATATGGAACAATGAATAACTTTATTCGTGATGGAATCGGTGTAACGAAACAAGAAATCAAAGATCTGAAGAAAATTTATTTGTTGTAAGGAGCTGACGAGATGGATGAACTGCTAAACTATTTACAATTACAATCGAAAGCTGTACCGATCGGCGGCGGAGATACCAATCAGGCCTATCGTGTAACAGATGGAGAACGGGATTATTTTCTAAAATACCATCCTCAGATGTCAGCGGACTTTTTTCAAGCTGAGGTTGGCGGGTTGGAAGAATTGAGCAACTTTGTACGCGTTCCAAAAGTTTTTCGACATGGAACTTTTATGGAAGGGGCTTTTATTCTGATGGAATGGATCGAACCTGGTGAAGGGGATCAAAAAGATTTAGCCCATGCATTGAGTAAAATTCATCGAGTAAAAGCCGATTATTTTGGTTATAAAAAAAATAATTTTATCGGCGTCCTTCCGCAAATCAATACATTTACCAGAGACTGGTGGGACTTCTATTTTACCTATCGTTTGGAGATCCAAATTGAAATTGCCAAGGGAAGAAATCATTGGACAACGAAGCGAGAACAAAATTATCAGTTATTTAAAGAGTGGGTGTATCAAAAATGGGGTACAATGTCTTTTGAACCAACTTTATTGCACGGTGATTTTTGGAGCGGCAACACGTTTTTTGATACGCAAGGACAGCCTGTATTTATTGATCCGGTAGTGTCATATGGCCATCGGGAAGTGGATCTGGCCATGTCGCAGCTTTTTGGCGGATTTCGTCGAGAGTTCATCGACAGCTATCAAGAAATTCTACCGATGCGTGCCGGTTGGGAAGAACGACTGACGATCTATCAGCTCTATTATCTGCTTGTTCATCTGAATACCTTTGGCGAGAGTTATGGGGATGCGGTAGATCGTGTCTTAGCTTTAGGAGGAAAGTAATTGGGAAAAAGATACACCTTGAATCATGAGGTCGCCTACTATGAGTGCGATATCAATCAAAATATGACGTTTCCGGCTTTATTAAGCGTTGCTATCAAGGCGTCTTCTGATCAAAGCGATCAATTGGAACGGGGCACTGAATACATTAATACGCTAGGGATTACTTGGGTGATTACTCAAACGGAGGTAACAATTGATCGATTGCCAAAAGTCGGCGAGCAGATCACGGTCGTGACTGAGCCAACCGAATTTAATCGTTATTTCTGTTACCGCAGCTTTTGGGTTTATGATTCAGAGGAAACAGAATTGCTGAAGATTGATATGTCCTTTGTTTTGATGGATGTTGAAAATCGGAAAATGAGCAGTGTGGATGCTAAATTAATGGCACCTTACGAGTCACCGCAGGTTAAAAAGATTCGTCGCTGGCCTAAGATCGAAAAAGTTGAGGGTGAACACCATCAGTTATATCACGTACGTTACTACGATCTTGACAGCAATCATCATGTCAACAATGCCATGTATTTCAATTGGTTGATCGATGTCTTAGGCTATGATTTTATGACACAGCATGAACCGACCTATGTGAATGTAAAATTTGATAAAGAGGTATTATACGGGAACGATATCGAAAGCTTTTATGAAATTGTTGAGGCAGAAGAAGTCAAAACCCGACATGAAATTCGTCTTGGCGATCAACTGGCCTGCGAAGCAAATATTTTATGGCAAAAAAGAAGCTGAATCGAGAGTATTTTCGATCCAGCTTCTTTTTGTCGTGTTGCTTAGCAAATTATTCTTCCATAAATCGCTTCAATTCTTCTTTTGAGAGCTTGGCGTTCAACGCGATCAATAATTTTAACCGGGCCTTTTGACTGTTAATCCCGTTACAGAAGATCACCCCATGCTGAGCTAATTCTACGCCGCCGCCATGATAATCATAGACAGGTTCAGCAATCCCGTTGAAGCAGCGAGAGACTAGAACGATCGGCAGGCCTTTTTCCAGTAAATGATAAAAAGGCGGTAAGGTTTGCGGCGGTAAATTTCCCGCACCCAATGCTTCTACTACGAGACCATCCACAGAAATGGCTTGGTCAAGTATCTTAAAGAACTCGCCCTCCATCCCGGCAAAAACTTTTACAATCGGAATCATCGCATCAAAACTGTCGATATCATAACGAGTTGCCTTGGGAAGTTCTTGTTTGAAAAGAATCTTTGATTTTGTTACTAATCCGATCGGTCCTAGCGTCGGCGTCCTAAATGTGGCGACATTTGTTGTATGGGTCTTTGTCACATAGCGGGCACTGTGGACTTCATCATTCATGACCACTAGCACGCCTTTATTGATGGCACTTTCTGAAGCCGCTACACGGATCGCACATTCAAAATTATAGAGGCCATCACTGCCTAATTCATTGATTGAACGCATCGCGCCGGTGAGAATAATCGGCATTAAATCACCGATGGTTATTTCTAGAAAATAAGCAGTCTCTTCTAATGTATCCGTTCCATGTGTGATAACGACGCTATCAATGCCTTCTTGTTTGGCCGCTTTAATCCGTTCCTTGAGCTGGAACATTGTTTCAACTGTTATATGTGGAGAAGGCAGATTAGAAAAGTCTTCTACGATTAATTCGATATCAGCAGGTAAACGTAATTCTTGCCCCGCCGCCAGTAAAGGATTTTTCTTATCAGGGCGTACAGCACCGTCAGCATCCTGACTCATTGAGATCGTTCCACCTGTATGTAAAATCAAAATCCGTTTCATCTTCATTACTCCATTCGTTATTCGCGCATTGCAATCATTTTTTTGCTATGTTTATTGTATACTATGAAGCAAGGGGAGGCTAGGATACTATGATTCGAATTGGATTAACTTCTTTTAATGAACACAGCAGTCTGACGGGGAAGAAGACCTCTTCTTTGTATGAGTACGCTGGTTACTTACCATTGGTAGAATTAGATACGAATTATTATGGGATTACCAGAAAAAGTTCCGTTGAAAACTGGCTCACACAGGTTCCGGAGGATTTTCGTTTTGTGGTGAAGCTATATGGCGGATTCACAGGACAGGCGAAATGGCAAGATAGTTATCCTTCTATGACTGCGATGCAGGAGCATTTTTTAGAAACCTTGCAGCCGATGATCGAAAGTGGAAAGTTATTTTGCTTTTTAGCGCAATTTCCGGCACAATTTAAATGTACCAAAGAAAACGTCGCTTATTTAGAAACGTTGCGAGAATTGTTCAACGATTTGCCTGTGGCGATCGAGCTGCGAGACTACAGCTGGTATGGCAAAGAGTTCATTGAAAAGACCCGCCAATTAATGAGAACCTTGAACTTTAGTTTGGTGATGGTTGATGAACCGCAGCTGCCTGACACTGTACCGTTGGATACGACGGTAACCAACCCGAATTTCAGCTTGTTCCGTTTCCATGGCAGAAATCAGGCATATTGGAATGATCGCACGGGGGATTGGCGGAAGAAACGTACGCTTTATCGTTACAATGAAGCCGAGCTGAAGATATTAGGAGAAAAAATCCAGCAAGTAGCCAAGGAAACAAAAGAAGTTGGTGTTATCTTCAATAATAACTCCGGTGGGGATGCGGCCGATAATGCTATGCAACTGAAAAAGCGTTTAGGTTTGGATTACGAAGGATTAAATCCGAGCCAAATCGATCTATTTTAAAATGAGGGAGAACCATGATAAAAGCCATTTTTTTTGATATTGACGGGACGTTGATCACAAGTGATTCAAAAGTATTGGACAGCACCAGAGAAGCGATTCGCCTGGCGCAAAAACAGGGGATTTTCTGCGGAGTCGCGACCGGACGAGGGCCTGTGAGGATCGAGGAACGAATTGAACAGCTGCCTTTGGACGTCTTTGTGATGTACAATGGCCAACTGGTGTACACGCGAGAAAAGGATATTTACCAGCGTCCATTTTCTGCTGAGACATTGCAGCGAATCGTGGACTTTGCCGATGACGAACATCGGCAGATCATTTTTGGCGGACGTCGAAGAATGGATGGCAGCCATTTAATGAAATGGTCTCAAAATTCTTTATTAAAAAAGATCGCTAGTTGGATGCCTAAATGGTTTCCTGTTAGACCGACGAGAAGATTGTTGCAATCCTTCAGTCCAAATCGTCAAAAGGGGCGATACAAAAAGCTCTCGATTTTACAGGAACCGATTTATCAATGTGTGCTTTTCAGTGCAGAAAATGAAGCACAACGCTTGCAAGAATTACTGCCAGATTGTTCGTTTCAGCGGTCTAATCCTTACTCGGTTGACATCGTTCCCAAAAATGGCTCGAAGTATCATGGCATCTTGGAGTTTACGAAAGCAGCTGGGATTACGCCTGAAGAGGTAATGGTTTTTGGTGATCACTATAACGATATTGAAATGATCAAAAAAGTCGGTATCGGAGTAGCGATGGGGAATGGACTGGATGAGGTCAAAGAGCAAGCGGATTATGTTACCGCAACGAATGAGAATGATGGCATTTATCAAGCAATGAAGTATTTCAATATCATTTAAAGAGGGATAAGTATGTCAAAAGAACCATATCAAATGGCTAAAGAATTTCATGAAACCTTTGCGCCAGCGCCACCGACTTTACCAAAAGCTTTTTCTAAAGAACGCGGGAGCTTCCGTGCCGGATTTAAAGCTGAAGAGATCGTCGAATTCTTGTATGGTGTTGCAGAAGGTGATGAAGCGGAGTTTTCGGATTTAGTTGAGAAGCTTCACGAAAGTGTTGAACAGGCAAAAGAAAAGGTTTTAACCAAGGGGGAAAAGGTCGAAGATGCTTTAACGGCCGAAGTGGATGCCCTGACCGATTTGCTTTATTTTACGTATGGCTCATTTGCCTTGATTGGCGTCAATCCTCAACCGATTTTTGAGATCGTCCATCGGGCGAACATGGGGAAACTCTTTCCTGATGGGAAACCGCGGTATCATCCAGTGACTAACAAAGTGATGAAGCCGGAGGATTGGCAGCAAAACTACGCACCTGAACCATTGATCAAAGAAGAAATAAACAGACAAAAAGGAAAAGCCGAAAAGTAACGGCTTTTCCTTTTTTAATCAAAAAATGTGTAATAAAGTGAACGTACAGCTAAGCGTTCTTGCTCACTGCGAATGGCGAAGATAATACTGCGTTCATCGGCGCCTTGAGAGATCATCCGCAAATTGACATTTTTACGGGCTAGAGCAGCGGTGCTGTCAGAAGTTGTTCCTGGCCGCTCACGCATGCCTTCACCAACAAGGGCGACTACGGACAGTCCATGCTCGATCGATAGCTGATCCGGTTGGATTTTCTCTTCGATCTGCTTCATTAATTCTGCTTCAATATCACGAGTCAACTGGCGTTCTCTCAGGATGATCGAGATATCATCAATTCCTGAAGGCATATGCTCAAAGCAAATGTTCAGATCTTCAAGAATTTGCAAAATACGTCGAACGATACCGACTTCTCGGTTTAACAAATATTTGCCAACCGTTATTCCGCAGAAGCCGCCATCACTGGCAACTCCCACCACTTCATTCCGGCTAACATTCTCAAAGGATTTCTTGATTAACGTTCCTTGGCATTCGGGGTTATTAGTGTTTTTAATAATCACAGGAATCTGTGCTTTAAAGGCCGGCATCAGGGCTTCGTCGTGAAAAACGGTAAAGCCGGCATACGTCAACTCACGAATCTCACGATAAGTAGCATATTCAATCAGTTCAGGATCATGGATATATTTGGGACTGGCCGCGAAAATACCATCCACATCCGTGAAGTTCTCGTACAGGTCGACCTTTAAACCTGCTGCAACGATCGAACCGGTAATATCCGATCCGCCTCGAGAGAAGGTGCAAAGATGGCCATCAGTTGTGTAGCCAAAGAATCCTGGGATAATTAGGATATCTTCAGACTCGCGCCATTGATAGATTTTTTCATAGGATTCCTCTAGAATCCGGGCGTTTTGCGGTTCATTGGAGACTGTGATTCCTAACTCTTTTGGATTGATGTAGCGAGCACGGACACCATTTTTTTGGAAACATGCTGCGACTAATTGGGCATTTAAATTCTCTCCACTGGCTAAAAAGCTGTCTAAGGCATAAGGATCGGCTTCATCAAAGTTTTCCTGCAGCTGCCTTAATTCAGCACTAAAAGTATTCTCAATATCGTCATCGACCTGAAATTCTGCCGCGATCTCGGTATAACGCGCGACGATTTCACGGATCAATTCGTCAGTATCGTGTTTGTAAACAACAGCATTATAAAATTGAATCAATAAGTCGGTGACTTTTTTGTCTTTATTGGTTCGCTTTCCTGGAGCAGAAACCACCACGAAACGACGGCCGGAGTCGCCTGTCACGATCGATAAGACTTTTTTTAGTTGTTCAGCTGAAGCTACGGAGCTCCCGCCAAATTTGATCACTTTCACTTTAATCACCTCTTATTTTAATGTGGCTTTAATATTATCTGAAAAGTTGCACAATTTCAAGGGGATTCGACGCTTTCTCGAATAGAAAATTTGATAAAATTACACTTTTCTTAAATTTATTGCAATTGAAGCAGTCAGCAAAAAATGCTAGTATGAGGAGTGACTGTGCGATAAACATTTCTAAAGGGATTTCAAAACTAGCTAGTGAAGAGAAAAGTCTTTTGTGTTATAATCTACGTTAGATGTTTTCGCCAAAAAACTGATAATAATGAACCATTAAATAAACTGAATCTGGATAGTTGAAAGGAAAATCATACATGGGAAGTAATGTAATCATAGGGATCGTTATCGGCTTAGTCATTTTGGCTGCCGTTTTATACTTGATTGGTTATCTGATGAAGAAAAAAAATCAAGAACGCTTAAAAGAACTTGATAAAAGGAAAGAAGCGTTATTCGATCTTCCTGTCGTGGAAGAGGTCGATGAAGTGAAAAAAATGCATCTTGTCGGCCAAAGTCAAAATACTTTCCGTGAATGGAATCAAAAGTGGACAGATGTTTCGACGAAATCTTTTGCTGAGCTTGAAAGTCAAATCTTTGAAGTTGAAAGCCAAAATGAGACCTTCCGTTTTATGAAGGGAAAATCGGCGATCGAAAGCGCAGAGCGCACGATGACTGAGATGGAAGAAGAAGTTGAAGGAATTCGTACAGGATTGAAGGAATTACGCGAGACTGAAGAACGTAATTCATTAGCCGTTCAGCAAGCGTTAGATGTTTTTGAAGAATTGAAAAAGGATCTGAAGGAAAAGAAAGACAGCTTTGGACCTGCTTTACCTGAGATTCAAAAACAGGTAAAAAATGTGGAAATCGAATTTACGCAATTCGTTACTTTGAATACTTCAGGCGATCCGATCGAAGCCCGAGAAGTATTGGATGATGCAGAGAAGCATACGTACGAAGTACAAGAAACGATGCAAAAGGTTCCTGCTATTTATGAAGATTTAGAAAAAACTTTCCCAGGCCAGATCGATGAACTAGAAAAAACTTATAAGAAAATGATGGCTGACAATTTTGTTTTACCAGAGGATGATTTCGAAGAACGTCTGGATAAAGTGAAGAAGCATGTTGAACGTTCATTAGAGGATTTAGAGAAAATCGAGTTAGGTACTGTGGAAACAGCCAATAAAGAAACGGCTGAATTGATCGATGATCTGTATGTCGTATTAGAAAAAGAATTTGAAGCGAAAAAATATGTTTTAACTAACCGTAAAACAATCGGTGAATATATTACTCACGCTGCTCGGAATAACCACCAATTGATGGTCGAGTTGGACCACACTTCTCAGAGCTACGCATTGAACAACAATGAGTTGGGACGTGCCCGCGGTTTCCAAACAGAGATTGAAGAACTGGAACGTCGCAACCGCAATATGGAACCACAGATTGACAAACATGAATTAGCCTTTTCCGAAGTTCAAGTGTTCTATAAGGATGCCTTCAAAGTCTTGGATGATATTGAAACGAAACAAGTTGAGATCGATGATGACTTACACGATTTGCGTAAAGGTGAAAAGGAAGCTTCTGAGAAAATCGAGAAGTATGAATTCCGTTTACGCAATCTAAAACGCTATGTAGAACAACAACGTTTACCTGGCTTGCCTGGGGATTACTTAGAATTCTTCTTCGTAGCGACGGATCGTGTGGAAGAGTTAAGCAAATCATTAAACAAGATTCGGATCAATATGCAGGATATTAATAAGCTTGTGAGTCTTTGCGATGAGGACATGGAATTGTTGGATCAAAAGACCTACGACTTAGTGGATGCTGCAGCGTTGACGGAGCAAATGATGCAATATGCGAATCGTTACCGTCATACTCATCCTGAAATCAAGAGTGCGATTGAGAACAGTTTGGAACTATTTAACAGAGAATATCGTTACCAAGATGCCTTGGATGAGATTGGCACTGCGCTAGAACGAGTTGAACCTGGTGCTTTTAAACGGATTGAAGATTTCTATTTTAACAACCGAGATTTAGTCTAAGCTGAGCGATTTGCTCAGCTTTTTTACTTTATTTCGGAGAAATGAAGATCGACGTTATTGGCAACTGTTAAGGAAGAGGTTATGAAACTCTTCTTATTTGTAAGGATTACTTGAAGTGTTATGACATTCTCGCTATAATAGGAAAGAATTTTTGAAGGAAGGTCGAAGAATGATTTATTTTGATAATAGTGCGACGACGGCAATTTATCCATCCGCACTTGATACATATGTAAAAACGAGTCAACGGATTATGGGGAATCCCTCTAGTCTGCATGACTTAGGTACGCAGGCGAATCGTTTGCTGCAGCAAGCGCGAAAACAAACAGCAGACTTGCTGAATGTGAAAACCAATGAAGTCTTTTTTACCAGCGGCGGCACGGAAGGGGATAACTGGGTACTGAAAGGTACAGCGATTGCTAAGCGAGAATACGGCAATCATCTCATTATTTCCAGTGTTGAGCATCCGGCTGTCAGTCGAACAGCCGAACAACTAAAAGAACTTGGATTCGAAGTAAGTATCGCACCAGTTGATCAAAATGGTTTTGTAAAAGTCGAGCAGTTGGCTAAGCTAATTCGTCCTGAAACGATTTTAGTTTCGGTTATGGGTGTCAACAATGAAATGGGAGCAATTCAACCGATCGAAGCGATTAGCAAAGTGTTGGAAGACCACCCCACGATTCATTTCCATGTGGATGCCGTACAGGCGATTGGTAAAGTTGAGCAGGAAAAATGGCTGACACCACGGGTTGATTTTGCTACTTTTTCTGCCCATAAATTTCACGGTCCTCGTGGAGTTGGTTTTATCTATTGGAAGGAAGGCAAGAAGCTGGCACCGTTGTTAAACGGCGGCGGACAAGAAAGTGGGCAGCGTGCAACGACTGAAAATCTTCCTGCTATTGTGGCGATGAGTCGGGCTTTGCGCCTACACCTTGAGAAAAAGGCAGAACGACCAAACCACACAGCAGTCATTCGTCAATACTTAAAGGAAGCGTTAGCTAGCTATGAAAAGGTAACGATTTTCTCTGGCGATGAGGATTTTGCGCCGCATATTTTAACGTTTGGAATTAAAGGGATTCGCGGGGAAGTGTTGGTTCACGCCTTGGAGGAAAAACAAATTTTCGTGTCAACGACGAGTGCTTGTTCAAGTCGTAAAAAGGTCGATAGCTCGACATTACATGCCATGGGGGTTCCCCATGACATTGCCACGACGGCAATCCGAGTTAGTTTAGATGAAGCCAATACCATGGCCGAAGCAGAGCAATTCATGGTGATATTCAACCATCTTTACGACAAGTTTTCGAAGATCAATTAAGACCGCTTCATGTAAATAGTGATTATGGATGCCAGTTGAAGCATTAAAAGACAAAGAAGGTCAAGAACTGACATTATAAATAAGGAGAATGATCGTGCAATATACTGAAATTATGGTGCGCTACGGAGAGTTATCAACCAAGGGAAAGAACCGTCGCAGTTTTATCATGCGACTCGCACAAAATGTCCGTGGGGCGTTGGCGGAATTTCCTGATTTGAAAATTCATGCTGATCGTGACCGAATGCATATTTTATTAAATGGTGAAGACAGCCGTTTGGTTTTACCTAAATTAGAAAAGGTTTTTGGGATTCAAACCTTCTCGCCAAGTATTCGCGTAGAAAAAACACTTGATGATTTGAAGCAAATGACGCAGCAAATCATGCAAGAGATTTATACGGGAAAAGAAACCTTTAAGATTACTGCTAAGCGTAGTGACCATCACTTTGAATTGGATAGTCATGGTATCCAGCAATATCTAGGAGATGCAGTAATGGATGTTTGTCCCGATATCAAAGCCCAGATGAAGCGTCCGGATATTAATTTGCGGGTAGAAATTCGCCGTGATGGGGCTTATCTTTCTTACGAAACGATCAAAGGAGCTGGTGGATTGCCAGTTGGGACCAGTGGTCGTGGAATGTTAATGCTGTCTGGCGGGATCGATTCCCCAGTTGCTGGTTACTTAGCGATGAAACGCGGAGTGGAGATTGAGGCTGTTCATTTTGCCAGCCCGCCTTATACTAGTGAGCAGGCGCTGCAAAAGGCCAAGGATCTGACAGAAAAATTAACGCCATATGTTGGCGGAATCCAATTTATCGAAGTTCCTTTTACTGAAATTCAAGAAGAAATCAAAGCCCATAGCCCACAAGGATATTGGATGACATTAACACGTCGGATGATGCTGCGATTAACAGATGCGATTCGCGAGATGCGTCATGGATTAGTCATTATCAATGGGGAATCACTGGGCCAAGTAGCCTCACAAACATTGCATAGTATGGTAGCCATCAATGAAGTGACGACTACACCAATTATTCGACCAGTCGTGACAATGGATAAAACTGAAATCATTGAACTAGCAGAAAAGATTGATACCTTTGAGTTGGCCATTCAGCCGTTTGAAGATTGCTGTACAATCTTTGCGCCACCTCAACCTAAGACACGACCAAAACTGGAGAAAGTTTTGGAACTGGAGGAACGCTTCGATATTGAAGGGTTGATGGCCCGCTGTTTAGCTGGATTGAAGATTGAAGAGATCATGCCTGCTCGAACAGAGAAAAACGAAGAGTTCGCAGATTTTTTATAATAAATTTGAGCAAGAAAGTGTACTTTCTTGCTCTTTTTTTTGTAAAAGATTGTTATTGTTTTTTCTACATGTTAAAATCGTTTATGTGAAGTAATTAACAAACAAGAGCTCATAGACTAATATACGGCGAGAGAATCGACCTAATTTTTTGCTAAAAAAATGATTACACTAAAACGAACAAGGATGTCAGTTCAGCTTTTCGCAGTATTATAGCTCATAAGAAATAGAAAGCTATGCTCAAAACAAGCAAAAGAACTGTTTAGCAGAATGATATACGGCGAGAGAATCAGCCTAATTTTTTGAAAAAAAATTATTACATTAAAACGAACAAGGATGTCAGTTCAGCTTTTCGCAGTATCTATAGCTTAGAAGAAGTAGAAAGCTATTGTCCAAGTAAGCAAAAGAACTGTTTAGCAGAATGATATACGGCGAGAGAATCAGCCTAATTTTTTGAAAAAAAATTATTACATTAAAACGAACAAGGATGTCAGTTCAGCTTTTCGCAGTATCTATAGCTCAGAAGAAATAAAAAGCTATGTTCAAAACGAGCAAAAGAAACTGTTTAGCAGAATGATATACGGCGAGAGAATCAACTTAATTTTTGCAAAAAAATTAATACATTAAAACGAACAAGGATGTCAGTTCAGCTTTTCGCAGTATCTATAGCTCAGAAGAAATAAAAAGCTATGTTCAAAACGAGCAAAAGAAACTGTTTAGCAGAATGATATACGGCGAGAGAATCAGCCTAATTTTTTGAAAAAAAATTATTACATTAAAACGAACAAGGAGAAAAAACATGGAGCGAATCATTCAAAAACCCCAACTATCGAAAGCGACAACTAAAAGACTGTCTTTGTATTTACGTTGTTTGAAAGGATTGGAGAAAAATGGTGTTACTCGCATCAAATCTTCCGAGCTCAGCAAAATGACTCAGGTAGGATCTGCGACGATTCGACGTGACTTTTCCCATTTTGGAGAGCTTGGCCGCAGTGGTTACGGCTACGATGTCAACGACTTGATTAAGGTTTTTAGCGACATGCTGGAAACGAAGGAAGAAAAACGGATCGCATTGATTGGCTGCGGGAACTTAGGCCAAGCGCTGCTAAATAATAATTTTCGTCGCAATGAAAATTTGAATATTGTTTGTGCATTCGATAACGATCCTGAAAAGGTTGGCAAAGAGCTGTGTGGCTACCTTATTCATTCGATTGATGAGATGGATGAGGTGTTGGCGGAAGAAAAAATTACTGTTGCTATCTCTACGGTTCCCAGTCAAAATGCTCAAGCAGCAATTGACCAAGTGGTTGCAAATGGAGTCACAGCCATTTTAAATTTTGCGCCAGATCCTTTAAAAGTGCCGGATAATGTCCATGTCCATTATATTGATTTAACCTCGGAGTTACAGACGTTGATCTATTTTGATGGTCAGTAGGACTTTACAAGTTTCCGAGTTCATTGTAGAATGAGTCAGACGATGATCAAGAGGAGTATATGAGGATTAAAGTTCTAGAGAGAAGATGCACGGCTGAAACATCTTTACTTTGACTCATAGAAGGTAGCTTGGGAGTTTTGCGATCTGAAAGAAGTAAGAACGCACGGTACATGTCCGTTACACATGTTCGAGCGGCAGAGTCTTTTTCTGCAATTTAGGTGGTACCGCGTAATTTACGTCCTAGAACACAGTTGTGTTCTAGGATTTTTTTTCGTTAGTTCTGCTTTTCGCAATTTATTGTGGATGCACATCCTAGTTAAAAAGGTTCTGACGAAACATGAAACGGAACTGTTTAGCGGATTCGTATATGCACGAAAAGAGTACCTGTTGCTTTGACTAAAGAAGCTGTACCAGCAATCAATCTTTTAAAATAGGAGGAATTTAAATGACTGAAAATTTACCAACAAAATTCAATCCGCAAGAAGTAGAAGCGGGTCGTTACCAAAAATGGTTGGACCAAGATTTATTCAAGCCATCAGAAGATCAGCAAGCAAAACCTTATTCGATTGTTATTCCGCCCCCAAATGTAACTGGGAAGTTGCATCTAGGTCATGCATGGGATACGACGTTGCAAGATATGATCATTCGTCAGAAACGGATGCAAGGCTTTGATACGCTGTGGCTGCCTGGGATGGACCATGCGGGTATCGCGACGCAAGCAAAAGTTGAAGAAAAATTACGAGAACAAGGTATTTCCCGTTATGATCTTGGTCGTGAAAAATTTGTTGATCAGGTTTGGGAATGGAAAGAAGAGTACGCAGGACATATTCGTGAGCAATGGGCGAAGTTAGGCTTATCCCTGGATTATAGCCGTGAACGTTTTACTCTTGATGATGGCTTATCCGATGCAGTGCGTAAGGTTTTTGTTTCGTTATACGAGAAGGATTTAATCTATCGTGGCGAATACATCATCAATTGGGACCCGCAAGCGAAAACGGCTTTGTCTGACATTGAAGTTATCCATAAAGACTTAGAGGGTGCCTTCTATCATGTTTCTTATCCGTTAAGTGATGGCAGCGGTGTGTTGGAAATTGCGACGACTCGTCCTGAAACGATGTTAGGAGATACAGCGATTGCTGTCCACCCAGAAGATGAACGCTACCAAGACTTGGTTGGTAAGACAGTAATTTTACCATTAGTCGATAAAGAAATTCCAATCATTGCGGACAGTTATGTTGATCGTGAGTTTGGAACAGGGGCAGTGAAAATTACTCCTGCTCATGACCCGAATGACTTTGAAGTGGGTAATCGTCATGATTTGCCGCGAGTAAACGTGATGAATCCGGATGGCAGCATGAATGAGCTGGCCGGCAAGTATGCGGGCATGGATCGTTTCGAAGCACGTAAAGCAATCGTTGCTGATTTGAAAGAAATCGGTCGTTTGATCAAAGTCGAAAAAATGGTTCACAGCGTTGGGCACTCAGAACGTACGGGTGTTGTTGTTGAACCACGTTTATCAACTCAATGGTTTGTTAAGATGGGACCGTTGGCAGATCAAGCAGTGAAAAATCAAAGCACGGATAACGCAGTAGATTTCTTCCCGCCTCGTTTTAACAATACCTTTATGACTTGGATGGAAAATGTCCACGACTGGGTTATTTCACGTCAACTATGGTGGGGACATCGTATTCCTGCTTGGTATCATAAAGAAACCGGCGAAATGTATGTTGGCATGGAAGCTCCTGCGGATAGCGAAAATTGGGAACAAGATCCGGATGTATTAGATACTTGGTTCAGTTCAGCCTTATGGCCGTTTTCTACGATGGGCTGGCCGGACGAAGCAAGTGAAGATTACAAACGCTACTTCCCAACCAGTACCTTAGTGACCGGTTACGATATTATTTTCTTCTGGGTAAGCCGGATGATTTTCCAAAGCTTGGAATTCACGGATGAACGTCCATTTAAAAATGTGTTGATCCACGGTTTGATTCGTGATGAACAAGGCCGTAAGATGAGTAAATCTTTAGGCAACGGGATCGATCCAATGGACGTGATTGAGCAATATGGTGCTGACGCATTGCGTTGGTTCTTATCAACAGGTTCAGCGCCAGGTCAAGATGTTCGCTTCAGTTATGAAAAAATGGATGCAGCTTGGAACTTTATCAATAAAATCTGGAATGCTTCTCGTTTCGTAATTATGAACGTTGAAGGCTTTACCGCTGAAGATATTGATTTCTCTGGTGAGAAAACTGTGGCGGATCGTTGGATTTTAACTCGTTTGAATGAAACGATTGAAAAAGTAACCAGCCTGTTTGATCAATTTGAATTTGGTGAAGCTGGACGTCAATTGTATAACTTCATGTGGGATGACTTCTGTGACTGGTATATCGAGATGAGTAAAGAAATTCTTTACGGAGAAGATGAAGAAGCAAAACAAACGACGAAGAGCATTTTGGTTTACGTTTTAGATCAAACCTTACGTCTATTACATCCAATTATGCCTTTTGTAACAGAAGAAATTTGGGCGAAGATTCCACATACTGGCGAGTCATTAGTTGTTGCGGACTATCCAGTGGTTCATCCAGAATACGATGACAAAACAGCCGCAAAAGGTATGGAATTTTTGAAGGAATTGATTCGTTCAGTTCGAAACATTCGGGCGGAAGTGAATACACCACTTTCAAAACCAATTACTTTACTGATCAAAACGAATGATCAAAAAATCGATGAATTCTTAATTGAGAACACCAGCTATATCGAACGCTTCTGTAATCCAGAAGAATTGGTGATTGCAAGCGACATTACAGCACCTGACTTGGCGATGTCAGCCGTATTGACTGGCGCAGAAATTTACTTGCCATTAGCCGGTTTGATCAATATCGAAGAAGAGATCAAACGACTTGAAAAAGAATTGGCAAAATGGAACGGTGAAGTCAAACGTGTCCAAGGTAAATTAGCCAATGAACGCTTCGTGGCGAATGCACCTGAAAACGTGGTTGCTGAAGAACGAGCAAAAGAAAAAGATTATTTAGAAAAACAAGCAGCGGTTCAAGAACGGATTGAAAGTCTGCGGACGATTTCTTAATTGATTGATGAGTGTGACCTGTAATTTGGGTCGCGCTCATTTTTTATCTGATAATCTCATAACTAAATTTATAAATTGGTGGATTTCCTCAGCACTTATCCATCTTTCTTCAGGAAACTTTGCTATACTAGAGGCATGCAAAAAAAGAGATAAACGAGGCGAATACTATTGATGATAGAAGAAGCGATTGCTTGGATTCATAGTCGTAAAAAATTTGGCTCACGCCCAGGTTTAGAACGCATCCAAGCGTTATTAGATAAAGTAGATAATCCAGAAAAAAAGGTGCCTGTGATTCATATTGCCGGAACGAATGGTAAAGGTTCAACAGTTGCCTATTTACGCAGTATTTTAATTGAGGCGGGAGTGACTGTCGGCAGCTTTACTTCCCCTTACATTGAAGAATTTAACGAACGAATCGCCATTGACGCCCAGCCAATTCCAGACAATCAGCTGATTGTCTATGTCGAAAAATATCAGCCAATCGTCGCTGAGCTTGATCGAGACCCAGCAATTAGCGGGATTACGGAATTTGAGATTTTGACAGCAATCATGCTGGATTATTTCGCGACAGAACAAGTGGACGTTGCCATCGTTGAAGTTGGCTTAGGCGGCTTGCTGGATTCAACCAATGTCGTGAAACCGATTTTGACGGCTATTACAACGATCGGCTACGATCATATGGATGTTTTGGGAGATACCTTAAACGAGATCGCCGGACAAAAAGCCGGAATCATCAAAAAAAATGTACCCGTAGTAACAGGAAAAATTACGAAAGGTCCGTTGATCGAAATTGTGGAAAAGGCAGCGAATGAGACAGCAAAAATGTATCGCTACGGCGAAGAATACCAAGTGGATTATTTGCGTCCAGATCCTACTTGGGGCGAGCTGTTCAATTTTACCGATCAAGCTGGCAAGCTTACATCACTGAAGGTACCATTATTGGGGCGTCATCAAGTAGAAAATGCCGGAGTAGCGATTGAGCTGTATCATCTCTATTGTGAACAAAAGGGTCTGCCATTTGAAGAGAAGACAATTCAAAAAGGGTTGATGAAGGCACAATGGCCGGCTAGAATGGAAAAGGTCAGTGACGAACCCTTGATCGTCATGGATGGGGCGCACAACGGACATGCCATGAAACGCTTAGTAGAAAATGTAAAACGCGAATTTCGCGATTATAATATCAATATTCTTTTTTCAGCGTTGGAGACGAAGGATGTTGACCAGATGCTTGCATTGCTTTCAGAAATTCCTAATGCTCACATTTATCTGACCACATTTGAATATCCTAAAGCGTTGGATCTTAGTCGCTTTGACCATCTGGATAGCCGCTTTGAGGTGGTTTCATTATGGCAATTCGGCTTAGGAGAATTATTAGAGGATATGGGTGCAGATGATTTACTATTGATTACGGGCTCATTGTACTTCGTTTCTGAAGTACGTCAATTATTATTAAATTTAGGAGGTACGAATGAAAAAAGTTAAGGGAATCATTTTCGACATGGACGGCTTATTGTTTGATACGGAGTCGATTTACTGCGAAGCCAATTTGGTGGTAGCTGAGAAATACGGTCTGCCTTTTACGAAAGAGATTTATGCACGTTTTATCGGTATCTCAGATGAAGAGGTCTGGGCAGAGCTGCACAAAATGTATGCTGATCATGGCGAGGAGACGGTGCAAAAATTTATCGATGAAAGCTGGGGAATGGCTCATGATCGTTTCAAAACCGGTGAGGTCGATTTGAAACCAGGTGTCCATGAATTGCTCGCTTATTTAGAGGAAAAAGAAATTCCGCGGGTAGTGGCGTCTAGTAATGTGCGACCGATTATTGAAATTTTACTGGAGCATGCAGGAATTCGTGACAAATTTTCGGACATTATTTCAGCTGAGGACGTGAAATTTGCCAAACCTGATCCAGAAATTTTTGTAATCGCGTCGAATCGCTTAGGACTTGCGCCTGAAGATTGCTTAGTGTTAGAGGATTCGAAAAATGGGATCTTAGCCGCAGAAGGAGCGGAGGTGCCAGTAGTGATGGTACCGGATATTCTTCCGCCAACTACTGAATTAAAAGAAAAAACAGAATCGGTTTTCTCCACCTTGCATGAGGTAATCGACTTTTTAGAAGCATAAAATCAACTCCTTTGCGTACTTTAAAGAAAAGTAGCAAAGGAGTTTTTTATGGAAAAAAGTTTGTTATTACAAGAGCTGCCTGAAAGTTCATGGCCGCGGGAGCGTTTGCTTAGAGAAGGTGAGAAGCATTTATCGGATCAGGAACTACTAGCGATTATCTTGCGCAATGGATCGCGTCAGCAAAATGTGATGGAATTAGCGGGTAGTATTTTGCGTGAATACCCAGCACTCTATGATCTAAAGCATGCAACGCTGCAGGAGCTGCAGCAATTTAAGGGAATTGGCAAGACGCGAGCAATTGAATTAAAGGCGATGATGGAATTTGGTCATCGAATCAATCGCGCATTACAGCCAAAGATGGGGAAGGTTCAATCTAGTCTTTCTTTAGGTCAACAGTTGATCACAGAACTAAAGGATTATCATCAAGAGCATTTAGTCGCCTTCTTTTTGAATACGAAAAATGAAATTATTTCGCAGAAGACGATCTTCATTGGCTCGCTGAATCAGAGTATCGCCCATCCCCGGGAAATTTTTCGCGAGGCGGTGCGAATTAGTGCAGCGCGGGTGGTATTAGGGCATAATCACCCCTCGGGAAATCCCACGCCGTCACATAATGATTTGGCTTTTACTGAACGTGTTCAGGAGTGCGGAGCGATGATGGGAATCGAGTTATTAGACCACATTATTGTTGGTGAAACCAAATATTTCAGTTTGCGTGAAGAAAAGTACTTAAAGTAGCAATTGAAAACCCTTGCGCATAGAATAAGTAGAATGTTAAACTATTATTGTAATTTTGTTTGAGATACGAGTTGGTATACAGATGTTTCCCTTTTCGTAGGCCGGCAATGTTACACATACTTAATTAAGTGCTTAGGCACGAGGAGGATTTTATTCATGGAAAACGGAACAGTAAAATGGTTTAACGCAGAAAAAGGTTTTGGCTTCATCACTCGTGAAGATGGCAGCGATGTATTCGTACATTTCTCAGCTATCCAAGGCGACGGTTTTAAAACATTAGAAGAAGGACAAGCAGTAACTTTCGATGTTGAAGAAAGCGATCGCGGACCTCAAGCAGCTAACGTAACTAAGCAATAATACGACAAAGCCTTAGAGAAAAAATCTCTAAGGCTTTTTATTTTGGTTCTGATTTGCTTGGTTTCTTTCATATATTTTGCATATGAGAAGCAGTAATGATTTAATTTTCCGTCGAAAATTGGAAGAAGCGATCCTCTTCTAAATTTTCGACATGATTGGCATTATTAACTGCTAATGCGGCTTTACCGATACAGTATTGCCAGAAAAAATCAAAGAAGAGGGTGGTACTTTTTTCAGGCTTAATGGTATTAAATATGTCTCTAGTGACTTGCTTAGTTAATTGAATCGTATCAGAATCCTGTAGGAAAAAGCGATAGAATTCATCTGGGTAATCGGTGGCATAATTGGTTATCGCTTTTGAGAGAGCTTGTAGTGTCTTTGGTTCCTGATCTTCCAGAAAATCGGCATATTTCAATAAAACGCGGGTAGTTAAAACCGACTTTAGCTCCGCCAGATTCGCAAACTCACGATAGATTGGCTGGGTTGAACAAGCGATATGTTCTGCGATATTACGAGCATGAAATTTTTTGAAGCCTTCATTGATAATCAATTGATAAGCACCATCTATAATCTGGCTTCGTTGCACGCGTTGAGTTCTTACCATAATTAATCTTCCTTTATTTTGGATTGAAGAAGCTATAAAATAACACGTGTTAATTTATAGCTTTTTCTAACTAACTTTCATTGTGCAAATAAAGCAGCTGATTGTCAATTGATTTTTGATAATTTCAAGAAAATAATACTTTTTTTTGCATAAAAACTGAAAATTATTTTTTAACAGTTAGAAAATGATAGTAAGCTCAAGAATAAAAAAACATCCATCTAGGAAATTAGATGGATGTTTTGGGTTCTATAATATTTTGTGTTGGTGGAAAATCGAAGGCGATTTTCTACTAACACTTTTTTCTTCGTTTCAACTCAAAAAGAGACTCACTTTTGGTAAAATTTAGTCGACCAAAACGTCACCCTACCAAAGGAGTCTCTCAATGGATAATCATACTAGAAAATTACTCGGATTAACAGATAAACATTTATTTTTTGATGAAGAATGGCTGATTGAAAAAGAATATAAAGGCGTTCAAGCGCAGTTTATTAAAGGAAAATTGGATGACTCTCCTTCCTATTGTGAACACTGTGGATCGGTTCGTATTATCCGCAACGGTTCCTATACGACACGCACTCAGATGTTGAAAGTCAAAGAAAAGTTGACTATTTTAGAATTAAAACGTACCCGTTTTCTCTGCCATGATTGTGGACGGACCTTTTCTGCGAAAACGGACTTAGTTGATGAATATCATCAACTAACAAAGGAACTGAAGCAGGCGATTCTCATGGAACTGTACGAAAATCAATCACGTAAACTAATCGCTAAGAAGTACTTCGTCTCGGATGGGACGGTGACACGTATCTTGCGTGAAGCAACGAAGCATTACCAGCCACGTATGAACTTCCTTCCGACAGTGTTGTGTATGGATGAGTTCAAATCAATGAAGTCTGTTTCTGGTTCCATGAGTTTTATTTGTGTTGATGGGACAACCAATCAGCTATTTACGATCCTTGAAGATCGCAGACTTTACAAACTAACTCAATACTTCCTGCGCTTTCCTAGAAAGGCCCGTTTAAAGGTCAAGTACCTAGTGATGGACATGAGTGCCAGCTATTGTCAGTTGCTTAAAACGGTCTTTCCAAATGCGGAGATCGTAACTGACCGCTTTCATATTGTCCAACACATCAATCGCAGCTTCAATCAATTACGTGTCCAGATCATGAATCGTTTTCGAACCTCACACTCTGAAAATCAGAAGAAGTACCGTCGGCTCAAGCGATATTGGAAACTCTTACTCAAAGATTCCACGACATTGGAGCCACTCAAACGGCATTATCATCGACTGTTTAAACGACCAATTAGTCAAACAGAAATCGTTGATGAGCTGTTAAGCTACAACGAAGAATTGCGAACTGCGTATCATTTTTGTCAATTATTACGCTATTATTTCGTTAAACGAGATACGGAAGGCTTTCAAGAAACCCTTAAAACAATTACATCTACGTTACCTCAGTCGTTTAAAAAGAAATTCACGATCTTCCATCGCTACCAATCGGGCATTTCAAATGCCTTTAAAGTGTCCCACTCAAACGGTGTCACGGAGGGGCTGAATAACAAGATCAAGCTGATTAAACGAATTGCGTTTGGTTATCGCAACTTTTATAACTTTCGGGCACGGATCTATTTACAACAAGGTCTGATCTTTGAAAACTAAAAAATATGGTTCTATAATATTTTGTGTTGGTGGAAAATCGAAGGCGATTTTCTACTAACACTTTTTTCTTCGTTTCAACTCAAAAAGAGACTCACTTTTGGTAAAATTTAGTCGACCAAAACGTCACCCTACCAAAGGAGTCTCTCAATGGATAATCATACTAGAAAATTACTCGGATTAACAGATAAACATTTATTTTTTGATGAAGAATGGCTGATTGAAAAAGAATATAAAGGCGTTCAAGCGCAGTTTATTAAAGGAAAATTGGATGACTCTCCTTCCTGTTGTGAACACTGTCGATCGGTTCGTATTATCCGCAACGGTTCCTATACGACACGCACTCAGATGTTGAAAGTCAAAGAAAAGTTAACTATTTTAGAATTAAAACGTACCCGTTTTCTCTGTCATGATTGTGGAAGGACCTTTTCTGCGAAAACGGACTTAGTTGATGAACATCATCAACTAACAAAGGAACTGAAGCAGGCGATTCTCATGGAACTGTACGAAAATCAATCACGTAAACTAATCGCTAAGAAGTACTTCGTCTCGGATGGGACGGTGACACGGATCTTGCGTGAAGCAACGAAGCATTACCAGCCACGTATGAACTTCCTTCCGACGGTGTTATGCATGGATGAGTTCAAATCAATGAAGTCTGTTTCTGGTTCCATGAGTTTTATTTGTGTTGATGGAACAACCAATCAGCTATTTACGATCCTTGAAGATCGTAGACTTTACAAACTAACTCAATACTTCCTGCGCTTTCCTAGAAAAGCTCGTTTAAAGGTCAAGTACCTAGTGATGGACATGAATGCCAGCTATTGTCAGCTGCTTAAAACGGTCTTTCCAAATGCGGAGATCGTAACTGACCGCTTTCATATTGTCCAACATATCAATCGCAGCTTCAATCAATTGCGTGTCCAGATCATGAATCGTTTTCGAACCTCACACTCTGAAAATCAGAAGAAGTACCGTCGGCTCAAGCGATATTGGAAACTCTTACTCAAAGATTCCACGACATTGGAGCCACTCAAAAGACATTATCACCGACTGTTTAAACGACCGATTAGTCAAACAGAAATCGTCGATGAACTGTTAAGCTACAACGAAGAATTGCGAACAGCGTATCATTTTTGTCAATTATTACGCTATTATTTCGTTAAACGAGATACGGAAGGCTTTCAAGAAACCCTTAAAACAATTTCATCTACGTTACCTCAGTCGTTTAAAAAGAAATTTACGATCTTCCATCGCTACCAATCGGGTATTTCAAATGCCTTTAAGGTGTCCCACTCAAACGGCGTCACTGAGGGGCTGAATAACAAGATCAAGCTGATTAAACGAATTGCGTTTGGTTATCGCAACTTTTATAACTTTCGGGCACGGATCTATTTACAACAAGGTCTGATCTTTGAAAACTAAAAATATGCGGCGCACAGAACGCGCCGCATATCGGACTAAGTTTTATTCAAATTTGTCTTCACCAACACGATTTGACGAAGAGCCAAAAATATGCGGCGCAGAGAACGCGCCGCATATCGGACTAAGTTTTATTCAAATTCTTCACCAACACGATTTGACGAAGAGCCGTTTTTGTTTAATTATCAGGAGTCATGATCATCGGTAGAATCATTGGATGGCGCTCGGTTTGATCAAATAGGAACGGTTGCAAGGCAGCTACCATCGCATTTTTCAATTTAGCTTCAGTACAGCCAGCCTCATTTAAGGCCTCTCGTAATGCATGGAACAAAATCCGTTGTCCTTCATTAATCATTTCGCCAGATTCACGCATGTATACAAATCCGCGAGACAAAATATCTGGACCAGCTAGGATTTCTTTTTTCTCAATATCAACAGTTGCGACAGAAAGAACTAAGCCTTCTTCTGAAAGAATGCGACGATCGCGTAAGACCACGTTGCCGATGTCGCCGATACCGCTGCCGTCTACATAGACATCACTAGCATTGAAATGACCAGCTCGCCGTGCGCTGTCTGCAGTCAATGCAAGCATATCGCCATTTTCCATGATAAAGCAATTTTCTTCAGGAACGCCAGTATCTTGTGCTAATCCTGTATGGATTTTCAACATTCGGAATTCACCGTGGATGGGAACAAAATATTTTGGCTTCATCAGGCGCAGCATCAGTTTTTGTTCCTGCTGACTACCGTGACCTGAAGTATGAATGTTATTGACTTTTCCATGAATGACTTCAGCGCCTGCTTCTGAAAGCAGATTGATCAAATGGTTGACGCTGGTTGTGTTTCCAGGAATAGGCGAGCTTGAGAAGATCACTGTATCATCCGGTTGAATTTGGATTTGACGGTGCGTACCATTAGCGATTCGTGAAAGAGCCGCCATTGGTTCACCTTGCGATCCAGTACATAAAATCATCAATTCGTTTGCTGGCAAATTGTTTATTTCATGTGCATCCACGAATGTACCATCAGGAACTGTGATGTAGCCCAATTTTTGTCCGTTGACGATCGCGTTTTCCATACTGCGTCCGAAGACGGCTATTTTACGACCCGTTGCCACAGCGGCTGAAGCAGCTTGTTGCAAACGGGAAATATTGGAAGCGAAGGTAGCGAAAATAATTCGTCCTTCAATTTTTTCCATAATGCGCAAAATGGACTGTCCAATTGTCTGCTCAGATTTTGTAAATGTTGGCACTTCGGCATTGGTACTGTCAGAGAGCAAGCACAATACGCCTTCTTCTCCAAGCTTAGCCATTCGATGCAGGTTCGCAGGTTGACCGACTGGTGTAAAGTCGAATTTGAAATCTCCTGTTTCCACGATATTTCCTGATGGTGTTTTAACTACAACACCTAATGGATCAGGGATACTATGAGTCGTACGGAAAAAGCTCACAGACGTTTTGCGGAAACGAATCACAGAATCCTCGTCGATCTCATGTAATTCTGCATCACGCAATAAACCATGCTCGTCCAATTTATTCTTGATTAAAGCCAAAGCTAACGCCCCTGCGTAAATAGGAATGTTTGCTTGCTTCAATAAATACGGTACGCCGCCGATATGATCTTCGTGTCCGTGTGTAATTACTAATGCTTTAACCTTATTGAGGTTTTGGATTACATAACTAAAATCGGGAATGACATAATCAATTCCTAGTAAATCATCTTCAGGAAATTTTATTCCAGCATCAATAATGATGATTTCATCTTGGAATTGAACCCCATACATATTTTTTCCGATTTCGCCCAATCCACCAATGGCAAAGACACCAGTTTCATTGTTTTTTAGCGAAAGTTTCATATTAGAACTCCATTAACTTGAAGTCAGCATTCTCTTTTTCATATTCTAAATGATTGCCTTCTAAAAGTTGAATGTATTCCACGTTATATGGGGTATTTTCGCGTAATAAATTGTGAACGATTTCTTCGTTGTCTGCTTCTACATACAATGAGTGAGTTTGTTCGCGTTTTGGGTTCCGTTCTTTGGTTTCTTGATAATAAACTTTGTAAATCATGAATCTATCTCCTTTATTTGCTTTATAGCAATTTTTTCCACGACAAAATGAGGGGCGGCTGCCACCTATTTTTTTATGCTCGACGCTTTAGCTTATTTAAAGCGCTGAGAAGAAGCCTCGTCTTTGCTTCTTGCTTGAAAAAACAATTTCACCGTTCTTTGGGTTGTTCTTACAACAATTACCTGTAGTTTATCACAGAATAAATAAGAAGTATAGAAACTAGGAAGGGAAATGAGGATTCCTTAGAAATTTTCAGAAAGTCTAAAAAAGTAAAAATAGAAAAACAATTTTTCATGCAGGCAGAAGTATTTTTTTTATGCTATATTGGAGACATTACGGTATAGAAAGAGGCGAGAAAAATGAAGTTAATGTTGCGCTATACCTTGCGTTACAAAAAGCTATTATTATTTGATTTTATCAGTGTTTTTGGGTTTATCCTGATCGAGTTAGGACTGCCGACGATTTTGGCAATGATGATTGATAAGGGAATTGGAAATAACGATTTTAACTACGTACAGAAGATGGGGATCCTAATGATTGCGATCACTGTAGTTGGAATTGTCATGAGTATTTCGCTGCGTTACTTCAGTTCTCAGATCACCTCTAGAATGGTCGCTGCGATTCGCGATGATCTGTTCGAAAAGATCCAAAGCTTTTCCCATTCAGAATATGAACAGATTGGTGTACCCTCATTGATTACACGCACAACCAATGATGCCTATCAAATTATGCTGTTCATGCAGAATATTTTGACTACAGGTTTTATGACACCCATGATGTTTGGTATGAGCTTGTATTTGATTATACGAACGAGTCCAGGTTTAGGGATATACGTGTTGTTGGCGTTGCCGATACTATTATTGGCAGTCATCCTGATCGCAAAATATTCGGAACCATTGTCAACGAAGCAGCAAAAGAACCTAGATAATATTAACGGCATTCTACGGGAAAACCTTTCAGGCTTACGTGTGATTCGGGCGTTTGTCAATGAAAAATTCGAAGAAACGCGTTTTCGCTTAGTGAATGATGCCTATACGAATAGTTCAAAAAGCCTGTTTCATTTAATGGCAGTAGCACAGCCAGGATTTTTCTTCCTATTTAATATCGTGATGGTCTTGATCATCTGGAACGGGACTGTGCAAATCAGCGATGGTGCCTTGGCAGTCGGAACGTTAATCGCTTTTATCGAATATATTTTTCACGCGTTGTTCTCCTTCATGCTGTTTGCTACAGTGTTCATGATGTATCCGCGAGCGAATGTTTCAGCAGAACGGATTCAAGAGGTTTTTGATATGGAACCAATTATCAAAGACAATCCTGAAAAAACAGCAGAACCAACAGAAAGAGGTTCATTGGAATTTCGTAATGTAACATTTGCTTATCCAGGTCACTCAGAAAGTCCGGTGATACGCAATGTCAGCTTTACGGCAAAAGCAGGTGAAACGGTGGCTTTTATCGGCAGTACCGGTTCAGGAAAATCGACATTGATTCAATTGATTCCGCGTTTTTACGATGTGACGGAGGGTCAGGTATTAGTCAACGGACAAGATGTACGTGATTATCAATTGAAAGATTTACGGGAAAAAATCGGTTATATCCCACAAAAGGCCCAATTATTTACTGGAACGATTGAAGATAATTTGCGTTACGGAAAAAAGAATGCCACGCAGGCTGAGATGGAGCAGGCAGCTGAAATTGCACAAGCTGCGGAATTTATCTCGCAGAAACCAAAGGGCTATCAAGAAGAATTAGCAGAAGGCGGGAGTAATTTCTCTGGCGGACAAAAACAACGCTTGGCGATCGCGCGAGCGGTGATTCGCCGCCCTGAAATTTATATCTTTGATGACAGCTTTTCTGCATTAGATTATCAGACAGATGCAAAACTTCGTGCTCGATTGAAAAAGGAGACAACTGAATCTGTGGTCTTGATCGTTGCTCAGCGAGTGGGAACGATCATGCATGCGGACAAAATTGTCGTGTTGAACGAAGGAGATGTTGTGGGGATCGGAACACATCGGGAATTGTTAGAGAAATGTCCGATCTATTATGACATCGCCGCATCACAATTATCAAAGGAGGAATTAGCATGAGAAACAGCATTTCTTCTTTAAAACGGTTGATGCATTATATCAATCCATACAAAAAGTCTTTCATTATTGTGCTGATCCTTGCGGTAGCGACCTTAATTTTGGGGACGTGGATGCCGTATCTAACTGGACTGCCGACAACGGAGGTCAGCAAAAATATCGCACAGGGTGAATCTATTAATTTTGATTATGTCTTTAAGTGGCTGATCGTGATCGTGATTGTCGGTATCGTTTATTGCGGAACACAGCTAGGAACGGGTTGGCTGATGGCCAATGTCGTACAGTCAGCGATGCGCGATTTGCGGGAGGATATTGAGGCTAAGATCAATCGTTTGCCGGTTTCTTATTTTGACCGCAATCAGCAAGGAAATATTTTGTCGCGAGTAACTAATGACGTGGATGCTGTCAGCAACGCCATGCAGCAGGCGATCATTAAATCAATTAATGCGGTGTTGGGTATCTTATTAGCAGTTGCTATGATGTTTTATATCAATCCGATGATGGCTTTGATTTCGATGATTATGATTCCATTATCCCTCGTCATCACTCGAAAAATCGTTCAGGTTTCGCAAAAGGATTTTCAAGGAATGCAGAATTCTTTGGGAGAAATGAATGGTTACGTCCAAGAAAATATGACCGGTTTCAGTGTCTTAAAACTATATGGACGGGAAAAAGAAACCTTGGCAGGGTTTAGTAAAGTCAATCATGAGCTTCGTCGCTTTGGTTTCCGAGCTTCCTTTGTTTCCAGCTTGATGCAGCCACTGGTGCAATTGACGGCGTATGCGACATATATTGCGATGGCGATACTAGGAAGCTGGAACGTTATTCATGGGGTAATCTTAGTTGGTCAGCTGCAAGCCTTTATTCAATATATATGGCAAGTCAGCCAGCCGATGGGAGAAATCACTCAGCTGTCTTCAATGATCCAAAGTGCTTCGGCTTCAGCTAAACGGGTTTTTGAAATTTTGGATGAACCAGAAGAAGAATTGAATGACCACGATCTGCCGCTGCCAGAACCAGTACAAGGAAATGTGGTCTTTGATCATGTTCAATTCAGTTATGATCCGAAGAAACCATTAATCGAGGATTTGAGCTTTGAAGTAAAAGCTGGAGAAACGGTGGCGATTGTAGGTCCAACCGGTGCTGGTAAAACAACCTTGATTAACCTGTTGATGCGTTTTTATGACATCAATAGTGGAAGAATTCTCATTGATGGGGTAAACACTCAAGAAATGAATCGCTCGGATGTTCGCTCCTTATTCGGAATGGTGCTTCAGGATGCTTGGTTATACGAAGGAACGATTGGAGATAATATTCGTTTTGGACGTTTAGAGGCGACGGATTATGAAGTCGTTGATGCCGCGAAGACTGCCAATGTAGATCATTTTATTCGGACGATGCCTAGTGGGTATGAAATGGAGATCAATTCTGAGGGAGACAATGTTTCTCTCGGGCAGAAGCAATTACTGACGATTGCGCGAGCGATTATTTCTGATCCTAAAATCTTGATTTTGGATGAGGCGACTAGTTCTGTCGATACTCGGTTAGAAGGTCTGATTCAAAAAGCAATGGACCGTGTCATGGAGGGGCGGACAAGTTTTGTGATTGCCCACCGGTTATCGACGATTCGCGATGCGGATCATATTCTAGTCATGAAAAATGGACAGATTATCGAACATGGCACGCATACCGAATTATTAGCACAAGGCGGATTCTACGAGCAGCTGTATAACAGCCAGTTTATGGAGGAAGCAGAATAGAACGTTTAGAGGTCGATTCATAAGCGTTCAGCATTATGAGTGTCGTTTATTCGTAAAAAGGAGCTGAGCTGAAAGTTTAAAAGACTTTTGGCTCAGCTTTTTTCCTAATTAAATTTTTGCTGCAAAAGGATTTTCTAGGTTCTCAAACGTAAACTAGAAAGGAAGAATTTCACAATAAATGCTATACTTGTTGGGGAACGACTTGTATCGAAATAATAAAAAACAGAGTTGAGCGAGGGAAAAACTATGGCAAATTTTATTGCAGACAGTGCAGATGTTTACGGTGATGTAACATTAGGCGAGGGGTCCACAATTTGGTTTCAAAGTGTTTTGAGAGGTGACAGCAATACGATTTCGATTGGCAAAATGACGAATGTCCAAGATGGGACGGTTGTTCATGTGGATCATGATGCACCAACAGTGATTGAGGATTATGTAACGATTGGTCATGCCTGCATTATTCATGGCTGTACGATTCACTCAGGGGCGCTGATCGGCATGGGGGCAACTGTGTTGAATCATGCAGAAATCGGCGAAAATAGTTTGATTGGGGCGGGGTCCTTAGTAACAGAAGGAACCGTTATTCCAGCCAACTCGTTGGCTTTCGGATCGCCAGCTCGGGTGATTCGTCAATTGACGCCGGAAGAAATTGAAAAAAATCGAAGGAATGCGCAACACTATTTTGAATTGGGACAGGCTTATTCAAAGAATACAATCTCTCGAATTCAGGGAGTCACTCATGAAGGAAACTAGTTTCTTATTACTTCAAGCGCAACTACGAGCATTGTTTCCAGATGATGGTTTAAATCAATTGGCTATCTATGAAGATCAAGCGGAACATTTTTTGATTTTTTCTAGTCGGGGACTACATGTGTTGGAAGAAGATCAATTAACCAAGGAGCCGCGAAATGTTTATTATCCCGTAGATAGTTTAAAACCATTTGCAATTCGTCAACAGGCGGGAATCTTTGAATTGATCATAGAAACTGTGGGCGGTAGATCCTTTGTCTTGGCCTTTCCAGATCAAGCAGATGCTCATCAAGCCATGCAGACGCTCATTGAACTGCTGGCTTAAAGACGAATTAGTGTAATTTTTTCCTGTATCCCAGTATAATCTTACTAAAAGGAAGTGTTGAAATGGATGGAAGTAAATTTGATCAAGAGCCGGTGAACGAAGAAGAATTATTGTCCCAAGGGTATCGCAAATATCATGGTGACGGTATCGACATTTACTACAATAAGGATATTTGCGCACACATTGGAAATTGTGTACGGGGAAATCCGGAAATTTTTGAAGTGGGCCGTAGACCGTGGATTATTCCCGATAACGGCAGCGTAGAAAATGCCAGCTATGTCGTAGATACCTGTCCAAGCGGTGCGCTGAAATACGTCAGTAAAAATTAAAAACTGCCAAGTTGTCAGTTCATGGACGAGTTTAGAGAAATAACTATATTACGAAGATCAGACCAATTTTTCTATAGGAAAAATTAATCCATTTATTATGAGTAAGGATTTCAGTTCCTCTTTTCGCAGGATTACAGCTGAATCAAGAAAGATCAAAAACAGCCAGTCAGAGTCCAATGAAGTATAGAGGAATGACATACGGCACAAAAATCAGACCAATTTTTCTATAGGAAAAATTAATCCATTTATTATGAGTAAGGAGCGGTATTATGGAAATCAAAGAAGAAAAAGAGCGTTTTGTCTTATTGAATGATGAACAAGAAGAAGCAGGAGAAATGACTTGGTCGAATGCGGGTCCAGAAATCATGATTATTGATCACACCTTTGTTGACCCAACCTATCGTGGACAAGGCTTAGCAGAAAAACTCGTGGCAGCGGGAGTCGAAAAAGCGCGCAAGGAAGGAAAAAAAATTATTCCGCTTTGCCCATTTGCTAAAAAAGAATTTGAAGAAAAATCAGAATATGCAGATGTTTTAAGAAAATAAGTTTGGGACTTCTCTAGTCAAACGACGTCAATTGTGCTAAAGTAAAAAATGAGGTAGTTTGGAAATAAGGAGGATCATCTTTTGTATAATTTTATTTTGGGTGTTATCTTAGTTTTGTCAGTGATCATCGTTATCACGATCATGATGCAACCTAGCAAACAAAATAGTGCTGCGAGTGCTTTTACTGGTGGCGCGGATCAATTATTCGGAAAGCAAAAAGCACGCGGCTTTGAGGCTGTGATGCAACGATCAACCGCAGTTTTAGGTGCGATTTGGATGATTTTGCTCTTCGTATTAATGTTTTTATCAAGCAAATAAAACCGGCCTCTCACTTGAGAGGTCTTTTTTATTTTGTATTTACACTAAATCAAGTACACTTGAAGATAAGCAAGAAAAATAGTTGCTTCAGTACGTCTGTCTCGTTTACGTAAAGGCTTAATGTGCTGCTTAGATAGAAAATATGCAAATCGAGAAGGAACGATCGTTTTTCGTTTTTTCATTTACCTAATTACAAGATAGGAGTGATTACTCATGGTACAAGTCCCTGAATCGCTGTTTTTGCCTCACGGAAAGCGAGCGGTCTTATTATTACATGCCTATTCAGGTAGTCCCAATGATGTGCGAATGCTTGCTCGCTTTTTAGAAAAATTAGATTACACGATTTATGCGCCGCTCTTTACCGGACACGGCACGTCTGATCCGCTGGATATCTTACACGAGCATTCTGAACAATGGTGGCAAGACAGTCAGGAAGCAGTAGAATTTCTACAATCAAAAGGATTTCAAGAAATTGCGGTATTTGGTCTTTCAATGGGCGGTACTTTGGCCACTCGCTTATTATGTGAGCAGCCTGACAGTTTTATCGGTGGTGGTTTTTTCTGTTCGCCGATCGCTCCAGTAAAAACCAACGTGACGAAAAACTTCCTATTATATGCGCAACAAGTGCTAGAACGAAATGGTAAAGAAACAACAGAAGAAAAAATCGAAAGTTATCGTCCGTTAGTAGAACAACAACTGGCGACGATTGAGAAACAAGCTCAGATTGCTTATGAAAATCTGACACAAATCAAAAGCCCATTTTTTATGGCACAGGCGGGAAAAGATGAAATGATTGAAGCCGATGGTGTTTTTCGGACAGCAGAGCGACTGCAGCAGACAGCTTTTTCCTTGAATTGGTATCCCAAAAGCGGTCATGTAATTACTGTGGGACCTGAAAGAAGACAATTAGAACAAGATGTGGCAGATTTTTTAGCCGCTCTTGGTTGGAGAGAAAATAATGGAGAGAAAAACAATTAAAGCAGAAATATTGGCTGGATTGAAAGCAGCCAACAAAAAAAGTCTTTCAATGGAAGAATTAGCAGAAATTTTAAACATGCGTAAAAGTGAGGATTATAAACTCTTAGTCCAAACAGTTGCGCAATTAGAACGGGAAAAGGCCGTAGAGTTTAATAAAAAAGGTCGGATTAAACTGCCTTTTCAACCCATCGAAGTAGAAGGCATCTTTCGTCGGAATGAGCGAGGATTTGGTTTTGTCACGATTGATCCAGAAGAGCCGGATATCTTTATTCCCAAAGAAGCGACGAATTTTGCGATGGATGGTGACATCGTCATGATTGATATCCAAAAAACGGCGGACCTTTTTTCCGATCGCGGCGCAGAAGGCCGAGTGGTGTCCATCAAGGAACGAAAAATCCAACAAATTGTTGGAGAATTTACTGCCTTTGATGTCGATGAAATCGCGGAATCTGATCTGTTTGGCTATGTAACGCCAAAAGACAAAAAAAGCGCGCAATTTAAGGTTTTTATTGCCGCTGAAGGGATTCAGCCAGTTGATGGTAGTATTGTTATTGTTGAGATCACTCACTATCCGGAAAAGGGCTATGCTACTAGCTTGGAAGGTATCGTTACGAAAGTAGTCGGGCATAAAAATGATCCAGGAATGGATATTTTGTCAATTGTAATTGCGCAGGGGATTCCAACGCAGTTTCCAGATGAGGTCCAGACAGCCTCAGAGCAAGTACCTGATACAATCGCGAAATCTGATCTGGTTGGGCGCCGGGATTTACGGGATCAGCAAATCGTAACCATCGATGGTGCCGATGCAAAGGATTTAGATGATGCGGTAACCGTTCGAAAATTGGCTAATGGGAACTACTTTTTAGGCGTCCATATCGCTGATGTTTCTTATTATGTAACGGAAGAAAGCCTATTGGATAAAGAAGCCTTTGAACGAGGAACGAGTGTCTATTTGACCGATCGTGTGATTCCAATGATTCCGCAACGCTTATCTAATGGGATCTGTTCCTTAAATCCACAGGTGCCGCGTTTGACGATGAGTTGTGAGATGGAAATTGATCCAAGTGGAACGATTGTTCAGCATGAGATTTTCCAAAGTGTCATTCAAACCAGTGAACGTATGACGTACTCAGCGGTAAATGATATTTTGGAAGATGAGAATCCAGAAACAATCAAACGTTATCAAGAATTAGTTCCGATGTTCCGTTTAATGAAGGAGCTCCATCAAATTCTTGAATCACGCAGGAATCGCCGTGGAGCTATCAACTTTGAGGACCGTGAAGCGAAAATTCTTGTGGATTCTGAAGGACGCCCGATAGATATTGAACTCCGTGAACGTGGTGTGGGGGAACGATTGATTGAGTCCTTCATGTTAGCTGCCAACGAAACGGTGGCTGAACACTTCAATCGTTTGAAGCTGCCCTTTATCTATCGGATTCACGAACAACCTAAAGAAGAAAAAATGCAGCGTTTCTTTGATTTCGCCGCGGCGTTAGGTATTTTAGTCAAAGGAACAAAGAATACGATCACACCGAAGGATCTGCAGCAAGTGATTCATGATGTAGAAGAGAAGCCAGAAGCAGCTGTCATCAATACCATGTTGCTGCGCAGTATGCAGCAGGCGCGCTATTCAGAGGATAATTATGGGCATTATGGATTAGCTGCGGAATATTACACTCACTTTACCTCACCAATTCGTCGTTATCCTGACTTGATCGTTCACCGATTGATTCGTTCTTATAGTAATGATCAAAGTGAAGCGACAAAAGAGAAATGGGCGGAAGCTTTACCGGAAATTGCGGACCATAGTTCGAAAATGGAACGCCGTGCGGTAGAAGCAGAGCGTGAAGTTGATAGCATGAAGAAAGCAGAATACATGGCGGATAAAGTCGGTGAAGAGTTTGACGGTATCATTAGCTCGGTCACAAAATTTGGTATTTTCATTGAGCTACCGAATACGGTCGAAGGAATGATCCATTTAAATGAGCTAAAACAAGACTATTTCCACTTTATTGAAAACCAATTAGCATTAGTTGGGGAACGGACTCGACAGACCTTTAAGATTGGTCAAAAGGTCCGAGTGAAAGTCACAAAATCCGATCCTCAGACTAGAGAGATTGATTTTGAGCTACTAGAAGCAGAAGAAATCCCTGCACTAGAGGTGCCGGGAAATAATCGTCGCGACCAGCGCCGTAAACCAACTGGCGGACGCAAAAATAATAAAAAATCTGAAAAGAATTATGGTAAAGGCAAAAATTCAGATCGCCAAAAAACAACAGGTAAAGACAAGAAAAAGAAAAAAGGCAAGAAGCCTTTTTATAAATCAGTAGCTAAAAAGAAGAAATCGGGTAGAAAGAAGGGATAATATGCCAAAAGGCGAAGGCAAATTAGTGGCACAAAATAAAAAAGCACGTCATGACTATACGATCATTGATACGATTGAAGCAGGGATTGTTTTGCAAGGAACAGAAATCAAATCGATTCGCAATAGCCGAATCAACTTGAAGGATGGTTTTGCCCGCATTAGAAATGGCGAAGCCTTTTTATACAACGTTCACATCAGTCCATACGAGCAAGGAAATATTTTTAATCATGATCCGGTACGCACACGGAAACTGCTCATGCATAAAAAACAAATTGCTCGATTAGCTGGTGAAGTTAAAAATACAGGAATAACGCTGGTTCCATTAAAGGTCTATCTAAAAGATGGGTATGCGAAGGTTTTGATAGGGGTCGCTAAAGGGAAACATCAGTATGATAAACGGGAAAGTTTGAAGCGCAAAGATGTCGATCGTCAGATCAGTCGAACGTTAAAAAATTATTCTCGCTAGTAAAATATTCTTTTTCGCATATTTGGTGAGAATTTCTTTACTTCACAATGGATTTTGATAGGATTAGTTACAATCTATACTAGCCATTTTGTGGGCTAAATTAACGATTGGAGCCGTTTAACTCAAAATAAAATAACTATTTAAAAAAAGAATGCGAGTTATTCGAAAAATTTCAAGAAAATTCTTTGAAATTTTCTTTCTCTGGTGGTAACATACGATAGTATTTTGAGGAGCAGCGCTAAGCAGCCACGAGCTGACGCGAGTCGCTGGGAAGAGAGGTGAACTGAATTGGATGAAAAATCTTGGGTTTTCCATATTGGTCCCGTATGGTTCGATGGTACGGTTACGACAATGATCATTTTGACATGTGTGATTGTCTTCTTGCTGGTTTTTGCATTTACCCGCAACCTATCATTGAAGCCCAAAGGAAAGCAAAACGCAATTGAGTGGGTCATTGATTTTACTACGAATATTGTTGGCGACAACATGCCTCGTAAAGAAGTCAGAAATTTTAGTTTGTTCTCATTTACGTTGTTCTTATTTATTTTTGTAGCAAACCAAATCGGGCTGGTCACAAAAATTGTCACAGGTGACGAAGTGACTTATTGGAAAAGCCCGACTGCTAACCCCTTTGTAACCATGGGATTGGCCTTACTCGTATTAGTGTTAGCCAATTACCTAGGTACAGAAAAATTAGGTCTAGGCAGCTACATTAAAAATTCTTTTTTCACACCTGCAGGATTATTTCCTATTAAGTTGATGGAAGAATTTACAAATGTTATTACGTTGGGCTTACGTCTATACGGTAACATTTTCGCTGGTGAAGTATTGCTTTCATTGATTGCAAGCATGGTGACAAGCACAGGATGGTGGACATTGCCATTTGCTATCCCGCTTGAAATGATTTGGATCGCATTCTCACTATTTATCGGTAGTATCCAAGCGTTTGTTTTCACTACTCTATCTATGGTTTATATCAGTCATAAAATCGAGGTAGAATAATAAAAAAATTTAACACACTTTTAGGAGGAAAATTATTATGAACTTTATCGGTGCAGGAATCGCAATCATGGGAGCCGCAATTGGGGCTGGCTATGGTAACGGACAAGTAATCTCAAAAGCAATTGAATCAATGGCACGCCAACCAGAAATGTCAGGTCAAATTCGTTCAACCATGTTTATCGGTGTTGGTTTGATCGAAGCTGTGCCAATTCTAGGTGTCGTATTAGGTATGTTGATGGTTTTCCAATAAAAATCAGGACTTTTTTGTTGAGACTCGTCCCAAAGATGAGCAGCAGAATCGTATAACGATTTTGTCATGAGAAAGAACAGAAAGGAAGACCGAGTATGCTGAATCTAGTTATTGCTGAGGCTGTCAATACAACGCTCGGTAATTTAATCGTCGTTACGTTATCATTCGTGATTCTAATGGCGCTATTAAAGAAATTCGCGTGGGGTGCCGTTCAAGACATTCTAAAAAAACGTGAAGATAAGATCGCCAATGATCTAGATTCTGCCGAACAATCTCGGATCAAAGCTGCTGAGTTAGAAAAAGAACGCGAAACTCAGTTAGCAAGTTCCCGTAGTGATGCGGCAGATATCATCAAAAATGCGAAAGAAAGTGGCGAACTAAGCCGTCAAAACATCATTAAAGATACTAAAGAAGAAGTGACTCGTCTGAAAGATCGCGCACAAGCGGAAATTAAGGATGAACGTGAAAACGCGTTGACTTCTGTTAAGGATGATGTGGCAACACTTTCTCTACAAATCGCAGAAAAAATCTTGAGCAAGGAGCTTTCGCAAGACGCTCATCAAGATTTGATCAACGACTATATGAATAAGTTAGGTAATACGAAACATGAAGCTTGATAAATACACTGTTGGTAAACGCTATGGAAAAGCTTTGTTTGAATTGGCGATCGAAAATAAAGCCGCCGACACCGTTTATCAAGAGCTGTTGACTGTTCGAGAAATCTGCAAAGAAATTCCCGATCTTGGAAATATTTTAACGGATGTTCGTTTAGAAGGCGCTGAAAAGAAAGCTATTATGGATGCTTTCACCGGCGGTTTTGACGGCATCGTCAAAAATTTTCTATTAGTAGTATTTGAATATAATCGTAGTGACGATCTGCCATTTATGATTGACGAGTTTGAACGTCGCTATGATGAACGCAATAAAATCGCACACGGAACAGTCACTACGGCTGTTCCACTCTCTGAAGAAAAGAAACATGAACTTGAAGCAAAAGTCGCTGATGTTTTTGGCTACCAGAAGGCCACGTTAACCCCGATAGTTGATGAATCAATTCTCGGCGGTGTCATTGTTGAAGCCGATCATCAAGTGATCGACGGCAGCCTCGCCAGCCAATTAAATGGTCTACGAGCAGCACTTAGTAAAAAGTAGAGAAGAAGAGGTGAAATGAATGGCCATCAAAGCAGAAGAAATCAGTGCTTTAATCAAAGAACAGATTCAAAATTATGATAATAAGTTGTCTGTGGAAGAAATCGGAACAGTCACTTACGTTGGGGATGGGATCGCCCGTGCCCACGGTTTAGAAAATGCAATGAGTGGAGAACTTTTAGAGTTTTCTAACGGCTCTTATGGAATGGCACAAAACTTAGAAAGCAATGATGTCGGTATCATCGTGCTAGGTGAATTTGAGTCCATTCGTGAAGGAGACAAAGTAAAACGTACCGGTAAGATCATGGAAGTGCCAGTTGGCGAAAACATGATCGGTCGTGTTGTGAACCCGCTTGGTCAACCAGTTGATGGAATGGGTCCAATTGAAACAACAAACACACGTCCAGTCGAAGCAATGGCTCCCGGCGTTATGCAACGTAAATCAGTATCAGAACCAATGCAAACAGGCTTGAAGGCTATCGACGCCCTAGTACCAATCGGACGTGGACAACGTGAATTAATCATTGGTGACCGTAAAACGGGTAAGACGTCCATCGCGATTGATACGATCATTAACCAAAAAGGTCAAGATATGATCTGTATCTATGTTGCAATTGGACAAAAGGAATCAACGGTTCGTTCACAAGTAGAAACACTTCGTAAATTTGGCGCAATGGATTATACCATCGTCGTAACAGCGGGCGCTTCTCAACCTGCACCGCTATTATTTATCGCGCCTTACGCTGGAACAGCGATGGGTGAAGAATTCATGTACAACGGCAAGCACGTTTTAGTTGTCTTTGATGATTTATCAAAACAAGCCGTTGCTTACCGTGAACTGTCATTATTACTACGTCGTCCGCCAGGTCGTGAAGCGTACCCAGGGGATGTCTTTTATTTGCACTCACGTCTATTGGAACGTGCGGCAAAACTTTCAGATGAATTAGGCGGCGGTTCATTGACTGCCTTGCCATTCGTAGAAACACAAGCAGGAGATATTTCAGCCTATATTCCTACTAATGTAATCTCAATCACTGATGGACAAATCTTTTTAGAAAATGATTTGTTTTATGCGGGGATTCGTCCAGCCGTTGATGCCGGTCTATCCGTATCCCGTGTTGGTGGTTCAGCACAAATTAAAGCAATGAAAAAGGTTGCCGGAACACTTCGTTTAGATTTGGCCAGCTACCGTGAATTAGAAGCTTTCACTCAATTCGGTTCAGATTTGGATGCAGCAACACAAGCCAAATTGAATCGTGGACGTCGAACGGTTGAAGTATTAAAACAAAAATTACATGCGCCACTGCCTGTTGAAAAACAAGTCGTGATTCTTTATGCCTTGACTCATGGCGTACTTGATAGTATCCCAGTCAATAGTATTTTAGATTTTGAAGCGCAATTATTCGAATATCTGGAAACGAATCACTCAGATTTATTTGCGACGATTCGTGATACGAAAGAATTGCCAGATACAGATAAATTAGATGAAGCAATCCAAGAATTCAAAGATATTTTTGACGCTTCTTCCGCTAACCAAGAAAAAGCATAATCGAGGTGAAAAAAGATCATGGCATCCTTAAATGAAATCAAAACACGGATTGCATCGACGAAGAAAACAAGTCAAATCACCAACGCTATGCAAATGGTCTCAGCATCTAAATTAACGAAGTCAGAAGCCTACTCAGCGAAATTCCAACTTTATGCTTCAAAAGTACGTGAGGTATTGACGCACTTAACAGCGAGCGAATTAACTGAGTTAGCAAACTCTGGTCGTGAATTAGGCGGCATCAATTATCACAGCATGTTATTGAATCGTCCAGTCAAAAAAACTGGTTATATCGTGATTACTTCTGATGGCGGTTTGGTGGGAGGCTATAACAGCTCGATTTTAAAACAAACCATGTCAATGCTCGAAGATGATCATGATTCTGCTGATGAGTATGTTTTGTTAGCCATTGGTGGAACCGGAGCGGACTTTTTCAAAGCTCGCGGCGTTAAATTAGCCTATGAATTACGCAATTTATCGGATCAACCAAGCTTTGATGAAGTACGAAAAATCGTTTCGATGACGACCAGTATGTATGAAAATCAGGTCTTTGATGAACTGTATGTTTGTTATAACCATCACGTTAATTCACTATCCAGTCAGTTCCGAGTAGAAAAAATGCTGCCGATCTCTGACTTGGACCCAAGTGAAGCACAAACGTATCGTGAAGAATATTTGTTTGAACCTTCAAAAGAAGCCATCCTTGATCAACTACTTCCGCAATATGCTGAAAGTTTGATTTATGGCGCGATCGTTGATGCTAAGACAGCAGAACATGCAGCCGGGATGACAGCGATGAAGACAGCGACAGATAATGCAGGTGCGATCATTGATGATCTAACCATTTCATACAACCGGGCACGTCAAGCGGCGATCACCCAAGAGATTACTGAAATTGTCGGCGGGGCTTCCGCATTAGAATAATTTCAAGATTGGAGGAAAAAACATGAGTTCAGGCAAGATTGTTCAAGTTATTGGTCCCGTTGTCGACGTGGAATTTTCTTTAGATCAATCCTTACCAGACATCAACAATGCGTTGATTGTTTACAAAAAAGATAAAACAAAAGTTGTTCTTGAAGTTGCTTTGGAACTTGGTGATGGTGTTATCCGCACAATCGCTATGGAGGCTACTGATGGATTGCAACGTGGAATGGAAGTTGTCGATACTGGCAAATCAATCTCCGTTCCTGTAGGTAAAGATACTCTAGGTCGTGTGTTTAACGTATTAGGTGAAACGATTGATAAAGAAGCACCTTTTCCAGAAGATGCAGAAAGAAGCGGCATTCATAAAAAGGCGCCTGCTTTTGAAGACCTTAGTACAAGTAACGAGATTTTGGAAACAGGGATCAAGGTTATCGACTTATTAGCCCCTTATTTAAAAGGTGGGAAAGTCGGACTATTCGGTGGTGCCGGTGTTGGTAAAACCGTTTTGATCCAAGAATTAATTCATAATATCGCCCAAGAACACGGTGGTATTTCAGTGTTTACCGGTGTTGGGGAACGTACTCGTGAAGGGAACGACCTTTATTATGAAATGAAAGACTCTGGCGTTATTGAGAAAACAGCCATGGTGTTCGGACAAATGAACGAGCCGCCTGGTGCACGTATGCGTGTTGCCTTGACTGGTTTGACATTAGCTGAATACTTCCGTGATGAAGAAGGGCAAGATGTGTTGCTGTTTATTGACAACATCTTCCGCTTTACTCAAGCCGGATCAGAAGTTTCTGCCTTATTAGGACGTATGCCATCAGCCGTTGGGTATCAACCAACTTTGGCAACTGAAATGGGGCAATTACAAGAACGAATCACTTCAACCAAAAAAGGTTCGATCACTTCAATCCAAGCCATTTACGTACCAGCCGATGACTATTCTGACCCGGCACCAGCGACTGCTTTTGCCCATTTAGATGCCACGACAAACTTGGAACGTAAATTGACAGAACAAGGGATTTATCCAGCGGTTGACCCATTGGCTTCATCTTCAAGTGCCTTGGCACCAGAAATCGTTGGTGAAGAACATTATCGTGTAGCAACAGAAGTTCAACGTGTCTTACAACGTTACCGTGAATTACAAGATATTATTGCTATTTTAGGGATGGACGAATTGTCTGACCAAGAAAAAGTCATCGTATCTCGTGCTCGTCGAATTCAATTCTTCTTGTCACAAAACTTTAATGTAGCGGAGCAATTCACTGGTCAACCTGGTTCTTATGTACCAGTTGAAAAAACAGTTGAAGGCTTTAAAGAAATCCTTGAAGGAAAATACGACGATCTTCCAGAAGATGCCTTCCGTAGTGTCGGCACCATCGAAGACGTTATCGAAAAAGCGAAAACTTTAGGCTACTAGAAAGAGGTGCACGATGGAACAAGAAAAAAACAAAGTTCTGCAAGTGAACGTTGTTACTCCAGACGGCAACGTCTATGATCATAATGCCACCATCGTCGTTGCTAAAACGGTTGCTGGTGAAATCGGTATTCTACCAAACCATGCACCGATCATTGCACCTCTTGCGATTGATGAAGTTCGGGTTCGTCGAACAGATTCTGATACACACGTGGACTGGATTGCAGTTAACGGTGGAATCATGGAAGTTCGTGACAACGTGTTGACAATCATCGCTGATACAGCTGAACGTGAACGTGATATTGATGTGTCTCGTGCTGAACGAGCAAAACAACGTGCAGAAGCGAGAATTCAAGAAGCGCGTGAAAAGCAAGATACCGACCAATTAAGTCGTGCGGAGGTTGCTTTGCACCGTGCAATGAATCGAATCAAGGTTTCGAAACATCGTTAATTCTTTTACAGGTTGTGACAGAAATAATTTCTGGAACCTGTGAATACAAATTTTTAGTGCTGCAAAAGTTGATATAGCTTTTGCAGCATTTTTTTATTTTGTCAAAATGCAGGTAAACAAGAGCTGTTATAGCGAGTATTTTCCAGATCGTCTTTTTATCGTTTTCTACGCAGTATGTGGTTGTCAATGAACGGATTTAATTGGGAAAAGGCTTATTCCCGTTGTGAATCAGGCGGACCTTCTTTGTTTTTCTTTCTGATTCTGTGCAGCCATTGAAGAACTCTATTTTGTTCTTTCGTGTCTTGGTTTGATGCCCCGTCTTCCATTAAAGGCATAGCGACTGGCTGCTGTTCGTTAAGATGGTTATTGCTTGATTGTGGAAGCGTCTCTTTTTCTACTTTAATCGCTGCTTTTTCTGAAGTTTCAATCGTGCTTAATTGTTTAAAATAGCGACCATGTGGTGTTTCTGGTAGTAGGGAAGATTTCGGAGTCGGCAAAGCGACTTTTTCTTCCTGTTTTTCCGCAACTTCACAGCAACCGACTTCTTCACAGGCCGCTTCCTCAACAGGCTTTCCATCGTAACGAACACCTCTCGTCTCATGTTCTGGATCAAATATCAGGGTTTCCTTATGGGTCAAGACCTTGGCGGTGACCACAGAATCAAATAGTTTTACGCCGTTTTGTGTACAAATGTCTAGGTTTGTTAATAATTCGCAAGCTTCTTTAATCTGTAGCGCCGTTAAGTTGGGATCAAGATCTCTGTATTTCCAATTATGGGTGCCGCCATCGCTTTTTCCAAAGGTGGCAATTAAATCCTTGGTCATTGTTCTTTTCCTTTCTTTTAGTGTTTAATCTGCGTAGGTTGGTTTCATCAAGGTTCGCTAGTTTCTTCTGGTCGGACAAATGAAATAAGGGAGCGAGCAACAGAGACGACTTTTTCACCGAATTTCTTTACTGGAAAAACTCTCAGTTTCAAAGTCTTCCATTCCGGTGCCATAAAGTAGTCTTCAAAATAATAAAAGAGACGTTTCATAGTGCGGGTAGCTTTGGTATGCATAAATACTTCGCGGACAAGATCCTTTAGAAAGTGATCAAACTCCGCCGCTCCCAATTGGCAGCGAACTTTTAAGGCTAAAATATATTTAATCGTGACACTGCTGTTTTGTGTTTCATGGTAGAAATTGGTGATTCGTTGTTCGAGTGTTTTGGCTTTTAAGTTGAATAACTGCCGAAACGACAGTGTTTGTATAACATTCATTGATTCTCATCCTTTCATTCGTAGAGGAGGGCGGTGATAGCACCGCTGCTCCTCAAAAGATTTACTTAAAAAATAATTGTTTCAATCGTTTCGACGTACTTCGCGGTTTCGACTGTGTGAAAAAGTTCTGCGCCATCTTTTTGGCAAAGCTTGACGTCGGTCATGCGTTGCAACAATCCTTTGATCTCTGTGTCGGTCTTTTGAGTATCGGGATCATTGAAGCTCCAGGTGTGATTCTTCCCTAAGCTGTTTTTAAAGGTTGCGACGAGTTTTAGCATTTTTTTCTTCCTTTCTATGATTTATTTGGTGTAGCGTGATTGACTGGTTAGGATCACGCCATCTAATTCACTGCCTTCAACTGACAAGGCTTTCATAATTTCTCCCAGTTCAAGGACCTTTTCCTCGCTAGGCTCATCCATCACATTTGTAAAGGTGATCTTCTTAGTTTTTTCTCCGCCTGCATCGATTTCTACTTGAAGTTTATTGCCGATAGTTTGAATCATGGTTGTTTCCTCCTAAATTTTTTTGGTTCCGGCCGGTGTCTAAAAGATAAACGATTTCTAAAAAAAGTGCGAATCGCAAAATAACCGCTACCCCCCTCAAATTGACCTGTTTTTAGGTAAAAACCCTTATTTTTGCATAAAAACAGGTCAAATTAGGTGGGGTAAGTGTCAAATTGCGATTTTACAAAGCGGATAAAAATGGTGTATAATAAAAAGTTTTAATAAAACACTTCATTAACTAATTGTTTTAAGAGAAAGCTCGACGCCCATCGAAATGAATTAAAAGCTGAAGTCAGTAATAAAGTGAAAAGAAATAGTACAGAAATTTGTTGCGATAAAATGGTAACTAGGACGCAAGCAAAGACAAAAGGTCAATAGCATAATCAAGACAGTAAATAAGAGATGGCAAAGAGTAATAGAACTGTCCCCTTGAATAAATTTTGCGGACGGATATAGGCGAGAAGAAGTTTTAAAAAATCTGTCATTTTAATCTTCAATCGAAAAACGGAATAAAAACTATTATCAAAAATAGGTCGATTATTAGAAGATTGCGGAAAAATGTGTAAATGATTTTTAAAAAGACTTTCTAGGGGGAAAAAGATTTATTTTTGATCGGATCGAAAGAGAAAAATAAACATTAAGTTTTTTAAAAGTTTCTGTATAGTTCTTTGAGCATTCAAAGTATTCTTCTTTACCTGAATCTGTGATATAATCCAACTGTTGATTTTTTTGAAAGGAACGAAGTTATGCAAGTATATGGAATTGATGCAATCGTTAGAATTGTCTCGCATTTTTCCTTTATCTACCTGGCTTTCTGGGCTTTGAGATCGTTACGAATAGAGAATCTTTTTAAAGCATTTAAAGAAACGCAGGTTCGTCTGGCAATTTTGATGCTGGCAATCGCAATCGGCTTTACTTGCAGTACATTTTTCTTAGAAATCATTCTTTTGTGCAAAAATATCTTTTTGACATTTAATTAAGTAAGGTACATATACGAAATAATCGACTAGCATTTTTTGGAGGGAATACAATGGAAGAGATCATCGTTCGTGGTGGTAAACAATTAGAAGGAACAGTACATATCGAAGGTGCAAAAAATGCTGTGCTACCAATTTTAGCTGCGACATTATTAGCTGAAGAAGGAACATCCACTTTGAGTAATGTTCCGATTTTATCTGATGTCTTTACCATGAATCAAGTGATTCGTTATTTAAATACAGATGTTGAATTTAATGAAGAGGCTAAAGAAATTAAGGTGAATGCAACACGTCAATTAAACGTGGAAGCTCCTTATGAATACGTAAGTAAGATGCGCGCATCAATTGTCGTAATGGGTCCGCTATTGGCTCGCAATGGTCATGCTAAAGTTGCAATGCCCGGCGGCTGTGCAATTGGCAAACGTCCAATTGATCTGCATTTAAAAGGATTCCAAGCGTTGGGTGCCAAAATCATTCAAAAAAATGGCTATATTGAAGCTATTGCGGATGAATTAGTTGGAGATACAATTTATTTGGATTTCCCAAGTGTTGGCGCAACACAAAATATTATGATGGCGGCTGTTAAAGCAAAAGGTACAACCGTGATCGAAAACGTTGCGCGTGAACCTGAAATTGTTGATTTAGCAAATTTCTTAAATAAAATGGGCGCTAGCATTCATGGTGCTGGTACTGAAACAATGCGTATTGAAGGTGTTGACCATTTACATGCTGTATCTCATCCAATTGTGCAAGATCGGATTGAAGCTGGAACCTTCATGGTTGCCGCAGCGATGACTGAAGGAAATGTGTTGATTGATGGGGCAATCCCTGAACACAACCGTCCTTTGATTTCTAAACTGATCGAAATGGGTGTTAAGATTACCGAAGAAAATGATGGTTTGCGTGTAATCGGTCCTAAAGCATTGAAGGCGACAGATATTAAAACGATGCCTCATCCTGGGTTCCCAACAGATATGCAAGCTCAAATGACAGCTATTCAATTAGTTGCTGATGGGGTCAGTACAACGACTGAAACAGTGTTTGAAAATCGTTTCCAACATCTAGAAGAAATGCGTAGAATGAATGCACAAGTCAAAATCGACAACAACGTTGCATTGATTAAAGGTGCTTCACAGCTGCAAGGGGCAGAAGTGTATGCAACTGATTTACGCGCAGCTGCTGCATTAGTTTTAGCTGGATTACGTGCAAATGGTATAACACGTGTACGTAACTTGAAATATTTAGACCGTGGATACTATCAATTCCATAAAAAGCTGCAGCAATTAGGTGCGGATGTCGAACGTGTGGATACTGAAAGCAGAAAAGCAACGGATGCTGCAACTGTCTTAGTTTAAGGATTTCAGTTCCTCTTTTCGCAGGATATTAGCTGAGTCAGTAAAATTAATCCATTACGTATGAATAAGGAGTGGATCTATGAGTTCTGGAGAACATATCTTACGTAGCTTAATTCGTATTGTAGCGATCCTACTTGCAGGTGTTTTATTATTTATCGTCGGCAGTATGATTGGTTATGGTGCAATGGGCGGCGGAAATCCATTTAAAGTGCTTATGCCAGATGTTTGGCGTCATATTTTAGAGTTTGTTCATTAGTATTCGTGATAAAAATCTGATTTTGATTATTCAGAAGGGATTGTAGCCAAGTTCTTGGTGCAGTCTCTTTTTTATTGAAATTATCACGTGATTGGGATTACAGAATTATTGTTCATCATGAAGTTTAAATTTTGATGACCAACGAAATACGTTTCTTGCTTTATTTTGTAAGAACAGTAAAATAGTATGGAGCTGATTGATTACCAAGAATTGTTTTGAGGTGTAGGAATGAATATTATTAGCAAAGGTTTAATTGGTTTGGTTCGTGGTTATCAACGGTTTATTTCACCGCTGACGCAGCCGTCCTGTCGTTATTATCCGACATGCTCCAGCTATATGATTAAGGCAATACAGGTTCACGGTGCCTTCAAGGGTTTTCTAATGGGGATTTCACGGATTTTACGTTGTCATCCATTTGCGAAAGCTGGTTTTGATTATGTGCCCACCAAATTTTCCTTACGTAAAAACCTGATTGATCAAGAGGAACCAGATTATGAAAAACTACATAAAAAGGCTTAGAAGCAAAAAGGATTTTTAAATCGTCAATATTTAACTAAGAGAAAGAAGAGCAAAACTTTTTGCGGAGTTATTCTATAGATTAGAGAAAGCTTCCTCATTTTTCTCCTTTTGTCGATAAATCGACGTTAATAATAGAAAAATCAAAATCCTTTTCTCCATAAATCTGTTGCTTTATCAATTGGTGGCAGATGCAGAAAACAAATAAACAAAGTTATTTTAAAGAAATCTCATTGACTGTTTATCAGTTAATGTGATTTCTTTTTTCGTTATTTGAAAGATTCAGCAAGCAGTTGTAAGCGCTATAAATTGTTTGAGTATTGCTGAATTATTAAAATATTCAGAAAATTTAATTGACAGTGAGAGATTTTTCCTATATATTCTTTATTATCTTAACGAATTATCATTATTTTATCAGGGGGTAACGGGATGAAAAAAAGAACAGTAGCTGTAATGGCAGCAGGATTGTTTTTACTAGGTGCATGTGGATCGCCTAAAGCGAGCGATAGTGGCGGCAGTGACGATGCTAAGACGATTAAAATTGGCGGAAACTTCGAGTTATCTGGAGCAGTAGCGGCTTACGGCGAAGCGGAAAACGAAGGTGTCAAATTAGCAGTCGAAGAGATTAATAAAGATGGCGGGATTGACGGCAAGAAAATCGAATACGTTTCAAAAGACAATAAGTCTGATAATAATGAAGCAGCTTCTGTTGCAGCAAATTTGACGACTAAAGATGAAGTAGTTGCAATCGTTGGACCGGCTACCTCTGGTGCGACAAAAGCGACATTGCCAAATTTAACCAAAGCAAAGACTCCAGCAGTAACACCATCAGGAACAGATGATGCGATTACTGTTCAAAAAGGAAAAGTACAAGATTATATTTTCCGATCTTGTTTCCAAGATAGTTTCCAAGGAATTGTTTTAGCCAAATATGCAGATGAAAATCTAAAGGCCGATAAAGCCGTTATTTTAGGCGATAATTCAAGTGACTATGCAAGTGGCTTGAAGAAGGCTTTTAAAGAAACCTATAAAGGTGAAATTGTTGCAGAAGAAAACTTTACTGCAGGAGATAAAGATTTCCAAGCAATGTTGACTAAAATCAAAGACAAAGATTTTAACGTTATCTACATTCCAGGCTATTACACAGAAGCTGGTTTAATTATCAAGCAAGCACGTGAAATGGGAATTGAACAGCCTATCATCGGGGCTGACGGCTTTGGAGATGAAAAACTGATTGAAACAGCCGGTGCCAGCAATGTGAAAAACGTATACTATACAGGTCACTTCTCAACCAAAGCTCCAGCAACGGATAAGGTTGAGCCATTTGTAGCAGCTTTTGAGAAGAAATATGGCAAGCAGCCATCTTCGTTTAACGCTTTGGCTTATGATTCTGTTTATATGATTAAACAAGCAATTGAAGACGAAGGAAAAGCTACACCAGAGGCAATCAACAAAGGCTTAGCGAACTTGAAAGATTTCGAGGGTGTTACAGGAAAAATCACAATGGACAAAGAACACAATCCAGTAAAATCAGCGGTTGTTCTTGGTCTAACAGATGGAAAAGAAACTTCTGCTGAAACCGTAAATCCTTAATTACTCGGAAAAAGCAGGCAAGGGGGTGTGCCAATGGTATTTGGCACACTCCCTTTTAAGAATTAGGGCTATGAATCGTCCAAACTATTTTTGAAAAGTGATGTGATAAAGATGGAAGTATTTATTCAGCAAATCGTCAATGGGCTTTTTCTGGGTAGTGTTTATGCATTAATGGCATTGGGCTACACTATGGTTTATGGAATTATTAAATTGATCAACTTTGCCCATGGAGAGATTTACATGATCGGCTCATTTATTGGCTACTTTCTGATCAATCAATTTAATATGGGCTTTTTCCCAGCTTTGGTTTTATCAATGGCAGGGAGTGCAATTTTAGGTGTCCTGATTGAATTCTTAGCATACCGACCGTTAAGAAATTCAACACGAATCGCGGCTTTGATTACAGCGATCGGTGTTTCGTATCTATTACAGAACACAATGATTTATTTTTTCAGTTCAACGACAAGACCGTTTCCGCAGGTAATTAAAATGCAGGTCTTTAATATTGGCTTCTTGAGGGTTACAAATATTCAGTTATTGATATTAGGATTGTCATTATTCTTGATGATCGCGTTAAACCTGATTGTTCAGAAAACTAAGATGGGTAAAGCAATGCGTGCTGTAAGTGTCGATACGGATGCGGCGCAGTTGATGGGGATTGATGTGAATCGGACCATCTCATTTACCTTTGCTTTGGGATCAGCGCTAGCTGCAGCAGGCGGAATGATGATCGGTCTGTATTACAACTCGATTGATCCGATGATGGGCTACATACCTGGTCTTAAATCCTTTATCGCCGCAGTTTTAGGCGGAATCGGAATTATTCCCGGAGCGGCTATTGGCGGATTTGTCATAGGTTTGATCGAAACGATTACGACAGCATTAGGTTTTTCTGATTTCAAAGATGCGGTGGTTTATGCCGTATTGATTTTGATTTTATTGGTTCGTCCTGCCGGTATTTTAGGCAAACATGTGAAAGAGAAAGTGTAGGTGAGTCAAATGAAAAAGAATTTGAAATATAATTTGATTTGGCTAGCCTTGATCGTGCTTGGATATGCAGTATTGTACATTGCTTATTCAGCTGGGATGGTCAATCTGTTTTTAGATAATATTTTGGTACAAATAGGGATCAATGTAATTTTGGCGGTAGGTCTGAATTTGATTATTGGATTTTCCGGTCAGTTTTCACTAGGACATGCTGGTTTTATGGCGATCGGTGCTTATGCGGCGGCTCTTATTTCGATGAATACCCCAACTTATGGTGGGTTTTTCTTAGGGATGGCAGTCGGTGTTCTTATAGCAGGAATCGTCGCTGTAGGAGTGGGTATTCCAACCCTGCGTTTAAGTGGCGACTATTTAGCTATTGCCACGCTGGGTGTAGCAGAGATCATTCGTATTCTCTTAATCAATTTTAAGGAGATCACCAACGGGCCTTCTGGTTTGTTTGGAATTGAGCCTTTTGTCGATTGGCAAATGGTTTATGGATTTATGGCGATTACTACATTATTTATCGTTAACTATATTCGTTCAGGTGCTGGTCGTGCGACGATGGCGATTCGTGAAGATGAGATCGCTGCTGAGGCGATGGGCGTTAATACAACAAAGTATAAAGTAATGGCCTTTACCTTTGGTGCTATGACCGCTAGTATTGCTGGTTCACTGTATGCAGGATATTTACAATCAATCGCTCCGAAAGATTTTGCTTTTACTAAATCAGTCGATATTTTGATTCTGGTCGTATTGGGCGGAATCGGCAGTGTGACGGGAACCTTTATTGCGGCAATTCTTTTAGGGATTATCAATATGTATCTTCAGGATTTTGGAACATTGCGGATGATCATTTACGCGTTGGCATTGATTATCTTGATGATCTTTAAACCAGGCGGGTTACTAGGCACAAAAGAGCTATCTGTGAAGAAAATTCTAACTAAGTTTAAAAAAGGAGATGACCAAAATGCCTCTGTTGGAAATTAAAGATTTAACCAAAAACTTTGGCGGTTTGGCGGCGGTCTCCAATGTCAATATCGCATTAGAAGAGAATCAACTGGTGGGCTTGATTGGTCCGAATGGTGCAGGGAAAACAACGTTATTTAATCTAATCACTGGTGTTTATGATCCAAGCGAAGGGGATGTGTTACTGGAGGTCGATGGGAAGAGTCATCGATTGAATGGGCAAAAACCTTATGCGATTGCTGATTTAGGTCTGAGTCGGACCTTTCAAAATATTCGTTTGTTTAAAGATCTGACTGTTTTGGATAATGTCTTGATTGCTATGAACAGCAAAAATAAAGAAGGCTTTTTCTCTAGTGTGCTACGCTTACCGACCTTCTATAATAAAGAAGAAAAATTAAAAGAAGAAGCGTTGAAATTATTAACGATTTTTGATTTGCAGGATAAAGCAGAGAATCTAGCACGTAACTTGCCATATGGTGAGCAGCGTCGTTTAGAGATTGTCCGAGCGCTTGCGACTAAACCAAAAATTCTTTTCTTAGATGAGCCGGCAGCCGGAATGAATCCGCAAGAAACTGCAGCACTTACCTTATTGATTCGCAAGATCCAAAAGGATTTTCAAATCACAATCCTGTTAATCGAACATGATATGAGTCTAGTCATGGATGTTTGTGAGCGAATCTATGTGTTAGAATACGGTCGTATTTTAGCTGAAGGTAAACCAGAAGAAATCAAAAATAATCCAGAAGTTATCAAAGCCTATCTTGGAGGTGAGCTATAATGCTGAAAATTGAAAATCTTTCGGTGCATTACGGCATGATCCAAGCGGTACGTGATGTTAGTTTTGAAGTCAATCAAGGTGAAATTGTTTCGTTGATCGGGGCAAATGGAGCAGGAAAGACAACGATTTTACGGACGATTTCTGGATTGAATCAGCCATCTAAAGGGACGATTACGTTTGAAGGCGCACCGATTCAAAAGAAAGCGCCTAGAAAAATTGTGGCTCAAGGGATATCGCAAGTGCCTGAAGGACGGCATGTTTTCCCAGGATTGACGGTCTTGGAAAACTTAGAAATGGGTGCTTATTTGCGCAAGGATGGCGAAATTCCACAGGATTATGAACACGTCTATGAAAAATTCCCGATTTTGAAGGAGCGATTAAATCAAGACGCTTCAACATTATCTGGCGGGGAACAACAAATGTTAGCGATGGGCCGAGCGTTAATGTCTAAACCACGTCTATTGCTTTTAGATGAGCCTTCAATGGGGTTAGCACCAATTTTTATTCAAGAAATTTTTAATATCATTCAAGAGATTCAAAAACAAGGAACGACCGTTTTATTGATTGAACAAAATGCAAAAATGGCTCTATCCATTGCCGACCGCGGTTACGTGCTGGAGACTGGAAAAGTGGTCTTGTCAGGAACTGGTCAAGAATTGCTAGAAAGTGAAGAAGTGAAGAAAGCTTATCTAGGAGGGTAAAACATGAGTGTAAAAGATTTTATGACAAAAGACTTAGTGACGGTTACACCGAAAACCAAAATTTTTGATGCCGTTGATTTGATGAAAAAATATGATATCCATCGCTTACCGGTTATTGATAACGATAAATTGGTCGGATTGATTACAGAAGGAACAATTCAAGAAGCCTTACCTTCAAAGGCAACGAGCTTGAGCGTTCATGAAGTAAATTATCTATTGAATAAAACGGTTGTGGCGGATGTAATGATCAAGGATGTTAAAACCGTGGCTCCTGACGCGGAATTAGAAGATGGTATCTATTTGATGCGTCAAAATAGAATCAACGTATTGCCAGTATTAGACGATGAGAAGTTGGTCGGGATCATCACCAATAATGATATTTTTGATGCCTTCCTAAAGCTTACCGGTTATCACGAAGGCGGTACACATGTTCAACTGAAAATCCTTGAGGATAAAAAAGGGGTATTAGCTAGAGTCGCGAAAATTTTAGCGGACAATGACTTCAGTATTCTAACAGTCATTGTAGATCATCAAGCAACCGCAACAATTGTCGAAATTCAATTAGCCAGCAAAGAGACAGAAAAAATCAAACAACTTCTCACTGATAATGGTTACGAAGTATTGCGGGCAGCGATCACTCAACCATAACTTTAAGGACAACTGACCACTCAGTTGTCCTTTTCTTTCGTAGTATGATAAACTATTTAAGACGGAGGGAAAGATATGTCTAAAAAGAACAAAGATATCCAAGTTCAGGTTAAAGAAGAAGAACGTCTAATTGATGGAGAAAAGCAAACCGTGACACAATTAGTGATCGGAAAGAAAACGATCGGCGAAATTATTCCTGAAAATAAAAGTTTCCAAGCCTATAACGACGGGCATTTACTGGGAAGCTTCAAGACATTAGATGATGGAATTGAAGCCCTGATACGCAACTGGAATTTACATGAATAATTTTTGAAAAAGTACTTGCTTTTTTTTTGAAGATTAGGTATTATAACTGAGTCGGGTTTTTAAATAATAAAAAAACCTAGCTGGAGGAGTAGCGAAGTGGCTAAACGCGACGGACTGTAAATCCGTTCCTTAGGGTTCAGTGGTTCGAATCCACTCTCCTCCACCATTGGGGTATAGCCAAGCGGTAAGGCAAGGGACTTTGACTCCCTCATGCGTTGGTTCGAATCCAGCTACCCCAGTAGTCAAGTGAGTTGCAGGTGCAGCTCACTTTTTTTATTTTATATAACAAAATATCAAAAGAACCAGTGGAATGAACACTGGTTCTTTTAGTGTCAATGATTGATGGTATTTCGACGGATTTTTTGAAGTCCCCAAAAGCACACTAGACTGAGCAGAAAGATTAAAAAGAGTGCAAAGGACAATGTGGCATAAGGAAATAGCGAAGAATTAGCAATTGATAAAAATGGATTAATAAGTATTTGTCGAATCGCTTCAGGAACATGCGGCTGCATATCTGTGAGTGCCTGAGATATTTCTGACAGATCGCTATGTGCAGGTAGGATGCTCGTATAGGTACCGAGTGCTTTATTGCCGATGGCAAGGTAGCCTATCGCAATATTTCCTAAACTGAATCCACCAACAACTAAGTTTCCAAAGGTAAGTAATCCGATGGCAAGATTCCCCAACGCGATGACTCCTAAAGCAAGGTTTCCGGCAGAGAATAATCCTAATGTTAAGATACCGGCTGAAAAACATCCTAGCGATAATAGACCGATGGAAATGATCCCCCTTGAAAAAATTCCTAATGACAACAAGCCTGAAGAGAAAAAGCCAATACTGACAATTCCATGTGCAGTCGGAATCAATTGCTTTTTATGCCGTAGCGTACTAATCGCAAATTGGCGATTGTGCCACAGCAGCTCTGAAAGATTTGGAATGACGATGTGCAGTAAAGGCAGTGTAAACAAAAGAGTCGTTGATCGATATTCAAAATATAGTTCTGGCTCTCGTTCGTTTAATAAATTGTCTAACGAGAGATCTAATAATTGTGCAATACGTTTTAAAGTATCGATATCAGGGTACCCAGCCCCGCGTTCCCATTTGGAAACCGTTCGATCAGATACATATAAAATATTCGCTAATTGTTTTTGCGTAAGCTCATTTCGTTGTCGATAGTTTCTTAATTGTTTCCCTAAAAAATTTCCCATTTGATTTCCTCTTTCTGATTGATAAGTTAAGCATAGCGGATTGACAGAGAAAAAGGTATAAAATCTGTTGAAAAAGTGATTCTACTTTGCGTAGAGTCTTGATAAATCAAGCTTTCTAAATCAGCCTGTTAATTTTGCAAAGAGCTCTCACTTGATGGGAATTACGATATACGCTACCATTTATAGTAGAAAGAGAGCAGTAGTGATTTATATTTTGAATCTGAAGGGAGTCTGTACTTATGAATAAAGTTGAAGAAATGAAAGAAATGCTGACAGATACGGTAACAAAAATTTACAGTACAATCAAAGAGAGTTCAATAGAAGTAACAAAGGAAAAAGGACAAGTTCCACGCGTGCGCACGGTTCGGCCGACTCGCCACACGATTAAATGGAAAGCCAAAAATCATTAATAATCAGAGAAGGAGCTGACCAAAAAGTCTTTTAGACTTTCGGATCAGCTCCTTCTTATTTCTTGACCACTTATGAGTCGCACTCTTTTTTTAATGGTCTATTTCAATGCCTAAAATAGTCAGGTGTCCATTGCCGACTAATTTGATTACCAGCTTCGAAAGGCTGTCAGCGCTCATGGTCGTATCGCTAGTAATCCACCAGTGCAGGGTACCAACGAAAATCGAGGTCATGTATTCAATGATAAAATCTAAAGGAACTTCAATGTCATTCTCCGTAATTTTTAGGCGTTTGAAGACATGTGAGTATTTTTCATTGAGAATCTCTGCGACTTTTTTTCGCAGAATTTCATTCCCTGAGGCATCCATAATTGTTAAGAAGAATTTCCGGTTTGCTTGAATTTGTTCATAGATATTTTTTAATACCATTTCAATTTTCCGAACCTTCAAACGATTGCCTTGAACAATCTGATCTGGGTCAAGAACAGCCGCAAAAGCATCGATTGCTTGTTTAAAGATTTGATCATAGAGGTCTTGCTTGTCCTTAAAGTGGGAATAAAAGGTTGCACGATTGATCATCGCTTCGTCCGCGATCTCTTGAATGGTGATATTATCATAGCCTTTTGCTTCTACTAAATGAATAAAAGCCTCCATAATCATTTTATTGGTTCGTTTAACCCGAAGGTCGATTTTTTTTGCCATAGTAAAATCCTTTCATTTTTACAACATATCCAGGAAGATTGTTGCTTATCGCACGGATGAAACGGTTTTGAGTATTGCATAACGTTCGAAATGTTTTTAGAATATACGTGAGTAGTATAACAAACACTTTGTAAGTTAATCAACATGTGTTGTTAAAAATGGAAGGTAGGAATAATCATGACATTACGAGCGGGGATTGATGTTGGCTCTACAACCGTCAAGTTGGTCATTTTAAATGAACAAAATGAAAGCATATTTTCGAAGTATGAACGTCACTTTTCCGATGTGAAAACTGCCACAGAACGTGTGTTGCGGGAAGCTGAATCAATGATTGACACTCAAGGAATGACGATGAGCATTACAGGGTCCGGCGGGATGGGTCTAGCAGATGTTTTAGAGATTCCATTTGTCCAAGAGGTAATCGCGTGTACTCGTACTGTTGAGGAAGTTATTCCTGAAACAGACGTCGCCATTGAGTTAGGTGGAGAAGACGCTAAAATCACGTTTTTTGAAGGCGCATTGGAACAACGCATGAATGGGAGTTGCGCTGGTGGTACGGGAGCATTCATTGACCAAATGGCTGTTTTATTGAAGACAGATGCGAATGGAGTCAATGAACTGGCTAAAAATTATAAAACAATTTATCCGATTGCTTCACGCTGTGGGGTTTTTGCTAAAACGGATGTACAGCCGCTTATTAATGAAGGAGCAGCAAAAGAAGATATTGCAGCGAGTATTTTCCAAGCGGTCGTGAATCAAACGATTGCTGGTTTAGCAGCTGGTCGTAAAATAAAAGGAAACATCGCTTTTCTAGGTGGACCGCTATTCTTCATGTCTGAATTGCGTCAACGATTTATCGAAACGTTAAATATCGCGCCGGAAAATGTCATCTTTCCAGAAAATCCTCAACTCTTTGTAGCGATGGGGGCGGCTTTTTATTCAGAGGAAGCAGAAGTAACCACGTTGAAAGACTTGCTGCATCGTCTAACAACAGCCGAAGAGGGACATCTGTCTCCGTCAGACACATTAGAGCCATTATTTGAGGGAGAAGCAGAATTAGCCGACTTTCGAATGCGTCACGGACAAGCACAAGCACAAGAAAAGAGCTTGTCTGATCATGAAGGGGTGGCCTTTTTAGGGATTGATGCTGGATCAACAACGACAAAAGTGGCTTTGATTGATGACAGCGGCAATTTGATGTATTCATTTTACGGGAATAACCAAGGGCAACCATTGGAAACAACGATGACCGTGCTGAAGGACTTGTATAGAAAATTGCCTGAGAATGTCTTTATCGGGAAAGCGGCAGTAACCGGCTACGGCGAGCAATTGATCAAAAATGCGTTGAAGGTCGATATCGGTGAAGTGGAAACTATGGCCCATTACAAGGCTGCCAATCATTTTCAACCAGGTGTTGATTTCATCTTGGACATTGGCGGACAGGACATGAAGGCGATGACGATCAAGGATGGCGCGTTGTCCTCTATTCAATTAAATGAAGCTTGTTCATCTGGCTGCGGCTCATTTATTGAGACATTTGCCAAATCATTGAATTACAATGTCGAAGATTTTGCGAAGGCAGCATTGAAATCAAAGGCTCCTGTTGATCTAGGATCACGTTGTACCGTATTTATGAACTCTAAAGTAAAGCAGGTCCAAAAAGAAGGCGCCTCTGTCGGTGATATTTCTGCGGGCTTGTCTTATTCCGTTATTAAAAATGCGATTTACAAAGTAATCAAGGTTCGTCGTCCAGAAGAGCTTGGCGAAAAAATTGTCTGTCAGGGTGGAACCTTCTACAACGAAGCAGTCTTGCGTGCTTTTGAAATGGTCACGGGGCGTGAGGTTGTTCGTCCGTCGATCGCTGGTCTAATGGGAGCATTTGGTGCGGCTTTGATCGCTTTAGAAAATTACGAAGTCGGAGAAAAAACTGAAACTCTCTCTTTAGCAGAAATTGACACCTTCACCGCTGAAAAAGAATTTACTCACTGTGGTTTATGTGAAAATAATTGCATGCTGACAGTCACGTTGTTCTCAGACGGACGTCAGTTTATTACTGGAAATCGTTGTGAACGTGGAGCACGAATCAAGATTAAGCGAGAAGATAAGAAAGTCAATCTTGTCGATTACAAATATCGCCGTTTATTCAAATATCGTCCGCTCCGGAAAAAAGAAGCCATTCGCGGTGAAATCGGTATTCCCCGCGTCTTGAACATGTACGAAAATTATCCCTTGTGGCATACTTTCTTCAGTGATTTAGGCTTCCGAGTGAAATTATCGCCGCGTTCAAACAAAGAATTATATGAACAAGGAATGGAAACTATTCCAAGTGATACGGCCTGCTACCCAGCGAAAATCGCTCACGGACACATTCAAGCTTTGATTGATAGTGGCGTGCCGATGATTTTCTACCCAGGTGTAGTATTTGAGCGAGAAGAATCAAAGGAAGCGGATAATCATTTTAATTGTCCAATCGTCCAAAGCTATCCTGATGTTATCCGCAACAATGTCGATGATATTCGTGAAGGGAAAGTAGATTATCGCAACCCGTACTTGAACTTAGCCAATGAGGCCTCTGTCGCTAAAGTTTTAGGACGTTGCTTCAAAGATCTAGGTATTACACAAGATGAAATCAATAGCGCTTTGCATCATGCTTATAAAGAATTAGAAGTATTCAAAGAAGACATTCGTCAAAAAGGCGAAGAGACTTTGCTGATGCTCAATCAAAAGGGGGAACGGGGCGTAGTTCTTTCTGGACGTCCGTATCATTTGGACCCTGAGATCAATCATGGGATTGCAGAAGTGATCACCCAAGAAGGCTTCCATGTGTTGACGGAAGATAGTGTGTCCCACTTGAGTGATGTCGGCAACCTTCGTGTTGTTAATCAGTGGGTGTATCATTCTCGTTTATATGCAGCCGCACGTGTGGTAGCAAAATCGAAAAATCTAGAGCTGGTACAATTGAATTCATTTGGTTGCGGTCTTGACGCAGTAACCACGGATCAAGTCGAAGAAATCATGGATCAGTATGGCAAGATTTATACCGTCCTGAAAATTGACGAAGGTTCGAACTTAGGAGCTATCAGAATTCGTTTGCGTTCATTAAAGGCAGCAGTCAATGAACGAGATAAATCGAATTTCGAACCAACGAAACGCTTTGAAGAACCAGAAAAAATTGTCTTCACGAAAGAAATGCGTAAGAAACATACACTATTATTACCGATGCTTAGCCCAATCCATCAATCAGGCTTGTTTGATATTGCTTTAGAAGCATCAGGATACAATGTAGTGTGCTTACCAGCAATGGATCGTGAGGCCATCAATGTGGGCCTGAAATTTGTTAACAATGATTCTTGCTACCCAGCAATCATCTCGATTGGTCAATTAGTTGAAGCCTTACAAAGCGGCAAATATGATTTAAATAATACAAGTGTGATGATGAGTCAAACCGGAGGCGGCTGTCGGGCGACGAACTACATTCCATTATTGCGTAAAGCCTTGAACGATGCTGGCTTCCCGCAGGTTCCAGTTGTTTCCGTCTCACTTGGAAATAAAGGGGTAGAAAGCAACCCTGGCTTTAAATATACATTGCCGATGCTGAAGCGTATCGTCGTAGCGATTCTTTATGGCGATTTGTTTGAACGCGTGGTTTATCGCACACGTCCATATGAATTAGAAAAAGGGCAGATTGATGCTTTGCATGAAGAATGGTTGAAGAAAGTCGAAGGAAATGTTCGAAATGGCTCATTGACGCAGTTCAATCGCAACATGAAAAAAATCATCAAGGATTTTGATACAGTTCCAATTTCAAATGAAGTTAAGCCGAAGGTCGGTGTCGTCGGTGAAATATTGGTGAAATACTCACCAACAGCCAATAATGACATTGTTCGCTTGTTAGAAGCAGAAGGCGCTGAAGCGGTTGTTCCGGATTTGATCGGCTTTATGAACTATTCTTTATATAATCAGATTTGGAAATACGACAATATGGGGATGCCGAAGAAAAATAAAAATCTGGCCGAAATGGCGATCAAATTGATTGAAGTTGTAGAAAAACCAATGGATAAAGCCTTACGTGCCTCTGAGCGCTTTACCGGGATTCATTCTATCTACCAATTGGCTGAAGATGCCAGCAAAATTCTTTCAATCGGTAATCACACAGGTGAAGGCTGGTTCTTGACTGGTGAAATGATTGATCTGTTGAAAACCGGTGTAAACAATATTGTCTGTATGCAGCCATTTGGTTGTTTACCCAATCACGTAGTTGGTAAAGGTGTCATTAAAGAATTGCGCCACCAATACCCTAAATCAAATATTGCTGCGATCGATTATGATCCTGGTGTTTCGATTGTAAACCAATTAAATCGGATTCGTTTGATGATGGCAACGGCCAATAAACAATTAAAGGAAGAAGTTAAAAGTTGATTGAAAGAGTAGACCAATTAAAAAAGGTCTACTCTTTTTGTAATTTTTATTCGTACGTTAGCACGAATAAAAAATCGTATACGCACGAAATAAAGACAATTTTTTGCGGTCAGGAAAGAAATGAATCCTAACCAATGAACTAGCTGCTAGTCGTTAGTTCTATTGGTAAGAACAGATTGATTCAAACTGGCAGACATTTAATGAAGGTTATTTTAACTACCGGAGATTCAAAAAAATACTTTAAAATGATCCGTAAAAAAGCAGAAATCAAACATGAGATAAAAAAGGATTATTGTTGTACATTAGGTATATACCAGTTATAATAAGAATAGATAATTTGAATGGGGTGATGGCCATGGCAAATCAAGTGCCAGTTTATATTCAAATACATGATCAGCTAAAGCATGAAATTGAAAACGGTGTATGGAAGGTCGGTGCACGTCTACCTTCTGAACGGGAATTGTCTTTGAGGTTTGGCGTAAGTCGAATGACTCTACGTCAGGCAATCCAAACACTTTCTGATGAAGGAATACTGGAACGGAAAATTGGTTCAGGAACTTATGTAGCCAGTCGTAAAGTTCAGGAAAAGATGACTGGAACGACAAGTTTTACCGATATTATGGAATCGCAGGGAAAAATTCCCTCTAGCAAAACGATCTCCTTTTTTCACTCACGGGCAAGCTCTAGCGAAGCGGAAAAATTAGGTTTAGAAAAAGGCGAACAAGTGTTACGAATGGAACGGATTCGTTACGCGGATGACCTGCCAATCTGTTTTGAAGTGGCGAGTATCCCCGCTAAATTAATTGAAGGTTTTAGCAAAGAAGAAATCACGGAATCGTTCTATCATAGTTTGCAAGAAAAAGGTTTTGAAATCGGTCGTGCCAATCAGACGGTATCAGCAACATTAGCTTCAGAACAAATAGCTGAATATTTGGCAGTAAAACGTGGTGACGCGATCTTGCGTTTACGTCAAATTTCATATCTAGCGGATGGGGAACCATTTGAATATGTCCGCACGCAATATGTTGGCAGTCGCTTTGAGTTTTATTTAGAAAAATAATCCAAGCGGCTATGCCTCTTGGATTATTTGCTCATGATAAGTGACTTCGCCAGTAGTAAAGCTCACTTGACCATTCAGCAAATCAGTAACCTGAGCTTCGAAATCATCAACTTGATTCTCATCTACCATACAGGTGACAACAACTCGATCGGTGAATTGAGTATCTTTGACAGCAAGATTCTCGCTGGCAATAAAATTCTCCATCTTTCCCCAATTCGAGTAGTCAAGCTGGACGAAGACTTCTTGCTGCAGTCTGCCCTCAACAATCCCTGTATGGACAATTGCTTGAGCAACTGAGCCAGAATAAGCACGGATCAATCCGCCAGCGCCAAGCTTTGTTCCACCAAAATAACGAGTGACAACAGCACAGACATTGATTAGATCATTTTTTTTCAATACCTCTAGCATTGGAACACCGGCAGTCCCGCTGGGTTCTCCATCGTCTGAAGAGCGCTGAATCTCATGATGATCTCCTAGGACAAAAGCGCTGCAATTATGATTTGCCTTCCAATGTTCTTTTTTTATTTGTTGAATGAACGCTTTTGCTTCTTCTTCAGTTTCAATGCGTTTTAAGAAGCAAATAAATCTCGATTTTTTAATCTCGACTTCGTGTTGGTTGTCTTCTTTTATGGTTCGATATTTTTGCAGCATGTTTTTGCCTCACTTTAGTTTTCTCTATTCTAGTATAGAAGAAAAGCGGGAGAGGTTTCAACTAAAGGCTGTTTTGTCTGTATGATTTTTGTTTGAAGGTGAGGGATGAGCATGACACGTGCAAAAAAATATGACAGCATTACGCATTATTTAAAAAATAATAATGGCTCACAAGTCACGTTGACCTTTACACAATTTGACGAGCTGTTGTTTCCTCGCAGCGGATTACCTCATACCGCGCGCCAAGACCCAGATTGGTGGGCGAATGATTATCGCTATCCGGAAAAAGGTGCATATGGTTGGTTGAATGCGAATTATGAAGTAGTACAGGTAAATCTCGGCAAGGAATACGTGGTTTTTAATAAATTAGTAAAATCAAGTTGGTTAATTTAGCTTTTTATGAAAAACAGCCAGAGAAAAAGTGCGGCAAGTCATTGCTGCGCTTTTTTTGTTTTTCTAAGACCAAAAGATGTTTCAAAATCAAAAAAACTTAGAGTCGTTTGCGTATCTTTCTGAAAAAGAGGGGGAGACGAATGGAAATAACAGGTCAGCGCTTATTATTAGAGGAGTGGCGTACATTTTACCCTAAGATTGATCTGACTCAAGCTGAAAAAATTCCTGCAATGGTGCAGATTGATAAGGACTGGGTGTGTCAGCGATGTGGTGAAGTCTCTCAAGAAAAGGTACCCGCAGGATTTTTTTATTGTCCGTCTTGCTTGACCTTGGGACGTGTGGATAGTAATAGTTCACTGTATTTCTTTCCTATTAAAAATGCCGTTCCGAGAAAGGTGGTTCTCACGTGGTCGGGAAAACTTTCAACTGCGCAGCAGAAAATTGCTGATGGCTTACTTGAGGATCAGCTTAAGAGGCGTTCCTTTCTACTTTGGGCAGTCACTGGTGCGGGGAAAACAGAGATTCTTTTTCCGCTTTTAAAGAGTCTTTTGGAGAAAGGTAAGAAAATTGCTGTGACTTCTCCGCGGGTAGATGTTTGCAATGAGGTCTTTCTTCGTTTTCGCCAAGCCTTTCCTGATGAAAAAATCAGTCTTTTTCACGGACAGGAACGAAAAGATGCAGGTGATCAGTTTGTCGTGTGCACCGTTCACCAGCTTTTACGTTACCACGAATTTTTTGATTTAGTGATTGTTGATGAAGTCGATGCCTTTCCTTACGCTGAGGACCCTTTGCTGCATCGAGCAGTGGACACCGCGCAGAAAAGAGAAGGAAAACGTGTATATTTAAGTGCGACACCGGATAAGGTGTTAAAAAAGACAGTTGACCGGGTTTATTATTTACCAGCACGTTATCATCGCCGCAAGCTGCCCGTTCCGCAAGTATTGTTTTCTTGGCGTTTAGAAAAACATTTACTTGCAGGACAGTTGCCAAAGAAGATTTTAGCTAAAATAACGGATTTACTAGAGAAAAATAATGTTCTATTTTTTTGTCCCAACATCTCCTTATTAGCAAAAATAGCAGCGTTTATCCAAGGTGTATACTCAGATATTCGATTGACGACGGTTTTTTCACAGGATCAGGAGCGTCTAATTAAAGTCGAAAATATGCGTGCAGGAAAGTATCAATTACTTTTAACAACGACCATTCTAGAACGTGGAGTAACCTTTGAGAGGGTATCGGTCATCGTATTGCAGGCTTCTCATCGGGTCTTTAAAAAATCTGCATTGGTGCAGATTGCTGGTCGAGCGGATCGTAAAGGAGAGTATTCTCAGGCAGAGGTGATTTTTGTTACCAGTGAACGAACCACAGCAATCAAATCAGCAATTAGGGAAATTAATAAGAACAATCAGCAAGCGTTGAAAGAAGGATTGATCAATGCGCTGTAGCTGTTGTCAAAAAGAGTTAGTGAGAAATCTCACCCTGCGAGAATTGTTCCACTCTGCAAATTTGAGATGTTATCATTGTGAGAAATTATTTACAAAAATCGATCAAGCCACTTCTTGCCCTGGTTGTGGAAGAGCAGATTCATCAAAACTCTGTTCGGATTGTCGATTATGGCATCAAGAGCTTGGATTTGTCATGAATAATAGGAGTCTCTTTCATTATGATGAGGGATTTCGCAAATGGATCGAAGCCTATAAATTTACTGGAGATTACCGATTGCGAGGGGCGTTTGTCAATGAGCTTGCACAAATTTTACAAAACTATCGTGACTACTTAATCTGTCCGCTGCCTCTTTCGAAGGAACGATTTGAACAAAGAGGGTTTAATCAAGTTCGCGGCTGTTTAGAACTGACGAAAATACCCTTGAAAGATTTGCTGCGACGCAAGGAATTAGCTCCACAGTCAGAAAAATCACGTAAAGCTCGCTTGGAAATGGAGCAGCCATTTGAGTTAAGGGTAGCAAATGGGAAAATTAGAAATCAAAAAGTTTTATTAGTTGATGATGTTTATACAACGGGGAGAACCCTTTTTCATGGAGCCGAACTGCTTTATAAAAATGGTGTGGAAGCGGTAGAAAGCTTGACTTTTGCTCGTTAAAATGCATCATTTAGGATTATGAAATTGATAGCGATTTACTTTGCAAAAGGATTAGATTTCGATATAATAGAGTTAAGAAGAAGAGGTAAGAGTGGTCCTTCCTTATCTTCAGTTGGCAAGACGAAAGGGGCAATACGTATGTTCAAATATAATGTTCGTGGGGAAAACATCGAAGTTACTGAGGCTATCCGCAATTACGTTGAAAAGAAAGTAGGAAAGTTAGAACGCTACTTCACTGATGTTCCGGACGCAACTGCTTATGTCAATTTGAAAGTATACACAGAAAAAACGGCAAAAGTTGAAGTAACGATTCCATTACCTTACTTAGTTCTTCGGGCGGAAGAAACTTCACCAGATTTATATGCAAGTATTGATTTGGTTGTGGATAAATTAGAACGTCAGATCCGCAAATTTAAAACAAAAATTAATCGCAAAGCTCGTGAAACGGGCATGCCTGAGCGTGAAGTAGAAGTGTTAGTGAACGCAGAAGATTCAGAAGAATCTGAATTAGAAATCGTTCGTACAAAACGTTTGTCATTGAAACCAATGGGCAGCGAAGAAGCTGTTTTACAAATGAACATGCTTGGACACAACTTCTTCATTTTTGAAGATGCTGAAACAAATGGTACAAGCATTGTTTACCGTCGTAAAGATGGCAAATACGGCTTAATTGAAACAGATTAATAAGCGTTTATCGCCTTCCAGCTGATGCTGGAAGGTTTTTTATTTTCAATAAAAATAAAGTTTTGGGAGACAGGACCGTTTATTGTAAGAATTGTTCCTTATTCGACTTGGTCTTAAAGAAAATCACAAAAAAAGATTAATCATTATATAAGTCGCGCTTTATTCGCCGCGAGAAGTTTCTTTTCTCAAGGACTAATGATAAAATATACTAGCGGGTTTCTATCAAAAAATAGAAAATGAAAAGAAATAAAGGAGTAAGGTAAACGAATGGCAAACTTTCTGAGACGAATGATTGAAAATGATAAAAAAGAATTAAAACGATTGAGCGGGATTGCTGACAAGGTCGAAGAATATTCTAGCGACATGGAAAAATTGTCTGATGGACAATTACGTGGCAAAACCGAAGAATTTAGAGGACGTTATCAAGCGGGGGAAACGCTAGATGACTTATTGCCAGAAGCTTTTGCGGTGGTCCGTGAAGCAGCTAAGCGTGTTCTAGGCTTATATCCATACCACGTTCAGTTAATGGGCGGGATCGTTTTACATGATGGGAATATTCCTGAAATGAAAACCGGTGAAGGGAAAACGTTGACAGCAACGATGCCGGTTTATTTGAATGCCTTGACTGGAGAAGGAGTCCACGTCGTAACTGTTAATGAATATCTAGCTACACGTGACTCCACAGAAATGGGTGAATTATATAACTTCTTAGGTTTAAGTGTTGGTTTAAATATCAATTCAAAAACTTCTGAAGAAAAACGCGAAGCGTACAATTGCGACATCACCTACAGTACAAATAATGAACTAGGATTTGACTATCTGCGTGACAACATGGTGGTTTACCAAAGCCAAATGGTTCAACGTCCATTAAATTATGCAATTGTCGATGAAGTAGACTCAATCCTGATTGATGAAGCGCGGACACCGTTGATTATCTCTGGTGCGGCTGAAAAATCGACAGCTCTTTATACACGAACTGATAATTTTGTGAAGCGTTTGAAAGAGGATGAAGATTTCAAAATCGATATCCAATCGAAAACGATCGGGCTGACTGAACAAGGGATTGAAAAAGCAGAAGAAAACTTTGGTTTAGAAAACTTATACGATTTAGACAATACTGCGTTGACCCATCACTTAGATCAAGCATTGCGCGCAAACTTCATTATGATTCGCGATATTGATTACGTTGTGCAAGAAGGCAAGGTTTTAATTGTTGACCAATTTACTGGGCGTATCATGGATGGACGTCGTTATTCTGACGGTCTGCATCAGGCAATTGAAGCAAAAGAAGCGGTTGAGATCGAAGATGAAACGAAAACGATGGCGACTATCACCTTCCAGAACTATTTCCGTATGTATAAAAAATTAGCCGGAATGACTGGTACTGCTAAGACGGAAGAAGAAGAATTCCGCGAAATTTATAATATTGAAGTTATTCAAATTCCAACAAACCGTCCGGTTATCCGAGAAGACCATGCAGATTTGTTGTATCCAACTTTGGAAAGCAAGTTCCATGCAGTGGTACAGGACATTAAAGAACGTCATCGCAAAGGCCAGCCGATCTTAGTTGGTACAGTTGCTGTTGAAACGTCTGAGCTGCTTTCGAATATGCTGGATCGTGAAAAGGTGCCTCATGAAGTCTTGAATGCGAAAAACCACTTTAAAGAAGCAGAAATTATCATGAACGCCGGACAAAAAGGCTCGGTAACGATCGCTACCAATATGGCCGGTCGAGGAACTGATATCAAGTTAGGCCTAGGGGTCGTTGAATTAGGCGGCCTAGCTGTAATTGGTACTGAACGTCATGAATCTCGTCGTATCGATAATCAGCTTCGTGGACGTTCAGGTCGTCAAGGAGATCCAGGGGTTTCACAATTCTACCTTTCATTGGAAGATGATTTGATGAAACGTTTTGGTTCTGAACGGATCAAAGCCTTCTTGGATCGTATGAAGGTAGAAGACGAAGATGCTGTGATTCAAAGTAAAATGCTGACTCGCCAAGTAGAATCTGCTCAAAAACGAGTAGAAGGAAATAACTATGACACGCGTAAAAATGTCTTGCAATACGATGATGTGATGCGGGAGCAGCGGGAAGTCATTTACAAACAACGTCAAGATGTTATTATGGGCGAAAAGGATTTGTCTCCGCAATTGTTGAACATGGTGCGTCGGACAATTTCTCGTGTGGTTGACAGCCATACTCAATTAGATAAAGATAATTGGAATCTTGAAGCTTTAGCGGATTTTGCTGGAGCAACATTGGTTCATGAGGATTCTGTTTCAAAGGCTGATTTTGAAGGCAAAACACCAGAAGAAATGAAAGATTATCTATATGGTCGCGCCAAAGAAGTATTTGATACAAAAGTGTCACAATTGCAAAGTCCAGAACAATTGTTGGAATTTGAAAAAGTGGTCATCTTGCGTGTGGTGGATACGAAATGGACAGATCATATTGATGCGATGGATCAATTGCGTCAATCAGTCGGCTTACGGGCTTATGGACAAAATAATCCATTGGTAGAATACCAAACAGAAGGCTACAAGATGTTTGAGGATATGGTTGGAGCCATCGAGTTTGAAGTAACACGTCTATTCATGAAAGCGGAGATTCGTCAAAATGTTCAACGAGAGCAAGTTGCTCAAAATCAACAAGAACATCCTGTAGAAGCAGATGGAGATCCGAAGAATTTGACCCATACTAAGCAAAAACCGGTTCATGTGGAAAAGGTTGGACGGAACGATCCATGTCCATGCGGCAGTGGTAAAAAATATAAAAATTGCCACGGTAAGGGACAATAATTTTCTACGATAAGTAAGGAACCTTTTGAACGGGACATAGCTGCTATGTCTCGTTCTTTGCGAGTTCGTGACGCTGTTCTATTTCTACAAGTTGTCACAGAAGCTTAAAAAATGTATATAATAAGAGTTAGTTTTAAATGTTTGGTTTTACGGATTGTTTTATCCGCAAGAAAGAAGGAATAGATTTGGAAAATGCAGAAATACGTAATTTTTTAGATACGATGCAAGAGCAAGTCGCAAGCTTCAGGGGGTCTCTTTGACCTAGAGCAGTTAGAAGAGGATATCGCCGAAGCAGAAAATCAAATGTCTGCACCAGGATTTTGGGATGACTCGGAAAAAGCTCAAGCTTTAATTAATCGCAACAACGCAGCGAAAGAAACATATGATCAATTTCAAGCGATCGCTGGCGAAACAGATGAGTTAAATCTGATGTGGGAAATGCAACAAGAAGAGTTTGATAGCGATTTGCAAAAAGAGCTGGAAGAACGCTTAGTACAATTGCAGGAAAAGATTTCTGGCTTTGAGTTATCGCTGTTACTTGATGCTCCCTATGATAAAAACAATGCAATTGTTGAATTGCATCCAGGTGCTGGTGGAACAGAATCACAGGATTGGGGATCAATGCTTTTACGAATGTATACGCGCTGGTCAGAGCAGCACGGATTTTCAGTTGAGACGATTGATTATCAATCAGGTGATGAAGCAGGAATCAAGAGTGTTACACTGATGATTAAAGGGACGAATGCGTATGGTTATTTAAAATCAGAAAAAGGTGTCCACCGATTAGTGCGAATCTCGCCGTTTGATTCTGCGAGTCGCCGTCATACTTCATTTTGTTCCGTTGAGGTCATGCCTGAATTAGATGAAAATATTGAAGTTGAGATTAATCCAGATGATTTGAAGGTCGACGTTTATCGGGCAAGCGGAGCAGGTGGTCAGCATATCAATAAAACCTCATCAGCTGTACGGATTACGCATTTGCCTACGGGAACGGTTGTTGCTAGTCAAGCACAGCGTTCGCAATTTCATAATCGCGAGACAGCCATGCAAATGTTAAAGGCGAAACTCTATCAGTTAGAAATTGAGAAGAAAGAGCAAGAAGCTGCTGCCTTGCGAGGGGAACAAAAGGAAATCGGTTGGGGCTCACAAATTCGCTCTTACGTTTTTCATCCATACTCTATGGTAAAGGATCACCGTACCGAATATGAGACGGGAAATGTCCAAGCAGTAATGGATGGCGACTTGGATCCTTTCATCGATGCTTATCTGAAATGGCGTCTGGCACAAGAGTCCTAAGTTTAAAATGAAATCAAATTGTAAAGTAATGAAAGCCTGTTGCAATGTTGGCATGCTATAATAGCAAAGAATTTAAGAGGATTTGGAGAGATAAAGCATGATTGAAATGCAGGATGTAACAAAAAAATATCCTAATAAGACAACAGCTGTGCGTGGGATTTCGGTCCGTATCGATCAAGGTGAGTTCGTCTATGTCGTTGGTCCCTCTGGTAGCGGAAAATCTACCTTTATTAAGTTGATGTATCGTGAAGAAAAAGCCACATCGGGGAAAGTATTAGATGTTGCCCGTCATGATTTACTAAAGATCAAGAATAAAGAAGTGCCTTATTTACGTCGTGATGTCGGCGTTGTGTTCCAGGACTTCAAATTATTGCCCCGAAAAACTGTTTATGAAAATGTTGCTTACGCTATGCAAGTAATCGGTCGTAAACCACGGGATATCAAAAAACGTGTTATGGAGGTTTTAGACCTTGTTGGTTTGAAACACAAAGTCCGCGTATTCCCAAGTGAATTATCTGGAGGAGAACAGCAACGGGTCTCGATTGCACGTGCGATTGTAAATACACCAAAAGTCCTGATTGCTGATGAACCAACTGGTAATTTGGACCCAGATACTTCTTGGGAAATCATGCATTTATTAGAACGAATCAATAATCAAGGTACAACGATCGTTATGGCGACTCATAACAAAACGATCGTAGACACCATGCGCCATCGTTTAATCGCGATTGAAAATGGCTTGATCGTTCGAGATGAAGCGGAAGGAGAATACGAGTTTGATGATTAGAAATTTCTTCCGACACCTGTTGGAAAGTATCAAGAGTGTGAAGCGTAATGGCTGGATGACTCTGGCATCAGTCAGTGCGGTAACGATCACGTTAACAATGGCGGGAATTTTCCTGGCTGTGATTATGAATGCAACCAAGTTAGCTCAAGATGTTGAGGGCAACGTTGAAGTGACAGTCTTTGTTGATATCGGTACAAAAGATAAAGAATTAAAAGAATTGAAGTCTGAATTACAGGATATCAATCATGTGGACAAAGTGACTTTTTCTAGCAAACAAGATCAATTGAAGAAGTTGCAAAAACAAATGGGCGATGCATGGGACCTTTTCGAAGGCGACAGTAATCCACTCTATGATGTATACGTAGTAAAGGCGACCGATGCACAATATATTCGTCCGGTGACTCGAGAAGCCAGTCAATTAAGTAATGTCTTTCGTGCAAATTACGGCGGAAATTCAGCTGACCGAATCATCCAGATGGCAAAAGTTGTCCGGACTTGGGGCTTAGCAGCCGCTGCCTTATTAGTTTTCGTAGCAATTTTCTTGATTTCGAATACGATTCGGATCACGATCATTTCACGTAAAACGGAGATTCAAATCATGCGTCTGGTAGGGGCGAAAAACGGTTATATTCGCTGGCCATTCTTTCTTGAAGGTGGTTGGATCGGTTTGATTGGTTCAATTGTACCAATTTTAATCTTAACCTATGGCTATTCACAGGTATACGGCTTAGCAGCTCCTTATTTGCTACAGTCAAACCTAGAGTTACTGCGTCCAAACCAAATCATATGGATTTTAGATATCACGATGGCCGTTGGTGGCTACTTGATTGGTTCGTTGGGTTCGGTTATTTCAATGCGTCGTTTCTTAAAAATCTAACAAATCAAAGCTTCTTCGAAAAATTTCGAAGGAGCTTATTTTTTTTCCTGAATTAGTAAAAAATTCTATCCCTTGATTTTTTTAGTAAAAGCTCCTAGAATAAATATCAATTAAATAAAACGCTACCGAGCAAGGGAGCCAATTTCGTTAGGTCATTGAAGAAATTGGACTTCCTTGTTTTGCGTGTTCAACTTCTTCCAGTTTAATCATGTATGAATTGAAGATTAAACCCAATTACTAATATTAAATGTTTAAACGGTTTCGTTGAACTGTATGCGTAGCGCCAATTTAGATTATTAATCGAGGAGGAATATTGATTATGGCATGGGTATCATTGATTGTGGCAGGAGTTTTTGAAATGTTTTGGGCGACGATGATGAAATTGAGTGAAGGTTTTAGTAAAATGAATTATTCGCTTTTGACGATAATTGGCATGATAGCCAGTTTTTATTTTTTGTCGAAGTCGTTACATTCGTTACCGATGAGTTTAGCTTATCCGATTTGGACAGGGATTGGCGCTGTCGGCTCTATTTTAATTGGGGTTCTTTTATTTAAAGATCATTTGTCGCTTTTAACTAGTTTCTTTGTTGTACTTTTGGTAGCAGGAATTATTGGAATCAAGATTACTAGCGGACATTAAGCCAAAATTAGGTTAAACTATTTTTAGCAAAAACTCAGGAGGATCTTATGATTAAAAGAACGGATGAACTAACACCACAAGAATTATTGACAATATTGCAGGCTCGTACGGCGGTTTTTGTTGTAGAGCAGGAGTGTCCTTATCAAGAAGTCGATGAAGCTGATCGGTCGGCGTTGCATGTGTGGATCGAAGAAAATGGCAGATTGCAGGCCTATGCGCGAATTCTAGCCGAAGAAGAAACGATCCATTTTGGGCGTGTATTAGTCGTTAAAGAATATCGTGGACAGCAATTAGGACGAACAATCGTATCGAAAACGCTAAAAGAAATTGAGGCTCGCTATCCAAAGCGTCCGGTGGTCATTTCGGCACAGGCCCACTTAGTTGATTTTTATCACTCATTTGGGTTTGAAAAAAACTCTGGAATCTATTTAGAGGATGAAATCCCTCACATTGAGATGATTTTGAGAAATGAAAAAAATCACTAAGGTCCATTGTTTACAATCAACATTATCTCGGCTATCCTTTAGTAGAAGGAGTGTGGGAGAATGTCATTTGTGACAGGGCACTTGGGATTACTTTTCCTAATTATCAATACTATTTTATCATTTATCATTGTTTTTCGAGAACGTAAGGATACGGTTAATACGTGGGCATGGCTATTAGTTTTGACTTTTATCCCCATTCTCGGCTTTATTTTATACGTTTTTTTTGGAAAGGGAATCTCCAAGGAACGGATCTTTGATTTAAAGATGCAGACCAAAATCGGGATGAACGTAGAGGTCCAGCAGCAACAAAGAGCACTAGCACGAGGACTTTTTCCAAAACCGACAACAAACCAAGTCGATCCGAAACAGTTGATTTATATGCTGACGATGTTTGAGAGTTCGTTGTATACCACCAATAATGAAGTCATTCTATATACCGATGGACGTGAGAAGTTCGATGCTTTAATTAAGGATATTAATCGGGCAAAGTACCATATTCATATGGAATACTATATTTATCGCGCAGACGACTTGGGACTTGAAGTTCGAGAGGCATTAGTAGCGGCTGCTTTACGTGGTGTAAAGGTCCGTTTGCTCTTAGATGCTTGGGGCTCAACACAAGTAAATCGCCGGTTTCTCTCTCCGCTGATCGAAGTCGGTGGAGAGGTCGATTTTTTCTTTCCGCTGTTTTTACCGTATTTGAACCCACGAATGAATTATCGCAACCATCGAAAAATCGTTGTAATTGATGGAGAGATTGGGTATACGGGAGGATTTAACGTTGGCGATGAATATCTTGGCTTAGTCGAAAAATTTGGCTATTGGCGGGATAATCATTTACGGATTCACGGTCATGCTGTGTACACATTGCAGAACCGATTTTTAATGGATTGGAATTCTCAGCAGAAACACGAGCTGGTCTATCAGCCTGATTATTTTCCTGAGATTAAATCAGAAGGAAAATTAGCGTTGCAAATGGTGAGTAGCGGGCCAGACAGTGAGCATGAACAGATTAAATTGACTTATTTAAAAATGATCAATTTAGCAAAAAAAGAAATTTTGATTCAGACACCCTATTATATCCCGGACGCACCAATTCATGAGGCTCTAAAGCTGGCATTATTATCAGGTGTAAAGGTACGGATGCAAATTCCGAATAAGCCGGATCATATTTTAGTTTATTGGGCAACTTACTCCTTTGCGGCTGAGTTACTGGAATATGGCGCAATTATCGAAACCTATGAAAATGGTTTTATTCATGCGAAGACAATGATCATCGATGGTGGAATTGCTTCGGTAGGGTCAGCAAATATTGATGTTCGTTCATTCAAGTTGGATTTTGAAGTAAATACGATTGTTTATGATGCAGAATTTGCTGAGGAATTACGAGACGCTTTTTATAAAGATTCGATGAAATCTGAACTTCTGACCCAGGAAAAATATGATCAGCGCGGAATCGTTATTAAGTTCAAAGAAGGAATTGCACGTCTGATTTCACCACTTCTGTAAAAATCATTTGCGCTTTCATGGGTTGATAGTATAAAATGAACTAGCTTGTTTAGTAAGACTATCGTTTAGAAAATGATTACGTTAAAATGAATAAGGATGCCAGTTGCGAGTTCCACTACGTATTTCTAATACGTTAGTGGAATCGTATGCCAACGACAATAAGAAAATTTGTTACAAATTTCCATATCCTAATTAGAGTTGGCTCAACTTTTCGCAGTATACTCAGAAGTATAAGCTAATTAAAATGAACAAGTGAACTCAAAAAATAGTCGCTAGTTGAATGGTATACGGCATGAAAATAAGTATCATTTTTCGTTTTTTGAAAAATGATTACGTTAAAATGAATAAGGATGCCAGTTCAACTTTTCGCAGTATACTCAGAAGTACAAGCTAATTAAAATGAACAAGTGAACTCAAAAAATAGTTGCTAGTTGAATGGTATACGGCATGAAAATAGGTATCATTTTTTGTTTTTTGAAAAATGATTACGTTAAAATGAATAAGGAGATTTTTCATGAAGAAATGGTTAATTCCTCTTTTAGGTACGCTTTTACTTTTGTCCGGTTGTTCGAAATGGATCGACCGCGGCGAATCAATTACTGCTGTCGGTTCATCGGCCTTGCAGCCTTTGGTTGAAACGGTAGCTGAAGAATATCAAAGTAAAAATCCCGGCAGATTTATCAATGTCCAAGGCGGAGGAAGCGGTACTGGATTGAGTCAGGTTCAATCAGGGGCAGTTGAGATCGGAAATTCTGATTTATTTGCGGAGGAAAAAAGTGGCATTGATGCAGATAAGTTAGTTGATCATAAAGTAGCAGTTGTTGGGATCACGCCTATTGTTAACAAAGGTGTTGGCGTAACCAATATTTCGTTAGAGAATCTGCGTAAAATTTTTCTCGGTGAAATCACAAACTGGAAAGAGCTTGGCGGAAAAGATCAGGAAATCGTTATTCTAAACCGAGCAAGCGGAAGTGGGACGCGCTCTACTTTCGAACAATGGGTCTTAGATGGAAAAACAGCGATACGTGCGCAGGAACAAGACTCAAGCGGAATGGTTCGCCAAATTGTTGCTGACACACCTGGTGCTATCAGTTATACAGCTTTTTCATATGTTACAAAAGAGGTTCAAACACTGAATATTGACAATGTTGAACCGACAGATGAGAATGTGACGACTAATCATTGGAAAATTTGGGCTTATGAGCACATGTATACCAAAGGAAAGCCAACAGAACTAGTTGCCGATTTTCTTGATTATATGCTTTCAGATGAGGTTCAAGGAAAAGTCGTTTCACAGCTTGGGTATATTCCGATCTCTGAAATGAAAGTTGAACGTGATTGGCAAGGTAATGTAATAAAATAAGTTGAAATACCGTTTCGAATGTTTTCGAGGCGGTGTTTTTTTATAATAGATGCAATAGGAGGGATGAAAGATGTACTATCCAATTCAACTGCCTTTTTTGTTAAATGAAGAGTTTACGCGCGTCATGATTTATCATGAAAAAGTAGTGCCTGAATGCAAGGAGTTTATCTTGTGTTTTTGGTCGATGTGGTCGAAAACACAGGATCAAGTTCGTGTGAAGAACGTCATCATCGCAGATGGCTGTATTGATCTGATTGTGGACTTCGACCAAAAGCTGATTTTTTTCACAGGAAATCAACAAACAGATTTTGATTATGAAATTGAGGTACCGGCACGCTTTTTTGGCGCACGCATGATGCCAGGGGCTTTTCATCAATTAACTGGTTTATCAGCAGAAGCGGCAATGGATACCTTCATTTTACTACAGGATATTTTTGATGATTTTGATCAGAAACAGTTTTTTACAAATATGTTTGAGAAAGCGCAAGAAATTTTTCAAAGCTATTTGATGAAAAAATTTAAAGAGCTACAGCCAAATGAGTTTACTCAGCTTTTTCCGCGATTGTCTCAAGCAATCCCACAAACCACAAAAAATTTGTATGAGCTGCTTTATTTTAGTCCACGTCAATGCCAACGTGCTTTTATGAAAAATTTTGGATTAACACCTAAAATGGTTTTAAGCATTCTGCGTTTTCAAAAATGCTTGGAGATACTGACCTCGGAGCAAGCAAAGCCGGCGGATATTTTAGCGGTCACCAATTATTATGACCAACCGCATTTTAACAAGGATTTTAAACATCATTTAGGAATCACACCGCTGGAATTGGTGGATCGATATAAAAATTGACGCATTTTTACAATACGTTTCGACTTACCCTTGATAAAATTAGCTTATAAATTGAGGAGGCGGTTAGAATGTACAAAAATATTACAACGAATTTAATGGTGACAAGTGTGGATGCATCGGTGAAGTTCTATCAAGAGATTTTAGGACTAGAAGTGGTGGCTTCTGTCCCAGCAAAGAATCAGACATTGCAATTTGCAATTCTCGCTAAAGAAGCCATGACATTGATGCTGCAGGAAAAAGAGAATTTGAGTGAAGAGTATCCAATATTAGCCGCGGAAAAAATCCAACCCTCCATCACGTTGTATATTACTGTTGAAAACTTTAATGAGTTCTATCGGACTATTAAAACTAACTATCTAATTTACACTGAACCTCATAAAACCTTTTATGGAGCCAATGAATTTGCTATTACAGATCCGGATGGGTATGTGTTGACCTTTACTGAATATAAAGAAGGATGATCAAAGATGAAAAGTGATCTACAAGTCATTCCGGGGATTGGTAAAAATATGGCTCAACATTTAATAAACGCGGGTTATCCGACTGTTGAGTCATTGAAAAAGCAAGATCCGGAGGAAATCTACCTAAAGGATTGTGTGAATAAGGGGGAGAAAGTCGATCGTTGCGCCTTGTATGTTTATCGTTTAGCCGTACATTATGCCAATCATGAGGGTGTACTGCCACAGGATAAGCAGAATTGGTGGGATTGGAAGGATAACTAAACAAAAAAACTCGTGAGACATCACGTTCAAACTTTGCCAGTCTTTGGCTTAGCTTGATCGTGTTTTTTTGTTTTCAAGCAGTTCAGTTGCGGTGATGCTCTCATCTGGTTTACACTTTCTTTACAAATGTCATGGAAGCGTTACAGGAGGTTAAAAAGAAATTGATTTTCAACAGGTAAAATGATTTTGTTGGTTTGTAAAAAACCGAATGGATTAGTTTGTAGGAATCAGGAGGAGTAGGCCTTGGAAAATGAAGATGTAAAAAAAGCGCTGACGACAAAATCAAAGCGCGCGAGAATCGAACAACGAGGACGTTTTGTTAGTTTTATTTGTATCGCGTTGATCGTGTTTGTGGTTGGAGCGATTTTCTATTTTGTAGCAAGCAAAGGGTTATCAACCTTTTTTGTAGATAAGATTAATGTTTTTGACTTTTTATTTGGTACAGTCTGGAATCCTAGTGCAACAGGACCAGATGGCAAGCCGCTAGTTGGTGCTTTACCGATGATCTTAGGATCGTTTATGGTTACCTTTTTATCGGCTATTGTAGCAACGCCTTTTGCAATTGGGGCGGCGGTCTTCATGACTGAAATTTCTCCAACCAAAGGACAGCGATTTTTACAGCCGGTCATTGAGTTACTTGTAGGGATTCCTTCGGTTGTATATGGGTTTATTGGTTTAACAGTGATCGTACCGTTTATTCGTTCGATTTTTGGCGGCACGGGATTTGGGATCTTATCTGGGACATTTGTTTTGTTCGTCATGATTTTACCAACTGTAACTACGATGACCGTGGATACGTTAAAATCAGTACCACGTCATTATCGGGAAGCCTCACTGGCTCTTGGCGGCACACGCTGGCAAACGATTTACAAAGTTGTCTTGCGTGCGGCAATACCAGGAATTTTGACGGCGGTCGTTTTTGGTATGGCTCGTGCCTTTGGTGAAGCCTTGGCCATTCAAATGGTTATCGGGAATGCGGCATTGATGCCAACAAGCCTGACCACTCCAGCATCGACATTGACTTCGATTTTGACAATGGGAATCGGAAATACGATTATGGGCACAGTAGAAAATAATGTTCTGTGGTCATTGGCACTGATCCTATTATTCATGTCTTTAGTTTTCAATATCTTGATTCGCTACATTGGAAAGAAAGGGGAGATCAGCAATGGATAAAGCAAAACGTGCAGATAAAATCGCAACGGGTATTCTATATGCCGTCTCTGGCCTAATTGTCGCAATCTTAGCTTTTCTATTACTTTATATTTTAATTCGCGGCTTGCCGCATGTTTCGTGGGAGTTCCTGACCTCGCCTTCGAAAGCTTATCAAAAAGGCGGCGGGATTGGTATTCAATTATTTAACTCGATCTACTTATTGCTGATAACGATGATTATTAGTCTGCCTATCTCATTAGGTGCAGGTATTTACTTATCTGAATATGCGAAGAAAAATTGGGTTACTAATCTTATTCGTACCTCAATCGAAATTCTGAGCTCGCTACCTTCAGTGGTTGTCGGTTTGTTTGGCTTCTTGATTTTTGTTATTCAGTTTGGTTACGGCTTTTCAATCCTTTCAGGTGCGTTGGCTCTAACATTGTTTAACCTACCATTATTAACAAGAAATATCGAGGAATCACTAAGAGCGATTCATTATACTCAACGGGAGGCAGGCTTGGCTTTAGGCTTGTCACGTTGGGAAACTGTTACAAAAATTGTCGTACCGGATGCTTTACCAGGAATTTTAACAGGGGTTATTCTAAGCTCTGGCCGAATCTTTGGCGAAGCGGCAGCCTTAATCTATACGGCAGGACAAAGCGCACCAGCTTTGGATTTTACCAACTTCAATCCATTAAGCGTTTCGAGCCCGTTAAGCATTTTCCGGCAAGCAGAGACCTTAGCAGTGCACATTTGGAAGATTAACACTGAAGGCACGATGCCTGATGGAACTTCTGTTTCAGCAGGGGCTTCAGCGGTCTTAATCTTAGCAGTTTTATTGTTTAATTTTGGAGCACGGGCAATCGGTAAACGACTGCATCGAAAAATGACTTCAGCTTAAAATAGTTACATTAGTGTGAACTAGGATGTCAGTTCTGCTTTTCGCAGGAAATATCGAACTAGGAGAAATTCAATGAAAGAATACAATTGGGAAGAGCGTAACATCATCAGAATGCCTGGTGAAATCGCCTTGCATACGGAAGATTTACATGTTTATTATGGAGATAACGAAGCCATTAAGGGTGTTGATCTTGAATTTGAAAAAAATAGAATCACCGCTTTAATTGGACCTTCGGGTTGTGGAAAATCAACTTATCTACGTTCGTTAAATCGGATGAATGATGGAATTGCTAGTGCCAGCGTGACTGGAAAAATCGTATATAAGGATGTTGATGTTAACGCCTCAAATATCGATGTTTATGAAATGCGCAAACGTATCGGCATGGTGTTCCAGCGTCCGAATCCTTTTAGTAAATCGATTCGCGACAACATCACTTTTGCGTTAAAGCAGCACGGAATGCGTGATAAACAGCAATTAGAAGAAGTGGTTGAAACAAGTCTGAAGCAAGCGGCTTTATGGGATCAAGTAAAGGATAATTTAGATAAAAGTGCTTTGGCTCTATCTGGGGGACAACAACAACGTCTATGTATTGCACGAGCAATTGCGATGAAACCGGATATTTTACTATTAGATGAACCCGCTAGTGCGCTGGACCCAATCTCAACAGGTACCGTTGAAGAAACCCTGGTTCAATTAAAAGAAAACTATACCATCATCATTGTGACCCATAATATGCAGCAAGCTGCTCGGATCAGTGACTATACTGCCTTTTTCTATTTAGGTCATGTTATTGAGTACGACGAAACAGCCAAAATCTTTACGCGACCGAAAATCCAAGCTACAGAAGATTATGTATCAGGTCACTTTGGTTAATATCAGTTCCTCTTTTCGCAGTTTGTAATAGTTGAAAGAGGTATATAATGAGCAGCCGAACCATACAAAAACCAAACTAGAGGAATGATATACGGCTTGAAGATCAGACTAATTTTTCTGACAAGAAAAATTAATTCCTAAATATGAAAAAGGAGCGAACGAATGTCGAAGATTATTACTTCCAAAGACCTTCATTTGTATTATGGTAAAAAAGAAGCCTTGAAGGGCATCAACATGGAAATAGAAAAAGGCGAGATTACAGCGATGATCGGACCATCGGGTTGCGGCAAATCAACCTATTTGCGGTCACTAAATCGCATGAATGACTTAATTCCAGGTGTGACGATCACAGGCAGTGTGATGTATAAAGATAAAGATATTTATAGTCCGAAAACAGATACTGTAAAGTTGCGTAAAGAAATCGGCATGGTATTCCAACAACCGAATCCTTTTCCATTTTCGATTTACGAGAATGTCATCTATGGGTTAAAATTAAAGGGTGAGAAGGATAAAAGCAAGCTCGATCAAGTCGTGGAAGAAAGCTTGAAAGCTGCTTCAGTTTGGAACGATGTCAAAGATAAGCTCCATGAGAGTGCGTTATCCTTATCAGGCGGACAGCAGCAACGAGTTTGTATCGCACGAGTATTAGCGGTCAATCCGGAAGTGATTCTGATGGATGAACCGACAAGCGCATTGGACCCAGTTTCAACAGGAAAAATCGAAAACATGCTATTGGAATTAAAAGAAAATTACACTATCATTATTGTTACCCACAATATGTCACAGGCATCACGGATCTCAGACCGCACTGCTTTCTTCTTGCAGGGTGAGCTGATTGAATTTGACAAGACCAAGAAGATATTTTTAGACCCAGCAAAACAAGAAACCGAAGACTATATTTCAGGAAAATTTGGTTAGAGATAGAAGGAGGGCAACGATGTTACGTACACAATTTGAAGAAGAGCTGTTGAATCTTCACAATCAGTTTTATGAAATGGGCATGATGGTCTCAAGCGCTGTGCACAAATCAGTCCGTTCATATATTGATCATGATAAGAAATTAGCACAAGAGGTTATTGACCATGACATTGAAATCAATGACATGGAAGTCCGTTTGGAGAAAAAAAGTTTCGAAATGATTGCCCTGCAGCAACCAGTTACGACTGACCTGCGTACGATCATTACGATCATGAAAGCTAGCTCTGACTTGGAACGTATGGGAGACCATGCGGTGTCAGTAGCAAAATCAACAATTCGCCTAAAAGGCTTGCCGCGAATATTAGAAGTTGAAAAAGAAATTAATGAAATGTCTAATTACGTAAAAAAAATGGTAGACAATGTTTTAATTGCGTACGTGAAGACAGATGAAAAAGATGCTCGTATGATCGCAAAAATGGATGAGCGGGTCAATGATTATTTCCAAAAAATCTATGATATGACGACCAATACGATGGAAAAAGAATCTGATACCATTATCAGTGGAACGGATTATCTGCATGTTGCCGGCTACTTAGAACGTGTGGGAGATTACGTGACAAACATTTGTGAGTGGATCGTTTACTTAGCGACAGGAAAAATTACTGAACTGAACAGTAATCGTAACGAAACATTTTAAAGTAAGTACCAGTTAGAGAATTTTCTAGCTGGTTTTTTTTATTTTAAATAGGAAGAAACACAATCTTCAAAAAGTCGGATAAAAAGATGGGTCTTTAGTCCTATGACAAATACCCAAAAACATTGCATAATATGAATGTAACCAAAAGTAATGTATTTGCTTTTTGAAGGAGGCAATTTCTATGAATGAAAGACAACGAATTTTAGAATTAGTTAAAAAAGGTATTTTATCAACTGAAGAAGGTTTAGATTTATTAGAAAGCATGGCGAAGGCGAAGGATGAAGCGCAGATTAAACAAGCTGCGGATAAAGTGGATTCTTATCACCGCGACCAAGCAACCAATTTAGTTGATGAGTGGGAAACAGGACAAGATACAGAAGAAGCTAAAGGCTCTGAAAAACAGGACTTGGAAGACCTTGAGGCTTACTTCGATGATTTAGCGACAGAAGCGAATCAGATTTCTGCTCGAATTGATGAAATCAATCAAAAGAAAAATGAACTGAAAGCCGCGCTTCATGAAAAACAAGAAGTTTTGATGGAGTTGGACACGAAAGAAGAATTAGATACATTATCAGAAGAAGATGATGACATTCGTGAAGCAGTTGAAGATGAAATCGATGACTTGAAAGAAAAAATCGCTAAGTTAGAAGAAAAAGTTGCTGAAGAAGAAGAACTGAAAAATGTTCAAGACAACCAAAGTGAAAATCGCAAAGAACGTAATCGTACACGTTTTGATATTCCAGACGATTTGAAGGATCAAGCAAGCGAAACTTTCTCGCAAGTTGGTGAAAAATTGGGAGAAGCCGGCGTTCAATTAAGCCGCTTGATGAAAAAGACCTGGAAAACCGTTTCTGATACGGTAGAAGAAAATGTTGATTGGAAAGACTTCAACGTCAAAGTTCCTGGTTTAGTAACGTCTAAGTTTGAACATCAATTCTTATATACTGATGTTGAACCAACCTTGATCGATATCAAATTAGCAAATGGTAAAGTTACCTTAAAAGCTTGGGATGATGCGGCTATTAAAGTAGATGCCAAAATCAAACTTTATGGTAAAATGAATGAAGCAACGCCATTACAATCATTAATGGAACGAAGCCAGATCGAAGTGAATGATGAACATATCTCATTCCAAATCCCGAATAAACGCGTTCAAGCAGAATTAGTCTTCTACTTGCCAAAACGGACCTACGATCATGTGGCGGTTAAATTACTAAATGGTGATTTGAATGTTGAAGAGATGGATGCCAAAGATGTATATGCAAAATCAACTAACGGCAATATCACCTTCAAACATATTGATGCGACAATGCTTGAGATCCAAGGGGTCAACGGCAACATTGAGATTCGTGAAGGCGCGATCCTAGATTCGATTATCGAAACCGTTAATGGAAATATCGTTACGAAAGCAGCGATTCAAAATTATGGCATTTCGTTAGTCAATGGCGATGTGAAATTGACGGCTGGTCATGATAGCCTACAAAAAATCAAAGCCAGCTCAGTGAATGGTAATGTTAAAGTTTCTTTAGGAAAAACAATCGGCTTGGAAGGCTTAGCCAAGACAAGCTTAGGCAGTATCAATGATCGCTTATCAAACTATGAAGTGATCAGAGAGAAAAAAGAAAAGACCAATCGTTTATTACAATTCCGTCGAGTTGCCGATGACATGGCAAAGATCGATGTTTCGACAACGACTGGTAGTATTTTCTTGAAAGATTTCGACAATTAGGAAATAATAAGGAAGGAAGATTCATATGCAAAAGAGATTACAAAAGTCACGAACAAATGTGGTACTGACAGGTACCTTAGCCGGGATCGCCGAATACTTCGGGATCGATCCAACAATCGTGCGTGTGATTTATGTTTTCTTAAGTTTCGGCTTAATCGGCGCACCGGTTGTATTATATGTCTTGTTAGCATTGGTGATTCCCGCAGCTCCAAGAGGGGGACGGGATTCATATGGACACAATAATCCATACTATGGAAACAACGACTACAACAATTATGAGAAAAAAGCGTCACGCCAACGTAAGAAAGCGGACAAAATCGACGATGATGACTGGAGCGACTTTTAATGACTTACCTACAGCGCTTAATAGCTAATGCACTGATCTTTATTTCACTGTCAGTGCTCTTTCCTGATCATGTATATGTGGAAAGTCTGATGATGGCTATTACTGCAAGCTTTGTCCTATCCATTTTAAATACCTTAGTGAAACCGATTCTGATTTTACTTTCACTACCGTTGAATATTATGACTTTGGGACTGTTTAGTTTTGTAATTAGCGCTGGTATGCTGCAATTGACTTCCAACTTATTAGGAAATTATCGTTTTGGCTTTTCCAGCTTTGCCATCTCAATTCTGGTGGCTGTCGTCATGGCGATTGTCAATGCGATCGTTTCAGATCATAATATCGATAAGTACACGGATAGGTAATTTACCTATCCGTTTTTTGGAAAAATAATTCCTTAAAAGTGAGCTAGCTGTTAACCAATATGCTATTTTGCAGATAAGTATATTATAAAAAATCTGATTCTTTTAGGAGAACAGCACCTAAATCGTGGCTTTACAAAATATTTGTAAGGCCTTTTTTTATTCTTTCTTGGAAAGTTGTCTCTACCTAGTCACTCCATGGATAAAATGATAAAATAGAGCGGAAGTGTAGAAAAGAGGGATTATATGGCTGAAACAGTAAAAGTAAAAGAACTAGTTGATAAGCTTTCGTTGGAAGTAGTAACTGGAGATGAAGAAAGTCTTGAACGAGTCATCACCACTGGCGATATTTCACGTCCCGGGTTAGAATTGACCGGCTATTTTAATTATTATTCGCATGATCGTTTACAACTTTTTGGAAATAAAGAAATTACCTTCGCAGAACGCATGATGCCAGAAGAACGATTGATGGTTCTACGTCGGATGTGCAGCGATGATACACCTGCTTTCATTGTTTCTCGGGGGTTGACACCACCAAAAGAAATGATCGAAGCAGCTAGTGAACGGAATATTCCGGTACTGAGTTCTCCAATCTCAACCTCACGTTTGTTAGGGGAGATTTCAAGTTTTTTAAACGGCGGCTTAGCGCCTCGGACGAGTGTTCATGGGGTATTAGTCGACGTTTATGGATTAGGTGTGCTGATCCAAGGGGATAGCGGTATCGGTAAAAGTGAAACCGCATTGGAATTAGTTAAACGCGGCCATCGTCTGATCGCAGATGATCGTGTCGATGTCTACCAGCAGGATGAACTGACATTAGTTGGTGAACCACCAAGAATTTTACAGCATTTAATCGAAATTCGTGGAATCGGAATCATCGACGTGATGAATCTATTTGGGGCTAGTGCTGTTCGGGGATCAATGCCTGTTCAATTAGCCGTTTACCTAGAAAGCTGGTCCAAAGATAAAAAATATGACCGCTTAGGCAGCGGCAACACAGAAGTAGAAATCGCAGAAGTAAAAATTCCACAAGTGAAGATTCCTGTGAAGACTGGCCGAAATGTCGCGATTATTATTGAAGTTGCGGCAATGAATTTCCGTGCGCGTACTATGGGCTACGATGCGACGAAGACCTTTGAAGATCGTTTGACCCAATTAATCGAAGAAAATTCTGGGCAGTAAGATGGTTGCTCAAATAAATCGTGTGGCCTTTGAATTGTTTGGTCTTCAAATTTATTGGTACGCGATCATCATCGTCTCTGGAATTGCACTTGCTCTATGGATGTCTAATCGTGAAGCAGTGAGAGTCGGGCTAAAGGAAGATGATATGACGAATTTTATTTTATGGGCACTGCCGATCGCGATTATCGGTGCTCGCTTGTATTACATCTTGTTTGATTTAGAACCTTATCTTGCTGATCCAATCCAAATCTTCAATACACGAAGCGGTGGTCTAGCTATCTATGGTGGATTGATTGCAGCAGTCATCGTATTGATTGTATATACTCGCCATAATTTTATTGATCCATGGCTGTTTTTAGATGTAGTTGCGCCAGGCGTAATGCTGGGGCAAGCGATGGGTCGTTGGGGGAATTTCACGAATCATGAGGCTTATGGCGGAGAAACAACGCGTCAATTTTTAGAGAGTCTACATTTGCCGCAGTTTATTATTAACAATATGTATATTGACGGCGCTTTTCGTCAACCTACCTTTTTCTATGAATCAATGTGGAGCCTATTAGGACTTATCCTAATTTTGATTATTAGGAAAAAAGTCGCGGTTAAACGTGGAGAATTGTTCTTAGGCTATGTGACATGGTACAGCTTTGGTCGTTTCTTTGTCGAAGGAATGCGAACAGACAGTCTCTATTTCTTTGGGGGACTTCGCGTCTCTCAAGTATTATCACTGGTTCTTTTTGTTGGAGGAATCGCTCTATTATATTATCGACGAAAAAAACGAACAGACATCAAGTTATATGAACGTGATCAAGGAACTAATCAAGCCTTGATATGAGAACCTATTACCAGTTTATGCTATGATAGTAAAAAGAACTTTCTTACGAAATAAATTATTTACTATGTTATCAATTCGATGAAGTATTTAGAAAATTGTTATCTTGTTAGCTATCTTCTATTTACAATCGAATGCGCTATTATGAACTAGGAGGAAATTTCTTTGAAACAAAAAGTTGCAGTTTTAGGCCCAGGATCTTGGGGAACGGCGTTGGCACAAGTATTAGCCGAAAATGGACACGAAGTAAGACTTTGGGGGAACCATGCGGCACAGATTGATGAAATCAATACTTACCATACGAACCGCCATTATTTACCGGATTTAAAAATTCCTGAAAGCATCAAAGGTGAGAAAAATCTTAAGGATGCTGTGAAGGACGCGGATGCTGTTCTTTTCGTAGTTCCAACAAAAGCGATCCGTTCAGTCGCTCAGGAATTTGCTCAAGTGGCAGAGAACAAACCTGTGATTATTCATGCTAGTAAAGGGCTTGAACAAGACACGCATAAACGAATCTCTGAAGTTTTAATCGAGGAGATCCCAGAAGCGCATCGCCAAGGAGTCGTCGTTTTATCTGGACCAAGCCATGCAGAAGAAGTAGCGGTTCACGATATCACTACCATCACTGCTGCCTGTAAAGACGAAAAATTAGCAGGGTATGTACAAAAGCTGTTCATGAACGAATATCTTAGGATTTATACGAATCCAGATGTGATTGGTGTTGAAATGGGCGCGGCATTAAAGAATATCATTGCTTTGGGAGCCGGAGCTTTGGCGGGGCTTTCTTATGGGGATGATGCTAAAGCAGCGATTATGACTCGGGGATTAGCGGAAATCAGTCGTTTAGGCGTTAAAATGGGTGCGAATCCATTAACGTTCATCGGTTTGAGCGGTGTTGGTGATTTGATCGTAACCTGTACTTCCGTTCACTCACGTAACTGGCGCGCTGGGAATCTATTAGGAAAAGGCCATAAGCTAGATGAAGTTCTAGATAATATGGGCATGATCGTCGAAGGTGTTTCAACGACGAAAGCTGCTAAAGAGCTAGCTGATAGTATGGATGTCAGCATGCCGATTACAGAAACGATTTATGATGTTTTATACAATGACAAAGACGTACGTCAGGCTTGTCGAGACTTGATGATGCGTGAAGGTACGTTTGAAAATGAATTTACTTTAGAATAGAAAGAGTGGGATAAGATTTATGCGAGTAAAAAAAGCAGTTATTCCAGCCGCAGGGTTGGGAACAAGATTTTTGCCAGCTACAAAAGCAATGGCTAAAGAAATGTTGCCTATCGTCGATAAACCAACAATTCAATTCATCGTTGAAGAAGCGCTGAAATCTGGGATTGAAGATATTTTGATCGTAACTGGCAAAGCAAAACGACCAATTGAGGATCATTTTGATGCAAATATTGAATTAGAAATGAATTTACAGGAAAAAGGTAAAACCGATTTGTTGAAGTTGGTTGAAGAAACAACTGATGTGAATCTGCACTTTATCCGTCAGTCACACCCTAAAGGACTAGGTCATGCAGTTTTACAGGCGCGGGCATTTGTCGGCAATGAACCATTTGTTGTCATGTTAGGTGATGATTTAATGGAAGATCGTGTGCCGTTGACGAAACAATTGATGAACGATTACGAGCAAACGCACGCATCAACAATCGCAGTGATGCGCGTACCTGAAAAAGAAACGTCAAAATATGGAATTATTAATCCAGGCGAAGAAGTTTCTAAAGGATTATTCAATGTAAAAAACTTTGTAGAAAAACCAAAACCAGAAGAAGCACCAAGTAATCTGGCAATCATTGGCCGTTACTTGCTGACACCGGAAATTTTTGAAGTGTTGGCAGCGCAAAAGCCAGGCGCGGGTAATGAGATACAATTAACAGATGCAATTGATACGTTGAATCGCACACAACGCGTATTTGCTCATGAGTTCAACGGAAAACGATTCGATGTTGGTGATAAATTTGGCTTTATGACAACGAGTATTGAATACGGCTTGAAGCATCCTGAAATCAAGGACAAATTACATGATTACATCATCGCCCTAGGCAAAGAATTAAGCGGACAAAACAAAGTAAAAAAATAATTTCCTAAAGCGCAGTTTTGAAACTGCGCTTTTTATATTGATAGTTATTTTAAAAAAATAAATTATTAGTTTTTTAAATGCCAATCATCACTATTACTAATAGAAAAAATTAGTCTTTTTGTTATATAATGTCTCTTGAAAATAACTAAATACAAAGAGGAAAATGAATGAAAAATTCCCGCTTAACGAGAGAAATCGTGATTGATTGCGCAATGAGCTTGGTTCATGAATCTGGCCTTCACGGCTTGAGACTAAATAAAATTGCTGAACGTCTAGAGGTCAAGTCCCCTTCACTGTATACGCATACTGGGAGTGTTACTGAATTGCGTCAAGCGGTGGTCAAAAGAGCAATGGAGGAATTTCGTGAGGAGTTAGTAGATTCCTTACTTGGCAGAGCAAATCTTTATGCATTTATCGAATTAGGTAAAACTTGGGCTGCTTATGCGAAAAAAAACAATGCTTTTTATATTGTTTTTTATGAAAAAGATTACATAGACTTTTATGAAGAAAACATTTCTTTTTTCCTAAGAGCTGCATTTGAACGAATTTTTCTAGAATGCGATCTGACTGATCAGGAGGTTCTTCAAGTTGAACGTGTTTTAACGAATTATTTCCGCGGCCACGCAGATAGCTTCGCTGACAGCAGTTTTGATGAGTCGGATTTGATTAGTGATTTAGAGATTATTTACAGTGGTATCCTGCAAAATTTTATGAAGGTATCTCAATGAATTCATTGAGATATTTTTTTTATTAGAGTTTATTACAATTCTTTCTCTTTCATTAATTTCTTTGGGAATGGTATAATTTAAGTTAGCATAATGAGTGAAAAATGAGAGGAGCGATTGAATGAGTTTAGGCGGTATTGCGGCAATTATTGCGGCACTCGCATTTGTTGTGTTGGTCATCTTTTTAGTGCGTGTCTTGAGTCAGGTTTCAAAAACAGTTGAAAAGGTTGAGACAACAGTAACTGAGGCGAATACAACAATCGATGTTCTTACAAAAGATGTTGATTTACTCATGCAGCAGGTGGAAGGATTACTAGTTAAAGGAAATCACTTGCTGAATGATATTAATGGGAAAGTAGAAACGATTGATCCATTGTTTACGGCGGTGGCTGATTTGAGTCAGAGTGTTTCTGATTTAAATACGACGAGTCGAAATCTTGCTGGAAAAGTTGGCGGTGTCGGAAAGAATGCGGCAAAGGCGAGTGTCGCAGGAAAAGTTGGCGCGACAACGATGAGATTCTTTAGAGATCGTAAGACAACAACGAAAACGGAGGGATAACAACATGACTAAACGTGGAAGATTTTTTGCAGGAGCCTTAATTGGTGGAACGGCAGCAGCTGTAGTAGCATTGCTATTAGCACCAAAATCGGGCAAAGAGATGCGTGAAGATTTAGCGAAGAAGACAGATGAGTGGTTAGACTTAGCTTCAGATTATACCGATGATTTTGTATCAAAAACCAGTGAAGTGGGATCTATTGTAAAAGAACGTGCTTCTGATTTGGGCGATCAAGCCAATGACTTAGCTTCAAACGTGAAGAGTAAAGTAAGTGATTCGATGGATGACATGGATGATATTACTTCTGATACGTTAGAAGATTTGAAACGCCAAAGCTCTGATTTATCTGATCGTTTCCGTAAAGCAGCCGGCGATGCCAAAGATGTTGCAGAAGATGCTTCAGAGGATATCGTGATCGATGTTAAGGAGACAAAAGAAGAGGCGAAGGAAACCGTTACTGAAGGCGCCGATGAGTTAGCAGATAAAGCCAAAGAAGTAAATGAAGAAAAACCGGCTTTCGAGGAAGTCAAAGAAGAATTAAAAGAAGAAGTCGAAAAAAATAATCCAGAATAAAAAATCTAGTCCTCAGCTTTGAGGGCTATTTTTTATGCGGAAAGTATAAAAGTTTCTCATGAATAAATCGCTTTACAGCAGGAGTATCCATGTCCGGCTTCACGAACTAGCTTTTCTACGCATACAGTTACTGCTAAACTCCGTTAAGCAGAACTAGCATTTCGGCAATAAGCAAAAATATTTCTAAATTTGAGAAGCACCAAGTAGGTACCAATCAACATCAGTTCTCTTCGATCACTGTGTTTCTTGGCAATTTAGAAATATTTTGGTCTTATTGCTGAGACACACAGCGACTGCTTGCAGAGCTGATGTGGAACAGTACCTACCTGGTGCTCAAAAGCTGAGCGAGTTCGTGAAGCCTTTTTTATGCAGAAAAATCGGTTTGCTTAAGAAAATCTTTCAAGAAATAGACTCATTTTAAAAGTGTTGCGTGCGCAACGCCTGTTGTTGCTGTAATCTCAAGATATAGTAAATAATAATAGAGGAGTAACGAAAATTTGGAAATAGGAAAAATTATTCGTTCAAAAAGAGAAGAATTGAAGATGACCCAACAGCAATTGGCGGATCAACTTTATGTTACAAGACAAACGATTTCAAAATGGGAGCTAGGAAAAAGTGAACCAGATGCGCTTTCAAAAAAAAGTTTGGAAAAAATTTTGGCCGTTCAATTAGTGCAGGAGTCTTCTTCAAAAGAAAATGAGGAGGAACATGTTATGAAGAAAATTCAGTGGTTTGTGGGGTTGTTTTTATTTGGTATTGCTTTTTTACCATTGCGCTTTTTATGGGTTACGATACGTCGATACTGGAGGCAGCCTTGGATTCGTTTTGCTGTGATGCCAGTGCTGTTATCCTTTATACTATGGTATTTGCATTCGCTTAAGGACAATGTCTTCTATTTGTTTTTAGCAATGATTGTAGCGGCATACTTGATTACCAGTTATTACTTTTTTGGCGATCGTGAAGGAGTAAGGGATAATTAAAAAAAAGTGATCCTTATCAATTAAGATAGATAAGGATCACTCGCTTTTTTCTATAAGATAATCAACTCTTTTGATGTCTTAGTAAATGGAATGCATCCGTCTTTTGTCACATAGATGCAGTCTTCGATTCGAACGCCTACATCATCTGGTAAATAGATGCCTGGTTCAATTGAGAAGCACATACCCTCTTTAACCACTAAATCATTACCGCCTACAATTTGTGGAAATTCATGGATCGTTGTTCCGATTCCATGACCTAGGCGATGATTGAAGTATTCTCCATAACCATGGCTTTCAATGACATCACGTGCGATTTTATCAAGTTCGCCACAAGTAATACCCGGTTTTACCGCTTCTTGTGCGCTTAGTTGAGCCTCTAGGACAATATTATAAATATCCTTTTGATGATCGGTTGGTTTTCCGCAGGCAACAGTTCTTGTCGCATCACTGCAGTAACCGTTAACGATCGTCCCTAAATCAAACAAGACCAATTCGTTTTCTTTACACGTATTTTTCCCTGGTGTGCCATGAGGACTAGCAGCGTTTGGTCCAGCGAGTACTTCGGTTGGGAAGGACATTTGTTTGATGCCTTTTTTCTTCAATTCATATTCGATTTCTGCCACGATCTCTTCTTCAGTAATACCTGGTTTTACGTGTCTGAAGCCAATTTCAAAAGCAAGATCCGCAGTTGAGCCAGCTTCAATCAACTGTTGGCATTCCTCTTCGGTCTTATATAATTGCAATTCTTGAACTAGCGGAGTCAAGTCAGCTGAAAAATCAGCAGCTGGGAACGCTTCGCTTAATCGCAGGTAGCGGTCTAGAACTAATTGATTTTTTTCTAACGCAATTTTTTTAGGAGAACCGTAACGTTTTTTGATTTCATCCACGATGATAGAGAACGGGTCTTGGCTGTCTAAGTAGCCCACAACATCATATTCGAAGCTGCTGGCTTTAGCATCTTCTACTTCAAGACCGGGTGCAAATAGAAAAGGGTCTTTTTCAAGTGGAATGAATAACGCTAATACACGTTCCATCGGATTGCTGTCAAAGCCTGAGAAGTAGCCAATATGGCTGGCGTCAGAAATATAGGCTAGATCGACATTGTTTTTTTGCATCCAATTTCGTAATTCTGAAACTTTTTCTTGGTTCATTAAAACTTCCTTCTTTCTTTCAGCATTATTATTATTGTAACACTGATAAATTTTATTGGAAAACGATTTTTATAAAACGCTTACAAAATTTTGAGAAAAAATGTGTAAAACGGTTGCAATCAATGAAACAACGTGCTATTATCTTTTAGAAATGTAAATGATATTTTCTGAAAACAATTTTAAAGGAGCATATCCATGGAAAAGCAAACAATTACGATTTATGATGTTGCCCGCGAAGCTAATGTTTCAATGGCGACCGTTTCTCGTGTGGTCAACGGCAACCCCAATGTGAAACCAACAACACGTAAAAAGGTGTTAGAAGTTATTGAGCGTCTCGATTATCGTCCAAACGCTGTCGCACGAGGACTAGCAAGTAAGAAAACAACGACAGTCGGTGTAATCATTCCGGATGTCAGCAATATGTTTTTCGCGTCATTAGCACGGGGAATCGACGATATTGCAACAATGTACAAGTACAATATTATTTTAGCTAACTCAGACGGCGAAGCACAAAAAGAAGTAAATGTGCTGAACAACTTATTAGCAAAACAAGTTGACGGAGTGATTTTCATGGGTCATCGAATCACTGATGAAATCCGTGCGGAATTCTCACGTTCAAAAACACCGATCGTTTTAGCTGGTTCAATCGATCCAGATGAACAAGTCGGCAGTGTAAACATCGACTACAAAGCAGCAACGAAAGAATCAATCGACTTATTAGCAAAACATGGCAATAAGAAGATTGCCTTCATTAGTGGCGCCTTAATTGATGCCATCAATGGACAAGCTCGTATGGGCGGCTACAAAGAAGCATTAGCTGAAAATGGTTTAGACTATAACGAAGGCTTAATCTTTGAAGCACCTTACAATTTTAAAGAAGGTTTAGCATTGACTGAACGCATCTTAAATAGTGGAGCAACAGCCGCTTATGTAACCGATGATGAATTAGCGATTGGTTTATTGGATGGTTTAATCGACAAAGGCGTGAAAGTTCCTGAAGACTTTGAAATCATTACAAGCAATGACTCATTACTGACAGAAGTAGCTCGTCCACGCCTAAGCAGTGTAACACAACCGTTGTATGATATCGGTGCTGTCGCAATGCGTCTATTAACAAAAATGATGAACAAAGAAGAGATTGAACAAAAAACGATCGAATTGCCACATGGTATCTTCGAAAAGGGTTCAACAAAAGAATAATTTTAAAAAAAGCTGTGCCGATTTAGGCGCAGCTTTTTTTGTAAGTATTCTACATCGTCGAAGGATGACGTCGAGCAAAATCAAAGAAACGAAATTTATCCACTTGATGACGACTTTCAGTATATTGGAACTGACGGGCATCGCTGGTAAAAACGCGGCTCTTTACTGAAACGATATTGATGTCATGCTGATTGAGATCAAGCAGTTCACGATCTTCATCAGTCAATGCATCAATCGTAATTTCTTTTTCAGCGAAAGAAATAGTCAATCCAAGTTGGTTTTCAAAATAGCGATAAATTGAGTCTTTTGCAATTTCAGTATCTAATTCTGGTACGATAGTTGTTAGTAGTATGTCCTTGTCGAGGATTACTTTCTTTTGATCAATGGCACGCGTACGGATCAATTTCCAACAAACGGCGCCTGCTTCAAAGCCTGTCACATGGGCTGTTTTATCATCAATCACAATTTTTTTAAGACTAACAACTTCGGTACTACTTTCATAGCCATAAGAATTCTGCAATTCTTTGTAGCTGGTCAGACCTGATACAGGAAATCGCAATTGCTCCCGTTTCAAGACAAGTGACCCCTTGCCTTGGATTTTCTGAATATAACCGTTAGCCATTAAAAGAGATAAGGCTTTGCGTATCGTGTCACGAGAGACATGATAGCTTTGCCGTAGTTTGTTCTCGCTGGGTAGGAAATCTCCTGCTTCATACACACCCTTTAGAATTCCTCGCTCAATCGCCTGATAAATTACTTCATAGTTTTTCATCGTGTCCTCCTTCTATATAAGAAACTAATTTTGTATTTTGATGAACGATCATTTGTTAACTTGTCCGTATAGGTATTTTTATTATACGAATAAAGATTTAGAATGTAAAACGCTTTCTGTTGCTTTAACAAAATTAAAATGAGTAAATTTTTATTTTATAGCTAACTTGTTTGGTAACATCCAAACCTGTTTGTAGTTGCAATACCGATATTCTATGTTTAAACTTAGCTAACTCTTTTTTTAATGAGTATTTTCTCATAAAGCAAAATTCTATCAAGATGTAAGCGATTTACAAAAAAGCAAAAACCTTTTATAGTTAACTTATCAGCTGAACTTATCCATACAAGTTAAAATTATTCGGAGGGAAAAATGATGGGAAAATATGAAAAGGATTCAAAGGACCTGCTGGCAGCAATTGGCGGAAAAAAGAACATTTCCGCGGTCACTCACTGTGCTACACGAATGCGGTTTGTCTTAAATGATCCAAAAAAGGCCGATGAAGCTAAAATTGAAGAAATACCTAGTGTTAAAGGAATGTTTACCAATGCCGGTCAATTTCAAGTGATTATCGGAAATGATGTCGCCGTATTTTATAACGAGTTCGTTAAAATATCTGGAATTGAAGGAGTATCGAAAGAAGCAGCCAAATCAGCAGCAAAACAAAATCAGAATCCAGTTCAACGCGCCATTACTGTTTTAGCAGAAATTTTTACACCGTTATTACCAGCAATTATTGTCGGCGGTTTGATTTTAGGATTTCGTAATATTCTAGAAGCTGTACCGATGGGTTGGCTAGATGGTCAAACGATTGTTGAAGCTTCAACTTTTTGGAGTGGTGTTAATGGTTTCTTATGGCTCCCTGGTGAAGCAATCTTCCATTTCTTACCAGTTGGTATTACCTGGAGTATCGCTCGTAAGATGGGGGCTACGGAAATCCTTGGAATTGTGCTTGGGATTACACTGGTTTCTCCACAATTGCTAAACGCATATGCAGTGAACGGAACGACTGCTGCAGAAATTGCTAAGAACTGGACATGGGATTTCGGCTTTTTTACAGTCGATAAAATTGGTTACCAGGCGCAGGTTATTCCAGCGATGCTGGCAGGTTTCTTATTAGTTTATCTGGAGCGCTTCTTCCGCAAGCATATACCAGAAGCAGTCTCGATGATTTTTGTACCATTTTTCTCATTGATTCCAACGATTTTAGCTGCACATATTATTTTAGGTCCAATCGGTTGGAAAATCGGGACGGCTATTTCCGCTGTCGTGAATGCAGGATTGACTTCTAGCTTAAGCTGGTTATTCGGTGGTATTTTTGGAGCACTTTATTCGCCTCTGGTCATCACAGGTTTGCATCATACCACCTTGGCGATTGATTCACAGCTGATTGCCGACTTTGGTTCAACGAATCTTTGGCCAATGATTTGTTTATCAAATATTGCTCAAGGAGCCGCTGTTTTAGCAATAGTATTTGCTCATCGCGGCAACAAAAAAGAAGAACAAGTATCGATTCCGTCGGTTATCTCAGCTTGGTTAGGTGTAACCGAACCGGCAATGTTCGGGATCAATCTGAAATATACTTATCCATTTATTGCAGCTATGATCGGCAGCGGAATCGCTGGATTGTTCGTTACACTTTTCAAAGTACGAGCGCTATCGATCGGAGTCGGCGGATTGCCAGGGATTCTAGCAATTCGTCCACAGGATTATCCAATCTTTGCCATCGGTATGGTGATTGCGATCGCCGTTCCATTCTTGCTGACCTTGACTTTCCGACGCATCGGTCTATTTAATAAAATCGATCGTGTGGAAGAGGGCAATGTACCGACTTTAGGCAGCGAGACAACTAAAAAAGCTGGGGCTGTCGTTGAATTATTTGCTCCAATTGCTGGTATGCTGCACCCATTAAGCAGTGCCAAAGATCCTGTTTTTGCTGAGGGGATGATGGGACAAGGCGTTGTGATTGATCCTAGCGAAGGCAAACTATATGCGCCATTTGATGGTCAAATCAGCTTACTATTCCCAACGAAGCATGCAATCGGATTAGTCAGTACAGAAGGTACTGAAGTGTTGATCCACATCGGAATCGATACAGTACAGCTGGATGGAAAATACTTTACCAGTCATGTGAAGCAGGGTGACAGCGTCAAAAAGGGTCAGCTCTTGATGGAATTTGATGTGGAGGCGATCAAAGAGGAAGGGTATGAAGTGCAAACACCAATCATTGTGACAAATTCGACCGATTTTCAAGTGGATCCTTTGTTGGAAGAAGCAACAGTCACAAGTAATGAAAAAATCTTAACCGCAACAGAATTATAGAAAGCTGGAGGGCGACATGAGTTTTAAAGAGAAGGTAATTTACCAGATTTATCCCAAATCATTTTTGGATACCAATCAAGATGGAGTAGGGGATCTGCCGGGAATTGAAAAAAAATTGCCATACTTAAAGCGTCTGGGTGTTGATATGGTTTGGCTAAGTCCAATCTATCCGAGCCCACAAAATGACAATGGCTATGATGTCGCTGACTATACAGCGATCAATCCAATGTTTGGAACAATGGATGATTTTGAAAGCCTGATGGCAACCGCCAAAGATAATGGTATCGAAATCATGCTGGACATGGTCTTCAATCATGTTTCTATTGAGCATGAATGGTTTCAAAAAGCATTAGCCGGTGATCAGAAATACCAAGATTACTTTATCTTAAGAGACAAACCAACTGATTGGGTTTCTAAATTCGGCGGAAATGCTTGGGCGCCCTTTGGTGATACAGGGAAGTATTATCTGCATTTATATGATGTTACCCAAGCTGATTTGAATTGGCGAAACCCAGAAGTTCGTGAAGAGCTGTTTGAAGTTCTGCGTTTTTGGATGGATAAAGGCATTAAAGGCTTCCGCTTTGATGTAATCAATGTTATTGGTAAAGACGAAGTGTTGATTGATTGTCCAGAAAATGACGGCAAACCAGCTTATACTGATCGTCCAATTGCCCATGAATTCATCCGTATGATGAATCAAGCGACCTATGGTGAGGATACCGAGATCGTCACAGTTGGTGAAATGAGTTTTACTACAGTGGAAGATTGTATCTTATATACAAATCCTGAGCGTGAAGAATTAAATATGACTTTCAATTTCCACCATTTAAAAGTGGATTATAAAGATGGAAAAAAATGGACGCAAATGCCGTTTGATTTTGCGAAATTGAAAGAATTGTTTCATACATGGGGAACGCAAATGAGTGAGGGGGATGGCTGGAACGCACTTTTTTGGAATAATCACGATCAGCCTCGTGCGCTAAATCGTTTCATCGATGTGGATAACTATCGAGTAGCAGGAGCTAAAATGCTCGCTAGTTCGATTCATTTAAATCGAGGAACGCCTTATATTTACATGGGAGAAGAAATCGGGATGCTTGATCCAGATTTTGACATGATGGAACAATATGTTGATGTAGAAAGTTTGAATGCTTATCAAGAGCTGTTGATTGCTGGCAAGTCCGAACAAGAAGCCTTCGAGATCGTCAAAGCCAAGTCTCGTGATAATTCTCGTACACCGATGCAGTGGGATAGCAGTGAATACGGTGGTTTTTCAAAGACTGATCCGTGGTTAGGATTAGGGAAATCTGCTGATGAAATTAATGTAGCAAAAGAACTGCAAGAAGGTTCGATTTTTACCTACTATCAACAATTGATCAAGTTGAGAAAAGACTATCCAGTGATTGCAAAAGGCAGCTACGAGGCTTTTTTACCTGAGCATCCGCAAATTTACGGTTTTGTGCGCCGCCTAGAAGAACATTCACTGCTGGTGCTTAATAACTTTTTCCCAACGGAAACTACGATCAACATACCAGAAGAATTTTTGACTGGAAACATATTGATTGATAATTATGAGACGCAAGCTGTTGACGAAGTAATCACACTGAAACCGTATCAAACAATCGCCATCTATCATTAAAAAAACGCGTGAGCAAATCTGCTCACGCGTTTTTATTTCGTCAAATCAATTCGTTTATTCACTAAGTAAATCAATATACCGCCTAAAGACATTGAAAGCAATTCGCCTAACCCGATAATTAACCAATTGAAGAAAAACGGTGCTTGATAAAAGAAGGTCAATTGACCTGCGACCGTAAACATGGAAAAGGCAAAAATCAACGTGGTAACGATCATTTTTTTCTTAAGGCTGGTGATTCTTTTGGTGACAGCTCGACAGATCAGTAAAACGATCAATGTAGATACACTGCCGAAGAGCACATCGACAATCCCAAGCGGGGAAGCCAGGTTGGCGATCGCTACGCCTAAAGTTACTGCGATCGTATAGCGTTTGTTGAAGAGGGGTAAAAAATTGAACATTTCTGCCAAACGAAATTGGATCGCGCCAAAGCTTATAACAGATAAAACAATCGTGACAGCGACATACACTCCTGTCACAACGGCCATTTTAGCCGTATCCGCAGTCGTCCAGCGTTGTGCGGCACTTTTTTCAAGATGCATTTTTATCATTCTCCTTTACAAGACATTGTCTCGTTAATAACTGCGACCAAAGGATTGAAGTGTCGCAGTGCGAATTTCTCGCTATCACTTATCTTAGAGGATTTTATAAAAAATGCAAGCTATTTTAATAGCCAGCCGCCGTCAATTGGTAAAATATTTCCTTGCATGTAGCGTGTTTCTTCACTAGCTAGGAACAAGGTGGCATAGGCTACTTCCTCAGGCTTGGCCCAACGTTTAACAGGTGTTTCTTCAGCTACCCACTTAGCCATTTGTCCATCGCCAGCAAAGTCTGCTTGATTCATGGGTGTCTGAATCGCACCAGGTGCAAGGGCGTTGACATGGAGTCCTTCAGCAGCGTAATCTAATGCAAGCTGTTTAGTGAAGCCGACAATGGCATGCTTGCTAGTGGTGTAAGCAATACCACCTCCGCCAGCTACCAATCCGGCAATCGAAGCCATGTTAATCACCGTTCCTCGATTTTCCAGTAGCTCAGGTAATAATAGCTTGGTCAATATAAACATGCTTTTTAGATTGGTATCTAAAATCTTTTCCCAAAGGTCATCCTCCGTATTAGCCAAGGGCAAATAATTATCCAATACTCCAGCAGTATTCAACAAGATATCGACCTTGCCAAAAATTCCGTGACATGTTTCGATGGCTGCTTTCAAGCTATCTTTATCTCGAACATCCCCGAGGCAATAGGCAAAATGATTGGGGTAACATTTTTGAATTGCTGATAAATTCAATTCTTGCTGATCAAAAGCAAAGACGCGAGCACCAGCCTTTAAAAAAGCTTGCGCTTGAGTAGTACCGATGCCTGAGGCTGCGCCAGTGACGAAAACAGTTTTATCAGTAAAATCAAAGGTCATCATTCGACGATTTTCCAGTCTTCTGCAAGAATATCACAAACTGTCGGAGCAAAGCTTGAAAAGCCTTCATCAGCCGTTTTAATCAAAAAGTAAGGCGTCACTGGTGCACCGTCAAACACTTCACCTTCAACTAATGTGACATATAACTCGAAACCGCCCCAGCCTTCACGAATAATTTTTGCGCCTTTTTTCAATTCGGGTAATATTTCTTCAAACGTCAATTGTTGTTCCTCCATTCAAAAAGTTCTTTCTTTTGGTAGAATACCAAAAAGCCAGGAACGTCACAAGAAGTTTAAGAGGAGAGAAAAAGACCTCTCCGAAAAAAGAGAGGTCTTAGAAATATTAATCATCTGTTTCTGTATCATCCTTGTTCTTGGCGTTGACTTTGTTACGAGTATTCCAATAGGACTTGTAATCTTCGTCATTTCCGCCAATTCCAAATTCATAGGCATTATCTGCTGGACCATCTTTTGCCCAAAGGGAAGTAGTTTCGCCACTAGGAACTTGGTAATTTGTTCCATTATGACTGACTTTTCCAGGCTTTAGACCAGTGAAGTCAGAAACTTTAATTTGCTTCACATCATCAGACAATTCAAATTTCTCGTCTTCACCGAAAATCGTCGGGTTGACTTGATAAATTCTCGCGGCAAGATAGGCCATATAGGTCGCTGTCCGATTTCCCGCGCCATCATTCATTGGTTTGTTGTCATCACGACCGGTCCATGTTCCTAACGTAATAGTCGGTGTGGAGACAATCAGCCAGTTATCGGCATAATTATCTGTGGTACCAGTTTTACCAACCCAATCTGCAGTACTTAATGGATAGTTTACTCCACTTAAGATGGATTTGAAAGGAGTGGTGTGTTGTTCATTGATTACACTGCGCATCATATCATTCATAATCGATGCGGTTGCTTTTGAATAGACTTGAACGGGATTGTCCTTGTGCTTATAGATTTCCTTGCCGGTGCTGTCAGTAATAGAGTCAATCAAGTAGCCTTGCTGATAAACGCCATTATTCGCCAAGGTTTGGAAGCCGTTGACTTCTGTTAAGGTTGAAACGTTTGTTGTTCCTAATGGTGCGGCTTCAACACCCCAGTCATTAGAAGTTGGATAGTTCATTTTTTTCAGATAATTGTCATAAGCAAACTGGTCAGAGCCTTTATTCGTTAATAAGTCTTGATATACATGATAGGCAGTAATATTAGTTGATTCGACAAGTGCTTCTCGCGTAGTCTGGAAGGTCTTAGAACCTTTGTTTTCGGCATTCTTCAATTCCTTACCAGCATCGTCGCCATGCTGATATTTCATTGGGTAATCGGCAATACGTGACGCGCTTCCTAGTAATCCTTGGTCGATCGCAGGACCGTAAACCAATACGGGCTTGATTGAAGAGCCTGCTTGTCGTGCAGTGTCAAAAGCGTGATTATTTTGGTTTGTATTGTAATCACGACTGCCGACAAAACCATATATTCTACCTGTGCTGTTATCCATCATAACCGTTCCCGGTTCAACAGTAGCTCCTGAACCATCGTCTAAGTATTGGCCGTATTCAGCGACTCCTAATTGCATTGCGTCATAAATATTTTTATCAATCGTTGATTTTACAACCAGTCCTTGATTTTGCATTTTAACTTTGGCTTGCTCGACATAACGATTGCGAACATCGTCTTTATTATAATCAGCGTCGCTGACCCCATCTTCTTTGGCCTGCTGTTTTGCCACGATGCTGATGGCTTCGTTATAGACGGTGTAATATAAGAATCCGTGTTGTTGAACCTCTACATCTTGACGTCCTTGGAAGTCTTTTGAAAGGTCATATTTTTTTGCATCTTCATATTCCTTTTTAGAGATCATCTGTTCACGGTACATATTGAACAATACATCATCTTTTCGATTCATCCCAAGGGAATAATCTTGCTTCAGATCGCCAGTATTCGTGTAAGGACTGTATACAATCGGACTTTGCGGCAGACCTGCAATAAAAGCAGATTGCGGCAGATTCAAGTCTTTTGCATGAACCCCAAAGATTCCAATCGCGGCTTCTTCAACGCCGGCAATATTTTGTCCCTTGTTATTACGACCAAAAGGTGAGACATTCAAGTAGGCTGTCAAAATTTCATCTTTACTTAAATATTTTTCCAAATCTAACGCTAAGACGATCTCATTTGCTTTCCGTTTAAAAGAAGTCTCATTAGTTAAAACCTGTTGTTTGATCAATTGCTGTGTCAGAGTAGAACCACCTGATCCAGCACCAAAGCCTACAACTTCTCCCAAAAGAGCACGTACCACAGCTTTTGGGACGACACCACGGTGTTCATAGAAGTTTTCATCTTCAGTTGCGACCAGAGCTTTTTTCACCCATGGAGAAATCTCGTCAGAATTGATTTTTTCACGAATTGGATCAGCTTGGATCGTTGCTAATTCGCGATCATCTGCATAAAGCAATTTTGATGACTCTGCGATATCGCCGACTTTTTGCTTCATTTCCGATTTTGTAGGTGTCGGTGTTCCTTCTACAAGATGGGCAAAATACCCAGCACCGATTCCGACGACGAGCATGCCGCCTAAAAAGAGCACAACAACTAAGCCAAGCAGCAATGACTTGACTACTCGCAAAGAGACATTTAATGCAAAAGGCCCTCCAAGACTTGTTCTTGATTTGCTTTTGCTGCTCTTCTTCGGTTGCTTATTTACTTTTTTCTTGTGAGCCAAAAAGTCCACCTCATTAGATTCTATCATTTTAATTATCTGTTGAATTATAGCAAAGTTTTACTTCTATTAACAAGCGGATGCAATGTTTGTAATCAAAACTTCAACTAATTGTTAAGTAAAACAAAACAAACATGATTATATTGTCCGGCTTTCTTTTTACTGCGGACTCTTTTTTCTTGATCTAGAACTTCGAAGAAATCTGACGAATGGCTTTTATTTCCCTGTTATTTCGGTTAATATGGGAAAGTATAAGTCATTTAGAAATGATATGCGTAATGAGTATATGCCTAACGGTTAGTTAGCGCATCAAAAATAATTAGGAGGAAAAAACATGCATTCAGACTTTTTTCAAGAACTAAAAGCCCGTGGCTTAATTTTTCAAGTAACAGATGAAGCAGCCCTAGAAAAACAATTAAACGAAGAGTCTGTTAAACTATATATTGGCTTTGATCCAACAGCAGACAGTCTGCATATTGGTCATTTATTACCGATTTTAACGTTGCGACGTTTCCAACAAAACGGACACGTACCCATTGCTCTAGTTGGCGGCGGTACCGGAATGATCGGAGACCCTTCATTTAAAGATGCAGAGCGCCAATTAAACACCTTAGATACCGTTCAAAGCTGGTCGCAAAGTATTAAAAATCAGCTTTCGGGGATCATTGACTTCGAGAATAAAGAGAATCCAGCAATCGTTGCTAATAACTATGAATGGTTAGGCGAGTTGAAGCTGATCGACTTTTTACGTGATGTTGGTAAGAACTTTACGATCAATTACATGATGAGCAAAGAAAGTGTCAAACGCCGGATCGAATCTGGAATTTCATACACAGAGTTCGCTTACCAGCTACTACAGGCCTACGACTTCTATGAATTGAATAAACGTTACGGTTGCCTGCTACAATTAGGTGGTAGTGATCAATGGGGCAACATTACTTCTGGGATTGAATTGATCCGTCGAGAAGAAGGCAAGCAAGCATTTGGTATGACGATGCCTTTGATTACAAAAGCTGATGGCACAAAATTTGGTAAAACAGAAGGAAATGCGGTTTGGTTAGACGCAGAGAAGACCTCTCCATATGAGTTCTACCAATTCTGGATTAATACAGATGACCGCGATGCCGTTAAATTCTTGAAATACTTTACCTTCTTGAGTTTAGAAGAAATTGACGCGATCGAAAAGGAATTTACTGCAGCTCCAGAACAACGAGCAGCTCAAAAGGCCTTAGCCAAAGAAGTGACTGTTTTAGTTCACGGAGAAGAAGCATACAATCAAGCGGTGCACATTTCTGAAGCGTTATTCAGCGGTGATGTGAAAAACTTAAATGCAGCAGAAATCAAACAAGGCTTCAAAAATGTACCCAATTATCAAGTTCAAGCAGGCGATGACTTGAACTTAGTTGAGATTCTGATAACAGCAGGCATCGAAGCGTCTAAACGCCAAGCTCGCGAAGATATTAACAATGGTGCGATTTATATCAATGGCGATCGCGTACAAGATGTAGCCTACACATTAAGTGATCAAGATAAATTAGCTGATGAGTACATTGTTGTACGTCGCGGGAAGAAAAAATATTTTGTTTTGCAATTTTAGTTGTGATTAGGAAAGGGATTGTACCAATTTTGGAGCAATCCTTTTTCTATGTAGTGATGGGAAAACGTTTTAGAGGTTAGGAAAGGTGAGCATGTGGGAGCAATTTTATTAAACTCGTTAGGATTATTTGTTATTATCTTGATTGGCTATCTAACGAAACGCTTGAACCTATTAATGAAGGCAGATGGCTCGATGATCTCAAAGATTGTCGTCAACGTCACACTGCCGGCTGCGATCATTGTGAATCTGCAATATTTGGCAGTAAAAAACCAGTTACTATTGCTAATTGTTGCTGGTTTAGTATTAAATCTGGTTATGATTCTAATCGGTCACTTCTTATCGAGAAAACAAGAACAGGTAGAGCGAGAATTTTTGATGTACGGTGTTTCTGGCTACAATATTGGAAATTTCGCGATCCCCTTTGTTCAGAGCTTTATACCGCAGGCGATTCCGATTCTATCCTTTTTTGATATTGGCAATAGTGTTATGCTGGCTGGCGGCTCGAATGTAGTAATCGAAGGCATCAGTGGCAGCGATGAAGAACGTCCGAGCGTAAAAAAAGTTCTCGGAAGATTGTTTCGATCGGTGCCGTTTCTTTGTTACTTGATCATGCTGTCCTTGCGAATTCTAGAGCTTGATTTACCAGAAGCAGTTTTTCAAATTGCGCAGCCAATTGCTGATGCTAATACATTTTTGTCGATGTTTATGATAGGCTTGTTTTTGGAACTTCGTTTGCCGAAAAAGGATTTAGCATTAGTTGGACGTGTGTTAGCAATCAAATATGGTGCGGGCCTATTGCTGGTGGCTTTTTTTATGCTGTTACCGTTTCCGGCAATGATCAAAATTGTTTTATGTCTTGTTTCAGTCGGACCGATTCCGACATTTGGCGTGATCAACAGTGTAGCTGCAGGAATGCGTGCAGAAGTGGTGGGGTTCACTTCTTCGCTTAGTTTCTTGATCAGTTTGCCGTTAATGACGAGTTTGTTGATATTCCTATAAATAGAAAATTTGGAGGTTTTTATGTTAATTGGTTCTCATGTAAGTATGAAGGGAAAAGAAATGCTACTAGGGGCGGCACAAGAGGCAGCTAGCTATGAAGCATCAACATTTATGATTTATAGCGGTGCACCGCAAAATACTCGCCGCAAGCCAGTTGATGAGATGAATATTCCAGCTGGAGAAGAATTTATGAAGGAGCATGGCTTGTCAAACATTGTCATGCATGCGCCGTATATCATTAACCTTGGAAATACCAAAAAGCCTGAGATGTTTCCTTTTGCAGTACAATTTTTACGCGATGAAATTATGCGAGCAGAAGCACTGGGAGCGATGCAGATTACGTTACATCCAGGAGCTCACGTTGGTGCAGGAGAAAAAGCTGGCTTAGATCAAATCATTAAAGGACTAAATGAAGTACTGACTAAAAATCAGCGAGCTCAAATTGCTTTAGAGACAATGGCTGGCAAAGGAACGGAGTTAGGTAAAACTTTTGAAGAGTTGGCTTATATCATTGATGGGGTTTTATTGAATGAAAAGCTTTCAGTGACTTTTGATACCTGTCATACAAATGATGCAGGATACAATGTCAAAGAAGATTTTGATGGCGTATTAGAGGAATTTGATCGTGTGATCGGTTTGGAACGTTTAAAAGTCGTTCATGTGAATGATTCGAAAAATCCAATGGGCTCTCATAAGGATCGTCATGCAAATATTGGTTTTGGTACGATTGGCTTTGACACCTTGAATGCTATTGTTCATCATGAAAAGTTGAAAGACTTACCAAAAATCTTGGAAACACCTTATGTGGGAGAAGACAAAAAGAACCAAAAACCACCGTATGGTTTCGAAATCGCTATGTTGAAATCGCAACAGTTCGATCCAGATTTATTAGCAAAAATTCAAGCGCAATAAAATAAGAGGTTGTGACAGAAGTGGTCAGCTTCAAGAAATAAGAAGGAATTTCCGAAGAAGCTACTTCTGGAACACCGTTTATTCAGAAAAAGAAGCTATGACAAGTCTTTTGTCACAGCTCCTTTAAGCTTATTCTCTAACTTGTCCATCGCCATAAATAATGTATTTACTGGAAGTTAATTGCTCCAATCCCATAGGCCCGCGAGCATGCAATTTTTGAGTAGAAATGCCAATCTCCGCACCAAAACCAAATTTGAAACCATCTGTGAAACGAGTCGAGGCATTGATGTAGACGGCTGCCGCATCAACTTCTTTCAAAAATTTTTGTCCGTTCTGATAATTATCCGTCACGATTGCCTCGGAATGCTTGGAATTATAATGATTGATGTGCTCAATGGCTTCTTCGATAGAAGCAACAACTTTGATTGCCAAAATATAATCCAAAAATTCTGTTGACCAATCTGCTTCGGTTGCTAGATCCGCTTGTTTCAAATGCTTTAGCGCCTGCGCATTTCCGCGTAGAGTAACCAGTGATGTTAGTTCTTTTTCTATCAGAGGTAAAAACTCTGCCGCGATTTCCTCGTGAACGAGTAACGTTTCGATCGCATTACAAACAGAGGGACGTTGAACTTTAGCGTTTTTTACAATGTTTAGTGCCATGTCCAATTGTGCGGCAGAATCAACATACACGTGATTGTTACCAGTTCCCGTTTCGATCACTGGCACCGTCGCGTTGCTTTTCACGCGTTGGATTAAACCTGCACCACCACGGGGAATTAACACATCTAAATAGTCGTTTAGGCGCATCATCTCATTTGCGACATCATGTGAAATGTCGCTGACAAACTGAATCATAGCGGGATTCAACTGACAGTTGCATAATGTCTTTTGCAGAAGCTCCACCAAGGCTTGATTTGAATGGAAGGCTTCTTTGCCGCCACGTAAGATGACCGCATTTCCTGATTTGAAACATAAACTAGCCGCATCGGTCGTCACGTTTGGCCGAGACTCAAAGATGATTCCGATCACACCTAAAGGGACGCGTTGTTGACCAATCATCAATTGATCCTCTGTCCGCCACATTTTCTCTACGACACCAATTGGATCAGGCAAGGCTGCTACTTGGCGGATACCTTCAGCCATTTCCTTGATTCTTTCATCGTTTAAACGTAAACGATCAATCATTGGATCAGAAATCCCGTTATCCTTTGCTCGGCATAGATCTTGTTGATTTGCAGTCAAAATAACTGCGGTATTGTTTTCCAAATCTTCAGCCATCTGCAGCAAGCAGTCATCTTTTTGAGTAGTTTCCAGCTGCCCCAATTGTTGCGCAGCGGAGCGGCTCTGTTGCCCTAAGGTATTCATCAAGTTATCCATGTTTTTCCTCCTTAAATAATGTTCCGACATCTACTCCAGCTAAAATATCAAAAATTATTCTGGGAGGTTTCCCATTCGCTAAAACCATGGCACTTTTTGCTTCTAGAATTCGTTGAGCTGCTTTCAATTTGCTGACCATACCGCCAGTGCCAAAGCGGCTGCCTTCACCGCCTGCCTGATTCATCAATGTTTGATTGATGGTCGAAATAGTCGAGTATAAAATCGCTTGTTTATTTGTTGCGGGATTGTCTGAATAAAATCCGTCAATGTCACTTAACATAATCAGCACATCTGCTTCCATTAACTGTGCAACGATTGCGGAAAGCTCATCATTGTCTCCGAACTTTCTCGTATGATCCATTTCGTCTACTGCGACGGTATCATTCTCGTTAATAATCGGAACGATTCCCATTGAAATGAGCTGTTCTAGTGTATTGATTACATTTTTACGACTTTCAGGAAAATCTACTACATCTCGTGTTAGGAGAACTTGAGCGGTTTGTTGACTATACACTAAGAAACGTTGGTTGTAGATATGCATTAATTCTGATTGACCAACGGCTGCAACCGCTTGCTGAACAGGGATCTCCTGCGGCCGTTCGGGGATTCCAAGTTTGTCCATTCCAACGCCAATCGCGCCAGAAGAGACCAGTATTATTTCTTTGCCTTGATTTCGAAGGTCAGTTAATACGAATGCTAATTGATCAATTCCAGCGAAATTGATCTTGCCATTTGGATGGATCAAGGAACTTGTCCCAATCTTCACCACGATCCGATTGACGGATCTTAAAAAATCTCTCATGCTTCCACCTCTTCACTTAGCCACCAGCGAGGAAGATATTGTTTTGCATTTTAGCATATTCTAATCAATATTTCATCAAATGTTTAAAATTTACTGGAAATTTTTTTGGATCATGAAAATTTATTTCAGTTACTAGCTGCTAAGATATTGTTAAAAGGGAAAATTCTTTCTTTTTCAAGGCCAATTAGTAAGATTAGACTAAAAATCTTGTGGATTGATTTGAAGTTTCTTAAAACGGCTTTTCTTTTAGGGTATCTTTTAGTAAAATATACGAGAATGTGTCAGGAAAGGAGCGGTGAAAATGGTATCAACTGGAATTGTAGTATTGATCGCAGTAATCGCTGCACTATTAGGTGCTGTCGGCGGTTTCTTCTTAGCCCGTAAATATATGCAAGACTATTTTAAAAAGAATCCTCCGATCAACGAGGATATGTTACGTCAAATGATGATGTCAATGGGACAAAAGCCTTCAGAAAAGAAAGTTCGTCAAATGATGCAGCAAATGAAAAATCAACAATAATGATGAAAGGACAATCGTCTCAGGATGGTTGCCCTTCTTTTTTGGTAGTTGCACTTTTCGAGTATGATGGCGTTTGAGATGAAATCAATTTGTTAAAACAGATAAAATTACACGAAGTTTAGTTAGATCGTAAGCGTGATGAGAACCAAACTAATTTTCTCGTCTTTTGAAAAAAATAATCCTTATTACTGACTTAGCTGCGAATTTGCAAAACTGACAATTAGTAAGCAGATTTGTCGACATAATAAATTTAGGGTTGTAAAGTAAAGGCGTATGGGAGGAATGTCTGAATGTATGATGTAATAGTTATCGGTGCGGGCCCAGCTGGGATGACCGCTGCCTTATATGCTTCACGCTCGAATCTAAAGGTGCTTTTGATTGAACGGGGGGCGCCAGGCGGACAAATGAACAATACCGCTGAAGTAGAAAATTATCCAGGCTTCGAGTCAATCATGGGTCCAGAGCTTGCGATGAAAATGTATGATGGAGTCACAAAATTTGGCACGGAAAATGCCTATGGAATCGTTCAAGATATCGTTGATCACGGTGACTACAAGGAAGTTATCACTGAAGATAAAAGCTATCAAACCAAAACGATCATTATTGCTACAGGGTGTGTCCATCGTAAATTAGGCGTGCCAGGTGAAGAATCTTTCGCAGGACGCGGAGTCTCTTATTGTGCTGTATGTGATGGTGCTTTTTTCCGTAATAAACGCTTGATTGTTGTTGGCGGAGGAGATTCAGCGGTAGAAGAAGCGATTTATTTAACACGTTTTGCTTCTGAAGTCGTGATCGTTCATCGTCGTGATGAATTACGCGCACAAAAAATTATTCAAGATCGTGCCTTTGCAAATGAAAAAATTTCATTTATTTGGGACAGTGTTGTGGATGAAATCGTCGGTAACGAAATGGTCGTAACAGGCGCACAAATACGCAATGTAAAAACTGATGACGTTCATTTAGAACCAGCAGATGGTGCTTTTATTTATGTTGGTTTAGAACCATTGACTGAGCCATTTAAAAATAGTGGTATCACGAATGCTGCAGGCTGGATTGAGACAGATCAAGAAATGAAAACTAAAATTCCAGGTGTTTTTGCAATTGGAGATGCCCGTGAAAAAGATCTACGTCAAATAACGACCGCTGTCGGTGAAGGCGGGATCGCAGGCCAACAAGTCTATAAGTATATCGAAGCACAAAATTAATAAGTAAAAGGTAAGAGAATCTGATCATTGGTTAGATTTTCTTGCCTTTTTTTTATAAAAAACATTGGATTTGAAAAAATGCTACAATTGATTGAGACGATTTTGCTGCTTTTCTGCAAGGTATTAAGCCTCATGTAATTAACTAAAACAATAAGGAGGGAACCAATTGTCAGCTATCAAACTACGAGCGTACCAGCAGCGAGTCATCGATCAATTAGCTAGTTATTTGGATAATGACAGTATCCATATTGTTGCTCCGCCGGGATCAGGGAAGACGATTTTAGGAATGGCGCTTGTTGAGAAGATTCAGCGAAAAACATTGATCCTTGTTCCTTCAATCCTGTTGAAAAAGCAGTGGATTGAAGTGATTCAGCATTACTATCCGCAATGGGAAATTTCCGAGGAACTGCTTCAACCTGCAAATATAACAGTTACTACGTATCAATACTTGTACAGTAAGAGGAAAGAATTAGACAATCACTTTACTGAACATGGGATTGGTTTTCTAGTGCTGGACGAATCCCACCACTTAAAGAAAAACTGGTCAGATTTGCTGCTGGACTTAAAAGAAAAAGCTACTGAGCTGCAAACGTTAGCCTTAACGGCAACACCTCCTTTTGACGCGAATCAAAAAGAATGGGGCAACTATATTCGGCTGACCGGTGCTATCGATGAAGAAATTACTGTCTCCGAATTGATTAACGAGGCGGTTCTTGCTCCATATCAAGACTATGTTTACTTAGCACCAGTCACGAAGGAATCACAGAAACAATTTACCGAATTCTTAAATGAGCAAAATCAAATCGTATCGCATCTTTGCAGTCAACCAGAAGTGACGGATTACCTCTTGGCTCAAGAATTCATTCAGCAGCCGTTAAATCAAACAGAATTTATCTATCAGAATTTTGACAGCTATTTAAGCTGTTTACTTTATTTGAATGAACAGCAGTATCAGTTCAGCGACGATCATTGGCAGGTTCTGGGTATAAAACGAAATAAAATAAAAATTCCGCAGCAAACAAGAAAAAGTATTATTGATTTGTATCAGTATCTTTTTCAAGTTGTTCCACAATTGGAAATATTTCGCTATCTTTCAAAGAAGGGCTGGTTATATGAGGACAAGCTCCGACTTTTTCCAGATTTCGAAATAAACAATCAAGCAAATATACCGTTAATGAAAGAGGCCATCGAGCATATTGTGGTAAAGGAGGAAAGCTATCTAGGGAATGAACTGCGGTGTGTACTGCTGTTTGATTATATCAAGCAGGAGGTTTTAGCCGGAAAAGAGGACTATTTAGAGTATGGTGTTGTGCCTACCTTCTTATCATTGAAGGAACTGATTCGGCCTGAAACATCTCTGGCTGTCGTTTGCGGCGAATTTCTGATTGTCAGTCAAAAAATATTTCAAACTCATTTTCAAACTTACGCAGAATTTCGCAGAGAGAAAAAGCTGGCTGGTTATATCTACTTAGCGATGACGGATAAAAAACGCAGTGAGCTGTTAGCGTTGACTACGCAGCTTTTGGATTCAAGCGAGATCAATCTATTGATCGGGACGGTCAGCTTGTTAGGCGAGGGCTGGAATTGTCCCGCCGTTAACACGATTATTATGGGAAATGCGGCCGGCTCGTATGTTCAAACTCAACAGATTCGCGGTAGAGGATTGCGGTGTTCCGGGGATGAGAAGCTGACCAATATCTGGCATATTGCTTCGATTTATCCGAATATTCCAGTGACAGAGCAGCCGCTTTTTGCTGCTATTTTGAAGCGTTTATCATTTATCGAAGGCTTGAATCTGATGGATGAACCTGTGATCTCAACTGGCAGAGAACGGTTTGAATTACCTGATATCCTAGATCTGAGGACAATCGCCGGCTATACTCAAAATAATCTTTATCGCGCGAAAGAACGGAAGCAGCATTTTATGCTTTGGGAGACGGCTTTAAAGCAGGGGACCCATTTGGCAATGCCTCTGTTCATTCGAAGCCGGCCTAAAGAAACGGAAGTACATTTAGAGTCGAATGCCTTTAAACTTGATAATGTGGATCAGCTCAATCTTATTCAAGCATTCCTGCAAGGAGCGTTAAATATCTACTTTAAGGAAAGAAAAAGGAAAAAGCATTGGCATAAGGCTTGTCAGGTTCGGCAGAAACTAGTTCAAACGCTCTATCAGTTACTGCTAAATGAGGGTGTACTCTCAGAAAGCATCCCATTAGTCATTGATTGGAATAATCATTCTTTTTCTTGTGAAATTGTCGCGAGTTATCATCAGGAAAAACTTTTCAATGAGCTGATTTGTGAGTTATTAGGAGAGATTCATTCACCACGATATCTGCTAAAAATTAAACAGGATTATTTTGTGATACCTGGTCGTTATAGCAAAAATAAAAAAGCGGTGCTAATTTTTTTGACCGCAATTAAACAACAAGGATTAACGGCCGACTTTTTTTATACGAAGAATATTTCTGGACGTAAACAGCTGATTAAGGCACGATTGAATTCACTACAAGCTTCCGATACGCTGGATATTAACGAACGAAAAATTTGGCAATAATAACTTGAAATTACTATGGCAGTCAGGATCACTGTATTAAATCAGGTCGGATCTTCATTTATGTAAAAAATAGCGCGACTTTTTATTGCATGTTGAATAAGATACAAGTTTGCTTTGCTGAATATAACAGTAATGGTATACTTAAATGGTAAGAAAAATTTTGAAAGAGGTGCGTTTCATGTCTTGGGAACAAGTTTATGAACAATGGATTGATTCAGATAAATTAGATGAAAAAATGCGTAAAGAATTACAAGACTTAGGCAAAGACCGAGAGTTGAAAAAAGATGCGTTTTATAAACAACTAGAATTTGGAACAGCAGGCATGCGAGGTGTCTTAGGTCCTGGTGTCAATCGAATGAATATTTTCACTATTCGTCAAGCAACTGAAGGCTTGGCTCGTTTCATGGATACGCAAGATCCCGAAACGAAACGTCGCGGTGTGGCGATTGCTTATGATTCACGCCACATGTCACCAGAATTTGCAATGGAAGCCGCTAAAACATTAGCAAAGCATGATATTCCTTCCTTTGTATTTGAGAGCTTACGCCCCACACCAGAATTATCGTTTGCCGTTCGTTTTGAAAATGCCTTCACCGGCATTATGATCACGGCATCCCACAATCCAGCTGAATATAATGGCTACAAAGTTTACGGCGAAGATGGTGGACAAATGCCGCCAGAAGATGCAGATGCATTGACAAAATTTGTTCGTGACGTAGAAAATCCATTAGAAGTTGAAGTGCTATCTGATGATGAAGTTAAACACAGCGGTTTAATCAATATTATTGGTGATGAAGTCGATTCAGAGTATTTGAGAAAAATCAAATCGGTGACCATCAATCAAGAACTGATCAATGAAATGGGTAAAGAGTTAAAATTGGTTTACACACCATTACATGGAACAGGGAAAATGCTAGGTGAAAAGGCTCTAAAACAAGCTGGTTTCGAAAAATTTGTTTTAGTTCCTGAACAAGCAATCGCTGATCCAAATTTCTCAACAGTTAAATCACCAAATCCTGAAGAACACTCTGCCTTTGAATATGCGATCAAGCTAGGTGAGCAAGAAGGAGCAGACCTGTTAATTGCGACGGACCCTGATGCCGATCGTCTTGGTGCGGCTGTTCGTTTGCCAGATGGACGATATGAAGTGTTGACTGGAAATCAAATCGGGGCTATCATGATTCGTTACATCTTGGAAGCTCATAAGCAAGCAGGAACTTTACCAGACAATGCAGTCGTACTTAAATCAATCGTATCAAGTGAATTAGCAACAACGATCGCAGATGCCTACAATGTAAAAATGGTTGATGTTTTAACCGGCTTTAAATTTATTGCTGAAAAAATCCAACAATATGAAGATGACCATTCACAAACCTTTATGTTTGGTTTTGAAGAAAGCTATGGCTATTTGATTAAATCCTTTGTACGTGACAAAGATGCGATCCAAGCGTTAGTCTTGTTAGCAGAAGTGGCCGCTTACTACAAAAAACAAGGCAAGACGCTATACGATGGCTTGCAAGATATTTTTGAAGAGTATGGCTACTATGCTGAAAAAACTATCTCAGTGACCTTGAGCGGTGCTGAAGGGGCCGAACAGATCAAAACGATCATGGGCAATCTGCGTAACGAAGCACCAAAAGCTTTTGCGGATGTTGCAGTAACAATGACAGAAGATTTCAAAACTTCGAAATCAATTGATGCCAATGGGGATGAAACAGCGATCGACATGCCTGCTTCAGATGTCTTGAAGTATACTTTGGCAGATGAAACATGGATTGCCGTTCGTCCTTCTGGAACAGAACCAAAAATCAAGTTCTACATCGGTGTAAAAGGAGATTCCCATGATGCGGCTGCTGAAAAGATTGCCGCATATGAAGAAGCGATCCGTAAAATCGCCGAATAGAGTAAATGAGGGCTGTAAATGAAGGAACAAGAAGAAGTTCGAGCGGTCAGTCAATTTTTTAAAATTTTGAGTGATCCTACACGATTAAAAATATTAATGTTTCTAAAAGAGGGCGAGCGCAATGTCTCATCTATCAGTGATACGCTGAAGATGGAGCAATCCGCGGTTTCTCATCAACTAAAATTATTGCGTGACAATCGCTTAGTCAAAGCACGTCGTGATGGAAAGGCCATGCTTTATAGTTTAGATGATCAGCATGTCCTGGATGTTTTAGAGCAGACCTTTCGCCACGTTACGCATCAATAAAAAGAGCTTTTCCAAATTTTTTGGAAAAGCTCTTTTTTTTTACAGAAATTTTGTTATACTGATAGCTAACTATTAGAATACGATGAAATTACTTTTAATATGAATGTAATTTAACGGAGGCGGATTATGGAAAAAGCAGTCAAGGTAGGTCTATTAGGTTTAGGTGTAGTTGGTACCGGTGTCCTAGAAATTTTGGCAGATCACAAAGATAAAATCGAAAAAAGTATTGGCGGCCCCTTGGTTGTAACAAAAGCCTTGATCCGTCCAGAAGAAGATAAATCTGCTTTAGCAGAAAAATATCAATTGGAATTGGTTACTGAATTGGACGCAATTTTAAATGATCCAGAGATCGCTATTGTAGTAGAGGTGATGGGACGGATCGAACCAGCCAAGACCTTTATCAAAAAAGCACTTATGGCTGGTAAAAATGTTGTCACTGCGAATAAGGATTTATTAGCACAGCACGGGACTGAGTTAGTTAATCTGGCGCGTGAGCAGCAGCGAAATTTGTATTATGAAGCTAGCGTTGCTGGTGGTATTCCGATCTTACGAACGATCGCTAACAGCTTAGCAGCAGATGATATTACCGAAGTTCTTGGAATCGTCAATGGAACAACCAATTATATGCTGACTAAGATGGTTCAAGAGCATCGAACATATGATGAGACCTTGAAAGAAGCTCAAGAACTAGGCTTTGCGGAAAGTGATCCAACCAATGATGTGGACGGGATCGATGCCGCATATAAAATGGTTATTCTAAGCAAATTTGCTTTTGGAATGTCGATCACAATGGATCAAGTCAAGATCAAAGGTATTCGCGGATTGGCAGCAGAGGATGTGTCGATTGCCGATCAGCTAGGCTACACCGTGAAATTAATCGGCTCGACCATCAAAAATGACGATACGATTTCGGTGGAGGTTGGTCCGGTCTTAGTGCCGCATGAACACCCGCTGGCTTCAATCCATAATGAAATGAACGCTGTTTTTGTTAAAAGTTCAGGAATTGGCGAATCAATGTACTATGGTCCGGGAGCTGGTGCACGCCCAACGGCTACCAGTATCGTGGCGGATTTGATGACGATCGTTAATAAGATGAAGAAAAATACTGTTGGTCATCGCTTTACTGGCTATACCCAACCAACCAAAATTACTTCACCAGATGAAAACATCAGCAAGTACTTCTTATCATTAGAAATGCCTGATGAGCCTGGTCAATTTTTGAAGCTGGCTGAGATCATGACTGAAACAAAAGTAGGGTTCGAACAAGTTGTCCAAGAAAAAGGCGATGGTGAAAATGCTCGTGTAGTCTTGATTACACACGAGACATCAGAAACGAAGATGGGAACAATTCAACAGGAAATCAAAGAAAAAACGAGTTACAAATTACTGTCATTGATGAAAGTTATGGGGGAATAAACATGTACGAAGGTCTATTGAAACAATATAAAGAGTATTTGCCAATCACTGATAAGACACCTCAGATCGCATTGGCTGAAGGAAATACACCACTGATTCCTTTGAAAAATCTATCAAAAGAATTAGGGATTACGCTTTATGGGAAATATGAAGGCTTAAATCCGACAGGTTCTTTTAAGGATCGAGGAATGGTGATGGCTGTGGCTAAAGCCGTGGAAGATGGTGCAAAAGCAATCATTTGTGCCTCAACTGGTAATACGAGTGCCGCCGCCGCTGCCTATGCAACACGTGCAGGCATCAAGGCGTATGTTGTGATTCCAGATGGGAAGATCGCAATGGGTAAATTGGCTCAAGCGATTGCTTATGGAGCAGATATTATTTCGATCCCCGGAAACTTTGATGAAGCCCTTAAAGCAGTTCGTGATATTGCGGAAACAGAAGCGGTTGCTTTAGTGAATTCAGTGAATCCTTATCGTTTAGAAGGACAAAAAACAGCGGCGTTTGAAATTTGCGAACAATTGGAAAAAGCGCCAGATGTATTGGCAATTCCTGTTGGGAACGCCGGAAATATTTCTGCCTATTGGAAAGGCTTCAAAGAATGGCATGAGCAAAAAGGCACAGAATTGCCACGGATGCACGGTTTCGAAGCAGAAGGTGCTGCGGCAATTGTCCAAGGAAAAGTCATTGAACAACCAGAAACAGTAGCAACAGCGATTCGGATCGGTAATCCTGCTAGCTGGAAATTAGCTGAAGAGGCTCGCGATGAATCAAATGGCTATATTGATTCTGTAACTGATGAAGAAATCTTAAATGCATATCGCAAAGTGGCTTCTCAAGAAGGTGTTTTTGTTGAACCAGGTTCAGCAGCATCATTGGCTGGTGTGATTCAGCATGTGGAAAATGGTCGGATCAAGCCAGGTGAAACCGTCGTAACGGTCTTTACTGGAAATGGGTTAAAAGATCCAGATACAGCGATCAACGAAACAGACATCAAAATCAATAAGATGAGTGATTTGGAGGATATGCGCCGACACTTACGTGAAGGAGTGGCTGCTCTATGAAAATCCGCGTCCCAGCAACCAGCGCCAATTTAGGGCCCGGCTTTGATTCGTGTGGGATCGCGTTGTCTCAATATTTGACGATCGATATCGGTTCGGAAACTAAAAGATGGCAGATCAAGCATCAGTTGGGCAGCAGCATCCCTTCGGATGAAAAAAATCTATTGATTCAAACGGCATTAGATTTGGCACCTAATTTGAAACCGCATGAACTCACGATGACTTCAGACATTCCAATCGCTCGTGGATTAGGCAGCAGCTCTTCTGTTGTCGTAGCGGGAATTGAATTGGCCAATCGTTTAGGAAATCTAGGAATGACGCCACAGCAGAAAGTGACCTACGCAACCAAGATCGAAGGCCATCCTGATAACGTGGCCCCAGCAATCTGTGGAGATTTTGTGGTAGCGAGCTATAATAACAATGAAGTAAATTTTGTGAAGCATACGTTTCCTGATTGCGATGTGATTGCCTTTATCCCGAATCATGAGTTGCTGACTTCAGAAAGTCGTTCGGTTTTACCAAAAGAGTTATCCTATCAGGATGCGGTCAAAGCCAGCTCGATTGGCAACGTAATGATTGCGGCAGTTTTGAATGGTAATTTGCCGCTAGCTGGGAAAATGATGGAAAAAGATATCTTACACGAAAGTCATCGCCAGCACCTTGTTCCGCATTTGAAAAAAATTCGAGAATTTTGCAAAGCTTATGGCGGTTATGGCAGCTTTTTAAGTGGCGCAGGTCCAACTGTTTTAGTATTGACCCCGCCTGAAAATACTGAAAAATTAGTCACGGCCTTGAAAGCCTTCGATCATGAAGCGTTGATTGATGTGCTTTCTGTTGAAAAAGAGGGCGTCCAAATATTTTAATTGCGTAGAAGAGAAGAGTACAACGAATCGGACTTGACAGAGAGCTTCGGTAATTGAGAAGAAGCAGCAGCGATTTGTTAGAAGATGGCCTCGGAGCAATTGTCAGTGAGACACGGGAATGCCCGTTACAGCAGTTCGCAGCAATGCGACTAAAGATCAGTCTTGTGAGAGGCTGATAAATTAAGGTGGTACCACGGCACTCCCGTCCTTTCAGCTATGAAAAGACGGGAGTGTTTTTTATATTACGAAAACAATTGAAAATGACAGGTATGAGAAAAATTATGAGCAACAATCGTGTTCAAAAAAAGCTAGTAGGAGGAATAATGATGGAATTTGAAACAAAGTGTTTACATGCAGGGTATCAGCCGGAAAATGGAGAACCACGAGTATTACCGATCGTTCAAAGTACGACCTATGCCTATGACTCGACAGAGGAAATTGGAAAGCTTTTTGATTTGGAGGCGGCGGGGTATTTTTATACACGTTTGGCAAATCCAACGACTGGTGTAGTAGAAGAGAAAATCGCGGCACTAGAAGGCGGTGTAGGAGCATTGTGTACATCATCCGGGCAAGCAGCCACCTTTTATGCGGTACTGAATATTTTAGAGGCTGGAGATCACATGATTTCTTCTAGCTATATTTATGGCGGGACCTACAATCTATTTGCTCATACCCTTAGAAAAATGGGAATTGAAGTGACATTTGTCGATCAAGATGCCTCAAAAGAGGAATTGTTGAAAGCGGCGAAACCAAATACGAAAGCCATTTTTGGCGAAACAATCGCTAATCCCGCGGTGAAGGTGTTGGATCAAGAAAAATTTGCATCTGTAGCAAAAGAGTTGGATATTCCTTTTCTTATCGATAATACGTTTGCGACTCCATACTTTTGTCGACCATTCGAGTTTGGCGCAGATATCGTGATTCATAGTACGACCAAGTATTTAGATGGTCATGCAGTGCAGACAGGCGGTGTCATCGTTGATGGCGGGAAATTTAATTGGAATAATGGCAAATTTCCTCAGCTCTCAGAGCCTGACGAAACGTATCATGGCATCGTTTATACAGAGAAATTTGGCCAAGCGGCGTATATCACCAAAGCACGTGTGCAATTAATGCGAGATTTAGGGGCTACACCTTCCCCGCAAAATTCATTCTTGCTTAATTTGGGGATGGAGACATTACCGGTTCGGATGGATCGCCATTTTGAAAATGCAGTGACAATAGCGAAATACTTAACTGAGCAAAAAGCGATCAAACACGTGTATTATCCTGGCTTAGAAAGTGATGAAAACTACAATTTAGCGCAAAAATATGTGCCAAATGGCCTTTGCGGTGTCATTTCTGTTGAATTCGCAGAAGGAAAAGAACAGGCGGCCAAGTGGTTAGACGCATTGGAACTTGTTTCATTAGAAGTTCACGTGGCGGATATTCGTACGTGTGCGTTGCATCCTGCAACCTCGACGCACCGCCAACTGACTGATGAAGAGCTGCAGCAGGCAGGAATTTCACCAGGGCTAGTTCGTTTATCTTGCGGAATCGAAAATGTGAACGATCTCCTTGCTGATTTGCAACAGGCCTTTGATAAATTGGAGGGATAACTCATGCCGATTCGCTTAGAGCCTGATTTTCCGGCAAAGTCTGTTTTAGAATCTGAAGATATTTTTGCGATTGATAATTCACGTGCGGAGCAACAGGATATTCGACCGCTAAAACTATTGATTTTAAATTTGATGCCGAATAAAATCGACACAGAAATTCATCTGCTGCGTTTGATTAGCCAAAGTCCTTTGCAGATTGATGTAGATTTCTTAAAAGTAGCTAGCCATGAGCATAAGCATACAAGTAAGAATCATTTAGATAAGTTTTATTTGGATTTTTCACAGGTAAAAGAGACTTGTTATGACGGCTTGATCATTACTGGAGCACCAGTGGAGCAGTTGGCCTTTGAGGAAGTCGATTATTGGCCGGAGTTAGTAGAAATCATGGAGTGGAGCCAAACGTCAGTTACTTCTGTTGTTCACATTTGCTGGGGAGCACAAGCAGGCCTGTATTATCATTTTGGAGTTGATAAGGTTCCTTTTGAAAAAAAATTATTTGGTATCTATAAACAAGATATAGAGCATCAATTCCGATTGTTTAGAGGCTTTGATGATCGTTTTTGGATGCCTCAGTCACGATATACGGGAATCAATGAAGAGCAAGTGCGTCAAGCAAAAATCAAAGTGATTGCTAAGGATGAGGAAGAACGGTCCGCGATCTTAATCTCAGAAGATGAGCACGATGTCTTTTTGATGGGACACTTTGAATATGCGACAGATACTTTAGAAAAAGAATATTTGCGTGATCATGAACGGGGAATCAATACGGCGAAGCCAGCGAATTACTATGAAGACGGGAAAATTTACAATTATTGGCGTGCGCAGGCACATTTGTTTTATCATAATTGGCTGAATGACGTTTATCAAATAACACCTTATCGCTTAGAAGAGATTCGTGAATTACAAAAAGAAAGAAAACTGAGATCGATTTGATCTCAGTTTTCTTCTTCCATAAAGTAGTAGCTATGGTCTTCTAAATCCAAGGCGCTCATGATCATCGCTGCCGTTTCCTCGATCGAAAGTGTGGCAACGTTAATAATCTCGCAGCCTAACTTGTGATAAAGCTCATTGGCGAATTTCAGCTCTGCTTGAATCTTTTCGCGATCGGAATAGGCCGTTTCAGGATTCAATCCGTAAGCTCGCATCCGTTCTTTACGGATACCAATCAATACTTCAGGATCGTTGGTCAGTCCAACGATTTTTTTCGGATCGATCTCAAATAGCTGTTTAGGAATATGTGCTTGTGGAATTAACGGTAGGTTAGCAACTTTTAAATTTTTATTAGCCAAATAAAGACTTAGCGGTGTTTTTGAAGTTCTTGAAACGCCAAGTAACACAACATCAGCCTCTAAGAAGCCGCGGGGATCTTTTCCGTCGTCATATTTAACCGCAAACTCCATGGCCTTAATTCGTTTGAAATAATTTTCGTTCAAGTGATGAAGTGCACCACGTTCGCCAGTAGGCTCTAAATGAGCGCGTCGTCCAATTTCGCTCACAACCGGATTCAACAAGTCCATCGTAAAGACGTCTTCGTTGTCACAAAATTCTTTAGCAATTTTAGATAATTTTGGATCAATCAATGTATAGATGATCATGCCGTTTTCGGCCTTAGCATCGTTTAAAGCTTTCATCAATAATTCTTCCGTGTGTACAAAGGTCCGGCGGAAGAGACAGAATTCTACGGTAGGATACTGCGCCATTGAAGCTTGTGCTAGTTTCGATGCAGTTTCTCCCGCAGAATCGGAGATGATGAAAATAGTGACTAACTCGTTTTGTTTTTCGCTATCCATAAAGAAAATCTCCCTTGCAATCAGTAATAATTTATTATACCATACACTTTATTCGGAATCATTACACTTTGAAATGAGGGATAACATGACACAAACGACGTTATTAGAAAAAGCTCTGACGAAGGTCAAAGAAAATGGCTTCAAGTATACTAAAAAACGTGAAACTCTCTTAGACTACCTGATCAAATCCAACCGCTATGTTTCCGCCCGTGAGGTTTACAATCATATGAATGGTCAATTTCCAGGATTGAGCTATGATACTGTGTATCGCAACCTAAGAGAATTTTGTGAGATTGGATTGATTGAAGATACCGAATTGCAGGGAGAGATGAAATTCCGCTTTAGCTGCAGTGAAAATTTTGAACACCATCACCATTTTATTTGTACAGTTTGCGGAGAAACGAAGGAGATTCATATGTGTCCCATGAACTTCTTTAAAGAACAGCTAGATGGCTGCGAAATCGAAGGTCATCGCTTTGAGCTCTTTGGACGCTGTGCAAAATGTCAAAAAGTTAATGGATAAATTAAGAATTAAAATTCTTCAGTACCTTGACTCAAAATAGCCCATTGGATATAATGACTTATGGACGGTCTTGTTTATTGAAAGCATATTTCAATAACAAAAACGGTTACATTTCAAGCCCGGAGGGAGGGAATTTATATGTCAAAAACAGTGGTTCGTAAAAATGAATCTCTTGACGATGCTCTTCGTCGCTTCAAACGTTCCGTTTCAAAAGCAGGGACTCTGCAAGAATCTCGCAAACGTGAATTTTATGAAAAGCCAAGCGTGAAACGTAAGAAAAAATCAGAAGCAGCTAGAAAACGTAAGAAATTCTAGTCTGTCAACGGAGTGATTCTATTGTCACTACTTACTACCTTGAATGAAGACATGAAGCAAGCGATGCGAGCAAAAGATAAAGAGACTTTGCAAGTGATCCGGATGCTTAAAGCTTCGATTCAAAATGAACAGATTAAAAAAGGTCAGGACTTAAATGACGAAGAAGAATTGACTGTCTTATCTCGCGAGATGAAACAGCGTCGAGATTCTCTAACGGAGTTTGAAAAAGCTGATCGCACCGATTTGGCTGATAAGGTCAAAAAGGAAATCGTAATTGTTGAAAAATATTTGCCGGCTCAACTTTCTGAAGATGAGATCCGTGCGATTGTTACAGAAGCAATTGCAACAACAGGAGCGACTTCACCAAAGGAATTTGGGAAAGTAATGGGTGCAGTGATGCCGAAAGTCAAAGGCAAAGCCGATGGCAATCAAGTCAACGCAATCGTCAAGGAGCTTCTGAATAAATAAGCAATAATGAAAGCCGAGAGATTTTTCTCTCGGCTTTTTTTGCGAGTTCAACTTTTCGCAGTTTGTTAAAGTACGAGATGAATGATATGGTCTCGGCTAATTAATATTACGTGAGGTTTAGTTGAATCGTATGCGTGGCAAAAATAAACTTCCATTAACTGAGCTAGCTGCGAGTTCTACTTTTCCCAGTTTGTTAGGCTTGAGCTCTAATTATTAATTTTCTTGAATATAGCGAACAGACTCTTTAGCAGAATCGTATGCGTGGTGAAAATACGATTATTTTTCCCGAATTTGGAAAAATGACTTCATAGATAGACAGTTAGCTATGAGTTATGCTCTAGTCCGAGCTGCTGTTAAAATTTGTGAGATTAAATAATAAGATAGGCAAAGTAGTATTGTATGCACAAGATAATCTATAAAATAGACTCGTGATTTCATCTTAATCAAACTCAGGTATAGCTAATATTTAAGCGAAAGCTTAGACAATTTTTCTTTTATTTAGAGTGTGGTATTATAAGAAGGAATGATTTATGAAGGGATGAGCGCTTGTTGAATAGCAACGATTTTGAGTCGTTAGAAATAAAGCTTGATGGAAAAGATGACATCAGTATGCTTTTAGGTACCCACGATAAACATGTTAAATTTTTAGAAGAAAATACAGAGACGACCATCAATACTCGCGGCGAAATGATTCAGATCATTGGACCAAAGGAAGAGGCAAAATTAGTAGGAGATATCATTCGCACCTTGCAGATTTTGATCGATCGCGGGATTAAAGTCGCGACACCAGATGTCATGACCGCATTGCGTTTAGGACGTGAGAATCATCTGGATGAGTTCGTTATGATGTACGAAGAGGAATTATTGAAGGACCGTAATGGGAAACCCATTCGTCCTAAAAATATTGGACAGAGCCGTTATATAGCAGCAATACGTAAATCGGATGTTGTTTTTGGTGTGGGACCAGCAGGGACTGGTAAAACTTATTTAGCAATCGTTATGGCAATTGCTGCACTGAAAAAAGGGGAAGTACAACGAATTATTTTGACCCGCCCAGCAGTAGAAGCCGGCGAAAGTCTAGGATTTTTGCCAGGTGATTTGAAGGAAAAGGTTGACCCTTACTTACGTCCGATGTATGATGCCTTGCATCAAATTTTTGGTATGGAACATACGAACCGCTTATTGGAACGCGGAGTGATTGAGATCGCCCCGCTTGCTTATATGCGTGGTCGGACGTTAGATGATGCCTTTGTCATCTTAGATGAAGCTCAGAACACGACGATTTCGCAAATGAAGATGTTTTTAACGCGCCTTGGCTTTAATTCTAAAATGATCGTCAATGGCGACACTTCACAGGTGGATCTGCCGAAAGGGCAGGTCAGCGGTTTGATTCATGCCGAAAGAACCTTGAAGGGAATCAAAAAAATCCGCTTTGTGAACTTTGAAGCTGGCGATGTTGTAAGGCATCCTGTAGTTGCAGAAATTATCGAAGCTTATGAACAAGAGAACCTACGACACCAAGAAAAGTAGTCAGGAGGGAATTGGATGTTAAATCGACCCATCAATAACTTGCTGAAAAAGTTAGGTTCAAATTTTATACCAATCATTTTAGGCGCTTTTTCGACTATATTAGTATTAACGATGCTTACGAGCGTCATTCAAAAAAGTGTAGATTATAAAGAAGGTCAAGTGGCTACAGAAAGTATTCGAGCCAATAAAACCATTGAAAATAAAGCTGAAACGGACCAAAAGCGTCAATTGGCCGCTGAAGCAGTCACGCCAGAATATACATATCAAGCTGACTTGGCGCAAACACAGCATGATCGTATCAATCAATTAATCTCATTGATTCAAAAGGCGAATACTGAATTAGATAAAAATTATCAGACGAAGGTTTCACAAGCTAAAGATGGAGAAAAAGTTCCCCAACCGACAGTGGATGAGCGTGTAGCAGCGGTAAAAAAGAATTTTGAAGGTTTAGATCAGGATACAGTTACTTTCTATCAACAGCTGCCAGAAGAATTTTATCAAGTCGTTGTCCAACTAAGTGCTGCTGATTTGACGAAGGTTGGAACAGAAAGTCTGAAACTGTTAGATGAACAAATGACAAAACGCATTCGTCAAAGCGATCTTGCTGAATACAAACAGCAGGCTATTGATAAGATCCAAAGTTTAGGATTGTCAGAAGAATCTAATCAAGCAATGCGTTACTTATTAGAAGCAGGGATTGTTATCAATGATTCCTTAAATCAAAAGCGGACGGATGAATTGAAAGAGCAAGCCAGTGATTCAGTTCAACCTGTAATGATTTACCAAGGTGAAGTCATTGTTCGTGAAGGCAGTCAAATTGATGCAAATGCGATTAATAAGTTGAAACTATTAGGCTTAACTAGCTCCAGTACATCGATTTTCCCATTGATCGCAATGGTTTTATCCGCAATATTACAAGGTGTTTTGTTATGGTTTTATAGCCGTCAGTTTGAAGTTGAGTTTCAACGTGTCCGCTTCATTTTATTCTATAGCGCGACGATGACGATTGGCGTTTTTATCATGAAGATACTGCAATCTTTTCAAGGAGGCACTTCGAATAATCTAGCGTTGTTCTTCCCAGCAGCCTTCATTCCACTGATTCTGACGGTCTTTGTTAATCGACGAGCAGGGGCTTTGTCCGCAGTTTTTCAGACCGTTTTTGCACTGTTTATTTACTACAATGCGATTGGTACGAATATGCTGCCCGTCATTTTAATGACGTACCTTTTCTCAGGTACATTGGCTGTTATGGTAAAACAAAGACGCTTATCTGATCAAGTGAAGCAAGCAATGCTTTGGATCGTGGCCTTTCCAGTTGCCTGGTCGATCATTTTAAGTATCTATCAAGGAATGTCCTTTACTGATTCGCAAACCTGGGGACTGCTACTAGGTGCTTTTGCCGCCAGCATTTTATCCTTTATTATGGGAATGGGACTTCAACCATATATCGAAATCTTAGTAACAGATAGCGGTGTAATTACCTTAAATGAGTTAAGTAATCCGAACCATCCGTTGCTAAAAGAACTGCTGGAGAAGGCTCCCGGAACCTATCATCACTCAATGATGGTGGCTAATCTGAGTGCTAATGCTGTGGCAGAAATCGGCGGTCGTTCGTTGTTGACGCGAGTAGCCTGCTACTATCACGATATTGGAAAAATTCGTCATGCAAATTTCTTTGTAGAAAATTTACCGACTGGGGCAGAGAATCCGCATAACTTCCTGCTGCCGGAAGATAGCAAACAAATTATTTTCGGTCATGTGATTGAAGGGGCGAAAATTCTGAAGGAATATAAGATGCCGCAAATGGTGATTGATATTTGTAATCAGCATCATGGAACAACCTTGATGAAATTCTTCTATTTTAAAGCCAAGGAGCGCAACCCTGAAGTAACAGAAGCAGACTTCCGTTATCCAGGACCTAGGCCACAGACTCGCGAAGCTGGGGTTGTAAACATCGCGGATAGCTGTGAGGCGGCGGTCAGAGCGATGGATCATCCTTCGATTGATAAGATTACGGAGTTTGTGCATAATCTGATTGAGGAACGAATCAATGATGGTCAGCTAGACGATTCTGGATTGACGTTGAAAGAGATTCGCATCGTTGAAAAATCATTGATTAGCGGTTTAAGCTCAACCTTCCATTCACGCATCAAATATCCGAGAATGCAATCAGAGGCGGAGAAAATGAAAGAAGAGCAAGAGAAAAAAGGGGAAGAGTAATGGATATTACGTTTATTGACGAAACAGAGCAGGTCTCTGAAGAAAAAAATCAAGAAATCGATGGCGTATTACAGTTTGCGGCAGATTATTTAAAATTGCCGAAGGATACGGAAATGTCTGTTACTTTTATGGATAATGCAGCGATCCAAGTCATCAATCGTGATTATCGCGGCAAGGACGCACCGACTGATGTCATCAGCTTTGCGCTGGAAGAAGAAGGTGAAGATGAGATTCCGATCATCATGGACGAGGAAGATCCAATGCCGCGGAATTTAGGCGACATCATGATTTCTACGGAACGTGCCGCAGAACAGGCAGAGGAGTATGGGCATAGCTTTGATCGCGAACTGGGATTTCTAGCTGTACATGGTTTTTTGCATATCAATGGGTACGACCATATGACTCCTGAGGACGAAAAAGAGATGTTTGGTCTGCAGAAAGAGATATTAGATGCCTATGGACTTAAAAGATAAAACAGAGAAAAACAAACATTTTATCACCTCGTTAGAATTTGCGATTCAAGGGATCAAGACAGTCTTTCAAGAGGAACGCAATATGCGTGCTCACGTGGTTTTTGGCCTGATGGCGATTCTGGTAGCATTTTTATTAGGAGTCTCTGTGTTAGAATGGCTTTGGATTTTTTTAGCCGTCTTTCTCGTTTGGATTGTGGAGATTATCAACACGGTTTTTGAGAATGTGGTAGACATGGTAACCGATTGCCATTTTCATCCAATCGGCAAGAAAATCAAAGATATGGCTGCCGGAGCTGTTTTAGTGACGTCAGTGTTTGCGATAATCGTTGGTGTGATTATCTTTTTACCAAAAATTATTGAGCTTTTTCTTTCGGGAAAATGAGTATTTAAGGTTCAGAAAGGAACTTTTACATGTCAGAACATAAATCAGGGTTTGTGGCGATTGTTGGTCGACCAAATGTTGGTAAATCAACATTACTAAATCGCATCGTAGGTCAAAAAATCGCGATTATGAGCGATAAGGCACAAACCACTAGAAATAAAATTCAAGGTGTTTATACAACACCGGAAGCACAAATAGTTTTTATCGATACGCCAGGTATTCATAAACCGAAGCATCGCTTAGGCGATTACATGGTAGAGATGGCCTATAGCGCTTTGCGTGAAGTGGATGCCATCATTTTCATGGTTAGTGCAGATCAAAAACGTGGACGCGGTGATGACTTCATTTTGGAACGATTAAGCAAACAGGAAGTGCCTGTTTACTTGGTCATCAATAAAATCGATACGATCCATCCAGACGAGTTATTGGCGATCATTGATGACTATCGGACAATCATGGAATTTAAAGAAATCATCCCTATTTCGGCGACAGAAGGCAACAATGTCGAGCATTTGCTAGATGTTTTAGTCGATCAAATGGATGAAGGTCCACAATATTTCCCAGACGATCAAATTACTGATCACCCAGAATATTTTATCGTTTCTGAACTGATTCGTGAGAAGGTATTGAGTTTAACGCGTGATGAGGTCCCCCATTCAGTGGCTGTCGTAACAGAGTCAATGAAACGAGATGAGCACGATAAAGTTCATATTCAAGCGACAATTATTGTCGAGCGGACAAGTCAAAAGGGGATTATTATCGGAAAAGGCGGCAAGATGTTGAAAAATATCGGGACGCAAGCTCGTAAAGATATTGAGACGCTTTTAGCTGACAAGGTATACTTAGAGCTTTGGGTTAAAGTCCAAAAGGATTGGCGCGATAAACAAACTTATCTCCAAGACTACGGTTACCGTAAAGACGACTATTAATAAACAAAGCTTCACGATTTCTTCGTGGAGCTTTTGTTAGCTCTGCTTTTCGCAGGATGTTTAGATAGACTTTTGTTAAACTGAGTTAGATGTTATCGAAGAGAGGTGCGTATGGATGGCGCAGGTTGGTGAAACCAAAGGCATCATTTTATTTAGTCGGGATTATAAAGAAAAAGACAAGCTAATCAAGATCTTCACGGAATCGGCTGGGAAGGTCATGTTTTTTGCAAAGGGAATTCATCGTGCGAACAATCCCTTGCAAACAGCGGTTCAGCCTTTTACTGAAGCAGTATTTATCGGGAATTTGAAAACGGATGGCCTTTCTTTCTTAAATAGTGCCAAAGATATCCATCCTATGCGAAAGCTTCAAGAGGATATTTTTTTGAATGCTTATGGTTCCTATATCTTAGGTTTAACGGATGCAGCGATTGAAGATCATGTGTATGATCCGGCTTTGTACGGGTTCACTCGAGAAGCATTGCAGCGAATGGATGAAGGTGCAGATGGTGAGACGATCATGAATATTTTTGAAGTTCAAATCATGCAGCGCTTCGGAGTTTCGCTTAATTGGCAGGCTTGTGGAGTGTGCGGAAAGAAAATCGGCGCCTTCGATTTCTCCTCGAAGTACAATGGGATTCTTTGCCAAGATCACTGGCATTTAGATCAGCATCGTTATCATGCTGACCCACGAGCAATCTATTTTATCCGCTTGTTTAATAGTGTAACCTATGAAAATATCAATACGATCAATTTAAAGCCGGAGACAAAAAAAGCGATCCGCCAAACACTGGATCAATTATACGAAGAATATATTGGCCTGCATTTGAAGAGTAAAAAGTTTATTGATCAAATGGGCGAATGGCAAGATGTATTAAAACCTAAAGACGCAGAATAAGCTGTAGAACCTATTCAGGACTACGGCTTATTTTTTGTCTTTAACTGTTTACAGAAGAACAGCCAAATCAGACTGCCGGTGAAGGACAAGAAAAGATAAAGAAAAATCATCTGTCCATTTGGTTGGTTCTGATAAATGATTACCGAGGCAAATGTACCGATGAACAGAAAGTAAACGAAATAAAAGAAGGTCCGGATTTTATCAGATAAAGAGGTTCTGGTTTCAATGAAGTAGGAAGCGATTAAGAATAAGGTAACAGTGAGTATGTTAAATAAGGGTTTAATAGACCAGCCATTTGTATACAGCTCATGTGACCAATCGGATAACAGTCCACCTACGAGCAAAACGAGAAATACGAAATACAAATTCGTTTTTCTTGATTTTCGGGTATTACTCATCATTAGAAATCTCCAGATCATTTTTACGCTCACCTAGTTTTCCCACATTTTTCATTCCTTTAGTTTTCTAACTTTCTCGTTAAGAAAAGTATATCAGAAAAGTTTGCTGAAAAAATCAAATCTTTTATTTCTTACTCTGCAAAATGTTCGCTCATTCACAGATTACCATTGCTAATTTATGGCAAAACGATTAATATTGTTAGAAAACACTAAGGATATATCAGATAAACTAAGAATACGTGTCGAGCTGGTATGCGAGATGAAAATCAACTTCATTTTTTATGAACTTGAAAAAATGATTACATAAATTGACTTAGGATGCCAGTTCAGCTTTTCGCAGTGTGCGGCATCCGACCTGAATACAACAAAGTAGGGCAAAATAAAGCTCGAACTGTTTAGCTGAATGGTATACGGTAGGAAAATCAGACTTAATTTTCTGTAAAGAAAATTAAATACATAAAAATGACTTAGGATGCCAGTTCAGCTTTTCGCAGTGTGCGGCATCTGGTCTGAATACAACAAAGTAGGGCAAAATAAAGCTCAAGCTGTTTAGCTGAATGGTATACGGTAGGAAATCAGACTTAATTTTCTGTAAAGAAAATTAAATACAAAAAAATGACTTAGGATGCCAGTTCAGCTTTTCGCAGAGTGTGGCATCTGGTCTGAATACAACAAAGTAGGGCAAAACAAAGCTCGAACTGTTTAGCTGAATGGTATACGGTAGGAAAATCAGACTTAATTTTCTGCAAAGAAAATTAAATACATAAAAATGACTTAGGATGCCAGTTCAACTTTTCGCAATGTGCGGCACCCGAACTGAGTACAACAAAGTAGGGCAAAATAAAGCTCGAACTGTTTAGCTGAATGGTATACGGTAGGAAAATCAGACTTAATTTTCTGTAAAGAAAATTAAATACATAAAAATGACTTAGGAGTGATAAGTGTGGAAGAATTATGGGAAGTATTAAGACCCGAAGAGCAAATCGAATTGAAATTAAGAAAGTTATATACTCAGCATCATTTTCAACCTTATCACTTAAACAACTTTGAGGAATATGGTGACTATCAGCAAAATTACAATTTTTTGCGAAATTCCTCCATCATTACTTTTACTGGAAACGATGGTCGAACAATGGCATTGAAGCCGGATGTGACGTTGTCAATTGCTAAAAATACACCAGATGGCGAAGCACGAAAGGTCTATTATGTAGAAGATGTCTATCGCCATGATCGTCAGGCAGGCGAGTATCAGAAAATTTATCAGATCGGTCTAGAAATTATTGATGAAATTACTTGGGATGATCAGCTGGAAATGTTAAAGCTTGCTTGGAAAAGTTTGGCACAAGTTGGTGAAGGAACACTAGATCTTTCACATATGGGAATCATCAATGGGATTTGTGATCGTTTTTCAATTGAGGATCGCCAAAAGGTCTTGGATTGCCTGCGAGATAAAAGTTCTCATGGTATGGATGAATTGACGGCCAAAGCAGGATTGTCAAAAGAAGAATCGGACAACTTAGCCAAATTGGTTCGTTTATCAGGAGATTTTGAAACAAAGTATCAGCGTGCCAAAGTTTTGTTGGCGACTTATCCTGAAGCACAGGCTGGACTAGAAGAATTGAAACAATTATACAAAGCATTGCAGGAAGAAGAGTTATCAGAGAAAATTCGTCTGCGATTAGATTTTTCGATCATGAATGACGCGGATTATTATAGTGGATTGTTATTCCAAGGCTTCATTAAAGAAGCGCGTGAAACAATTTTATATGGTGGACGTTACGACCGTTTAATGAGTCGTCAAGGAAAGCGTCAAGGTGCGATTGGCTTTGGACTAAAGCTAAATCATGTCGGGCAAAAACTACCATCGGATAATCAAAGTTCAGAGTACTTGAATGTAGCTCTGCCTAAGGGGCGAATGGGAGATGCGGTGTATGATCTGTTCACCAAGGCCGGAGTGGCAGCTGAAGGTGTCTTTGAAGACAATCGCAAACTGATTTTTTGTGATGAGGTTAATAAATTACGTTTCTTTTTAGTGAAGCCTAGTGACGTAGCAATCTATGTGGAGCACGGAGCAGCGGACATCGGCGTGGTAGGAAAAGATATTCTATTAGAAAACAAAGCAGATGTTATTGAATTTTTGGATTTACATATGGGTGTCTGCCGATTAGCGGTTGCTGCGCATAATGATTTCGAAGAAGATTTTTCACGTCCGTTACGTGTATCAACAAAATATCCGACCATCACTCGTGAGTATTATGAAGGGATTGGGCGGTCTGTAGAATTGATTCATTTACACGGTTCGATCGAATTAGCTCCATTATTAGGGTTATCCGACGTGATTGTCGATATTGTCGAAACAGGCACGACCTTAAAAGAAAATGATTTGAAGGTGATTCAAGACATTGCGCCATCTTCTGCTCGGTTGATCATTAACAACGCGACATGGCGCTTTAAGCAAGAACGAATCCAAAAAGTGATCGAGAAGGTGAGGAAGCAACTATGAGAGTGTATTCAACTCAAACGGATCAATTAGCCGATATCTTAGCACGAAAGTATTCTGAGACTGCGGATGTATCTGAGGTGGTCAAAAAAATTATAGAACGCGTACAACAAGATGGAGATCAAGCCCTTTATCAATTAATCAAAGAAATCGATCATGTCACTTTGGATACATTAGCAGTCAGTGAAAGCGAGATCGAAGCAGCCTTAAAGGGAGTATCGCCAGAATTATTAAAGGTGATGGAGCAGGCGAAAGAAAATATTCTATCCTTCCATCAAAAACAAGTACGACAAGGATTTGTTTCAACAGAACCAAATGGTGTTGTGATGGGGCAGCGGATCATTCCTTTAGCACGTGTCGGAGTCTATGTACCTGGTGGAACGGCGGCTTATCCCAGTACCGTCTTGATGGATGTCCTACCGGCTAAGATCGCTGGTGTGAAGAAAATTGTCATGATGACCCCAACAGATAGTGAAGGAAATGTTCCAGCAGCTATCTTAGCGGCTGCTTCTATTGCTGGAGTAGATGAAATTTACAAAGTAGGTGGAGCACATGGTGTAGCGGCACTTGCGTATGGCACAGAGACGATTCCGAAGGTAGATAAGATTGTGGGACCGGGAAATATTTATGTTGCCACGGCCAAGCGCATGGTTTATGGCGAAGTTGATATTGATATGATCGCCGGACCGAGTGACGTGTTGATCGTTGCTGATCATAGCGCAAATCCTCGCTGGATTGCAGCCGATCTTTTAGCGCAGGCGGAGCATGATACACTAGCACAAGCAATTCTGGTAACGACAGAAGAGACACTGATTGAAAAAGTTCAATCAGAATTAGAGCAACAATTAGCGGTATTGCCGCGTAAAGAAATCGCTGGAGCAGCTATCGAGAATACAGGGAAAATTATTTTAGTAAAAGATTTGGAAGAAGCGATCTCTATCACTAACCAAATCGCGCCGGAGCATTTGGAACTATCTGTATCAGAGCCGTTTGCTTTGTTAGGAAGGGTTGAAAATGCCGGTAGCGTCTTTTTAGGTCATCACACTCCAGAGGTTTTAGGGGATTACTTTGCGGGACCGAACCATACTTTACCGACAGAAGGAACAGCTCGGTTTTATTCGCCATTATCGGTGGATGATTTTATAAAGAAGAGCAGCTACCTGTATTATACCGAAGAGGCTATGAAAGAAGCAGCCTCTGCAGTTGAACTATTCGCGGAGACTGAAGATTTAATCGGCCATGCGCGATCCATGAAAGTGAGAAGAGGTGAAGAGGCATGACATTTTTAAATCAAAAATATCAGGATCTCACTCCATATACACCAGGAGAACAAGTAAACGAGGGAGAATTCATTAAATTAAACACAAATGAAAGTCCTTATCCGCCGGCCCCCAGCGTGGAATCAGCAGTTGCTGAGGTGTCACAAAGCTTAAACCGTTACTCAGATATTACCGTCGAAGCTGTAGCAAAACCGTTAGCACAGCATCTAGGTGTGAAGCAGGAGCAGCTTTTCCTTGGTAATGGTAGTGATGAGGTGCTCTCGTATATTTTTCAAGGCTTCACTGAAGAAGGCATCGCTTTTCCAGATGTGACCTATGGTTTTTATCAGGTATATAGCGCTCTTTATAAAGTTGATTCAACCGTTGTTCCGTTGAATAATGATTTCACGCTAGAGCTCAAGGAATACGATGCGTTGGCCGGCACAGTGATTTTTGCCAATCCCAATGCGCCAACAGGCATCTATTTGTCACAAGCAGAAATCTGCGCCTTTTTAGAGCGTCATCCAGATCGCTTAGTTGTTGTGGATGAGGCGTATATTGATTTTAGCGGAGCTTCAATGGTGACTTTGATTGAAAAATATCAGAATTTATTTGTGGTAGGAACCTTCTCAAAATCCCGTCAATTGGCGGGAGCACGTTTAGGCTTTGGCGTTGGGAATACGGATTTGATAGCAGATATGAATCGCTTACGTTTCAGTTTAAATCCTTACAATATCAATAGCTTAACTCAAGCAGCTGGCGGCGCAGTTTTACAGGAGCAGGAATACGTAGATCAAAAAATTCAAGAAACAATTCAGATTCGAGAATGGAGCAAGCAGGCGCTGACAAAGCTTGGTTTTGAACAAACAGATAGTCAGGGAAACTTCTTGTTTGCAAAACATCCGCAAATTACTGGAGAAAAATTATTCGAGGCTTTGCGAGAAAAGAAAATTTTAGTGCGCTGGTTTAATCAGCCGCGTACAAAGGATTATTTACGGATCACTGTGGGAACCCAGGAGCAAATGGAGCAGCTAGTTAAAGTATTATCAACAATACTAGAAGAGGTGGAAGCATGAGAAAAGCAGAAGTGACACGTAATACATCTGAAACAAAGATTCAACTGGCTCTGACGGTTGATGGTACAGGACAACAAACGATCAAAACAGGTGTGGGCTTTTTAGATCATATGTTGGAATTATTTGTTCGCCATGGACGCTTTGATCTGGAACTGGTATGTGACGGTGATATTGAGGTCGATGCTCACCACACAACTGAGGATGTGGCGATCGCGATTGGTCGAGCTTTTTCTGAAAGTCTTGGCGAACGTCGAGGCATCAAACGTTATGGCAGTATGCTATTACCGATGGATGAAGCTTTGGTGATGTCAGCGATTGATATCAGCGGACGTGGGATGGCTGTGGTCGAGCTGGATATTCCCAGCGAAAAAATCGGTTCGCAATTTGATACTGAGTTAGTTGAGGAATTCTTTATCGCTTTTGCCCGAGAACTAGGTGCGACGATTCATCTGCACCAAATTGCTGGTAAGAATAGCCACCACATCGTGGAAGCCTGTTTCAAAGGTTTTGGAAGAGCGTTAGGTGATGCGGTGGCGATCAATCGATTAGCACCAGATGAGATTCCATCAACAAAAGGAACGATCAATTAAGGGGGAAGCCTATGCTAGCAATTATTGATTATGGTGTCGGCAATCTCTTTAGTTTGTCGCGCTCATTGGAGTATTTGGGAGTAGAATGTCAGATTACACGTTCGTTAAATGAATTGAAATCGGCCGATCGAATCATTTTACCGGGGGTTGGAGCATTTGGCGATGCACGAAAAAAACTAGAAGAATTGTCTTTAGTTGAGCCGATTCAGGAGCTGGCAGCTTCTGGCAAGCCATTTCTTGGGATTTGCTTAGGGATGCAGCTCTTATTTGATAAAAGTGAAGAGTTTGGAGAGCATCCTGGTTTAGGCTTGATTCCTGGGCGAATTGTCTCAATGCGTGAAGCATTTGATCAAGCAGATATCGATCTAAAGGTTCCACAGATTGGTTGGAACAAGCTAGATATACGAAATACAGAGTGTCCGTTGGTTAAATCATTGGGTCCTAATGATTTTGTCTATTATGTTCACAGCTACTTTGCAACGGATTGTCAAGAGCATCTGGTCGCCGACAGCGAATACGGACTCTCTATCCCAGGGATCGTACAAAATAAAAATGTCTTCGGTACACAATTCCACCCAGAAAAAAGTGGAGAAGTCGGCTTGAATATTCTAAAAGCATTTACGGAGGTACCGGTATGAAAATTTTCCCAGCAATTGATCTTTTAGATGAGAAAGTTGTGCGCTTATATCAAGGTGATTATCAGCAAAAAGAGGTATTTGGCGATGATCCAGTGGCTTTTGCTCAATCTTTTGAAAAAGCGGGTGCTAAGTATCTGCATCTTGTTGATTTGGACGGCGCTAAGGCCGGAAAGCTGCACTATTTTGGGATCGCTAAAAAAATCGTTGAAAACACAAATTTATTTGTAGAAGTTGGTGGAGGAATCCGTGACGAGGAAACTATTGAGCATTGTTTGTCCGCAGGTGTCGACCGTGTGATTCTTGGGACGATCGCTCAAAAAGATCCTGAGTTTACTCAAGCGATGCTGAAAAAGTACGGAAGTAAAATCGCGATCGGTGTCGATGCGAAAGATGAGAAGGTCGCAGTCGAAGGCTGGCTGGAAAAAACGGAGACAGATGCGTTTGAATTTTGTCAGCAACTTGTTGAATGGGGCGCTGAAACGATTATCTTTACTGAAATCTCTCGTGATGGTACTGGTGAGGGAATCAATCTGCCATTATATGAAAAGCTCAATCAGTTGAATATTGAAATTGTGGCTTCTGGCGGTGTCGCATCACTAAAGGATATTGAAGGCTTGAAGCAGTTGGGAATTTCCAGTGCGATTGTAGGAAAATCACTATACAATGGTAGCTTAAAGCTAGAGGATGTTTTAGCAGTCGGTGAGGAGGATGACCAATGATCGCAAAGAGAATCGTACCATGTTTAGATGTTCGAGATGGGCGTGTGGTTAAAGGTGTGAATTTTGCTGGTTTGCAGGATGTCAATGATCCCGTGACTTTAGCTCGTTTTTACAATGAACAAGGAGCAGATGAGCTGGTTTTTTATGATATTACAGCTTCAGCAGAGGAACGCGGCTTGTTCACTGATATTTTAAAAGGTGTCGCTTCAGAAGTTTTTATCCCTCTAACTGTTGGCGGTGGAATTAATGAGGTATCTGACTTTGAACGGGTCTTGAATTGCGGCGCGGATAAGGTCAGCGTTAATTCAGGCGCGATTCGTCGTCCGCAGCTGATTGAAGAAGGTGCAAAACGCTACGGCAGTCAGTGCGTCGTCTTATCTGTGGATATTCGACGCGTTGGCGATCAATGGCACGTTTTTGCTAAGGGCGGTCGTGAAGATACGGGATTAGAGGCCTTAGACTGGATTCGTCAGGGTGAGCAGTTAGGCGCGGGGGAATTAGTCATCAACAGTATGGATACCGATGGTGTGAAGCAGGGATTTGATTTGGAGTTGTTGCAAGCCGTTAGTGAAATCACAGCATTACCAATCGTGGCTTCTGGTGGTGCCGGAAAAAGTGAAGATTTTATTGAGTTATTTCAGTTGCCAAAAATTGAGGCGGGGCTTGCTGCATCGATTTTCCATTATGGCGAAGTAAAAATTCCAGATTTGAAAAAACAATTGATGGCGGCAGATATTCCTGTCCGGATCGTTTAGGGGGCATATGATGACTGAACTAAAATTTGACGAAAAAGGGTTAATCCCTGTGATCGTGCAAGATGCTGAAACCAATGAGGTATTGACTTTGGCGTATATGAATCAAGAAAGCTATGAATTAACATTAAAGGATCAGCTTATGACCTTTTATTCTCGCAGTCGTAAAGAATTATGGCGTAAAGGCGAGACCAGCGGCAATTATCAGCATTTGGTTTCATTGAAGCTGGATTGCGATCAGGATGCGCTGGTTGCGAAGGTCAAAAAAGATGGTCCGGCTTGTCACACTGGTGCAGAAAGCTGCTTCAATGAAGTATTATACGGTGAAGATACGCAGGCAACGATAGATACGTTGTACGAATTGATTAAAGGACGTAAAGAGATACCACAGGAAGGCAGTTATACGAGTTACCTGTTTGAAAAAGGTATCGAGAAGATTCTGAAAAAAGTTGGAGAAGAATCAACGGAAGTCGTGATCGGCGCCATGAAGGAAGATTATAATGAAACTGTTTTTGAAATTTCTGATTTGGTGTATCATATTCTTGTATTAATGGTGAAGATGGGAATCGATTTGGCACAAGTACGCCAAGAGCTGGAAAATCGCCACGTTGTTGATAAAAAAGTCAAACAGGAACGGATGCAGTAAAATCCGAAATTTAGGAGGTTCAGCGATGTTCTATTCAAATGCGCACACTCACAGTACGTGGTGCGATGGCAAAGATAGTTTAGAAGATATGGCACAAGCCGCAATTGAATTAGGTTTTACGGATCTGGGATTTACTTGTCACTCACCGGCCCTGTTTGATCCTAGCTGTCTTGGGGTACAGAATGAAGTGACGTATCAAACTGCCTTGCGCAAGCTCAAGAAAACATTAGCGGGAAAGCTAAATATCAGTTTAGGCTTGGAATGGGATTATTACAGTGCCGATCCAATTGATGGCTATGATTATACGGTTGGCTCCGTACATTATTTTCCACCACGTCAAGGGATTTTTCGCAGCGTGGATGAAAGTCCGGAAAGTTTGATGAAAACCTTAAATGAGTGGTATCGAGGTGATCAGATGCAGATGGTGCGTGACTATTATGATACGGTGGTAAGACATATTGATCAGAATCATTCGGAAATCGTGGGTCATTTTGATTTGATTACGAAATTTAATGAAAAGCAGCCTTGGCTGGATGAAGACAGTGTGGAGTATCAGGCGATTGCTTCGAAGGCTCTGAATGATGTGATCGACATTATTCAAACCTATGATGGAATGGTGGAGATCAATACGGGGGCAATTTCTCGGAATTGGCGTACGACGCCTTATCCCAATCCTTTCCTGCTGAAGCTTTTAGAGAAAAGAGACTGTCCGATTATTATCACCAGCGATAGTCATGAAACATCGACCTTGACGTGTCATTTTCCTGAAACGGTTGAATTATTAAAAACGGTCGGGTTTACAGAAACAATGCAATTGAAAGATGGTATTTTTCAGCCGATTCCTTTTGACTAGCTTATTTTTTCTATAAGGACACTATACTGTCTCATAGAAATTTTGAAACATGTCTCATGCAATTAGCAGAAAGATTTGACAAAAGGGGTCTGGTGTCGCTATTATAGAACCAAGTTGAATAGGTGCGAGGATCAAATTTAAAAATTTGTGGAAAACACAGCGAGTCAGGGATAGTGGAAGCCTGAAAGGGAAACAAATTTTGTTGGCGTTTGTGAGCACATTTAGTGAAAGCTGCCAAGCAACTGCTTGGAAGTAGGGTGGAACCGCGTTGATACGTCCCTATGTCGATTTTTTCGGCATAGGGACTTTTTTGCGAGTTGCCAGTTGCACTTTTCGCAGTTTATATGGTGAAAGAAGAAAACAATGGTTTTGAACAAATTTGTGATCAAGATTATTAGTGCAATGGTATGCGTACGAAGATAAGCTCATTTTTCCTGTCTTTGGAAAAATGAATTTCCTTCAAATGAGCTAGCCACCCTGCAAGTCAAAAGATAAATAAACTTCAATAATAAACCAGGAGGAAACAAAATGAGCAAATTAACAGTGCAAGAAATGATTTTGTCGTTACAAAAATTTTGGTCAGACAATGGCTGTATGCTGATGCAGGCCTACGATACAGAAAAAGGAGCGGGAACGATGAGTCCCTACACCTTTTTACGGGCGATCGGACCTGAACCATGGCGTGCGGCATATGTAGAGCCTTCACGTCGTCCAGCTGATGGACGTTACGGCGAAAATCCCAATCGTTTATATCAGCATCACCAATTCCAAGTAGTAATGAAGCCTTCTCCCAAAAATATCCAAGAGTTGTATTTAGACAGCTTACGTTTATTGGGAATTGACCCGTTAGAGCACGATATCCGTTTTGTAGAAGACAACTGGGAAAATCCTTCAATGGGTTGTGCTGGTGTTGGTTGGGAAGTCTGGCTTGATGGAATGGAAATTACTCAGTTCACGTATTTCCAACAAGTTGGCGGTTTGCAGGTCAACCCAGTGACTTCTGAATTGACTTATGGTTTGGAACGTTTGGCTTCTTATATTCAAGAAGTCGACAGTGTATATGATTTAGAATGGAGCGACGGCGTTAAATACGGCGAAATCTTTAAGCAACCAGAATATGAGCATTCAAAATATTCATTTGAAGAAAGTAATCAAGATATGCTTTTAGAGAATTTTGAAAAATTTGAAAAGGAAGCGAAACGCTGTATTGATGAAAATCTAGTGCACCCAGCTTATGATTACATTTTGAAATGCAGCCATACCTTTAACCTGTTGGATGCACGCGGGGCTGTTTCAGTCACTGAACGTGCGGGCTACTTGGCTCGTATCCGTAACATGGCTCGCTCTGTTGCGAAGATATTCGTGGCTGAACGGGAAAAACTAGGCTTCCCATTATTGAATCAGGAGGGCAAATAAGATGGCGAAAAATCTACTATTAGAAATTGGTTTAGAAGAAATGCCAGCCCACGTGGTTTGGCCAAGTATCAAACAACTAGAAGAAAAAGTTTCGAAGTTTTTAGCAGAGAACAGCTTGACCTTCGAATCCATTGAAACCTTTTCAACTCCTCGTCGTTTGGCGATCCGAGTAACCAATATTCCTGATCGTCAAGAAGACGTGCAAGAAGAAGTCAAAGGTCCAGCAAAGAAAATTGCGTTAGATGCGGAAGGAAATTGGAGCAAAGCAGCAGAAGGGTTTGTCCGCGGGCAAGGTCTAACAACTGATGCAATCACTTTCCGTGAAGTCAATGGTGTGGAATATGTCTATGTGACAAAATATATTCACGGAAAAGAAAGTAAAGAAGTTTTGACTGGCTTATTAGATGTGGTGAAGAGCATGAATTTCCCTACCATGATGCATTGGGGCGATACGATGTTTGAATACGTTCGTCCGATTCATTGGATCATCGCATTGTTGGATGAAGAAGTAATTCCATTTGAATTATTGGATGTTCAAACAGGTCGTACAACAGAAGGGCATCGTTTCTTAGGTGATCAAGTTGCATTAGCCAATCCAAGTGAATACGAAGAAAAATTAGAAGAACAATTTGTGATTGCGGATGCTCACAAGCGTCAACAGATGATCGTAAACCAAATTGAAGAAATCGCTGAGAAAAATAAATGGGTGATCAATCTTGATCCTGATTTATTAGAAGAAGTAACGAACTTAGTGGAATATCCAACCGCATTTGTTGGCGATTTCGAAGAGCGTTTCCTATCGGTTCCTGAAGAAGTGCTGGTTACCTCCATGAAGGAACACCAACGTTACTTTGAAATTCGCAACCAAGCAGGAATGCTATTGCCGCACTTCATTTCTGTTCGTAACGGAAACAGTGTGAAACTAGATAACGTCATCAAAGGAAATCAAAAAGTCTTGGCTGCACGTTTGGAAGACGGTGAATTTTTCTTTGAAGAAGATAAGAAATTATCGATTGAAGACTGCGTTGAAAAATTGAAGAACGTAACTTTCCACGAAAAAATCGGTAGCATGTATAAAAAAATGCAGCGTGTCGGTTTAATCAGTCAAGTCATTGGAAAGCGAGTCGGCTTGAGCGAGGAAGAATTAACTGATTTGAAGCGGGCGTCAGAAATCTATAAATTCGATTTAGTGACGAACATGGTGAATGAATTCCCAGAATTACAAGGGATCATGGGTGAAAAATATGCCTTGCTGAAAGGGGAAAAACCTGCCGTTGCCACCGCGATTCGTGAGCATTACATGCCGATTTCTTCAGAAGGTGAATTGCCAAAAACAGCGATTGGTGCAGTTTTAGCGATCGCTGACAAGATTGACAGCGTACTAGGCTTCTTCGCTGTAGGAATGATTCCAAGCGGCTCAAATGATCCTTACGCATTGCGTCGTCAAACATACGGAATTGTCCGGATTGTCGAAGCACAAGGCTGGACCTTCCCGTTCACCGATATGCAAGGGGCGATCGTGGACGCTGTCAACGAGGATGTTTTAGATTACGGAATCCATTTCAACCGCGATCAAAAAGAATTCATTGAGTTCTTTAAGGGACGTATCCGTCAACGGCTGCAAATCTACAATGTCCGGCATGATATTATCGATGCGGTATTGGATTCACACCAAGATGATTTAGTCCAAGTTTTCAAGACAGCTCAAATCTTTGATGAGCATTTGACCGATGAGCACTTTAAAGAAGCGATGGAAGCTTTGACACGTGTAATTAACCTAACGAAGAAAATGGAACCAGATGTTATTACCTACAAGGTCGATCCTAAGCTGTTTGAAAATGAAACAGAAGAAGAATTGTACGTTGCAGTGAAAGAGGCCGAAGATCAATTCGCAAACCAAAGCATGGCTGAAAACTATCAAACCTTGACGAATTTGCGCCCAGTGATTGAACGGTATTTCAATGAAACCATGATTATGGTAGAAGATGAAAAAGTACGCGATAATCGCTTGAATCAATTAGCGATCATCACTCGTATGACAAATGCGTTAGCAAGTATCGATAAAATTATTACGAAATAATAGAAAGCCTTCGAGTTTGCGCTCGAAGGCTTTTATAGTATCAATTTTAATAATAATGGAATATACGCGAGATATAATAGCACTGAATAACCCAATGAAGAAGCCGCGAACTTCTGATCGGCACCATAGGAACGTGCCAGAATGGGGACAGAGTTTTGAACCGGCATCGCAGCTTGAATGATAAAGACAGAGAGCATCAAAGGCGGTACACTGATCCAATGTCCTAATAACCATACAATTAACGGAGAGATTACATATCGACCAACGATGACACCAATAATATCTTTATTTAAAGTCAGATTTTTGATTCCCACATTATAGACGATGATCCCGATGACAAACATTGATAAGGGTGTCGTTAAATTAGCCAGATAGCTTAAAAAGGTTGCAATGGAATCTGGAACAGTAATGTTAACCAAGACTGCACACAACCCAAGTAAAAAACCTAACAGTGCTGGAGAGAAAATCTTTTTCAAAATTGGTATTAGATGAAAATTGACTGTGGCCTGTTCAATTTGAGGATTGTCGCGGGCAATAAAGTAAATACCCAAGGTCCAAAAGATCGTTGTATTGACGATGTAATAGAGCAGGACATAAGGAACTGCTTGTTCACCGAAGATTGCCAAATTAATCGGCAATCCAATAAAAATCGTATTGGAGCAAGTGAACATTGTAGAAAAAATTCCTTTACGAGCAGGAGTAATCCGAAAGATGCGACAATAGGCAAAGCTCACAACAAATGTTAGCAGCATAGAAATTAGCGGGATGATCATCCCACTGACAAGATGCAGAAATTCTGATCGAGAAAAATTTTTCGTGATTGTCAAAAACATATTACAGGGCAGTGCAATCTGTAAGACCAGCTTTGAAAAAGCATCGCCGATTTGATTAGAGAACCACTGCTTGTATGTCAGCACATAGCCGATAAACATTAAAACAAAAATAAAAAAGATATTAATATATGCGGAAACCATTTTTTCACCTCGCATCTACTATACAGAAAAAAGCGGGTGTCATCAATTGTTGATGACACCCGCTTTATCTTTCTATTTCAGCACAAGTTTAGAAAATAATTTATTAACAGTAAGCTAGTTGTCGTTATGTTCTTGATAATTCAACAACCCAGATAGATTTTCGATCTGTTCTTCCAAACTATCGCCGACTGTCGTATCTTTGATCAGGATGCGTTTCAGATCTCTGTCGATCACCCGTTTCAAGGAAGTTTCATCAGCCTGCTTGGCTAATAGGCTTTCGACGGATTCAAATGGATCATGAGTAACCAGCTGGAAGCCGTAGGAATTATTCAGTAACGAATAACCAGCGATTCCCGTGGTCTTCTGATACGCTTTAGAAAGTCCGCCGTCAATTACAAAGAGCATTCCTTCACCCTTAATTGGTGATTCGCCATCTTGAACCTTAACTGGTGTATGACCGTTGATAATTCGTGAATTTGGCGAATATAGAGCAAATTCCTCTAGAATCATTTGACAAGTCTCATGAGTATCGCGAAATTTATAGTAGGGATTTTTGATTTCCTTATGTGTCTTTTTATCAGCAATAAAATAGCGCTCGAATGTCGTCATCGCACTTTTGCCAAACTGGGGTGAAATCTTGCCGGTCCAGCAATTCCAGATCCAATCAGCAGCTGGACTATCCGTTTGCTGACTTTGACATCCAGTACGAATTTGCTCTTCAAAGAAATTTAAAAGGTCTTTGCCGGCATAATCTTTTCCATCGACAGTCAATGGTAGGAAGCTGCCGTCGGCTTTTAGCGGCAGACAACCATGAAAGAGCAGATGTTGATTGTATACAAGATACATTGAGCCCTTATTCAAGAGCAGCTGCATGTGCTCTTGCATTTTGGTCGATTGCTGGAAGGAAGCCAGCAGCATATCTACCACATAATCTTCCTGCTTAGTCAAAGCATGGACATCCTCTTGCAAGGTTTGGAAGCAGCTGCCCTGCAGCGGATAGTCCTTTCCAGCTAAATGAACCGTATTTTTATCGAAATCAATCTTTTCAAACAACAACCGATCATCCATTTGAAATTCAGGATGACGTTTGATCAATTGGCCTTCCAATTTAAATTGCAGGATCGACAAGGCTTGATGGACTTTCTCTAAGCTGTCTAAGCTTTCAATCGAATAACTTTCACTACTGTTTTTTTCCTTCGGTGTGAAAATCGGATTCTTTTCGTAATGTTCCTCCGCATACATGAATAGCGGCCGTAGATTTAGCGCATACGCCTGTTCGATCTCATATAGGTAATTATAGCGCGCAGCAATCCGCAATAAAGTCATTAAACAAGCGCGAGAGCCCGCGTAAGCCCCCATCCAGAGAATATCATGATTTCCCCACTGAATATCGACAGAAGGATGCTGACACAGCTTATCCATGATCTTATCCGCCTCTGGTCCTCGATCATAGATATCACCGACTACGTGAAGATGATCGACTACCAGACGTTGGATGCTCTGACATAAGGCAATAATAAACGTTCGACCCTGCTCCAAATCTAAAAGATGGGCCAGAATCTGGTCGAAGTAAGCCGCCTTGTCAGAATAATTCGTATCGGTGTACATCAATTCTTCAATGATATAGGCATAACGCTTAGGAAGTGCCTTTCTTACTTTTGAGCGCGTATACTTGGTCGAACAAAAGGCCAGCAGTTCTAATAGCTGACGGATTTTTTTTCGATACCAAGAGCGATCTCGATACGCATAAAACTCTTTATCATCTAATGCTTCACGTGGATAGGCCACTAAAATTGTTAGCTTATCTTTTTCGTGCTCCGTCAGACGATCTCCAAAGAGCAGGCTGATTTTTTCTTTGATGTTGCCGGCACCAGTGCGCAGGATATGATCAAAGGCGGTAAACTCCCCATGAATATCACTGATGTAAAGTTCGGTTCCTTTGGGCAAATGCATGATGGCTTCTAAGTTGATGAGTTCAGTCATGATTGCCTCCTTGGTACTAAATTCTTTTTCCAACATTTGATAATATTTTTCACGGGTTGATAGCATAACGTGCTCCCCTTTTATAAGCGATTATCCAAATGCTCACAAATCAATGTCGCTGATTCTTCAATCGATTTGTTAGTAACATCCAGAGTAAAGGCACCCAGTTCATCATATACACTCAAGGCGTAATCTACTTCTTCTTTGATCCGATTGATATCTGAATAGCGTGAATTTTCAGCTAAGCCTAAGGAGTTCAAACGGCTCATACGGATTTTCTTCTGAACTTCTGGTTCGATCATCAAACCAACAATTTTCTCTTTCGGAACGTGTTTGATTTGTTCAGGTAGAGGAACTTCCGGTATTAAAGGAAGGTTCGCCACCTTCAAACGATTATTCGCTAAATACATGCTTAACGGAGTCTTCGAGGTCCGTGAAATACCCAGCAAAACAAGATCAGCTTCCAAAAAGCCCTTCGCATCTTTTCCATCATCATATTTCACCGCGAATTCGATTGCTGCGACACGGTCGAAATACTCTTGATTCAGTTTGTGAACAACGCCGGCTTTTTGCAACGGAGCCACACCAGTTTTTTGATGAACGATATCCATGAATTGGCTCATCAAATTAATGTATTGCAGACCTGTCCGTTCACCGAAATCTTCGACAATTTTAGTCAAATTTTCGCTGACTAAGGTTGTTACCACAACGGCACTGTCTTTCAAGGCATCGCCTAAAATACTTTTCAATTCTTCTTCATCTTTTGTAAACGGAAAACGATAAGACAAATCAAAATTGACTGTAGGGAACTGAGCTGCTGCGGCATTAACTATTTTCAGCGAAGTCTCGCCGACTGAATCAGAGATCATGTATAATGGTACACTTGTTTTCATTGTTTTCGCTCCTATCGATTGGTTTCAGTTTGTTTTGCTTGCTGCATGATATAATTAAAAATACGTGATTTCGTAATTTTTCCGATCACTTTTTTCGGATCGTCTTCACTGACTACAGGCAGTGAATCAACTTGATAATCAAGTAAGACTGCGCCAGCTTCTAAGATCGTGTAATCCTTCGTGCATGTTTGCAGATGCGGTGCACGTGTCATAACGACCGCCACTGGTGTATTTTGCAGATTGCTGTTCAATGATGCACGCAATAAATCTTTGCGCGACAATAACCCGACAAGATGCTGTTCTTTGTCGGTCACATAAATCGAGCCAACGTCATACATAAACATATTAGTGATCGCATCATGAATCGAAGTGTCTTGTGGCGTTAGCAGAGGTGACAGCATGATCTCTTCAACTTTGACAGAAAAGATTTTGTCGAACAGAAATTGTTCGATGCCCACACCTGTGTAGGTGTAACCAACTTTTGGGCTTGCTTCCAAAATTCCTGCCATCGTTAAGAAGGAGAGATCTGTACGTAAAGTAGCATGCGAGATTCCTAAGTGATCGGCGATTTTTTCGCCACTTAGCGGTTGATCGCGTTTGACGATCTCAATAATTTTCTCTTGCCTTTGTGATAGATTCATAGGTCCTCCTAGTAATGCATTCGTTCTTCAGTGAGAAAAAATGAATTGGTTTTTTCTTTTAATTGTCATTGAGAAGATGCTCCAAAAATTCAATGACTTGAATACACACCCTATTATACACGTAATAACTATATAAACAACATGATTGATTAAATAAACACATATTTAAAAATTTCAGAAATAAAAGGGGTATTGCTTTCTAAAAAAAGAGTTTAGCAGTATAATTCTTTTTGTTGATATGAAATAACCCGTTAGTCAAGGGGTCAAGACGCCGCGTTCTCAGCGCGGAGGCACGGGTTCAAATCCCGTACGGGCTATACCTAGAGTTGATATCCAGTTGGGTATCAACTCTTTTTTTGTTCATTTTTCTAGTGCATGTGAAAGAATTTGTACTATATACTATAGGTAGTAAAACATAACTAGGCGAGGAGGAACAACATGGAAGCTGCGAGTATAAAACGACTGTTAGAGCAAAAATCCAAAGCAGAATTGGGCTTTTATCCGACACCCTTTTATCGGTTAACTAATTTGTCTAAAAAGCTAGGAGTCAATTTGTTTATCAAGCGAGAAGATTTTTCTGGGCAGAGTCTATTTGGCGGCAACAAAATCAGAAAGCTCGAGTATCTGATCGGAGATGCTAAAGAAAAAGGCGCAGAATATGTTTTTACTTTTGGGGCGACTCAGTCGAATCATGCGATGCAGACGGTTGAAGCTTGTCGCAAAGAGGGCTTGACGCCGATCTTGTATTTGGTTGCTTATGTTGAACCTGATGAGCAGGATCTTCGCAGTAATTTATTGCTGGATCGAATTTTAGGAGCAGAGGTACATGTCATTTTGAAAAATCCCGGTGAGACAGAGGGGGAAATGAGTGCTCGTTCTGTCAAACTAGCACGAGAGCATATGGATAAATTGGCAAAAGAAGGGCATAACTGTTACGAGATTCCCATGGGCGGCGCTAGTTCGATCGGTTCAGTCGGTTTTATCGATGGATTTGTAGAACTTGCAGAGCAAGCCGCAGATACGGGAGTAGAATTTGATTACTTGGTTCATGCAACTGGATCAGGGGGAACGATGGCAGGATTAGTCGCCGGAAAGAAATTATTGAATCATCCCATACGAATTTTCTCTTTTGATGTGATCAGTCATGATTCTAGTTATTTAGACAGTTCAGCGAAATTAGGAAATGAAAGCTTAGCATGGCTAGGAGCAGAGGCTTGCTTAACAGCTGAAGACTTTGAGCATGACAATCAGTATTTTCTTCCTGGCTATGAAATGCCAAGTGAGGCAGGAAATGATGCGATTCGGCTACTAGCAAGAGAAGAGGGACTGTTTCTAGACCCTGTTTACTCTGGCAAGGCCTTTGCGGGTATGTTGGATTATATTGAAAAAGGCAAGATTCCACAAGGTAGCAACGTGATTTTTCTACATACAGGTGGAGCCACAGCACTATTTGCAGAAAAAGAAATTTTGGGGAATTTATTGGATAAATAATTATTCGATTGGAGGGATAGGAAATGAGTAAAAAGGTGGTTTGGATCTGGTCGACAAATGCGAATCAAGGAACCAGAGGATTTGCGACTACATTTAGCATGTTAGTCAGACCTTATAAATTTCAAAGGGAGGTACGAGAAGCTCTAGCACCTGAGTGGGAGGTCGAATTTATTAGTGATGATATTTCGAAAGATGAAATACCTAAAGGCGACGTTACTATTTGCAGTCAAGCTATGGAGATATATCTAGACAAAGACCGCTATCATAATATTGTCGTGATCCCTGAACTGGAGGTTATGCAGTATGATTATTCAGCGATTAAGGAGAGGATCGCTGAGTATCTATAGAAGTTATTTTCTTTCTATATAAAAATAATTTTATATTGATTATTGAACCATTCACAAAAGGGATGGTTCTTTTTTTGTAAAGATATCTTTACTTATTTGTGAGAAAGGAGTATTCTCTATGTAAAGATATCTTTACATAAGATCGAGAGGATAAAAATGAACGTTCATAATAAAATCAGAGCAATCCGTGAATCAAAAAAAATTCCTCAAAAGAAAATGGCTGAGGAGTTAAATGTTTCTCGTCAAACAATGACTGCGATTGAAACGATGAAGTACAATCCCAGTTTGGAATTAACACTAAAGATTGCTCAGTATTTTGAAATGCCAGTAGAAGAAATTTTTCAGTTGGAGGAGGAAGAAAAATGAAACTTTTTACAGTAGCCATCATAAATCTCATTGGATTTCCACTATTATTTTTTGGTTTTATCTCCTTTATTCCATTTTGTTTTTCAGTGAAAAATATTGTAACTGGACGTATAACTAATGAACAGAATAAGAAAATGGTTGTTGAAGCATCGTTGGTTAGTATCGGAACTATTTTATTGTTAATTATTATTCATTGGAAATTGCCTGAGTTATTGCCAAAAGATTTGCGACAATTTCTCTTACCAGGGAATCAATATTTTATTGCAATAATCGGCAATATGACTTTGGATATTCACAGTATTCTCTTTTATTCAGCGGTAATAGGATTCGTTTATAAACTTAAAGAAGTTCAGTATGGAATAATATCCAAGAATTTCTTTTTTAGAAAGAAATTCTTACCAGTGATCGCTGTGTCAATGCTGTGCACTTTTTTACCAAATCTTATTGATTTATTAATGAAAGCATAAATTATTATTATCCCACTTTTTGTAGAAATAGACATTTTGTGGAAGAAGGACTTTAAAAAATTATATAGAGGAGATTTGATAATGATTAGAATGACTATGGCTGTTATCTTTTGTGTGGTAAGTGTTTATTCATTTATTGGTATTTTTACATTATTTAGAGTTTTAGTTAGATTTAAGCAGTATGATGAGTTAGAAAGGAAAGCTATTATCGAGACGTTAGCAATGAGCATGGTAATTATTTTAGTTGTGAATTTTGGACAATTGATTCTATCATTTATAACTCCTTACGATTGGGCACCTTTTATTTTTTCTGGAAGCTCTTTGGCTTTGATCGGTAATACTCCTTTGCATTTTGATAGTTTCTTTTTTGACTGTTCAATACTTGGCATTAGTTATATGGTTAGACGCCATCATTTTGGATTAATAAAAGTGAAAAACATCTTGATTCCAATTATTATTATTCTAATTTTTATTCTTATGCCTCTGATGCTTCATTAACAAAATAGATACCATCACTATCGGCAATATTTTTTCTTTTCACGCGTTCAAGACAAAATAATCTATTTTTAAGATCATTCTTCAAAATCGGGTGAAATTAATAGTATAATGAAAATAACTTTTTGTAATGTTCACTTAGGGTTGTCGCAACATTTACACAAATAGTTAAAAATTGTTAAGTTGGAGTGATTAGATGGAAAAGCATTTGAAGAAAGCAAAAACATGGAACATGGTATTGATTATTTTAGGGTTGATTTCGGTGGTATCATCGGTGGTTGGGTTACCCAAATCGTTAAATCCGAAGCTGAGTGATTACGAAATGATGGGCTCAATGGCTCAGGAGATGTTCGATTATGCAAATAATCCGCTAATAAAAGGAATCTCGGTGTTGTCTTTAGTAATTTCGATCGTTTTGTTGGTTTTCTATTTCATCGCGAATAAGAAGTTAGCAGATGAGATTATCCCAGCAAAATTTCCATACTATATTAAAATTGGTTGGAGTCTTTTAAGTTCAGCGATTGGTTTCATGATGCAGCCAAAAATACAAATGGAAGGGATGGATTTCTCTTTTATGACGACTGTTATTGGGATAGTCTTCCAGATTGTTTTCCTAATACCGGCAATCTTAGTCATTGTTCATCTATTTAAAGCAGAACCAGAGGAGTAGCAGAATGAGAAAAAAAAAATTGACGAAAAAGCAAAAGATCCGTTGGAGTATTCTAGCCGGAGTGCTTGCGCTAGTGCTATTTATTGGTGCATTTGTTTACTCTCAAACAAAAAATTCAACTGTTAAAGATAACAAATACAAAGCAGTTACACTGAAAAAATCTGATCCCTTGACCTTCAATGGGATTGTGGAAGCAACGCATACACAGGATTATTACTTTGACCAAACCCTAGGCAAGATTTCTGAGATCAATGTTCAAGATGGACAGGAGGTAGAGCAAGGCACTACGTTGCTGAGCTATACGAATACTGAATATCAGGAACAAGCGGACGAGCAGAGTACGAATCTAGACAAGCTCTATCTCGCTGTTTCAAATGCGCAAGAAAGTCTGGCAATCGCACAGGACAAGCAGGCAAAAGAGCAGCAGAAATTAAACGATGCAACGGCAAACTATAATAACACCAATGAAAATAGTGAAGAAGGAGCCGCCAAAAAAGAGCAATACAAGCAAGAAATGACACAATATGAAAGCAGTGTTGATACTGCGGCTGATGCCGTTGTTCAAGCGAGACAAGCACTAGAAAGTGCCAATGTTGAGCTGAATTCAGCATCACAAAGCGTAACGAAAATGCAAGGGAAAGTTAGCTCCACCGTTGCTAGTGCGACAAAGGGAACAGCCTATATCAATGAAAAGGGCAAGAATGATCCTTCTGTTCCAGTCGTGAAGGTGGTTAGTAATGAGGTCACGATCGAGGCAAAGGCTTCTGAATATGATTATCCGCAGGTCCATCAAGACGCGTCAGTGACCATAAAACCAATCACAACAAATCAAGAGATCGCCGGAACTATTACACATGTAAATAAGCTACCGGATCAAGCAGAAGCGACTAGTCAGGCTGGAACAGCTGGTGGCAGTTCAACTAGCTCAGTCTCTAACTATAGCTTCATCGTAAAGCCAACTGAAGAACTACAGTATGGCTACAATGTTCAAGTGGTTCTTCCGCTGAATGAGATTCGTCTGCCTAAAAAAGCAGTGAAGAAAACAGGCGATACCAAATATGTTTTTGCTTACCGCAACGGAAAAGTTCATGAGGTTACGATTCAAGCAGAGGATAAAGGCGATTATTTTATTTTGAAGGATGGTCTAAAAGATGGCGATCGTATCATTTCAAATCCTGACAAATCATTACGTGACGGTCAGGAATTGGCGGTGGATTAAATGATCGAACTAAAAAATATCAACAAGTATTATCGCAACGATGAGGAGTCGCTGCACGTTTTAAAGGATATCAATCTAAAAGCGGATGCCGGTGAAATGATCGCGATCATGGGACCTTCTGGCTCAGGGAAATCAACCTTGATTAATTTGTTGGGTTTTATTGATACGAAATTTGAGGGTCAGTATTTATTCGAAGAAGAGAATCTAGTCGCTACGACCGATGATCGCTTATCTAAAACCCGCAATCAAATGGTTGGTTTTGTTTTCCAGAATTTTAGTTTGATCGAGAACTATACTGTTTATGAAAATGTGGAGCTGCCATTGCTTTATAATGGTCATGGTTTTCATCAGACTAAGGAAAAAGTGCTGTCGGTTTTAGAGAAGGTCGGAATTGCGGATAAGGCTGAAAAGCGCCCGCGTCAACTTTCAGGTGGTCAACAGCAGCGGGTGGCGATTGCTCGGGCACTGATTAATCAGCCAAAATTCATTATTGCAGATGAACCGACCGGCGCGTTGGATACTCATACTTCAAATGAAATAATGGAGCTTTTTAAAGAACTGAATCGTCGCGATCATGCGACAATCTTTCTGGTTACCCACGATCCAGAGGTAGTACCATATTGTACACGCTTAGTTAGAATCAGAGATGGTGCAATCACTGAAGACAAGGCGGTGATCGAAGAATGAAATTTTATGTAAATTGGCGTTCTTCTCTTGGTTCGATCTTTAAGAATAAGAAACGTAGCGCACTGACGATGTTCGGGATCGTGATCGGGATTGCAGCAGTGATTGCTATCCTATCTATCGGTCGCGGCTTTGAGCGAGACACGATCGCCAGTCTAACTGACGATGAATCGGATCAATTGAAGGTTGATATTAATTTTATCCCGGGTAATAACGCGTTGTACTACTCAAATGTCGATATGATTCAAGCTTCTGATTTGAGCATCTTGAGAGATGTCGAGGGCGTAGAATCTGCTGACTATCCCAAAAATGATTTAACCTATATCTACAAGGAAGTTAAGATAAAGGATAAAACAAAGAACTATCGGATCGGCGTTGTCTCGAATAGCGGTGATTCTGTCAGCTATGGTCGTGCCATCAGTGCTTACGATAATCAAACCCAGAATAAAGTTGTGACGATTGACGCCAGCTTAGCCAAAGAGATTTTCGGATCAGCCCGTAGCGCAGTCGGCCGTGGTTTTGAATTGGATAATCAAGTTTTTACGATTGTCGGTGTTTTTCCAGCAGGTGCTGAAGAAACGATGTTTTCAGAAGGAACTACCAAAATTTTATTGCCGCGTCAAACTTACATCCACTTTTTTGGAAATGAGCAGGATACGAGTGCGGTGGTTCTGACCTTAGCCGACGGGAGTCAGCTGAATAAAGTTGCTGATCGTGCCATTAAGAAGCTAGAATCAGCTGGTGCGATGCGCCAGCAAGGCGAATACCATGTTTCTAATATGGCGATGATGACAGATGGTATCAGTGAGGTGTTAAGCAGTATCACACTCTTCATTAGTGCTGTTGCAGGAATTTCACTGTTCATCGCGGGAGTCGGTGTCATGAATATGATGTACATCTCTGTGTCAGAGCGAACAAAAGAAATCGGGATTCGCCGAGCTTTGGGCGCCACGCGCGGCGCGATCCGACTGCAATTCTTATTAGAAGGAATGACGTTGACTTTAGTTGGGGGGATTATTGGCTATCTATTGGGAATGATCGTTGCTTATGCGATCGGTAATGTGATGGATATTTCAGTGTCTGTTGATCTGTTTACCGTTGCTTTAGCAGTCGGTGTTTCAAGTGGTATCGGGTTAATATTCTCTGTAATGCCGGCCTCAGAAGCAGCTAAGAAAGATTTGATCGATATTTTGAGATAAAGGATGCTTTGATTTTCTCAATTAAGTTGCTATTAATGAAAATTGACTCATAAGTGTTCAGCGTCAAGAAATAAGAAGGACGTTCCGAAATTTACTGAGAAACCCAGTAACATAGGAACTGATGATAAATGGATTTACTCAGTAATTCTAAAATTTTTATGAATTATCGGCTTATTTTTCGCCGCTATTACGTGTGAGCTGCTGTTTATTCGCGAATAGGATCTTCCCCAAAAGTCTTTTAGATATTTGGGGAAGATCCCTTTTTTTCAAAATAAGAAATCTAGCGAACCCTAGACTTGTAGTTTTTCTTTAAGTGCTTCAGTTAATGTAGCAGAAAAGTTAATATCAGCTTTATTGCTCAAATCATTGAAATTATTAGTGTCTTTTTAAGTAGTTTATTCTCAAATTTCTTATGGTAAAAAGCTAGATCAATTTTAATCAGGATCAACAGATCATCCGATCCTAATGAAATGCTATAGTGAACAGAGGGAGTAGGAAAATCGTCTTATCATCCTCAGTATCAATGAGTCAACTGGCAAGTAAATCTTTTGCCGTATAGAGAGCTTCATGCATGTCTTGACTGAATGTAGTGGCGTTATTTAAGTCTGGAAATATGACGTTAATACCAGCATCTGCCAAATTGAATACAGCGTAATAAATCATCATGTGGATCAAGCCTTTCTAAATTTTGGATGTTGCATCTTATTTAAATCAGCTTGCTTAAAGATATTGGTTAGCTTTCCGACTGGATTATCCTTATGAACATGAAATGAAACGAAGAAAAACCATCGCCTCAAGCGATGGTTTTATCTGTATATGTTATTTACGTTGTTGTTTGCCGGCATTTCGTCCATTGCCGTTCTTATTGTTTTTATTCTTAGGTTGACTAACTTGTTTTGGTTTAATTGGTTCAGCCTTTTTGATGGGCTTTGTTACTACTTGTTTTGGTGGGTTTTTCTTCAATTCTTCTTGAATTTGTGCTTTGATACGAGGACGCATCAAGACATTGGTGATAAAGGTTTGAATACAACTAAAGACACCACCAACTACCCAATAAAGCGCCACTCCGGCAGGTGATGTGAAGGACATGAAGACAATCATCAATGGTGAAGCAATCATCATACTGCGCATTGTCTTCTTCTGTTCCTCAGGCACACCGATTAGTGAAATGTAGCCTTGCAACAAGTAAGCGACCCCTACGAAAACAACGAGGAGATAGCTTGGTTTTGCCAAATCGATTCCTATGAACGTCGAGTGCTGGATACCTTCTGAGAAGCGAGCCGTGTAATAGAGTGCTGAGAAGATCGGCATTTGGATCAGTAAAGGCAGACAGCCCATACCGCCCATCATGCTGACATTATTCTCTTTGTAAACAGCTTGCATTTCCCGCTGTGCTTCCATTTGTTCTTCTTGTGTTGTTGCTTGTTTTACCTTTGCTTGAGCCGCGTCGATCTGAGGTTTGATCGATTGCATTTTTTCAGATTGGATCAGAGATTTCTTTGATTGGTTAATCCCTAGTGGCATAATGATTAGGCGAACAATAATCGTCAAAACGATGATTGCCAGACCGTATGACCAATCGAAGCTGGTTACCATCCAATTAAGGAAATTCTCCAATGGGACAACAAGCATTCGATAGACAAGACCAGATGTATCTGGAGTCCCGTCACTATTTTGACGGACACAGCCCGATAATAGTAAAAGAACGCCCAATAGGCCGGAGCCTAAAAGCCAATTTTTAAATTTATTCATTTAATTCTTCCTCTGCTAATAAAAATTTATACAGGAAATACTATACTAGATAACACAGGCCTTTTCAATCAAATTCGAAAAAAGTCAGGGAACCTTGTCCTTTTTTTAATACACCACATTAAACTGCGTATAGTCCTTAATGGTAGGATCTTCGTATTGTTCAATATGGGAAACTTTGGCAAAAGGATTTTGCGGTACTTTGAGCTTTTCCAAGAATTGATCCAATTGCTCTTTTGTTCCAACTGCTTCAATGGTGACACTGCCGTCATCTTCATTTTTCACTGTACCAGTCAGTCCAATCTCAATTGCCAGTTGATAGGTTGTATAACGAAAGCCGACACCTTGCACGCGTCCAGTCACATTTATATACTTCTTCATAAGAAAGCCTCCTATTAATTTATTTCTTATTCTCTATGATAGCGAGTTTTGCTGGTTGTTACAAGAATTCGCGTGCTATAATGACAAACGAAACGATAAATGAGTGAGGGGAACATGTTGAAAGAAATCCTATCAAGTAAAAATACATTAATCAAAGAAACAAAAAAATTACAGCAAAAGAAATATCGTCAGCAAACACAAAGCTACCTATTAGAAGGCTTTCACTTAATCCAAGAAGCAAAGGCAGCCGATGTCATCCTGAAGGAAGTGTTCATCAGCCAACGTGGGTTAAAGGAGTGGTCTGAATGGATCGAAGAAAAGCTGACGGATTACTATTTGGTTTCTGATGAGGTCTTAAAAACATTAGCAAGTCAACCAACTCCGCAAGGGATAATTGCAGTTGCTGAGATGCCGCAAGAAGAGAAAGAAGATTATGCTGGTGCGTGGTTATTATTGGACAATGTTCAGGACCCAGGGAATGTTGGTACCATGATTCGGACTGCGGATGCGGCTGGCTTTACTGGTGTCATTTTAGGCAAAGGCAGTGCTGATCTATATAATCCTAAAACGCTTCGCAGCACACAAGGCAGCCTCTATCATTTGTCTGTCAGAGTTGGCGATTTAACAGAAGTAATTCCACAGTTTCAGCAAACTGGAAGTTTAGTATTAGGAACAGCATTAGACAAAGAAGCGAAGGATTATTTAAACGTTGAGAAAATGTCTGACTTTGCCCTTGTGATGGGAAATGAAGGTCAAGGGATGTCAGCAGAATTATTAGCGTTGACCGATCAAAATCTTTACATTCCAATCAAAGGGCAGGCGGAGTCTTTGAATGTTGCGATCGCCGCAGGAGTCCTAATGTTTCATTTACTTAAATAAGTCTTCACATTTTCGTAACTGTTATTAAGGAACCCTTAAACTTTTTTCACAAACTCATGGAAGCCTATTCAATGTTCGTGAGCCGTGATATAATGAGCGACAGAACGAAGAGAAGAAAAGGGGCTTTTTTATCCATGACAGAAAATTGGCGTGACGACGAAGAATATGTTTCTTATATTGAGGATTTACTAGCTACCGATGAAGTACAAAGACTAGCAGATTACACCCAACATATGAATTCAACACGATTGGAGCACTCTATTAGTGTTTCTTACAATAGCTACAAATTAGCAAAACAATTCAACGGCGACGCAAGAGCGACTGCTCGTGCCGGTTTATTACATGATTTGTTTTACTATGATTGGCGGACAACGAAATTCGATGAAGGCTCACATGCCTACATGCATCCACGTATCGCCGTGAAGAATGCAGAAAAAATCACCGAATTGTCTGACCTTGAACGTGATATTATTATTAAGCATATGTGGGGAGCAACAATCACTCCTCCAAAATATAAGGAAAGCTACATCGTAACGATGGTCGATAAATACTGCGCCATTAGAGAAGCCGCCGTTCCTTTAGTAGATAGATTTAATTCCTACAAAGCACGACTAAGAAAAGAATGGAACTAATAAAACAATTTTAGGCACCAAACAAAAACTTGTTTGGTGCCTTTTTGTCAGTCACGCTTTTTTGCAGTTTATTAGTGTTAATGCAGACGTTACTTAGTATAAGATATCTTAACTGAGTAGGTTTAGCGTGATGATATGCGTACGAAGATAAATTTATTTTACACAGTTTTGTCAAAGGATTTACTTAGTAAGAGTTAGGCCGCACTCGCCTATATGAAGCTATTATTAAGGTTAGTAAAACAGTTTACTTGTTACGAGAATAGAAAGTGAGGACGAAGCTTATCAAACCAAATATCACCAAACAGTTATTTTTTGCTGTAATAGGAACATTTATTGCAGCAGTCGGTATCCGTTTGATCGTTGTTAGCGGATTAGGAGCAGATGCGATCAGTACTTTAGTCTTAGGCATTTTACAGCATGTGCCATTGAAATTCGGAACGGTTAGCATGCTTTTCAATGGGATAATTTTAGTCATGGTTTTTTTCTATGACCGAAAGATGATCGGAATAGGAAGTATTATCAATAGCTTCGGGATAGGTTTTTGCTTGAATTTATTGGATTGGACAGGGATTTTGCATACAATTCCGGATGGAACGAGCTACTTGGTAATCATCATTGGTTCAATCGTATTTGGTTTTGGCACTGGTATTTATTTGTTAGCGGATTCAGGGTCGGCGGCTTATGAATCCTTGATGATTTTATTGAAGCGAATGCTAAAGAGTTCAGTCAAGGTTGCTCGAATTGTACTAGACGCTATTTTCTTTTTGACTGGGTTCCTTTTAGGCGGACATATTGGCTTAGGGACATTGATTGTTCTTTTATTAATGGGACCATCGTTGGAATGTACCTTGAACCAATTGCCAAAGCTAAAATTTTTCCGTGTGCAGGAAGCAAAATAATTGCTTTGAATTGTTTTTGATGGAGCAAATGATTTTTTCCTAGTAACTACAAGGGTTATTTGCTACAATGAATAAGGTTCATTTTATGGTAGATTTGGATCAGAATAACGATCCATCGAGTTTTCATAATAGAGAATTCGAACATATAAAATAGGAATAGGAGTGCTTATTAATGATTTCAGCAAGCGATTTACGTGCTGGTATGACTTTTGTTCAAGACGGAAAGTTGATCAAAGTATTAGATGCTAGCCACCACAAACCTGGTAAAGGAAATACAGTTATGCGTATGAAATTACGTGACGTGCGTTCTGGTTCAACGTATGATACGACATTCCGTCCAGAAGAGAAATTTGAAAAAGCGATGATCGAAACTAAACCTGTGCAATATTTATACAGCCAAGACGATGTAGCGATTTTCATGGATTTAGAAACCTACGAACAATATGAAATTCCTGTAGGCACGATTGAAGAAGAAATGAAATACATTCTTGAAAACATGGAAGTTAAAATTCAATTCTTTGGTGACGAAGTGATTGGTATTACGTTGCCAACATCAGTTGTTCTGAAAGTCGTTGAAACACAACCATCAATCAAAGGAGCGACAGTTACTGGTTCTGGTAAACCTGCGACAATGGAAACAGGTTTAGTCGTGAATGTTCCTGACTTTATTGAAGAAGGCGAAATGCTCGAAATCAATACACAAGAAGGTACGTACCAAAAACGCGCGAATAAATAGTTAAGCAAACACCACGATTTTAAAAGATCGTGGTGTTTTTTCGTTCTCTAGGTACAATCTGAGAACATTTAGATTTAAATCGGAATATAGGAATCAAAAAAAGACTAATTACGCCTTCAGAAGAGGGGAATTAGTCTTTTGTATTATCATTTATTCCTATGTACAACTTCACATATGCATCCATTTCAAATAAAACATAAAAAGCGGATTTACTTCTATCAGTAAAAAGAAAAATTGGCTTATTTGTTATGCAGAAGAGAACTGTGATAATAGGTATTTTAGAGTTAGACATAGTTTCAAATGTACGAAGGAAATTAATCAGCACTTTTTCTCATATTAAAAAACAAATAGGCGTAAACTCAGTTTATTAGAATAATTATGTTTTTTTGTATAATGGAAAATTATGATATGTGTTTCTTTTTTTGCTTAAAAAATAAATTAAGTTATTAATCACTTTAAAATTAGTGTAAACTGTAACTAGGGTTGAAAAAGTTATCAAAATTTATAGTGAGGAGAATATAGGATGAAAAAGAAAATATTAAAGGCTATCGTTGTTGGTTTTGCTTTTGTTAGCTTAGTTGCTTGTTCTAAAAATGAATCAGCTAATACTTCTAAAACAGTAGAGAAAGAAGCCTCTTCAGAAACGAGGAAAGTGGTCGAGAAATCTTCTGCATCTTCTTCAGAAGTAATACTTACTGAAGAAACAGCAAGTTCAGAAGAAGGGAACTCTAAGCTTTTTGAATTTATGATCGAAGCGGCACAGTCTCAACTTCCTGCGATGAAAGAGCAATTAGGAGCAGCTTATTCAAACATTGAAATTGCTGCGGGTGAAAATCACACAATTATTTATCGGTATACTCTGCCTGAAGATCCAGGCTTTGAAATGGATAGTGCATCATTAAAGCCTGTGATGGTTGAGGCAATGAAACCAATCATGGATTCAATCAAAGGGATGGTTCCTGATGCGAAAATTCAAGTGATCTATTTAAGACCCGATCAAACTGAGGTGGGAAATATCTTGATCACACAAGAAGATACTGATGCCATACAAGGAAATTCTGATCCCGTGTAAAGCACCTAGCAAAATAATAATTAGGTAACTTCGTATAACCCATTTGTTTTGTTTGGAAATTGCGTCATCTAAAACTAGGATGTTTGGAGAATATAGGATGAAAAAATGGATTGTTTTAGTAGTAATGATTGTAGCTTTAGCTGGATGCGGCTCAGGTGGAGCAAAGGAAAACAGTAAATCAGAGAAAAATAGCGAATCAGTATCCACGACAGAAGTTTCAACTTCAAAAACAGAAACATCTTCTTCAGAAAAGAAAATAGAAATGAAGGATGTTGATTTTCAAGTTGAAGGAACGAATTATAAAATGAAGATTTTAGATAACTGGAAAGTTCTTGAAGACGACGAGTTCTCTTTTAGTGCCGAGAATGATAATAACGTTGAAGGAGTAATGGTTTCAGGAGTAAAGAAGACCGATGTCGATGATTTCGTGGCTTTAAAGAGTGCGATGAAAGAACAAATGAAATCTGATGATGAAGTTCGAATAAAAGAAGAAACGATTAAGGAAGAGCCATATCAAACACCACATTATACAGGAGAACTTTATAGCTTTATAGGAGTTGCTGATGGAGCAAATACAGAAATCCGCTTCTATTTTTTAGAAACAGAGATGGAGTACATTATTCTTAACTTTGTAGGACTGCCTTCATTCTTTGAAAGAAATGATGAGCTTGTTACAGAGGTGGTACGCTCATTCGTAGCAGGATAAGCTGAGATAGTTAAGAAGCTTAAACTTTTCACGTTTAAGCTTCTTCTTTATCTAAAAAGAAGGCTATTATTTGGTTTGTGAGGATTTTCTGTTTATGGAAATTAGACCCTACCGTGCTGAATGGCTCAGATTCTCCGCCAATTCTTCTAACGCCTGGATATCACAAATCCGGTAATAGCTTTTCTGCTTTTCCAAAATCTGGGCATCGCGGAAATTGGTGATTGTTCGTAAAAGGTGGCGATAGCTGACGTTTAAGATTGAAGCGCAGGTAGTCAGGCGAAATGAAAATTTTCCTTGCTTCTGATGGGCTAGAATAAATTTCGCCAGTCGTGTTTCTACCGGTTCAATTAATGAGTTTGCGAGGTTAACGCCGGAATTTAACCGATAGCTTAGCAGTTGGCAAATATTCTGTAAGAAACGAACATCTTGCTGCAGGGTGTTGCGGTATTGATTCAAGGGAATCGAAACACAAATACAATCAGTAACAGCCTTGACACTGCTTTTAGGCAGAAGGCCCCATAATGATGACGCTTCCCCCAGTGGCGTAGCGATTGTGACAAAATCAATGCAAATATTTTGGGTATCAGAGGGGTAGGAATAAACCATCATACTGCCCTCCACCAGAAAATACAGGTAATCAGAAGTGGTTCCAGTACGAATCAAATGTTCTTCCTTTTGAAAGGACTGCAAAGAAGCCATTGTTAAAATGTCAGCATCCATATAATTTTGAAGATCGTGTTGCTTCACGTAAGCAGCCAGCAGCTGAGAATCGTGAATTTTCTTCATAATAAACCACTCCTAAAGCGTTCATTTTTTTCATTATAGCCTAGAATAGATTGGGACTCAACACGAACAATTATTCTGTTTGTTTGTAAATTGTATGTAAAAATCGTGTAAAAGATGACACGTGTCACTTCATTATTTTGATGAACTTGCTATGATTTAGAGGTAATAGAAATTATTTCCAACAGGGGGAGAAAAAATGCAATTCAAACAGTTAGCAAAAGGTTTCATAGGTGTGATGTTACTAACAGCATTGACAGGTTGTGGTAGTTCGGGAAATACCAGCGATAGCTCAAAGGATACCAGCAAGGAAAAATTAGTTGTCCAATTTGTGCCAACTAATAACGATGGCAGCATGGAAGCCAAAGCAAAACCTTTTGCAGACTATTTATCGAAAAAACTAGATCGTGATGTCGAGGTAACCTTAGCAACCGATTATTCAACAATTGTTGAAGCCATGTCTTCAGGACAGGTTGATGTAGGAATTATGCCGCCCGCAGCATATGTACAGGCAAAAGACATGGACGCTGCAGAAGCTATTTTAACGTCTCAGCTAGGCGATTATGATCAAGAGTCTGGTCTGCCGCTAAAAGACAAACTGACTAATACCTTCAAAGGAGAAGTTCTAGTAAAAGCAGACAGCGATATGACAAAGTTAACAGATTTAAAAGGAAAAAATATTGCGACGTTGAGTCCTAATTCTGCCAGCGGTTATATTTATCCAGTAGCGGAGTTAAAGGATGCCGGAGTTGATCCAACAGCGGATGCGAAAATGACCACGGTGAATGATATTCCAAGTGAAATTACTGCTGTTTTAAATGGTCAAATGGATGCAGCATTCGTCTTTGAAGGTGCGCGTAATGTCTTTGCTTCAAAATTCTCTGATAATGACCTGATGAAGGATTTGAAAGTATTGTATTTAACAGAAGGGGATATCCCTAATGATGCAATTGCTGTTCAGCCTGATATGGACAAAGAATTGAAAGCAAAAATCAAAAAAGTTTTCTTAGGCATGAAAGACGATAAAGAAGGAAAAGAAGCGATGGCCTTATGGAGTCACCAAGGCTACGAAAAAGCTGCCGATTCAGCCTATGATACGATTCGAGAATATACTAAAAAAGCTGCAGAATAAAACACGAGCGATTGTCGACCAATGTGTCGGCGATCGCTTAAAAATGGAGAACGAGCATGATTATTTTTGAGAATGTTTCAAAGGTTTATCCCAATGGAGTGGTGGGCCTAAAGGATATCAATTTGACTATTGAAGATGGGGAATTTGTCTCGATCATTGGACTAAGTGGTGCAGGTAAAAGTACGCTATTGCGAGCCATCAATCGATTGGTTCCAATTACAGATGGCAACATTCAAATTAACGGTACATCCATAACTAAGGCCAATAAGCGTGAGCTGCGACTGATTCGCCGTCAGATTGGATTGATTTCCCAAAGTTTTAATCTGGTGAAGCGCAGTACTGTTCAGAAAAATGTTCTATCGGGCCGACTAGGCTACTATTCCACCTGGAAGAGTATCTTTGGGCTGTTTACGCAGGAAGATTATCAACGAACCAAAGAAGCCTTGGAAACAGTAGGCTTATCTGACAAGTTGCAAACCCGCAGTGATGAGCTGAGCGGTGGTCAGCAGCAGCGGGTTTCGATTGCTCGTGCGCTCGTTCAGCAAGCACCGATTATTTTGGCAGATGAACCGGTGGCTTCCTTAGATCCTATCACCACCCAAAAGGTGATGGAGGATTTGAAAAAGATTAATCAAACAATGGCTAAAACCGTGATTGTCAATCTTCATTCGGTACCTTTAGCTCGGGAGTTTTCTACGCGAGTGATTGCTTTAAAAGCTGGACAGGTGGTTTTTGATGGCTCGCCGGATGCTTTGACCGACGAACAACTGACTCAAATTTACGGCAAAGCCATTTTTGAAGAAAAGGCAGGGGATCGCGATGAAATTGCAAGAAACTGTCCACTTTAAATGGTACAAGCACCTGTTGATTCTGATAGTTTTAGTGCTTTGTTTTCAAGCAAGTGTGGGTCTGACTTCGGCTGATTTTGCGATGGTGTTTGCCAACTCTGGGCAAATGACAGACTTTTTGTCACGACTTATTCATCCGGATTTTAGTTATTTGTCGAAGCTGGTCACTCCAATGGTTAAAACGCTGCAAATGTCGTTAGTCGGAACGGTGATTGGTGTGGCTTTTGCGATTCCTATCAGCTTTCTGGCAACGACGGTCGTGACGGAAAACCGCTGGCTATCCACTATTTTTCGGTTTTTATTGGGCTTGGTTCGGACAATTCCTAACCTGCTATTAGCCGCTCTTTTTGTCGCTATTTTTGGCATAGGAGAAGCTACTGGGGTGCTGACGATTGCTGTTTTTACCTTTGGAATGATTTCTCAGTTGATGTTTCAAGCAATTGAAACAATTGACTATGGTCCAATCGAAGCGGCGGCTGCAGTAGGAGCTACCAAGATGCAAATTGCTGTCTGGTCAATTGCTCCTCAAGTGTTGAGTCAATTTGTCAGCTATATGTTTTATGCGTTTGAAGTGAATGTACGGGCTTCAACAGTGCTGGGTTATGTCGGTGCTGGCGGGATTGGCGTTATTTTGAATTCCTCACTGGCTTTATTAAATTATGAACGGGTATCAATAATTATTTTAATGATTTTAGTCACGGTGGCCTTGGTAGATAAACTAAGTGAACGTGTGAGGAGGTCACTGTTATGATGATTCGCGACATGAGTAGACGAACATTGCTCTTTCTTACGGTTGTGGCGCTGCTGGTGATTTGGTCAGCCTTCAGTTTGGATTATTCAGGTTTAAGTACTTTTTCTCTTTCGATGGGAATGGATGTATTTAAAGGACTGGCGCAGCCAGATTGGGCATTTCTTTATGATGGCAGCGGAGAGGATTTAGTAAGTTTGCTGCTGTTGACGATTGGCATTGCTTTTTTAGGAACGATGATTGCGACAATTTTGGCGATTCCGTTAACCTTGCTGAGTGCTGTTAATCTCTGGAAGGCACATCCGTTAGTTACAAAAATTGGGAAGTTCGTCTGCAATGTATTGCGAGCCTTTCCAGAATTAGTTTTTGCGATTATTTTTGTGAAAGTTGTCGGTCCAGGTCCATTTGCTGGAGTGATGGCGATTGGTGTTCATCAAATCGGTATGTTAGGGAAGCTGTTTACCGAGGAAATGGAAGCGATGGATGAACGCTTAACCGAAGAGATGGAAGCGGTCGGAGCTAATTTTTGGCAAACGATTTTCTTTGTTCGAGTACCTTATTTGTTGCCAATTTACAGCTCATTGGCATTGAATCATTTTGAAATTGCTGTTAGAAGTGCAGCTACACTAGGATTAGTAGGTGCTGGCGGGATCGGGGCACCATTGATTTTTGCGATCCAAACACGGTCATGGAGCAAGGTCAGTATTATTTTAATCGGGGTTGTTATTACCGTATTTATTTTGGACCAAATAACCGGAATTATAAGAAAGAAATTGAGATAGCACATGAATATATTGCATATATCAGACATACATTTTCGCAGAGAATATGAAACAAGCGAAGGCGGCTATAAAGGCATGTTAGCCAAGATGCAAAGTCCGCTTATTCCGTTGGAGAAGTACCTGCATCAGCTGCAAGAACGGACAACACTTGATTTGGTAATCATCAGCGGTGATCTGACTGAAGATGGCGAGGTAGAAGATTATCGCTATCTGAAGAACTGGCTGCAGGAAGCTTTAGGCGAAACAGAGATGATTGTCACACTTGGTAACCATGATATTAAGGAGAACTTTTGGGCTGGCTGGTTTGGAGAAAAGGCTTCTGAAAAACCTTACAACCAGGTTGTGATGTATCCAGAATTTACGGTCATCTCCTTTGATAATTCCAGCTATGGCTATGCAGATGGAATTGTAGATGAGCAACAGCTTCAGTGGCTAGCGGAGGTGCTGGAAGAATATAAAGAGCAACCGATTATACTGGTAACCCACCACCATTTACTGCCGCAGCAAAGCAATATGCCAAAATGGCCTGGCACAGAACGCTTTTTAGCGTTAATTGAACCATATGATATTCGTTGTATTTTAAACGGACACACGCATCACTTCTTTATGGATGAAATCAATGGTATTCCTTATTTTACTGTGGCTAGTATGTCCTTTGTCGGAGAAAATGTAGGCGACGGCTTGGTCCGCTTTGAAGAACGCTACGGCTATAATCTTTATTGTGTGGAGCAGGGAAGGATCACCCATCAAACGACAGAAAATTTTATTTCAGGGCATGTGTTGAAGACTCTGGACATGCGCTGATAAACTAATAAAAGTACTGAAGAGACCGAACTGCTTTTTGTGCTTCGGTCTTTTTCGTCTAATCAATGAAGGAGCGATACGATTGAAGATAACCTTTCTCGAAACCAGTGACATGCACGGCTATGTTTACCCAACTGATTATGCTGGAAAACACGATCTAGCCCTTGGTGCGGCTAAAGTCGCAACAAAATTAAAGAAATTACGGGAAAAAGCTGAAGGTGTTGTTGTGACGATTGAAAATGGCGACTTTATTCAGGGTTCACCGTTAAGTTATTATATTGCTCAAGGAAAGTATTCGGTTGGTACGTTAACCAAAGTAATTAATCAAATGAACTATGACGTTCAAGTGATTGGCAATCATGAGTTCAACTATGGCTTGGAGTATTTACAAGCAGCTATCGACAGCTATCAAGCACCTGTGCTGGCAGCGAACATCTTGAATGAAGCAGGAGACCCCTACTTTGGAAAAGCCTATACGATTATTGAAAAAGCAGGATTAAAAATTGCTGTTCTTGGACTGGTTACTCAATATATTCCACATTGGGAAAAGCCCCTTACTCTTAAAGGCATTACATTTGAAAGCATTGTTGAGACTGCTAAAAAATATATACCAATCTTAAGGCAGCAAGCAGATGTCGTAGTGGTCAGTTATCATGGCGGCTTCGAAAGGAACTTAATGACAGGAGAACCAACTGAGGCTCTGACTGGCGAGAATGAAGGCTATCAGTTGCTGCAGGAGGTTTCAGGGATCGATGCGCTGTTTACTGGACATCAGCATCGGGTAATTGCCGATATTGTCAATGGTGTGCCTGTTGTTCAGCCAGGGTATCGTGGAAATCATATTGGAGAAATCCAGCTGACAGTTGAGAAAATAGAAGGGAAAGTAGTAGTGACAGATAGCCAAGTCAGGGTGCATTCTTTAGAAAATGTGGCTGCTGATCCGAAAATTCTTGCAGCCGTTGAAACCGCAGAAACGGATTTAGAAGATTGGCTGGACCGAACATTGGGACGAGTTGAAGGTGACATGGCGATTAACGATCCGATGGAAGCGCGTTTAGTGGAACATCCCTATGTAGAATTTATTAATCGCGTGCAAATGAAAGCTAGTAAGGCAAAAATTTCTGGAACAGCTCTGTTCAATAACGAAGGAACAGGATTTGGTTCAACGATCACTATGCGGGATGTCATCACCAACTATATCTATCCTAATACACTAGCTGTGATCAAAGTCAGCGGAGCGGACTTGCGTGCGGCATTAGAGCAAACTGCGAGTTATCTGGCGGTTGAAAAGGGGAAGGTTGTTTTCAATCCTGCCTTTATCAAACCTAAGCCGCAATACTACAATTATGATATGTATGAAGGGATCGACTATACTATTGACATGAATCAACCTGTTGGCCAACGAATCACTCACCTGACCTTCCAAAATCAAGCAATCATGCCAGAGCAAGAACTGGAAATAGTCACCAATCATTACCGAGCAATTGGTGGAGGAAATTATGAGATGTTCGGTGCGGAGAAAATCGTGCGAGAAATTCAGGTAGATATGACAGAATTAATTGCGGATTACTTGAAGCAGCATCCGATAATCCAAGCAAAGACGAACCAGAACTTTCAGGTAGTTTTGTAGATGAAAAGATAAACAGAGGTTGTGACAGAAGTGGTCAGCTTCAAGAAATAAGAAGGAATTTCCGAAAATTGTTTCTCAAATTTTTGTGAAATTTCGGCTTATTTCCGAAGAAGCTACTTCTGGAACACCGTTTATTCGGAAAAAGGAGCTATGACAAGTCTTTTGTCACAGCTCCTTGTTTATCTATTTTCTTGCCACAGAGTCCGTCAAGATCAATTCAGTAGGTACGATGACCTTTTTTGGTAAATCTTTCTCTCCGTTAATCAGCTTGAAAAGTAGCTCTGTTGCTTTTGTACCCAAAATATTTGTAGGAACATTGATTCCTGAAAGACGAGGGGTGAAAAAGGCAGAGTAGGATTCATCATTAAATGCAATCAAAGAGAAGTTATCAGGGATTTTATACCCTTCTTTTTCAATAATTTGAAAGAGACTAAGAGCTTTTAGAGCATCTGTTGCAAAGATAGCAGTAGGTAATTGTTTACCACTAAATAATTTTTTAGCCGCCTGAATAGATTCCTCTAGCACATAGCCCCCATCGACAATCCATTCATTTTTTATATCTAGATAATTATCAAATAAAGCTTTACGATAGCCATTTACTCGGTCTGCTGATACATGAATATTCAGAGGAGCATGCAGACAGGCTATTTCCTTATGTCCCAGATCAATCAAAGTTTGAATCATTTGGTAACTATCACTATAGTTGTCTGTATCCACCGAATAAATATACTCATATTCCTTTTCCAGTTTTCCGATAATTACGATTGGAATTTTTAGCGCATCAAGTTCCTCTAAATATTGTTCATCTTGAGAAGCACTTAAGATGATTATTCCCCGTATCAATTTTTCATTGAGTTTATTTCTTATTTTTTGCGCTTCTTCCTGATTGTTTTTAGATGTTTGCAAAATCAAATCAAAATCATTTTTCTCTGATACAGCTGAAATAGACTGGATAACATCAGAAAAGAAAGGATTGCCGCTTGTTGAACGAACCGATCGATGTGAAAGAGCCAATATTGCATCAAATCCGTTACCAGTAAGTCCACGTGCTAACTTACTCGGCATATAATTCAATTCTTTAATTGCTGCTAAAACCTTTTCTTTGGCCTCTGGTGAAATATTATCTTGATTGTTCAATACACGAGAAACTGTGGATTTAGAGACTCCAGATTTGTTCGCAATATCATAAATTGTTGGTTTCAAAAAAAATCCTCCTAACGCTGGTAGCGGTACCATCACAGCTAAAATATTACTGGATTATCGATGATTTGTCCATAAAGGCGGTTAATTATTTAAAAAAACAATTGACAGAAACCGCTTACTATAATATTATCTTGGTGTGAGGTGGGAGCGCTCCCACAAGAAAGGAGTTTTCTATTTGATTGAAGAAATCATTTCTGCAATTTATCCGCATCAAGATGAAGCAATGTTTCTAAAAGAAGCAATATCTGAAAGAATCAAGGGATATAAAAATAAGAATATCCGACCTAGAAAAGGACAATGGGATCAAGATGATGTGTTTTTGATTACTTATGGCGATCAGTTTTATGAGGATGGAGAAACTAAATTAACCACCTTCAATAAAATGTATCAGCAGTTTTTTTCAGATACATTTCCAATTGTACATTTCCTACCGTTTTTTCCTTACAGCTCAGATGATGGATTTTCGGTGATTGATTATGAACAGGTAAATCCAGAAATCGGTGATTGGGCAGATGTCCAGGTAATGAATCGTAATGCTCGTTTGATGTTCGATTTCGTTTGCAATCATATGTCTGCAAAAAGTAATTGGTTTCAAGGTTACTTGAATAATCGCACTAGCTATAAGGACTTTTTTATCGAAAGTGATCCTTCGATTGATCTAAGTATGGTTACAAGACCGAGAACGTCACCGTTGTTATCAGAGTTTGTCGATTTAGATGGGAAGATACGCAATATTTGGACGACTTTTAGTGATGATCAGGTAGATTTGAATTTTGCTAATCCGAAGGTCTTATTAAGAATGATTGATGTGCTGCTGTTTTATGTAGATCAAGGAGCAGATTTTATTCGTCTAGATGCAGTAGGATTTTTATGGAAGAAAGCTGGAACCAGCAGTATCCATCTTCCAGAAACCCACAAGATCATTCAGCTTTTTAGAAGCATTGTGGAAGAGGTAGCTCCAGGAACGATTTTGATTACAGAGACGAACGTGCCTCATCAAGATAATATCAGTTACTTTGGGGACGGGACTAATGAAGCGCAAATGGTTTATCAATTTCCGTTACCTCCATTAGTATTGCATGCGATTCGAACAGGGAATACTAGCTATTTGCAAAAATGGGCAAATGAAATCTATCTACCAACGGAAGAAGTATCCTTCTTCAATTTTTTAGCATCTCATGATGGAATTGGTTTAAATCCGATTCGAGGAATTATTGATGAAGCAGAAATTCTTGATTTAGTTGCTAGTATAGAAAAAGAGGGAGCACTAGTAAATTATAAACAAAATCCAGATGGTTCTTTCAGTCCTTACGAGATTAATACAACCTATATTGACGCTTTAAGTAACCAATCAGATGAAGATGAGCTGCGTCTGAAGCGTTTCATGGTGGCTCACTCTATTTTATTGACGATTATTGGGATACCGGCAGTTTATGTGCAAAGTATTTTAGGCGGACGCAACTACTATGAAGGTGTTGAAAAGACAGGCGCGAATCGAACAATTAATCGCCAGAAATATAAAGCTTCAGAAATTTGTGACAGCTTACTGAAAAGTGGGTCATTTAGAAACCAAGTATACCGTGAACTTCAAAAGCTGATTCAACTGCGGAGAAGTGAGGAAGCTTTCCATCCTAATTGTGCTATGCGAGTTCTGGAAACGAATCATGCAACATTTGGAATTGTTAGAGATGAAAAGGTTTACGTATTGCATAATATGAGCGATCAAGCTCAAACGATTTCACTTGATGCTGGAACCTATATTAATTTATTAACAAAAAATGAATGCGTTATTCAAAAGGAAGTAATTTTGGAACCTTACCAATTTGTTTGGTTGGAAAAAATTTAGAACTATCAAGAAGGAGACAGTGGAATGAAAGCAAAGAAAATGATTTTTGGTACGGCATTGGCAGTGTTGGCTCTGACTTTGGGAGCATGTGGCGGAGGAAGCGCGAAGGATGATGAGAAAACGACAATTGAATTTATGCATTCTTCAGTTGAACAAGATCGACTGAAAGTAATTGATAAGCTGGTTGCCGATTTTGAAAAAGAAAATCCAGATATTAAAGTGAAACAAATGCCAGTTGAAGAAGATGCGTATAACACAAAAGTTGTTCCGTTGGCCCGTTCAAATAAGCTTACCGGTGTTATTGAGGTCAGCCAAGACTTCGCTAAGGTAATGGATAAGGATGAACTGATCGATCAAAAAGCTGTTGGCAATGTCATGAAAAAAGTTGGTGAAGACAATTATTACGATGGTGCCAAAAAATTGGTTCGCACAGAAGATGGTTCAGGATATATTGCAGCACCGATAAGCGGTTGGGTTCAAGGTATTTGGTATAACAAAAAGACGCTGAACGATGCTGGATTCTCAGAACCAACAACTTGGGACTCAGTTTTAGAGATCGCGAAGCATTTTAATGATGCAGGCAATAAGAAATACGGCATCGCAATGCCGACCGCCGACAGTACAATGACTGAACAAGCCTTTTCACAGTTTGCACTTTCGAATAATGCAAATGTGTTGGATGATAAAGGAAAAGTGACGATTAATACGCCAGAGATGAAGCAGGCTTTGGATTATTATAAAGAATTGTCGCAATACACCATGCCAGGTTCAAATGACGTAACGGAGATTAAAGATGCTTTCATGAATGGTTCAACCCCAATGGCGATCTATTCAACGTATATTTTGCCGTCTGTTTTTGAAGAAGGAAAGTCAGAAGATATTGGTTTTGCAATTCCGACCAACAAACAAGAGGCCGTTTATGGAACAGTTTCGGGATTAACGATTTCTGCTGGATTAGATAAAGAACAAAAAGCAGCTTCTGAAAAATTTGTCGAGTATCTATCAGAAGCCAAAAATATGGAAAAATGGGTCTTGATGTCACCTGGTGGTGCGCAACCAGTAAACAAAGAAGTTGTTGATAGCTCTTCTTACCAATCAAATGAAGTAATCAGTGCTTTTGGCGAGCTTCCGAAAGAAATTGCCAGCTCATTTGATAAGGTCCAAGTGTTTGGTTTAGTTGGCGATAAAAACTTTACAAAAATGGGAGATATTACTAGCTCTGGCGCTATTTCAAAAGCGGTAAATGGCGTAACTGTTGGTAAGGAAGATCCTGAGAAAGCATTAAAAACGGCTCAAGAATCAATTGAGGAGTAGGAGCGGGTTATGAAAAATATAGCAAACAAAACAGATACAAAATTTGCTATTGCCTTATTAGCACCAAGCATGATTTTATTGGCAGTATTGGTTTTCTTTCCAATGCTGTCAAATATCCAGATTAGTTTTTTAGATTTGCCGTTAAATGCGAATCTAAAGTCTACTTTTGTTGGCTTGAACAATTATCTGGATATTTTAAAGGATCCAGCTTTTTATAAATCATTAGGTTTGACGATCGCTTATACAGCGTTAGTCGTTTTGGGAAGCACCGCTTTAGGCTTAGCAGTGGCGATTGCGTTTAACCGTGAATTTAAGTACCGCGGATTGGTTCGTTCTTTGATTATTCTGAGCTATGTCACACCTTCTATTTCTTTAATTTTTGCTTGGAAATATATGTTCAATAATGGCTATGGTATTATCAATAATTTTTTAGTCGATAAATTACATTTTTTCAGCGAAGCACCATTATGGTTTGATAATCCAGGTTCAAGTTTTGCTTTAGTCGTAATCTTTGCAATCTGGCGCTACTATCCTTATGCCTTCATCTCTTTATTGGCAATTTTGCAAACTGTCGATAAAAGCTTGTATGAAGCGGCGGATATCGATGGCGCAAATTTCTGGCAGAAATTCAAGATTGTTACATTACCTGCGATCAAGCCGGTCCTCGCCACAGTTATTGTTTTGCGATCTATTTGGATGTTTTATATGTTTACTGATGTCTATTTACTGACAAATAAAGTGGATATATTAGGTGTCTATCTTTATAAAACAGCCTTTGCATTCAATGACTTAGGTAAAGCTTCGGCTATTTCAGTGATTTTATTCGTTATTATTGCTGTCGTGATTCTAATTTCAAGAAAGCGGGTGGATTTAAACAATGGCTAAAAATAAAAAAGTAAAAAAATTCTTCTTTTATGCCATGGTTATTTGTTTTTTAGCAATTAACCTGTTCCCTTTTTGGATCATGCTAATGACATCTTTTAAAGGCAGCAGTGAAGCGATTTCGACTACACCGAGTATTTTACCGCGTCAGTTCACGACAGAACATTTTGTCGATATTTTTAATCCAGAGATTTTTCCATTTGTCGACTATTTTAAGAATAGCTTTGTTATTTCGTTGTTTGCATCTGTTATCGCTGTGATTATTGGAATTGGTGGTGCTTATGCGTTAGCACGTCTAAACTTTAAGGGACGTAATAAAATCAATGCGAGTTTCTATACGGTGTATATGTTCTCAGGTATTTTGATTGTCGTTCCGCTATTCAAAATTATCTCTTCATTAGGCTTGTATGACACTAGAACTTCTTTAGTCATAACAATGGTGGTTCAAACATTACCGACAGCAATTTTTATGTTGCGCAGTTACTTTGAAACAATCCCCAAAGATATTGAAGAGGCGGCGATGATCGACGGTTTGAGCCGTTTTCAGATCATCATTCAAATCATGATACCATTAGCATTTTCGGGGATTATTTCAGTTTTTGTGTATTGTTTTATGGTTTCTTGGAATGATTTTCTGTTTGCATCGATCTTCCTTTCATCAACCGATAAGTTTACATTGCCAATCGGACTGAACACGTTATTTAGTACCCCAGACTATGTTTGGGGCAGGATGATGGCAGCTTCACTGATTACTGCTTTACCAGTAGTCATCATGTACTCACTTTCAGAACGTTTTATTAAAGGCGGAGCCATTGAAGGCGGCGTCAAAGGATAATTTAAAAAAAGAGGATGAAAATCGTGAAAAAATTAGTAGCGCTTGAACCACGAGTAGCAGGTTTAAAAGATTATGAGGAGAGAACTATTTTAGAAGACGAAGTACTGATCAAGGTGAAGTTTGCTTCTCCTAAGCCTGGAACAGAAGTCGTTGATTTTAGAGGGATCAGTCCATTTATCGATGATGAGTTTTCTTCAGAATGGAATATGTTTATGCCACGTGAGGCAGGAAGCCCTCGCGGTATTGAGTTCGGCGATCTGCCATTAGGAAATATGGTGGTTGGAGAAGTAGTGGAAATAGGCAGTGAGGTTACAGAATATCAAATCGGAGAGATTGTTTGTACTTATGGCCCCATACGAGAAACAGTGGTCGCCAAAGGTGTAGACAACTATAAACTACGGAAAATGGCAAGCTTGGATAGTTGGAAAAATGCAGTATGTTACGATCCAGCACAATTTGCGATGGGTGGTACCCGCGTAGCCAATGTACGCGCTGGTGATGTTGTGGCAATTTTTGGTCTTGGCGCGATTGGTTTAATCGCAGTACAAATTGCAGTTAATGCTGGTGCAAAGGTCATCGCCATTGATCCAATCAAAGAACGTCGAACATTAGCGGAAAAATTTGGTGCGATTCATAGTCTAGATCCAATAACTGAAGATGTCGGTTTAAAAATGAAGGAGTTCACCAACAAAATGGGGGTCGATTCTGTCATTGAAACCAGTGGGGCTGCTAGTGCTTTACAAGCTTCCTTGAGAGGCATTGCTTATGGCGGAATTATTTCCTATGTTGCTTTTGCTAAACCATTCCCAGAAGGATTAAATTTTGGTCGTGAAGCACATTTTAATAATGCGAAGATTATTTTTGCTCGGGCTTCAAGTGAGCCGAATCCCGAATATCCGCGTTGGAATCGCAAACGAATTGAAGATACTTGCTGGGAACTGCTAATGAGCGGTTACTTAGATTGTTCAGAGATTGTTGCGCCAATTGTTCCGTTAGCTGAAAGTGCGGAAGCCTATATGCGCTACATTGACCAAGACCCTTCATTAAGTGTGAAAATGGGTGTAGAGCTTTAAACTAAAAGGATTGAACGAAGACAAATAAGGAGATTATATCATGAGATTTGGCACGCAAGATCAAGCATTTTTCCCAACAGACATAAAAGAAAAATTTCAATTTATCAAAGAGTTAGGGTTTGAAACCTACGAAATAGATGGCAATCTGTTAGTCGAACACGTAGAAGAAGTCAAAGAAGCAATGAAAGAAACGGGGATTTTAGTAGAAACTGCCTGTAATGGTTACGATGGGTGGATCGGTGATTTTATTGAAGAACGTCGTTTACGAGGGATTGAACAGATTTCTGATATTTTAAGAGCACTAGCTGAAGTAGGCGGGAAAGGCATCGTTGTTCCTGCGGCTTGGGGCATGTTTACCTATCGTTTACCACCGATGGTTTCTCCAAGAAGTCAAGCTGGTGATTTTAAAGCAGTTAGTGACTCTTTGATTCAGTTAGAGAAGGTAGCCGCTGAAACGGGAACCAAAATATATTTAGAGCCATTGAATCGGTATCAAGATCATATGATCAACTTGTTAGCTGATGCTCGGAAATACATTGATGAAAATCAATTGGTGCATGTTGAAATTACCGCTGATTTTTACCATATGAATATCGAAGAAGATAGTATTTCAAAAGCGTTGATCGAGCAAAAGGATTATGTGGGACACATACATTTAGCGGATAATCATCGGTATCAGCCGGGGTCCGGAGCCATCAATTTTGTTGAACATTTCAAGACAATCAAAGAGATCAATTATGACGGTTGTTTAGTATACGAATGCCGATTACGTGGAGAAGATCTTCCTAAAATTTATCAAGATTCTATCAACTTCTTAAAGGAATGTATGAGAAAAGCATAGTTGAACGCTCAACTATGCTTTTCTTGAAAGGAACGAGTAATGAAAAAAGTAGCGATTATCGGTGCTGGCCAAGTAGCAGAAAAAGTCCATGCAGCCTATTATTTAACAAAACCAGAAACGTTTCAATTAGTAGCAGTGGTTGATCCTAATTTAGCAAGGGCCGAGCTTTTTTGTCAAAGAAATCAATTTAAGCAGGCATATACATCAACTACAGAAATGTTGATAGAGGAACAACCAGATATCGTAAGTGTTTGTACACCCAATCGCTTTCATTATGACAGTGTAATGAGTGCATTAGCGGCAGGGTGTTCAGTATTCTGCGAAAAACCGCCAGCCATGACGAGCCTTGAAGCAAAAAATATGTGGAAGCAGGCAGAAAAAAAATCTGTTTGTTTAGCTTATGATTTTCAACATCGTTATTCACCGGAAGCGCAGATGTTGAAGGAAAACATTGCCTTATTGGGGGATATTTATTATAGCGAAGCAAATGCCTTAAGACGTTCAGGGGTTCCTGGCTGGGGAAATTTTATTGATAAAACACTTCAAGGCGGCGGTCCGCTGATTGATTATGGAATACATATGTTGGATACGGCGTTATATCTATTGGATTTTCCAAAAATCAAGGCAGTTTCGGGTTATCAATATCAAAAAATCGGTCCTCGTAAGAACCAAGGTTCATTTGGATTTTGGGACCCGGAAAAATACACCGTAGAGGATTCCTTGTTTGGAACATTAGAATTTGAAAATGGCGGGATTCTTCGGATCAATACATCTTTCGCGTTAAATATACAAGCGGATAAGGTTTTAGATGTTCAGCTTTGCGGTGACGAAGCAGGTGCAAATCTCTATCCTGGTAAAATTTATACAGATCAAGCTGGGGAACTTAAAGTTATTAAACAAATCGAAAGTAAGGAAACGAATAATCATTTTACCAGTATAGATCATTTTTGTCGTAAAGTTGCTGGAGATCCACAAGCAATAATTGCTGACGGCAGACAGGGCTATATTATACAAAAAGTGATTGCAGCATTATATCAATCGGCTGAAATAGGTGAAAAAGTAGAACTATGAAAATAGAATTTAATCAATTTGAGGAAGAAACACTAAATAAAGAAGCAACTCTAATGACGACGGGAAACGGCTATTTAGGAGTTCGTGCAGTACATGAGGAAAAGTATCGAAATCAGGATAGAGGTTTTTTTGTCCGGGGCATTTTTGATCGAACGATCGGTACAGAGGCAGCTGAATTAGTCAATCTGCCTGATATCACTGAACAAGAGTTAAGAATAAATGGCGAGATTTTTTCCTTAAATAGTCCGCAAGTGAGAGATTATCAGCGTTCGCTAGATTTATCAACAGGAGAATTGAATCGTTCATTAAAATGGCAAACGGAACAAGGCGATTGGTTCAAAATTACAAATAAACGGATTGTTAGTCAAAAAAATAAGGAACAGATTGCTTTTCAACTGATCGTAGAGCCATTGAGTGGTTCAGCTGAAATTTCCATCAAAACGGGGATTGATGGACAAGTTTCTAACGGTGGCAACCAGCATTTAATCGAACGTGATATACGTGTGTATGATGAACGCCTATTGGTAGCTGAATATGAGACGATTGAGAGTCATTTGACAGTAGGTCTGGCTATGCGTCTAAATAAATCAGGAATTATTTCAGCGAAAAATAGAAAAATTCAAACAAACATTCAAGAGAACTGTCAGAAAAATGATTCATTCGTTTTTGAAAAAGTGGCTTATATATATTCTAGCTTAGAAGCTGATGATCCATTGGAGTCTGCTAAAAAGGCCGCAGCCCAGGAAATATCTTATGAAAAAATTGCGAAGGAAACAAAAAAATCTTGGCATGATTTTTGGTCAGAACATCGGGTAGTAGTCAATAGTCAAAATGCCTTCGACCAATTGGCTTTAGATTTTGCATGCTATCATCTGCAAATTATGACCCCCGATGATTCCCAATTCAGTGTGGCAGCAAAAGGGTTAACAGGCGAAGGCTACAAAGGTCATGTATTTTGGGATACAGAAATATTCATCCTTCCTTTTTTCTTGCATAATGAGCCCGATACTGCAAAAAAATTATTGAAATATCGATTTTTTAGATTGGCTGGAGCAAAGGAAAAAGCGCGACAGAATAACTATCGAGGTGCTTTATTTCCTTGGGAAAGCGCCTTAACAGGGTATGAAGAGACACCAAAATACGCAGCGATAAATATTCGTACTGGGAAACGGCAAATTATATCATCGGCTGTAGCAGAGCATCATATTGTTGCGGATATCGCTTATGCTGTGATGGATCTTTATCAAGCGACGGCTGACCAGGAATTTATGGATAATTATGGGAAAGAACTATTAAAGGAAACAGCTCTTTTTTGGTTGAGCCGCGGTGTCGAGATAAATGGTCGGATTGAAATTCATGATGTGATTGGTCCGGATGAATATACGGAACACGTCAATAACAATGCGTATACCAATTATTTAGCCGCCTATAATGTACGATCTGCTTTGGAGCAGCAGGTCGGTGATGAGCAGTTGCAAGAACAATTTAGACAATTTCTAGACAAACTCTATTTACCAGATAAAAATACTGATGGCTTAATTCCACAAGACGATACATTCTTGGAAAAACCAGTAATTGACTTATCAAAGTATAAGGAACAGGCAGGGAATCAATTAATTCTGACCGAGTATTCTCGACAAGAAGTCATTGATCGGCAGATTCTAAAGCAAGCAGACTTAGTCATGCTGTTTTATTTACAGCCAGATCTATTTAGCTTTGAAACAATCAAACAAAATCTCTATTATTATGAAGATCGAACAATTCATGATTCATCATTAAGTAAAGCGATTCACGCGATTGTTGCAGCTAGAATTCATGAAGCAGAGTGGGCTTATGAGATGTTTCAAGCAGCTTGTCGAATTGATTTGAATGATCAGCCCCATACAAGTGATGAAGGGGTTCACGGTGCAGCATTGGGAGCGGTTTGGCTGACGGTAATTTTTGGCTTTGCAGGTATTAAAAAAGGTGATGTGCTAGAAATTAATCCACAGCTGCCGAATGCATGGAAGCAGCTCACGTTCAACTTTTATTGGAGAAATGAAAAGATTACTGTTCAGATGACCCAAGACTCTGTTTTATTAAAAAAAGAATCTACCAAGCAGCTGCCAATCATGATTGAAGGTCAGAACTATTTATTAGCAGACAAATTAGAATGGAGCAGAAGGTAATACGATGAAAATTTTAATGATGCCAGATTCATTCAAAGGTAGTCTTTCTGCTAAAAAAGCAGCAACTATCCTAGGAGAAAGTTTCCAACAAGTTTTTCCATCTGCAACGATTGAACTTTTACCAGTAGGTGATGGTGGTGAAGGAACATTGGATGCTTTATCGCAAACTATTTCGATGGAAGAAAGATGGGAGACGGTTAGCGGCTGGAATAGTAAGCCTTTCCCAATGCGATACATGCATTTTCAAGATCAAGCTTTTTTTGAAATGGCTGATTTAGTGGGATTACCGATGTTTTCTGAGGAACAACGCCGACCGTTGGATATCCTTACGATTGGTCTTGGAGAATTAATCATTCGTCTTCAAGAAAAGGGGATGAAGAAAATTTATATCGGTGTTGGCGGAAGTGCAACCATTGATGGAGGGATCGGACTTGCTGCAGGCTTAGGCTATAGATTTTATGACAAAGAAGGAAATCTATTGCAACCGAATGGGCGAAGTTTGTCAAAAATTGTCAGAATAGATGACACAGATGTACAAGAATTGACGGCAGAAATCTATGCGGTGACAGATGTAACGAATGTTTTATGTGGTGCATCTGGCGCTAGTTTTATTTTTGGACCGCAGAAAGGTTTAAAAATTGAAGAGATATCAAAAACGGATGAAGCATTGAAACAAGTTTATCGCTTAATCAATCAAACGTTAATTGATACCCCCGGAAGTGGTGCAGGCGGTGGTTTGGCTGCTGGAATCGCAGGGTTCGCTAAGGGCAAAATCATTCATGGAATCGATTTTGTTTTAGATGTACTAGATTTTGATCAGCGAGCACAAGACACTGATTTCATTATTGTTGGCGAAGGTAGGATGGATCAGCAGAGTATGGCGGGGAAAGCTCCAGTAGGAATAGCTAAGCGAGCTCCTGCTAAAACAACTGTATTAGCAATCAGCGGCAGCGTTGACCAAGAGTTCAGTGATTATGAAGCTTATGGGATTAGCGCGTGTTTCTCGATTATTGGACAGCCTGAAAGTTTAAGTGAAGCATTGGATAATGCTGAGGTAAACTTAAGACGAACTAGCTTATCGATTGCTAGATTAATAAAGAATGTAAGGAGTAACTGTATTGACTGAGTATTTAGGTGCTATTTTTGACCTTGACGGTGTGTTGGTTGATACTGCAAAGTATCATTTTTTAGCATGGAAAAAACTAGCAGATCAATTAGACGTTCCATTTACAGAAGAAAACAATGAATGCTTAAAGGGTGTTTCCAGAATAAAGTCGTTGGATATCCTGCTATCATTAGGAAATAAAAGCTATTCAGAAGATGAACGTAACAAATTTATGGAACAAAAAAATAAAGAGTATGTTCGCTATATTAGCCAGATGGATGAACGAGAAATTTTACCTGGTGTAATTGAATTGCTGAATCAGCTAAAGGATAGAAAATTAAAAATTGCTCTTGGCTCTGCGAGTAAAAATTCAGGACTGATTTTGAAAAATACAAAATTACAGGATTATTTTGATGTGATTGTTGATGGTAACGATGTTTCAAAAGCGAAACCTGATCCAGAAGTATTTTTATTGGGGGCTAAAAGAATAGGTATTCCTGCAAGTCAGTGCATCGTTTTTGAAGACGCCTATGCGGGGATTGAAGCGGCTAAAAAAGCTGGAATGTTGGCTATCGGCGTAGGAAACCGAAAAAGCTTACCACATGCAGATGTGCTTGTTGAAACCTTAGAGAATCTTGATTTATCGGTATTAAAAAGTAAGAAGGATGGGGATATTAAATGACGCAGCTCACACTAAAACATATTCATAAGAAATATGACAATGCAGAAAAATATTCAGTTACTGATTTCAATTTAGAGATTGATGATAAAGAGTTTATCGTTTTCGTTGGTCCTTCAGGTTGTGGCAAATCAACGACTTTGCGAATGATAGCAGGATTGGAAGAAATAACAGAGGGTGAACTGAAAATAGGTGATCAAGTCATGAACGAAGTAGCACCTAAAGATCGGGATATTGCCATGGTTTTTCAAAACTATGCGTTGTATCCGCATATGACCGTTTTTGATAATATGGCTTTCGGTCTAAAACTAAGAAAATATGATCCTGCTGAAATCAAACAACGAGTGGAAAATGCTGCAGACATTTTAGGACTGACTGAATACCTTAAAAGAAAACCAGCAGCACTTTCTGGCGGACAACGCCAAAGGGTAGCTTTAGGGCGTGCAATTGTTCGAGATGCAAAAGTGTTCTTGATGGATGAACCTCTATCTAACTTAGATGCCAAATTAAGAGTATCCATGCGAGCAGAAATTGCTAAGCTGCATCAACGTTTAGGAACTACAACAATTTATGTTACCCATGACCAGACGGAAGCTATGACAATGGCCGATCGAATTGTCATCATGAGAGATGGAGTGATTCAACAGGTTGGAACGCCTCAACAAGTTTATGACACTCCGAAAAATGCCTTTGTTGCTGGTTTTATTGGTTCACCTGCAATGAATTTCTTTGAAGTAACATTAAAGGATGGCTTCATAAAAGACGGTTATGGTTTAAGCTTGAAAATTCCTGAAGGTGAAAAGAACACATTGGTTCGCAAGGGCTATGAAGGAAAAACACTTACTTTCGGTATTCGTCCAGAAGATATCCATAGCGAGCAGATCGCAATTGATTCTTCAGACGGAGCAGTTGTGCAAGCGGAAGTAATGGTTTCTGAGTTATTAGGTGCAGAAACGCTCTTATACACTAAAGTCGGTGAAACGGAGTTTGTTTCCAAGGTTGATGCACGTGATTTTCATAAACCAGGCGCACAAGTAGAATTAGCTTTCAACTTAGGAAAAGCACATTTCTTCGACAAGGAATCAGGAGAAGTCATTAAGTTACTATAATTAAACTAAAGGAATAGGCTTAGAATAGTTGTCATAGAAATAGCCAATCGAACGGACACCAAAAAATAGTAGTTAGTTCGATTTGTTATTAAATATTTTTAGTAAGTTCCTTATGCGCGTTTTTTTACAGAAAAGACTCATACTTAAGATTCTTAAATTATTTGACAGATTAAGCCAATTAGACAGGTGTGTATTAAAACTAAGTATTTTGATCTAATACAAAGATTGTTAACAGTCTCAGAATAAATATGGTTTCTATGTTTCAGTATGAGAGTTTAGAATAAAACGGTAGTAGTGTCCATGTTCACTATTACCGTTTTTATTTTTATCAAATCGCGTTCATAAGAACTAATCAATCTGCAATCAGAACGGTTTCGAAATGAAACTCGCTTGGAATATGATTAGCGATCGAAAATTCAAAAATACGACCATCATCCAAATAAGCTACTTGTTCAACACTCATTAAGAAATCTGTATCCGTTAAGTTTAAGTATTTTTTTTCCAATATTGAGGGTCGAACGCCTGCGATGTTGACATGAGCGCTTTTAACTTTCAGTTTCAATGTATCAGAAATGTATTTATAGATAGAAGTTTCTAATTCCTTCATCGTCAAGCCGCTGATCACATTTGTAGGCATCCAGGTGTATTCAATGATGGAAGGAATTCCTTCTACTTTTCGCATACGAATAATTTTGTATACCAACGTTTCTTGGTCAATACCAAGTTTATCAGCTAATGATTTATCGGGTATCTCTGTAGTAAAGCCGATAATAACCGATTCTACATTGCCATCATAGACAGAGAAGCTTCCTGTTAATGGAGAGTATTTAGTCATTTTCTTATTATGGAAATCCTTAACGAAGCTTCCTGAACCTCTCCGTCGAACAATATAGCCCTCTCGCACAAGAACATTGAGCGCTTTTGTGATCGTCAACTCACTCACTTGATATTTTTGTGCTAAGAGCCTTCCTTGCGGTAATTTCTCATTAATTTTATAAACTCCAGACTCGATGTCTTCCTTTATTTGAGCGTAAATCTCAGTATATTTTTTTGTAGTAGTAGACATTATTTTTCTCCTTATTCGTTTTATAGTAATCATTTTTTCCAAAAGAAAAAATGAGTCTGATTCGAAAGCCATATATCATTCAACTAAAGTGCTGTAATACTAATTAGATAATTTTGCGAAATACCTTTCTATCTGTAAATCCTGAGAAAGTTGAACTGACATCCATATAAAAAAATCTGCAAATCCAGTATAACACGATTTTTTGTTAGGTAAACTATATATATTATGATTAGATAAAATATTATTTTGAAGCGTTTCAAAATTTTTTGATAAAAAAACCATTGACATGAATCTATTAAAACTATATAGTTTTACTCAAATAGGAATGCGCTTTCTTAAACTTGAGTAATTTGGAGGTTGATAGTCAATCTAAAAAGGAAATAAAAGGAAGATATTTTAGGCAAAGCAATTATTAGTGTTATTCAGATTTGATTGAAAGGAAGAGTATTATTATGCAAGGAATGGAAGAGGTTTCATTTAAAATCATTGCATCTGTTGGGGAAGCAAAATCGTTGATCATGTCGGCAATTGGGTTAGCAGGAGAGAACAATTTTGATGAGGCAAATGAACAATTAAAGCAAGCGAAGGAAAAATTTGTGGTTGCTCATAATGCTCACTTTGAAATGATTCAAGCAGAAGCAAGTGGAGAACAGGTAGAGTTAGGGTTGTTACTTGTCCATGCGGAAGATCAGCTGATGACTACAAGTCTGATGCATGAAATGGCTGGTCAAATGGTTGAGATGTATCGCAAAATGTATGAACTGCATGATGATAAGGGGGCGTAATGAATGAAAAAAGGCAATAAAGTGTTAGAGGGTATTAATAACTTTGCGAGAAAAATGGCGTCAATGATTTATTTCAGAGCACTAAGAGATGGTTTTGTTTCTACTGTACCGTTTTTGGTACTGGCTGGAGTGATGATTTTGATCAACAATATTATCATTGCACCAGATACTGGTTGGATTGCTGGATTCGTTTCGGCAGATACTTTGACAATGTGGCAGGAACTAGGAAATAAAATTATCAATGGAACGCTGAATTGCTATTCGTTGATGATCGGAGCGTTAATCGCAAACAGCTTAGCCAAAAATCGCGGAGAAGAAAATCCGATTTTCAGCTCATTAGTAACAATTGCCGTTATCATGATTTTCCTGCCTTTATCTAATTCAATTGTACCCAACGGAGCAGAAAAGGCAGTAGAAATAAGCGGTGTTGCGTCGTTTTCTTATCTAGGAACATCAGGGATTTTTGTTGCGATTCTTGCGGCTATACTATCGACAGAACTATTTGTTCGAATATCGCAAAGTGATAAATTGAAATTTAAGTTCAGCGGAAATGGCATTCCACCTGCGGTATCTCAGAGTTTTGAAGCGATGGCATCTATCATGATCACTTTATTAGTATTCGGATTACTTTCATTTGGAATTCATCAATTAACGAATATGGAAATTCATGAGCTGATTAATAAAGTGATTCAAGCTCCGTTGGTTCACTTAACGACGAGCTTACCAGGGTTTGTAATTCTTTGCTTCTTTACTAATTTGTTATTTGCTTTAGGTATTCATCCAAGCGGGATTGTAAATCCAATCTTGGAACCACCATTGTTAGTAGCGATGAATCAGAATACGGCAGCATTTGCGAATCATCAGGATATTCCCAATATCATTGTGCTGCCTTTCCGTGATATCTATGGTCATATTGGCGGAACTGGGTCAACGATCGCATTGATTATTGCAATTTTCATTTTTAGTCGCAAGAAGGTGAATAAACAATTTGCCGGAATGGCCGGCCCATTAGGGTTGTTCAATATTAATGAACCGGTGATCTATGGATTTCCAGTTGTATTTAATCCGTTAATTATGATTCCTTTTATCATTGGCCCCCTAATTTCTTTCGTCATTGCTTACTTTGCTACATGGGCAGGGCTAGTTTCTAAAATTGTCGTGTATGTGCCATGGTCGATGCCGCCTGTCATCAATGCATGGGTCGCCAGCGGTGGAGATTTTAGAAATGTTATTTTACAAGTGTTATTGATTACAATGATGGTCGCTATTTATTTCCCATTTCTACGAGCCTATGAGAATAGTATGGGAGTAGAGGTAGAAGAATCTAGTATTTCTGAGGCTCCATCAGCTGTTGAAGACGCAGAAGCTACTGCAGCTCCATCTATTGCTAAAGTGTCAGATGAATTCTCAGATTTTTCGGATTTCATGTAATTAAATTTTGGAGGAGATAGGATGGAACATCAAAAACTAAAAGCGTTCCCGAAGCATTTCTTATGGGGATCCGCATCAGCTGCCTATCAAATAGAAGGCGCTTGGAACGAAGACGGTAAAGGAAAATCGGTTTGGGATGAATTTGTCACAATTCCAGGAAAAACCTTTAAAGGAACGAATGGCAATGTTGCAGTCGATCATTACCATCGTTGGAAAGAGGATATCCAACTGATGAAGGAGCAAGGGTTAAAAGCCTATCGATTTTCTGTAGCCTGGACACGTGTATTCCCCCAAGGACGTGGAGAAGTGAACCAGAAAGGACTGCAGTTTTATATTGATTTAGTTGATGAGCTGATTGCAAACAATATTGAACCAGTATTGACCCTTTATCATTGGGACCTGCCTCTAGCTTTACAGGAAGAATACGGTGGTTGGGAAAACAGAAATATTATTGATGATTTTGTAAACTATGCTGAAACACTATTTCAAACATTTAGAAATAAAGTGAAGTATTGGGTATCGTTAAATGAACAAAATGTGTTTACTCATCAAGGATGGCAGATCGCAACGCATCCGCCAGGAAAGAAAGATACTCAGCTTTTTTATAATGTCAATCATATTGCCAATCTGGTCAACGCAAAAGTTATTCAGAAGTTTAGGGAGCTGGAAATGCCCGGCATGATCGGTCCATCTTTTGCTTACACACCGCAATATTCAATTGATAGTGATCCTAAAAATATATTAGCTGCCGAAAATGCAGAAGAACTGTTAGCGAATTTTTGGATGGATGTTTATGTTTATGGTGAGTATCCAAGTGTGATTCTACAGGCTTTGAAGGAACAGGGGATCACGATTGATATTCAATCAGGAGATATGGAAATTTTGCGTGCAGCAAAACCAGATTTTCTAGGCTTGAATTATTATCAATCAGCCACCAATGCTTGGAATCCTTTAGATGGCGTCTCTAATGGTGATCACTATCAAATGAATACGACTGGGAAAAAAGGTACTTCTACTGAAAGCGGCGTTTCTGGGATTCAAAAGACCGTGAAAAATCCTTTTGTTGAAACAACGAATTGGGATTGGACGATTGATCCAATGGGCTTAAGAATTGCTTTACGCCGAATGAACAGCCGTTATCGTCTGCCAATTTTAATTACGGAAAATGGATTAGGCGAGTATGACAAGCTGGAGGATGGACAGATTCATGATTCCTATCGAATTGACTACTTGGAGCAGCATGTAAAAGCGATTCAAGAAGCAATCTCAGATGGTGTAGAAGTTATTGGCTATCATACATGGAGCTATACAGATTTATTAAGCTGGTTGAACGGTTATCAAAAGCGTTATGGATTCGTTTATGTCGATCAAGACGAGACAATGACTGGAACTCTTCAACGTATTCCGAAAGATTCTTATTATTGGTATCAAAAGGTAATTCAAAGTAATGGAGAAACACTTTAAAACGAGTAGGGAGGAAAACAGCATGGCAAATATTTTATTGTGCTGCAACGAAGGGATGTCAACATCGTTTTTAGTAAAGAAAATGCAGCAGGTTGCAGATGATAACGGATTAAAAGTTAAGATTTGGGCAGTGTCTGAACCAAAAGTAGATACTGAAAGTAAATCAGCGGATATTGTCCTATTAGGACCGCAAATTGCTTTTATGCGAGATACAATCGCGGAACGATTGGGCACAAGAATCCCTGTTCAAGCCATCAATGCCGAAGATTTTGGCCGTTTGAATGCTAGTAAGATATTAAAAGAAGGCCTGCTCTTAATCCGAGAAAATCGGGCGAAGCAGGATAAGTAAAGAGACAATTAGATTAGATTGGATTTTGGAAGGAAGAAGACAATGACAGTAACGATGGGATTTATTGGATTTGGAAAAAGCGCGAATCGCTACCATTTGCCATATATTACAATTAGAGACAACATGTGTGTCAAACGCATTTTTGATTTAAACATTAACGAGGAAATGGCAGCACCTTACCGCGAAAAAGGTGTGGCGTTCACAACTGAAATACAGGATATTTTGAAAGATCCTGAGATTGAATTGGTGACCATTTGTACACCTGCACACACCCATTACGAGTTGGCAAAACAAGTAATTGAAGCCGGGAAATCAGTAATTGTCGAAAAACCTTTCTGTGATACGCTAGAGCATGCCAAGGAGCTGTTTGCTCTAGGAAAGAAAAAAGGTGTTTTGGTAATGCCTTATCAAAATCGACGCTTTGATGGTGATTATTTGGCGGTTAAACAAGTGATTGAACAGGGATTTTTAGGGGAACTTAATGAAGTAGAAACACATATTGATTACTATCGTCCTGGCAGTATCTCTGATCCGGCAGTCAAAGAGAATGGGTCCTTTTACGGGTTAGGTATCCATCTCGTGGATCGAATGATCGCCCTATTTGGACGTCCGGATAAGGTAGTCTATGATATTCGAAATAATGAAGCAGTTGAGGCAGTGGATAATTATTTTGATGTTGATCTGCATTATGGGAATTCATTTAAAGTAAAAGTAAAAACTAACCATGTTGTAGCCAGCAGTTATCCGCGCTTTATCGTCCATGGTAGTAATGGCTCTTTCATAAAATATGGGGAGGATCAGCAGGAAAACGACTTAAAAGCTGGTATTATGCCAGGATCAGCAGGCTTTGGAGAGGATTCAGTCATGTATTACGGGATCGCAAAATATCGCAATGCCAATGGTGACTGGATTGAAAAGCAGATCAAAACGCCTGTGGGTGACTACGGTCGCTATTATGATTCTGTCTATGAAACACTAAAAAACGGTGCGCCTCAGTTAGTCTCTGAAGAAGAGGCACTGACCAATATTCAAATTTTAGAGGCCGGATTTAACCAGCCTAGTCCAAGTGTTTATAAAGTGGAGGATTTAACATGAAACGAATTTTAGCCTGTTCCGCTTCAGACTTTGGAAAAGATACTACGCCAGTAGAATTGAAGGAAGCCATCAAAGCATCAGAAGGGCGAGTCATTTTGGCAAATGTCGCAGCTGAATCAGCACCATTATATCCAGAGGTAACGAATGGAGAAATGGCAGCGGCATTTGGAGCAGATCTGCTGCTATTGAAGGCGGTTGATGTGCAGAAATTATCGATAGGCGGAATTGGAGAAATAAACCATCTGTCCCAATTACGTGAGTTGACTGGTACAGGAATTGGTCTGAATTTGGAAATCGCTGATGGCATCCCAACATTTAAACAAGTAAATAGAGAATCTATCCAAGAAGCGATATCTAAAGGTGCGGACTTCCTTTCCTTGACCGCTTACGTGAAGCCTGAGGCAACAGTTGAACGAATCCTCTCAGATATTCGCTTAGTGAGAGAGAGTTACCAAGGCTTATTGATGCTGAATCCGGTGATCAGTCATGGTATGGATCTGTCATTAGAGGCTCTTTTACAATACGTTGATGCCGGTGTTGATCTCCTTGTCTTACCGAGTCCAGGTTCAGTCGCTGGAGTAACTGAAAATCAACTAGCTGAAATCATTTCAGCTGTACGAAAGAAGGGTGCGTTAGTCTCTTGTACAGTAGGGACTTCTCAAGAAGGAACAGATAAAGAATCCATTCAACAAATCGCACTTTCTGCAAAACGAGCAGGTGCAGATGTTTTCGAGCTAGGCGATGCCGGAGTATCTGGAATGCCAGTACCTACGACTATTTTTGATGCTTCAATTGCTATTCGAGGCAGAAGACATACCTTTGTACGAATGGCACGTTCTGCTAATCGTTAAGGAACTAAAAAATTTCATTGAAAAATCAGACAAACACTTTAAGGGTTTGTCTGATTTTTTTCATGTAATGATCTGTCTGAATCAATGAAAGTTCTCAATAACTTCTTTTATATCCATACGGATTCGCCTCATATGGATAAACTTCTTTCCCTGATCCGTTACACTGGCGAGAGCAAATCTCACGACTACTTTGGTTAAACATTCCTTCGAGCAGCAATAAACTGCGTTCTCCCACTTTTTTCGATCAAACCTGATGAAGTTGTTTGCAAGATTTAAGTTGCTGGGATGATAGCTGTAGATATAATCCCCCAGTTCTTCAAGGAATGCGTGTTTACAACCAGGACAAAGGTGCCATTGCCCATCCTGATAATTACTTGGTACGATATGTTTTTCCTTGATTCGAAGTCGTCGGATGGGGTAATGGCTTTTTGTAGGAAAATAATGATTTAAATGGATTAATCGTTCGATTGCCTGCCGTTCAAAAAATGAGTTGTATTTTGGCACAGATAAGATTTTAGTTTGGATCATTTTATCCCCTCATTTCTATTAATTATCAACTCCACGATTAAAAATTACGGGTGTCATCATTCAGAATACATTTCGTCATAGCGTTCCTTTATTCAATCGATCTTGCAGAACCTTTACACAATCAGATTCTGGACTGATCATACCATCTGCAATTGTCCCCATCCTTTGCTGCAAGGCAAGACAGGTGATAGGGCCCAAATTTCCATCTGACGACACACGTAATAAGATCTGGAGTGCACGGATCACATTTGAACCGCCATAACCAAACCGAACAGAAGGAACGAACTGATTGGCACGGTTTACAATCTGACCGCTGATGATCCCGTCTTTAATTGAACAATTCAACATTTCCTGTAGGCGTCTAGTAGTCGCTGGTCCCCAAGAACCATCGATTGATAAGATTCGCTGCTGACTGCTATTTTCACCTGGACCGCTGACGCTTGTATTTTTTACTCGAAAATAGCGCACAGGCAAGCCTGAAAAATCGCCCATCCAACCAATAGCTTTTGTGACTGCGATGTTTTGACAGCCTTTGGAATACGTACAGTGCAAGGCGTCTCCATAGATATCTTTCAAGAACCAGCCAGTGTGTCCCGCTGATCCTAGTGACGCTCCTTCATGACCTGCAACCCATAAATCGCCGCGACGAACATCATTGCGATTAATTTCTTTCAGTAAAGTTCCGTTTAATCCAAAGAGTGTCTCCGTGTTGCCGATAAAAGCATTTTTCGGAAGAAAGCCAGCCGCAATCAGCGAGCGGAATACGAAGCTGGAGCAATCCATCGAACGTTCACCAAGTCTGTATGACATGGAATAGCAAATCTTTCCACGTAACGCCAGCCCGTATTGCAAAGCTGTTTCAGTGTTAGGCAATAAGTCCGCCTCCTTATTGAACATTATTTTCCTGATCATCTTTATCAGGATAGTCATCGACTTTGCTTTCAAAGATCTGCAACCACTTTTGGAGCCAAGTGATCTTCAGACCAAAGTCATGGGCATTTTCTAAGATGGAGCCGATTTCATAGATGATCAATAAAACCGTCCAGATCAGTGCCACATTGACGGGTAAGGTAATACCGACAATCGGCGCGATCTTATCTAATGCAGCGGCACAAATAATCGTTGAAAAGGTGATGAATTTGGTAAATAGGCCATAAAGATTAATGGAGGATGCCCATGTATGACTTTTCAGTGCTTTGCCATATCCCGTTAGAAGGTCCAAACCAGTCATAGACAAAAAGATACCAATGATTGGGACGCTTCCTCCGAATAGATAATCAAGAAGGGTTCCTCCAGCTGAAAATACGATAAGTTTCATTTAAAATACCTGCTCTTTCTTCAAATATACCCCCTAGGATCGTGATCGTAGGGGGTGCTAGTCCTTCCTACGCATGATTAACAGGATTTAGTTGTGAAAAAGCTTATTCTCGTTGATTGCTGGCAGGGTCTTCTTTATTTTTACCCCTTCTTCCGAAGATACGCTGAAACAGTCCTTTATCTTTTTTTGTGTTAGGATTTTCCGCTTTGGAGATACGATTTGTATCAGACTCCTGTTTTTGACCGCCGTTATCAATAGTTTCCACCTGAAGATGTTTATTTGATGGTGGAAGTGCATCCTTTTTTACTTTTATTGAGACTTCTGTAGTTTCTAGCGGTTGAACCTGCGTCAATTGTTCATAATGACGCCCACGTGGTTGGTCTAATGCTGAATTCGAGATAGGCGCAATAAAAGGTGTCCGAGAATTCATTACATTGAATGGAAGGTTTTCTTTTGTTTTTTCTGATGTATCGCTGACTTTAAAATAGCGTTCCTCTGCACAATTTGGTTCGTTGGACTGTGGCTCGTCAGGCGCGCAATCATTTTCTGGATCAAAGATTAGACGTTCTCTATGAGTTAAGACTTTTGCTGTAACCACTGAATCAAATAGTTTTACGCCATCTTGTTCAAAAATATCTAGTGTCGTTAATAGTTCGCAAGCTTCTTTGATTTCTGGCGTTGACAGGTTAGGGTTTAACCCTTTATAGGTCCAGTTGTGTTCTTTGCCGTTGTTTTTTCCAAATGTTACTACTAAATCCTGGTTCATCTTTTTCGTTTCCTTTCTTTTATTTTTTATTTGCGTAGGTGGTTATCATGACTCTGTATTTTCTTCTGGTCGTACAGTTGAAATAAGTGACCGGACAATTGACTGAATCGTTTCACCAAAGTTTCTTAATGGAAAGACTTTTAAGCGTAATCGTTTCCACTCAGAATCCATGAAGTAATCCTGAAAATAATAGAAGAACCGCTTCATAGTACGTGTGGCCTTGGTATTCATGAAAAGATAGCGAACAAGCTCCTGCAAAATGTGAGCAAACTCCTGCGCACCTAACTGGCATCTCACGCGTAAAGCTAAGATATATTTGATCGTTAAACTACTGTTTTGTGTTTCTTGGTAATAATCCATGATACGTTTTTCTAACGTTTGCGGTTTAAGTGAAAAGATCTGCTGATGCGACAAAAGCTGCTCATTCATATTTTTTCCTCCTTTTAATAGAGAAGTGCGGCAGCGCTACCGCACTTCTCAAATTCCTATTAATTAGAAAATAACTTTCTCAGTTGTTTCGACATATTTCGCGCTTTCGACCGAGTCGAAGAGAACCGCGCCATCTTTGTGAAATAATTTTACGTTAGTCAGACGTTGCAGCAAGCTTTTGACCTCTGCGTTTGTCTTTTTTTGATCTGGATTCAAGAAACTCCAGGTATGACTCTTTCCTAGACTGTTTTTAAAAACTGCGACGATTTTTACCATGTTTTCTCCCCCTTCTATTATTTGGTATAACGTGATTGACTTGTTAGGATCACGCCATCTAGATTGCTGCCTTCAGGTGAAAGCTCTGTTAAGATATTTCCCAGTTCAAGAACGTCTTCCTCGGTGGGTTCATCGATTACGTTTTGAAAAGTCATTTTCTTTGGTTTGTCTTCGCCTGCATCAATTTGAACTTGTAATTTGTTGCCAATTTTTTGGATCATTTTTCTTCCTCCATTTCGATAAATGATTTTTGTTCCGGCCGGTGACTAAAAGATAATCAATTTTTCGAAAATATGCGAATCGCAAAATAACCGCTACCCCCCCTCAATTTGACTCATTTCGAGGTAAAAACCCCCTATTTTTGCCCAAAACAGGTCAAATTGAGGGGGGTAAGTGTCAAATTGCGATTTGAAATCGATTTCTATTTGGTTTATAATAAAGAGTTTTACTAAAAAGAGATCGCTGATTTGAAGTAAATACTTTCTATTTTTCTGCGTATTTTAGAGTAAGAGGACTTTGATAGCGGTTGTTTTGCCATGCGATAATGTAGGCGAGAAAACCTGTTGTCTGGAAGGCAGGAAAAAGAGATGCAAGTGTATTTACCAACCAACGATCTATTATTCAAAAAATTATTAACTTCGGAGGATTCCCAGCATATTCTAAAAGTGTTCGTCAAAGAGTTATTAGACTTAGAATTCGGGAGACTGACGCCCCTGACTATATCAAAGAAGCGAAAAAGAAGACAGATTTCTTAATATTGGAAGAGGAGGAAAAGGAAATGATCATGAAAATCGATAAAGCCAAAGCAATAGCAGAGGCAGAGTTGGAGTACGCTAGGGATGAAGGCATAGCAAAGGGAAAGAAAATTGGCCGAGAAGAAGAGCGAAAAAGGAATCGGGAAGAAAAACGAATGCGATTCTAAACTTAATGCAAACCTCTCTCTCATTGAAAGGGATATAAGAGACAAGCGGCATAGATATTGAGACGCTGAAAAAGTGGAAGTCAGAGACGGAATAGGCTATCTAGTGTTACTTTAGACTCGAATGTTTAATATTTAGTCTCATCAAATAAAAAGGCGTGGTTAGAAAGACTGAAAAAACATGCTGATGTCCATTCTAGTCATCAGCATGTTTTTTCAATATCAACTCACAGCCAGTCAATCCCATCGATATCTCGAGGATCATCAATCAGCTCTTCACAGTGATAAAGAGAATAAGTTCTGTTATAAAGATGGTTAAGCTCACCTAAAGCGGTTCGAAACTTCTTTAATTTTGATTGAGCACGAAGAGTGTCCGCAAATGCAGTATTGGGAAAGTACAAATAATCTAGTGGCATATATCCAGGAATGACAAAGTGAAAAAAGCCACGGCGCATAGTAGCTAAAATAAGACAAGCAAGCTCTGCTCTAGAAATAACTCGTCTTCGTTGGACAGGAAGGATCAGATGAAGTCCGTTAGTCATTTCTGCGTAGTGCTGTCCCTGACGTTTGAAAATAGAAGAGATTTTATAGGGATTAATCCAGGTCGTTTGGTCTTTTCCCTCTAATGGGAACAAGCAAAAGTAAGGGCAGACCCAAGGAAATTTGTATTTTCCAAAGCAGCCTGTTTCTTTTAAACAAAGCGAAAGTACTCGATACTCGGGAAAAGAATGTTTTAAAGAAAAACGGTGAAGTGTTGCTATTGCGCTGACTTTACTAAAATAGATATGATCATCTGTAAAAATCAGGACACCTGTTTTTTGGGGAATTGGTATAATACAGTTTATTTCATGAGCCAGTGAAGGATCAAAAGCCAATGCATTTGCCAAGTAACGTTCCCATAACGGTGACCACTGTTTGTCATCCAGATACTCAAAATTATCCATAATACTCCTCCTCAAAAACGTTAGAATTATTCTTTGCATGTAGAATATATAACAAAGTTGAAAAAGTAGAAATAATACTTTCACGATTTTTTATTAAACAGCAAAAAAGAAGTATTTAAAGACATAATTATGTTTTGTGTAGGGACTCATAGATAGAGTGAGTACCGAAAAGTAATGCCATAGAACAGCCGACCCCTTTCGTGGATCGGCTGTTTTTTCCTATTATTTAGGCTCTGGCAGAAGCTTTTCTTGGAATTCTTTATTTGTTAGAAACCGCTCAAATTCCAATGCAGCTGAGGTCAGCAATGCATCTTTCTTTTTCGCGAGATAGACACAGCGGGATTGCGACTCCTCCAATTGTAAAACTTTGACATCATGAAATTCTAGTAAATTATTAAAGGGTAAAATAGCCACGCCGATATCGATGGAAACGAGTCCGGCCAATGCCTGATCCTCTTCTACGCGGCAGGAGATTTTCAGGGGCAGCTGCTGCTTTTCAAAGAGCTTTTCCATGTAGTAGGTTTTATCTAGGGATAAGATCATGGAGTATTCTGATAGTTCCTTTAGTGAAACAGTTTCTTTTGACGCAAGAGGATTACTATTAGCAACGATAGCTACCAACGGCTGATCTAATATGTGGATAAACTCGATTTCAGGTTCGTCCTTCAAAAAAGAGCATAAGGCAAAATCACAGGTCTCATTCTTTACATTTTCGATCAGCCTTGGACTATTTCCCTGCCAGAATTTAAACTTGAAATTCCTGCGATGGCTATCACTGCGGAATTGCTGCAGCAGCTGTGGAATAATCTCTGGACCTAAGGTAAAGATGAAGCCTAGATCAATACTTCCTGAATACGGATCGACTAAATCGCGAACAGATTTCGTCCCGGCAGCAATTTTTTCGAGCCCCTGCTGGACACTTTCATAGTAAATTTTCCCAATTTTGGTTAAATGGATGTTTCGTCCATGGTGTCTGAATAAGACAACCCCGAGCTCTTCTTCTATACGTTTAATCGTACGACTAAGCGTCGGTTGAGCGATCCCCAGCTCATCGGCTGTTTTTCCATAATGCTCTAACTCTGCTAAGCGACAGAAGGCTTCTAGATTTTTGATATTCAATCGGTTCCCCTCCAAGATTTCTTTTTATAATTGTATCATTTTTCACAGATTGATATATAACTTTTTTGTTATGAATAATGCGGAGAATTGAGATTGTTTCTATCATGGATTCGTTTTATAGTGGTTTTGGAAAGAAAAGCGCTTTTTTATCCATAACTATTACTGACAGTTTTGTTATGTAAACGATTAATTTTATATCTTATTGTGAAAACTAACACAATATTGGAGGTAGAAAATGAAGAATAAGTATTTTTTGACTGCTGTCTGCATGTATTTGAACTATATAGTGATCGGTGTAAGTGTCATTATTCTTTCAATGAATATGGATGCCTTGATGGAGCAGTTTGGAACGGATAGAACTGGCTTTGGTTTAGTTGTTTCCGGTATCGGTATCGGGAAATTTATTGTTTTATTTATCTCAGGAGTGCTTTCTGATAAGTTTGGACGAAAGCCGTTTATTCTCATTGGTATGGTGGGTTTTATCGTTTATTTTATGGGGATTTTGCTCAGTCCGAATGTGCCGATCGCATTGTTCTTTGCGGTGTTGGCAGGGATGTGTAACTCCTTCATTGATGCAGGGACCTATCCTGCGCTGATGGAAATTTTTCCGACATCAGCAGGAACAGCGAATCTAGCAATCAAGTTCTTTTCGGCAGCCGGGCAGTTTATCATGCCGTTCATATTTAGTTTTATTATTCAAAAAAATCTGAATTACAGCCTGTCCTTTTATATTGTGATTGGCTATATTGTTTTGAATATTGTCTTTATGTTTACTCGTGGCTTTCCTGCATTGTCTACCCAATCTGGTGCAGCAGAAAAAGAAGTCAAACGAACTTTTTATGAAAAACCGAAGATGGCAATCGAGGGAGTCTGCCTTATTTTAATGGGCTTCACCTCGACGACGATTTTTACAGTCGTGCAGGTCTGGATGGCGAAAGTGGCTGAGGAATATGCGGGAATGAGTGTTGCTGCCGCATCTAAAATGTTGACTTATTTCAGCTTGGGTGTCGTTATTGGTGTCTTCGTTACGGGCTATCTAGTAAGAGATCGTGTTCGCCCGATCGTTATCTGTTTGATCTATCCATTGATCACGATGGTTTGTTTGATCGCGTTAACGATTGCTCCATCACCGCTCTTGTGTTTTATCACCGTGATGGTGACCGGCTTTACCAGCGGTATGTTGCAATTAGGATTGACCACAATGGCTGAGCTTTTCCCAGGAAGCAAAGGGAAGATCACCGGCATGGTCTATAGTCTAAATTCGATTGCCGTATTTTCAGCACCTGTTATTACCGGCTGGCTGGCTAATACGAATACGATGAATACGATGGTTTATAACGCGGCGGTATCTGGGTTGGCCTTTGTTCTAGCGTTAATCGTATTTGTCAGATATAAAAAAGTTTTTGGTCCAGAAGCTTTTATCAGTATGAAGGAAATCACTAATTTAGCAGAAGCAAGTAAATAATTCGAGTTGAGGAGAATGAATAGATGAAAAAAGTAAGAGCAGCGATTATCGGCGCAGGATTTGCGGGAAATTTCCATACAAATGCCTACACAAGAGTGAGTGGTGTGGACTTCAAAATCAAATATGTTTATGACGTGGTTGAAGAAAAAGCAGTGGCGTTATGTAAAAAATGGGACATTATTGAACAGGTCGCTAAAACCTATGAAGAAATCCTTGAAGATCCGGAAATTGATGTGATCGATATTATCACACCGCCAGTGACTCATTTAGAGCTTGCCTATCAAGCGTTGGAGGCTGGAAAGCATGTCATTTGTGAAAAACCATTGACTGGTTATTTCGGTGAAGAGGACGAGGAAGAGCCGATTGGTTTAACTGTTCCAAAAGTAAAAATGTACGAGAGTCTTCTAAAGGATATTGATGAGTGTCGGGCAAGATTTGAAGCCTCAAATGTTTTGTTCATGTATGCAGAGAATTATGTGTATTCACCAAATATTTTACGCTCAGCTGAAATCATTGAAGCGAAGAAAAGCAAGATCATGTATATGAAGGGGGAAGAAAGCATTCGTTCATCCACTTCTCCAGCTTCTGCTCACTGGTCATTAGCAGGCGGCGGTTCCCTGATTCGTCTAGGCAGTCATCCAATCGGCGGCATGCTGTTCTTAAAAGAACGAGAAGCGAGAGCACGTGGGGAAGAAATTGGGATTCAAAGTGTAACAGCAGAGACCGCAAGATTAGCGCCAAACTTGAACGAGCATGACAAACGCTATTTCCCAGCGAAGTCAGTCGATACGGAAGATTTCGCGACGATCATTATTACGTTTACTGATGGGACAAAGGCTATCTCTATTTCTAACGACAATACACTGGGCGGCGTGAAAAACTACGTGGAAGTGTACACGAATGATAGCGCCTTAGTTAATACGATTACACCTGCGGACAACTTATCGACCTATTTCCTTGATGAGGATGGCTTAGAGGATGTCTATATCTCGGAACAGCTGCAGGAGAAGCTTGGCTGGAACAAGGTCTTTGTTTCAGAAGAAACCTTAAGAGGTTATTTGAACCAGTTCCAAGATTTTGTTGATGCGGTTGCAGAAAATCGCGAACCGTTGTCTGGTCTGGATCTAGCTTATGATACGATTAAAGTAATCTATGCAGCGTATTTGTCAGCAGAAGAAGGCCGCAGAGTCGATTTCTGATCGATCGATTACGATGTATTCAAATAAATAAGTGGCTGACGAGGAATTGGGGCAAAATAACTGATTATTTTGTGCCGATTCCAGTCAGTTCAAGAAGTGTCTGAGTAAAGGGTCTGGGGAGTGATTCAGGCTTTTAGGAGTAAGGGGGAGAATGATGTCTTTTATAAGTGGATTGATTTTAGTGCTGTCATTTGTCGGGTTGGTCGTGTATTCGATTAAAGGGCACAATTTAATGATCGGCTTTATTTTGATGGCGACGTTATGGACGATTGTTCCAATCATCAATCAACTGGCAACAGGAAGCAGTGCATCAGTTGCTGTCGATATGCTGCAAGCGGTCTATCAACGAGCACCGGAGAGTTGGGGTGGTGTCTTAGTCAATATCTTTTTTGGGGCTTGGTTTGGCCGAGTACTTTTGGATACTGAGATTGCTTCGACGATCATCCGAAAATCCGTCGAGCTTGGAGGAGATAATTCTGCACTCATTCTTGTTTTGGTAAGCTTAATCACTGGAATCATTTTTACTTCTCTGACAGGTGCCGGTCCTGTCATATCTATTGCTGTTGTGGTGCTGCCAATATTGTTTTCTATTGGAATACCAAAGGGGATCGCCTTGTTTTCTTATACGGGCTCAGTTGCTGCGGGAATTTTCCTGAATCCAATCAATTTCACACAATATCGGGCTTTTTTTAACACGGGGGAGGCTGACTATACATACTCAGATTATTTTCCGTTTGGAATTACAGCATTTGCTGTCATGCTGGTGATCATAGCAATATTTTCACTGATCTATATGAAACGGGAAGCGAAGTTCTTTAACTGGGAAGCGACAGCAGCAGTTCCAACAGTTAAAAACGCGCCGAATTTAGCGTTAGTTACACCATTTTTGCCAGTGATTGGGGTGATTCTTTTAAGATTGCCGATGATCCTGTGCTTTATTCTTAGCGGCTTATTTGCTTTAGTTGTTTGCCAGGAGCTGGGCGCTGATTTTCGTTCGATCAGTCGGATGTTGACAAAGCAATATGCGGATGCGGTCAAGGATACAGCTTCGCTGGTGGGTTTCTGGTTATGTCTTGCCATGTTCAATGCGGCTGCATCCTTTGCTGGTCCTTATTTTCAAGCAATGCTTGGTGGAGTCATTCCTCAATCGACATTGTTACTGTGTCTACTGTTTATTTTCCTATCACCGTTTACTTGGTTTCGTGGACCGATGAATCTAGTTGGCAGCGGGGCAGCGATCCTTGCTGTCGTCAGTCAGCAAAACGCCGACTGGTCTGTTGAATTTCTTTATCCGCTATTTATTTCGATCCTGATCGGTATGGGACATTTCGATATCACTACCTCATGGGTGTCATGGGGACTAGGGTATGCTCAGATCGAAAGTAAAAGCTATATGAAAATGGCTTTTATTCCAGGAATCGTTATTTGTATCGTATTGGAGCTGCTGACCTATTTCTGGTTCGGCTAAGAAGGTGAGGAAGACATGGAGAAAAGAAAAATACGGGTAGGCATCGACGTTGGTGGTACACATACCAAGGCAGTGGCGATTGATAATCAAACAAAGCAGATCATCGGGAAATCTTCTGTAAAAACAACACATGCTGCGCAAGCAGGGGTTGCGGAGGGCGTCGTTGCTTCTTTTCTAAAATGTTTAGAAGAACATGATATTTCAGCAGATGAGGTTGTTTTTGTCGCACACAGTACCACACAGGCGACCAATGCACTTTTGGAAGGTGATGTGGCGAAGGTGGGAGTTATTGCGACAGCTGGAGGCAGCTTTGAAGCTTTTTTGACAAAACGTCAGACCAGCTTGAACCGTTTGGAATTGGGAACTGGGCGTGAGATTCAAATCAGCAGCCGTTTCATTCATAAAAAAAGCTTAGTGAGGAACGGATTGCTCAGGCAATTGATGAGCTTTGTGCAGAAGGGTGTCAGGTGTTTGTCACGAGCGGCGCATTTGGTGTCGATGATTTGGATTCTGAACGACAAATCAACGATGTCCTGCATGCAAAAGGGCTGAAGGCGACGATGGCTTCGGAAATCACCAAACTTTATGGATTATCTCGCAGGACGCGGACAGCGGTCATCAATGGATCTATTTTACCGAAAATGTTGGAAACAGCTGATTCTACCGAAACAGGCGTGAAGGGGACAGGCGTTGATGTTCCTTTGATGATCATGCGAGGTGACGGCGGTGTGATGGATGTTAAGGAAATGAAGAAGCGGCCAGTATTGACCATGCTTTCTGGGCCCGCCGCGAGTGTGATGGGAGCCTTGATTTATTTGAGAGCCTCGAACGGGATTTACTTTGAAGTTGGTGGAACTTCGACCAATATCGGTGTGATCAAGGATGGTCGTCCAGTGATTGATTATTCTCAGATTAATGGACGCAGTACCTACATCAGTTCGCTGGATGTGCGAGTGTTGGGCGTTGCTGGAGGCAGTATGGTTCGTGCTGGACAGCATAAGCTGATTGACGTGGTCCCCGGAGCGCGCATATCGGAGGGATGGACTATGCCGTGTTTACTCCAGAGGAAGAAATTATTGATCCGCAGCTAGAGTTCTTTGCACCGAGGGCAGGAGATTCCGCTGATTATGTGGCGATTCGACTGAGAAACGGCAAGCGCGTAACATTGACAAATACCTGTGCGGCAAATGTGCTCGGTTTAGTGAAAAAGGAGCATTTTTCTTACGGAAATGTAAAAGCAGCTCGCAAGGCGATGGCTCCATTAGCTGAGTATTTAAACTTGAGTATTGAGGAGACTGCTACGGCTATTCTCGAAAAGGCTTTTGAGAAAATCGAACCAGTAATCATGGGACTTGCTCGTAAGTACAAACTGGAGAAGGAACAATTGTCGTTAGTGGGTGTTGGCGGCGGTGCCTCCTCTTTATTAAGCTACTGTGCGGAAAAGATGGAACTGAACTATAGCATCCCTGAAAATGCAGAGGTGATCTCTTCGATTGGCGTTGCGCTCTCGATGGTACAGGACGTGGTTGAACGAATTATCCCTAGTCCATCTAAACAGGAGATTCAACAAATTCGCAACGAAGCGTTGAATAAAGCCATCGAAAGTGGTGCCGTTAAGGAAACTGTTGAGGTGCATATCAATATTGATTCTCAAACACAAAAGGTCACTGCGATGGCAACCGGCTCTACCGAGGTACAGACCTGTGATCTATCGAAGCAGTGTACCTTAGGGGAAGCGCGCGACATTGCTGAAAATGATTTTAGAAGAACAGAGGAAAGTGTCGAGTTATTAGCGGAAAATAGACATTTTTATATTTTTGGGAAAAAGGAAGCTACTGGAAATGCTATCCGAGTGATCGACAATAAAGGCTTTATTAAGGTGCAGCGTGGGAATGCTCAAATCATCAAGACGTCTATTCAAAATTATTTAGAAGCCTTACGTACCTTATGGGAGGATATGGCGAATTATAAATCAGACTTGATCGTTCGACCGGATTTTTATATTTGTGCCGGTGCTAGATTGATGGATTTTGCGACACAGGATTTTTCACAGCTGATGATGCTGGTGGATTTGGACATGGCGAGTATTCAGACAGACGAGGAGTTGTTGATCATTGCATGTAATCAGCAGTATTGATGCCATAAAGCTGAAAACAGATGATCGGTTTTTAGCATACCTGGAATTGCGTAAGGATACCTTTTTTCATAAAATCCCTACAGAAAAGATCCGCTACTATATTGATGGTGCGCTTGCATATGGTAAGCAGCTGGCTGTGACAGTTGATTTTGTAGATTCAAGCGAACTGTGCGACCGCTTAGGTGTCACGGTAATAAAGGAAATAACTGGCAAGACAGAGACAGTTCGCGGGACCTTGGAGCTTGTTAAAAATAAGAAGACCATTCGAATGTATCAGCAGTCATTGAGGCAGGTAGCTCGTGACCATAACATAACGTTGGCGCAGCTAGAGGAAGCAGTTTTGCTGCATGAGTTGTTTCATCTGTTAGAAGAACAGACTCGATCTACGACAGAGCAATTGGAACGAATCGAAACGATGCAGTTTTTAGGCTTTAAAAGAACGGCAGCAGTGCGACAGACACGAGAAATAGCGGCTCATGCCTTTGTTAAGGAACGAATGCAGCTTCCCTTTCTGCCGAATTATTGGGATTATTCGTGGGACGTGGAGGATACACGTGAGAGCTTGTTAGCGATAGAAGAATTTCGCTCTATTATGGAGAAGTCAGTTGCAGGTTTGGAATAGAAAGAGAGTGAAGGAGAGATCGTATGAACGAGAAATATAAAAAAATTTTTGAGCCGCTGACAATCAAGCGGATGACAGTGAAAAACAGAGTCGTGATGCCGCCGATGGGCACAAATTTTGCGAATATGGATGGGACCTTCTGTATTCCTCATTTAGCGTATTATGAACAACGAGCTAAGGGTGGCGTCGGACTAATTACTCTAGAAAATGCCTGCATCGATTATCCGATGGGCACGAATGGCGCCCGTCAGTTGCGGATGGACAACGACCAGTATATTTCTGGCTTGTGGAACTTTAATGAACGGATGCATGCTTATGGCGCGGCGACTTCTGTACAGCTTAATCATGCTGGTGCTTCTGCTTATGGCCTGCGTTTGGAAGGAAATCAGCCAGTTTCGGCTTCGAATGTTCCTAGTAAAAAGGGTAATCCAGTACCGCGTCCTCTGACTACAGAAGAAATTTATGCCATTATCGATAAGTATGCTGAAGCGGCAGATCGTGCACAGCGTTCAGGCTTTGACTGTGTTGAAATCCATGCAGGGCATTCCTATTTGCTTAGTCAATTCCTATCGCCGATTTACAATAAGCGTACGGATGAGTTTGGCGGTTCTCCTGAAAATCGTGCCCGGCTGACTTGTTTGGTTCTGGATGCGGTGCGGAAACGTGTCGGACCGCAATTTCCGATTGCTTTGCGTTTCAGTGCGGATGAACTGTTACCGGGAGGCAATTCTGTTCAAGATACCTTGGAGATATTGGATTATTTTGTGGATAAAGTTGATATCTTGAATGTGTCAGCGGCTTTGAATGACAGCCTGCAATACCAAATTGATAAGATGAATCTGGCAGACGGTTGGCGGAGCTTTATGGCGAAGGAAGTTAAAGAGCGTTATCCAGAGAAGGTGGTCATGACTTCAGGAAATATTCGTGACCCGAAACAAGCAACGGCAATTCTTGAAAAAGGGGAAGCTGATCTATTGGCGATGGGTCGTGGATTGATTGCAGAACCAAATTGGGTCAATAAGGTGGCTTCAGGTAAGGAAGGATTACTAAGAAAGTGTATATCCTGTAATATCGGCTGTGCCGACCATCGTATCGTCAAAGCACGACCTATTCGCTGTACGGTAAATCCAGATTTACATTATGAGGATCAATACAAGCTGCGGCCAGTAAAAAATCCAACTAAAATGGTAGTGATTGGCGGCGGAACAGCAGGATTGGAAGCTGCTGCAACGGCAGCCGAAGTTGGTGTTATGGTTGAGCTGTTTGAAGCAAAGGATTACTTAGGCGGACTGGGGCAGGAGATTTCTCGCTTACCGGATAAAAAAAGAATCAATGATTTTATCAGCTATCAAATCAATCGTTGTCAAGAATTGCCGAATCTGAAAATTCACAAGAATCGACCATTCAATCCAGCGGCTCTGGAATCTATTAAGCCGGATATTATTGTTAACGCCACTGGAGCAAAACCATTGCTACCTCCAATCAATGGCTTACATGAAGAGCTGGCAAAAGCGGATCGCAAAGTGTTTTCAATTTTTGATCTCCTGAATGGAATGGATAATTTTCAAGAGTTCAAGGGTAAGGAAATTGTCGTGATTGGTGGCGGGGCAGTTGGACTGGATGTTGTGGAATATTATGCAGAACGCGGTGCCGCGAAGGTCAGTATCGTTGAAATGCAACGAGAATTAGGAAAAGATCTGGATCTGATCACGAAGCTGGCAATGATGGAAATTGTTGAAAAGTATAAGGTAAATGTTTATACTTCTACAAAACTAACACAGGTTAACAAGTCTGACTTTCTGGTTGAAGATGAGAACGGTTGTATGATAAATTTGAATTTTGATTTGGGTTTTATCTGTCTTGGAATGCGTGCTGATGCACCGTTGCTGCCAGAATTACAGGCGTATGCACTAGCAGAGGATATTCCATTAGTAAACATAGGAGATAGTAAGGTCGCACGAAGAATCATCGAAGGAACTCGAGAAGCCAGAGATATCTTAAAGACGATTGAACTTCTGGAGGATAAGAGAACAAAACAAACGTTGTTGCAACAGCAGACCGTAACGGCTGTTTATCAGTAGGATAGAATGAATGTTGAGATTAGGAGAGATGTGAATGAAAACTGTAACGATTGATACGGTCACATTAGGTGAAGGAAAACCGAAAATCATTGTACCTCTAGTAGGTAGAACAAAAGAAGAAATCATTCAGGAAGCAGAATTTGTTGCGACGGTCGATTGCGATATCGTTGAGTGGCGGATTGATTTCTATGAGGACATCTTGGATTTTTCCGCTGCGGCTCAATTTTCAAAGCAGGTTAAGAAAATTTTGAATAAGCCGTTATTAGTAACATTTAGAACAAAGCAAGAGGGCGGTGAGCTGGCTCTTTCGGATGAGAAGTATTTTGAGATGTATCGTGTATTATTAAATGAAGGCAGCTTTGACCTATTGGATGTGGAATTATTCATGCCAGCGGTAGGTGTAGGCCAAACAATTGAACTAGCTCATGAAAAAAATAAAAAAATCATTATGTGCAACCATGACTTCGATAAGACACCAGCAAAAGAAGTAATAATTGAGCGTCTATGCAAAATGCAGGAGCTGGGTGCAGATATCTGTAAGATCGCAGTGATGCCGCAAACAACTGCCGATGTGATCACCCTGCTGGATGCGACACAGGAAATGTATCATAAACATGCTGACCGTCCGCTAATTACCATGTCTATGGGAAGTTTAGGAGTAGTCAGTCGCGTATCCGGTGCAACGTTTGGCTCATCAGCAACATTCGGCGCAGCGAAAAAGGCCTCAGCTCCAGGGCAGGTATCTGTTGATGAGCTACGTTCGATTTTGGAAGTGTTATAAAAGAAATCGATGATGGAAATCGCGAGTAAACTAGTAGAAAGCGAGATTGCTCCTTTTTCTAACTCTTTTTCTTATAGAAGGTTTTACTGTTAACTATCAAAAATACTGCAAATAAACACGGAGCTGATCTGAAAGTCTTTTAGTCTTTCGGATCAGCTCCTATTTACGAGTAAATGGCGGCATATCAGTAGCGACTAGGGAAATAAGCCATAAAAATTTGAGAAGCGCCGACCAGGACCATCCGACATCAGTTCCTATGTCACTGATTTTCTTGGCAAGTTTCGGAATTTCCTTCTTATTCTTGAAATTGACGGGCCTCTTGAAATGAGCAACAAAGTGCTACAGCGCACTTGCATGCCTCATCAACTCAGGATAATATTCGAATTCTTCAAATAGCTTCGGATCGTAATCTACAAAGCGTTTGACCCAATTTTTTGCTTCAAAGAAATCAAGTAGCACTTGATCGGCAGGCTGGTAGGGAATATTCAAGAAAGCGGTCAATTGGCTAAGATCTGTTTCCAGCATAAAGACATTTCTCGGATCGTAAAGTCGGTAAAAAGGCAACATCTCATTGGCGGTAATTAGCTTCTTTTGTAGGAAAAGTGATTCAAAGGTTCGAAGAGTGACCCCATATTGTCCAGCACGTAGGATTTCCAGAATACCGTTACTACGCTTGACCAATTTTAGATATTCACTATAGGGTAGGTAACCGGCTTGTTCATTACCGCGATTAGGCAGAATATGATAGAAGGTAGAAAGGCCTAGTGATTCGAAGCGATTCTTAAGCTCCATTGCTTGCTGCTTTCGGCCATTATCATTGGCACCAAAAAAGATATCATAATCCGTTTCATTAAGCGGCTCGCCAACAGACTGAGTGTAAAAGGAACTATTATGCTTCAAGCCTAGATCTCGTGCCTCTAATGGATCGAAATGATAAATTTCATTGATCGCAGGTTCTTTTTGTGAGGCATTCAATTTGCGATAATGCTCCAATTTGAAGTGATTCCAGAAAAATAGAACAATCTTAGCTTTTGTGAAAGGACGAATCTTGGCGGCCATTTCTGGTTCAAAACCGTAATCTAAAAATATAATTAGTTGAAAGTCTTTCAAGTATTGGCGTAAATATTCGTTATTTGCTGCAAGTAACTCTTTCCCCGAGCAAACACTCATCTCAGAGATGGCGGGGAAAAAGTACAGTGAGCGGTCTTTAGGGACAATTAAAACGTCAGATTTTTTCATTTTTCTCCCAGCTTTCTTATTAAATTTTTCTCATCATAGCGCTTTATATAACGTTTTACGATTTTTATGCTTGGGAAATATAACACAAAAATAGAGACTGTCTATGGGATAAGACAGTCTCTAAAGGATTATATGCTGTGAATTGTATAACTACTTTCACATAAACGTAATCATTTGTAAAGAATTAGTGTGCACGATTGAATCGAGCAATCCATTGTTTATAGGGTAATACGCCACCTAAGAAATAGGTAATAACCGCTTGAATAGGAATCCAAATTGCTGTTTTGATTAAGCGTGGTGCCCAGATTAACCAGCTATTCAATGGGACATGATACATCATGGCTAACCATAAAGGTGTTAATATCAGGTTAATCACGATCGTTGTTACCAGCACTGACTGAATCGAGTTTTTCCAAGTAATCTCTTTCTTGTAGAAAAAGTATCCATAGATGGCTCCTTCTAGAAAGGCGTTGATGGTAAAACCGATGAAAAAGGGTGCTTTTGCAAATAGCGACATTCCTACAAAATCAGCGATTACAGAACCAATGCCTGTCCAAAATGGACCAAAGAGCATTCCCATAATAATCTCTGGGATGAAGGTAAAGCTGACCTTAAGAAATTGCGTCTCGATTCCTAATATTCGAGACAGGGTGACCATCATGGCAATCAGTAGTGCCATAGTTGTGATGCTTCTAGCATCAAGGTGTTTTTTCATTTCTAGCATCTCCTTATAGAGCTGCTACATCTGCATGCAGCGAATGCGAAAATAAAACCGCAGACAAAGTCTTTCGTCCAGAGGACAACATCCCATCCCTCCAGCACTTAACGCTTTATTTTCTACTCTGATTTATTTGGGGAAGTCCCCGCAAAAATACTAGCACAGATTTGAGAAGGAAACAATCTTTTCATTTCATCGGGAAAAGAATTCTAGATCTTTTTTTTTATAAATAATCTTGGGTAAAATTCTGCTTCATTTAGAGGTATCATTATAGAGTAAAAAATTCTAAGCGAAAGTGAGAGAAGAGAATGGCAGTGAAAGCTTTAAATGAACGTCAGTTGTTTAGAATGAAGCGTGTGAATCTTGAAAAAAGAATCCAGCAATACTATTCTAAGACACAAGATTCAGAATCAGTGATCGAATATGGTATGGCGATTTTAGTTTTTAATGCGATTACGATGACCAATTATTCCTTTGTCTGCAAAGATTTAATCCAGGAAATTTTCTTAACAAAAGAACCAACAGATAAAATGCGTGAGTTTTGTCTATATTTTTATGATTTCTTTGATTATAATGAGTGGGAAAATGTGCGGGATCGATTGTTCAAAAGTCGCGCCGAATTCTCCGAGAGGACACGAAGGATTAGACCTGAAACGAAGTATGTTCGAGCAGCATCTGCCCCTACAAATAAAAAACGGGATTGGCTTTATGAGAACTACTGGGTTGACGATGAAAAAAATCGTCCTGAGAAGGAGCGATATGGTTATGAGTACCATACGGTTTTCAGAGACGAACATGGTAAAAAACACAAGCTAAAATTTCAAAATGCAGATATCAGTATACCGAGAAAGAAACTCTTGGTGCTGTTAGAAATATTGACAAAGCTAACAATCTTTGAAGAAAATGGTGTTCGCAAGTTTGCTGAAGTGGTATTTCCTGAATGCCGCGGTACAAGAAAGACTACTTACTATGTGGATGAAGCTGACGATGCGGCTTTTCTTCAACGTATGCGTCATGAGATCGAAAAATTGTAGTATTTTGTAAACAGAAAGGGGAATGAACGTGCAGCCGTTACAGGAACGACAATTGTTTCAAATGAAAAGAGAATCTTTAGAAACGAGAATTCGTCAGTACTACGAAGAAACGCAAAATGCAGATGTGGTGATTGAGTATGGAATGGCGCTTCTGGTGCGCAATGCGATGATGATGGAGGATTATTCCCTCATGTGTAAGGATTTGATTCGCCAGATTTTTTTAACCTGTAGGCCAAGTGAAAGAATGCGTGAATTTTGTCTATATTTTTACGATTACTTTGAATACGAGGAATGGGAGATTGTACGAAGTCGTTTATTTAAGAGTCGAGCGGAATTTTCTGAGATGACGCGTTTGGTTCGTCCGGATATGAAGTATTTTCGCGTTGCCTCAACTCCTACATTTGATAAATTTGACGAAGTATTGGCCTATGCGATAAAAAGTTGGTCTGAAAAATCCCGTGAGAAGGCATTTGAGGAAAAGGAGGATTTTTATTTTTCCTTCAAAGCAGTTTTTGAAGATGACAATGGCAAGAAGCACAAGCTGACCTTTAGCAAAAATGCGGACATCTGCAAGTCGTGCGAGGAACTTTTTACATTGATGGAAATTTTAACGAGATTAACGATTTTTCAAAAGAACGGGGTTCGCCGTTTTCGAGACATCGTTGAGACTGAGTGTGAATCAATCGTTAGCCAAGAGATTATCAATCATTCGAAGCGGAAGAAGAGGGGACAGGAATTAAGAAAAAGCTTGATTAAATAGTATGTACAAAGAAAATAAAGGCAGCAGGAAGCTGTGACAAAAGTCTTGTCGTAGCTTCCTGCTGCCTTTTCGTTTGTTGCAAAAAAATTGTTTTACCAAATACTAACTCGTTTTTCAGGAGCCAAGTACATCGCATCGTTAGGCTGGATGTCGAAGGTTTGATAGAAGTCCGCCAGATTTTTCACTTGGACATTGGCTCGCAATTTGTTTGGCGCATGGACATCAATTGATAGGAGTAATTGGGTATATTCCTGCCGAGCCTTCATCCGCCAAATCGTTGCCCAGTTGATGAAGAAGCCTTCAAGATCCACATTATTGTCTTTCTTTGCGGCTTCTAAAGCACAGCTCAAACCACCTGCATCAGCAATGTTTTCTGAGACTGTCAGCTTACCGTTGACCTTTCCGCCAGCGATTTCTAGACCGTCGAATTCAGCGATCATTTGATCCGCTAACGCTTGGAAATGCTTTTGATCTTCTTCGGTCCACCAATTGTTTAGATTTCCATACTCATCAAAGAGTGAACCATTGTTATCAAAGGCATGAGAGATTTCATGGGCGATCACAGCTCCGATACCGCCAAAGTTCTCACTGCTGGATTGTTTCAAGCTGTAAAATGGCGCCTGCAAAATCGCAGCTGGGAAGACGATGATATTGCGGAATGGATGATAATAAGCATTGACCGTATCTGCGCTCATTTCCCATTCATCACGTTCGACAGGCTGGTTCCATTTTTTGAAATCCTCTTTACGTTTCAAATGACTGAAGTGCAAGGCATTACTTAACAGTGTTCCGCCTTCTTCTGCTGTCGTTACTTTGAAATGCGTATAAATTGCTGGGATTTTTTCTGGATAACCTACATGAATCCCTAGAGTATTCAATTTAATGATGGCCTTCTCACGAGTTGCTTCACTGAGCCAGGTGTTGCTGCTCAAGCGATCTTGATAAATGCCTACCATGCGTTGGACCATTTGTTCAACATCTCTCTTGGCTTGTTCACCGAAGTATTTCTTTCCATAATAATCGCCAATAATTTGATCAAAACGACCTGATGCTAGATAGAAGGCGGCTTTTTCCTGTGGACGAGCTTCGGGCGCACCAGAAAGCGCACGACTGTATATGCCGCCGACTTGACGAAATTCTTCGCTGAGATAGGCGGTTAATGCATTAAGAGTCATGACCAGCATCCAACTTTTCATTTGCTGGAAGGTTTTTGGATTGACTAACTCATCAAGTTTTTTGAAAAACGCCGGCTCGGTCACAATAATCTTTTCTGGAACTTCGCCGATTAAGCCGATTAATAAGTTTTTCAAATCAAGGTGTTGGCTATGCTGGATAAATTCTTCACCACTTTCAGGGTTATACATTTTGCTGTAGTCGGCATTTTCTTCAGCACTTTTTACGTGAGGCGCCAACAATTTATCGTATTGAAGTGCTTCATCTGTGATTTTTTCGGCTGCAGCAGCATCATAACCAGCCAAGTCGAATAATTTCAGCGTCATTTCCTTAAAGATCGCCAAAAGCTGCGGCGCTTGCGGATGATCTGCTTCGTAATAGGTTTTATCTGGTAGGATCAAGCTAGGCGCACCAGCAAATAAAGCATTGATCTTAGTATTTTTCATATCAGCGTCTACATCTACGCCAAAGGGTAAAGGCAGTCCATCAAGAACCCAGTTAGTTAATTGCTCTGCTAAGTCATTCAAATCTTTTAACGCTTCTACTTGTCGAAGTAGGGGCAGCATAGGTGCCGCACCGTCCTGATCGCGTTTTTGATAATCATTGGCTAGATTGAAATAAGCGATGTATTCCTTCATTAAATCATTGGGAATCAAGGAAGGATTCTCGCTCATTTTCTTTGTATCAGTGATTAATAGATCATCGATGCCATCCACAAGATCCTGAAAACCGCCCGTTGCCGGTTTGTCTGCGGGGATTGTCGCTTTTTCAATCCATTCACCATTGACTGCTTCATATAAATCTTCTTTGATTTTTGTTTTGTCCAAAATAGTGTCCTCCATCTTTTTTCTAGTTCTTTCCGTTATAATCCATTATGATATATCTTGAGAAGATACACAAAAGAAAATGATTTGGCGGTGAAAAAAATGAATTATCCAATCAATCAGTGGATCGAGTTAGAGAGCTTTGAGATTTATCGTGACTGGAAGACACCGCGAGGATTTCTATGCGGCACCTATGCTAGTAGTGTATTGTTGGCTTATTGGCAGGATCAGCTGGATGCAGACTGCTTGCCAAATGGTCTACGAGAAAAGAACAGTCCTCAGAACGAAGAGCTCGTTCATGCGCTACAGCCTTTATTACAGCCGATTGATTTTCCCACAGTTCCGCTACAGATTTCACTTGGCTTGAATCGTTTCTTTCGCTGTTATCGGATTCCTTATCGAGCAAGAGGCACCGTCGCGGGTTCTTGGCAGCGGGTGACTAAACGAATCTCAGCTGGAGAGCCGGTCATGATCGGTCTTTTGCAGCTGCTGGGCAGCAGTTATAAAAATCATTGGGTCGTCGTTCATGGCTTTATGGAGAATTCAGCTGGACAAAGATTTTACAAGATTCATGATAATTGGGGAAAGAGTGAGGCTGTGATTCCGGCGGAGTGGGGAAATGGCACGATTTCATTGGTCTCTCAGATAAAATAGTAATGACGTTCTGCTCAAAATCCGAACAATCAGTTGTTCCCCTCGTATTGAAAAAGTAAAATCTACAGCAAATAACTCAAAATATGTTAAACTGGTGGTACAAAAATACTTGGAGGGACACCATGTCAGAAGAAAGTAAGGATAAATTTAAAATTTTTAGTCTTAATGGGAACAGACCGTTGGCTGAAAAAATCGCCGATGTCTGTGGCGTACCGTTAGGAAAAAGTACGGTCAAACAGTTCAGTGATGGAGAAATCTCGATTAATTTAGAGGAGACCGTTCGGGGATATGACGTTTATTTAGTCCAATCCACAAATGAGCCAGTAAATGATTATTATTTAGAATTATTAATCATGATCGATGCTTTGAAGCGAGCGAGTGCAAAAACGATCAATGTTGTATTGCCGTATTATGGCTATGCTAGACAAGATCGTACAGCTAAACCTCACGAGCCGATCACAGCAAAATTGATTGCGAATTTACTTTCAGACGCAGGTGCAACAAGAGTATTGACCCTTGATTTACACACTGTGCAAGTCCAAGGTTTCTTTGATATTCCAGTTGACAATTTATTTACGATGCCATTGTTTGCGCATTATTATCGTCGTCGTGGAATGGTGGGAGATGACTATGTTGTAGTTTCTCCCAAAAACAGCGGTGTTCAACGCGCCCGTAGTTTGGCAGAGTATTTAGATACAGCAATCGCGATCGTGGATGTCGCTGAAGAAGGCAATCCAGATTCTGGGTATGTGATCGGAGATGTAGAAGGTCGCTGTTGTATCATGGTAGACGACATTTTGAACACTGGAGAAGTTTTCTCCAATGCTTCGAAAACGTTAAGGAAGGCAGGCGCGAAGGAAGTAGTCGCTTGTGCTTCTCATGGTTTGTTATCACCTCCAGCAAAAGAAAATTTAGATGCTGCTGACATCAAAGACATTTGTATTACAGATTCTGTTCTAACTGGGCCTGAGCGCCATCCTAAAAAATTGTCGATTATCAGTTGTTCAGATTTGATGGGTGAAGCAGTGAAACGAATTCATGAAAATGAATCTGTCAGCCCATTATTTACGATGGAACAAAAAGATTTTAAGTAAAAGGGCAGCATTGCCCTTTTCTTTTTTTCGATTAAAATAAACTTCGCAGAGGGAAAGGTTCGAAAGTTTGTGGAAAATATATATTTAGATCATGCGGCAACGAGCCCCATGCATCCAGAAGTAGTCGCAACAATGACGGAAATCCTTACAGAAACATTCGGTAATCCATCAAGTGTTCATTTATTTGGTCGGCAAGCTGCTGGGAAATTGGAAATGGCGAGGGAAGTCATCGGTAAAAGTCTCGGCGTAAAATATCATGAAATTATCTTTAATAGTGGCGGGACAGAAGGTGACAATACCGCGATTTTGGAAACAGCCTTTTCTCGCCAGCAGGAAGGCCGTCACTTGATTACGACGCAGATTGAACATCCAGCGGTGATCAATACAATGAAATATTTAGAAACACAAGGTTTTGAAGTAACGTATTTGCCGGTAGATCGCAAAGGAAATATTTCTTTAGAGGATTTAGATGCCAGCTTGCGTCCAGATACAATCTTAGTTTCAATTATGTACGGCAATAATGAAATCGGTAATTTAATGCCTATCAAAGAGATTGGAGAACGCTTGAAGGATCATCCGGCATATTTCCACACCGATGCGGTTCAAGCTTATGGAAATCAGTCTATTCGTCCTCATGAGCTAGGCATTGATTTTCTAAGCATTTCAGCTCACAAGATCAATGGACCAAAAGGTGTCGGCTTTTTGTTCAAAAGCGATAAAGCCCAATTAGCGCCATTGCTTCATGGCGGCGAGCAAGAAGAAAAACGCCGCGCGGGAACGGAGAATTTAGCTGGCATTTGCGGAATGGCAAAGGCTGTTGAATTGTTAACAGAAGAAGAACGGGAAAAACGACGTGAGTTGTATGAACAGTTTACCCAGAAAGTGTTAACGACATTGGATCAAGCAGACATTGATCATCAGGTGAATGGCGATTTGAATAATAAATTGCCGCATGTTTTGAATTTGCGCTTTACTGGAATCAATAATGATTTGTTGCTGATGAAGTTAGACCTGCAAGGTATCGCAGTTTCCACTGGATCTGCTTGTACAGCAGGAACGATTGATCCATCCCACGTTTTAGAAGCAATGTACGGAAAAAAAGCTCCAGAAATAAAAGAATCCGTACGGGTAAGCTTTGGCTATGGCAATACGATGGAGCAAGTCGAGTATTTCGCAGAACAGCTAGTGACCAGTTTGCAGGAACTGACTAAGAAGAGATAATCTGGATTGAAATGCTTGATACTTATCTTTATAATCAATAGTGAAAGAAAAAGATGAGGTGAGTATATGGCATTTACAAAGACAGCAACGATTAAGGGATCAAAATATCAATATGCATTAGCGCCTACTGCTAAAAAGTATACATTGCGTGACAACGGCTTTACAGAAACAAGCTCTGGCAATTTCCAATTAATTCGTCCATTGCAAGCAACTCCCCAAAGTAAAGAAGGCTTTAAGCTGAAAATTACGGTGGCAAAAGATATCAGTACCTTGAAGATGTCAGTGACAACAGCGAATGGACTAAAAGCTGTAGATATTTTCAAAGATGCAAAACAAGAAATGGTCCAAGAAAAATTTTACTTTCTGATGGATGGTATGATTGATCGCGGATTGTTTGTTAAAGAAGAAATTTAATCATAGAGAGAGCTTGTGACAGAAGCTATTTCTGGAACACCGTTTGTACGAAAGAAGAAGCTGTGACAAGATTTTTGTCACAGCTTCTTCTTTTTTCTATTTAAGTAGAGGAAAAGCGTTGGTTGCTAAAAGGATTTTAAAAGAAATAGAAGCATCAGTTATTTAATCATTAAAAATAATGATATTATTTTTAGGTAACGCTTAATTCGAAGGGGCATCGATTATAATCCGACTTCTAATTTAGTATATTTACCTTTTTTTCTGAATCTTTTTAACGCTAAGAAGCTTCAAATTAAGAAGATTATGGTACACTGATAGTAAGAATATTGTTGGAAATGAAGGTGAGAAGTTGGTTCACAAGATACAAACGATCGAGCATCACAAGATTATTTCTGATTTCCGTCTCTTGTCGGGGCTGACCGTCTCAATTGAAGACTGCGCCAACCTGACAAAAGAGTTAAAAAAATACGGTGTCGAAGATTACTATATCAGTGATTATGAAGGGAATAGTTATCTAACTCGCTATGTAGACTACTTTATCGATGGGATTCCTTGTTTGAAATATAAGAAAAAATATTTGATTCCTCTGATTTTTCGTGACATGCCCGACACACAAAAGATGTTCCGCGATAGCTATCGCTGGGAAGCTTTTTTTATTCTGTTAGATTGGTACCTAAAATATAATCCTGAAAAGGTTATCATTCAATGTAAAAAGAAAAAAAGAAAAATGGAAGTGGTCGATACAGCTTTTTTGATCTTCCGTTTGTGGGAAATTTGTGATGGAGCAGCGTTTCCGATTGCAAATCTCAATAATCTTTCTGAATTTGAACGTTGGAACCAGATCTTTCATTTGATTGATACAGGAAAATCCTTTAAACGAACAAGAGAATTCGATGCGACCAAAGTAGAAGATCTGACACAACTTGAGGCGGTCATCACAATTATTAAAATGAAATATCAAGCAATTTTACAAAAACAAGGCTACCAGGTATAAACTGGCAGCCTTGTTTTTGTCAACATTAAAGGAAGTATAACATTTTAAGCGGTCAAAGGATTGATACATCAATCTTTTGACCGCTTTTCATCTGGTCTTTTTCCTATTAAACTGGAGATATGAAACCCAATATTTTACACGCCATTTTCTTTGATGAATATCAAAACTGGGAGAAATTCAATCAAAGGTACACAAGAAGGATTCGATCCGTTGTGAAAAGAGAAGTGAAGAAGTTTCGCGATTGTGGTGACCTTAAAAAAGGTTATCGTCTATTTGTCTGTGAAGGATGCCATGATGTAAAGAAAGTGGCTTTTCGTTGTAAAGGGAAATTTTGTCCAACTTGTGCAACTGGGGAAAGTCAACGGTGGGCAGAGGTTGCGGCGAATGATCTGTTTACAGTGACGCATCGACACGTCATCTTCACGATCGATGAAGGTTTACGTGAGATTTTTCTGAAGGAGAAGTATCGTAAGGAGCTTTTAAAAGGATTAATGGATGAAGCTGCACGGATACTATTAGATTTTTTTAGAAAGCACCATATACAAGCTGGGGTTGTGGCAACACTCCACACCTTCGGTTCTCAGCTAGAATACAATCCGCATGTTCATTTAGTCGTCACCATGGGTGGACTGACGAAGGATGGAAAATGGAAGGACTATGACTATTTTCCGTTCGCAATGTTGAGGAAATATTGGCAGAATGCGGTCCTAAAGCTCATTCGAAGAACCTTATCCCAATGGGATAAGGCACGAGTCCAGCCGCTTTTACAAGCGGCGTACACGAAAAATGCAGAGGGTTTTTACGTGCATGCACCCAAAAGGAGCCGAACTTCTCTCAAAAAGATATTAGAATATATCAGTCGTTATATGAAACGTGGTCCCATTGCTTTAAATCGTATCCTTTTGTACGATGGGAAAATAGTGATGTTTCAGTATCATGATAAACGAACTAACACGGATAAGATAAAGACGATGTCGGCAGAGGAATTTATTGGTGCACTGATTCGTCATATTCCAGAGAACCAGTTCAAAACAATTCGTAGATACGGCATTTATAGTCGGCGGATCAAGACAATCATGAAAAAAGTATTAAGTAATTACCAGAAAGAGATTCAACGAATGCTTGTGAATGTGAAGAAAGCACTTAAACCAAAATCATGGTGTGAACGAATAGCCGAAGAATTCGGAGTAAATCCATTGGAATGTACTAGATGTGGCGAATATTATGAATTTAGTGGAGTTAGTGTGTCTAAAAATGGACGACTTGTAGTGAAATATGCGAAGAATAAAGAATCGGAACGATTCATGCGAGAGGAGAATAAAAAAATTGGGGAAGAAGCATCGAAACGTAAGTATGAAAAAGAAAAAGAAGCAGCTTTTAAAAAACTTCGATTCCAATGGAGTGGTTCATTACATTTGTCTTGAATGTGGGATAAAGGAAAAAATTCCAAAGGAAGTAGTTCAATTTTTGGATGCAGGAGATGTTGCATTTGATCCTGAGAACGCTCCGCAATTTGATTGCGAAAAATGTGGTGGAGAGATGTATCCAGAATACTATAAGAACGTACTTGGATACGAATTTAGAATCAGTGATCGACAATAAAATGATTTATCTAAACAAAAAGTCCTCAGGAGCGGTTTTCTCCTGAGGTTTTCTTAGTCGCACTTTTTGCAGTTTGTATTAGTTGGAAAGTAAAATAATGGACTTAGCATAAATTATTTCTCAAGATGTTTAGTGCGATGATAGGCGTGATGAGAATAGAATTAACTTTTTTGCTTTTTGAAAAAGTTAATCCCATTGTTCGAGTTAGCTGTGAGTCAAACTTTTCACAGTTTGCTTTGTTAGAAGAAAACAGATAAGCCTGTTAGCTGTCAGTTTTATTCCCTGCTTTGTCAATCTGACTTTTTCTCAAGCAGCGCTTTTTTTTAGCAGAGATGGTAAAATAAAGATATGAATCAGAATTCGTTTTGTAGGTGATTAGAATGAAATATTTTATATCAGATACCCATTATTTTCACGAAAATCTTTTAGGCGATAATGACTTTGCGCCGCGTCTATTTGATTCTGTCGAAGAAATGAATCAGCAAATGATTACTGCTTGGAACAATGTTGTCAACGAGAAGGACACAGTCTATCATTTAGGTGATGTTGCAATGCACCCATTATATGAAAAGGGTTTTAAGGATATTTTAGAGCAATTAGTGCAGTTAACGGGAAAAATTGTATTTATCAAAGGGAATCATGATTCACGGACCTTTTTTAGATATTTAGCTGCCCATGATCCTAAACTTGCAAATGGAGAGAACAAATTTGAGTTCCATGATGTTGGAGCAATTGTAAAATTTAATCATCATCAGTATTATTTGACTCATTATCCAATGCTTCTCGGAAAGACATTAAACATTCGCAACCTTCATGGTCACATTCACAACTATAGTATGCCGATTGCTGAAGACATTAATGTTGGGGTCGATGCACCGGAACGCGGTTTTTTGAGAGATCCGTTACCTTTTGGCACACCTATCTCAGAAAATCTGATCGATGAGATCGCGGATTACAAAGAAGCAGAGATAAAAAAATTAAAATAAGCCTGGGCATCGAGAAATCGATGTCTTTTTTTAACGACTATGCTGATAGTGAATAAATGCTTAAAAAGGCAACGGGCTGTTTTCATGACGGAGCTGCTATGGTAAATTAAATATAAAGATCATACGAGATATTTAAATAAGGGAGGAAAAAAGTGAAGGTTAAAGAAATTGCGAAAACGGTTCTTTTATATGTTGTTATGATAGGTGCGGTAATCGCGTTACGGCATTACGTATTTTCACCTGTAGAGGCGATTGGAGATTCAATGAAGCCTAACCTGAATGATGGTGAGCGGCTGTTTGGATTGAAACATGCGGAGATCAATCGTTTTGATGTGGTAACTTTTCCAGCACCGGATGACCCGGGAACTGATTATGTGAAACGTGTGATTGGCTTACCTGGAGATACCGTCGCTTACAAAGACGACCAGCTTTACATTAATGGAAAGAAATATGATGAGCCATATTTAGAAGAGTATAAAGGCAAATTGACGGACGGTCAGCCATTGACCTTTGATTTCGATCTGCAAAGTTTGTTTGGCTACGAAAGAGTTCCTGATGGACAATTATTTGTTCTGGGAGATAACCGACGTATCTCAAAAGATGGACGAATCATCGGGATGATCGATCAAAAGGATATTTTGACTAATGTAAAATTTGTTTTCTGGCCAATCAATCGGATTGGCGTCGTTGAATAAAAAAACTGATCCCACTTCATGCAAATGGAGTGGGATCATTTTTTATTTATTGATGGTTCTTCTTAACTTCTTGATAAAGCTGTTTGGTAGCAGTAGGATCTGTGTTGGTATAATAGTAATCTCGATTTTTTGTCTGAATTTGTAAAATTGGTTTTGATTGATAGTCCACGAAAAGAGAGGCGGATTTTCCAGCAACTTTAAAGCTGCCGATGGCGTAATTCTCCGTTGCCAGTCCGTTCACTTTCATACCAACACGTGGTAAGCGTTCAATCAGAGCCATTTTTTTTATATCCTTGTAGGGAATTTTTCGTTCCCGGTAGAATGGGCCATCCAAAATAACACTTTCCTGCTTTATTTCATAGGTTAATGGATCGGGATGATAGTCTAAAATGTATAAAGGAACAACGGTGATCACCATAGCACCTATCAGAACTATAGGCAGCAAGCCGATAAAAATTTTTCCACCAATTCGTGCTAAATTCACCGTGATATTCAAACCGATACGGTCAGGAACCATTAATCGACGATCATCAGGGTTGTAGTAAATCCCATAGCGCCAATAATAATCATCGCCTGTATAACGAAAGCTGGGTGTTTGTGTCAATAACTGATCCTGTTTGTTACGCAAACGGATCAGCCACCACAAGGTAAAGCCGCAGAAAAGGAAAATCGCCAAGAACTCAATAATCGTCAATAGGTTAAAGAGGCGTGGACTAGATTCCAAAGTAATCAAAGGCAGATAAATAATCAACAGAACAAAGAAGCTTGTACCTGTAATAAATGCTGACCAGTAAAATTTCGTCAGATCGTTATATTGCCGATTGATTTTTGAATCATTGGTCAAAGCTCGCACAGGCAGTCGACTGATTGCCCACCAACCTGCCAGAAACAAAAGTAAAACAAATATGTTTGTGCCGAATAGAATCCAAGTCAGACTTCCCATTTCTCGCGGGTGAAGAAGTACTGTCAATAAAAACAGGAGTACAAATGAAAGAACAAACCACCAAGGAGAAACAAGCTTTTGGTTTTTCTCAAGTACAAGCTTGGTATCGACTTGTATTGGCTGCTGGGTTAATTGCCAGTTATTGTCTACAATTAATTGATGCCCTTTACGGATATAACGAATTTGCAAGAAGTATCCAGCACCGATTGTGATATAAAGAAGGATGAAAAACAGCAGCATAAAAATAGAATCCTTCATAGGGATCAACAAGCTTAAGTCTAAGATAGTCAATAGAAACGCCAGTTGAAATTGACGCTTTCGATAATTTTGTCTGAAAACTAGTACTAGCGGATCATTGATTTTATCAGCAGGAAAGGTGTTTTCCACGATAACATAATTGTGCGGCTTAGCGGCTAAAGAATTTGTAAACGCCATGATAAAGTTACAAGAAATCAATATGACTAAAATAATAGGAGATAACATCAGCGCTCATCCTTTCCGAAACTCGTCAAAATCTGTTGAACTTTTTCTTGGATTGCTTTTTCATCAGGTTCAGCTAAATAAAGTTCTGCTAACAGTAATGTTAAATTTTCTTCGTTAGTTTTTTTAGCGGCAACCGGCAAAGGAGCGACCAATGTTCCTTTACGACGATCAGTGATCAGGTAGCCTTCTTCTCGCAGTTGCTGATAGCCTTTTGAAACAGTCATTGTATTTACTCCTAGTTCATCCGCAAATTGACGGACTGTCGGTAACTGTTCATTTGGCTGCAATTCACCTTGAGCGATGCCGATAATGATTTGTTTACGTAGTTGTAAATAAATGGGTTCTTCAGAACGAGGATCAATTTCTAAGATCATATGCTCACTCCCTTTTGTATTGTATATATTAATACAAACAATACAAAAAGACAAATAAAATTTTTCTGAAGAATTATCTATCGAAAATTTAAGATTTATGTTGTATAATTCGTCATACTGAAAAGTTGCGACCTTCAAATCGTAGAGTTTTCGGAAATCTATTTTGAAATGATGGTGATACTGTGTCTAACAGCAACACAAGAGTCGTCGTAGGAATGAGCGGCGGCGTCGATTCATCCGTAACTGCTTTGTTGTTAAAGGAGCAAGGGTACGATGTAGTCGGCATTTTTATGAAAAATTGGGACGACACTGATGAAAATGGTGTTTGTACCGCGACAGAAGATTATAAGGACGTGGCGAAAGTCGCTGCCCAAATCGGGATTCCTTATTATTCTGTCAACTTCGAAAAGGAATATTGGGACCGAGTCTTTGAATATTTCTTAGCGGAATACCGTGCAGGCCGCACACCGAACCCAGATGTGATGTGTAACAAGGAAATCAAATTCAAAGCTTTCTTGGATTACGCAATGGAACTAGGTGCGGATTATGTGGCAACCGGACATTACGCTCAAGTCGAAAAAGACGAAAACGGTGTGGTTCACATGCTACGTGGTGTGGACAACAACAAGGATCAAACCTATTTCTTGAGTCAACTTTCGCAAGAACAATTAGCAAAAACTATGTTTCCTTTAGGCGGTATGCAAAAACCAGAAGTTCGCGCAATCGCTGAACGAGCTGGCTTAGCTACTGCCAAGAAAAAAGATTCAACCGGTGTTTGCTTCATCGGGGAAAAGAACTTCAAACAATTCTTAAGCAATTACTTGCCAGCTAAAAAGGGCAAGATGGTGACTTTAGATGGGGAAGAAAAAGGTACACACGATGGATTGATGTACTACACAATCGGCCAACGTCAAGGTTTAGGTATCGGTGGCGGCGGAAAAACCAATGATCCATGGTTCGTCGTCGGCAAGGATTTATCTACCAATACATTGTATGTTGGTCAAGGTTTCCATCATGAAGCACTATATGCGACAAGCTTGGATGCCAGTGAAATCCACTTCACAACGAATGAAGATCGGCCAAAGGAATTTAAATGCACAGCGAAGTTCCGTTACCGTCAGCAAGATGTACCCGTAACGGTTCGTTTATTGGATGGTGATCGTGCGGAAGTAATTTTTGATGATCCTGTTCGTGCAATTACTCCAGGCCAAGCGGTTGTATTCTACGATGGTATGGAATGTCTCGGCGGCGGGTTGATTGATCATGCCTATCAAGAAACAAAAGAATTACAATATATTTAATGTATAGAACTGTAACCATTTTGTTATATGAGATTATCAAGCGATTAATCTTAGGTGACAAATAACACAAAAAAACTAAAAGGGAGGGGAACCTTCCTTTTAGTTTTTTTTGTGCTATTTCTGAATTTTGAAAAAGACCGAAATTTTGATGGTGATTTTTTTCTATGCCAGACTTTGAGCGAAATGTGCCATTGCAACTTTAACTTCATTCAGTTTTTCAGGTTTGATCAAAGGAAAGAGCTTTTCCTGTAGCTGTTTAAATTCTTCTAAGCTTAAAGCATTGGTTTCTTGATCCGCAAAGCTTTTAACCAAGATTTCCTTTGCTTGCTCTTCTTTTCCTTCAATTGTATTGTTCAGGAAAAAGTCGAGAAATTTTAGTTGTCCCTCAAGCATGTTCTTCACTTCTTTCATTCATATTCTTTCTTAGTATAGAAAACTACTCAAAAAGTTGCCATTAATAAGTCTCGAAGTCTCGGAAATTAATGCGTTTGATGACTTTGATGCAGCTTCTCGCTGATTTCTTTTGTATTGCGATGTACCAATAGATAGTTGGTCAACACAAGAGCTGAGGTTGAGATAAAGACCCCTCGATATCCAAAGATCGAAGAAACGCTAGAACCGATCATCGGTCCAACAACATTACCGGCAGCTTGGAAGGATTGATTGTAACTGAATATTCTTCCAGCAGCTTCTTGCGGCGAATACTTCGTGATCAGGGCCTGTACAGCAGGCAGAAGACAAGCGTCAGAGATTCCAACTAAGAATCGCAAAAAGGCCAATTGCCAAACATTTGTAACGATAGACATTGGCAAGAAAACCAGCATTGCAAAGATTAAACCGATACCTAGAATTTTTTCGCTGCCGATTTTATCCCCCAAGCGACCAAAACGCGGTGCTGCAATCAAAGTAGCGATTCCCGGGATTGAAGCAATAATTCCGCTGACGAGTGTGACGTTTCCATGATTGTGCATCAATTGTCTAATATAAAGACTAATAATTGGACTAATCGAATTATTTGAAGCTTGAATAATCAGGGTTGTAACGAACATACCGATTACAACGTGGGGATATTTCAAACTATGAAAGATCTCTTTCGCAGGAAGCATATCGTTTTTCTCAACGGGGGTGAATTCTTCATGAACGAAGAAGAGACTAAGCAAGAAGACTAAAAACAAAATACTTCCGGTGATAAAGAAGGTCAGACGATAGCCGAAAATTGAGGCAGTAACACCGCCTACTAATGGACCGAGTAAGTTGCCGGTGACAGCACCAGTTGCTAAAGTTCCGAGGACTTGTCCGCTTTTTTCTCGTGGAGTTCCAGTTGCGACTAAGGCTGTGGCGTTACTGATATAACCAGAAAAGACACCTTGAAGTAAACGCAAACCAATCAACTGATAGACATTTCCCACAGTTCCCATCAAGCTAATCACAATTGCCATACCAAGAGAAGCACGCAATAGCATCAATTTACGTCCTTTTTGGTCAGCTAAGCGTCCCCATAAAGGTGATACAATCGCGGTGATCAAAAAAGTTGAAGAAAAGGTAATTCCACTCCAGAAGTTTAATTGCTGGTTGCTGTAACTTCCTAATGAGTCAATGTATAAGGACATAAAGGGCATGACCAAACTAAATCCAATGCCGGCCATAAATGTGCCAAACCATAAAACGATCAAATTCTTTTGCCAAGTGGGTCGAGGTTGAAATAATGAATTTTTGATTTTACTCAAACTAAAAAGGCCTTCTTTCAATTTTATAAAACTTGCGGTTATTTATGAACTACAGAATAAATTCTTTTGATGTAAAAATTCAAAAAGCTCCGTAGCCGGCCATTTTGCTAATCTCTGGAAAGCAAAAAAAAGCACCTGCGAAAAACAGAGCAAATAAATCCAATTTACATTATAACTCTCTTAAGGACCATGTAAAATCCCGCCGCTTTGTGTTACGATAGAATTAAGAAAAAAGCAATATTTTTCTGAAAAAGGATCGTAGAGAACGAACTTTTTCAAGATCCTGTATCAGCTGGAAACATTTTTCTTGAATTTTTATTTCATGATACTTATGATTGAGATGGAAAGAAGGGTAACGGGATGTATCAAGTAATAACAATGTATGGAGATAATGAACCTTGGTGGTTCTTTGAAGAATGGCAAGAAGATATTCAAGAAACCGCAACTTTTGAAGATTTTGACGCGGCTGTAGCATATTATGAACATCGTTGGAGCGAGCTCCAAAAAACCAATACATATAGTAATGCGAAACATAATTTTTTAAGTGCATTTTGGAAAGACCAAGACGAACGCTGGTGTGAAGAGTGTGATGATTATTTGCAGCAGTATTGGGGTCTTGCGTTATTAAAAGACGAGCAGCCGTTGACGGTTGACAGCAGAAAGGAATTTTATGAAACAGCTAATTATAGCGGAAAAGCCAAGCGTTGCAAGAGACTTGAGCAAGGTGCTTAACGCCAATCAAAAGAATAAAAATTACTTTGAAGGACCCAATGTTGTCGTGACTTGGGCCCTTGGTCATTTATTGAGCCTGAAAATGCCAGAGGATCTAAATAAGGAATGGCAAAGCTGGCAGATGGAAACATTGCCGATGATTCCCAAATATATTGGGATTAAACCACTACCAAAAACACGTGGACAACTGAAATCAATCCAGCAGCTGGCGAAACGAAAAGATATCTCAGAGGCAGTTATTGCCACTGATGCTGGACGTGAAGGAGAGCTGGTTGCACGTTGGATCTTAGAGTATGTGCGGTTTGAAAAACCAGTCAAACGATTATGGATTTCCTCACAAACGACTAAAGCGATCAAGGATGGATTCAAAAATCTAAAGCCGGCGAAAGAGTATGACAATTTGTATTACTCTGCTTTAGCACGAGCAAAAGCAGATTGGCTTGTGGGTTTGAATGTTACACGAGCGTTGACTGTAAAATATGAAGATAATCTTTCAGCGGGTCGGGTACAAACGCCGACACTTGCGATGGTTCGACAGCAAGAAAAGAAGATTGAAAAATTCCGTCCCCAAAATTATTTTGTCATTTCATTAGAGGTGGATGGACAGAAAGCTAAACTCAATCAAAAGAATCCGTATGGCATTACGGAACGTGAAGCAGCAGAAAAATTAGTCAAAGAGCTGTCACAGCAAAAAGGGACAGTCACTGACATTACAGAAAAAGAAAAAACAGAACCAGCACCGTTACCATATGATCTAACTGAAATTCAGCGGGAAGCCAATGCCCGCTATCAGTTTTCAGCAAAGAAAACCTTGTCGCTAGTTCAAAGCTTATATGAGACGCACAAAATCGTGACCTATCCACGGACAGACAGCAAGTATCTAACCAATGATATGAAAGCAACGATGAAGGAACGGTTACAAGCAGTCAGTGATTTTGCGCCAGAGGTTAAAACTTACATTAAAAATGGAGCACAAGTGAAGCAGAAACGTGTATTTCAGGATAACAAGGTGACGGATCATCATGCACTGATTCCAACTGAACAGCGTCCACGCTTTGAGAAGTTAACCACTGATGAGCAACGAATTTACAATATGATCGTGACGCGATTTTTAGGATTATTCGCCGATGCCCATAAGGAGAGTCAGCAAAAAGTAACGGTAACTTTCCAGAAGGAGACATTCACCTTCCGTCACAGCAAGATCTTGGTAGCTGGTTGGAAACCTACAGAAGAAGTCAAAAAAGCTGTTCAATGGACAGCTGGTATGAAGATCGTACCGAATTTTACGATCGAAAAAGCCTTAACTACACCGCCAAAACCTTTGAATGAAGGAACATTGCTGGCTCAAATGGAAAAGCATAGTTTAGGAACGCCAGCAACTCGCGCGGAAATCATTGAAAAACTGATTAAATCGGAATTGATGGAACGGACCAACACAGGCTTATTAGTTTCACCAAAAGGCAAGCAGTTGCTGGAATTAGTAAATCCCTCGCTAGTGACGCCGGAGCTGACAGAAAAGTGGGAAAAGCAATTAGAGTCAATCGCTAATGGGAAATATAGCAGCAAACAATTTCTACAAGAAATCGAAGCAGACACGAAGAAGCTAGTCAGTGAAGTGAAGCACAGCGATAAAAAATATCAGGATTTCTCTATTACGGCGAAGAAATGTCCAGAATGTGGTTCGCCACTACGAGAAAAGAATACTCGAGATGGAAAAATTTACATTTGTACCAATCCAGAGTGTAATTATCGCCGCCGTAAAGATCCAAAGGTATCAAATCATCGCTGCCCGCAATGTCACCGCAAGATGGAGATCATTGATGGAAAGAACGGTTCTTACTTCCGTTGTAAATACGATGGAACGACAGAAAAAATGCTAGATAAGAAGGAACGTTCTAAGAAAATGACGAAGCATGAAGAACGTCGTTTATTGAAAAAAATCAATGATCAAGAGGAACCACAAGAAAGTCCATTAGCTGCAGCATTAAAGGCAGCAATGGAAAATAAGGATTAGGCATAAACCGCGAAGACGGAGTAGTCTTCGCGGTTTATTTAGTTTTAAAACAAATAAAATCGCTGACTTTTTCTTTACCTAAATGTATAAGTTAAGGTATTTTATTGAATAAAAAAACCGTAGATCACTGTTTTCATTTTTTTCTTAAAAATCAACATCTGTTGATTAATCAACTCGTGTGCATTATAATAAGAGGACTATTCAAAAGTTTCACGCACCAAAATTTATATTTATGACTAAATGAATAATAGTTAATGAATGATCGGAGTATAATAATGGATCGACGAAAACGAAAAACACAAACGACAATTACAGCAGTTTTCTACCAACTTTTAACGAAAAAAAGCTATGAAGAAATATCGGTCAGTCAAATTTGTCAGGTAGCTGATATTAATCGTGGAACGTTCTATCTCCATTTTATCGACAAAGACGATTTACTTGAAAAAAGCATCGCTTATGAAATGCAGAAATTAGTCGAATATTGCGAGGATAACGGTGAAACGAATAGTCAGCGTAAGTTAGGAAAGACTTTTGAATATATCACGGATCATCGTGAACAATTGAAGCGGCTAGTTCATGCAGATAAACAGGGATTTTTTGCTCAGTATCAAATTGACTATTTAATGGAGCAGCTGACTGATCATTCATATCTGACAAGTATTTTCTACGCCAATGGGATTGTCGGGCTGCTGGAGCATTATTTAATGAGTGACGTTTCTGAAAAAGAAATCTTACAAGAATTGGATAAAATTACCAAATCATTTCATTAGATGGAACTGATTTTTCAAAGATAATTAGTAGATATTCAAAAAGAAAAGGTTTACAATATAAATGGTTTATACCACTTTCGGGAGGGATTTTTTTGAAATCGAGAAAAGATGAAGTACTAGAAGCATTGAGAGCAAATCCTAACGAACAGACAGCACAAGAATTGGCAGATCAAATGGGGGTTGACCGTACAAATGTCAGCCGTTATCTAAATGAACTAACTAAAGACGGAACAGTTAAAAAAATTGATGGACGTCCGGTGAAATTCCAAATCGCAACGGTTTCTACCGAGCAACATATTAATTTTGATAATTTAATCGGGCGTGAAGATTCTTTAAAGAGTCAGATTCAAAAATCAAAGGCGGCTATTTTATACCCACCTCGGGGGTTGCATACGATTATTTTTGGCGAGACTGGAACGGGTAAGACAATGTTTGCGGAATGTATGTATCGTTTTGCTGTTTCAGCTAAGGTCTTAGATGAAAATGCGCCATTTATTACTTTCAATTGTGCAGACTATGCGCAAAACCCACAGCTGCTTTATGGTCACATTTTCGGTGTGAAGCGGGGAGCCTTCACCGGTGCAGAAGAAACAAGAGTTGGACTAATGGAACAAGCTAACGGTGGTATTTTATTTTTGGATGAAATTCATCGCTTGCCTCCAGAAGGACAAGAAATGCTTTTTACCTTCATTGATAAGGGAACTTTTCGTTCATTAGGCGATGGCGAAGAAAAACAAGCCTCTGTACAAATTATCGGAGCAACAACAGAAACCAGCTCAATGTTCCTATCTACCTTCAACAGACGTATCCCAATGCAAATTGAGTTGCCCTCTTTAGCTGAGCGCTCTTTGGATGAACGCTTGGCAATCATTAAGGAATTTCTTCAACAAGAAGCCAATCGATTAATGCAGGAGATTGCGATTGATAAGCGGAGTCTGTTAGCGTTTCTTCTATATAATGCAGAAGGAAATATCGGTCAGCTAAAACGTGACTTAAAATTAGTCTGCGCCAAAGCCTTCCTCCACTACCAAACCAATAGTGAATCAGAAAAATTAATGATCGTAGAAGAAGACCTGCCGCTGGTCGTACAAAAAGGCTTGCTGCGTATGAATGAGGTTCAAGACAAGCTGATGCCATTTATGGATAAGCGAAACCTCTATTTGACTTTGAAGCCAGGCACTGAAGAAGTTGTTTGGGGTCAAGACCCTAATAAAGACATGGAAGTTTACCATTCAATTACCTATAAATTGGAAAAACTTGGTCGTGAAAACCTATCAGAGATTGATTTAGAAGAATTGATTTCCAATGATGTTGATCAATATTTTGAAACCTATGTCGAAGAGCTTTCTCATAGCAATGCTTATCGGGAAATTATTTCTGATGATCTATGGAAATTAGTGAATGATCTCTATGATTTTGCGTCAGTACAAATGAATCGTGAGTACGATGAAAAGGTTCGCTTTGCTTTTGCTTTGCACATCAATTCAACGATTGAACGAATTCGCGGCAATCAATTTATTTCACATCCTAATTTAAATGGCATTCGCCGCAACTATTCCAAAGAATTTCAATTGGCGATCGAAATTTCCAATCGTATTGAGGAAGCCTACAGTATCATGATTCCGCTGGATGAAATCGGATTTATCACGATGTTTTTAACGATGGATAATCAAGAGACACAAAAGGTCGACGAACGACAAGTAGCAGTATTAGTTGTCATGCATGGTAAATCAACTGCTTCCAGTATGCTGGAGACGGTGCAGGAGCTTTTGGGAACCTCCAATGGTATTGCCTTTAATATGCCGCTGACTTTACGAACAGAGGCAATGTATGGTCAGATCAAAAATTATATTCAAGGAAAACAAGAGGAGTTTTCAGAGGGTATCATTTTATTGACAGATATGGGATCGCCGAATAATTTTGGAAATCTGATCTTTCATGAGATGGGTATCCGAACTCGAGTAATTTCTATGGCAAGTACAATGCTGGTGCTGGAAAGCTTGCGTTTAGCAACATTAGGGCGTTCGTTAGAAGAAATTTACACAAGTGTCATTTCTATGTTCCAAACAATGGTTCGTCTTGAAGAACCTACGCAAAAGGATGAAAAGAAAGTGATCATCGTCGCCTGCTTTACTGGTGAGGGTGTTTCTAAGCGATTAAATGAGGTTGTTTCGCAAATCGTCAATTTAGAGGAATTTGAGATCATTCAAATGCAATCCTTAGAACGAGAAAGCTTTAAGCATCGAATTGATCAGTTGATCACTCATAAAGATATCGTGGCAATCGTCGGCACTATGGAGATCCATTACCAAAAGATCCCATTTATTCCAGCGATGAATCTATTTAAACGCGATAAAATCTTAGAATTTCAAGATTTGTTAGGAAGTACCATTACCCTGCCAGAGATGGTTGATTCATTAACAAAAAACTTTTCTCCAGAACTGGATGTTAAGACATTATTCTTACTGATTGACGACGTACTGCAAATGATTCGCAAAGATCAAGAGCTGATCATCGAGAATACAGCGATACAAGCACTGAGTGTGCATATTGCTTTCTTAGTAGACAAAATCAAGAAAAACGAAGAGCGGCCGCCATTTGAGAATGTAAAATATTTTCATCAACAGCATCGTTTGCGATTCAATCAAACGGCTGCTAATCTCTCCATGATCGAAAAACAGTTCGGTGTACGTTTTACAGAAGATGATATTGCCTACATTGTTAAGACGCTAGAAGATAATCGAATTGAACTAGGATTGCACAGTGTGTAATCCTAGTTTTTTTGTGTGTAAATTGAAAACCTTATCACAGCAGCTTGTGTGCACGAAAAAAGTTGGCACGCGAATTGCTTTATATAAAGTGTACAATAAAAAAATTAGGGAGTGTCAGATATGAAAAGAATTATGTTAGTTTGTGCGGCAGGAATGAGCACTAGTTTATTAGTTACAAAAATGGAAAAAGCTGCTGAAGCTCAAGGGTTAGAATCAGATATTTTCGCAGTTTCAGCTTCGGAAGCGGATGCAAAATTAGAAGATGCAAGCAAACCAGTAGATGTTTTACTATTAGGCCCACAAGTTCGTTTTATGAAGAGCCAATTTGAAACAAAATTAGCGGATAAAGGTATCCCAGTTGACGTTATTGATATGAAAGATTACGGCATGATGAATGGTGAGGCTGTTTTAGGTACTGCACTAAGCCTAATGAAGTAAGAAATTAAAGGGGAGCTAAGCAAATGAGCGAAACAATGAGTCAGGAACAATTAGAAGCAGTAATGGGCTTGATTATCAATGCCGGTAACGCTAAAAGCGATGCCATGGAAGCAATTCAAGCAGCTAAAGATGGTAACTTTACTTTGGCACAGGAAAAACTTGAGGCAGCGGATCAAGCTTTAGTAGAAGCACATCATTCTCAAACAGGTCTGTTGACTGAAGAAGCTAGTGGAAATCCAATGACCGTGACACTTTTGGCTGTTCATAGTCAAGATCATTTAATGACGAGTATTACCTTTAACGACATGGCAAAAGAAGTCGTTGATCTATACAAACGTTTGGGTAACGAATAGGAAGTGATCCCGTGAAATTAGCTCGTGATCATGCATCGTTGAAAGCGATCACAGGTTTAATTGAATACGCTTTTAGGAAACAACAACCAATCATCGATGATCCGCTTTTCTTATCACGTTATGAACATGCTGATAGTTATGGCATGTATCACGATGATGAATTAACAAGTTTGGTCATGGCGAATCATTTTGAAATTCAACTTTTTAATGAAAGAGTTAAAATGGCCGGTGTTGGTTATGTCAGCAGTTATCCAGAATATCGAGGGCAAGGCAGCGTTAGTAATATTATGCCTGAACTCTTGACGGATCTTTATGAACAAGGTGTAGCAGTATCCCAGCTTGCTCCTTTTTCTGAAAGTTTTTATCGTCAATTTGGATACGAGCCGACTAGTCGTAGAAAAATCTATCGTATTCCAGCATTAGCCTTTAATTATTTACCAAGTGAACGAAGGGGGAATGTCAAACGCGGAACCTGGCAGCAGATGAAGCTGGTGATCCAATCGATTTATCAGCGCTTATTGAAACAACAGCAGAATGGAACAGTGATACGTGAAGACTGGTGGTGGGAACGACTAGATCATTATTATTCACATCGATTTTATGCCGTTGCTTACGATGATGCTGGTGAAGCGAAAGGTTACATTATTTATCGAATGCAAGGCAGCACACTGATAGTAGATGAGCTTGCTTATGAAAACGAACTCGCACTGCGAAAATTATTAACGTACTTAAAATCCCACGTCTCATCATTTGAAGAATTTCTTTATTATGCACCTGTCCATGAACTTATTGAAAAATGTTTTCGTGAACAAGAGCAGCTTAAAATTACTCTAGAACCTTATATGATGAGTCGAATTATCGACATTAAGCAATTATTACCGAAACTTCCAATAAACCAAAAAGAAATTATTTTAGAAGTAACTGAAGATAAGGAATGTCCTTGGAATGTTGGTTGCTGGCTAGTCAGTCAGGGGACTTGTCAAAAAGTACATGAAGCAGGCGATATCAAAGCATCCATTCATGGGTGGAGCGAATTATTATTGGGAGAGTTGACTTTAGCAGAAGGAGTTTTTCTTGGCAAAGTCACAGCTGCGAAAGGGTTTACGGCTGAAATTTTTCCAAAAGGTCGACAAAGTTTTTATGATTATTTTTAATTAGGGGGAAATACAAAAATGGATAAATTTATCAATTTTATGGAGAAACACTTTATCCCACATGCATCAAAGATCGGTAATCAACGTCATTTGATCGCAATTCGGGATGCCTTTACAGTAACCATGCCGTTAATGATTTTAGGGGCATTAGCGGTAATGTTAAATAACTTGTCACTAAGCATTCCAGCCTTCGGTAAGTTTATGAACGGCATTTTTGGCGGGGATTCTTGGACAGGTTTTGGTGGAGCAGTTTGGAACGGAACATTTGGTGTTTTATCAGTTTTCATCGCGTTCCTAGTTGCTTATAACTTAGCGCATCATTATGGTAAAGATCCAGTAGGTGCAGGGGTCGTATCTGTTGCTTCTTTCTTCACTTTAGGAGCGGCAACTAGCGGAATGAACTCTTCTGGTTTGTTCGTAGCATTGATCGTCGGTATCGTAGTGGCAGAAGTCTTCACTCGTTTAGTCGGTAACGAAAAATTAGTTATTAAAATGCCAGATGGCGTACCACCAGCAGTTGCCCGTTCATTCGCATCTTTATTCCCAGCGATGATCACTGTTTCAATCTTTGGTTTAATCGCAGCAATTATTGCCGGATTTGGTGTTAAAGATATGTTTGCTGAATTCTATGCATTGGTACAAGAACCATTCATGGGCTTAGCTAACTCTTACGGCTCAGCATTGCTAATTGCCTTCATTACACCATTCTTGTGGTTCTTTGGATTACATGGTGCCAACATGATCGACCCATTCATGCAAGCAATCAATGCACCAGCGATTGAAGCAAACGCTAATGCGTTGGCAGCAGGAAAAGCAGCGCCTTACATTGTTAACAAACCATTCGTTGATTCATTTGTAAACATGGGTGGTACAGGGGTAACAATTGGTTTAATCATTGCTATCTATTTAGTTGGACGTAAGAACAAACCGTTCATGGTTGTAAACAACTTGGCTGCAGCACCTGGTATCTTCAACATTAATGAACCATTGATGTTCGGTCTACCATTGGTATTGAACCCAATTATGTTTATTCCATTCATCTTGACACCAATGATCTGTATTTCAACTGCGTACTTTGCAACCAGCTTTGGTTGGGTGCCAGCAGCAACAGTTATGCCACCATGGGTAACACCACCAATCATTGGCGGTTTCTTGGCAACTCAAAGCTTCTCAGGTGCAATTTTAGCGGCTGTTAACTTAGTAATCTCAATTGTGATGTACGTGCCATTCGTATCATTAGCAACAAGACAAGAGCTTAAAAAAGTAGCAGAAGCACAATAATTTATTCAAAGGGGGTGCGGATCACTGGATTCCACCCCTTTTAATATTGCAAAACAACTAATTTTTAGAATGAGGTAGATATACAATGAAAACTTTCCCAAAAAATTTCTGGTGGGGGGCAGCGACATCTGGCCCACAAAGTGAAGGACGCTTTAACAAAAAACATGCAAATGTCTTCGATTATCACTTTGAAATCGAACCCGAAAAATTTCACAATCATGTTGGACCAGATGTTGCTTCCAACTTTTACAACAGCTATCAAGAAGATATCCAAATGATGCGTTCTATCGGAATGAATAGTTTACGGACAAGTATCCAATGGAGTCGTTTAATCAATGATTTAGAAACGAATACAGTTAATCAGGATGCTGTAGATTTTTACAACAATGTGATTGATGCAATGATCGCTGAAGGTATGACTCCAACAATGAATCTGCACCATTTTGACCTACCAGTAGAATTATTTGATAAATATGGTGGCTGGGAATCAAAAAAAGTCGTAGAGCTGTATGTTGGTTTTGCTGAGAAATGCTTTGAGTTATTTGGGGATCGGGTAAAATTCTGGACAACTCATAATGAACCAATGGTTGTTGTTGAAGGTGAATACTTATTCCAATTCCATTATCCAAATATCGTGGATGGAAAAAAAGCAGTACAAGTCGCTTATAATTTAAACTTGGCATCCGCAAAAGCCATTCAAGCATTTCGTAAAATGAACATTGAAGATGCGCAAATCGGAACAATTTTAAATCTTACGCCTACCTACGCAGCTTCTGATGCGCCAGAAGACCAAGAAGCGGCAAGGATTGCAGAGCTATGGAACAATAAAATGTTCCTAGAACCAGCGATTTATGGACATTTTCCAGCTGAATTAGAAGAGTTATTAACGAAGGACAAGGTCCTATGGGAAACCACGGATGAAGAAAAAGAAATTTTGAAGAATAATACTGTTGATTTCTTAGGTGTGAACTTCTATCATCCAAATCGTGTGAAGGCTCCTGATGTAGCACCAAATTCGGTTGGTGCGTGGATGCCGGACCGTTATTATGATGCTTACGATATGCCTGGACGTCGTGTGAATCTAGATCGCGGGTGGGAAATTTATCCAAAAGCGCTTTATGATATTGCGGTAAATATCAAAGAAAATTATAAAAATATTCCATGGTATGTCTCTGAAAATGGCATGGGTGTCTCAAATGAGGAGCGCTTCAAAAATGCTGATGGCATGATCGAAGACGATTATCGGATTGATTTTGTCCAAGAGCATTTAGAATGGCTGCATAAAGGTATCGAAGAAGGCTCTAATTGCTTTGGATATCATATGTGGACACCAATCGATTGCTGGTCTTGGCTAAATTCTTACAAGAACCGTTATGGTTTCATTTCAAATAATATTCATACACAAATCAAAACGGTGAAGAAATCCGGTTACTGGTTCAAAGAGGTAACCGAAAGAAATGGTTTAGAAGAGTAATCAAGGAGGGGAAATTTAAGTGAAACGTGAACTAGGTATTTCAGTCTATCCCGATCATAGTGATCCGCAGACGGATCGTGACTACATTAAGAAAGCGGCGGAGCTGGGCTATACGCGAATTTTTATGAGCATGCTGGAAGTGACAGAAGGCAAAGAAAAAGTCAGCGAAAAATTCGGTAGTATCATTCATTACGCGAAGGATCTTGGTTTTGAAACAGTCTTGGATATTGCGCCATCAATTTTCGATGATTTAGGCATTTCATACGATGATTTAAGCTTCTTCGCTGAGCTTGGTGCTGAAGGCATTCGTTTAGACGAAGGCTTTGACGGTAACAAAGAAGCGATGCTGAGTTATAATCCTGAAGGCTTAGCGATCGAGCTAAATATGAGTAATAATGTCGCTTATCTTGATAACATTTTATCTTATGAAGCCAACGAGCCATTCATTTATGGCTGTCATAATTTTTATCCGCAAGAGGGTTCGGCATTGCCATATGACTTCTTCATTAGCTGTAGTGAACGCTTCAAAGGTCATGGGATCAAGACAGCCGCTTTTATCACAAGTCATGAAGCGAAATATGGACCATGGGACGTGAATGATGGACTGCCGACATTGGAGATGCATCGTCATTTGCCGATCGATTTACAGGCGCGTCATATGTTTGCGACAGGACTGATTGATACCGTGATTATCGGAAATGCCTACGCTTCTGATGAGGAACTAGAAAAAGTAGCCGCAGTTAATCGTTATAAAGTAAGCTTAGGTATTGAATTTGTGCCAGCAGCAACAGAAATCGAACGTAAAATCGTAGCTGATTCGAAGCATTTCCGTCGCGGCGATATTACTTCTACTGCTGTTCGCTCAACAATGGTTCGAGTGAAGTATGCAGATGTTGCAAATCCTGTTCATGACAACACCCAAGAATTTCAAGTCGGAGATGTCGTTGTAGGAAATGATGATTTTGGCAAATACAAAAACGAATTACAAATCGTTCTAGAACCCCATAGCGATTCACGAAAAAATTTGGTTGGAAAGATTCCGCAAGAAGAACTGATTATGTTGGATTTCTTGAAGCCTTGGTCTAAATTTCAATTTGTTCCTAATAATTAAATTTGAGACAGATGATAAAAAGATGAAGGTTCGTTATTGACAAACCCTGAAAAGGCGTGTAAAGTATGATTCAACTTAATCAAACGACAATGAAAAGAAGAGTAGCAGTTCATTTGTTCTCAGAGAGTCTCTGGTAGGTGAGAAGAGGCAGCAATGTTTTGTGAACCACATCTTTGAGTCGATCAGTTGAATTTAGTAGGCTGATCCGGGAGCGCCCGTTACAGCAGAGGTCAGATTGACCAGTTGAGATCGTTCGTTGTGAGACGGCGATGAAAAAAGGTGGAACCACGTGATTACGTCCTTTAGTCCTAGCGACTAAAGGACTTTTTTATTTTCACCCGCTGGAACGGCTGACCCGTAGAGGTCCTTTTTGCGAAAAAAGGACAAAGACGAGGTGGAACCGCGTATTTAACGCCCTCTGGTAGAGATACCAGGGGGCGTTAGTTGTTTTTTGAGAAAAATTCGAAAGGCCGTGCAACTTTCGAAAAAATGGAGGGATATTGGGATGAACTATTTGATCGACGTCATGCCGCAATTATTACAAGGGGCAACGACAACACTGAAATTATTTGCTTTTACCATATTAGGCTCATTGCCGCTAGGGATTTTATTATCCTTCGGGTTGGCGAGCAAGTTTAAGCCGTTGCAATGGATTTTACGTTTTTATGTTTGGATTATGCGGGGTACACCACTATTATTACAATTGATTTTTGTTTTTTATGGATTGCCGTTAGTTGGAATCATTTTTGATCGTTTTGATGCAGCGTTGTTTGCTTTTGTATTGAACTATGCTGCTTATTACGCAGAAATTTTCCGTGGTGGGATTCAATCGATTCCAGTTGGCCAATATGAAGCATCGAAGGTGATCGGATTAACACCGGTTCAAACGATTACGCGAATCATTATTCCGCAGGTCGTAAAAATTGTTTTACCGTCTGTAGGAAATGAAGTGATCAACTTAGTGAAAGATACGTCGCTTGTTTATATCCTTGGGTTATCAGACGTTATGCGCGCCGGGAAAATTGCGATGGAGCGTGACACTACCTTACTTCCGTTATTCGGTGTAGCAATCATTTACTTAGCGCTGACCGGTGTGACCTCAGTTATCTTGAAACAACTAGAAAATCGTTTGAATTATTATCGTTAGGCAGGTGGAAAAAATGATTGAATTAAAAAATGTAAACAAATCCTTTGGCAGTAAAAAAGTGATTAATAATTTGGACCTAGTCATTCCGGATGGACAAATCTTAGCCATCGTCGGTCCATCTGGAGGAGGTAAAACGACGCTGTTGAGAACCTTGGCTGGATTAGAAACAGCTGACAGCGGGACGTTTTTATTAGATGGAAGCCCCTTTGATCCAACTTCTTCGAAACAACAGGAGCAGGTCGTTGGCGTGGTTTTCCAAGATTTCCAATTATTTCCGCATTTGAGTGTGATGGATAATATCACGATCGGACCTCGGTTAGTCTTAAAACAGGACAAAGAGACTTATACCGATAAAGCGAACCATTTAGCGAAACTATTGGATATCGAAGAATTATTGAACAATTATCCTTACCAATTATCTGGCGGACAGAAGCAACGTTTGGCGATTGCCCGGGCGATGGCGATGAACCCCAAGGTATTGGCATACGATGAACCAACAAGTGCATTAGATCCTGCGTTACGCCAGCAAGTAGCGAGCTTGATTTTAGAATTAAAAGCAGACGGTGTGACTCAGATCGTCGTAACCCATGATTTAGATTTTGCTGAGGAAATTGGTGACAAGGTATTGAAGGTAGAACCTATCAAATAAAAACGATATTAGGAGGAGTTAGTATGAAAATGAAAAAATTGGTTTTGGGAATGGTGGCTGTTTTGACTTTAGTGAGTTTAGCCGCGTGTGGAAAGAAAGAAGCCAGCGGTGATGACAGCTGGAAAACCATTGAGAAGGATAAAAAGGTAACGATTGGTTTAGATGATACGTTTGTACCAATGGGCTTCAAGGATGAGGATGGAAAAATCGTAGGCTTTGATATTGATCTAGCAAAAGCGGTTTTTGACCAATATGACATCAAAGCTGATTTTCAGCCAATCGACTGGTCAATGAAGGAAAATGAATTGGACAACGGTACGATTGATCTAATCTGGAATGGCTATACTGTTACAAAATCAAGAGAAAAGAAAGTGCTCTTTTCTGATCCTTACGCGCAAAATGAACAAGTCTTGGTCACAAAAAAAGACAGCGGGATCACCAAAGCAGCAGATATGAAAGACAAGGTCTTAGGCGCTCAAGAAGGTTCTTCTGGCTATGAAGCCTTTAACAATGAGACAAAAACCTTGAAGGACATCGTTAAGGAAAACGATGCAACCTTGTATGCTAGCTTCAATGAAGCAATGATTGATTTGGAAAATGGTCGGATCGACGGAGTGTTGATTGATAAGGTTTATGCGGATTACTACTTGAAGAAGGCGAATAAACTAGATGAATACAACATTTTCAACGTTGGTTTCAAGAATGAAAACTTTGCAGTTGGCGCACGTAAAGGCGATAAGGAATTAGTAAGTAAAATTAATAGTGCATTCAAAGAACTACAGGACAACGGCAAATATGCTGAAATCTCTAAGAAGTGGTTTGGTGAAGAATGGTCTTTACCAAAAGAGTAATCAGAACGTCCCTTTAAATTTTAATTAACTGAAAAGAAAAGGCGAGCAAAACTTTTGTTCGCCTTCTTTTTTTTGTATAATGGTACAGAATGGAAAGAGGGATAACATGGCGCAAAAAAAGCGTACAAAGAAAAAAAGAAAAACGAAAAAGCAAAAACAACTACAAGAACAGCGCCTGATCATCGGGCTTGGGCTTTTATTTATTTTATTCACAGTATTTGCCATATTTAAATTAGGTTTCTTAGGAAATTTAATTGCAAATGTATTACGCTTGATTGGCGGCAATACCTATCAGTTTTTAGCATTGCTATTAGGCTTTTATGGTGCACTGCTAGTAGCGAAAAATACTAAGCTGCGAATAACTAAACCACGGCGTTGGATCGGTATCGGTGTTTTCTATTTAGGGATTTTATTGATTCTCCATGCCCGTTTGTTTATGAAAGTGGAGAGCCAAGATCCAAATATTTTAAAGACGACTTGGGATCTTTTAATGGTCGATTTTTTAGGAAATCAAATTACTCAAAATGTTGGCGGCGGGATGCTTGGAGCGGCACTTTATAATTTGACGCACTTTTTAGTATCACAGGTCGGTAGTTATTTGATCGCTGTTTTACTATTGATTCTTGGAGTTTTCTTGTTTAGTCTTTTAGAATTTAACCAAGTAACCGATTATCTTGCCCATCTTGTTGATACCTTGCGGGAGAAATTCTCTGAATCAGACGAGAAAAAAGCGCAAAAAGCTGCTAAAAAGGAAGAGCGTCAAGCGCAAAGGGCACAAGCTAAAGCTGAAAAACAAGCAGCCGAAAAAGCAAAGATGGAAGCAGAACAAGCAGAACGTGAAAAAAACAGAGTGCGTTCCTTGACCCCAGGCGAACAACTGGCAAAAGAAAGCCAAGAAAAGTTGGATAAAGAGCCTGAGCAAATGACTTTGGTACCAATCGAAGGCTTCCAAGAAAACTTAGAGCCAGGGGGAGTAGCAACTACGGCTACTGCAACGAAAAATTCTGAGCTTGATGAAGAAGAAATCGATGATCCCGGTGATTTAGAATTCGAGATCAGCGCAGAACCGGAAGATCATGATTATCAACTACCACCTTCAACGCTGCTCGATTCAATTCCAGCAGCAGATCAAAGTGATGAATACAAAAAAATCGAACAAAATATCAAAGTACTAGAAAAAACCTTCAACAGTTTTGGCGTAGATGCAAAGGTTGTGAAAGCTAGCTTAGGACCATCTGTGACAAAATTCGAGGTACAACCAGCCGTTGGTGTGAAGGTCAGCAAAATCGTCAACCTTACTGATGATATTGCCTTAGCCTTAGCCGCGAAGGATGTGCGGATGGAAGCGCCGATTCCAGGGAAATCACTGATCGGTATTGAGGTGCCAAATAGTACGATTAGCATGGTTTCCTTCCGTGACATCATTGAAGCCCAGCCTAATCATCCAGATAAATTATTGGAAGTACCATTAGGTCGAGATATCTCAGGGATGGTTCAGACTGCCGATCTATCTAAAATGCCTCACTTGTTAGTTGCAGGTTCGACTGGTAGTGGGAAGTCTGTTTCAATCAACGGAATTATCACCAGTATTTTGATGCGGGCGAAACCGAATGAAGTCAAATTAATGATGATTGACCCGAAAATGGTTGAGTTGAATGTCTATAACGGGATTCCTCATTTATTGACACCGGTTGTAACCAATCCGCGGAAAGCGGCACAAGCCCTACAAAAGGTTGTTCAGGAAATGGAAGAGCGCTACGAAAAATTTGCGGCAACTGGGGTGCGAAACATTTCTGGCTTCAACGAGTTAGTTATTCAGAAAAATCTAGAAGATGGACAAAATCGTCCGATTTTACCATTTATAGTTGTTATCGTGGATGAGTTGGCCGATTTGATGATGGTGGCAAGTAACGAAGTCGAAGATGCTATCACTCGTTTAGCCCAAATGGCTCGTGCTGCAGGCATTCATATGATTCTTGCAACACAACGTCCAAGTGTCGATGTTATTACTGGGATCATTAAAGCCAATGTGCCATCACGAATCGCCTTCGCTGTTTCCAGTGGAACGGACTCGCGGACGATCATCGACAGTAATGGGGCGGAAAAACTATTAGGCCGTGGAGACATGCTGTTTTTACCAATGGGAGAAAACAAACCAATTCGTGTTCAAGGCGCCTTCATCTCTGATCATGAAGTAGAACGTGTAGTAGAGTTTGTTTCTGATCAGCAGGAAGCTCACTACGAAGAAAAAATGATGCCAACAGAAGAAACTTCTTCTTCGCCATCAGAAACACCGCAGGATGAATTGTATGAAGAAGCAAAGGCTTTAGTTATCGACATGCAGACAGCCAGCATTTCCTTGCTGCAGCGACGCTTTCGTATCGGATATAACCGAGCTGCTCGCATCGTGGACGAACTGGAGGAGCATGGCGTGATTGGACCTTCCACAGGCAGTAAGCCACGGGAAGTTCTCTTACAAAAAGCAGAAGAAGAGCTAGAAAATCCATTAGAGGAATAAAGGATAAGGTGTGACAAGGGGAATTGTCACACCTTATTTTTGTAGTCTTTATCCAATTAAAAAAATAGTTTTTTATAGATAGTTCAGTTTGTGAATTTTTTTCTTTTTTCCAAAGTTGATTGTTTTCTCTTTGTGAATCGGTTATAGTATGTAGCGAATGTCTGCTTACTTTTCATCTATTACAGAGCAAACGTAGTTATAAATTAATCATTGAAAAATGATTTCGTTTAAATGAATTAGGAGGAAACACCTTGGAAAAACCCTCAATTTATGGTTTAAGAAGAGAAGAATTAGTTGAATGGTTTCTAGAGCATGGCGAGAAGAAATTTCGCGCTACTCAAGTTTGGGAGTGGCTTTACCGAAGTCGTGTGAGCGAGTTTTCGGAAATGAGCAATCTGTCTAAACAAACCATCGCACTACTAGAAGAGAACTTTATCATCAATCCTTTAAAACAATTAGTTGTACAAGAAGCTAGTGATGGCACAGTCAAATATTTATTTGAATTGCCGGATCATTTAATGATTGAAACAGTCTTGATGCGTCAGGAATATGGCTTGTCTGTTTGTGTAACGACTCAAGTTGGGTGCAATATCGGTTGTACGTTTTGTGCGTCTGGTTTGTTGAAAAAGCAGCGGGATTTGACTGCTGGTGAAATTGTGGCTCAAATCATGTTGGTCCAACACTATTTTGACGAACGCGGCGAAGATGAACGTGTCTCTCACGTTGTTGTGATGGGAATTGGCGAGCCGTTTGATAATTACAATAATGTTATGAATTTCCTTCATGTCATTAATGACGATAAAGGAATGGCGATTGGGGCTCGTCATATTACCGTTTCAACTAGCGGATTAGTACCGAAGATCAAGAAGTTTGCGGAAAATGGTTTACAAGTAAACCTGGCGATTTCGTTGCACGCGCCGAACAATGAAGTTCGTTCGTCGATTATGCGAATTAACCGCAGCTTTCCAATCGAAAAATTAATGGAAGCAGTGGATTATTATATAGAAGAAACAAATCGTCGAGTTACTTTCGAATACATTATGCTTTCAGGAGTGAATGATCGTCCAGATCACGCGCAACAATTGGCAGATTTAATGAAGAATAAGAAAAAATTAGTTTATGTGAATTTAATTCCTTATAATCCTGTCAGTGAGCACGATCAATATTCTCGCAGTAGTAAAGCAGATGTTCTGCGCTTTTACGATGTATTGAAAAAGAATGGGATCAATTGTGTAATCCGTAAAGAACATGGTACAGACATTGATGCTGCGTGTGGACAATTACGTAGTAAACAAATGAAAAAAGCTACAGTCAAATAAGCATCCAGACTCTCTCAATATCGGGAGAGATTTTTTCTGTGTTTATAAAATTCATTAATAATATAAGTTTAACTATGAGATGGTCCACATGATGCCTTTAGGAGATCGTGGAAAGGAAAAATAGGCCCTTCAGTCTTAATTAGTTGTGATACACTTAAAAGAAAAGGTCTTCAAGAATGCCGGTTCTGTTTTTTTCAGGCAGCAAAGTATTAAGATAAATCTCATATTTAGAAACAATCAGAAAAGAGACTGGCAAAAAAAATACATTCATGGGAGAAAAAAATGAACGAGACAGACATCCAAACGATTTTAGAGCATCGGTATGATCAAGGCTGGGATTATTGGACGACAGAGGATAGACGCTTGGGAAAAGGAGCGCCCTTTTCGTGTTTAGAATCAGCGGAGTATTTATTAGAGTTGGGAATGAATCCGCAAGAAGAAATTCTGCAAAAAGTAGCAGAGCTTCTATGGGAGAGCTGGCGTGAACCAGGAGAATTTCGGCTTTATCCTAAAGGAGCAGTCTTCCCATGTCAAACAATTCCAGCGGCTACACTGTTGGTACGCTTAGGTCATGAAGATGATCCACGAATGAAGCAAACGCTGAAACATTTATTGACTACACGCTACAAAGATGGAGGGTGGTGGTGCAAGAAATTCTATTTTGGCAAAGGTCCAGAAACGGAATTTTCTAATCCTTTGCCTACTCTGAACGCGTTAGAATTATTCCGACGGATAAATTTTGTTGAGGAAACTGAGTTAGATGATGCGGTGGATTTTTTATTAAGCCATTGGGAAACGAAACTTCCACTTGGACCATGCCATTATGGAATTGGGTCGCTGTTCATGCAAGTAGAATACCCATTTCGCGGGTACAATTTATTTTATTACCTTTATGTTTTGTCCTTTTATAAAAAAGCACGAAATGACCAACGGTTCAAAGAAGCCTTTAAAGTATTGCAGGAAAAAACGGTGACCGATCAAATCGTAGTAGAACGGGTAGTTCCTAAATTACGTAAATTAACCTTCTGCAAAAAAGATCAGGTTAGCCAGTTAGCAACTGAACGGTATCAAGAAATTTTAACGAATATAGCAGAATAAAAGCCCATGATATTTTTATGCGTATCTTTTTAACAAAAGAAGAGGAGGTACGTCATGAAATTAATTGAAGTAAAGAGAGAGTATGGGCTTAATCAAAATACATTTTACGGCTGGTTAAGAGAAAATCAAATGATCATCAAAGAGATGACAGGATATGTTATTGGTCCTAAAGCTTTTGAGGGTATGGAGACAAGGACAAATCGGAGGGTGAATGATGACGGTGAAATTTTGATCACGACTCAAGTTATAATTGATAATCAAAAAATCCCTCAATTATTGGAACAGTATGAATCCTCCGGTTTACCAAAACTTTACTCGAACCGAAGAGTGGAGAGTGAGCGACAGCGAGCTTCTAACGGTGAATTAGAAAAACGTGTGGAAATTCTAGAAAATCAGCTAGCTATCTTAACGGAACAATTAGCTATCTATGTAAATCAAAATAACCGAAAGCACACGTGAAGGTGCTTTCGGTTATTTTTTCGTATTACGCTAAAATCGTGCCGACAGGAAAAAGTCTTCTGAAAACTTTTCGAACGAGTGGTCCAGCGATAATTATTTGAAATGGCAGTGCCATCACAAGATTTTTCAAAATGTTCGTTCCCCACATAATGAACAATTTGTTCCATTCATGTGTATGGCTTAAAACATCAATAGAGCCATAAAGCGACATGAAAAAGACCATGGGTAAAACCATGCAGCTAGAAATGGTTAAGACTTTGCGTAAAGGACTAGCAAATGTAGGCATGATTTTGAATGCGATTTTTTTCGCTGTAGTCGAAACGACAAACCAGTCCAGAATTAAAGCGCAGCAATAGCCCAAAGGTAAACCGAGCCAGGCTGTTTTAAGTACCTCTAAAGTGATTGTACCGGATTGTAAAGCGATATTATATAAGCTCATCCAGAACACCATCACAAAACACATCATTATCGTATAAACAAAACTTTCTCTTTTATTACTTGGCATTAAAATCCTCCTAAATTTAAATATGGTGAATTCATAAACAGGTCATGAATTTCAAGACGCAAAAAAAGGCAATCATATAACTCGCTACGATTGCCACTTGGGATCTTCACTGCGTTATGGAAAGTCATTTTTTGCTTTTTCCATTATATACAGATTTTTATGATTCATGTAAGTAAAATTTTTATTTTTTTTCACCAATTTCATCTTTTAAACGATAAATCTTAGAAGGACGACCGATTCCGACTGGTCGTTCGCCAATTTCATCAAAATATTGCAGCATTGCTTTTTTGAAATTTGAGTGATCGACGGTTTTATAATCAACGCCTAAAAATTTCGCAAAAACTTTACGTGCTTCAGTAATCGTAAATTCTTCACCTAAAACCTGTAAAATTAATGGTTCGTGATCCATTTTGTTTAAAACACGATTGAAGGCTTTGCGGATAATCTCATTATGGTCAAAGGCTAAAGTATCTTTACCGATTGATTTTCCAGCCTCAAGCTCAATTTCAATTGAAATATCATCACTTGTTAAGCAAATCGTATCTTCATGACGTTCCAGATTAAACCAGCGCGCATCCTGTGTATCATCTCCAGCAGTGGGAGGTACTTGTCCAATAAATGCAAGATAGCTGACAGTGATCACCCAACCACGAGGATCACGGTTCGGTGTACTAAAGGTATGGAGCTGCTCGACACTTTTTCGGCCGATAGTTAAACCGGTTTCTTCAGCGGTTTCGCGACGTACACTGTCGTTGGTAGATTCATTGCGCTCAACGAATCCGCCAGGGAGTGCCCAAGAATTACGATAAGGATTGCCGCGTCGTTGAATTAGTAAAATTTTTAATTGATCCTCTTCTTTGTTATAGCCCATAATGACGATATCGACAGTGACTGAGGGCTTGTCATACTCGGGGTGGTCTTGTTCTTTATACCAAGCAATGAATTCCGCTTCATCTGCTTCGTGCTCATAGTAATCTTTTTCTGCTTCTTTAGAGGCAAATTTTTTCATCTACAGTTCACCTATTTCTTATAAGTATTCGCTACCTTATTGTAGCATGAATAATAAAAAAAGGGGAACTCCGCTTGGAATTCCCCTTTACTACTCATAATTATTTTGATGAATCAGTTGCTTTCTTATTTGAACTATTTGTTGTTAAGAAGTCAGATAAGATATTTTCAAATGAATCATCTTTGATCTTCATGTTTGCTTTCTTCAATTCTTTTGAAATTACTTCAGAAGAGAAGGTTTGATCAGCCATTTTAGTGTCTTCAGCGATTTGTTTTAATTCCTTTTTGTATTTATCCATGTCATTGCCTTTAGATGAATTTTTTTCCATCTTAACAATGTAGTAGCTTGATTGGTAAGTAGATGAATCCATTGCCGTAATCACATCAGAAACTTCGCCATCCTTCAACTTAAAGGCTGCTTCTTTAACTTCAGAAGGAACAGTTGTTGATTGTGAGTCAAATTTGATTTCGCCGCCATCTTTTTTCGTTGTTGAATCTTGTGATTTTTCTTTAGCGATCTTTGCAAAATCACCTTTGTCATCTAATTGTTTTTTGATTTCTTTTGCTTCATCTTCGCTGCTAGCTAAAATAATGCGAGCAGTTACTTCTGGATGGAATGAATCCCAAGCAGCTTTTATGTCTTTATCAGTAATTTTTACATGAGCTTTTAATCCTTCTTGGAAAGCTAAAGACTGTTTCAAATATTCTTTATACGATTTTTTTGTATAGCCAGCTGATTGTAGTTGACTTTCAAAGCTATCGCCTAATTGCTTCTCTTGTTTCTTATATTCTTTGTCAATTTGCTTGTCTGTGACTTTATCACCATAGGCATTTTCAAAAACCTTATAGATGATCATGTTACGTACTAAACTTTGGTTCGATTGTTCTTTTTTCGCTTCATTATAAAAATCTTCGACGGTAATTTTACCGCCCTTCATTGTTGCGATGTCTTGATTAGAACTTCCTGAACAAGCCCCTAAAACAATTACACTAAGTAAGCCAGTAGTGGCTAAAAGAATCTTTTTCTTCATTTCTATGCTACAACTCCTAAAAATTAAAATTTACATCTGTTTGTTATTCCTGTTCAACTATAACACACCTAAAAATGTAAAGGAAAGGGGATTAAAAATAGTTTCCGAGAAAATTCACAATAAAGGCATAATTATTTTTAATGAAATAAATTGGTTACTGCTATCCAGCCGGACGCTCTAAAGAATAGCGGCCCTTCTTGATTACTTTTTTTTCATCGACTTCAGGCAAGGCCTGATTGATTTTGTCAATTTGTTCTTGGATCTGTTGAATGCGCGGCTCCGCTTGGAAGCGAAATTCCTCGATATCCTTTTCCACGCCAGATTTAAAGGCGGGAATTAACGTATCAAAGGTTTCCTTTAGGTTCGTTACAGATTCACGAAAATCAGCCAGATTATCATTTAATTCGTCCGTTAATACTACGAGTTCACGCGTATTAGTGATCAGTTTTTCCCGGGTTTCTTCTCCTTTACGTGGTGCTAATAGAAGTCCGCCGAGTGTTCCAAGACCGGCACCAAATAAAATTCCTTTAAAAAAACTCATTTATTTCACCTGCTCCTTGATCTTATCCGCGATCGCTTGTAATTCTTCTGCTGACTGTTCCTCCGCATGATTACCAAAGTGAATCGAAAAATCATCCTTTTTACTGTAGCGAGGGATCAGATGAACATGTGAGTGGAAAACAGATTGATACGCCAACTCTTTATTATTATTTATGATATTTAAGCCTTCTATTTCAGGAAATGCTTTTTCTAGTGCACGGGCAATTTTAGGAATACGTGTAAAGAGATCAGCGGCTAAATTTTCATCATATTCAAAAATATCATTTACATGTTTTTTTGGCACAACTAATGTGTGGCCTTTCGTTGCTTGTGAGATGTCTAGAAATGCATAGACTTTTTCGTCCTCATAAATTTTGTAGCTAGGGATTTCTTGATCAATAATTTTACAAAAAATACAATTTTCCATTGCAAACATCCTTTCTCATTCACTCATATTGTTTTATATTGTGCCGCTGCTGTAAAAAGCAGGTAAGCGATCGTAAATACTTCTTTTACTTTACCATAACTTGTAATACTTGTGCTGGAAAAGGTTGGGAGAAGATTAATTATTTATAGGATTCTGCTATAATGTAAACTATGAAATTGAGTGCCGCTTCAGCGAGGCTATTTCTGCCTTAAATTTAGAAAATGAGAAGCCATTAGTTTTTCGTATAAATAGAGTGAAACGAACTAGGAGGATAAGTATGAGCTTAACGATTCAGCATGTTACAGGCGGCTACGGTCACTTGCCTGTTTTAAAGGATATTAATTTTGAAGTCCATAATGGAGAAATGATCGGTTTGATCGGCTTGAATGGAGCAGGGAAATCTACAACAATCAAAAATATCATTGGATTATTGACGCCGCAGAAGGGAACTATTACAGTTGATGACTTGACTTTACAGCAAGATCCAGAGAACTATCGAAAAAAGATCGGTTATATTCCTGAAACACCTTCATTATATGAAGAATTAACGTTGCGAGAACATATCGAAGTTACCGCAATGGCATATGGGATTCCTAAGGATGAGGCGATGAAACGGGCTGAATCATTATTGAAGACCTTTCGTTTGGAAAATCGTCTAGACTGGTTCCCTGTGAATTTTTCTAAGGGAATGAAGCAGAAAGTGATGGTTCTATGCGCCTTTTTAATCCAACCCAGTTTGTATATCATCGATGAACCCTTTTTAGGATTAGACCCATTGGCAATCAATGCGCTATTAGAGCTGATGGTAACGATGAAGGAGCAAGGGGCCGCAATCTTGATGTCTACTCACATTTTAGCAACGGCAGAGAAGTATTGTGATCGTTTTATCGTATTGCATGAGGGTGAAGTACGAGCACAAGGGACTTTGCAGGAATTGCAGGCGGAGTTTAATTTGCCAGGGTCCTCTTTGGATGAAATCTATATTGCGTTGACAAAGGAGAAAGAACATGCATGATTTTTTTCTATTAAGGCGGCAACGCCATCAGAAAAAAATGATGAAATATATGCGCTACGTATTGAATGATCATTTTGTTTTGGTGTGCTTGTTTTTAGTCGGAGGACTAGCCTTTTATTATTCAAATCTTTTAAAACAATTACCGACAGATTTTCCTTGGAGCTTGCCAATCGTAGGAATTATTTGGTGGTTTATCTTACCATTTGGTAAATTAGCGACCTTAGTTGAACCAGCGGATATGACCTTTTTATTACCCAAAGAAAAGGAAATGGGGAACTATCTATCACGCGGTTTACGTCATTCAATCGCTTTTCCATTCGTAATTGAACTGCTTATTTGCGGAGTGTTATTGCCATTAGTGGTTTTAGCCAAACAAGTAAGTTTTGTAAGCTTTTTCTTTTACTTACTAATGCTTTGGGGCCTAAAATTAGGAAATCTAAGAATACAACGCTTAGCATGCTACCAAGAAACACGGGAGCAAACGCAACGTTTGACTGTATTATGGTTCTGTGTGAGTGGTGTGATTATTTTTGCTAGTTTATATGGATCAGCGTGGCTTGGCACGATTTTGGCTTTCGTAGCAGTATTTGGGTTCATTTCGATCACGCAGGAAAAGGATCGACTGTTGGATTGGAGTAAGATGATTGATCAGGAAAATGCTCGCTTGCATCGGATTTATCAATTTATTAATTTGTTTACTGATGTTCCAGAAGTTGAAGCAAAAGTACGACGCAGAAAGTATTTAGACGGTTTATTAGCAAGAATTCGCTTCAAGCAAGAAAACACGTATCTTTATTTATTTGCCCGCAGAGCTCTGCGGGGAGCAGAATTTGGCGGACTGTTCTTTCGTTTATTGATTGTAGGCGGTGTATTGCTATTTTCGCTGAATGACTTTCGCTTTATTGCGGGTGTCAGTATGCTGTTTATTTACTTAATAGGTTTTCAAATGATTCCTTTGTATAATCAGTTTGATTACATTAGTGCGACTCAGCTTTATCCAGTTTCGCAGAAGTATAAAAAGACTGCTTTGCGTCAGTTAATGGTCATTTTGTTATCTGCCGCGGCAATTATTTTCACCATTTGCAGTATGATACATTTGTCTATTGTCGGAAGTTTCGCTTTACTTGTGTTACTTTTAGGTGAAATTGGCTTGTTTGCTTGGTTCTATCTCCCGACCAGAATAAAGAAAATGGAGGATTAGTGAATGAAAGTATTATGGAATGAAGAAATTGTCGATGAATCAGAAGTAAAGATTGATATAGAAGATCGCGGTTATCAATTTGGTGACGGTATTTACGAAGTGATTCGGATTTATGATGGGTATATGTATATGGAAAAGGAGCATTTGGACCGTCTTTGGGTCAGTGCTGAAAAAATTCGCATGACACTTCCATTTACAAGAGAAGAATTAAGTCAGCGTCTGCATCGCCTAGCACAAGAAGTTGGACTTGAAAATGCTCGAGTTTATTTTCAAGTAACACGTGGTACAGCAAAACCGCGACTACATGATTTTCCCAATCCGAAAGAAGTTCAACCGGTTTTGATGGCTGACATTCAACCTGCGTCTCGCCCAAGTGCGAAACAGAATATCGGTATTCGCGCTGGTTTTGTAGAAGATAAACGCTGGCTGCGTTGCGACATCAAATCCATCAGCTTATTAGGCAATATCATGGCCTTAGATGAAGCACAGCAAAAAGGCTATGACGAAGCAGTTTTAGTACGCGATGGCATTGTAACGGAAGCATCAGCTTCAAATTTGTGGATGGTGAAAGACGAAGTGCTTTATACCCATCCAGACGGGAATCTTGTTTTACCAGGAATCGCAAAAATTAAAATTCGGGAATTGGTAAAAGCTTTAGGTATCGAATTGAAAGAAGAAGCATTCACTGAAAAAGAGCTACTTGCGGCAGACGAATGTTTTAAAACGAGTTCAGTAGCCGAAATCATGCCAATCATTGAAATCGATAATCAAACAATTGGTGATGGGACGCCAGGGAAAGTGACGAAAAAGCTTCTTAACGCGTATATCGAGTCAGTGAATTTAGCGGTTCAGGCGCATCGTGATGAAAAATAATCAAAGAAGAACATACATGCCCTTGACGAAGCGACTTTCCCCGACTAAAATAGGAAATACGTTTAAAATGCTAGGGGAGGGCCTTGGGAATGGAGTTTCAGTTGGATAGTGACTGGCGTGTGCAGCCGATCAAAGGTGATACGGGAAAAACGTATATCGGCTATCGTGACGAAGATCGCGTCTTCATTAAACGAAATACCACCCCAATGTTGGCGGCTTTATCTCGTGAAGGAATCGCACCAAAACTTGTTTGGATCAAACGAACAGGAAATGGTGATACACTGACTGCTCAAGAATGGTTGGATGGTCGAATTCTTGAGCCAGAAGAAATTCCGCGTCGAAATGACGTGGTTGATGTATTATATCATCTACATCACTCGCCATCATTGAAAGTGATGTTAAAAAAAATGGGTGGACGTCAAGTGTCACCACAACAACTATTAGCTGATTATGAGGCGAATTTGCCGACAATGATCGAGCAAAATGGTTTTATTGAATTAGTGTATGATTATTTGAAAAAAAACATCCCAACCTACGCTAAAAAGAATTACACTGTTGTTCATGGGGATGTAAATCATCGGAACTGGTTGGTTTGTTCTAACTATTTATATCTAGTTGACTGGGATTCGGTGATGTTCGCTGATCCAGCATTAGATATTGGTACGATTTTAGGAAACTATGTACCATTATCCAGCTGGAGTAAATGGCTCGTCCGCTATGGGATTCGCCCGACGGATGAAAATATGGAACGAGTATACTGGTATGGCTTAATGAGCTTGCTGCTAGAGATCGCTCGTCAGTATAAACGAGAAGAATATCATCATATGAATCAATCAATCTTACAATTAAAACGAATTTTTGCTGGAAGCTGAACGTCTTGTTCAGCTTTTTGTAAGTTCAATTAACGGATGAATAAAATAGGTTTGTTCATGGAAATACTGTTATTAATTTTATTTTAAAAGAACTTTTTGGAGGAAAACAATGCGCGTTAGAAACCGTCCGGGGGCTGCAGAAATGCTGGCTGCCCGTCCTGAATATGTTGTACAAGAACCAGAAGCGTGGAAAGGCCGCTGGTCTGAACGTTTCGGTAATGATCATCCGATCCATATTGAAATCGGTATGGGGAAAGGTCAATTCATCACTGGAATGGCTGCTGCACATCCTGAAATCAATTATATTGGAATTGAGATGCAAGTGAGTGTGATTTCTATCGCACTAGATAAATTAGTTGAAGCAGAATTGCCAAATTTACAATTATTGCATGTTGATGGGTCGGAGCTGACAAATTATTTTGCTGATAGTGAAGTTGATCAAATATATTTGAACTTCTCTGATCCATGGCCAAAGAAAAAACATGAGAAGCGACGTTTAACTTCACCAAGCTTCTTAGCAGTAGATGAGGAAATTTTACGACCTGCTGGTGAGATTCATTTTAAAACTGACAATCAAGGATTGTTCGAATACTCACTGAGTAGTTTTTCAAAATACGGTATGACATTGGAACAAGTTTGGTTAGACTTGCATGAAAGTAATTATGAAGGAAATATTATGACCGAATATGAAGAAAAATTTTCAAGCAAAGGACAGCGAATTTACCGAGTGGAAGCCCGTTTTAAAGACAAAACAAAATAATTGCTACAAGAAGATGAACTTTTTTTGGTTTATCTTCTTTTTTTTTGAAGAATTGAAAATGTTCTGCGTATATTATTTTCGAGGTGAAAGGAATGGAGATTGAACAGTTTTCAGACGAATTGATCCAATATGGTTTCGATCATCAAATGCAGGATTTATATTTATTACCTCAAGGTGAAAAGTACCGCTACTTTTTTCGGAGAGGTCCCTTCTATGAACATAAAAACTCGACTCTATCCTATGTTAATAATGAAATGTGTGTGGTTTCTGCCCTGCAGTTGATCAATCGTTTCAAATTTTTGGGTCAAATGGATGTCAGTGAAAAACGAAAAGCTCAGCTTGGTGCGATCTCCTACCCCTTGCCTCATGGTGAACAACGGTTACGTCTTTCGACTGTTGGAAATTATTTACAACAAGAAAGTTTAGTTATTCGTTTTCTGCATCAATTTGGTCGCAGTCCCGAAGTATATCATTTACCAGAGCAAATTGAAATTCTCCAGCAACACACAAAAAAACGTGGTTTATACCTATTTTGTGGTCCCGTAGGTTCAGGGAAAACAACCTTAATGTATAAATTGGCACGAGAGATGGATGGTCAAGTGATCACGATTGAAGATCCTGTAGAGATTGAAGAAGCAGATTTTTTGCAGTTACAAGTAAACGAAAAAATTTATCAGAGTTACGATGAACTGATTAAGTTGTCTTTACGACATCATCCCGATGTTTTAATAATCGGGGAGATTCGTGATACGAAAACGATTCAAGGAGCGATCAGAGCTGCTCTGACTGGTCATTGTGTGTATGCAACAATCCATGCGGCCAGCCTAGAGTCTGCCCATGCGAGGATTTTTGAACTGGGTGGGGAAGCCACACTGCTCAAAGAATGTTTACAGGGAATTGTTTATCAGGAACTGTTGTCAGTAAATGAAACGGTAGGGTTATTGACTAGTTATCGATTTTATAAAGAGGAAGTACATTTTACTTGGAAAGAAGGGTTAAATCGTGTGGCGCAAAAAGCAAATGACGAGAAAACAACGAGTTGACTTTGTTCATCTATTAGGAGATCTCTTGCAAAATGGTTTTAGTTTGCAGCAGGCGTTTGCTTTTTTTATCAATGCCAATCTTTTTGCACCGTCTATTTTGGAAGCCGTTCAACAAGATTTACATCAGGGAAAAAGTTTGGCACTAAGCTTTACCCAACTGCGGTATTCGAATGACCAGCTCTTACAAATCGAATTAGCGGAGACTCATGGGGATTTGGCCCAAACGCTATTAGGAATCGCTGAACAAATGCGCTTAGTTCAACGTCAGCGAGAAAATTTTCTAAAAGCTGTATCCTATCCGCTGCTTTTACTCGTTTTCTTAATCGTAATTCTTTTAGGTATGCGTTTTTTCTTACTTCCCCAGCTATTGACCAGCGGAATGATCCGTGCAGAAGACTTTTCTGTACAGTTAATAAAAGCAGTTCCTATGATTGGATTAGGAATAATTCTTTTTTTGGTCTTACTGATGCTCAGCTGGAGGAATTGGGGAAAGCGGCATAATTATATAGTTCGCTTTCGTTTCTTGGCGAAAATTCCACTTGTAGGAACATTGTTCAGCAATTACTATTCAGCTTATTTCGCATTGGAATGGGGCAAGCTTTTTCAACAAGGTTTAGAACTGAATCAGATTATTGAATGTTTGTTGGTAATTGATGGAAAATCATTGATGCAAGAGCTTGCTGCTGATTTAAAAATCCGTTTAGCGCAAGGCAATACTTTAGCAGCAGAATTAGGACGTTATCCTTTTTTGACTAAAGAATTCAGTCGAATTGTGTTTCAGGGAGAGGCTCGCGGAAATTTAGCAAAGGAGCTATTAACTTATAGTCAATTAGTTTGGCGTCGTTTTTTTAATCAATTAGAATTTTTGGTTTCATGGTTGCAGCCGCTTGTCTTTCTAATTGTTGCACTTTTGATTGTCAGCTTGTATTTAACAATGCTGCTGCCTTTAACAAATTTGGAGGGGATACTGTGAAGAAGAAGCTTTCAGGTTTTACTTTGTTGGAAATGTTAGTTGTTTTATTTATTATTAGTCTGCTGTTGCTGTTATTTGTACCCAAACTAATGAGTCAAAAAGAAAGCGCAACCAATAAAAGCGATGCTGCTATTGTCAAAGTTGTTGAGACACAAATTGAAGTCTTTGAACTGGATTATGGACGTAAGCCAGAGGAAGGTGAATTAGTCAGTAAAGGTTATGTTAGTGAAGACCAGTATAATAAATATGTACAAAAGAAATAAATTTAGCGGCTTCACCTTAATCGAGACGTTGATTGTTTTAGCTTTGGTTTGTGCTTTTGTATTGTTGCCGACGATTGCTATCAAAAGCTGGCAGCATCAATTGGAAAAAAAATTTTTCTATTATCAATTTGAAAAATCTACTTTGCACTTGCAGCAAGTGGCTATTGCAGATCATCAAAGAACTCGAATTAGTCTTAATAGCAGTTCCCAATTAATTGATTTCTATACCAATCATACCGAATTATCATGGAGAATATTGCCCGTTCCAAAATCAATTAAATTAGGTAGCAGATATTCGATCTATTTTAAAGCTGGCAGTGGTAATGTTTCTACTGATCAGCCTGGAAATGGAAATATTCCAAAGGTTGTTTTTACCGATGAAGGAAAAGTTATCACCTATCAGTTTCAGATGGGAAGTGGTCGTTTTGAAAGGAAATAAAGGATATATTCTATTAGAGAGCTTGGTCAGTTTAACAATTTTATTGATTATTGTAGCTAGTTATGTCGGCGTTACCGTACAAATGCAAAAAGAAAGTCGCCAACGGTTAGCTACTCTTGAAAATTATCGTGATTTATACACTGAGACAAGACGATGCCGTTTACATTCTCTGGAATTGCACAGTTCACAAATGGAGATTTCCATGGGAAAGGGGATAGCTATACACCAGCAAGGAGGAATCGTGATTGTCAAAAAGTAGCGGCTTCACCTTGTTAGAAAGTTTAGTGGCACTTTTGATGCTTAGTGGTATTTTATTGTTGTTGTCTGGTTTGATTAAACATGCGAATAAAATGGAACAAGCCATCAGCGGTTACCATCAATTAGAATGGGAAGTGTTTTTGCTTCAATTAGACAATGAGTTGGAGGAAGTTAACTATTTGTCTAGTACAACACATGAAATTAATGGAGAAGTGGAAAACGCGGAAGGAGAAATAGTTGCTGTAACAATTAAGAAAAATAAGCAGCGGATTGTAAAAAGCCAATCCAATGGTTTTCAACCATTATTGACAGGAGTGAATCAATTTGTGTGCAAAGAAAATAATCATGGTGTGGATTTCATCGTTACCTTCGTTGATGGAAAGAAGAAAGAAGGAACATGGATCTTTAAATAGCCAAGGCGGAGTGCTGTTGTCCGTCTTATTGGCTATTTTTTTATTCAGTTTTTTGCTGCTAAATTTAACAACAAGTTATCATCAAACAGCTGATCTGGTGGAGCGTACTGAACACTTATATCAGGCTAAAATTGCAAAAGAACTATTTTTAGCCGACTATCCGAAATTAAAAGAAAAAGAGGGTGTGTGGGAGTTCAATAAGGGGGAGCTGTCATACGAAACTGAGGAAGATTATGTGAGAATTGATGTGAAAATTAAAAAGAAAACATATCAATTTTGTGAAAAAATTAGCACATCTAATTCATCTGACTGATATAGTTCGTGGTATCCCGTTGATGAGGGGGAATATCTTGTAAAAGATACATTAGGTTGAATTAGAAAATCAATAATAAAAGAAAGAAAGCGATTGATTAATTACAATATGTTCGCTAAAATAGAACAGGTATCGTGAGTGTTATATTAGTTTGTGAGGTGCAAGATGAATCCAGAAAAAATTGAAACAGCTTTTTCTTTGATGGAAGAAGCGATCATCGCATTGCAGCATTCACTAGGAACTTCTTTTTTTGACGCTTACATCGAAAATACGGAGAACTTAGTTGACAATGCAAAAGTACGCGTGCTTGATCAACAACCTGATGCTGATACTGTCACAAAAGTAGAAGCATTGTATCAAAAATTAATAGGATTAGAGCTTGAGCAAGAAGATTGGCGTAAATTAACGCAATTGATTTTGCTTAAGGGTTCAAAAACGGAAAGCTTACAGCCAAACCATCAATTGACGCCAGATAGTATCGGCTTTTTATTTGTTTTTCTAATTGAACAATTAACGTTAAAAAAGAATCAACCATTAGAAATTTTAGATATTACTGTTGGTATGGGAAATCTATTACTGACGGTGTTGATCAATTTACAGGCAGCAGATTATTCAGTTAAGGGAATCGGTGTGGATAATGATGAGACACTTCTTGCTATTGCAGCTTCAAATAGCTTATTGATGAAGGAAGAAATCAAATTATTCCATCAAGATAGTTTACAGGACTTGTTAATCGATCCAGTTGATTATGTGATCGGTGATCTTCCCGTAGGTTATTATCCAAATGATCAGCAAGCGGAGAAGTTTGCGACTCATTCTGAAAAAGAACACAGCTATGCTCATCATTTATTGATGGAGCAAGCCATGAATTATGTGAAGCCTGAGGGTTTTGGTCTTTTCTTAGTACCAAGTAATTTTTTAGAAACTGAACAGGGACCGTTACTGCAAAAATGGTTAAAAGATGAAGTGCTATTGCAAGGAATCATCCAATTACCAGATGAATTATTTAAGTCTGAGCATTCACGGAAGAGTATTCTACTGTTACAGAAAAAAGGTGAAACGGCTGAACAAGCAGAAAAAGTATTGCTCGTTCATCTTCCATCATTAAAAGATCCAAAACAAGTAACCGAATTCTTCAAAAAATTCGAGGACTGGAAGTCTTCTAATTTATAAACTGCTCGTAGGAGCTAAAAGCATTTCAATTATAAAGGAGAGTTAAAATGTCAAAAACAATTGCAATCAATGCAGGTAGTTCAAGTCTAAAATGGCAACTTTATCAAATGCCTGAGGAATCAGTAATCGCTAAAGGAATCGTTGAACGGATCGGCTTGAATGATTCAATCTTTACCATCAAATATGGCGATGGAGAAAAATTTGAACAAATTTTAGATATCAAAGATCATGAAGTTGCGGTTCAAATGCTATTAGACCAATTAATCGAACTAAAAATTATCACATCATTTGATGAGATTACCGGTGTGGGACACCGTGTAGTAGCTGGCGGTGAATATTTTAAGGATTCTGTTTTGATTGATGATGAGGTCTTGGGAAAAATCGAAGAACTAAGTGAATTCGCACCGTTGCACAATCCAGCAAATGCAATGGGAATCAAGGCTTTCCGTCATATTTTGCCAAATGTAACAAGTGTGGCTGTTTTTGACACTTCTTTCCATTCAACAATGCCGGCAACGAACTATTTGTATAGTATTCCTAAAGAGTATTATGATAAGTATTCTGCTCGTAAATATGGTTTCCACGGAACTAGTCACCGTTATGTTTCAGAACGTGCGGCTGAATTACTTGGCAAACCGATTGAAGAAACGAAGATTATTACTGCCCACATTGGTAATGGCGGTTCTGTTACTGCTGTTGAAGGTGGAAAATCAGTTGATACATCTATGGGCTTCACGCCGTTAGCAGGGTTGACGATGGGAACACGTGCTGGGGACATTGATGCTTCGTTGCTTCCATATCTAATGGAAAAAGCAGGAATCAAGGATATCAACGAGATGATTGATGTATTGAACAAAAAATCAGGTGTTTTAGGGTTAACAGGTATTTCAAGTGATATGCGCGACATCGAAAATGGTGCTGACGAAGGCAATGAAGAAGCTATTTTAGCTTTGGATATTTATTGTGATCGTATTCGTAAATATATCGCTCAATACATTTCAGTAATGAACGGTGTCGATGCTATTGTTTTCACCGCGGGTGTTGGTGAAAATGCTGATCCTGTTCGCCGTATGGTTTTAGAAAATATGACTTGGTTCGGTATTGAAATCGACGAAGAAATCAATAAGAGCATTCATGGAAAAGAAGCGGAACTTTCAACTGAAAATTCTCGCGTAAAAGTATACGTGATTCCAACTGACGAAGAAGTAATGATCGCTCGTGACGTTGAGCGCTTAAGTAAATAACCAATGAAGCCTTTGCCAAAAATGGTGAAGGCTTTTTGTATAGAAAGAATAAATTTTAGGCAGGTAAGGGGATTTTCGATGAAGAAATCTGAAAGCATAATTTTGTTGTATTAGAACAAAACTATGCTATTTTTTTGTGCTAAACTTTTTATGAAAGTGAGAGTGACTTTTTATGAGTGAAAAGAGAAATATCGAGCGTTCGATTCAAGAATATGTCCCTGGGAAACAGGTCACGCTTGCTCATTTGATCCCCCATGCTAATGAAGAAGTTTTTGAAAAATTAGGACTGGAGCATTCGGGTGACGCCATTGGTATTTTGACGATTACACCGAGTGAGGCATCAATTATTGGTGCAGATATTGCCAAGAAATCAGGAAATGTCTCTATTGGTTTTATGGATCGCTTTAGTGGAGCTGTCGTGATTATCGGAGAAGTATCCTCAGTCGAATTTGCCTTAAAACAAGTGACGAATTCACTTGCAGCAATCTTGAATTTTGATGTTGCAGAAATTACTAGGACTTAATGATGAAACGAGTCATTTTAATTGGAGAAACTGGATCAGGTAAAACAACCCTTATGCAGCTTTTGAATGAATGGGAGATCAAGTATCATAAGACGCAGCAAGTATACTTTACAGATAATGTGATTGATACACCAGGCGAGTTTTTGGAAAATCGTTTCTATTATAATGCGTTAGTCAGTTCGGCGGTTGGCGCGGATTGCATCGCGCTTGTTCAGAGTATTACGAATCGTCAGAATTATTTTCCACCTTGCTTTTCATCACGTTTTACTAAACCGATGATTGGAATCATTACGAAAACAGATTTGAATCATGATCAAGCAGATTTAGATTTATCAGAAAAACGATTACGATTGGCGGGGGCGAAGAAAGTTTTTTCTTTGTCTACTGTTAACCAAGAAGGTGTTTCTGCTTTAAAAAACTTTTTATTAACAAAAGATTTTTGACAGCGAATACATTCTGCGGTACCATGAGTGTGTGAATAATTGAATAAGAGCATTTGGAATAGGGAACAAGGTGCGAATCCTTGACAGACCCTTTCTACTGTATACGCAGACAAAATCTCAAATGGCCACTTTCGGGAAGGCGAGATGGAGGATGAAGCGAAGTCAGGATACCTGTCCTTTTGCTGAGATAATTGTATTGGGAGAATTATTTCACCTTTAAATAGTCAATTGATGTTTATTTGGTGAGGTGTCTTCCATAGATACCTCACCTTTTTTGCGTGATCCACTTCTCACAGGTTTTATAGAGAAAAGAGAAATCTTAATTTAGAACAAATGATTGATAATGATGCGGATGTATTCACCTGTATATGAAAATAAGCTCAGTTTTAAAACGAATTTCCTTACAGTAGAACTAGCTGCTCCAATATAAAAAAACAGCCGTACTACGACTGTTTAGATTCCTTATTTTATTTTTCGATAATTGACAGGTGTCATACCAACAAGCTCTTTGAATATTTTGCAGAAGTAGCTAGTTTGTGAATAGCCGATATTTTGTGAGATAGACTTAATACTTAAATTAGATTGTGTCAAAAGAACTTTTGCCTGCTCAATTCTTTGTTGATTCAAATAGGTAATAAAACTGACACCGATCTCTTTTTTGAATAAACGACTGAAATAAAACTGGCTGAGATAAACATGGTTAGCAACATCTTCGAGCGTCAAATTTGTTGTTAAATTCGTATCAATATATGAAATAGCTTTACGGATTTCATCATTTTTCGAAATTATAGAATCTTTAGCTTCTTTTTTACTTGGATGAAAGTTAAATTTAATTTGTTCACGAGGATCAGAATCGTTAAAGTGGTAGTCGCCAATTGTTTTGAGTAAAGCAGCCGCGGATTCAATTTGGGTAGTACTGACTGTTTTTACTTTTCCTCTAGCTTGACGTAGTTCAGGAGAAGTTTCCCAATGGGTGACAATCGGATGGATACGAGTATATGGGTTTTTGTCATCATCAGTAATCTCTACCTGACCGAAAAGAGCAAATCCAATTAATTGATTATTGCTGATGATAGGTAATGAAATGTCAGTAAGACCAGCATGACAACGATAGATACAGGGATCACCATTTTTTGACGCCTCTAAACCGCCAAACGCATCGCATTTTTGACAAAGGGATTTGAATTCTGGATTAGAGCGCATCAACTGGCAAAAGGGAGAAAAATTATAAAGATCAGAAGTCTCCTTTCCGTGTATATCAACAAGGACGGAACCAAAATCTGCCGCAAGTGCGAAATCCTGAATTGTTTTGGAAAGTTGCAAAGAACTGTGGGAATTCAATGTACTAATATTTTCCATGTAAGCGCCTCCTAGTCATCTACCATTTTACCAGAACATATTTTTAATTTAAATCTTGTTTATACCAATAACATTATTTTGACCAGCAGAAGACAAAATATTGCTATTTTTTGAACTTAATTGACCCCTGATTAAGGTTTATTTAGTAATGTCTTGACACTAATCTGCAACAAAATTTTAACATTCGAATTAATCCGACAAAAAGATAGGACAAATTTGTTCTATCTTTTTTGGCTCTAAGTCAAATCGTGTTGTTCTCATTAAATCACTGAAAGGAAATGCTTCGGCGTTTCCTTTTTTCTTTTTGTTTTTTTGCTCAAATAATGTCGCAAAGATTCTGTTGAATCAGAATTCGCATACGAAGGTGGCGAAAGGTTCTAAAACCAAATGCCACTCTCTTGATCACTTTAATCAGTTATTCTTCCCTCAAGTTTCCCGTTTGAATAAGGGTATTTTAACGCATTGATAATCGCTTGCTTGTGTTTGTTTAAGTAAAGAATCGCTTTTTTAAATGCTGGATCAAGTAACGCCGGTAAGTGATCAATGCATTCGTAAAATCCTTTATAATCTTTGGCATCGAAGGCATCTAACAAATTCTGATACACATCATAGCTTGTCCGTAAGTGCTCGTCAATTGATAATAAATAATCCAATACTTCCGATTCTGTCAGGTATTTCCGTTGGAAAAGCGGGTATTGTTTAAGCGAAGAATAATTGATTTTTCTATTTTTCTTCAGAATGGTTCGCCAATATTTCTTAAGCTTGCGATACTTTTTCATGGCTTGCGGGTCGCTCTTTTTCAAGTGATTCATGGTTTTTATCCGTTGCTTATTAAATGCACGATTAAGTTGTTGGATCACATGAAATCGATCAATGGAAATCCGAGCATTTGGGAAAACGACCTTTGTCACAGACTCATAGCCCGCATTCATATCCATCACGACATGAGAAACGTTTTTCCGAGCGTGATAAGTAAAGCGCATGAAATAGGCGATCAGCTTGAAGCTTCTTCGATCCTCTAAAATATCAAAGATTTTCCCCGTGTCCGCGTCACTGAGAATAAAACACATGGCGCCCTGACAGTCCTTAGTTCCTTTGAATTCATCAATCAATAGATGTTTGGGTAAGTAATTGGGCTTCAGTCGTGGTTCTTCAAAAAAAGAATCCAAGACCCGTTCGACCGTTTTAGCGGAAACCAAGTAACGTTGAGCGATATCTTTCATCGAAATTTTCTTCTTTAAATCAACAGCGATCGCAAACTTGAGCGCTTGGGAGAGATAACAGTTTTCTGCGACATAATAGGTTTTAGCTGAAAAGGTATGGTGACACTGTTTACAATAAAACCGTTGTTTATAGAGATGAAGATAGGTAGACACCTCTTGATAAGGGAGTAATTGAATCCAGCTATCTTTGTAGCCATGATGGATGACGGAGTCGTAGCCGCAACACTCACACCGAGGAGACGGATAGCTCAGTCGACCAGTAAAGACGGTGGCCATTCTGTCATGGACTTTTTCTTTTGAAACGGCGTCTTTAGAAAAAGTAATGTTGGAATCGTGAATATTTAGGATTTGTTTGATGGTTTTGTCTAGGCAATTATCTTTATATTTGATATTCTTAATACTGGACATTTGGTTCGCCTCCTATGATTGGGTTCAGCGATTTAATTATAGGACAACCAAATGTCTTTTTGTATAAAAAAATACTTGGTGTTCTCACTCAGAAAGAGTAACAACACCAAATATTATAGAACCTCTTTTTTGTTTATCATTATAAATGTAAGTGTTATCAAAATAATTAGGAGGAATGTTTTATGCCACAAGAAGCGCTAGGAATGATTGAAACTAGGGGGTTGATCGGTGCTATCGAAGCAGCTGATGCAATGGTAAAAGCTGCAAATGTTTCCTTGGTTGGAACGGAAAAAATTGGTTCTGGATTAGTCACTGTGATGGTACGAGGAGATGTAGGTGCGGTTAAAGCAGCTGTTGATGCAGGTGTTTCTGCGGCTGACGCGGTAGGGGAAGTTGTTTCTAATTATGTTATTCCACGTCCACATACTGAAGTTGAAGGCTTGCTCCCTAAGTCAGAATAGAAAGGGTGGGATAGCTGATGGCAAACACTGATCAAAAGATCGAAGAGATCATGAAACGCGTGCTCGCAAAAATGGAAACAGGAAATGAGATGAAAAACACTAACGGAGGAGATCGAAAAATGATTGAAAAGCAATGTGCGTTAACTGAATTTGTAGGAGCAACAGAGTTTGGAGACACAATTGGGTTAGTAATTGCTAACGTCGATTCATCTTTATTAGAAACAATGAAATTAGAGAAAAAATATCGTTCAATCGGAATTGTTGGTGCTCGTACTGGTGCCGGACCTCATATTATGGCTGCTGATGAAGCAGTGAAAGCGACAAATACAGAAGTAATCCTAATTGAAATGCCTCGAGATACAAAAGGCGGAGCTGGTCATGGATCAATCGTGATCTTCGGTGGCGACGATGTATCGGATGTGAAGCGTGCGGTAGAAGTTACTTTGAAGGAAGTTGATACACGCACATTTGGTGATGTATATGGAAACGAAGCTGGTCATATCGAGTGTCAATATACGGCACGTGCTAGTTACGCATGCAATAAAGTATTTGGCGCTCCAGTTGGAAAAGCATTTGGTATTTTAGTGGGTGCACCTGCCGCAATTGGTGTTGTTATGGCTGATACGGCGTTAAAATCTGCAAATGTTGACGTAGTTTCTTACGCAACACCGCAAAATGGACAAAGCTTCTCAAATGAGGTAACGATGACAATTACAGGCGATTCTGGTGCTGTACGTCAAGCAATTATTTCAGCACGCGACATCGGTTGCCAATTATTGGGAACAATGGGAAGTACGCCTAAAAATGATCAACCATCATACATTTAAGAGTGGGAGTGAAAAATAGATGAAATCAAAACGATTTGAAGAACTAGAAAAAAGACCGGTCAATCAAGATGGTTTCGTAGATGAATGGGTAGAAGAAGGTTTAATTGCAATGCAAAGCCCGAACGACCCTAAGCCAAGTATCAAGATCGTCAATGGTGAAGTTGTTGAGCTTGACGGAAAAGACAAAGCGGATTTTGACTTGATCGATTCTTACATTGCGCAATATGGAATCGATTTGACTCGTGCGGAAGAAGTAATGAATATTCCTTCTAAAGAGTTAGCGAATAAAATCGTCGATCCAAACATTTCTCGTGAAGAAATCGTTCAATTAACCACAGCAGCTACACCTGGGAAATTGAATGAAGTTGTCGGCTATATGAATGTTGTTGAAATGATGATGGCGGTTCAAAAAATGCGTGCCCGTCGTCGTCCTACGACGCAATCTCACGTAACCAACGTTCGAGACAATCCAGTTCAGATTGCTGCTGATGCGGCTGAAGGGGCGTTGCGCGGATTTGATGAACAGGAAACAACAGTTGCCGTAGCTCGTTATGCACCATTTAATGCAGTGGCAATCATGGTTGGTTCACAAACTGGACGTCCAGGTGTATTAACTCAATGTTCATTAGAAGAAGCAACAGAGCTTGATTTAGGGATGCGCGGATTCACTGCTTATGCTGAAACAATCTCTGTATATGGTACAGAACAAGTATTTACCGATGGGGACGATACACCTTGGTCTAAAGGCTTCTTGGCCTCTTGTTACGCATCTCGCGGATTGAAAATGCGCTTTACTTCTGGAACAGGCTCAGAAGTACAGATGGGATATGCTGAAGGCAAATCAATGCTGTACCTTGAAACACGCTGTATTTTCTTAACAAAAGCTGCCGGAGTTCAAGGACTACAAAATGGTTCAATTAGTTGTATTGGTGTTCCAGGAGCGGTTCCTTCAGGAATTCGTGCAATTTTAGCAGAAAACTTAATTGCTATGTTGCTTGACTTAGAAGTTGCTTCAGGAAATGACCAAACCTTCTCACATTCGGATATTCGTAGAACCGCTCGTTTGCTGATGCAGTTCTTACCAGGAACAGACTTCATTTCATCTGGTTATTCTGCAACACCAAACTATGACAATATGTTTGCAGGTTCAAACTTCGATGCAGATGATTTCGATGATTACAATATCATTCAACGTGACTTGAGAGTGGATGGCGGATTACGACCAGTTAGCGAAGAAGACGTGGTTGCCGTTCGTAATAAAGCAGCAAGAGCGTTGCAGGGCTTGTTTGACAAGTTGGGCTTGCCAACGATCACGGATGAAGAAGTGGAAGCAGCAACTTATGCTCGCGGATCACAAGACATGCCGGAACGTGACATGGTTCAAGATATTAAAGCAGCACAAGAATTATTAACGCAAGGTGCAACTGGTTTGGATCTGGTAAAAGGATTATCAGAAAGTGGTTTCGAAGATGTAGCGACCAGCTTGCTCAATCTATTGAAACAACGTGTGGCTGGAGATTTCTTACAAACTTCTTCAATATTTGATGCGGATTGGAATGTAATCTCTGCTGTCAATGACAAGAATGATTATGCTGGACCAGGAACCGGATATCGACTTGATGGTTCAGAATGGGAAAAAGTAAAAGCAATCCCTAAAGCAATCAATCCGAAAGATATTTAAGGAGGAGTAAAAATGACAGAACTAAATGAAAATCTTTTACGCTCCATCATCAAAGAAGTTCTAACTGAAATGGAAGCGAACACAGGAGATCAACCAGTTGCGTTTGAAAAACAAGCAAAGACAGAGCCTGCCGCATCATCCGATTGGTTTAAATCTGTCGGTGTTGCCCAACCAGGAAACTCTCAGGATGAAGTAGTTATTGCAGTGGCACCAGCATTTGCAGAATCACAAACAACTAATATTCTTGGTGTCCCTCACAAAGAAATTTTGAAGCAAGTAATTGCCGGAATTGAAGAAGAAGGATTGAAAGCACGGGTTGTTAAGGTATATCGTACTTCGGATGTGGCTTTTGCCGGTGTTGAAGGTGACAAATTATCTGGTTCAGGTGTTTGTGTGGCAATTCAATCAAAGGGAACGTCCATCATTCACCAAAAAGATTTGCAGCCGTTATCAAATCTAGAGCTTTTCCCACAAGCTCCGCTAATCACTTTAGAAACTTATCGGGCAATGGGGAAAAATGCTGCAAAGTATGCTAAGGGTGAATCGCCAAATCCGGTACCGATGATGAATGATCAAATGGCTCGTCCAAAATATCAAGCATTGTCAGCATTGCTTCATATTAAAGAAACGAAACACGTTGTAATCGGAAAACCAGCAGAAGAAATTTCTGTAACTTTATAGTGAGGTGACTAGAATGAATGAGCAATCTATCGAAAGTTTGGTTCGAGGAATCTTAAAAGATATGAATAACGGTGCAGGAAGTGCAGCACCTGAAACATCAGTAAGTTCTGGATCAGCAACTGTAGCTGATTATCCAATCGCAAAAAATCATCCTGATTGGATCAAAACAAAAACAGGTAAAACATTAGATGATATTACATTGGAAAATGTTTTGAATGGCTCTTTGACGCCGGATGATTTGAAAATTACCCCACGTATTTTAAAAGCACAAGGTGAAATTGCTACAAGTGCAGGGAGAAAAACGATCTCAAATAACTTTGATCGTGCGTCTGAATTGACGGCTGTTCCTGATGCTCGCGTATTGGAAATGTATAATGCGTTACGACCTTACCGTTCAAGTAAACAAGAATTGTTAGATATTGCGAACGAATTAGAAACGCAATACAGTGCAAAAATCAGTGCTGCTTATGTTCGCGAAGCAGCAGAACATTATGAAAAACGGAAAAAACTAAAAGGTGATAACTAATTTCTAGTTCGGAATTTCAGGAAGAGGAGCAATGAGTGATGAAACGTGTAATTGGGATTGACATTGGAAATTCCTCAACTGAAGTTGCTTTAGTTGAAATTGATAACCATCAACAAGTCCGATTCCTAGAATCAGCAATTGCGGAGACGACTGGAATAAAAGGAACAAAGAAAAATTTATTTGGTATCTATAAGGCGATCAATGAGGCTTGCGCTAAAAATCATTTAAAGATCGAAGAAATCGATTTGATTCGGATCAATGAGGCGACACCGGTTATTGGTGATGTAGCGATGGAAACAATCACAGAAACAATCATTACAGAATCAACCATGATCGGTCATAATCCCAAAACACCAGGTGGTTTAGGACTAGGGGTTGGGACAACACTTCGCTTTGAAGAACTTGAAAAAAGCGGCAAGCGTGACACGCCCTACATTTTGATTATTGAAAAATCCTTTGACTTCGATGATGTAGCACGTCAAATTAATCAATTTGTGGCAAGTGGCTATCTGATTACTGCTGCAATTATGCAATCTGATGACGGCGTTTTAGTGAACAATCGCTTGGATAAAAAAATACCGATTGTCGATGAAGTTTCGTATATCGATAAAGTTCCTGTCAATATGCTGGCAGCAGTTGAGGTGGCTGAGACAGGTCGGGGTGTTTCTCAATTGTCAAATCCGTATGGAATTGCCACTGTCTTTGATCTTGATTCAGAGGCAACTAAAAATATCGTCCCAGTTGCCCGGGCCTTAATCGGAAATCGTTCGGCAGTTGTCATAAAAACACCAAAAGGCGATGTCAAAGATCGGACTATTCCTGCTGGAAAAATCGAAATTACTGGTGGAAATCGGCGAAATACTGTGGGGATTTCAGCTGGAGCTGAAAAAATCATGGAAACTGTATCAGCGTTTGAAGTGATCGATAACGTGACTGGTGAACCGGGCACGAATGTTGGCGGCATGCTGGAGAAAGTTCGTTTAACCATGGCTGAGTTAACCGATCGACCAGTGAATCAAATCTTTATTCAAGATCTGCTTGCTGTCGATACCTTTGTTCCAATTAGTGTCAAAGGCGGATTAGCTGGGGAATTTTCGATGGAGCAGGCGGTAGGGATCGCTTCAATGGTCAAATCGGATCATTTGCAGATGTCAAAAATCGCTGATGCGATCCAGCAGGATTTAGGGATCAAGGTTGAGATCGGCGGCGCGGAGGCGGAAGCAGCAATTTTAGGTGCACTAACGACACCAGGAACATCAGCTCCGTTAGCCATTTTGGATTTAGGTGCCGGGTCGACCGATGCTTCTATTATTAAAAAAGATGAGAGAATCGTAGCCACTCATTTGGCTGGCGCCGGCGATATGGTAACGATGTTGATTCAATCGGAACTAGGTTTAGAGGATGTTTATCTAGCTGAGGATATCAAAAAATATCCTCTGGCAAAGGTTGAAAATATCTTCTATATTCGTCATGAGGATGGCTCCGTTCAATTCTTTGATCAACCATTGGATCCGTCCTTATTTGCTAAGGTCGTCGTGGTAACACCTGATGGTTATGTTCCGATTCCAGGCGATGATTCCATTGAAAAAATCCGCTTGGTTCGGCAGACAGCAAAAGAACGAGTCTTTGTAACGAACGCGTTACGAGCATTGCGAAGAGTTAGTCCAACGGGAAGCATTCGTGATATTCCATTTGTGGTTATTGTCGGCGGATCGGCTTTAGATTTTGAAGTACCCCAGATTGTAACCAATGCACTCTCTCATTACGGATTGGTCGCAGGTCGCGGAAACATTCGACAAATTGAGGGACCGCGAAATGCTGTGGCAACCGGATTGATTCTTTCATATTTGAGGGAGGGGTTCGATGGAGCTTGAGCTAAATGTTCGTCCTGTAGTCTTGATTTATCATGATAATAGGTCATCGACTGAGGATATTCAATTTGTTCTCTATGGTATGGAAGAAGAAAAAATCCCTTATAGCTTAGAACAAAAGAATTTTTCAACAGCGACAGAGGCTGCTTATGTTGCGGCAAATACCTCATCGTTAAATGTTGGAATTGGCTATGTAAACAATGAAGTCGTTCTTCATTATAAAAATTTGGCACCAGAAACTCCTTATCAATCGATTCAACGAGTTGTAACTTGTCCACCATTGATTTTAAAAAACTTTGGTGGGAATGCGGCACGTTTAGTAAAGGGTGTGCCATTCAAATCAATTGATCCAATGGAGGTGAAAGCATGAAACAAGCAATTGGCTTAGTTGAAGTAACAGGCCTAGCTAGTGCAATCGAAGTATCAGATACAATGGTCAAGGTGGCAAATGTAGAGCTCTTGGGTGTTGAAAAAGCGAAAGGTTTCGGTTGGATGACCGTTAAAGTGGCTGGAGATGTTGGGGCGGTTAAGGCAGCAGTTGATGCTGGTAAAGCCAAAGCGGTCCAAAATAATGTGTATCTTTCTTCACTGGTTATTCCTCGTCCAGCAAACAACTTAGAAGACTTCTTCTTTAAAAAGGAAGAAAAACAAGCGGATATTCCTGCTGAGAGTTTAGAAAAAACAGAAGCAGTGATCGAGTCGGTTGAGGAAAAACCACAACCGATTGAAAAAGTGGAAATTGCAGAGACGATTAAAGAAGAACCAGTGAAAGAAGTTCCAATAGAAAAAGCTCCAATAGAAGAACCGCTTAAGAAAGATCCGGTAGAAGAGAAACTAATCAGAAAAGAACCGATCAAGGATCAGCCCAAGAAGAAAAAGAATCCACCTAAAGGATCGAAAAAAGCTTCAGATTCGAAAAAGAAAAAGTAATTACAGACGTTAATGTGATATCTGTCCAACGGTGCACAGATTTACAGAAGAAGATGCAAACACTTATCGTAATTGATAAAAAGTTTTCACTAGTTTAGTTGGATGATAGACGAATTTAGGAGGAATAGACATGAATGATGCATTAGGAATGATCGAAACAAAAGGCCTAGTTGGTGCTGTTGAAGCAGCCGATGCTATGGTTAAGGCAGCGAATGTAACATTAGTAGGAACAGAGAAAATCGGTTCTGGCTTAGTTACTGTGATGGTTCGCGGAGATGTTGGAGCAGTTAAAGCAGCAGTAGATGCTGGCTGTGCAGCTGCTGAAAAGGTTGGGGAAGTGGTTTCCGTTCACGTAATCCCAAGACCGCATCGTGATGTCGATGACATTTTAGTACCTAAGGTAGGCAATGAATAATTACAGCATTGAGGAAATTAGAAAAATTGTTCGTGAAGTGTTATTGGAGATGCAAGCAGAAACATTTCCAATTGGCATCTCTAACCGACACATACATTTAACGGAAGAACACTTTACTATTCTATTTCCTAATGAAACACTCGAGCCTTTGAAGCCTTTGAAACAGCCGGGGGAATTTGCCGCAAAGCAAACCGTGACTTTGGTTGGGCCGAAGGGGGAAATTCGGAAAGTTCGAATTTTGGGACCATTGAGAAAACGATCACAGGTTGAAATTTCTAAAACAGATGCACGAAATTTAGGAGTTCAACCACCAATTCGCTTATCAGGAAATTTGGATGATGCGGTTGAGATTACGTTGCGCAGTGAGGCGGCAGAAGTTACTATTCCAGCGGCAATCGTGGCGAAACGTCACATCCATTTGAATGATCAGGATATGGAACGAATGGGCTTAAAGCAGGGCCAAGTGGTTTCAGTCGAAATTTTTGAAGGATCGCGAAAAACGATTTTCAATGATGTTGAATTGCGGCCAGGAAAGAATTTTGTTTTAGAAATGCACGTAGATACAGATGAAGCAAATGCTGCAGATATTCAGCCAAATACACGAGGACGGATTATTAAAGAATAATCCAAAGGAGGAAGTATGGAATCAATCGAAAAAGCCAATCAATTATTAACCTCTTTTCATGAACTTGTGAATACGAAGCAAGCGCAGGAGTTTGATCCTGAAGATGGCTATAAAGTTGGGATCGATTTGGGTACTTCCTCTATTGTGTTGGTTGTTTTAGATGGGAAGAATCGACCAGTTTTTGGAGCCTTCGAATATGCAGACGTTATTCGCGATGGATTAGTCGTTGATTACCAAAAGTCTGTTCAAATCGTCAATCGTTTGCGGGAACAAGCCGAGGAAACACTAGGTTTTGCCTTGAAAGCAGCGTCGGGAGCGATTCCGCCGGGAACGGTTGGGAACAATAAGCGGGTGGTGGCTAATGTCATCGAAAGTGCGAATATGTTAGCTGATCAGCTAGTTGATGAACCAACAGCGGCGGCATTAGTTTTAAATGTCGATGAAGGAGCTGTGGTAGATGTTGGCGGCGGAACAACGGGCATTAGTATTTTTGAAAATGGACAGCCGATCATTGTAGAAGACGAGCCCACTGGGGGAACGCACATGACCTTAGTGATTGCTGGGAATAATCGAATTTCGATCGAAGAGGCAGAGAAAATTAAACGTGATCCTGCTCGTGACCGAGAGAACTTCATTATTTGCCGTCCAGTTATTCAGCGTATGGCGAACATTACCGCAAATGTTTTACGAAAACATCCAACGGAACCTATCTATGTAGTCGGCGGCGCTTCTTACCTATCTGAATTTGAAAAGGAATTTTCAAATTATTTAAATCAAACAGTATTTAAACCGAAATATCCTCAATTTGTAACACCAATTGGAATTGCGATGTCTTCTTCGCCAATCGTTGATTGAGCAAGAAGCGATAGCAGTATCCAATTGAACAGAAACGATATCTGCACTAAGAATTGGGAGTAAGAATATGGACGAGTTAGTTGAGCGTATTATTTCAATCATCAATCAGCGAGAACACAATACCTTATTTCTTTCTTGTCGTACCCCTTCCCAGATAAATCAAGGAATTAAAGGCTTTTTATACAATAAGCAGATTCATTTGAGTGAAGTAGATGTCCTATTTCTAGAGCGGTTCATAAAAAAAGACAGTGACGATCCTTTAGTGAGGTGGCTGTATCAAAGCTATAACTATGATTGTCACCTGACGTTTGAACTGGCTTTTTCAAACACGGATTTGATTCCAAATGAATTATTCAACGAATGCAGTGTGACATTGCTTAACAATCAAGGCAAACAATATTTTCAATTTCCCAAAAAAGTGATTACCTACCAACAAGTAGCGATGCTGACGCAGGAGGATATTCTGCTTTTGGCATCCAATCAACTCATTACAGATTTGGCGAGGGAGCGATTGCAGGAAAAGAAAGTCATTGTTGTAGAAAGGAGTTCACCCTATGCTGATGGCAAAAGTAGTTGGAAGTGTAGTTTCGACCCAAAAAGATGAAACATTGGTTGGAAAGAAATTGATGATTATTCAACCGATTAACGCTGAGCGACAGGATATTCGTTTCCAACAGGTGGCGGCGGATACAGTAGGGGCTGGCATTGGCGATTACGTCTTATTGACCAGCGGATCTTCTGCCAGAAAACTGTTTTCGACTCCTTCAGATGCTGTTGATTATGCAATCGTTGGAATTATTGACACGTTTGATTTTTAGGGAGCTGAGGAAAGTATATGGCGATTTATACAAAAACGGGAGATAAAGGAACAACAAGCCTTTTTGATGGAACACGAGTAGAAAAATCAGATTTGCGCGTGGATACTTATGGAACGTTTGATGAATGTTGTGCTCAAGTCAGTGTCGCTCAGAAATTGGCGAAGGATTCAGAAACGATTGAACACTTAGAATGGGTCCAGCATAAACTATTCCAATTAAACGCAGAAATTGCAACAAAACAAGATATGGCAAAGCTGGAAGCGAAAAGTACGTTGGTTGGAGAAAATGACATCCACCAAATGGAAGCGTGGATCGATCAGTATACTAAGCGTTTACCAGAATTGCATAGTTTTATTTTACCGGGCCAAACACTGTCAGCTGCTCAGTTACATGTTGCTCGAGCTGTTTGTCGGCGGGGCGAACGATTGCTGACAGAGCTGTCCAAGTCTGTTGATATCCGGGAAGAGGTACGAAAATTTGTTAATCGCCTATCTGATTGCCTGTATATCTTTGCTCGTATGGAAGATCAATGTGAGACTGAAAAACAGCTGATTAATGAGATCCTGCGTCGTTACCTTGAACAAAGTGGATCACAAATAGAAGCGAGTAATTTAGATAAAAATTATGCGATCTTTCAAGCCTGCGAAGCACAAGCATTAAAATTGGGCGTCCCAGTCTCAATGGCGTTAGTCGATAAGGCAGGACACCTGTTCAGCTTTTATCGAATGGCTGGTGCGTTGCTGGTTAGCGAAAATTTAGCACAGAAAAAAGCCTACTCAGCTGTTGCGATGAAGACCGACACGCACAAGCTAAGTGAACTGGTTCAGCCAGCAGCGGATCTTTATCAGCTGGAAGCATTGACTGACGGACAAATCGTCACGTTTGGCGGTGGATATGTAATCAGAGATGCAGCAGGTGAAGTGATGGGCGGCTTAGGAATCAGCGGCGGTGCGGTCGAGGAAGATATGGCGATTGCTCAAAAAGGTTTAGAGAAGTTGAAGGAGATTTGACATGCGTGAAGAAGAAATAAAAGAAGTCATCAAAAAAATTCTTCAGGAAGCTCAAGCAACAACATCTCCTATGAAGGAATTTGGTGTTTTTGAGACAGTTGAAGAAGCGATTCATGCGGCAAAATTTGCCCAAGAATGTTATGAGAATCAAACCCTAGAAACAAGAAGAAAAGTGATCGAGGCAATTCGCAATGGCATGCGGCCATACGTTGAAAAAATTGCTCGCGATACATTAGAAGAAACTGGAATGGGGCGATACGAGGATAAGGTCCAAAAGCTGCAGTTAGCGATCAATAAAACTCCAGGTGTGGAAGATCTGCGAACGGAAGCATTAACTGGTGATAACGGGATGACCCTGTACGAGTTATCTCCTTACGGTGTTGTTGGAGCTGTGACCCCTAGTACGAATCCAGCCGAAACCCTAATCTGTAACGCAATCGGTATGTTAGCGGCAGGAAATGCGATCTATTTTAGTGTCCATCCAGGGGCCAAAAGGGTTTCTCGCTGGGTCGTTAGCAAAATGAATGAGCTGATTTATGAGGCTTGTGGGATTCAAAATCTAATTGTGACGATTACTGAACCTTCGATCGAAGCTGCAAAAGAAATGATGGAGCATCCGGATGTACCGTTGCTGGCGATTACAGGTGGACCAGGTGTAGTACGGCAAGCGATGAGAAGTGGAAAGAAAGTCATTGCAGCAGGTGAAGGAAATCCACCATCGCTAGTTGACGAGACAGCAAATATCGAAAAAGCTGCAAAGGACATTGTTATTGGTGCATCGTTTGACAATAATATTTTGTGTACGGCTGAAAAGAGTGTGGTTGTTGTGGACCAGGTAGCGGATTATTTAATTCTACAGATGGAGAAAAATGGTGCCTATCTAGTTCAAGATGAAGCGGTCATTCAAAAAATGATAGATATGACTATCATGGAGAATGGAGCCCCTAGCCGGAAATTTATCGGAAAAGATGCTAACTATATTTTAGCTGAAGCCGGGATCAAAGTAGATTTTGACGTTCGGGTCATCATTTTGCGGGCGGATAAAATTCATCCGTTTGTAGTGAAGGAAATGCTGATGCCGATTCTGCCAGTCGTTACCGTCAGCGATTTTGACGAAGGATTAACGACTGCACTGCAAATTGAGAATCGACGCCATCATACAGCGACAATGCATTCTCAAAATGTCGGTCGGATGAATATTGCAGCGAAGAAATTTCAAACATCGATTTTTGTTAAGAATGGTTCATCATTTGCCGGTTTAGGCTTTGGCGGTGAAGGACCAACGACCTTTACGATCGCAACGCCGACTGGAGAATGTACCACCTCCGCTCGTGATTTTGCTCGTAAACGACGTTGTGTGTTAACTGATGGATTCTCAATACGATAAAGGAGGCGTTCTTTTTGAAAAAATGGTCAATGAAACCAGAAATTTATTCTGGCTTTGCCAGTCTGGAACGATTGCAGCAATTTGAAAAAGAAAACCTCTGCTTTGTCTGTGATCCTTATTTAGCCGAATCTGACAGCTTAAAACGAATTTTAGGTTATGTAAAACGAACCAATACGGTCGAGATTTATTCTGATATTATACCGGATCCTCCGATTGAAACGGTAGTAGATGGAATCGAAAAAATGACAAAACACAAGCCAACTGTGGTTATCGCAGTTGGCGGGGGATCGGCGATTGATACAGCAAAAGCGATGCTTTTCTTCTACAAACGAACGACTGGCAATAAAGTGAAGCGATTTGTGGCTATCCCCACCACAAGCGGAACTGGATCGGAAGTAACCAGTGCTTCGGTAATCACCGATACACAAAACAAAATAAAATATCCGATTTTTCATGAAGCGATCATTCCTCACGAGGCGATTTTGGATGCAAGTTTGGTTATGTCTAGCCCGCCATCAGTTACGGCTTTTAGCGGACTAGATGTGTTAACACATGCACTTGAGTCATTAGCTTCAGTAAATCGAACCAATTACACAAACGCGTTAGCTGAAAAAGCGACGGAATTAGTTTTCCAATTTTTGCCGACGTGTGTGAATCAAGGAATGGAGCTGGATGCACGGATTCAAATGCATGAAGCCTCGACTTTGGCTGGTTTGGCTTTTGATGCTGCGGGCTTAGGTGTCTGTCACGCGATCGCTCATCAAGTAGGAGCGAATTTTAAAGTTCCTCATGGATTAGCCAATTCGATGCTGCTGCCTTACGTGATTCAAGCAAACAGCAAAGATAAAGAAACCAGAAAAAATTATGCAAGAATTTCTCGTAAGCTTGGTATATGTCCACCGAGTTTGCCGGACCATTTAGCAGTTTCAAATCTTGCTCAGGCTGTTCAACAATTAGCGATCGAATGTAAAGCACCGATTAAGCTGAATAGTTTTGGAATCCAGGAAGAAGCTGCATTATCTGCTGAAGATGTTATCGCAAATAATGCATTAAATGACACGACATTTAAAACGAATCCAATTCAGTTTTCAGCGGAAGAAATCAAAGAAATTTATCGAAATATCATAAAATAATCATTATTCCTGACAAGAATTTATCACTTTGTAAGGGAGAAAACCGTTATAATGAAGATGAGTAAATTGTCGGGTGTCAGTTGCGAAAGTCAGAAAAAAGAATAAGGAGGTCTCATTATGAATAGTCCTGTATTTGGTGAATTTTTTGGTACGGTTGTTCTGATTCTTTTTGGTTCAGGTGTTGGGTGTTCTGTCAATTTGAAAGGTACTTTGGCAAAGGGCGTCGGAGCTAGTTGGTTATACATTGCAATGGGCTGGGGTGTTGCAGTTATGCTGGGTGTTTTAGCTAGTGGACATTTCGGTTCTCCAGGTCACTTGAATCCGGCAGTAACGATTGGATTTGCTGTTGCTGGTTCCTTTGAGTGGGGGCAAGTTGCACCATTCATCTTGGCTCAGGTTGCCGGTGCTTTTGTGGGGGCGTTGATTGCAGCGATCCACTTCTGGCCGCATTTTCAAAATACAACGGTTGAAGAAGGGAACAGCGTTGGGATTTTTGCTACTGGACCAGCAATTCCAAACACAGCATTAAACTTAGTTAGTGAAATCATTGCTACTTGTTTCTTCGTATTAGCGATTCAATTAATGCCAGCTGATATTCCTCCTGGTTTACAACCATTGATGCTTGTCTTCGTCTTGATCGGAATTGGTCTATCACTAGGATCAACCACTGGTTATGCCATCAACCCTTGTCGTGACTTTGGTCCGCGGTTGATGTATGCGTTGATGCCTATTCCGAATAAGGGTGATGCCAATTGGGGATACGCATGGATTCCGATCGTGGGTCCAATCATTGGTGCATGTATTGCGACCTTGTTAGTGAAAGGTATAGGATAAATTATAAAAAAGGATTCAAATGAATTCGTCTGATACTCAATGAGTAGCGGACGATTTCATTATTATTAAGGGGGGAAATTATGGCAAGTAAAATTATGTCGATCAATGCCGGTAGTTCCTCATTGAAGTTTCAAGTATTCGAAATGCCTGAGGAAACATTGTTAGTCAAAGGCTTATTTGAACGAATCGGTTTAGAAGAGGAAATGGGCTTTTCTTATTCATTGAAGGACGCAAAAGTAAAAACGACTATTAAAGGAAAAACCCATGAAGAGGCAATAGAATTTCTGTTGCATTTTTTACTGGAAAGAAATGTTTTAACCAGTTTGCAGGAGCTTTCTGGTGTAGGGCACCGTGTGGCTCACGGCGGTGAAGATTTCAAAAAATCTAGCTTAGTTGATTCGGATGCATTACAAAAAATCAAGGCGCTAGGAAAATTAGCCCCTTTGCATAATCCTGTGAATGTGGTCGGTATCGAGGCATTGCAAAAGGACTTGCCTGATTGTCCGCAAGTCGCTGTTTTTGATACCTCCTTTCATCAGACGATGGAGGCTAAAAATTATATCTATCCATTGCCTTATCGATTTTATGAAGAGGATAGTATCCGACGCTACGGCTTCCATGGAACCAGTCATCAATTTGTGGCGTCTGAAGCAGCTAATTGTCTTGAAAAACCGTTAGAGTCATTGAAGATTATTTCCTGCCATTTAGGAAACGGAGCAAGTATTTGTGGAATCAAGGACGGAAAATCGGTCATTACTTCAATGGGCTTTACTCCTTTGGCAGGTTTAATGATGGGCACGAGATGCGGTGACATCGACCCTTCGATTATTCCATTTTTGCAAAATGAGAAAAATCTTTCTGCTAATGATATGGATAAGCTAATGAATGCGGAATCAGGCTTCAAGGGCATCACAGGCTTTAGCAGTGATACGCGAGATATCATTACTGAGGCAGAAAAAGGAAATGACAGAGCAAAGCTTGCGCTGGATATGTTTGCTAGTCGTGTGAAGCAAACGATTGGTGCTTATGCGGCAGAGCTTGACGGTGTGGATGTCTTGATTTTCACTGCTGGAATTGGCGAGAATTCTTCCGTCATTCGAGAAATGGTTTGTGAGAATTTAACCTTCTTAGGAATTGAGCTGGACCCACAGATGAACCAGAAAAATAACAGAAGAATCAGTACTGAGACCTCTAAGGTAGAAGTGCTAGTAGTTGAAACAAATGAAGAATTAATGATCGTCAGAGATACGTATCATTTGATTTAATTGATTACTTTTACAGAAAACGACCTCCTATTCTAAAAGAATCGGGAGGTTGTTTCTTTGGATTGAAGCAGACAGGAAGTTATTGGTGTTCAAACGCGTGGGAAATCAAAAAACGACTTTTTAGAAGAAAGCATTGAATGGTAGAATAAAAGCGATAACGAAAGAGAACGGAGGGAAATGATTGGATAAAAAAGCCCTTGTAAATAAAAGCATCGACTATATTTTAGCTCATTTAGAAGAACCGATCTCAATCGAGAATGTCGCAAACCAGCTATCTTTTTCAAAGTATTATTTTTGTCGTATGTTCAAAGAGGTGACTGGGGAAGGTGTTTATTCTTTTATCAAACGTCTAAAAGTCGAACAAAGTGCAATTGATCTAAAACTTCAAAAGGATAAGCGAATTACTGACATCGGATTGGATTACGGGTATAGTGCGTCTAATTACAGCTCCCTATTCAAAGAACATTATCAGCTTTCACCAAATGACTATCGAAAATCATTGGAAGCGTCGACGATTTCAAATCCTTTCTATCCTCAGAAGCAAGAAGTTTTGGACACCTTTGAAGATTATCAGAAGAAGGTTGAATTAAAAGAACTAAATGATTTAAATGTGATTTATGAGAGAATGCTGGGCAATTATGCGGAGTTGAAAAGTAGCTGGTCGGCGTTGGTCGAAGAGAATGGCTATTATGATGACACGACTGTGATGATCGAAAAATTCTATAATGATCCAGCCGTTGCGATCGATGGTCACAGTATTTGTGATCTATGCTTTACGCTTAATGAGGAAATCAAAGAGAAAAACACTATGGTGATAACCGGCGGCACGTATGCGATTTATCCGTATAAAGGTCAGATAGAAGACATTTTCCGAGTGATGCAGGGTTTTTTTAGGATCTGGCTTCCTGAAAGCAGCTATCAGATGCGTGAAAAATATGGGTTGACGATTTATCGTAAAATTGATTGGGAAAATGATTATGTACAGTTGGACATGTGCATTCCGGTTGAATAGAGCAAGAATTCAGAAGTCGACAAGAAGATTCTTTTCTACAATAGGATTATCTAAAACAGATAATTTATTGTAGAGGAGAATCTTTTTTTGAAAAAGGAGTGAGAGTATGGAAATGGTGATTCCACCTTATACTGGGCGATAACTATTTTGCCCAGAGAGGATGAGTGAAGTGCGAAAGGTAACTTGGACAGTGGCATGCTTAAAGACGCCCACAATCATTCGGCATTGTAAGAAATGCAATGAGGATACTGAATTTTCCTGTTCTGAAAGATTTCGGATCAATGCTCAAGGGAAATATTTGGATGTTTGGTTAATCTATAATTGTAAAAAATGTAAGACTAGCTGGAATTCAACCATTCTATCGAGAATTCATACGAATAAGCTAGACTCTGATTTGTTGGCTCTTTTTCAAGAGAATGATTCCGGACTTTCAAAAAAATACGGGACTGATAAAACCACCTTAAAGAAAAATGGTGTAGTGGTTCGAACGATTGACTACGAGGTGTTGGGGGATCTATTTGAACTAGACGAGGAAGTCGTTGTAACAATTCAATCGGATTATCCATTGGACATCAAGCTCTTCAAGATTTTGAAAGAAAAATTGAACTTATCAAACAATGAGCTGAAGCAGCTAATTTCGAAAGGGAAGATTATTGGCTTATCTAATGAATGTTTCAAAGAGAAGCTGCGGAGTCGACAGACGATTCTATTTAATCTTAAAAAGGAGTCAATCAATGCCTAAGATGAAATCCCATCGTGGACTGAAAAAGCGAGTGAAATTAACGGGGAATGGAAAAAATAAAAAAGGGAAAAGTCGCTCGGCTTATATAGATAAGGCAAATTTGCCCGCTGTTAAAAAAAGATTACTAAGCTAGATGAACACAATATAAAACTCTGCGAAAAAATCATCGAATGATTCTCGCAGAGTTTTTCTTTCTATTGTAGCAAACTGTCGATCAGTTCTGGACGCGGATTGGATAAGACGATTTTATTAATGAGCATCGCTTGATCTTGTGCACCATTTGCTCCAGCCTCGACAGCAGCTTTGACCGCGGCAACATCTCCTGTAAGTACAACGAAAGATTTTCCAGCAATTCCTGTCCCAAGTTGAATCGCTAAGAGCTCAACGTCGGCGGCTTTTACAGCAAAATCAGCGGCGATGATTGAGCCTGTAGCTGAATAGTATTCCAAAACACCGACTGCATGAACTTTTTCTGGAACTTGAGCCATATTGATGGCATGAATCACTGCCGGATTAATACGAGGAATTAACAGCTCTCCAACGACATAGCGCCCTCCCAGTTCAACACCAACTTCCATAGAGCGTTCAATCGCTGCCACCTGTCCGCAGATCATAATATAGTATTTTCCAGGACAACTCGCTCGGGCCATAATCAAGGTGGCATCAGCGGCTTTTAGCATGTAGTCAACGACTTCGATTCCTTTCGCGATACTGTTTAATTCCAAAAAGCCAATCGTATCCATTATTTTCATTAGTTGTCCCTTCTTTCAATAGTAATACTAGCGCTAACAGCTGTAACAATGCCATCAATGCTGGCATGAATATCTGCACCTAAAGCTTTTTCTGGCTTTCTGCCGATCAGCTCTCCTGCTCTGACTCGATCCCCGATCTGTAAGACTGGTTCGCAAGGAGCCCCTATGTGCATTCTTAGGGGAATTCTAACCTGTTTCGGTTCATATTTCTGAAGCTTTTCGATAGTAAAATCAGCATACTGCTTAAGCCCATCCTTCAATAAGATTTTCACTGGTGGAACCAGCTGATAGTCTCGCATAGGTGAAGGCGTGAGTGGCCGTTCATCTTTCTTATAACGGATACCTTTTTCCGCTAAACGTTGTTTGACATACTTATTTACTTGCCTTGGTAAAAGTCCCATTGGACAGGCAATTGTTTCACAAATTCCACATTCGCAGCAAAGCAGCGCTTCTTTCCATATTGGATCATCATCGATATCATCTGGGACATCAGTGATCGTCAAATGCCGCATCACACGGTGAGGATGGATCGGATGACCAATTTGATAACGAGGACAAAGCTCCGTACATAAGCGACATTGAATACAGGAGGTCCGCGCCTTGTTGATCATTTGGGGAATTTCTTTTTCATGGAGTTCATAAATGAAATCCCGCTTCTCCATAATAATGATTCCGGAAGTTGTTTTCGTGACGACTTGTTGAGAGAAATCTTCTTTTGTTCCGGTTTTCCCCATCATTGGTCCGCCGTTAATAAACATGAAATCATCTAAGGTCGTGCCGCCAGCTAAAGCTAAGCACTCATCAAAAGAAGTACCGATGGGAACTTCCAAAATTTTCGGCTCTCTGACAGCACCAGTGATAGTCAGCAGTTTATGAGTGACGTTTTTTCCCTGTCGTGCTTGATAGATATTCAGCATGGTGGCGATGTTTGAGATAACACAGCCGACCTCAATGGGAATTCCACCAGGTGGAACTGTTCGCCCAGTGACCTCATAGACCATAATCTGTTCATCGCCAGCTGGATAAAAGTTCTTCATTTTGAAGATCGTGACAGGAGCCCCTAATTCTTGAATGGCTTTTTCAAGGGTGGCGATTTCTTTCGTATAGTAGGCCTTAGTCGCTATTACGATATGTTGCGCCTCCAGCATTTCACCGACTGCTGCGATGGCCTCAACACATTCCTTAGCATAGTTGTTCATTACATAATGGTCGGTTTTAAGTAGCGGTTCGCACTCCGCTGCGTTGATAATGAAATATTCCGTTTTGGTGTTGTACTTAACAGCAGTCGGAAAGCCCGCACCGCCGCAACCGACAATCCCAGCCGTAGTGATTTGATCCAATAGCATATTCGTTCCTCATTTCTTTAGACTAAAATAAGAGCGATTTCATTTGTTGCGAGTAATTGCGTTAAAAAATTGTTTCGGGTGGTACGGATCAGCTGGCAGGCTTCCTCAGGTGTGGTTAGCAGCTGTCTGTTTTTCAACAGTTTCTGTGCCAGCATCATAGAGAGTCCCTTGGCTAAAAAGCTTTCTTGTGGATTGATTAAACTGTCAAAATCAGGGAATTCTCCTAAATTTGCGATTCGATTGATGTTAGCCATTGCCAGATAACCAAGCGAGTCTTGAAGAATCTCTAAAAACCGTTCCTGTTGATCACCTTTGATATGATCAGAAAAATAAGTGAAGTATGTTTGGTACGTATCCTTGATTACCTGCAGCAAATCCGAACACATGGATTCATTACCTCTAATAGTGAATGCCGAATATTGTGACAGGATATTTGCCAAGAAGTACCCAATGTCATACGAAAAGGGGCCCGTCATGGTGTATTCCATATCAATAACCTTAAAGGATGTTTGTGAAACAAAAATATTAGAAGAATGAAAATCACCGTGGATCAAGCATTCATCTTTACTAGACACGCGTTCAATCAATTCTTCCCAATCCCGCTTAACTGCGGCATCCTGCAAAATAGTGTCCAAGATGTCTAATAGTCCTTCTTGATGGGAAGTCAACGCTTGATTCGTTCTAACCGGCGGCTTCAAAATAAAATCGGTAATGATCTTTCGCATGTCAGCATTTTTAAAATAGCTTGCTAAGGCTTGCCAATGCTCTTCAGACAACCGCAGCTTAGAGGTTGCTACATGCGTTCGAGCAAGGTATTCTCCGACTTGTTTTCCTAACCGCGGCAGCTGTTCACCTCGACAAAGGGCAAAACGCAGAACGGTCAGGTAAGAAAGATCCTCCATAATAAATAAATGTGCCGCTGGGTCCGCATAGTAGGTTTCTGGAACCATCTGAGGAGCTAAACCTGCCCGCAATTGATAGGTCATATATTCCAAATAATTCCGCTTTGGGTCAATTGGAGCAAGGGAGATGCCGCTGGAAATCGTCTTTTTCGAATGTTTGGCAATGTATTTTTTATTTCCCTGTTTTAGAACATAGAGATAATTTAAATAGCCATCAACGTATTTGTCTTTTTCGTTGGAAAGAGCGGACACGATGAGGGGACTAGATTGATCAAAAAGTTTGGTTCGCTGAAGCAAATAATTGGCAAGAGTGTGCTCACTAATCTCCATCGTTTTCCTCCTGTTCGAGCAATCATTATTCTCGGAATTTCATGCGTTACCAACATGTCAGTGGTGCTCGCAGAAATCCTATCCTATCAATAATTTTATCGAATCTTACAGTGAAAATATATAATAAAAATATGCACACTAAAGGCTTTCCCCCAAAAGCCCTTGAGCGCTTGGATCAGAGGAAATCGTTGAAAAAAGTGAGCAAAAAAATACAATAAAAAAAACCGTTCTCGAAACGAAAACGGTTAGAGTACATACATAGATTCTTCAAAATCCTCCACGTAATAACGGAAATTTTTTCTTCCTCGGCGAACGATTTTGTGCCCTTCAGCCTCGAGTTTTTCGATCTGCGCCTCCACGCCGCCAGGAAATTTCGGGTTGATTTCTCCTTTGGCCTTCAGTGTTCGCCAGTAGGGTGTGGGATCAGTGTCGCGTTGCTCGCTAGCCCAAGCTGCGATAGAGATGAAGGCACCGGCTGTGATGGGCTCGGTAAAGTCGCCGTCATTTTCTTTTGCCAGATGCTCTCTGATGGCACTTGTTGTGATAATTTTGCCAAAAGGAATTTGTTTCATGATGGCATCGTAATCCAGTGGTGGGGCAAAGTACATCTTTGTTCCGCCGTAGCGTTTAATCGTGGCTTCATCGGTTACGATCTGCATTTTCGGCATTCCTTTATCTTCGTTTAGCATGGCATTAAAATCCTTTTGATCCTCATTTGCCATGAGATTCGCCTCCTAACTTCTTTATGAATAAGGTAGTCATTACGCGCGCAATTCCTACCTATAGTGTACCGAGTTTAAAATGACCCTGCAATGAGACAGTTTATTTTTTTTGAAAAATAGTTGTGACGTTTTTATCTAATGTTTGAGTAGTTGAGACAATGATCAATTCTTCGACTGAGGATAAAAGGGCGCAGGTCAAAAGAACGATCCCAAAGGTTTTGATTGCAATGAGTAATAGTATAATCGGTGATAAAAAGAGCAACAGACCGGTTAACTTGTTTAAGTAAGTATGCAGACTTGTGAACTGATGAAAACGAAAATAGCCGATCACATAGGAAATACAGCGAATGAGCGCTACTGTTAACGCGCCCCAAAGAAGAAAAGCTGGAAGCGTGATTGTCAGTACAACCTTTGCGATGACGACGAGAAAGAAAAGTAAATCGGCCAGACTATCTAAAAACGTACCAAAGGGGCTTGTCCAGTTCATTTTGCGGGCTAACCAACCGTCAAGCATATCCGTCAGTCCAGCAAAAAAATAAAGTGGAAAGAACCATTTATTTGGTACAAAGAGAATTAGTAGCGAGGCGAGGATTCGTAAACAGGTAATAATGTTTGGAATGAATTTCATATAGGACTCCTTCTTAAATACAAGCATAAAAAAATAATTTCTATTATTTCGTCTTTACTAACCCTACTGAAGGTAGTGGATGAACAAATAAATTAGGATCTTTTCAGAAATATAACTTAACTTTATCATGATCTTAGCTAGTTTGAAATCAAACTGAAATCAGAATGCAATGATTTTGTGCTATTTTTGATAAAAAGGGTAAAGAGGAGTGCGAAATGACAACAACATTGATTATTGATCATCCCTGGAAGGAAAGCTTTAATCATGCTGTCTTGAACAAGCTGATCGCTGGGTTGGAGCAAGATCAGAAAATCTATCAGGTGATCGATTTAAATAAGGACGGCTTTGATCCAGTCATGAAGGAAGAAGAGTTGGCAGTTTATCAAAGCGGTTCGGTTTTAGATCCATTGGTTTTGCATTATATGAATTTGTTGAAGGTAACCACTCAGCTGGTTCTGATCTTTCCGATTTGGTGGTATAGCTCACCCGCAAGTTTAAAGGGCTTTCTTGATAAGGTGCTGTTAAATGAATTCGCTTTTTTTGATGGTGGAAATGGGATTCAGCCGCTTTTATCGGTTGATTCGGTGGTCGTTTTTACTACCTCTGATCAGCCAACGGTCAGCTTAGAGCAGCGGTGTACCCGCAGTTATAAGCATCAGTTGACGACGACATTAGAAGATATCGGCATGCGTAATATTTCCTGGTACCATCTAGGAGCTGTTAAAAATACTACTGAGGAAGAACGAATCGAATATTTAGATTCGGTTTACGAGAAATTATAAAGAAACTTCGAGGCTCTCTCTATGTCAGAAAAGCCTCGAAGTTTTTTTATTTTTTAGTTAGTTTGGCTAATATAGCGTCAACTTGAGTCAGTTCTTCTTTACTAAAGTCTAAATGATCTAAGGCTTTCAGGTTATCTTCTAATTGACTGACGCGTGACGCGCCAATCAAGACACTCGTAACGGTCGGTTGACGCAAGTTCCAGGCTAAGGCCATTTCTGCCAATGTCTGCCCGCGTTTTTCAGCAATGTCATTTAGTTGTTTAACCACCTCTATGGTAGATTGAACGTTGTCTTCTGTTAAGAAAGGACTATCTGAACGATGCGCGCGGGAATCTTCGGGAATACCGTGTAAATAGCGATTTGTCAACAGGCCTTGCGCCAAGGGACTGAAGGTGATCGTACCTATTCCTTCCTCTGCTAAAACATCGGTCAATCCATCTTCGATCCAACGGTCGAACATATTGTATCGTGGTTGATGAATGATAAAAGGTGTTCTTAGTTCTTGGAAAATCTTGCTGATTTCAGCTGTTTGTTCCGCGGAATAATTTGAAACCCCAACATATAAGGTTTTCCCCTGACGAACTAGCTGATCTAATGCCAGCGCGGTTTCTTCTAAAGGCGTGTCAGGATCTGGTCGGTGAGAATAGAAAATGTCTACATAATCAAGTCCCATACGCTTCAAGCTCTGCTCACAGCTGGCGATGATGGACTTTCGGGAACCCCATTCACCATAAGGTCCCGGCCACATATAATAGCCGGCTTTTGAAGAGATGATTAGCTCATCACGATATGGAAACAGGTCTTCCTTCAAGATTCGTCCGAAATTGATTTCTGCCGAACCTGCAGGTGGCCCATAATTATTTGCTAAATCGAAGTGAGTAATTCCATGATCGAAGGCGGCTCGAACAATGGCCCGCTGATTGTCCAAAGTGTCAACATCGCCAAAATTATGCCACAAGCCTAAAGAAATCGCGGGAAGTTTCAAACCGGATTTTCCTAAACGTCGATAATCCATTTTCTCATAGCGTTGTTCATTTGCTAAATACATAATTGACCTCCTAAGAAACAAATTTTCACGTTCTTTAAAACGCTTACTTCTGATTATCCGCTTTTTTCAACGATTGTAAAGAAAGAGAGCTGATTATAAGTGAGACAGAAAAAAATTTTTTATAAAAGTGATGATCTTTTTATGATTTATTAGGTGATTATAAGAAATTCATCAAATTCTCAAAAGTTTCTTTAAGTTTTCACTCGAACTCCCTGAGTTGGACTTGCGTCAGTTTCTTTTTATCGTTACACTGGCTAAGATATAAAAGAAAGATGAGGATTATTTTTTTATGGAAAACGAAAAAGTTACACAGCCGAATAAAAGCGACTGGTTTTTACGCTTCATCAAAGGGATGTTCATCGGCTCTGGATTTATTTTACCGGGTGTCAGCGGCGGGGCGTTGGCAGCAGTATTTGGTATTTATGAACGAATTATTTCTTTTTTAGCCCACATTACTAAGAACTTTAAAGAAAATGTTTTGTTCTTTATTCCTGTTGGGCTGGGCGGATTAGCCGGAGTTTTCGTGTTATCCTTTGCTGTCAGCTTTTTACTTGGCGAATTTGAAACGATCATGCTATGGTTCTTCGTTGGCTGTATTATTGGAACGGTTCCTGCGTTATGGAAAGAAGCGGGAAAAAAAGGTCGAGATACCAAAGATTATATAATTATCGTCGTTAGTTTTGTGGTTGGTTTCTTATTCTTGTGGAAGGGTTCCAGCTTGTTTGGAACTGTGGATCAAAACTTCTTTACTTGGATGATCGCGGGGGCATTGATTGGATTAGGTCTGATCGTTCCGGGACTAAGCCCTTCAAATTTTTTGGTTTATATGGGTATGTATAAATCGATGGCTGATGGCTTCAAAACGGTGGATATGGGTGTAATTATCCCGATCGGAATCGGTGGATTGGTTACGGTTTTAAGCTTATCTAAAGTAATGGACTGGGTGTTCAGCCATTTTTATGCACCGATGTATCATTTTATTTTAGGAATTGTTTTTGCTTCGACCGTTATGATTGTGCCGACTGATTATAGCGGAATCGGCATCCTTGGATTCCTTGGTTGCGCGGTTTTATGTATTTTAGGTGCTGCTTTAGGATGGTGGATGAGCCGACTGGAAGAACGTTACGTTCCAGAAGATTAGAAAAAAATTTGAATTTAGGGCTTGCATTTTTGATGAGAAGTCTTTAATATAGTGTTAAGCATTTGGAATAGTAATAAATTTTATCGGCAGCAGAGAGTTGATTCACCGTCTGAAAGATCAACACGCCCTCTGGAATTTATGAACCTACCAAAGTTGATTGCTGTGAAAGCAGCACGCGACTCTAGCGTTATTGGAGCTGAAAGTTGGGTCAACAAGTTTTGACCAAGCAAGGTGGTACCGCGAAATTATCCGTTTCGTCCTTACAATTATGTAGGGATGGAACGGTTTTTTTATTTTTATTTTCTAGGAGGATGCATGAATGACAAACTTACAAAAAGAAGATTTTTCTAAATGGTATTTACAAACAATTCAAAAAGCTGACTTGATGGATTATTCACCTGTTCGTGGCTGTATCATCTTTAAAGCTGATGGTTGGGAATTATGGGAACATATTCAAGAGGACTTTAACAAATACCTAAAAACCCAAGATATTCGTAATGTTTATTTCCCAATGCTGATTCCTAAACATTTCTTGGAAAAAGAAGAAGAGCACGTAGAAGGCTTCGCCCCTGAGTTGCCTTGGTTAACAAAAGTAGGCGATGAAGAATTGGAAGAACCATACGCGTTACGTCCGACATCTGAAACCTTGATCGGAGATGCATTCTCGAATTGGATTAATTCTTACCGTGATCTTCCTTACGAAATCAATCAATGGGCAAATGTCTTCCGCTGGGAGAAAAAGACCATGCCATTCTTGCGTACATCAGAATTCTTATGGCAAGAAGGACATACGGCTCATGAATCAGAAGAAAATGCACGTGAGCGTACAATGGGTGTGTTAGAAGCCTATGCAACCTTGATCGAAAATACGTTAGCAATTCCTGTTTACCGTGGACAAAAAACACCATCTGAACGTTTTGCTGGTGCTGTAGATACTTATTCTGTAGAGGCAATGATGCGTGACGGGAAAGCCGTCCAAGCAGGAACGTCTCATTACCTTGGTCAAAACTTTGCGGAAGCCTTTGATATTAAATTTTTAAACCGCAACAATGAGCACGAATTCGTGTATACAACTTCTTGGGGGATTTCGACACGTTTGATTGGATCATTGATTATGGTTCACGGTGACGAACAAGGATTAGTATTACCACCAAAGGTTGCACCAACACAAGTTATTTTAGTACCAGTTGGACCTTGGCAAAAGAACCCAGAAATCTTAGATCGCTTGAAGGAATTAAAAGTAGCCTTAGCAGCAAAAGGTTTACGTGTTCGTATTGATACTACGGATAATACACCAGGTTACAAATTCAACGAGTGGGAATTGAAGGGTGCAGCATTACGTGTCGAATTTGGCCCACGTGATCTAGAAAATAATCAAGCCGTTATCAAAATGCGTGACTTAGATGATAAGGAATCCGTTTCATTAGACGGTATTGAAGATTATATTGTAGAACAATTAGATGTCATGCAAGAACGTTTATTCGAAAGTGCGCAAAAACGTTACACCGAAAACGAGCACACTGACATCGACACATTAGATGAATTGAAGGCCCATATCGAAAAATCAAAAGAAGCTGGCGAAGTTCCAGGCTTTGTCTTGATCGGATGGGACGGTACCGAAGAAACAGAAGCTAAGATCAAAGAAGAAACTGGCTTCACGACGCGAAATATTCCATTTAACCCGCCTGTTGAAAAAACAGTCGACATCGTTAGTGGAAAACCTGCGAAGCATACCGTTTGGATTGCTCGCGCATACTAATTTGAGGAAGTCCGCAACAGAATCACTTTTTATATAAAATGAGTTTTTGCAATTACTGTTAAATCAATCAGCCACCAGTAAGCAGGACGGTCGGGAATTTGGTTTCCCAAAAAGGTTGATCTGTGCGGTTATATTCTTAGAGCCTGAGGCGATCAAAGACATTTGATCGGCTCAGGCTTGTTTTTGCCAGTTCTGCTTTTCGCAGTGTTTTCAAAGAGAAAACTACATAAAGGTTTTGGGGAATAGTTAAATAGAAAGGTTTAGCAGAATCGTATGCATACGAAGATAAAGTCTTTTTTCCGGTTTTTGGAAAAAAGACTTCTTTACTTGTGAGCTAGCTATCAGTCTAACTTTTCGCAGTCGCTCAATGTTGGACGTGCTATTAAATTATCTGGACCCAATATTGATAGAAAAGCTTATTAGAATCGAATACTATCTAACGATTGAAAGTGATTAGGAGATGGAAGCGACTATCTTTTAATCACTTTTTTTGTGGGTAGAATGTCAACGTGTCCGAAGCCTGTTTGCAGCTAGTTGGAATCAATGCTATTGTTGAATGAAATAATAGACAGAGGAGGCCAATGATGAAAATTGTTGTACTAGATGGCTATGCGTTAAATCCTGGCGATTTAAGCTGGCAAGGTTTTGAAGAATTCGGTGAAGTGACTGTTTATGAGCGCACTTCTTTTACGGATAAAAGTGAAATTATTGAGCGAATCGGTGATGCGGAAGCGATATTGACAAATAAAACACCGATCGATGAGGAGATTTTGGCAGCCGTTCCTCAATTGAAATACATTGGAGTCATCGCGACTGGCTACAATGTGGTGGATATTGAAGCCGGTGAACAGCGGAATATACCAGTAACGAATATTCCAGCTTATGGAACGGATGCGGTGGCGCAATTTACTTTTGCCCTTTTATTAGAGATTGCCAACCAAGTAGGTGTCCATAATGTTTCTGTACATCAGGGAGAATGGCAAGAGAGTGTTGACTTCACGTATCAGAAAACGCCTTTGATGGAGCTTCAGGGCAAGACGTTGGGTCTGATAGGCTACGGAGAAATTGCTCAAGCGACAGCGGTAATTGCTCATGCGTTTAATATGAAGGTCATCTATTGGAATCACCGTCCAAAAGAAGCTCAGGCTGAATGGGCGCAGCAGGTTTCTATGGAGGAGCTTTATCAGCAGTCAGACATCATCAGTCTTCACGTACCGCAAACGGCAGAGACTCAAGAAATGATTAACCAAGAAAGTATCGCGAAGATGAAGGATGGCGTTATTTTGTTGAACACAGCTCGCGGCGGACTATTAGACGAAGCAGCGGTTGCTGAGGCTTTAAATGAAGGAAAAATATTTGCGGCAGGTGTCGATGTGGTCTCAAGCGAGCCGATGAAGAGAGACAATCCATTACTGACCGCTAAGAACTGTTTCATCACTCCGCATATTGCGTGGCGTCCGCTAGAAACGCGGGAACGCCTGATGGCTATTGCGGTGGATAATTTCGCTGCTTTTCTAGCTGGGAAAGAGAAAAATGTGGTAAATAAAAGAGCATGACGGATAATATCATGCTCTGTTTCTTCTATTTAAATAGTTGATCTATTTTGTCGTAGTCTTCAGTGGATAATCGGATATCGACCGCTTTGGCATTTGCCGATACTTGTTCTGGACGTTTTGCGCCAGGGATGACGACATCGATTTGTGGATGCTTCATATACCAAGCAAGAACCAATTGTGCCACAGTCGCATCGTAGGCTTTAGCGATTGGTTTTAATTGATCTACTTTTTCGATGATCTCAGTGAATCGTTTGCCATTGAAGTCAGGACGTTTGCTTCTTGGGTCGGATTCCTCAAAACGATCTTCTTTTTGATATTTTCCAGTCAATAAGCCGGAAGCTAGAGGAAAGTATGGAACAAAGCTGATTCTCTTTTCTTTCAGATAAGGGAAAAGCTCTTCCTCAAGTTCACGATGAATCAAGCTATAGCGTTCCTCAACAATATCGACATAACCGTCTTGGTTGGCTTCTTTTAATTGTTCTAATGAGAAGTTTGAAACACCAATCGCACGGATTTTTCCTTCTTCTTTCAGCTGATGCAGCGCAGCGATGGCTTCATTTTTTGGTGTTGCTTCATCTGGAAAATGAATGTAAAAAATATCGATATAAGTTGTTTGTAGTCTTTGGAGAGCTTCTTCTACAGATTTTCGCAGAAATTCTGGTGAGTTGTTGAATTGATAATTATTCTCTGGATCATGTGCGGCTTTTGTCGCAATAATAATGCGTGAGCGGTCAAATTCTGGCTCCTGTAAGACTTCACCGATCAACTCTTCTGAACGACCATAGCCATAAGCAAAAGCCGTATCTAAGACTGTAATTCCATTATTAATGGCTGTTCGGATCACATCTTTTCCAGTTTCGTCGTTTAAGTTTGGATGAATATTGTGTCCGCCGACAGCATTTGTTCCTAGACCTAAATCGCTTGCGTAAACGCGTGATTTTCCAATTCGTACATCTGACATATCGCATTCGCTCCTTTTTCTTACCACTGGAGAATTCCAATGGCTCTTCTTCTTCAAGTTTAAGATAAAGTTTTAAAAAAAGCGATTAATCTATTTTATTTGCTACCAAGCTTGAAAGTAGCGTATATTTTTCAGTCTAGTAACTATCATGGGAAAAGCGGCAACTTCTTTTTTATCACCGGAAATCACTTGACTTTCAAGTCTTTTTTTAGTAGCTTAAGAAGAGATAAAAACATCAATGAAACATCTAAGAAGGAACCAGTAAATTACGAAAAAACGTACAGAAAAAATTGCCTTGGCTGAAAGCAATTTCGTGAAAAGTAATTGAAAGACAGTCTGGAGATGAGCGCGTGCAAAGCCGCTCCGTTACGCAAGCGTTAATTGCTAGAGAAAAAGAGTGAAGCTCTTTTTAAAAATAGGTGGTACCGCGATATTTTCGCCCTTGTTCATTCGAGCAAGGGTTTTTTTGTCAGTTGTCAGTTCCGCTTTTCGCAGTGTAAAAGATCGATACATGTTCACTATTTTAAATGGAATGATTGATCGTGTTGTTTAGCGGAATGATATGCGTACGAAGATAGGTTCATTTTTTCGCTTTTTGGAAAAATGATTTCCACGATGTTGAGCTAGCTGCCGATCATATGCTTAATATCAAATGGAGAATAATTTGTAGAACAGTCTTATTAACTAATTAAATACATTAATATGAAAAAGGATTTCAGTTCCTCTTTTCCCAGTAATTATAGTCAGGAAAGAGGATAAAGATTTAACAAAGAATAAGTTGGAGAAGTTTAGAGGAATGTCATACGGCTTGAAAATCGAACTTATTTTTCTGGTAAGAAAAATAAATACATTAATATGAAAAAGGATTTCAGTTCCTCTTTTCCCAGTAATTATAGTTAGGAAAGAGAATGAAGATTTAACAAAAAATAAGTTGGAAAAGTTTAGAGGAATGTCATACGGCTTGAAAATCGAACTTATTTTTCTGGCAAGAAAAATAAATACATTAATATGAAAAAGGAGATATACCATGAGTTATCAACGACCAAAAGGAACCAATGATATTTTACCGGGAGAAAGTGAAAAATGGCAATTTGTTGAAGAAACAGCTCGGTTAGTATTTAATGATTACCAATATCAAGAAATTCGGACACCCATTTTTGAACATTACGAAGTGATTTCGCGCAGTGTCGGTGATACGACCGATATCGTTTCTAAGGAAATGTATGATTTCCATGATAAAGGAGATCGTCATGTGACCCTTCGCCCAGAAGGAACGGCACCGATCGTGCGTGCATATGTCGAAAATAAATTGTATGGACCAGAATTCAAGAAGCCTTACAAGGTTTATTACACTGGACCGATGTTCCGTTACGAACGTCCGCAAAAAGGTCGTTTGCGCCAATTCCATCAGATCGGCGTAGAGGCCTTTGGCAGTGAAAACCCAAGCTTGGATGTCGAAGTTATGGCGATGGCGATGGATTTCTTCAAACAATTAGGAATCAATCAATTACGTCTTGTGATCAATACGCTGGGGGATAAGGAAACACGGACAAATTATCGTCAAGCTCTGATCACCTATCTTGAAGCGCATGAAGAAGAGCTGAGCGAAGATTCACGTCGACGTTTGCATGAGAATCCACTGCGTGTGTTGGATAGTAAGGATCGCAAGGATCAGCCAATCGTGGCCGATGCACCAAGTATTTTGGATTATTTGAGTGATTACGCGAAGGAATACTTCGAAGGGGTTACGAAAACCTTGGAGTACTTAAATATTTCCTACGAAATCGATCACCGAATGGTTCGAGGATTGGATTATTACAATCATACAATCTTTGAAATCATGAGCGATGCTCCTGGAATGGGTGCACAAACAACTATATGCGGTGGTGGACGTTACGATGGTTTGGTAGAAGAGTTGGGCGGACCAGAGACACCTGGAATCGGATTTGCGATGGGAATTGAACGAATTCTATTAACGCTGGAACAAGAAGACGTGATGATTCCAAGCGCAGCAAGTCTGGATGCGTATGTTGTTGGTCTTGGTGAAGCAACAAATATGGAAAGCTTAAAAGTTGTTCAAGCGATTCGCGGTTTTGGTTTTTCTGCTGATCGTGACTTCATGAGACGTAAAGCGAAAGCTCAATTCAAAACGGCAGATAAGGAAGGGGCAAAGCTGGTCCTGACTTTAGGTGAGGATGAGTTGTCCAATGGGGTAATCAATGTGAAGGATTCAGCGACACGGGAAGAAAAGGCGTTTCCTTTAACGGATATCTATGAAGATTTTGCGGCGATCTATGATGAAATGACTATGCCGAAACTTGATTAATCGAAATAAATCTTACCTAATAAGGAAGATTACTTAAATAAATGGAGGAATGAAAAAATGGCTAGACGTACAGTCTATTGTGGACGAGTGTCCGAGGAGTATATGGATCAAAAGGTAACATTAAAAGGATGGGTACAAAAACGTCGTGATTTAGGCGGGTTGATTTTTATTGATTTGCGTGACCGTGAAGGTATTGTGCAGGTGGTCTTCAACCCAGAAGAATCGAAATCTGCTTGGGAAATTGCGGATCAATGCCGTAGTGAATATGTAGTTGAAATCACTGGTACAGTCATTCGTCGGGATGCTGGTGCGGTGAACAAAAAAATGGCAACCGGTGATTTTGAAGTCAAAGGTGAAGAAATTGTCATCCTAAATAGTGCCAAAACACCACCATTTTCAATTGAAGATGAACAAAATATCAGTGATGAAGTGCGTTTGAAATATCGTTATATGGATTTACGTCGTCCGAAGATGACACAAAACTTGATGATGCGCCATCGTTTGACGCAATCAGTTCGTCGTTTCTTGGACGATAATGACTTCTTAGATATTGAAACGCCATACTTGGCTAAATCTACGCCAGAAGGTGCTCGTGACTACTTGGTTCCTTCACGTGTTCATCCGGGACATTTTTATGCATTGCCGCAATCACCGCAAATTTTGAAGCAATTATTGATGACTGCTGGCTTTGATCGCTATTATCAAATCGTGCGTTGTTTCCGTGATGAAGATTTACGCGGGGATCGTCAGCCAGAATTTACTCAGATCGATATTGAAACAAGCTTTTTATCAGCAGAAGAAATCCAAGATTATACTGAAGCGATGATCGCACAAGTCATGAAAGATGTACGTGGTGTTGAAGTGACGTTGCCATTCCCACGAATCACTTGGGATGAGGCGATGGAACGCTATGGTTCTGATAAACCAGACACTCGTTTTGATATGGAATTGATTGATGTGACCGATATCGCTTCTGCCACAGATTTCAAAGTCTTCCGTATGGCTTCAGATAATGGCGGTGTCGTAAAGGCTTTAAATGCAAAAGGCGCAGCGGATAAATACTCTCGTAAAGAATTGGATCGCTTAGGTCAATTCGTTGGTCAATTCGGCGCTAAAGGTTTGGCTTGGATCAAGGTGGATGAGAACGGCGAATTAACTGGGCCGATCGCGAAATTCATGGGCGGTGTCAGTGATGAGTTGAAGAAAGCAACAAATGCCGAAGCAGGCGATGTCTTGATGTTTGCGGCTGATCAATTCTTAACAGCCGTAACAGCTTTAGGCGCGGTTCGTTCGAAAGTTGGGAAAGAATTAGGTCTGATTGATGAAGACCGTTTCGATTATCTGTGGGTAGTGGATTGGCCGCAATTTGAATTTGACCAAGAATTAGGTCGCTACGTTTCTGCTCACCATCCATTCACGATGCCGATGGAAAAAGATATCGAAAACTTGAAGGAGCATCCAGAGAAGGTCTATGCACAAGCCTATGATATCGTCTTGAACGGCTATGAATTAGGTGGCGGCTCACTACGTATCAATACCCGTGAACTGCAAGAGCAAGTCTTTGAAACATTAGGCTTCACTCGGGAAAGTGCCAATGAACAATTTGGCTTCTTGTTGGAAGCATTAGATTATGGCTTCCCTCCAATTGGTGGGATCGCACTTGGCTTGGATCGCTTTGCGATGCTGTTAGCAAATGAAGACAACATTCGTGAAGTCATTGCCTTTCCTAAAAATGGGAAAGCAGCAGAACCAATGACTGATGCACCAAGCACAGTGTCACCATTACAGCTTTACGAATTAAGTATCGATGTCACGAAAATCGAAGAGTAAAGTAGCCGACATTAATTTGCTGCTTTTCTAAAGTTTTTACGCGAACTCTAAGAATATACTAAGAGAAGCGCCTACCTCCATGGTGGGTGCTTTCTTTTTTTCATGAAAATACGTATAATGTGAGTGAAATTTTGAAATGAGGCGGACAGGACATGATGAAAAAGAAGATAGAGGAGTGGCCCCATCACGATTATGCCACCCGATTATCTGTCGCAGTTGTTTATGCATTTTTAGCGGCGATTGCCGTAAACTTTTTTTACCAGCCAGGACATATCTATTCCAGCGGAGCCACCGGCTTTGCACAAATTTTAACAACGTTATCGGATCGGGTTGTCGGTTTTACCGTGCCTGTATCGATCACCTTATTTTTGATCAACGTGCCCTTATTTTTCTTGGCATGGTTCAAGATTGGTCATAAGTTTACGATTTTTACCTTCATTACTGTTTTTTTAACATCGTTCTTCATTCACATTATTCCCCAGACAACATTGACGAAGGACCCAATTATCTGTGCGATTTTTGGCGGAGCAATCATGGGTGTTGGGATCGGATTTGCTTTGAAGAATGGTCTATCTTCTGGCGGCTTAGACATTTTGAGTATCGTGATTCGTAAGCGAACAGGGTCTTCGGTTGGATCAATCTCTATCATTTTCAATGTGATGATCATGCTGATGGCGGGGATTCTATTCAGCTGGCAATACATGTTTTATTCCGCTTTAGCTATTTTTATGAGTGGTAAGTTGACCGATGCGCTCTATACGAAGCAGCGGAAGATGCAGGTGATGATCGTTACCAAATGTCCAGAACGTGTGATTAATTCAATCCAGGATCATATGCGTCGTGGAATAACTATCATTAATGAAGCTGAAGGTGCGTATAAGCATGATAAGCAAACCGTTCTGTTTACTGTAGTTACCCGCTTTGAGTTGCCATTATTAGAATCAATCATGCGGGAAAATGATCCCGATGCGTTCGTTAGTATCTCGGAAAACGTACGGATTATGGGGCGCTTTTACGAAGAATCAATGGATTAAAGATTAAGTGTCGCTTTTTGACAAATAGGACTGATAGGATAATTATGAACATCTAAGGTAGAAGAAAAGTCTACTTTAGATGTTTTTTAGAAAAAGGATTCTTTTAATGAGAGCTAGTTGTCAGTTCTATTTTTAATGGCTACGTATATGAAAATATTCCAACTAAATAAAAGGAATTAAGCCATTCTGATCGAATTATTTTAATAAAAAAACTTAAATATTTAGGAAATACTTTTTTTATGGAGAAATTGTTGCAGTTTACGAAAAATATCCGTATAGTTAATTTGATATTCTATAGTAAAGTTGGAAAGTAAACTTATGGGAAAAAGATTAAAGCATAGTCGCTATATTACTGGGTTTGACGGAATTCGCTCGTTAGCGGTAATCGGCGTAATTTTATATCATTTATTGCCTACGCAAATGCGAGGTGGATACTTAGGGGTTCCTGTTTTTTTTGTGGTCTCAGGTTATTTGATCACGGATTTGCTGCTGCAGGAATGGAAGCAAACTGGTCGTATCGAGATCAAGCAATTCTATTATCGGCGTATGAAGCGTCTATATCCGGCGCTAGTCACGATGCTTGTGGGAGCTTCAGCGTACATAACGTTGTTTCAACGGAATCTTTTGAATAACTTGCGGGGCAATGTCATCAGCAGCTTGTTCTACGTGAACAACTGGTGGCAGATCAATCACGGAATATCTTATTTTGATCGATTTTCTGGTGAATCGCCCTTTACGCATATTTGGTCGTTGGCAGTTGAAACACAGAATTATATTTTTTGGCCCATCATCTTTGTTTTATTGATGAAGTTGGTGAAGAACAAGGGAAAAGTTTTCCTTGGGATTGTCGCGGCCGCTTTGGTCTCCGCAATTTTAATGGCTGTGCTGTATGTGCCGGGACAAGATCCTACACGGGTTTATTATGGAACGGACACGCGCTTGTTTTCTATCTTGCTAGGAGGTGCGTTGGCTTTTATTTGGCCAAGTACACGCTTGAAGCCGCAGATTCCGTCACAGGCTAAGCGAATACTGAATGGAATTGGGTTAGGCTCGTTGTTGCTCCTTGTTCTGGCATTCCTATTTATGCGGGATGATTTATCCTTTATCTATTATGGCGGTATGTTTTTAGTCAGTTTAGTGAGCGTCATATTAGTTGCTATCACTGCCCATCCAGGTGCTAGCTGGAACCGTTGGTTGACGAATCCGGTCTTTGACTGGATCGGTAAACGGAGTTATGGGATCTATTTGTATCAATATCCAGTAATGATTTTCTATGAAGCAAAGGTTAATGTAGCGAATCATACCTTTCTTCATACGATTATGGAAGTCATTCTAATTCTTTTTGTTACTGAACTTTCTTATCGATATATTGAAAATCCGCTGCGCCGGTTCAATTACCGTAAGACGTTTGCCTCACTAAAACAATCTTTTTGGGCACCAATCAAAAGTCGCAGGAAAATCGGATTTATCTTTTCTAGCTTAATCACTGTAATCGCAGTGGTTGGTGTGATTATCGCACCAACCAATAAAGTTGATGCCAATCAACAAGCGTTACAAAAGCAAATCGAACAAAATAAGCAGGCTTCCAAGAAAACAGACGGGGAGACGGCCGCAAACGATTCTAATGGAGCTGCAGAATCTACAGATAGTTCTGAAGTACCAACCAGTTTAGCTGATAAATATAGTCTAAGTAATCGTGAGATAACGAAGGCAAAAAATCTGAAAGTGACGGCTTTTGGAGATTCTGTTTTATTAGCAGGCTCCAAAGGACTAACAGAGATATTTCCTAAAATGGTTGTTGATGGTGAAGTCGGACGGCAATTGAAGGATAGTCCGCCACTGTTGAAAGCCTTGAAGGATAAGGGCGAGCTAAATGATACGATTCTCTTGAGTTTAGGAACAAATGGTCCTTTCAATCTCGATGACTTTGCTCAAATCATGAATGTTCTAGGGGACAAGCATCAAGTCTTTATCATCAATACTCATGTGCCGACGCGTCGTTGGCAGAATGATGTGAATGCAAATCTAGAGGCCGCTGCCAAGGATTATAAGAATGTTCACTTGATTGACTGGTATAATTTCAGTAAGGATCATCAAGATTGGTTCTATGATGACCAGGTCCATCCGAATGATGTTGGATCGATCCATTACTGCCAATTGATCGCCAAGGAAATACTAAAAGGCGAATAAACTGAAAAAGACAAAAAAACGTTTTGTGAGTCACTCACAAAACGTTTCAGACTGTAGACAAAGTCCATTTTATGGATGATGTCTACAGTCTTTTCTTTTATAATAGATTTATGAAAACGAATGCAAGGAGTGATAGTTATGATGTCTAAAAACAATACGAATGGTAGAAATCAATTTGCGATGCTTACGATTGATGATCTAGTTCCTCAAGATCATCTCGTTCGAAAGATTGATGCCGCGCTTGATTTTGAATTTATTTATCCAATCGTCGAAGCCACTTACTCCGATTTAGGTCGCCCAAGTATCGATCCAGTGATTCTGATCAAATTGGTGTTTATTCAGTATTTATTCGGTATCCGTTCCATGCGACAAACCATTAAGGAAGTCGATACCAATGTCGCTTACCGCTGGTTTTTAGGCTATTCCTTCGAGGAGAAAATCCCCCATTTCTCAACTTTTGGAAAGAATTATGTCCGCCGATTTAGAGAAACGACGGTGTTTGAGGATATTTTTGCCTATATTTTAGAACAAGCAGTTAAAGCAGGTTTTGTAACAGAGGATAATTTGTATCTTGATTCTACCCACATCAAAGCTAACGCCAATAAACATAAGTTTACGAAAGAAATGACCCATGATGAAGCGAAAGCCTATCAGGATGAATTAGAAGATGAGATCAATCGTCAACGAATAGAGGCCGGAAAACGCCCTTTTACTTTGGACTTAGAAAAGGAAGTGAAGCTGAAAGAAAGAAAAATAAGTAAGGCTGATCCGGAAAGCGGCTACTACGTCAAAGGCGAACGAGAAAAACAATTTGCTTATTCTGCCCATACTTCATGCGACGACAACGGATTTATTCTTAGCACAATCATCACTCCTGGAAATATTCATGACAGTCAAGTCGCCTTTCAGCTCGTCAAACAATCGAAGAGACTTTTTCCTGAAATCAACTGTGTTGTCGCTGATGCTGGGTATAAGACACCTAAGTTTGTTCACTTTTTGACTCATTTGAACCTTCGACCTTGTTTGCCTTATTCAAGGCCCAAAGGGAAAAAGGGGTTATTATCAAAAAACGAGTTTCTCTATGACGAGTATTATGATTGTTACATTTGTCCGCAAGATCAAATGCTCGCTTTTTCAACGGTTAATCGAGAAGGGTACCGAGAATACAAATCCAATCCAAAAGAATGTGTGAACTGTCCTCTGCTAAACCAATGTACCAAAAGTAAAAATCATCAACGAGTCATCACGAGACATGTTTGGGGAGATCTGATGGATGAAGTGGAACATCTTCGCCTAACGGATCTGAATAAATCAATTTACAAAAAACGGAAACAAACGATTGAACGAATATTTGCGGATGCAAAAGAAAAGCATGGGATGCGTTGGACCAAGTATCGAGGCTTGGAAAAAGTCGCGACGCATACGATGCTAGTGTTTGCTGCAATGAATTTAAAGAAATTAGCCACCTGGCTATGGAAAGGCAAGGAGCCTTTATTTTTTTGTTCAAAATTTCGAAAGAAATCAGATAAAAAGACGTCTCAAACTCAAATTACGAGTTCGAGACGTCTTTTGTCTACAGTCTGAAACGTTTTGTGAGTCACTCACAAAACGTTTTTTGCTTGATGCTCTCGCAAGTACTTTTCTTTTTGCCTGCGGGGTAATTTTTTAAAAGCTGATTCCGCTTTAGTGGCCTCGCTGCGGGTTTCAAAGCGCTCGGCGTGAATCATTTTGACTGGTCGGCGACTCTGAGGGTGGGTATATTTTGCACCAGTGCCTGTATTATGCTCCAATAGGCGTCGGGATAGGTCTGTCGTATAGCCGCCGTAAAAGCTTTGGTCATTGCAAAGTAAAACATAAAAGAATTGATCAGTTGCCATAAAGCATCTCCTGTAAGACGGCAGAGTAGCTGCCCGTTTGGTCATAGGTATATAATGGTGGAAGAAAACGCAGACCTTCGTTTTTGCCGTCTTTGATTCCTTCGATTAGTAGAATATTGGCTTCTTTTTCTGGTTTTGGGTAAACGAATTGGATTCGCTTCGGCGCGATCCGGTGTGCACGAAGACAGTCCATGATTTCTAAAAAACGATCCGGTCGATGTACCATTGCGAAACGGCCATTCATTTTTAGTAATTTCGCAGTGACACTGACGACATCCTCTAAAGTCGCGTGAATCTCATGACGAGCAATCGCTAAATGCGGGTTAGGATTTTTTTGACTTGTTGGCAATTCCTTGAAATAGGGCGGATTGCAGACGACTAAATCAGCAGAATCGGCTTTAAAAACGTCAAATGTCTTTTTTAAGTCCAGCTCGTGCATCGTCATTTGGTTTTCCAGCTGATTTAAAAGAATACTGCGTTTGCCCATGTCAGCAAGACGAGGTTGAAGCTCGATCTGGTCAATCAGGGCAGTGGTTTTTCGACTTAAAAAAAGTCCAATCGCGCCATTTCCTGCACAAAGATCAATGATTTTTCCGCGTTTTGGCACACGAGCAAAGTTCGCTAATAGAACGGCATCAATGGAAAATGAGAAAACCTCCGAGCTTTGGATGATTTGGATATCTTCAGCATAAAGCTGGTCGATTCGTTCGCCATTTCTTAACAATTTCATTTGCCCCCTTAAAAAAATCATACCGTTGTATTATACTACGTTTAGTTAGTTAACTGAAAGGAAGAAATCATGTTTTTTAAATTTATTCGCGTCATTGCTCGAACGATCTTGGCGGTCGTCAACGGCAATGCTCACTACCAAAATCAAGACAAATTACCAGAGGGAAATTACATTCTTGTGGCGCCGCACCGAACCTGGTGGGACCCTGTTTATATGGCTCTGGGCGCATCGCCTAAACAGTTTAGTTTTCTGGCAAAGGCCGAGCTGTTCAAGAATCCGATTTTGCGATTCATTCTGGTGCATTTAAATGCCTTCCCTGTTGATCGCGACAAACCAGGACCAAGTGTGGTGAAGCGACCAGTCAAAATGCTGAAGGACTCGGATAAGAGCTTGATCATGTTTCCAAGTGGAACCCGTCATTCTTCTGAGCTGAAAGGCGGAATGGCGTTAATTTCTCGTTTATCGAAAAAGCCGATCGTCCCTTCTGTTTATCAAGGACCTACAAAATTCTCTCAACTGTTTAAACGGACCCCCGTCATTATTCGTTTTGGTGATCCGATTGATCTTTCTGACATCAAGAAAATGGATAAAGCTGGATTGGCCGAGGTTGAACGTCGTGTTCAAGGAGCCTTTGATCAGCTGGATCGGGAGATTGATCCGAATTTCAAATATGTTGCCAAAGAAAAAAATACCGAGTAGTTACAGATTATCGACAAAGTAAGGTTCCAAGCTCAATTTTCGGGCTTGGGATCTTTTTTTGGTTTGATTTCAAATTTTGAAAAAAACGCATGGATCTTTCTTTATCTTATAAAAGTTGAGAAATAAACCGTTCCTGAAGCAACATCCACTTGCTTTGCGGAAAAAAATGGCGAATCGTGTTATACTTTTGGGAAGGACTTAATTAGGAAAAGGGTGGATCAATGAAAGTTTTGCATACTGCGGACTGGCATATCGGGAAAAAGCTGCACGGCTATGACTTGTTGCCAGATCAAGCATATATTCTTGATCAAATATTAAAAATCGCAAAAGAAGAGGCCGTAGAGGCCATCGTAATCGCGGGAGATTTATATGATCGTTCTGTTCCTTCTGAGGCGAGTGTTCGGTTATTAAATCAAACGATCGCTGATTGGAATTTAACGCAGCAGTTCCCATTACTGGCGATTTCGGGCAATCATGATAGTGCGACGCGCTTAGCAACAGGGTCACCATGGTTCAATCAAGCGCAGTTTCATTTGCATACTCGCTTAGAAGAAGCTTTTACTTCGGTGGAAATGGGAAATAGCCAATTTTATCTATTGCCTTATTTTGAACCGGTGGACGCGCGCATCTACTTTGAAGATTCGGAGCTTCGTACGATTCAACAGGCAATGCCGAAAGTAATCGAAAAAATGCAGGAAAGCTTTGATCGGGATAAAAAACACATTTTAGTCAGTCATTTTTTTGTTGCTGGCAGCAGCAAAACAGACTCTGAAACGAAGATCGAAGTTGGCGGACTTGATGGGATCAATGGAAAGTTACTCGAATGCTTTGATTACGTCGCGTTGGGCCATCTCCATGGGAAGGACGCGCTAAAAATGGCGAATGCTCGCTACAGCGGCTCGCCTTTGAAATACTCATTGTCGGAAAAGGATCAAACAAAAGGTGTTTGGATCGTTGATACAGATACTATGGACTTTTCCTTCCGGACATTGACACCGCTTCATGAAATCCAAGAGCTGCAGGCTAGTTTTGCTGAATTATTAGACCCAGCTTTTTACACCATGATTAATCGGGAGGACTATTTGTCGATTCTATTAGAGGATCGAGCGGTGATTCCCAATTTAATGAACCAACTGCGCCAGGCCTATCCTCGGATCATTCAGGTAGAACGTGCGAATGGCTTTGAGACAGCTGTTGAGAAGCGTCTGAAAAAGGAAAATATTAAAGAGAAATCTCCAGTTAATCTAACAAAGGATTTCTTTACAGAGGTTTCCCAGAATGAACTGACAGCTAAACAGGAAAAATGGATCGAGGAAGGCTTACACACGATCCTGAAAAAAGGAGGCGAGGAGTAATGCTTCCAAAGAAAATCATTATGGAAAACTTTGGTCCGTTTGTTCACGAAGAAGTCGATTTTGACGAAATGACAGAGGCGCCATTATTTTTGATCAGCGGAAAAACCGGTGCTGGTAAGACCACAATTTTTGACGCGATCACCTTTGCTTTATATGGCGATGCATCTGGCGGTGTTCGTTCATCAAACGAGATTCGTTCCTCCTTTGCTGAGCCAACTGAAGAAACTCGGGTGCAGTTCATTTTCGAGCACCAAGGAAGAAAGTATTCTATTGAACGTTGGCCGAAGCAGACCTTAGCCAAGAAAAACGGCAAAGGCGAGACGACCAAAAATCAAAAGGTTCAATTGAGTATTTTTAATGATAAGGGTCAAGAGGCTGAGACCTATACCAAGGTGGATGCAGTGAACGAGGTCATCTATCAGATTTTAAATCTGCAAAAGGATCAATTTCGCCAAATCGTGATGCTGCCCCAGGGAGAGTTTCGAACGTTCCTCAATGCGAATAGTACTGAGAAGGAAGCCGTCCTGCGGAGTTTGTTCGGCACTAGTTTCTATCGCCAATTCACAGAAAATTTGAAGCTTCAAAAGTGTGAGCTAGAGAAATCAGTCAGTGAAATGACTACTCGTATTGATCAATCATTTCAACAAGTCCTTGCTGAAAAAGGTGTGACTTATGAGGAGTCGCTAAATCTTGCTCGTGAGTATTTACTATTGGAAGAACAAGAGCTTTTGAAAAGTCAGACGGAGTTAGCGGAAAAACAGGCTAAACAAAAGGCCCTTCAACAGCAGCTTCAAAGAGCACAGGAGCTTTCTGAAAGCTTCAAGCAAGAGCAGCAAACTCGTCGCGAGCTTCTAAAAATCGAAGAGCATCTGCCAGAGCAGGAAGAAAAGAAACAGCAATTGGCACATGGGAGAGAACTTGAGAAAATTCGTCCAACCTATGATCGCATCCAAGAGTTGGTAAAGCAGCAGATTCAGCAGACCGATGAAGCAACTGAGAATCAGCAACGTGCAGCTGAGCTAGAGCAGCAATATAGTGAGTGCCAAAAACAAACGACTGATTTTGAGCAGCAAAGTGCCGAGTGGCAAACAAAAGAGCAGCAGCTGCAAAGCTTGAACGCTTTATTGCCTTTGGTCAAGCAAAAAGAGCAGCTGATGAAACAAAAAACGGAACTGACAGATAAACAGACGAAACAGCAGGAGCACTTAACAGAAATTGTTCAACAAATAAATGACCACGAAGAAAAACTGAAAATGCTGGAGGCCAAACAAAGTACGGAAAAAATGTGGCAGGATCGTCGCTATGAGGAACTACAGTTTCAACAGACGGTGACACAATTACAGCAATCAGCCAAAGAGATTTTTGATCAACAGGAGGAAGAAGAGGACCAGCAGGTAAAGCTGGCTCAACTGGTTGAAAAAGCCAGTCGTACAAGCAATCAATTAACAAGCGAAGTGGCAGATTATAAGAAGTTGAAAAGTCAGTGGGCTTCTGCGGAAATTGCCCGATTAAGTATGGATTTGCTTCCGGGAGAACCTTGTCCTGTTTGCGGTTCAAAGGAGCATCCGAATCCAGCCCAGCACGCTGAGTTGACCACTGATAATTTGGGACAATTACAGGTGGCGCTAGAAACTCAGGAAGCGCGAATTAAGCAGTTAGAGTTGATTCGGGAACAGGCAGAGGCTCAGTATGAGGTTGGAATAAAAACCTTTGATCAATTACAGGAGGATCGGTCGGCGGCGCAAAAGGCGCAAGAAGAGCAAATCAATACTCTTCAGGCCACTTTTGCCGATTATTACCAGCTGGAAGTTGAAGCCGATTTATCGGAGCTTGTGATATTTCTTAGGGAGCGTCAAAAAGAAACGGATGAACGTTTAGCTGAGATTAACGAATCGAAACAAGCCTTGCTTGACCTGAAGGCAGAGATTGATAATGATCAAGCTAAAAAACTTAAGAGCGAGACTAGTTTAAATGCTGTGATGGGTGAACTGCAAACCTTAGAGGGCAGATTGTCCAGTATTGAGGAGCAAACCAAAGAGTGGCAGTTGCCGACATTGGAGGCACATATTGCTGAAATTCAGGGCAAGATAGACGAGTATCACACTCGCCTGCAGGCACACCAAGTCTTAGTGAAGGAACTTGAGCAGCAGCGAATCCGTCTGCAGGAAAATCAAAAGCTATTAGCTAAGCAACAGCAAGAGACGGCGGAGAACCTAGAAAAATTTCAAACGTCGCTGCAACAGCAATTGGTAGATGCAGATTTAGCGATTGAACAATTAGCAGCAGCGCCCATTGATCTTTTAAGTTTAGAACAAGAGATTACAGAATTCGATCAACAGGTTTTACTATTAAAAGATCGCCAATCACGGTTGGCAGAGGTAATCAAGGATCAAGAGGAACCTGAGCTGGATGAGCTGCAAACCTTAGTGACAAGCTGTGAAGCAGAAGTTACCCAATTCCAACAGCAGCATTATGCCAAAGAAAGTCAGCTGCAGCAACAACGAACATTGATTGAGAAAATTGAGGATTTACAAGCGCAAAGCAAGGAGCAATTGGACGAATTAAGCCAAATGCTGCAGCTTTATCAAACGATGAACGGAGATAATCCGCAAAAAATCAGCTTAGAGCGGTATGTCCTGCAATGGTATTTGGCCGAGGTCCTGCAATGTGCCAATCAACAGCTGAACCAGCTAACCAAGGGGCGCTATCGCTTTGAGTTAAAGCAGGAAACCGGTCGATCGAAAGGAAATACGGGGCTTGAGATCAATGTTTATGACGATAATGCCGGAGCAACACGCAGCTCCCATACTCTATCTGGTGGTGAAAGCTTTATCGCAGCGTTATCCTTGGCTTTGGGACTTGCGGAAGTGATCCAGAGTCAGGCTGGCGGCGTTGCGATTGAAGCCTTGTTCATTGATGAAGGCTTTGGATCATTGGATGAAGAAGCGTTGGAGATGGCTATGGAAGCCTTGGAAAGTATTGAAAATGCGGGACGGATGATCGGCATTATCAGTCACGTACGAGAATTGAAAGAACGTATCCCACAACAAATTATTGTGGAAACTAGCGGAACGGGACGCAGCAGTATTCGTTACCAGCTAGAAGGATGGAGTGAAACGTAAATGAGATGGAGTATTCCAGAAAAAGTGATCGAACGCGGCAGAACGTATTTAAAAGAGGGGCGGGTCTTATCCGTTGAGGCAGATCCGGCTCGTCGTGTTTGGCATGGTGAAGTATTAGGCAGTGAACTTTATCTGGTTGATTTAGATGGCAGTGGAAAAGAAAATGATATTTGTGCCTGCCCGTATTGGGAAGAGCATGGTTATTGCAAACATACAGTAGCGGTTGAATTATATTTACGGGAAAAAGGTCTTTCGCGGGTAATCAAGCCAGAGACTGTCTTGCCGAAAAAAATGGAGAGCAGTATTTCTTTTGCTGATTTGTTAAATCAAGGCTTTTCAAGATTGGAAAAGGAAGCAGAGCCCTTGCAGTCCTTATTTGTTGAATTTGTGGTGGAGGCCGTTCCAACGAATCCTTATCACCCAGAATTGGATGTTTTGGCGGTGTCGCTGCGTATCGGCAGTCATTTGAACAAACGCAGCTATATCGTGAAGAACTTATATGACTTTTTACACGCATATCAGACCGATTCAGCCTATACCGTAAACAAACAATATAAATTCCAGATCGAGGCGGGTGCCTTTGATCCAAAATGTCGAGATTTGATTGAAGATTTAGTGGGAGTCAGTGAAACATATCAATTATTAGGGAAAGCTGGTCTACAGGTCAAAGGTAAACTAGACAAGCGTTATCTTTTATTGCCGGTTCATCGGATTCAAGAATTATTGGAAGCGATGGAAAAGACTGGAAATTTAAGTATTAAGCTAGGCGAAAAAACCTATTCTGAAGTGCATGAGGGACAAGAGTTGCCGCTTTCATTCACTTTGGAAAAACGTGGAGAAAATGATTTTGGTCTAACCATCGAGGATGGCTTCACCAATTATTATAGTAATTATTTCTTAGGCTTCGTTGAAAATTCCTATTATTTGATGACTCATGAGCAGCAGGAAACCTACATTACGCTGAAGCAGCTGATGAAGCGGCTGAAAGAACCGGTTATCGCATATGAGCAACGACAACTTTCGCAATTATTTACAGACGTTTTTCCATATTTACGGAAAATTGGTCGAGTAATTGTTACCAATGATGTGGCAGAGATCATGAAGGAGGAACCGTTGCGTGCGGTCGTCATCTTCCGAAAAATAAAAGGAATGATAAAGGCGGAAGCTGAGTTTCATTATGGTAACGCTTATTTCTCTACCAATGAGGCGCATCAGCCCAAGCTGCCTAATAATGTCGAGATTTTAAGAGATCGTAAAAAGGAAAAACAAATCTTGGATCTCTTTACTACGTACCGGTATCAAAAAATCGATACGGGCTTTGAAAAGAAATTACCGATTAAAGACAATCTTTATTACTTCTTTAAAGTCGAAGTGGAAGAGTTTAGACGATATGCTGAAGTGCGTATGGGCAAGAAGCTGCGTCAGCTCTTCTTAGACGGTGAAGAATTCCAACCAACAATCGAGGTGGATCAAGAAGGGTCATGGCTCGATATCAAGTTTGATGTGACGGGAATCAATGATAATGAAATTGACCAGGTCTTGAACAGTTTGCTACGGAAGGATCGCTTTTACACATTGGATAATGGCGAGGTGCTCTCCTTTGATTCAGAGGCCTTCCAGCAAACCAGTGAAATGATCGGTCAGCTGCGAGAAAGAATTAGTGCGAAGGATGGGCTAATCCGCTTGCCGAAGAGTCAAGGGATTATGCTAGAACAGCGGTTGAAGGATAATCCGCAGGCACAGTTCAGCGAAAGCTTTACTGCGATGGTGCAGGATTTGACTCATCCAGAGGATTATCAAGTGGCTTTGCCAGAGAATCTTAATGCCACATTGCGGCCTTACCAAGAGTCAGGTTTTCGCTGGTTGAAAATGCTGAGCGATTATGGCTTTGGCGGAATTTTAGCTGATGAAATGGGTCTGGGGAAAACGATTCAGGTAATCACTTTCTTATTGGCGGAAAAAGCACAGCAACCAATCAAAGTGGTAATCGTCACGCCAGCGAGTCTGGTCTATAATTGGCAGGCGGAAATTAAGAAGTTTGCGCCAAGTTTAAGTTCATCAGTTATTTCAGGCAATCGTAGTGAACGGGAGCAGTTGCTTAAAGAGGCTGAAGAGATTGTTATTACGTCTTATGCAAGTCTGCGTCAGGATATTGATCTCCATGAAAAGATGGGTTATCAATACATGATTCTTGATGAAGCCCAGATGGTGAAAAACGCCTCGACGAAAACTTCCAGCGCTTTGCGAAACTTATCGATTCCGCATCGCTTCGCGTTGAGTGGTACGCCAATCGAGAACAATCTGGAAGAGCTGTGGTCATTATTCCAAACGATCATGCCAGGATTCTTCCCACCGATCGGACGTTTCCGTCAAATGGCTGTTCCAGAAATTGCTAAGATGATTCAACCGTTTGTTCTGAGACGCGATAAAGATACCGTCTTGCAGGAATTGCCTGAGCGGATCGAATCAAATGTCTTGAGCAGTTTGACGGAAGAGCAGAAGACGGTCTATCTTGCTTATTTAAAACGAATGAAGCAAGAGGTCGACCAAATGGATTCAGCGACATTCCGAAAACAGCGTGTAAGTATCTTAGCTGGTTTAACTCGCTTGCGTCAGATCTGTGATGATCCTCGTTTGTTTATGGAAGGGTACGAAGGTGGTTCTGGCAAACTTGATCAAGTCAAGGATCTGATTCAAGTGGCGAAAGAAAATGGTCGACGAGTCTTATTGTTCTCACAATTTACTAGTATGCTTTCAATCATTGAAGAGGAGTTCGCGGAAGAAGGAATTACTAGCTTCTACTTGCGAGGCAGCACTAAAGTTTCTGATCGCCTAAAAATGGTGGATGCCTTCAATGCAGGAGAAAAAGATGTCTTCTTGATTTCGCTAAAAGCTGGAGGAACCGGTCTGAACCTGACTGGGGCGGATACAGTTATTCTCTACGATCTATGGTGGAATCCGGCAGTCGAAGAGCAGGCGGCAGGACGTGCTCACCGGATTGGTCAGAAGAAGGTCGTCGAGGTATGGCGCATGATCGCTGAAGGAACGATCGAGGAACGAATGAATCAGCTGCAGCAAGAAAAACGCGAGCTGTTCCAGAAAGTCATCCAAGGCAATGAAGAGCAAACCAATAAACTTACAGAAGAGGATATTCGCATGATTTTAAGTTTAGGCGAATAGAAATAGAAAAAGAAAAGTATGCCACGTTCAATGCGGCATACTTTTTTGGTTCGTCAGAAGAGATTTCAAATCCTCAAAGTTCTTGATTTCTTTTTCAAAAATAGCGCTTTGACCTTCTGGTATTTTACGATTTTGGTGATTGAACCACCAAACGGACCAGCCAGCGGCCTTAGCGCCAATGACATCATTTTCAAAGCTATCACCAATATATAAAAGTGATTCAGGTGCCAAATTCAATCGTGTTTCCATCAAAGAAAAAATTTTTGGTTCTGGTTTTTGAATACCAACTGCATCTGAAATAATCATTTTTTCAGGCGCGATCCAACGAGCTAATTGCAGCGCGCTAATTTTCTCTTTCTGTCGCAATACCGGTCCATTTGTGATCAGACCTAAAGGAACATCCTGTTGATTCAAGAAGGTTAATGAATCGCTGATTTCTGAAGGTAATGTGATTGTTTTTAATGCGTGATCGTAGGCCGCTTGGAATGTCTCCAATTCAGATTTACTTGGAACAAAATCAAAGTCAGCTAGTGCCAGACGAATTCGCTCATAACGCATTTTTGCTAAAGACCATTCTCCTGTGATCGACTTCATATAGTGGAGGTCACTATAATAGCGGAAACGAATAAACAAAGCGTTCATCTTACTTTCTGGAAAAGTCGGAAACAAATCGTTGATAGCAGAAGCAAAAGGGGCTTGTTGTTTGTATAAGGTATCATCTAAATCAAATACTATTCCTTGAATCATTTACTCACTCCTAAGATTTCAATAAACTTATTATAGCAAAAAAATAATTATTTTATTGGACTGAGCAAAAAAGTGGCGCAAAAATATAATTCTTGTTATGTTATTCGAGTAGCAAAGTAATGAAAAAAACATGAACCGGAATCAATCAAAAATATTCTTCGGGAAAAAAATAATGATTGAGAAGAGAAAGAATAGCTGGAATTTAAGATCTACCAATTTTTGGAAACTCTATAAAATTTTTGATTTTTTTTGAATATTTGAAAGCTGTATCTATTTTTAACGAGTAATCCTGATGGAAAATTTAATACAGATAACTATCTCAGAGATTAAAATAAAATAACTATAAAATAATAAGCAACATCTATGAATGTATTTCCCATTTTAAAATCATTCTAATAAAGCCTTGATATACAAAAGATTTATGAATATAAATATATTTTTTTATTGAATTGGTTATCAAAATTAAAAAGATAAAAAAATTCATTTTTTTAATTTGATATAATAATTTTGCATAAACTGTATTAGTAATAATACAGTTTTTTTAGCTGTTATAGAACGGGGTCAAATGAGAGCGGCGCCACTAATTTCTCATCTTGACAAATTAAAACTGTCGTGACAGTTGTTATAGTCGAGAATTAAATTAAATAACGTTAATATTTGTAAAAAAAAAGACACCCAACTCTTTTTTTTGTTACCTTTTTTCTGTATAATAGAAACAGATAGTAGGAAACCACTACTACCTGTTACAAAAATTGAGAGTCAAGAAAAGGAGTGATATGCATGTTAACACTATATACTTCCCCTAGTTGTACATCATGTCGGAAAGCACGTGCTTGGCTACAGGAACATGAGATTCCTTATGTTGAACGAAATATCTTTTCTGAGCCATTGAACATTGATGAGTTGAAGGCTATTTTACAAATGACTGAGGATGGAACGGAAGAAATCATTTCGACCCGTTCGAAAGTTTTCCAAAAGTTGAACATGGATTTAGATGAATTGTCCCTAAAAGAATTATTGGATTTAGTTAAAGAAAATCCTGGATTATTACGTCGTCCGATTATGATTGACGAGAAGCGTTTACAAGTTGGTTTTAACGAAGATGAAATTCGTCGTTTCTTGCCTCGTGATGTTCGCCAATATGAATTACGTCAAGCCCAATTGATGGCTGGATTATAGAATAGATACCCCGCAAAAAGTGGGGTATTTTTTTTGTGTATTTATCTATCTAACGCGTAACGATTAATTTGCTCGCCTTTTTTTAGCTTGTAAGTTTCACTACAGACTAATGCGATCTTGAAATCTTATGACCTCATTGTTTATAGGATTTTAATAAAATTCGACGGCTTTCTTTACTTTTAAGCGGAATCAGTTACAATGAACATATAATCTATCTTTAAAGTGAGGTGTGCCAAGATGGAGATGGAACACATCAATGAAAATACGATCCGAGTCATTATTGAAAATGAGGATTTAGCCGAACGTGGAATTACTTTTCTCGATTTGTTAGGAAATCATCGGGAAATCGAATCTTTCTTCTATAGTATTTTAGAGGAAGTCGATATTGAGGATGAGTTCAAAAGTAGTGAGGCGGTTACTTTCCAAGTCCTTCCGAAAAATGACGGATTGGAACTATTTATTAGTAAAAACCTGACGCCAGAAGACATCAACAAAATGAACAATTCAACAGAGTTCGAAGCAAGCGATTTTGATCAATTGATTCGTCAACAAATTTTAGCGAACTCTGAAAGTCTTGAAGAAGACGAAAAAACCAGCCGCTTACGGGTTTTTCAATTGAATAGTTTTGAGGATATGATTGAATTAGCAAGCTATCACTTTTTAGATGAAGCCTGGTGTGATTTATATCTACTGAATGAGAAGTATTATTTGCAGATTTATTTTGACCCTGAGATTTTTGGTGAATTCGGTTTATCAGATGTTATTGCTGAAGTCTTAGAATACGCTCAAAATTCCTCTGTTTCAACAGAAATGTTGGAAGAATACGGAAAACTTTTGATGCAGCGTGATGCGATCGAGATTACTCGTGCTCATTTTAATTAAATAGTTCAAGTACCACTGTTCATTCGAATGGTGGTATTTTTTTTAGCTTGCTGAAATTTGAAAATCTTTCTGTTTCTAATTGCGTATCTTTTTTTGAGGTGAGAAGAATGTTGTTTGCTTACACTAAGGAAAAAGAAATGATCAGTGCAGTTGAAAGCGATAATCAACAGCAGTTTTTTTGTCCAGACTGCGGTGAGGAATTAATTCGTAAAGCAGGAAAAATCAAGATTCCTCACTTTGCACATAGTCAGAATACAGAATGCTATGGGTTAATTGAAGGGGAAACACCGGAGCATCTGCGATTGAAGCAGCTATTTTATACATGGGGGAATCGTTTTGAAGAAGCCTGGAAAATGGAGCAACCATTACCTGATTTACCGCAACGTCCCGATTTATTACATGAGCACTTAGCAGTTGAAATCCAGTGTTCCTCATTGAAAAGTGTTCGCTTGCAAGAACGGATTGATGGCTATGCTCAAAAAAACTACCGAGACTGGTGGCTGCTTGGCAAACCGCTATGGCCCAAAGAAAAATTCACACATCTGCAAAAACAATTTTGTTCCTTTGACAAAGACAAAGGACTGCATTTATGGTTGATTGAGGAGCAGGGGATTCGATTGCTTTACCACATTCATGAGATTGACGGCTTCGTGTATTGTGAAGAGCATTGGCCTGCTAATTCAAAACCCTTAAAAGAAATTTTTCATTCATCGGTCAACAAACGACCACCGCAGCTTGTTCCTACTATAGAAAGTGTGAATGAACAGAAAAAAATACTGAGCCTGAAATTGGTTCAAAGCAACCCGCGAATTCGAGGCCTACAACATTTTTTTTATCAGGAACGGAGACATCTTTTGTATTTGCCAGAATGGTTGTATTTTCCTAGTCGCTATTTCTTTTTTTATCAAGAGGATCTTCTAGTATTTCGCTATTTATTCCAAAAAGAAGCGAAAAATGCTTCTTTGATTTTTGAGAAATTTTTGGATTATCGTCAGGAAAATCATAAAGATTGGGTATTTTATCGAATTGATCAGCGGGAGATATTAGAACGACTCTATCTTGAGGCGATCTTTTGTCAAAGAAAGGCTAAAGTTTCACCGGTCTAACTACTTTTAAAAATTACTTTTTTCTAAATTGTGGTACTATTGATGATGATAAATAGTTATTCTATCACTTTTCTAAGTGAAAAAGTATCTTAACCAGTTAGGAGTGTTTTTATGAGTGAAGCAAAACAATTGCCCAAACGCCAAGAAGTTCCTATTGAGCTGACTTGGGACTTAACGAAAATTTTTGCAGATGATGCTGCTTTTGAGGAGAAATTCCAAGCCTTATCAGAGGAGCTATCCGAAGTTGATAAGATTAAGGGAACTTTGGCTCAAGGTGCAACGGAATTTTTAACAGCGATTGAATATGTTTTAGATATTTATCGCAAGGCGGAGGTCATTTATGTATATGCACATCTAAAAAATGATGAAGATACTGCAAATACAACAAATCAAGCATTATATGCACGGGCTTCTAGCTTAATTGCACAGGTTAGTGAAGCAGTCAGCTGGTTTGAGCCAGAAATGCTGGAGCTATCAGACCAAGAAATTTGGGCCTTTTTTGAGAAGGAATCCAAATTAGAGCTGTATCGCCATTTTGTTGAGCAGATCATTTCTGAGAGGGCACACATTTTACCAGCTGAACAAGAGGCGCTGTTAGCTGGTGCTAGTGAGATTTTTGGTAGTTCTGCGGATACATTTTCTATTATGAACAATGCGGATCTGAAATTCCCAGTTGTAAAAAATGACGAGGGTGAAGATGTTCAATTAACACATGGGGTTTATGGTCAATTATTAGAAAGTACGAACCGAAATGTTCGTGAACAAGCATTTAAATCCTTATATTCTGTTTATCATCAATTTCGTAACACCTTTGCTTCAACCTTGAGCACACATGTCAAAGGGCATAACTACAAGGCTAAGATCCGTGGATACGGCTCTGCTCGTGAAGCGGCTTTGAGCGGAAATCATATTCCAGAAGATGTATATGAAACATTGACTTTGGTGGTTAATCAGTATTTGCCGCTATTGCATCGATATGTTGAATTACGGAAAGAGCTACTAGGATTAGATGAGCTGCATATGTATGATTTATATACTCCGCTTTTAGCAGAAGCGCCAGTCAAGTTTAGTTACGAAGAAGCACAGGCTAAGGCACTTGAAGCCTTAAAGCCATTAGGTGAAGAATATCTAGAAGTTGTGAAGAAGGCTTTTGCTGAACGCTGGATCGATGTGGTTGAAAATCAAGGTAAACGCAGTGGTGCGTATTCTTCTGGTGCTTATGATACGCAACCGTATATTCTTTTGAACTGGCATGATCGGCTAGATGAGCTTTATACGTTAGTTCATGAGATGGGACACAGTGTTCATAGTTATTTCACCCGTCATACGCAGCCTTATGTTTACGGCGATTACTCGATCTTTTTAGCAGAGATTGCTTCAACAACCAATGAAAATCTTTTAACTAGTTATCTATTAGAAACAGAAAAGGACCCAAAAATTCGTGCCTATATCATTAACCATTATTTAGATGGATTTAAGGGAACCATTTTCCGCCAAACACAATTTGCGGAGTTTGAACACTTTATTCATACTGAAGATGCGGCTGGCAATCCATTGACCAGCGAACATCTAAGCAAATTCTATGGTGAATTGAATATGAAATACTATGGACCAATCGTTGTTAACGACGAAGAAATCAAGGATGAATGGTCAAGAATCCCCCATTTTTACTATAATTATTATGTCTATCAGTATGCGACTGGCTTCTCGGCAGCGAGTGCTTTAGCAAAACGTATTGTTGAGGCTGAACCAGACGCGTTAGAGAAATATTTGACCTACTTAAAATCGGGTAGTAGTGATTATCCGATCGAGGTGATGAAAAAAGCCGGTGTTGATATGACCCAGCCAACCTATATCGAAGACGCGATGGAAATCTTTGCTCAAAGGTTGGATGAGTTGGAAGAGCTTGTTGAAGTGTTGAAAAATTAATTAATGATGAAGCAGGAGTGGAATGAAGCTCCTGCTTTTTTGACGTTTTATTTGAAGCCGAGAGTTACATAGCAAGATAGCCGACTTAAGAGACTCGCTAGTTATGAAGGAAATTTTGAACGATTGCTGCTTTTGGTTCATTGTTATCCGAAAATATATTTATTTTTATTAAAGATTGCTATTCTATAACTTTTTATAAACACTAAATAATAGAAAATTAGGCTTGAAAAAAAGTGAATAGGACAAGGTTTCGTAATTGAATTCTTAATAAATAGACCATTATATTCAAATATTTGAAAGAAATTATACAAATGGAATTTCTCTTTTGATAATTATTATGCGAGAATTAGCATAAGTAGAGGGGGTGGAGTTCTAATGAGTAAACCGAATAAAAGGGATAAGATTGATCTACTTTTAAAGTTATCAATTGCGGTCATGTTTATAGTTGGTTTTCTGATTTTTATGTATCCCTTCGTCGTTGATTCGATCAATAATTATGTAGACCAACAACGACTTGAAGAAGTTCAGGATAAAATGGAGGCACGTTCAGAGGCTGAAAAGAAAAAGCGGCTAGCGAAGCTTGAAAAAGAAAATAAAAAATTAAAGACGATCATTCCAGGAGCAGGAAGTTTTGAGGATCCTTTTGAGTCTTCTTTGGAAGGAACCAAGAGTCCGAAAAAGGAATATTACGAAGAACATATGATTGGTGCAGTGTACATTCCCAAAATAAATGTAAGTCTGCCAGTTTATGATGAAACGAATGATTTTTTGCTGGATAAGGGAGCAACGGTTCTGCAGGGAACCTCCTTTCCAGTCGGAGGAAAGGGTACGCATTCGGTAATCACAGGGCATACTGGTTTGCCTGAAAAGAAACTTTTTACTGATTTGGAGCTGCTGAAAAAAAAGGACAAGTTTTTCTTACATATAGAAGGAAAAAAATTAGCTTATCAGGTTGATCGTATTAAAATTGTAAAACCTGATAAGTTTGATGCGCTTAAAATTGAATTGGATCGAGATTTGGTGACGTTGTTGACATGTACCCCCTATGGAGTAAATAGTCATCGCTTATTAGTTACGGGGCATCGAATTGCTTATCCGGTTGAGGCAGCGAAAAAAATCAAGGAAACTGAAAAATATCATCGTCGACGTGTGTACTATTTGATTGCAGGCTGTGTCTTCTTCTCACTGCTTTTCGGATACTTTGTTTGGCGCAAAATTATCCTTTATCAATCGAAGAAACGCAATTACACTTTTGTTTTCTATCTATATGAGAATGGCGAGCCTTTGCCAGGAGTACGTGCATTGCTTACGCAAAAACGGGATGTTGTTCGCATAAATGGCAAGCTTGTCCATACAATCAGTGACCAATTTGGGAAAATCGAATTCAAAAATATTCCAGGCGGTGTTTATCGTGTAGAAACGGAAAATGGATTGAGTGTAAAAGGGAAGATTTGGCGATTAAAAGATCGTAAGTTCAAAATTCTTAAACGTCGCGGATATAAGAACATCAAGCAGAAAATTAAACACTTTATTATTGAAAGTAAGAAGGTGAACTAACGTGAAGCAATCACCTAAGCCGAAAAGTGCCAGAAGGCAATTGATTAGCAAGATTTTTATGATTATAGTCTTTTTGGTCGGGGTACTTGTGATGATGTATCCATTTTATATCAACGCAGTCAATGACTTTATTGACCAAAAACGAATGGAAGAGGTTCAGCGGCAAAACAAAGAACAGAACAAGGAACAAGTGCGTAAGGCTAAAGAGCGGATGAAAAAACGCAATGAGGAGCTAAAGAAGAATGGTCTTGTACCTAAGGCTCCGAAATTTACAAATAGTAATGAACGGAAAATCGTTAGTGATGAATATATTCGTGAGCATTTGATTGGAGCCGTTAGTATTCCTGCGATTGAAATCACTTTGCCTTTGTTCGACACAACCAATGAAAAGCTGTTGCAAGAAGGGGCCACTGTTTTGCAGGGAACCTCATTTCCGACTGGCGGGATTAATACGCATTCAGTTATTTCTGCACATAGTGGATTGCCTGAGAAAAAACTATTTACTGATTTAGAAGACGTGAAGATAGGTGAGGTTTTCGTCATCACATTGTTCGAGGAAAAGCTGGCCTATGAAGTAGATAAAATCGATATCGTTGAACCAAAGGATACATCCGTGATTAATATTGAACCTGGACGCGATATCGTGACTTTATTGACTTGTACGCCCTATATGATCAACAGTCATCGATTGTTAGTAACGGGACATAGGGTATCCTATACAGAAGATATGGCAAAAGCGATCGAAAAGGCAGATTATTCGAGAAAATGGAAGCAAATACTGATTTTGGTCGGCGTTGGACTCACCATTTTGATACTACTTATTGGCATGTATCGTGTGATCCATGCGTATCTTTTGAGAAAACGACGGTTCAATTTGAATCTTCTTCGTACAGACGTGGCAGGAAATGTATTAGCTGGACGAGAATTTGCGATGTACACGAGGAATGGAAAACGACCAGTCCAAAGACAAGGTATTCCACTAGTCACAGTGACAGATGAAGCTGGACGAGCTCGTTTTGAAAATATTCCAGGCGGCGTTTACTGTATCAAGGATAACGAGGGTGTGGGCTTCAATGTTGGTATTAAAAAGCTGCGTCAGGAAAAGATTGATCTCTATCTAACCAAGCAGCAGAAGAACTATATTTTCACTAAAAATAATGCGGTTCAGATCAAAAAATAGGGTCATTGCCAAGCGGCAATGACCCTTTTCTATTAAATTAGCGATAAATGATTATCAATATCTGATTGTCTGATTGGTCTGTCTTTGCTTTGTGATTCTAAGAACGCGATTAATGATTCCTTCGTGCTATATGTATCTAAAATATGGTGGATCGTATCACAACCTTCGATTCTGATGCCCGCATCGCTATCGCTGCCGTAATTATAAATGACCGCCGAGGGATGACAGGTGATCTGCATTTCATGGGCAATTTGCTGATCGGTCAAAAAAGCTTCTTGGACAAAAGCCGAATGACGATCTTCTAGAAACATTTCTAAGTCACCGCCAACTTTAGTGAACAGTTGGATCGCCATTTTTTTAGAATAAGGTTGATTTTGTTCGCCTACTGCTTTTTGTAACTCAACTAAAAAGTCGCGTCCACGCTTTTTTCCTTGAAGGTGGGCAGCTTTGACGTCTAATGCAGCAGAGTGAATCTCTTGAGAAAGTTCGGTCCGCAATTGGATATCTTTTTCAGAGGCGCCGATACGTTGCATGAATTCCGATACTGTTTTCAAATTCATAATAGGAATCATGCGTAATTGAATTTTCATATCATACTGATTGATCAAGTTGATAATCCGCCGTTCAATCGATAAACATCTTTTCCCAATTGGATTAACAAATAAATAAATCTCGATCACTAGATCCCCTCCATTTCTAAATTTTTTCTTGCTGCGCACTCACAGCTCGAGCAATTTTATTTTTTGTTTTGCGATAAGGGAGTTCGAACTTGTTAAGTAGTTGCTTAAAATCCCCCTCATTAAAATTGTAATCAGGCACTTCCAACTCTAATTCAAAATCGTGATAATCACTGTACCAACTTTCATCCAATGCTAGTTTTCCTTCAGGGATCGTGAACTCAGCTCGTTTTGTGATTAACTTCCCAATTAGGTGCAAGTCTGATAATGAAATATTGAATGTTCGTAGCTGCCCCAAAATCTCTGTTGCTTGTGGGGTAAACTGATCTTTATTGATGGCTTGTTCTACTTCATCCAGCGATAAACGGTCAGTAACTTCTAATAATCCGACTGTTTGCGGAATTTTCAAAGTGGCTTCAGCTGTATCGGAGAAGTATCGAATTCTTAATCCCATCCCTCGCTGTTTTAATTGAAAATCAACAGTGTCGAAATAGAGATTTGTTTGAATTACGAATTGTTTATTCGTAACATTATAGTAGTGTAACAATTTTTCATAGTCATTTTGTGTTAACATACTCTTGAATTCGATTTCAATTTCTTTGCTCACTCTTATTTTACCTCTGATCCTAAAAAAATCCTATTATAAAACATCCTCACATAGAATAACCTAAATAGTCAAACGATTAGAACTAATTCCATGAAAATGTTAGTGTTTTGTAATATTTGGCATAGGAGAAAAATGTGACAATTTTTTCTAATGAAGGTTTATGATAAGATAGGTAGGAATGGAAAATGAAGCGGGGGATTTGCGATGGAGAGAGATTGGGAAACATTTCTTGCGCCCTATGAATTAGCAGTAGCTGAATTAAAAATAAAATTACGCGGATTACGCAAACAATATCGCACGAGCGGAGATCATGTACCGATTGAATTTGTGACGGGACGTGTGAAGCCGGTAGAGAGTATTCTTAATAAGGCGGAGCTTCGAGGAATTCCGCTAGATCGTTTAGAAGAAGAGATGTCTGATATGGCAGGAATGCGTATCATGTGCCAGTTCGTAGAGGATATTCCTCTAGTGGTAGATATTTTGCGGCGTCGTAATGACATGAAGATTATTCAAGAGCGAGATTATATCACGAATCGGAAAGCTAGTGGGTATCGTTCCTACCATTTGGTCATTGAGTATCCGGTTCAGATGTTAGAAGGAGAGAAGAAGTTACTTGCTGAGATTCAAATCAGAACCTTATCAATGAACTTTTGGGCCACTATAGAACATTCAATGAATTACAAATACAAAGGTCAAATACCAGAAGATATTCAAAAACGATTGTTTCGTGCAGCCGAAGCGGCCTATCAATTAGATGAAGAAATGTCCAGTATTCGGGACGAGATTCAAGAAGCGCAGCATGTATTTAATCGTAAGGAACAGAAAAAGGAAGTGGGACAGCATGGGGTTAAGGATCGGAATCATCCATAATCAAGAAGAAAAATCGATTCGGGTGTTGCAGCGCCTGCGCGGGTTGTTGGCAGATAAGGATGATCTAGAGGTTGTGGATCGTGATCCGGAATTGGTGATTACGATTGGTGGGGATGGGACCCTTTTGTCGGCTTTTCATCGTTACAATCATCGACTAAACGAAGTCCGTTTTTTAGGAGTCCATACAGGGCATTTAGGGTTTTATACGGATTGGCGAGACTATGAACTGCCTGAATTAGTTAATAGTTTAAGCTGCGAACAAGGTAAGAGTGTTAGTTATCCATTATTGGATGTTCTTTTGACGACAACAGATGGGGAACAAAAACATTTTTTGGCATTAAATGAGTCAACCATTCGTAAGGGAAGCCGTACGATGGTAGCGGATGTTTATATAAAAGAAGAACTATTTGAGCGCTTTCGAGGCGACGGATTAGCAATCTCCACACCAACTGGTTCGACGGCCTATAATAAAAGTGTCGGTGGTGCAGTGGTTCATCCTAGTATTAATGCGATGCAGCTAGCAGAAATAGCTTCATTGAATAATCGTGTTTTCCGGACATTAGGCTCACCTAGTATCATTGGTTCCCATGAATGGATCGATGTCCGACTGAAAAGTAATGAGCAGCATCTAATCACAATTGATCAGTTGGATATCAATCGTAAAGGTATTACATCAATCAAGTATAAAATCGCCGAAGAACGCATTCATTTTGCTTCATATCGGCATATGCATTTTTGGCATCGAGTAAAGGATGCCTTTATTCGAGAGGATTAATTTTGTGGAATTTAAATGGATTTATCAAGAATCAACTGAATCACTTGTACGCACTTTCTTGAAACGTCAAGGAATCTCAAAAAAGTTATTAGCGAAAATTAAATTTCAGGATGGAAAAATTTTAGTGAATGATACGGAACAAAACGTCTTGTTTTCTTTAAAAACCCATGATATTGTAACTGTTGTGATTCCGGACGAGGAAGCGCATGAAACGTTATTGGCAGATGATGTACCAATTGAAATTATTTTTGAAGATGAGCATCTGCTAGTTGTAAATAAACCAGCGGGAATTGCATCAATTCCAGCGCAGTATCATCCTCGAGGAACAATGGCTAACCGAGTCAAAGCTTATTATGTGGCTCAAGGATACGCTGACCAAGTAGTACATGTTGTTACCCGCTTAGATCGTGATACTTCCGGACTGATGCTTTTTGCCAAGCATGGATTTGCACATGCTAAGCTAGACCAAAGCCTGCAGCAAAAGGAATTTGTCAAAAAATATCAAGCATTGGTCTCAGGTGACGTATATGCTTTAGAAGAACATGGAAATATTTCCTTACCGATCGGTCGTGACTTATCTTCTTTATTGAGACGGCAGGTGATCGAAACAGGACAAAAAGCTGAAACGGAATACTGGCTGAAAAAAAGAAATCGGCACTGTGCATTAGTTGACGTTCAATTACATACAGGACGTACGCATCAAATTCGAGTACATTTTTCAGCGATTGGCTGTCCTTTGTTGGGTGATGAGCTATATGACGGTGCTCTGGATCAAGGAATCGATCGACAGGCTCTTCACTGCTATTCCTTAACGTTTCCTCATCCTTTCAAAAGAGAACAGCTTTCTTTTACGCTGCCATTAGCCGAAGACATGGCGGCAATAGCCAAAACGATTTAAACAGAAGCAATTATTAAAACAAGATAGGTAATGTATGTGTGAAAAAAGTAAAAGTAGTAATACAATACAAGCAGTCTAGCAGAATGGTATCCGAAACGAGAATCGAACTATTTTTTTCATAGAAAAAAATAATTCATTAAAAACGAGGTAGGTTGCCAGTTCTGCTTTAAGCAGTAATTAACGTATGAGTAAAAAAACAAAAAGTAAAAGTAGTAATACAATACAAGCAGTCTAGCAGAATGGTATCCGAAACGAGAATCGAACTATTTTTTTCATAGAAAAAAATAATTCATTAAAAACGAGGTAGGTGAGATTGATGGATGAAAACCAAGAAGAATTAGAAGTACATTTCCAACAATTACGGGAGGAGCTGGATCAGAATGATTTGCAGGCTTTTCGTGATCATTTTCTGGAAATGCATTTTTATGATCAAGGGCAATTTTATCAATCTCTAAGTGAAGAGGAACGTCAACTCGTTTATTCGTATCTATCACCCAAAGAATTAGCAGATATGTTTGATGTCATTGAAGAAGATGATGAGCATATGGATGAATACCTAAATGAGATGCGGCCCCAATATGCTGCTGATATGCTAGCTGAAATGTACACTGATAACGCAGTGGATTTACTGAATGAGCTAGATAAGAAAACAGTAGCGAAGTATCTAAGTCTAATGGATTCTGAGCATGCGAATGAGATTCGTGAACTGCTCCATTATGAAGATGACACAGCTGGATCATTGATGACGACTGAATTTGTCTCAATTGTCGCGAATCAAACGATGCGTTCAGCTATGTATGTTTTGAAAAAAGAAGCCCAAATCGCTGAGACAATCTATTATACTTATGTAGTGAATGATGATAATCAGCTGGTTGGGGTTATTTCGTTGCGTGATTTGATCGTAAATGAAGACGATACAATGGTTTCTGATGTTATGAGCGAGCGGGTGATTTCCGTTCATGTCGGTGATGACCAAGAAGATGTCGCTCAAACATTTCGTGACTATGACTTCCTTGCTTTGCCTGTAACAGACTATGATGATCATTTATTGGGAATTGTAACGGTTGATGATATTATTGACGTAATTGATGACGAGGCAGCCAGTGACTACTCTGGTTTGGCCGGGGTCAATGTCGAAGAGGTGGATGAAAATCCTGTTAAGGCAGCCTCTAGAAGGTTGCCATGGTTAATCACTTTGCTGTTTCTTGGAATGACGACGGCGACACTAATTAATCATTATGAAGCATTGGTTAGTAAAGCGAGTATTTTGGCGGTGTTCATTTCTCTGATTACTGGGACAGCGGGAAATGCTGGTACACAATCACTTGCGGTCGCAGTACGTCGATTAGCGATATCTGATGATAACGAGAAGAATTTCGGAAAACTAGTCGTAGGCGAAATTTTGACAGGCTTAGTGACAGGCTTAGTAACTGGAGTGACAATCTTTATTATTGTTGGGATTTGGAAGCACAATTTTATCTTAGGTTTCGTAATCGGAGCTGCGATGATGGCCGCTATTACGGTTGCGACACTAGCCGGGAGTTGGATTCCAATGATAATGGAGAAATTAGGCTTTGATCCAGCCGTTGCCAGCGGTCCGTTTATTACCACTTTGAGTGATTTGACCAGTGTGTTGATTTATTTTAATATAGCCAGTCTCTTTATGGAGCGATTTATTGGACATTGAATGATTAGTAAAAGACATATGCTGAAAGTAGTGAGAAAATTTTGAAAAAAGCTTATGCCATTGTTATCCGGAATGGATTGATTTTGTTAGTCCGGCGTCAAGGTGTGCCTGTTTGGGATTTGCCTGGAGGCGAACTTCTTTCCAATGAGAATGAACGAGAAGGAATTCAGCGCTTAATTAAAGAGCAGCTTTCTTTTGATAGTACAATTGATGATTTGATTGGAATTTATACAAAAGAGTATCATGATGAAGTGACATACGTTTATAAGGTAAAGGAAAAAGTTTCCCAAAGCAAAATGGAATCGCAAGATTATGTGGCCTTCAATTTTTTTGATCTTCAAAATTTGCCACTAAACATTTTTCCGGATCGACATCGCCAAATCAAAGATTATAAGACAGGACGTTATCCAGTACGCTTGAGTTTTAAGGGAAATCGTTGGTTTATTCGAATTGAAAAATTCATTAAGGAACGAAAGAAGAGAAGTGACTCAAAATGAGCCACTTCTCTTTTAAATTGATACGATTTTTGTCCCGTGAAGTTCATTTACTCCCAGCGTTTTAGCGATTCTTTCCGCATTTTCTGCGTTGATACCACCGCCAGGTAAAATAATAATGCGACCAGCCGCGTAATCAATCAATTCTTTTAGATGGGGCAGATTGTCTTCTATGGTAGACGTTAATGGTCCACCGTGAGTCAGTATGCGATCAATACCTAAGCGTGAGAACCAATCGATGGTCTTAAATTGTTCTTCTTTTGAAAGCTCATCAAATGCCATATGAAAAGTCGTTAATACCCCTTCGCTATTGCCTAGCAGCATTTCTAAAGCTTCCTCATCAACTTCATTATCTTCCGTAAGACAGCCGAAAACCACGCCATCAGTCCCAGCATTCTTTGCATGAATCAAATCGTTTTCCATGATTTTCAACTCAATATCATTATAGACAAAATTCCCGCCGCGAGGACGAATCATAGTCATGACAGGTACGTGCTTTTCCCCAGCATAAGCCAAGACTTCTTCAATTACTCCCATACTTGGAGTTGTTCCGCCAGCTGCTAAGTTATCACATAGTTCAATACGTCCAGCGCCAGCTTGGATCGCTTTAGGAATATCGGTATAATTTTCAGCGCAAAATTCTTTAATCATGATTGTATCCTCCAAATCGAGCTAAATTTTTTAAGGTGATACTTACGACGTATAGTTTAGCACATCTTGACGATAGTAGGAATAGATGAACTATGCTATGATAGGATAGCGAAAAGGGAGTGAAAAGATGCTTAAAAAAATTGATCGGGGCGCGCTGTTTTTAGCGAAGCAGCAGGCACTATTTCGCTGTCCAAAGTGTCACCAAGAAATGGATCAAATAGAAAAAAGCTTAATCTGCATAAATGGGCATCGCTTTGATTTAGCAAAAAAGGGCACGCTTTATTTTTTAGATCACCAAATCAAAACAGAATATGACAACGAAATGTTTGAACCGCGGGGACGCATGATTCGATCGGGAATGTATCAACCTGTGATAGAAAAAATTGCGCATTTGATAAAACCGGGAAATCTTCTGGATGTCGGCTGTGGTGAGGGAAGTTTTTTGCAAGAAATCAATCAAGTAAAGGCTAATCCAGTAAATATTGGTTTTGACATTGCTAAGGAAGGCGTTTATTTAGCAAGTAATCAAGCAATCCATGCTTTTTGGTGTGTGGCTGATCTGACCAATTTGCCATTTGCAGATCACTCCTTTGATACGATTTTGAATATTTTTTCTCCTTCACATTATAGTGAATTTAAGCGAGTGATGAAGTCGGAGGGCTGTGTAGTCAAAGTAATTCCTCAAGTTGGCTACCTAAAGGAACTTCGAGCGATTTACCATCCAGATGGGGAAGAGTATTCCAATGAGGCGGTTATTCAACGTTTCACAGAAGAACTTAAAATTGATCACCGTGAACGTGTAACTTATGAGTTTGAGATACCGCAAGAAAATCGGTTAGATCTTTTAGAAATGTCACCATTGGAATGGCAGGTTACACCTGAAATAAAGGCCAAGTTAGCGGATAATCCTTTGAAACGAATTACGATTGATATCGAAATATTAAAAGGATATTAGAGAATACGCTTTCATTCAAATTCCTGAAAATAGAAGGTTGCATTTGTGACTTCGTGATGTTATAGTACTAACAAGTTGTTTTTCATTGGTTTTTATCAGGTTCCTGTTCTGATAAAAGTTAGTGAAAAGTGCTTCACTAACGTAGCGACTCGCCGTGCTAGACACCGAGTTGGTACGTTTTTTTTTTGTCAGTTCTGCTTTTTGCAGTTTTGCCGAATTCGAAAAGGATACAAGGTGTAAATATCTTCCCTTTTAACGAGCAGTTTAGCAGAATGATAGGCGTACGAACATCGCTTCATTTTTCCGGTCTTTGGAAAAATGATTTCTTTGCTTGTGATTTAGCAACGAGTTCAGCTTTTCACAGTTACTCGAGACGTATAGATGAATTGTAATTTGAGGTTAGCAGCGAGCACTTTAATTCTAAACAATATAAATACTTCAAATAGAATATATAGCGAAAAATCATACTTGAAATAACTACTTATAAGATTGAGGGAACGAACATGACAAATCATATTGTATTATTTGAACCACAGATTCCTGCAAACACAGGAAACATTGCACGAACATGTGCAGCAACGAATTCACCACTGCATTTGATAGAACCACTAGGTTTTTCTACAGATGACAAACATTTAAAACGAGCTGGTTTAGATTACTGGAATGATGTTAATATTACTTACCATAAGAGCTTAGCAGTATTTCTAGAGCATCTTGAAGAACGCCCCCTTCATTTGATCACCAAATTCGCTAATGCGACTTATTCAGAAATTGATTACACTGATGACGCCGACCACTTTTTCATGTTTGGCAAGGAAACCACTGGATTACCAGAAGAATTTATGCGGAAAAACGAGGATAAGTGTTTACGCATTCCAATGAATGATGAGCATGTACGTTCTTTGAACCTTTCTAACACAGTTGCTTTAGTCGTCTATGAAGCGTTACGGCAACAAAATTTTCCAAATTTGGAATTGACGCATCATTATGAAAACGATAAGTTAGATTAGACAATAAGAACTCGGAAAGGGATTTTTATGAAACTTTATTTTACACGTCACGGGAAAACTCGTTGGAATCAAGAAAAACGTTTTCAAGGAATGATGGGCGATTCGCCGTTGTTACCAGAAAGTTTGGAAGCTATCAAAGCGTTGGGCAAAGAATTAAGGGATATACCGTTTGAAAAAATTTATACAAGTACATTGAAACGGGCTTATCTGACTGCTGAGGGAATTAACAAGCAGTTGGCACAGCCAACTGAAATCGTTCGTTCTGAAGATTTACGTGAACTGGGTTTAGGCAGCTTGGAAGGTCAATTAATTCCTGTTATTGAAGAACGCTATCCTAAAGATATGGTAAATTTACGTCATCATTTGGAGCTTTACGATCCAACTCCTTTTGATGGAGAAAAAATTGAAGATATGTTGAAACGGATCAATGATTTGGTGGAAAAAGCAGTTGCTGAAGCCCAAGAAGGTCCATTGCTTTTTGTCGGTCACGGGGCCGCATTAACCGCAGCAATCCAAGCGCTGACAGGAAAATCAATGAGCGAACTACGAGAGATGGGCGGCTTATTTAACAACAGCCTGACGATTTTGGAAGCGGAAAATGCTAAACCGCCTTATCAAATGATCCAATGGAATGATGTTAGTTTTTTAGAAGGGACAGGCTCGAAACCAGATTCGTTGCTATAGAAGGTAGAAAGGAGGCGCAAAATGTCGGAAGAACAGCTCTATATTGTAGGAACATTAAAGGCGATCTTTTTTCAAAATCCTAGTAATTTTTATAAGGTTCTATTGATTAAAGTGAGTGAGACCAACAGTGATTATCTTGAACAGGAAATTGTTGTTACAGGAAGTTTTGGCGATATGCAGGAAGATGAAGACTATCGCTTTTTCGGACATTTTGTTGATCATCCTCGATATGGAAAGCAATTTCTAGTTGAAAGCTACGAGCAGGCCCATCCAACTTCTGCCAATGGACTAATTAATTATCTCTCTAGTGAGAAATTTCCGGGGATCGGTAAGAAGACCGCGGAGAAAATCATCGAAGTTTTAGGTGAAGATGCCATTGATCAAATTATGGAAAATCCTGCTGTTTTGGCAAAAGTTCCGAATTTGAACGTGAAGAAACAAAAAGTCATCGTGGAGACAATTCGGCAAAATCATGGCATGGAGCAGATTATTGTTGGGTTAAGTCGTTATGGTTTCGGCAGCCAGCTTTCGTTTGCGATTTTCCAAACCTATCGAAATGAGGCTTTAGAAATCATTGCTGAAAATCCCTATCAACTGGTAGAGGATATTGAGGGGATCGGTTTTAAAAAAGCGGATAGTTTAGCTGAACAATTGGGCATCGCGGCAGATAGTCCACAACGAATCCGTGCAGCGATTTTTCATCAAGTCAATGAGGATGCGAATCAAAGCGGTGATACATATGTTGAAGCCCAACAGCTGTTGACAGAAGTTTTGCAGCTATTAGAGACCACGCGCCCAGTAGAAATCGCTCCGGATCAAATTGCCAATATGATCATTCAGCTAGTCGAAGAGGAAAAAATTCAACAAGAAGCGACAAAGATCTATGAGAATACGTTGTTTTATAGCGAGTGGGGAATAGCCTCATCGATCGAACGCTTATTGGCACGTAAAAAAGAAATCAATTATCCCCAGAAAGTCATCGATAAAAAGCTGCGTATTATTGAAAAGCAATTGAAGATCACTTATGGCGATTCGCAAGATCAAGCGATCAAAGAAGCGATTCGTTCGCCATTGTTCATTCTGACGGGTGGTCCCGGAACAGGGAAAACGACAGTGATTAATGGCATTGTAAAATTGTTCGCGGAATTGAATGATCTGTCTTTAGATCCGAAAGATTACACACAAGCAGTTTTTCCGATTCTGTTGGCGGCACCGACTGGCCGTGCTGCAAAACGGATGAATGAGACGACCGGATTACCGGCAAGTACGATCCATCGCTTGTTAGGATTGAATGCCAATGATGAAACACCGGATATTGATGCGAAAGAACTAGATGGCGGATTGTTGATTGTCGATGAGATGTCGATGGTGGATACTTGGTTGGCGAATAACCTGTTAAAGGCAATTCCTAATAATATGCAGGTGATTTTTGTAGGAGATAAGGATCAGCTGCCATCCGTTGGGCCGGGTCAGGTTTTTCATGATTTGTTACAGATTGAAGACATTCCAAAGATGGAATTGACGGATATTTACCGTCAAGGCGATGGTTCATCGATCATTCCGTTAGCACATGAGATCAAAGATGGAAAATTGCCGCAAGACTTTCGGAAAAATCAACTGGATCGTTCCTTTATTGCTTGTCATGCCTTTCAGATGGAGGAAGTTATCAAGCAGGTCGTGGAACGGGCGAAGAAAAAGGGCTTTACTGCACAAGATGTGCAGGTCCTAGCTCCGATGTATCGCGGACCTGCTGGAATCGATGCGATCAATAAAATGATGCAGGAAATTTTTAATCCTAATGACGGCCGAAAAAAAGAAGTCCAATGGAATGATGTCGTTTATCGGATTGGTGATAAAGTTTTGCAACTGGTCAATAATCCAGAATTGAATGTATTTAATGGCGATATGGGGATTATAGTTGGGATCATTCCGGCAAAAGAATCGGAAGATAAAGTGGATGAACTCGTGATCCAGTTTGATAGTAATGAAGTCAGCTATAAGCGTTCTGAATGGAATAAAATCAAGCTTTCATATTGTTGTTCGATCCACAAATCACAGGGGAGCGAATTCAAAATGGTACTCTTGCCGATGGTGAAGCAATATTCACGAATGTTGCAGAGGAACCTTTTATATACCGCGGTAACCCGAAGTAAGGACTTATTGATTCTATTAGGAGAGGAAGAAGCCTTCCAAGCCTGTGTCGTAAGAGAATCAGCGGTGCGAAAAACTACCTTGATTGAACGAATCATGAAGGGGACCGAGATTGCACCGACAAAACCAAAGGCAGAACCATTTAAAGCAGTAGAAGAAAAGCAAAAGTTAGCAGCAGACGGGCCGACAATTTTGACGCCAAAATTGATTGCCGCTCAAACGATTGATCCGATGATTGGAATGGCAGATTTAACGCCTGCGATGTTTATGTAAAAAGGACTGAAAAATAAAGCCACTGCTTTATTTTTCAGTCCTTTTGTCTGCGTACCAAATATATTGTGTGGCGGTCGAGAAGTTCATGTCAAAGGAGCGTTCTCCCATATCTTCTCCGTCAGCTTGACCATGCTGCGGTACAACCGAAACAATTCGGATTTTACTACTAGTAAAATGTTTGTAGTGCTTGTTTTCTGTATGTTTTTTCCGTACTAGCTGAATTAAGAAACGCAGAATAGCTGGGAGATTCGGTTTTTCTACGACTACTAAGTCAATCGTCTCTTTTTTTGGATCAGCCATTGGCGCGATCGCTATTCCACCACCGAAATAAGGGATGTTCGTGGTCGTACATAAAAAAGTACGCTTAAAGCTCAATGTTTGGCCATTTAATTCTACGAGAATTGGAAACGACTTTTGAGTGAAAATCGCTTTTACTAGATACAAGGCATAAGAGGCTGAGCCCAAATGATACTTGTTCAATACTTTTTTTGACGTAGAGGCATTCGTTGTCGCAACGATTAATGCATCTAGACCGATCCCGACATTGTTTAAAATGACTCCTTGCTCTTCGCGAATTTTTTCTTCGTAATGGAAAACATTAATCGGTTGTGGCTTTAACGCAGAGGTAATTTGTTCAAAGGCTTTTTCTGGCTCACGCGATAAACCGATTCCTCGAGCAAAATCATTTCCTGAACCAGCAGGAATATAGCTGACAGGAAGTTGCAGACCTAACGCAAAGAATTCATTGACCACTTGATGGAGCGTGCCATCACCGCCAATCACCACTAACAGGTGAAACGAATTGTCGATGTGATCCTTCTCGCAAGTCTCTGACCAAGGGCTTAGCAAATCGGTTAGCCGGTCAACAATCTCTTTTTCATCGCCAGGCCCTTCCGTATAATAAGGTGTGTATGTATAGTCTCCATCATCGAGTAATTGGATGATTTTTTCTGCTGTTTTTTCCGCGTTACCGCTACCGGCTGCGGGATTGATTAAAATATGATAATGAAAATTCATGTCCTCGATCCTTTCAAAGACTGATTATAACAGAGTAACGAAAGGAACAGTAGAAAATTGACCCATTTTTTATTAAGCGAATATGTAAAAATATCCTATGCAGAGAATTCTAGCCATCTAAGCTTTCAATGCTTGGTTAATAAACCAGTCGATAACTTTTTGATCATAATTTGTTGCTTGATAGTTTTGATTTACAGAGGCTGCTTTGTTGCTCTTTTTTATATCTACTACTAAATTACTCCAAAGATAAAGCGAGATATGGGTTTCAGTATTTTCTATTCTATATTTTTCTACTAATGGGGCTCGTGTACTGCAACACCCGTAATTTCCATGAGACCAGCGATCTTTGATAACAGCTTCGCCATCTCGTTGCGCCTTTTTATATAATTCGACAATTTCATTGTCAATACCTAACATACCGTTCACCCTTCTTTCGAAAAAAGTATCTTCTACAACTTGATTGTACCACCTGAAGCTCGAAAGAATCCATTTTGATAAACTAATCAAAATAGATTCCAGAGTTGACTTATATTCTGAAAAAACGTATGCTGTAAAAGGTTTACAGCGGTTCATCAACCATCCCGCTTTAAAAAAACTCGGAGAAAGAAGGACAATTATGAATATGGTGGAAAGAAAGCGTGTCACTGTTGTAGTGACCAATGGGATTATTATGGCGCTCTATTTGGCTTTGACAATTTTAGTGTCGCCAGTTGCATCAGGAGCGATTCAGTTTCGTATTTCAGAAAGTTTAAATCATTTAGTTGTGTTTAATCGAAAATATTTATGGGGAATTTTTGGCGGAGTTGTCGTTTACAATGCGATTTTTGGTATGGGCTGGCTCGATGTCGTTTTTGGCGGCGGACAAACTTTGTTGGCGTTAACGTTGACAGCTGTTTTACAAAACGTCATAAAAAATACAAAGATTCGTTTAGCTTTAAATGTTGTATTCTTCAGTGCCAGCATGTTTTTAATTGCATTGATGCTGAATCTAACAGCCCAACTACCTTTTTGGCCAACGTACGGTTGGACGGCATTGAGTGAAGCGATCATCATGACGATCTCGGCACCAATTATGTACTATCTAAATAAACGTTTGCATTTTGCAAATCAACTATAAAAAATGGCGGTCCTATTATCAGGATCGCCATTTCTATTTGAAAAATTAGTCTTGCATAGACAAAGCTTCAACTTCTTGAATCTCAAAATGTTTACGTTCAAGGTGATCAATAATTTGATTCATTTTATTTTCATCTACACCAGCAGGTAAGGTGAACAAAGTACGCCGCCCCTTGAAATCTTTACCAACATCTAACGTGATACAACTTGCGATCGTTGTAAATTTTGAGATGATCTTTGACATGGCTGCCAGATCTCCACGTTTTCCAGTAGATACAACGGTGATTACGTAACTACCTGTTTGGATATTCCAAGATTGCGAGAGCATATTTAATAAGGTACTGTGAGTGAGAATCCCATAAAAATGATGGTCCTCATCTAAGACGGTAATATATGGTAATTCTTTAATCGTAAAAAAGATTTTAAAAAAAGAAGTATCTAACGAAATAAATTTTGTTGCATTTTTCAGCAAATGAGTGACTGGGAGATCCATGTCGCCGCCATTTGCCTTGTGCCGGTAAATATGCATTTTGTAGATATTGCCTCGGAAAATTTGATCACTTTCATCAAGGATCGGAACACAACGAAATCCAGTACCTTCCAATATGTCCAATGCCTCTTGCAATGTCGTTGATTCGTTGATCGTTGTCAAATTCTCTTTGGGATAAACGAGACTTTTTAATAACATCCAATAACCCTCCAATAAAGCTATTCATTCTTTCATCATATTATCATATTCTATCAGATAAAGAAATTTATTTTGGAAACAATTCAAATTGATTATCTAAGTACTGAAGAAAGGACTGTGATGTTTATGAAATATTGACAGCAAAAAGGATAGATGATAATGTTAGTCTGTGTCTTTGTAAGGTCATTATTTCACTATGTTGGTCTTACACTATATGAACGGAAATAAATGTGTAGGTAAGAAATAGCCTGACCGGCAACCTCATTTTTCACTAGGAAAATGAATACATTAATAGGAATTAGGATGCCAGTCCAACTTTTTGCAGAAGGCATCGCGTCGTAAACCAATGAGTCAAAAACTAAGGCAATGATAGAAAGAACCACTTAGTTGGATGGTATACGGCATGACAAACAACCTCATTTTTCACCAGAAAAATGAATACATTAATAGGAATTAGGAGTAGATCGCTATGGCAACAAAAAAAGCGGCTCTAGCCTGCACTGTCTGTGGTTCAAGGAACTACACGAAATCAGTGAGCGAAGGCAAGCGCGGAGAGCGTTTAGAGATTAATAAGTTTTGCAAACATTGTAATCAGTATACGATACATAAAGAAACGAAATAGGGGGGAGAATTAATTGAATTTTTTACGTAGTGTAAGAGAAGAGATGAAGCTTGTTTCATGGCCTTCAAAAAAACAATTACGCCATGATTCATTGGTCGTTATTGAGACAGCGATCATTTTTGCTTTGATGTTTTTCATCATGGATACAGCGATTCAAGCACTGATCAATTTGATCATTCGCTAGTAGCCAATTCAAAAAAAGCATGTTATACTATTTGAGAGAAAAAACCTTGGGACTGCTGAGGTTTTTTTATTTTAGAACGAGGAGCCGATGGCGAAAATGGAATCTTTTGAAAAACAATGGTATGTGTTGCATACTTATTCCGGCTATGAAAACAAAGTAAAAGCAAACTTAGAATCACGTGCGCAAAGTATGCGGATGGAAGACTATATTTTCCGTGTAGTTGTCCCAGAAGAAAAGGAAACAGAAGTTAAGGGCGGTAAAGAAAAAGAAATCGTTCATAAAACATTTCCTGGATATGTGTTAGTAGAAATGGTTATGACTGATGATTCTTGGTATGTTGTACGTAATACACCAGGTGTAACAGGGTTTGTTGGTTCCCACGGTGCCGGAAGTAAACCAGCGCCATTGATGCCAGAGGAAATCAATCATATCTTACGATCATTAGGTATGAGTACTCGTCAACACGATCTTGAAGTAGAAGTTGGCGAAACAGTGAAAATCATCGAAGGTGCTTTTGCCGGTCTTGAAGGTGTGATCACTGAAATTGATGAAGAACGTGATAAAATCAAAGCGAACATTGACATGTTCGGACGTGAAACAAGTACTGAGTTAGATTTCGATCAAGTTGATAAAATTTAGATTTATGAGCCGAGGCCGCTGCCTTGGCTTTTTTTATAGATTTTTTAGATACAAGCGGTGCAATTGCTAAATTTCCGCTAACTTCTCAGCGTATGTTTGAGTTATACGGCCTTTAAATCTATAGTAGAGTGAAACACGCCATAAATATGTCATAGTGAAGTGGAGTTGAAAGAATGAAAAAAGTATTCTTGAGCATTGTTGCAGGACTAACCGTTTTATTGCTCGTTGGTTGTGGAAGTAAGCAAACAAAAGAAGTGGAAAAAACACAAGCATCAGCATTAACCCAAAAAAAGGATGATACAGCTTTTAAGAAAAGCGCGGTGCCAACCGTTTTTATTCATGGCTATGGGGGGACCATTAATTCCTTTGGTGGGATGATCCAGCGACTTTCAAGCGAAAGGAAAACTACGAAGGAAATGCTGATTACGGTTCAATCAGATGGTTCTTTAAAGGTTGATGGTGACCTAAGTAAGAAAAAGGATAATCCAAGTATCCAAGTCTTGTTTACTGCCAATAAAGATACTGAATGGAATCAAACGGAATGGATCTATACGGTTTTAAAATATTTAAAGCAACAGGGAGTGGAGCAAGTAAATCTTGTTGGACACTCGATGGGCGGTGTTAGTTCACTGCGCTATTTAACAACCTATGGTCAACCAAACGATGCTTCGACGATAAACAAATTTATTTCAATCGGAGCGCCATTTAATGATTTTACAGAATCATCTGAATCGATTGATGATGTATTAAGAAACGGGCCAAGTGTAAAAGCCGGCAGATACATAGATTATCAGAATGGCATTGCTAATGTACCTAATAAATTGCCGATATTATTATTAGCAGGGAAAATAAATCAGGAGACAGTTACAGATGGGACTGTTCCTCTCAATAGTGCATTAGCAACATTTTCTTTATTGAAAGATCATGGAAATCCTATCAAATATCAAATTTTTACTGGCCCAAATGCCCAGCATAGTCAATTACACGAGAATCTTAACGTTGATAAAACTGTCGTGGATTTTTTGTGGAATTAAGCAGTCTCTGTTGGTCGTTCCGTTTTATCTGAGTAAGGCTGGAATAGAAGACAAGTTCCTTGCTTACTTTTTGTAAGAGTATTATGATAATTCTTGTATTAAAAAGAAAGAAGGATTTATCATGACTTATCAAGCAAGTAACGAAGAACATCCAATTGAAATCGTGAATATTGCTTCACTCGAAGGTCGGGTGAAAGAACGCATGGAAAAAGGTGCGTTTGGTTATATTCGCGGCGGTTCTGAAGATGAATGGACAATGAAAGAAAACACCTCTTCATTTAATAAAAAAACAATTATGCCTCGGGTTTTGCGAGGAATTGATCATGCAGATTTAAGTACCAAACTTTGGAATATTGATTTATCAACCCCGATTATCCAAGCGCCATCAGCTGCACAAGGATTAGCCCATGAAAAAGGTGAAGCTGATACCGCTAAAGGAGTGGCTGATGCTGGTTCGATCTTTTCGATCAGTACCTATGCTAATACAACGATTGAAGATGCGGCGGCTGCAGCACCCAATGCGCCTCAATTTTTCCAATTATATATGAGTAAAGACGACGGCTTTAATGAGTTTATCTTAGAAAAAGCAGTTAAAGCCGGCGCAAAAGCAATTATCTTAACAGCAGATTCTACGCTTGGCGGATATCGCGAAGAAGATATTGTTAATAAATTCCAATTTCCGCTTCCAATGCCTAACTTAGCTGCTTATAGCGCTAAAAGTGCTAGCGGAGATGGTGAAGGAAAAGGTATCGCAGAAATCTATGCAGCGGCTAAACAAGGTTTAGTACCTGAAGATATCAAGAAAATCAAAGACTTAACTAGCTTGCCAGTTTTCGTGAAGGGGATTCAATCACCAGAAGATGCCGAAGTTGCCATCGCAGCTGGAGCTGACGGGATTTGGGTTTCAAATCATGGGGGTCGTCAACTAGATGGCGGACCGGCATCATTTGACGTATTGCCATTGATCGCTGGCGTTGTAAACAAGCGTGTACCGATCGTATTTGATAGCGGTGTTCGTCGCGGTGAACATGTCTTCAAGGCTTTGGCCAGTGGGGCTGACCTAGTAGCAATCGGTCGACCAGTCATTTACGGGTTAAATTTAGGCGGTGCTGAAGGTGTGAAATCAGTTTTTGATCATTTGAACAAAGAGCTTTCTATCACAATGCAGCTTGCTGGAACCAAAACGATTAATGAAGTAAAAAACACAAGATTACATGATGCAAAATAATTAGTACAAAAGCTTCACCAAGAAAAACCTCTTCTTGGTGAAGTTTTTTTCTTTTTTCTTGCATACGCCTTCTTTTTAGCTTATCATTAACTAAAATATTAGGTTGACCTAAAATAGAAAAGAGGGATAGAAATGGAAACGATTCGTATCGAAAATCTTTCGGTTGCATATCGCGGGAAGATTGCATTGGAGCATGTGAATTTGGAACTATCTGCTGGGAAATTAACAGGAATCGTCGGGCCTAATGGTGCGGGAAAATCTACCTTAATGAAAGGACTACTGCAATTGATTAAAATACAATCAGGCAGAATTTATTATGGCACTGAGCCACTTAATAAACAGCGGGGAAAAATTGCCTATGTAGAACAGCGTCAAGACATTGATTTGAGTTTTCCTATTGATGTTTTTGGGGTAGTTTTATTCGGGACCTATCCTCATTTAAAAATGTTTCAACGCTCAGGAAAAAAAGAGAAGACATTTGCCCTAGAATGCTTGAGGAAGGTTGGACTGTCTGAATATGCAGGACGGCAAATTAGTGAGCTATCTGGCGGACAGCTACAAAGAGTCTTTATTGCACGAGCACTGGCGCAAAAGGCGGAATGGATTTTATTAGATGAGCCCTTTGCCGGAATTGATGCAACTAGTGAGAAAATTATTATCGAATTACTTAAGGAATTGCGGGATGAAGGAAAATCGATCGTGATCGTCCACCATGATCTCCATAAGGTAACGGATTATTTTGATGAGGTGATCTTATTGAACAAAGGATTGATTGCGTCTGGACCAGTCGCTCAAACCTATACGTCACAGAATATGGAAAGAACTTACGGCAGTGAAATTACACAAATGTTAAGAGTGGGAGGTGCAGACTTTGCTTCATGATTTTTTTCAAGGACTAATGGAATACCAATTTTTGCAAAACGCATTGATTACCTCGATTATGGTGGGCATATCTGCGGGTGTGATTGGCTCTTTTATCATTCTCAGAGGCATGTCATTAATGGGAGATGCGATTTCTCATGCGGTTTTACCAGGGGTAGCGATCTCCTATATGTTAGGGAGCAGTTATATCATTGGCGCGACTTTTTTTGGAATTTTTTCAGCAGCATTGATCGGCTTTGTCGGAAAACATAGTCGTCTAAAAAATGATACTGCGATCGGAATTGTTTTTAGTTCCTTTTTTGCTTTAGGAATCATTCTGATCTCTTTTGCTCGGAGTGCAACAGATCTTTATCATATTCTTTTTGGCAATGTTTTAGCAGTTCGTGATTCAGATATGTATCTGACAGCACTTGTTATGATAATCGTTGTTTTAGCGGTATTGCTATTTTATAAGCAATTAAAACTAACTTCCTTTGCTCCAACGATGGCGCAATCTTATGGCTGGAATATCAGCTTGATTAACTATGGCTTGATGTTTCTGCTGACATTAGTCGCTGTAACGTCATTGCAAACAGTTGGTACGATTCTAGTCATTGCGATGCTGATCACACCAGCAGCTACAGCCTACCAGTTAACTAATAAGCTTTCTATTATGGTTGGTTTATCAACAGTATTTGGTGTTTTGAGTGCGATCATTGGTTTGTATTTCAGCTATAGTTACAATCTTCCGTCAGGCGCAACGATTGTGATGACAGCGGCGGTCTTTTTCATCGCAGCATTCTTATTTTCACCAAGTAAAGGCTTGATTCAACAAGTAAGAAAGGAACGTATGTATGAAGCATAAAAAAATATTTTTTGCAGGTATGGTCGGTTTACTTCTACTCACAGGCTGTGGGTCACGGAGTAGTGAACATGTTGAGAAAAATAGCTCAAAGAAGCTATCTGTAGTCGCGACAAATTCGATCATTGCAGATATGATCAAAGAGGTCGGAAAAGATGAGGTGAGTGTTCACAGTATCGTACCAGTTGGGACAGATCCGCACGAGTACGAGCCGTTACCAGAAGACATAAAAAAAACGAGCGAAGCAGATGTTGTTTTCTATAACGGTCTGAACTTAGAAACAGGTAATGGCTGGTTTGACAAATTAATGGACACGGCTAAGAAAAAAGAGAATAAAGATTATTTTGCAATCAGTAAAGAAGTTGAACCAATTCACCTGACCAGTAACAGTAAGCAAGAAGACCCACATGCTTGGTTGGATATCACTAACGGGATTTTATATGTGAAGCAAATCCAAGCTGTTTTGAGCGATCAAGATCCTGATAATCGGTTGAATTACGAGAGAAATGCGGAAGCTTACATTAAAAAACTTAAAGAACTAGATGCTTCAGCGAAAGAAAAATTTGCCGATATTCCCAGTGAGAAAAAGTTGTTAGTAACCAGTGAAGGAGCCTTTAAGTATTTTTCAAAGGCCTATGATTTAACGGCAGCTTATATATGGGAAATCAATACAGAAAGTCAGGGAACACCAGAACAAATGAAACAAATCGTCGAAAAGGTACGTGCATCGGAAGTCCCTTCATTGTTTGTTGAGACGAGTGTTGATAGACGCAGCATGGAACGGTTATCAAAAGAAGTTGATCTGCCGATTTATAGCGATTTATTCACTGATTCATTAGCTAAAGAAGGAAAGCCAGGGGATAGCTACTATAGCATGATGAAGTGGAACTTAGATAAAATTCACGAAGGATTGATGAAATAACAAAAGCAGCTGACTGGCAATCAGCTGCTTTTTATTATTTTAAACGGTAGCCTTTTCTGGTTCGCCAAAGACTTGTTTTTGTAGACGCAACCCAGTTGGAGTGGTTGCTACGCCGCCTTCTGCAGTTTCTTTGAAAATTTGCGGCATTGCACGCCCAACCTTATACATTGCCTCTACCACTTCATCCGGTGGAATGACGCTGCGGATGCCGGCTAACGCCATATCTGCGGAGATAAATGCTTGAGAAGCCCCCATTGCATTTCGTTTAACACACGGCACTTCAACTAAACCGGCAACGGGATCACAAATGAGTCCCATCACATTTTTTAAGGTAATAGCAAGTGCATTTGCGGCCATTTCAGGAGTGCCGCCATTGGCAGTAACTAAGGCCGCAGCTGACATGGCACTGGCAGAACCGACCTCGGCCTGACATCCGCCTTCAGCACCAGAGATTGAGGCGTTATTTGCCATTACTAAACCAAACGCACCAGCTGTAAATAGGAAATCAATCTGTTCATCATGAGTCAAATTTAGTTTTTCTCGTGCCGCCATTAAAACACCAGGTAGTACGCCGGCGCTACCAGCAGTAGGGGTGGCACAAACTAAGCCCATCTTAGCATTGACTTCATTGACCGCTATCCCGTTACGAACGGCTTTTAAAATCGTATCACCGCTCATGAATTTGCCGCTTTCGATATAATCGTTCATACGTTTAGCATCGCCCCCAGTAATCCGGGTTACGGAGGTTACTCCTTGAATGCCTTCCTCGATTGAACTTTCCATTACTTCTAAATTGCGTTCCATTAACGCAATGATTTCTTCACGAGTTCGATCAGTTAACTCCATTTCAGTCGCGATCATCAATTCGCCGACAGTCGGATAATCCTGTGCTTGTTCTACAAGCTCTTGGATTGAATAAAACATGACAATTCCTCCTATACTATTTGAAATAAGTAACGCTCAGCACATCGTCTTCACGTTTAATCTCTTGTCTTAACCCTTCTGGATCATCTGGTGTATCATCGATTTCTAACAAAACAATGCCGTTTTCGCCTCGTGTTTTACGAGTCATTGTAACTTTTCCGATATTCAAGCCGTGTTTCATAAAGATGGTAGATACACGAGAAAGAAGACCAGGCACATCCTTATTAATGATAATATAGGTTGGATTCCCCATGCCAAGAGAGATGCTGTAGCCATTCATTTCAGTGATTTGGATATTCCCGCCACCAATTGAAACACCAATTACGGACATCTCTAAGTCACCTTTAATCATGCGCAAGGTAACAGTGTTCGGATGATCGGCGATTTCTTTTTTGGGAACGAATAGCACTTCCATACCTTGTTCGTGAGCAATTTTCAATGAATCAGATAGGCGAGGATCGTCAGGTTCCATTCCTAAAATTCCACCTACTAAAGCAATATCTGTCCCGTGTCCACGATAAGTCTTAGCGAAAGATTCATACAAATCAAACTCTACAGAGTCCGGACGCTCACCGAAAATCATTCGGCAAACTTTTCCAATTCGTGCAGCACCAGCAGTATGTGAGCTACTTGGTCCAACCATCACTGGACCAATAATGTCAAAAACACTTCGATATTTTAATACTTCCATTATTTTAAGCCTCCCTAAATTATCCGATGAAAGTCCTCATCAAGTCGACCATAGTGTAACATATACGCTTTCAGAAAATAGTTAGATTAATAATTTATTTTGTTATTCTCATAATAGTTAAAGGGTTTGTGAAGCGTTTTATTATTGTCAGAAAAGTTCGAATAGATAATTTTTTTCTTGCGTTCGTTGAAGAATTCTGCTATGATACCAAAGTGTGTCTTTGAGCACACGTTTTAAAGTGGGAGGAGAAATTTTGATCTCCAATTAACCACATCACGGACTCAAGGAGGTATGTCTCGTGGCAAAAAAAGTAGAAAAATTAGTTAAATTGCAAATTCCTGCAGGGAAAGCAACACCAGCTCCCCCAGTAGGTCCTGCACTAGGTCAAGCGGGTATCAACATCATGGGATTCACAAAAGAATTCAATGCTCGTACAGCTGATCAAGCAGGTTTGATCATTCCAGTTGTGATCTCTGTATATGAAGACCGTTCATTTACATTCATCACAAAAACACCGCCAGCTGCCGTATTATTGAAAAAAGCAGCGAAGATCGAAAAAGGATCAGGCGAACCAAACAAAAACAAAGTTGCAAAAGTTACTAGCGATCAAGTAAAAGAAATCGCTGAGTTGAAAATGCAAGACCTAAACGCTGCTAACGTTGAGTCAGCAATGCGCATGGTTGAAGGAACTGCACGAAGCATGGGTATCACTGTCGAATAATTGTCGATGTACCCAAGAAAGTAGCTTCTCAGTTGGCTCCCTATCTAAAGATACGGAACACGTGGGAGGTTCTACCGTTATAACCACATCAAGGAGGAAACAAAATGGCTAAAAAGAGCAAAAAAATGCAAGATGCATTAAAAAAAGTTGATACTACTAAAGCTTACCCAGTTGCGGAAGCAGTAGCATTAGCAAAAGAAATTAACTTCGCAAAATTTGACGCAACGGTTGAAGTTGCTTACAAATTGAACGTTGATCCTAAAAAAGCAGACCAACAAATCCGTGGAGCAGTTGTGCTTCCAAACGGAACTGGTAAAACTCAAACTGTTTTAGTATTCGCTAAAGGCGAAAAAGCAAAAGAAGCTGAAGCTGCTGGCGCTGATTTCGTTGGCGACGACGACATGGTTGCAAAAATCCAAGGTGGATGGTTCGACTTTGACGTTGTTGTGGCAACACCTGATATGATGGCTACAGTTGGTAAACTAGGCCGTGTGCTTGGGCCAAAAGGTTTAATGCCTAACCCTAAAACTGGTACTGTAACAATGGATGTTACAAAAGCTGTTGAAGAAGTTAAAGCTGGTAAAGTAACGTACCGTGTTGATAAAGCTGGTAACGTTCATGTGCCAATCGGTAAAGTATCATTCGACGATGCGAAATTGGTTGAAAACTTTAACACAATCAACGAAACTTTAGTAAAAGCAAAACCTGCGACTGCTAAAGGTCAATACATTAAAAACATTTCAATGACAACAACATTTGGACCTGGTATCCATGTTGAACAAACTGCTATCTAATTAATTTTAGAAAAGTACTTGACTCGGCTAGCTTATCTGTGATAAGTTAGTCGAGGTTAAATATTAACTGTACCGAAGACAGTAGGTGACGCAAGTCTTAATTTCCTACCGAGGACGTTTATTGAGAACATTCAATAGTCCCTCTATGTCTACGGTGGCATAGGGTATTTTATTGCTTTTAGCAAAAAATGCTCTTCCATCAAAATCAGGAGGTGAAATATATAATGAGTGAAGTAGCAATCGCTAAAAAAGCCGCTATCGTTGATGAAGTCACTGAAAAATTCAGCGCAGCAGCTTCAGCCGTTATCGTTGATTACCGTGGTTTAACAGTAGAACAAGTGACTGATTTACGTAAACAATTACGCGACGCTAACGTTGAAATGAAAGTTATCAAAAATTCTATCTTGGTTCGTGCTGCTGAAAAAGCTGGCTTGAACGGATTAGAAGAAGTATTCTCAGGACCTACTGCAGTAGCATTTAGTAATGAGGATGTAGTTGCTCCAGCTAAAATTATCGACGAGTTCGCTAGTAAAGCTGACAAACTAGAAATCAAAGGCGGTATCATTGAAGGAAAAGTAGCTTCTATCGAAGAAATTACTGCTCTTGCAAAACTACCGAACCGCGATGGACTTCTTTCTATGCTATTATCTGTCCTTCAAGCGCCAGTCCGCAACGTGGCTTACGCTGTGAAAGCAGTCGCAGAAAAAGAAGAAGAAGTAGCTTAATCGCTGCATAAAATATAAACTAAAAAAACTTACCTAAACGGAGGAAATTTAAAATGGCATTGAACATTGAAAACATTGTCGAAGAACTTAAAGGCGCGACAATCTTAGAATTAAACGACTTAGTTAAAGCTATCGAAGACGAATTTGGCGTAACTGCTGCTGCTCCTGTAGCTGCTGTTGGCGCTGTTGCAGGTCCTGCTGCTGAAGAACAAACAGAATTTACTGTTGAATTAACAGCTGTTGGCGATCAAAAAGTTAAAGTTATCAAAGCAGTTCGTGAAGCAACTGGTCTTGGCTTGAAAGAAGCTAAAGCTGTAGTTGATGGCGCTCCTGCACCAGTTAAAGAAGATGTATCTAAAGAAGACGCTGAAGCACTTAAAGCTGCTTTAGAAGAAGTTGGCGCATCTGTAACATTAAAATAATCACTTTTGATTGTTCAAAGGGAGATCTGATTTCAGGTCTCTCTTTTTTTTGCTTAAAGGAACATTTTTTCGATCACAGTGAAGCGTGAAAACAATAATGAAATGAACATATTTTTTTGCTTCTATCACGGAATGAGAGAACCTTGTTTTATATGTGAGAGGAAGTTTAAAAAATACGAATTAAATGATGCTTTTAACAGTGAGGCTAAAAAAGCCGAGCTATTGAAATGCTCGGCTAACAATAATAAATGTATTTTATTGTAGAACTTCTAGCATAACATCTGATTGGTCTGCTGGGACGTTTCCAGCATAATTCGGTGTAGCTAAAGAAAGTCTGCCATGTTTATTATGGAATAAGTATAGATTTCCAGATTGATTGTTTCTATTTGTTGCACCAGATATCTGAATACCAATCGAAAGCATGGTACTCACCTTAACTGTTCGAATTTCATTTGTCTCTGCTGAAAATATTCGGATTGATTTTACTGGGACATCTTGCATCCTAAAATTATAAACGGTCTCATTATTGGTATCAGCATTGAAAGTGATTTGGTTTGTGTTCGTGTTAATATTTATTGAATCAGGTACATTGATACCATTAAAATAGAAGGTCGCATACCCACCGAATTCATCAGCAGTAACGGTATCCACCTCAGACTGTTTAGTAGATGTGGATTCAGAAGAAAATAACTGGCTACTTGAACTACCGGACAAGGATGCTGCTGAATATGTGAAGCTCGATGAGCCTTTACTACGTTCTGAGCTTTCTGTTGTACTCGCTTCACTGGTAGAACTTTTATTAGATTCCTGTGATGGACCACGATTGCACCCAACAAGCAAGAACGATGTAACGAGACAAATCGAAAAAAACTTTTTCAAAGACAAACCTCCCTTCGTAATAAATTATAGCACTAAACAATTTTATTGTAATCGTTTACAAATAATTTGTCATTTTTACCAAAAATGCATCTTTGTTGAATTAAAACATTCAAGTTTTGAGCAATATCTTTGTATCATCAAGTAATAACGCGTAGACTATTAATCAAGAAGAAGAAAAGGACTGATGCTTTTTGAAAAAAATGTATGAAACAGCAATGATTAACCACGGCGGGCGTACTGGCGATGTTCAAGCGCCAAACGGTAGTATGAAAATGAAGATTGAGCCACCTTCTATTCACGCAGAAGGAACAAACCCTGAGCAACTTTTTGCGGCGGGTTACGCTTCTTGTTTCAACGGTGCAGTTCATCATATGTTGAAGGAACACAATCTTGAGTCAGATGCAGAAGTCAAGGCACGTGTATCCTTGTATCAACTAGATGACGGCGGTTATCAAATCGGAGTGATTTTGGAAACTTCATTACCTGGAGTAGAAAAAGAAGAAGCTCAAAAAATTATTGAAGAAGCACACGAATTTTGTCCCTATTCAAAAGCAACGCGTGGAAACATCGATGTAGAAGTTGAATTGGTCTAGCAATTGCATCCCTCGAATTTTCGAGGGATTTTCTATTTTCATTGACTTTCATTGTATTGTGAAAATTAATGAAATAACGCTTTTTATCTAAAAAAAATTTCAGTTAATTAGCAAAAAAGAGAAAAAAATAAGAGGCTATTCTTATCACTTTACAAAAAATTGGGAATTAACTAAACTTGAATCTCAATGATTTTGTAAAGGATGTGTTATGAAAATGAAGAAATACTTAGCAGAATTTCTAGGTACCTTTATGCTAGTTTTTCTAGGAACTGGTACAGTCGTTGTTGCTAAAGGTGACACGCTGACGATTGGTTTAGCTTTTGGTTTGGCGATCACGATTATGGCGTATGCTGTGGGGGGTATTTCAGGAGGAAACTTCAATCCCGGTGTATCTATTGCAATGATGATCAACAAACGTCTAGAAGTGAAGGATGGGATTTTTTATATCATCGCCCAAGCATTAGGTTCGATTGTAGCTTCAGCAATTTTATCTATTTATGTTCATGCGCTAAAATTACCTAGCGACGGCTTTGGTCAAACGGATTTTCCTAACATCAGTGCTGCTCAAGCATTTGGTGTAGAAACATTAATCACTTTCCTATTCGTATTCGTAATCTTAATGGTTACGAGTGAAAAATACGGCAATGCTCAAATGGCTCCGTTAGCCATCGGTATCACGTTAGCATTCTTGATTATCGTTGCTTTAAATTTAACTGGTGGGTCATTGAATGCTGCTCGTAGTTTAGGACCAGCTATTTTTGCTGGCGGCAGTGCTTTATCACACTATTGGGTATACTTACTAGCACCAACATTAGGAGCTGTGATTGCTGCATTTGTTGCGAAATTCATGGGCAGTGAAGAAAAATAATTTTTTATTGAAGGCGATCATGAAGGTCGTCTTTTTTGTATATGTAAATCAATAAAAAAGAAATTTCATTCCAATAGAAAAAAGAGCGGAACTCAGTATCCTGCTCGTTTTTTGCATTTAAGTGAATCAAAGCGTTTTTTGAATTTTTGTGAGGTGATATAGATAGTACCCAATAACGAAAAGGTAGGCGATAACCATCGGAATTATGACGTTAAAGGAGATGCCCATTAAAGCGAAGGTTAATAATAACGCAGAGTAAATATACAACATAATATCGAAACCTTTTGCTTTGGCCATATTCCCGATCATTACGTTTCGTTCATCTTTCGTGTCGATTTCAACTTGCTTAGCTAGTTTGGGATTTTTTTCGATTGTTTTTTTACTGACGAAGTCTCCGATTCCATTTCCAAATAAACCGCATCCTAATCCGATGCAAAGATAAGGTAAAGTTTTCATAATACCTTGAGAATTATCAACTGTTTTTATTAAGTAGAAACCTACACCGATCAACACCACACCTACTAGAGTGATCAATAGTTCTTTTGTCTTCTTCATTATTCTTCCTCCTCCCGTAAAGGAATAATCTATAAAGTATTTGATTAAGGAAAGTTTACTTTACATTTATAGTATAAAGCATAATGTTGTTTATGTAAAGCATGCTTTCCATAACGTGTAAAATAAAAGTCGCATCGATCCAGAATAGATCGATACGACAAGTTTTAGATGTGTTCAGAAACTGTAGCTGACTGTTTTTTACGATAGCTGAAAAGAATGACTAAGTAGATACATGCGGTAAAAATTGTTACTCCAATTGGATTATTCATCAGAATGCCAACGAAGATTAATCCCAAAACGAGGATTACTAATCCACTAAAGAATTTCTCGGCTTTCGTCCCTTTTTTTAAGGCCAATACAAAGGCTGCCACACTGATTAATAACCAAGTTAATAAAACGGAATACGATAATGAACCCACCAAATAATTAAACAATTTATTTCCTAGAAAATAGGACAAGATGACTCCAAGGTAAAGAGTACCTGTACAGAATAAAACGGCACGTTGAGGTACTTGATGCTTATTCAAAACAGCTAACTTTGAAGTAAACCCGGTATTTTCTTTCACTCGGAAGTATAGCGTTCTAGAAGAAGCGTAGACACCTGAGTTGATCGAAGAAAATAGAGCTAACACAATTACGAAGTTTACAATGTCAGTAGCAAACGGAATATGCATTTTTTGAAAGACCATCACGAATGGGCTAGCAGTAGTTGACGCCAAAGTATCCCAACGATAGATAATCAAAAGCAAGACCATCGGCACAATATAAAAAGAGATAATTCTTCCCATTACACCTTTGATGGCTTTAGGAATTGCTGTTTTAGGATTCTCTGTTTCACTAACAGTAATTGCGATCAATTCAGAACCGCCATAAGAATAAATTACGACGAGAAGAGAATTGACAAGACCGTTTAATCCATGAGGTGTGAAGCCACCGTGACTGTTCATGCGAGATATCGTATCGACAAAACCAATATCAAAAATCTCACGTCCGACTAAATAAGCGCTAAAAACGATCAAAATTATAATAACAGCAATTTTGATGAAAGCTAACCAATACTCTGTTTCTGCAAATAGTCGAACAGAGTACAAATTGATTAACGTAGTCAGCAGAGCTAGGATTAGCACAAATACCCAAGAGGGAACGTGTGGAAACCACAGTTGCATAAAGCTTGCTGCCGCAACTGCTTCAGCGATAATATTGACCATCCATAAGGACCAGTACAACCAATCAATAAAATCAGCGGTCCTTTCGCCAAGGAAAGGTTTGATGATTCCTGACAAACCTTGAACATTGTCGCTGTCCAAGACTAAACGTCCCAGTCCATTCATAACGATAAAGAGAACTAAACCGCCTAGTAGAAAGGCCAGGATTACGGAAGGACCAGCAATTCCGATCGCCTCTCCGCTGCCTTTGAATAATCCTGCGCCAATCGCGCCGCCTAACGCCAACATCATGATGTGACGAGAGGTCATTTGTTTTTGTAATTTATTTTCCATTAGAATGCCTCGTTTCAATAATAGATAGAATAGTTTGTAGATTTGAAATATTCTGATAATTATTTGACTATAATACCAAAATATTCTGACAATTCTACTTTCATGAAAAATATTTCATTTTATTTTCATTTAGCAGCTATAAATGGCTAGTGTTAGTTATTTTATAAACTAAATTAAACGAAATTTGATCAAATAAGCGGTTAAAACTTTTTTCGTTAATTAAATCAGTTGAAAATCTTCATTTTCTAATACTTTACTGTTTTTCCTTTCAATTTTTTCTCAGCTTAGGAAATTTATGAAATTAGTAACGAAATAGCCATAAATGCTGATTCTATAGTTTTTTTATAGTGTTTAATAAAAGTAAACTATTGATTTTCAAGCAAGATAATAGGAAAAAAGGAATCTTATTTGTAACATAATAGAGTAATTATTTTATATAGAAAGAGGGAGAGAAGAATGAGTTGGTTATGGACATTAATTATTGGCGCATTGATCGGTGTAATCGCTGGAGCAATTACTAAAAAAGGTGGTTCAATGGGATGGATCGCTAATATTGTTGCCGGTTTAGTAGGTTCTGCAATTGGTCAAGCCTTACTTGGCTCATGGGGCCCTAGCTTAGCAGGTATGGCACTGGTTCCTTCTATTATTGGTGCTGTGATTGTTGTTGCAGTGGTTTCATTCTTTATTGGAAGAAAATAGAAATATGGACTCAAAATAAAAAAGCGCAAAGGCGCTTTTTTATTTTGCATTCAACAATTCTTCTTTGGCATGGATCAGTTGAGTCAAAAAGGCACAGTAGGGTGTATCGATTTGATAGTTCTTGCCTTTTTGCCAAACGGCACCATTGATATAGTCAATCTCTGTTTTCCGATGATTGCGAATCAAGTCCTGATACATTGATGGAAAATGCAATCCTTGTGTTTTGACATCATAAGTGGCTTCGATCGCTTGAATGACTTGTGCTTGATTTAGTTCAATTCCTTCAGCTTTAGCAACTGCAGCAAACTCACCGACAATTGTTTCAATGAAATTCCTAGCTACACTTAGTGAACCAAACTCAGAGATATTACAATCTAAAATTGTACATAATCCATTCAGAGTACCATTGATACAAGCCTTTTTCCAAATAGAATAGCGCACATTATTACTATAGATGGGATTTAGTTTTGCTTTTTGAAAAACTTCCAAGACCTTCAAAGTAAAAGCCTTTCCTTTCGGATCTAAATTTTCCATTTCGATACTACCTGTTCCGACAAGTTTTGCATGACCAGGACCGGCTAGACCAGCTGTCCAAGTGGTTGTACCGAAAATAATATTTTCTTTTGGCACGAATTTTGACAGAGTTTCTTCATGTCCCAAACCATTTAATAGGCAAAAGACGAACGTGCTTTTACCGATGATTGGCTGTATATCCTGAAACATTGCTTCAAGCTGCATCGATTTGGTTAAAGCAACGACTAAATCAACATTGGCATGATCCTCTACGATTTCTTCGGGTGAATAAATCGGCAGATGAGCAATTACCTCATGATCTTCAAATTCTCCGATCAATCCTTTTTCACGTATAGCGTTAATATGATCCGGCCAGCGATCAATTAAAATGACCTCATTGCCAGCTTGATGAAGCATCAATCCGATGCGACTCCCCATAGCACCTGCTCCAGCAATTGCGATTTTCATATCTATAATTCCCCTTTCAAGTTCCATTGACTAGTATACATAAAAAGTCGTAAAAAGACGGATTAGGCGCTCAATTACGAAATGATATTTCATCAATATAAAATTAATTGTGAAATAGTGTTGCATTTTATATTGTTAGCGTTTATAATCACTTCATAAAGTTGAAATGGTTTTCACAGGGAGTGATGATTTTAGAATCTCCTGTAAAACAAGACTGTAAGACAACTTAAGAAACAGATATTTTCCTAGCCAAAAGGAGGAAGCTGATGTTTGGATTTTCAATTTTCTTAAATGAAGGATTAACAAGGGATACAACACAGTATATAAAGGAAATGGCAGAATACGGTTTTTCTGGTATTTTCACGTCCTTGCATATCCCGGAAGATGATGCATCGCAATACCGTAAGCGCTTGACTGATTTAGGATCTATCGCCAAAACCTATCAATTAGAGTTGATGGTTGATATCTCTGGTGAAGCGTTGGATCGCGCAGGTTTTTCCTTTAAGCATTTGAGAGAGCTTAAAGAAATTGGTGTGACAGGATTACGAATGGATTATCACATTAGTAATCAACAGATTGCTGAATTGTCTCAAGAAATGACCATTGCATTGAATGCTTCGACGATTACTGAGATAGATATCCAAGAATTACGTGAAGCAAATGCAGACTTTAATCATCTAGAAGCTTGGCACAACTATTATCCAAGACCTGAAACCGCTTTAGATAAGGATTGGTATCACGAGAAAAACCAATGGTTGAAGGCTCATGGATTTACAATTCAAGGGTTTGTTCCAGGTGATGAAAGGCTGCGCGGTCCATTATATCGAGGACTCCCAACTCTGGAAGAGCATCGCGGAATGCATCCTATAGCGGCAGCTTTAGATTTGTCCAACGATACTGATAAGGTTTATATCGGTGACAGTGGTTTATCAAGAGCAGTCTTAAGTCAATTTTCTTTCTATATAAAAGAAGAAACGCTAAAACTAAGAGTGAAAGCATTTGATAACCAAATTAAGTATGTTTTAGGTGCACACATCAATCGTCAAGATGAAGCACGAGATGTCATTCGCAGTGCTGAAGCTCGATTCAAAAAAATCCCGAATGTCGAGCCGCTATCGGTTAGGAAACGGGATGTTGGTGCTGTAACGATTGATAATGCTAAGTATTTGCGCTACATGGGGGAAATTCAAATTGTGAAGCGAGCACTGCCTGCCGATGAGAAAGTAAACGTTGTAGGACAGGTGATCGCTGAGGATCAGGCTTTAATCAATCATATTAAAGCAGGACAGAAATTTTATATAGAGAGTGTGGAAAAGAATGATTAATTTAGAAAACTTAACAACAGAACGACGTAATGAAACAACTTTTGGTTTAGATGAAATGAGTGTGGCAGAAGCCGTGCAATTGATGAATCAGGAAGATCATAATGTACCAGATGCAGTAGCAGAACAATTACCACAAATTGAAAAAGTAATTGAAGCAACAATCACCGCCTTCAAAAAGGATGGCCGTTTAATTTACATGGGCGCAGGAACCAGCGGACGTTTAGGCGTTTTGGATGCGGCAGAATGTGTACCAACTTTCGGTGTTGAGGCAGAAATGGTCGTTGGCTTGATCGCAGGTGGGGAACAGGCTATGACAGTAGCTGTTGAAGGAGCAGAAGACGACGCAGACTTAGGTGCACAGGATTTAAAAGATTTGCATTTGACTGAAAATGACATGATTATCGGAATCGCTGCCAGCGGCCGGACACCTTATGTCATCGGCGGATTAGATTATGCTCGTTCAATCGGAGCTGCCACTGGAACAATTTCCTGTAATAAAGGTGCTGAGATCAGTAAACATGCGGATCTGCCAATTGAGGTCGATTGCGGACCAGAGTTCTTAACAGGCTCTACTCGTTTGAAATCAGGAACAGCACAAAAATTAATCTTGAACATGATTTCAACCATTAGCATGATTGGAATTGGTAAGGTCTATAACAACTTAATGGTAGACGTGAAGCCAACTAATGAAAAATTAGTCGAACGTTCAAAACGGATTATCATGCAAGCAACGGAGGCTGACTATGAAACGGCAGCACATTATTTTGCAGAAGCCGAACAAAATGTAAAATTAGCGATCGTGATGATTTTGACAGATAGTTCTAAAGAAGAAGCCGCTGAGAAACTAATCCGAGCTGACGGATTTGTTAAAAAGACAATTTAGGAGGGAAGAACAATGGCGAAAGATGAATTAACCTTGAACCAAATTGCTAAAAAAATATATGCTGGTGCAGGCGGAATGGAGAATGTCCAAAGTGTCGTTCATTGCATGACTCGCGTGCGGATGAGCGTTCGTGATGATAGTAAGGTCGATCAGGCTAAATTGAAGAATATTCCAGGTGTCTTAGGTGTGGTTGATGATGAGCAGTTACAAGTCATCATCGGTCCAGGAAAAGTCAATAAGGTCGCAAAAGAAATGGTCGATATGGCCGGTGTCGGACTTGGTGAGGAAATCCCTCAAGGCTCTGGTAAAGATAAAGTCAATGCAAAGGCAGCAGAAATGAAGGCGGCACAAAAAGCCAAGCAAAAGAACTCTCCCTTCAAAGCAGTTTTAAAAGATATTTCTAACATTTTCGTTCCGATGATTCCAGCGTTTGTGGGGTCAGGTTTAGTTGCAGGGATTGCAGCGATTTTGACGAACTTAGTAACTGCCGGAACTATTGATGCAGCGAATTGGCAACAAATTATTGATGTCATGAACATACTGAAAAACGGAATGTTTACTTATCTAGTTATTTTCACAGGTGTAAATTCTGCACAAGTCTTCGGTGCGAACCCGACACTGGGTGGAGTTATCGGAGCTGTCGTATTGTTAACAGGGATGAATCCTGAAGCGCCGATCAAGAACTTGTTTACAGGTGATGCTTTAGCCGCTGGACAAGGTGGAATTATCGGTGTAATCTTTGCCGTTTGGTTGTTATCGATTGTTGAGAAGCAATTGCACAAAATTATTCCTGATGCGGTGGATATTATCATAACGCCAATGCTTTCCTTACTCGTGATCGGTCTATTAGAAATTTTCTTGATCATGCCTTTAGCAGGATTCATTTCTAATGGTATGGTAGGCGGAATCAACTGGGTGCTATCAGTCGGTGGAGCATTTTCTGGTTTTGTCTTAGGTGCATTGTTCTTGCCAATGGTTATGTTTGGCTTGCATCAGATTCTTACGCCGATCCATATTCAAATGATCGGTGAAACTGGTAAAACATTATTGTTACCGATCTTAGCTATGGCTGGGGCAGGACAAGTCGGTGCAGCTTTTGCTCTGTGGATGAAACTACGCAAGGACAAAGAATTAACTGAAATGATCAAGGGTGCTTTACCCGTTGGGATTTTAGGTATTGGAGAACCATTAATTTATGGGGTAACGTTGCCGTTAGGGCGTCCCTTCATTACTGCTTGTATCGGTGGAGGAATTGGTGGTGGTGTCTTAGGGGCGCTTGGAGGAATCGGTGCAATTGCAATCGGACCTTCGGGTGTCGCGTTGATCCCATTGATCGCGAATGGTCGCTGGTGGGGGTATGTTCTAGGTTTGTTAGCGGCTTATGCTGGTGGTTTCGTAGCAACTTATTTCTTCGGTATTCCTAAAGATAAGCTGGCTGAGCAAAAGCTAGCAGAAACAACAGTTGTTGAAGCAAATGAATTAGCTGATACACCTGTAGTTGCTCATACTACAAACATTTTTACAGCAGTAGCACAAGGTTCGGTACATCCATTAGAAGAGGCGGCAGATCCTGTTTTTGCTCAAAAAATGATGGGAGAAGGCTATTTTGTTGAGCCAACGGATGGTGCGATCTTCTCGCCTGTTGCCGGAAAAGTTTCAACAATTTTCCCAACAAAACACGCAATCGGTATCACGACAGACAGCGGATTAGAGGTCTTGCTACACATGGGCATCAATACGGTTGAATTAGATGGAAAACCATTTGAAGTGTTGACAAAAGAGGGGCAAACAGTTACGCCTGAAACACAGATCGCTTCTGTTGATTTGGCTGAAATCAAACAAGCTGGAAAAGGTACATCAATGATGGTATTGATTACAAATATGAATGATGTTGCAACCCATGTCTTAGAAAAAACTGGTGCTGTCCATGCCTCAGAAGAAGTTTTTAAAGCAACAACAATATAGTCATAAAAAAGCGATGCTGTTTCGGCATCGCTTTTTTGTAGAAAACTGACACCGGTTGTCGCATTAGTTATGCTACACTTTTCTCAAAGACGAAGAAGGGGTGTTTCGCCTATGAAGGAACCAGGGATTAACTATCAATTTTCAGCAAAGGTCTGTCATCATTCTTCTTCACCAGAGATGCCTGGCTGGATGCTAGTTTTACTCCCAAAGAAACTTTCCTTTGAGATTAGAAAGCTGTTCAAGGAGTTAGAGGAGGGCTGGGGACGCATGAAAGTGATAGCTCAAATCGGAAAAAGTGAATGGCGAACGGCTATCTGGTTTGATACCAAACAAGGAACTTATTTACTTCCAATCAAGGCAGAGATCAGAAAAAAAGAACAGATCGTAAAAGATCAGGTCGTAAATATTGTGATTATGATAAATATCTAAACAAAAGCGAGGAAGAATATGATTTCTTCCTCTTTATTTTTATCCTTAAGTAGTCACATGAATTTTAAACAACATACTTTTAGGATATTATGAATTTTTTCACAATTAGTGATACTCATTCGGTGTTTTTTGTGCTATTCTCTAGAATAAGAATTTTAAAGAAATGTGAACAGCTGGTTAAGAGAAAGTGAGAAAAATAGCTCAGCTAGGACTCATCTTAACTTGAAGCGATGTTCGGTGGAATTGTAGTAAAACAAGGAGTATTTATACGATGGAGATAGTTTTGGATAAAAAAGAAATATTGCGTTATCTCGGTTATCGAAGCAAGCAAGAATTAACCACTGAAATGGATGTTCAAATTCTACAATTAATGGAGGAAATCAAACATGTTGCTGTTCCTCGCTATACGTTTCTAATTTTTCCTTGTCGTAGCAATGAAACAGAAAAAAGCATTCAAGTAGTGGGAACGGACTTGATTTTAGAAGGTAAAGCCATATACAATCATCTGAAGAATGCTAATAAGGTGGCCTTATTGGCGGCAACTTTAGGAATTGAAGTGGAACGGCAAATTCGTAAATATGAATTGACAGATATGAGCAAGGCCTTAATTTTAGATGCCTGTTGTGTGGAATACATTGAAAAAATTTGTGATTTAGCAGAGTGTGAAATTGAAAAAGAAGTGATTAATGAGCACTTAGTTTTAAATCGTCGGTTTAGTCCCGGCTATGGAGATCTATCAATCGAGACACAAGCGAAATTTTTAGCGGTTACAGATGCGACAAAACGTGTAGGCATCAATTTGAGCGACAGCTTCTTGATGATTCCTCGCAAATCAGTTACTGCAATCATTGGTCTGTTTACTGATGGAAAATTAGCTCGTCCGCGACGAAAAAAAATTGCTTGCGGCGATTGTTCAATGAATAAAAATTGTGAATATCGAAGGTGAAAAAATGACAATTATCGAAGATTTGACTGAAAACAGATTGCTTTTTGATGGTGCGATGGGAACCATGCTGCAAAAAATGGGTCTGCCAGTGGGAATGGAGCCTGAATATTTCAATTTGAGCCATCCTGAAACGATTACGCAGATTCACCAAGAATACGTGGCAGCCGGAGCGGATGTTATTACCGCCAATACATTTCAAGCGAATCAAGTAAAATTGAAACAAACAGAGTTGCCAGAGATCATCGAAGCGGCGATCAACCTAGCAAGAGCGGCTCAGCCGAAATACGTTGCTTATGATATGGGCCCCATAGGCCAATTGATGGCACCCATGGGAACTTTAAGTTTTGACCAAGCGTATGAAATGTTTCGAGAACAGGCTGTGTTGGCAGAAAAGGCCGGAGCTGATCTAGTAGTAATTGAGACAATGTCGGATTTATTGGAGACAAAGGCGGCAATTTTAGCAATCAAAGAAAATACCTCATTGCCGATTTTTTGCACGATGACATTTCAGGAAGATGGTCGAACTTTTGTCGGTACAGACCCCTTAACAGCGGTTTTGACCTTGCAGTCATTAGGGATTGATGCGGTTGGAGTAAACTGTTCTTTAGGTCCAAATGAACTATTGCCAATCGTGGATGAAATCTTAACCTATGCCAACATACCAGTGATGGTTCAAGCAAATGCTGGCTTGCCAGAAATGAAAGATGGTCAAACCTTTTATCCGTTGACGGTGGACGATTATGGTTTAGCTATTGAGAAAATGCTCAAAAGCGGTGTTCGCATCGTAGGCGGTTGCTGCGGAACAAATCCGGAGTTTATTCAGAAAATTCGCCAACTGATTGATGAGATCCCTCCGGTTGCTTTGACTCCGCAAAAAGTTACGGCCGTTACCTCTGGGAGTCAAACGATTGTTTTAAATGAAGGATTGCATTTAATTGGCGAACGAATCAATCCTACTGGGAAAAAACGTCTGAAAGAAGCGCTGAGGAAAAAAGATATAAGCTATATTTTGAAGGAAGGCTTGAAGCAAATTGAGGCTGGAGCGGATATTTTGGATATCAATGTCGGTTTGCCGGAAATTGATGAAGCTGAGATGATGCAAAAAGTTGTTCAAGAGCTGCAAGGAATTGTCACAGCTCCTTTACAAATTGACAGCTCCAGTATCACAGCGATTGAGGCCGGAGCTCGTTACTATAATGGTAGACCATTGATCAATTCAGTAAACGGAAAAGAAGAAAGTATGCGGGAAATATTCCCGATTGCTAAAAAATATGGAGCAGTGGTTTTAGGGTTAGCGTTAGACGAAACGGGGATTCCTGATACGGCTGAAAAACGGTTGGCAGTAGCTGAAAAAATTGTTGAAACTGCTGCTAGTTATGGGATTGCCAAAGAAGATGTCATGATTGATCCGTTAGTGCTAACGGCATCCGCTCAACAAGAACAGGTACAGGTGACCTTAGATACAATCAAGCTGGTTCGGGAAAAATTGGGTGTATTGACTGTTGCTGGGTTAAGCAATGTTTCTTTTGGTCTGCCGAATCGGGAAAGTCTGAATGGGGTGTTTTTGGCGGCAGCCGTGGGGGCTGGACTTAATGCGCCGATTGTTAATCCCCTCTCAGATATTCTGATGCAAGTGGTGCAGGCATTAAAAGTCATTAATAACCAAGATCAGGATGCGATGGAGTATATTGCTAATAACCAACAAGTAATAGATCAGACAGCTTCTCTGGTTACGAGCGATCAAAAAAATACTGATGACTTGAAAACGTTGATTCTAAAAGGGCAAAAGGATGAAACGCCAACTTTAACAAAACGCTTATTAGAAACGAAAACCCCTCTGGAAATCGTTAATGATTATTTCATTCCTGCGTTAGATGAGGTAGGTTCAAAATTTGAAAAAGGTCTCCTGTTTTTGCCTCAACTGATGCAATCAGCTGAAGCGGTTCAGCGGTCACAAGAAGTATTAAAGCAGTATTTTGAGGCTAACGGACAGGAAACAGAATATAAAGGAAGAATTCTGTTAGCGACTGTACAGGGGGATATTCATGATATTGGTAAAAATATTGTGAAGATGGTGTTGGAAAATTATGGCTTTGAGGTAATTGATTTAGGAAAAGATGTACCGATTTCTATGGTGGTTGAGACACTCAAAGAAGAAAAGATTCAGTTGGCTGGCTTAAGTGCTTTGATGACAACGACGGTCCAAAACATGAAGAGCACGATTCAAGCCGCTAGAGAAGCAGGTTTAGATACAAAATTCATGGTGGGCGGAGCGGTGCTAAATGAAGAATACCGAGAATTTGTTGGTGCAGATTATTACGCTAAAGATGCTTTAAATAGTGTCACGATTGCGCAAGAATTCTTCCAAGACAAAAAATAAAACAGCCGAGTAAAATGGATGATTTCTAGACATTTTACTCGGCTTTTCTATTTTATAATGACTTCCTGCGGCTAAAAATATTTTTTTCGATATTCTTGGACGACCGCTCGTGTCGAATAAATTTTTTCAGCATTTTCTTTGTTGCGGCTGATATAGACATAGAACAATAAATCAATCGTAATGAACTGAGCCAAGATCGAATCTGTTGCGGCGCTACGGTAAGTTGCTTCGGTCGGACGTGAAGTTTGAAGACAAACGTTTGAAAGCTTGGCCAATGGATTTTGTCCGAATTGGGTCAGGGTAATGATTGGGATACCTAAGTCTTTGGCTGTTTCCGCTAAAGCGATCAGTTCGGAGGTCAATCCAGAATTTGAGACTAGCCAAATGACCGCTTCTTTTTGATGCAGGACTAGCTGCGGCAAAATGGTGTTGTAATCTTGTTCGCTAATAACATTCTTCCCTAAACGGCTCCATTTTTGAACAATGTCAGTTGCTGCTAAACTAGAGGCGCCAATTCCTAAAACATAACAAAATTCTTTTTCTTCCAATAGTTTGCAGGCCTCGAGAAAAACCTCTTCGTTGAACAAAGCTGTTGTCTCGTCAATGGTGAAGCGAGCGTTGCTGGCTAATTTGTTTTTTAAACTGTGAAATGATTCGTCGTGACCGACATCACTGTAGGTATTATTGCTGCGCTCCTGCATTGTTTCGGCAGAAAGCTCTATTTTAAAATCCGTTAGGCTATTGTAGCCCATCTTTTTTGAAAAACGAACAACCGTTGGTGCGCTTGCTCCAGAGGCTTCCGCAATTTCGTTGGCGGTCATACCTGAAGCTTTTTCACTATTGTCACGAATGAATTGATAGATTTTTTTTTCAGCTGCAGACATTTCCTTCTGCATGCTTTTCATATGAGAAAGAACGCTCATAATGGACTCCTTTTAAACTTTTTTTCTATTATACCATTTTCCAAATAAATTTATTTTTTCTATAGAACGACAGATCCGTCTTTCTTTTTTCTTGAAAAGTCGTATGATAATAAATGAATCTTTTCTAAAGGAGTTTACTAGATGGCTTTGGTTGATTTTATTTTGCATATCGATGCCCACATGGTGTCGTTGGTTCAGCAATATGGTGTTGGAATTTATCCAATTTTATTTGCAATTGTCTTTATTGAAACAGGTGTCGTGATCTTTCCATTCTTGCCTGGTGATTCATTTTTATTTGCAGCAGGTGCCTTAACTGCGTTAGGTGGAAATGTGCTTCATCTCCCATACGTGATTACGATTTGTGTGATTGCTGCGATTTTGGGAGACACAATGAATTATTGGATTGGCCATACGATTGGCGTCAGAGCTTTGTATCATAGCCCTATTTCCCGATTCATCAAAGAGGATAAAGTAAAAGAGGCGGAGAAATTCTTTAACGAGCGTGGGAAATGGACGATTTTCTTGGGACGTTTTATGCCATTTGTCCGCACGTTTATCCCGTTCATTGCCGGTTCAAGTAAAATGAATTGGGGCATTTTTTCAAGCTTTAATGTTTTTGGAGCTATCGTCTGGGGGACAGTGGTCACTTTGGCAGGTTATTTCTTAGGGAATATTCCAATTGTCAGTGAGCATTTTTCATTGATCATGCTAATGATTGTTTTTATTTCATTGGTGCCAATTATGATTCCGTATATCAAACAAAAAATCCGTGCATAAAAAAGAGTTTGAAGGTTCTCCGATACAGGAGGCGTTCAAACTCTTTTTTCTACAAATAGAAATATAAAATTTCGGGTATTACTCTGAAGCGTAGAGGAGGGCCTGTTGTTCCCAAACCTGTATTAACAACCAAACTTGTTTGGGACGTTAAAGCATAAATGCCTTGATCATAGAGCTTTGACCCAAAATTTTTATACGGCAAGATCGGAAAACGAATTTGTCCACCGTGACTGTGTCCCGATAAGATCAAATCAAAACGATCAAGGTCTGACAAATGCTGGACTTGATCAGGTTCATGTACCATAAGGATTGAAAAACGCGCATCTTTGGGTTGCGTATTGTAGTCAGGTTGTCCTTCCTGACCATCATCGATGCCAGTCAAACTTACTTGCTCTACCAGCGTACTTTGGTTGTTTAACAAAACGAAGCCGCCGGCAGCCAGTATTTCACTGACAGCGTCTTGTCCGTTGGAACGATAATCATGGTTGCCTAAAATCGCAAATTTCCCTTTAGGCGCGTTGATTTTAGTTAATTGTTGACTGATTATTTCACAATCTCGTGTTTCCCAATAGCGATAATTTTCAATTAAGTCGCCAGTGAATAATACGATATCTGGCTTTGCGGCGTTAAGTTTTTCGACGATTTTGTCAAAACGTTTTGGAGAATAAAAAGGGGAGAAATGACTGTCGCTGATTTGCGCAATCATCAATCCTGTCTTTTTTCCTTCCTTGATATCTAGTGTTGTGTGCTTTGTGATCTTAAAATGCTTTTCGACCAATTGATAGGTGGAATATCGGCAATAGATCAGAAAGAGTACTGCGAGCACAATTAGGAAAAGAATCATCAATACCACTTTCTTTCTGATTTTTCGTCAGTATATCCAAAAGAAAGACCTGTCACAAGTTTGACAGGTCTTATTTAATGATTATTTAAATCGTACGGACTGTTTCACGTTGAATTAAATGATGTGGTACGACTAATTGGACACCCGTAGATTGCTTTTGGTCAATTTGTTCCATCAGTTTTTGTGTCCCTAATCGACCGAGATCTGAAATATCGATATCAATTGTTGTCAAATAAGGATGGACTAATGTTGCAAAAATCGAATTATTGAAGCTGATAACTGACAGGTCATCAGGCACTTTATAGCCATGCAAGGTTGCCAGTTGGATCATCCGCAGCGCAAAAATATCATCGATCACGACCAACGCTGTTGCACCAGTTTCTTCAATTACTTCAGGGAACCTCGTATAATCTTCAGGCTGCAACATCGTTAGCGGTGGATGCGTGGGCAAACTTTGCAGCATCATCGCTTCTTGGTAGCCAAAGTAGCGTTCGAAGAAAATCACTTCTTGATTGACGTTCGAAACGAATAAAATATTTTTGTGGCCTTTTTCGATCAAGTGCTCTGTTGCTTGCTTGCCAAGTAACTGATTGTCATTATCGACATACAGAATATCTGCTTCTCTTTTTGGGGGACGCCCAATCAAAGTAAATGGTATTTTATTCTGATAGAGATATTCAGCAATTGGATCGTCCTTTTCTGAATAGGCTAAAATGAAGCCGTCAACTTGTTTTTGTCGATGCATCCGGGTGACGTTTTCTAGCAGTGTTTCACTATTATCCGATGAAGCTACAGCGGTCGTTACTTGGAAATCAGCCGCTGTTTCATTAACGGCATTCAGTAATTCTAAATAAAACGGGTTACCCAAGCGTTCACGGGAATTAAGCGGAGGCAAAATCACGCCTAAAGAGTTTGCCCGCTGTTTTCCAAGATTTCGCGCTGTTACATTTGGAAAATAGCCCATTTCATCCATAATCTTACGAACTCGTTGCTTCGTCTCAGCTGAAATACTAGGGTGATCATTAATGACGCGTGAAACCGTAGAAGGAGAGACATTCGCTTTTTTTGCCACGTCTTTTACTGTAGATGTCATATTTCGCTCTCCTTTCTCATTAATTATTTTCAAACCATATACCATTCAGCCGTATAATGAATAGTTTTATTTTTGCGAATACCAAGTAAATTGGTAAAAGCAGAGGGGATACAATCTCATTACTAGTGAGTACTTATTTATCCCATTGTTCTTCCAGAAATGCTAGTGTTAATTCGGAAGTTGATTCTACCAAGGCAATATCATCACCTAATTGTTCTGCTTGTCCGACACCAACGGGAAGGGCTCCGCAGGCTTTGATGGCAGCTATACCAGACTGAGCATCCTCAATTCCAATACATTCATCTGGATCTAAGCCTACCACTTGTGCTGCTAAAATAAAAATATCCGGGGCAGGTTTTCCAGCCGCGACTTTTGCCGGATCGGCAATTCCGTCAAAATAGTCGGTCAATGCCATTTGTTTTAGTAGAAAAGGACCGTTTTTACTAGCCGATGCCAAAGAAATCTTGATTCCGGCATTCTTTAATTCTTTTAACAGCTCTAAAATTCCGGGATAAACGTCTTTAGGTGAAACAGCTTGAATCATTTCAACGTAATTGTCGTTTTTACTTTTTGCCAATTGTTGGAATTCTGTTTCAGAAAAATCACTTTCACGTTTACCATGCTCAAGGATCAACCGTAAAGAATCTTCACGGCTGACACCTTTGAGTTTCTCGTTGAATTCACGATCAATCGTAATGCCTAGCTCATCAGCCAATTTTTTCCATGCAAGGTAATGATACTCAGCGGTATCCGTAATCACGCCATCTAAATCAAATAGTACACCTTTAAACATTTGATTCCTCCTGTTCTAGCAGAACCGTGATTGAATCGCTCAAGATAATTTCTTTCTCATAAAGCATCATAGCTAAGGCAGCTCCATCTTTCAAGTCAATTTGTACTTCTTTTTGATTTACACTGACGGCTAACAGACGGCCACGGTAATTGATATGGAATGAATAATGATCCCATTCCTTTGGTAATAAAGGTGCAAAGCTTAATGTCCCAGTATTGGTTTTCATCTGCGCGAAGCCTTGGACTATAGCTAACCAGCTGCCAGTCATGGAAGTGATGTGCAAACCGTCGTCTGTATCGTTGTTGTAATTATCTAGGTCTAAGCGAGCCGTTCTTTGATACATTTCCATTGATTTATCTGTTAATCCAAGTTCCGCAGCCAAGATCGCGTGAATCGAAGGCGATAGTGAAGACTCATGGACAGTCATTGGTTCATAAAACTCGAAGTTTTTTCGTTTTTCTTCAAGGGTAAATTGATCGCCAAAGAAATAGATTCCTTGTAAAACATCCGCTTGCTTAATGAAGCAAGAACGTAAAATCTTATCCCAAGACCAATTTTGGTTCAACGGTCGATCTTCTGGAGACAAGTCAGAAACAGGCATTAAATCTTTGTCTAAGAAGGTATCATGCTGTACGAAAATACCTAATTCTTCATCTGTTGGGAAGTACATATGATCGATGATATCTTGCCACTTAGCTTGTTCTTCGTCAGAGATTAATACAGTTGCTTGGGTTTGATATTTACGATAATTTTCTAGTGTATAAGATAGTACCCAACTTGCTAAATAATTAGTGTACCAATTGTTGTTAATATTATTTTCGTATTCATTAGGACCTGTCACACCATGAATCATGTATTTTTGCTGACGTTTCGAATAATGTACCCGATCCGCCCAGAAACGAGCAATCTCTGTTAATACTTCAAGACCTTCTTTTTGAATATAGCTTTCGTCACCTGTATAAGTTGTGTAGTTATAAATTGCGTGAGCGATAGCACCGTTTCGATGAATTTCTTCAAAGGTTATTTCCCATTCATTGTGACATTCAACCCCAGTAAAGGTAACCATTGGATATAAAGCACCATTCAGACCTTGCTGACGAGCATTGTGCTGGGCCTGCGGCAATTGATTGTGACGATATTTTAACAAGTTTTTCGTTACATTTGGATTTGAAATTCCTAGATACATCGGAACAGCGTAAGCCTCGGTATCCCAATAGGTTGCACCGCCATATTTTTCACCAGTGAAGCCCTTTGGTCCAATATTTAATCGTTCATCTTCACCGTAGTAGGTAGAGAATAGTTGGAAAATATTGAAACGAATTCCTTGCTGTGCCTCGTCATCTCCACCGATCAATACATCCGCCAATGCCCACCGATTTGCCCAAGCCTCATTTTGCTCTGCCAATAAGTCTTCATAAGTAGCAGCGTAGTCTGTTAATAATGCTATGGCTTTTTCGCTTTGTTCTGTTTCTGGTACATCACGGCTTGTTAAGACCACAACTCGCTTTTCAAGTTGAATAGTTTGATTTGCTTTCAAAGCATAGGTGAAGGTTTCAGCAACTTCTAGCGTATCATCCTGTTGAAGTCCGATTGAAGAACTAATATGTTGCATAGCGCCAGTTACAGAGAATTGTTCGATGCCAAAATTATTTGGTACCGTCTGCGTTGTCAGAAAGCTGATATCTTCTTGGTGTCCGCGTCCTTTTTCCAACCAAAACATTTCTTCATAGTTACTGTCTTCGTTTTGAACATTATTGTCTAGTTTAGACACGACCTTTAGCTCTGCTTCGCCAATTAAACACTCTGCAGTAAGCCGAATCACCGCAAGTTCTTTTTTGACGACACTTAAAAAGCGCTCGAAAGTAAAACGAATTTTTGTATGATCAATTGTTACAATGAAGGTACGAGTAAGAACACCATTTTGCATGTTCAACTCCAAATCGAAATCTTCGATGTCCATCACTGCTAAATCAATCTCTCGATCATTTACGAATAACTTCATTTGAATGAAATCCAACGCGTTGATTACTTTGCCGAAATATTCAGGATAGCCGTTCTTCCACCAGCCGACACGGGTTTTATCGGGATACCAGATACCAGCAAGATAAGTACCTTGATGATGGTCACCGCTATAAGTTTCTTCAAAATTTCCTCGCATTCCCATATATCCGTTTCCTATACTGGTTAATGATTCTTGCAGGCGACGGTTTTCTTTATCTAACTGAGTTGTTCTAATTCTCCAAGGATCAATTTCAAAGAGACGCTGAACTGTTTTCATAATAAGTCCTCCTAATATTTTCTTACTCTCATAATAAACGCAACCGGTTGCGCAAGTCAAGCATTAGTTCACTGAATTAGAAAGATAAGTTCTTTCATAATTTTGGTACTTTTAAAAATATTTCAGCTGAAAGAGTTTACAAATTTTGTTTATGAGTATATAATGCAAATTAACGAAACCGATTGCACAAAATGAGTAATCGAAAAAAATAGGAGGAACAAACATGAAAGGGATCAAAAAGCTCTTTAGTTTTGAATTTTGGCAAAAATTCGGGAAGGCACTGATGGTGGTAATCGCGGTAATGCCAGCGGCGGGATTAATGATCAGTATCGGAAAATCACTACCGTTAATCAATGAGAATCTCGGATGGTTAGTTACAACTGGTGGCGTAGTCGAAAATATTGGTTGGGCCATCATTGGAAATCTACATTTATTATTTGCATTAGCAATTGGCGGAAGCTGGGCGAAGGAGCGAGCTGGCGGTGCGTTTGCAGCGGGGCTATCATTCATTCTAATTAATCGAATAACTGGCTCGATCTTTGGCATCACTTCTGAGATGTTAGCCGATCCAAATGCAATGACTCACACCTTATTTGGACAAAAAATAATGGTTGATGGCTATTTTACAAGTGTTTTAGAAGCACCAGCATTGAATATGGGTGTTTTTGTCGGAATCATCGCCGGTTTTGTTGGAGCAACTGCCTACAATAAGTACTACAATTTCAGAAAATTACCTGAAGTGTTGACTTTCTTCAATGGGAAACGTTTTGTTCCGTTTGTTGTTATCTTGCGTTCAGTGATTGTTGCTTTGGTTTTAGCCTTTCTATGGCCGATTATCCAAACGGGGATCAACGAGTTTGGTAAATGGATCGCAAACTCTCAAGAAACTGCACCGGTCCTGGCACCATTTCTATATGGAACGCTAGAACGATTGCTCTTGCCGTTCGGTTTGCATCATATGTTGACAATTCCGATGAATTATACGCAATTGGGTGGTACTTACGAGATACTGACTGGCGCACAAGCTGGAAGTCAAGTATTAGGGCAAGATCCATTATGGTTAGCTTGGGCAACAGATTTAGTTAATTTGAAAAATGGTGGAGACATGTCTCAATATCAGCAAGTATTGACTCAATGGACTCCAGCACGATTCAAAGTTGGACAGATGATCGGTTCTTCAGGTATCTTGATGGGCTTAACCTTAGCAATGTATCGAAATGTCGATCCTGATAAAAAGAAAAAATATAAATCAATGTTCTTATCAGCGGCAGTAGCAGTATTCTTAACTGGGGTAACAGAACCGTTGGAGTTTATGTTTATGTTTGTGGCTGTACCGCTTTATGCGTGCTATGCGGTGATTCAAGGAGCGGCGTTTGCAATGGCGGATTTAATCAATTTACGTGTTCACTCATTCGGGAATATTGAATTATTAACCCGTGTACCGATGGCATTGCGAGCAGGACTTGGTAATGATTTACTTAACTTTGTATTAACAAGTATTGCATTTGGAGTATTTACTTACTTCTTTGCGAACTTCATGATTAAAAAATTCAACTTTGCGACACCAGGAAGAAATGGAAACTACGAAGTTGATAATGAAGAAGCAACTAATACTACAAGCGATGGATCAGTATCAGCGGACTCGCAAATTGTGAAAATCATCAATTTGCTAGGAGGACCACAAAATATTACTGATGTGGATGCTTGTATGACACGCTTACGAGTGACAGTAGCTGATAAGAACAGCGTTGGCAGTGAAGAGGCTTGGAAAAAAGCAGGAGCGATGGGACTTTTAGTCAAAGACAACGGTGTTCAAGCTGTTTACGGGCCTAAAGCAGATATATTGAAATCAGATATTCAGGATTTGTTGGATTCAGGTGTTGAAATTCCTACAAGTGCTAGTCAGGAAGAGTCGACTGTACAGGAAAAGAACGCCAGCACATCGTTTAAAGGCTTGCATGCGGAGTTCGTAGCTCCAGCAAATGGTGAGATGATTCCGATCGATAAAGTAGAAGATGACGTCTTCTCACAAAAAATGATGGGAGAGGGATTTGCCGTTGTGCCGGAAAATGGTGAAATTGCTAGTCCAGTTGCAGGAACAATCGTGTCTGTATTCCCAACAAAACATGCTATTGGTATCAAAACCGATGATGACATTGAAGTGTTACTTCACATGGGGATTGATACGGTAGATTTAGGCGGAGAAGCGTTTAAAATCCACGTGCAAGAAGGCGAAAAAGTCAAAGCGGGGAAAGTTGTAGCAACAGCTGATTTAGCGAAAATTCAAAAAGCCGGCAAAATGACTACGATGATCGTTGTATTTACAAATGGTGACAAAATCAAGGATTACCATTATGCTAAGACTGGACTCGTTTCTCGTGGGGAAACGATTGGAACAATCGACTATTAAAGTGAGGCGAGAGCAATCAAAGTATTGACCCTGAATACTCATAGCTGGATGGAAGGAAACGACCAACAGCAAATTGAAGTGTTAGCGAACCGTATTGCGAAGGAAAGCTATGATTTGATCGGTCTGCAAGAAGTGAATCAGCTTCTTGCAAGTCCGTTAGCAAACCTAGACAAATACTTTCAACCATCGAAAGAACAGGAAGCCATTCATCAAGATAATTTTCTATTTCTATTGACCGAGCGGTTGAAGGAATTAGGATGCAGCTATTATTGGAACTGGACGTATAATCACGTTGGCTATGACATTTATCATGAAGGCATCGGTTTGTTGTCAAAGACACCACTAAACGTGGAAAGCTTGTTGATTTCAGAAAGTCATGATCCGAGTGATTATCATACGAGAAAAGTGGTAATAGGTGAAACAATAATTAATGATCAAAAGATAATAGTAGTAAGCAGCCATTTTTCTTGGTGGCAAACGACAAAAAAAGCTTTTGCTTATGAATGGCGAAAGTTGGAGCAGTTTTTAGCAGAAAAACAAGGAAAGCAGATCATTATGGGCGATTTCAATAATGACGCGAAAACAAGCGGTGAGGGTTATGATTTGGTCGATAAAAGTATTCTTGATTTACAGGATGCTTTTATTCATGCCAAAGTAAAGCTCGGTGAAAATACGGTTGAAGAATCAATTGATGGTTGGGCAGGAAATACGGCAAAATTGAGAATCGACTATATTTTTGCCTCTCGTAACTTCGAAATAGAAAGTTACCAAGTGGTTTTTGATGGGGAAAATGAGGTTACAATTAGTGATCATTATGGTGTAGAAGCAACAATGGGCTAGCGAATTGCTAGTCCATTTTCTATTTATTTGAAATTATTTTGAAAAACGACTGAAAAGTATTTGACATTATTTTTCAATATGATATTATCAATAACGTTGCTGAAACATGTTGATACGACAATGAAAAATAATTGTTGACAAGCTTTTTGTTGAATGTTATTATTTCAAAGTTGTCAATTGAGTTTCAAAACTTTTTCAAAATTCATTGAAAAAAGTTGTTGACTTTCAAACGGCAGCCTGTTAAGATATAAAAGTTGCTGAAACAAAGCGACAAACAATGTAGACCTTTGAAAACTGAACGAATAAAACAAACCAAATGTGTAGGGCGCTTCTATTATAGAAGCAAACAACATAGCAAGCAATATGCTAGCAAGTCAATTATTACAATTGAGCTTAACAGTCGCAAGACTGTTTCAAACACTTTTTATGAGAGTTTGATCCTGGCTCAGGACGAACGCTGGCGGCGTGCCTAATACATGCAAGTCGAACGCTTTTTCTTTCACCGGAGCTTGCTCCATCGAAAGAAAAGGAGTGGCGAACGGGTGAGTAACACGTGGGTAACCTGCCCATCAGAAGGGGATAACACTTGGAAACAGGTGCTAATACCGTATAACAATCGAAATCGCATGGTTTCGGTTTGAAAGGCGCTTTTGCGTCACTGATGGATGGACCCGCGGTGCATTAGCTAGTTGGTGAGGTAACGGCTCACCAAGGCAACGATGCATAGCCGACCTGAGAGGGTGATCGGCCACATTGGGACTGAGACACGGCCCAAACTCCTACGGGAGGCAGCAGTAGGGAATCTTCGGCAATGGACGCAAGTCTGACCGAGCAACGCCGCGTGAGTGAAGAAGGTTTTCGGATCGTAAAACTCTGTTGTTAGAGAAGAACAAGGATGAGAGTAGAATGTTCATCCCTTGACGGTATCTAACCAGAAAGCCACGGCTAACTACGTGCCAGCAGCCGCGGTAATACGTAGGTGGCAAGCGTTGTCCGGATTTATTGGGCGTAAAGCGAGCGCAGGCGGTTTCTTAAGTCTGATGTGAAAGCCCCCGGCTCAACCGGGGAGGGTCATTGGAAACTGGGAAACTTGAGTGCAGAAGAGGAGAGTGGAATTCCATGTGTAGCGGTGAAATGCGTAGATATATGGAGGAACACCAGTGGCGAAGGCGGCTCTCTGGTCTGTAACTGACGCTGAGGCTCGAAAGCGTGGGGAGCAAACAGGATTAGATACCCTGGTAGTCCACGCCGTAAACGATGAGTGCTAAGTGTTGGAGGGTTTCCGCCCTTCAGTGCTGCAGCTAACGCATTAAGCACTCCGCCTGGGGAGTACGACCGCAAGGTTGAAACTCAAAGGAATTGACGGGGGCCCGCACAAGCGGTGGAGCATGTGGTTTAATTCGAAGCAACGCGAAGAACCTTACCAGGTCTTGACATCCTTTGACCACTCTAGAGATAGAGCTTCCCCTTCGGGGGCAAAGTGACAGGTGGTGCATGGTTGTCGTCAGCTCGTGTCGTGAGATGTTGGGTTAAGTCCCGCAACGAGCGCAACCCTTATTGTTAGTTGCCATCATTTAGTTGGGCACTCTAGCGAGACTGCCGGTGACAAACCGGAGGAAGGTGGGGATGACGTCAAATCATCATGCCCCTTATGACCTGGGCTACACACGTGCTACAATGGGAAGTACAACGAGTCGCGAAGTCGCGAGGCTAAGCTAATCTCTTAAAGCTTCTCTCAGTTCGGATTGTAGGCTGCAACTCGCCTACATGAAGCCGGAATCGCTAGTAATCGCGGATCAGCACGCCGCGGTGAATACGTTCCCGGGCCTTGTACACACCGCCCGTCACACCACGAGAGTTTGTAACACCCGAAGTCGGTGAGGTAACCTTTTGGAGCCAGCCGCCTAAGGTGGGATAGATGATTGGGGTGAAGTCGTAACAAGGTAGCCGTATCGGAAGGTGCGGCTGGATCACCTCCTTTCTAAGGAATCAGTTCATCGAAGATGAACGTTACGGAAACTACACAGGAATGCTTTATTCGTTCAGTTTTGAGAGGTCTACTCTCAAATCGTTCATTGAAAACTGGATACAGAAACAATTTTAAACAAACCGAGAACACCGCGTTGAATGAGTTTTTTAATAAGTTCAATTGCTTATTTATTACTAAGGAACATGATCGCTCATGGGAATTAGTAAGACCCTTGACGAAAGTCAAGATAAGGTTAAGTGATTAAGGACGCACGGTGGATGCCTTGGCACTAGGAGCCGATGAAGGACGGGACTAACACCGATATGCTTCGGGGAGCTGTAAGTAAGCTTTGATCCGGAGATTTCCGAATGGGGAAACCCAACATCTTTTATAGGATGTTACTTTTCAGTGAATACATAGCTGATTAGAGGTAGACGCAGAGAACTGAAACATCTAAGTACCTGCAGGAAGAGAAAGAAAAATCGATTCCCTGAGTAGCGGCGAGCGAAACGGGAAAAGCCCAAACCAAGAGGCTTGCCTCTTGGGGTTGTAGGACTCCGATATGGTAGTCCAGTGAGATAGTCGAAGGACCTGGAAAGGTCTGCTAGAAAGGGTAAAAGCCCCGTAGACAAAATTTGACTGGCACCTAGGAGGATCCTGAGTACGGCGGAACACGAGGAATTCCGTCGGAATCCGGGAGGACCATCTCCCAAGGCTAAATACTCCCTAGTGACCGATAGTGAACCAGTACCGTGAGGGAAAGGTGAAAAGCACCCCGGAAGGGGAGTGAAATAGATCCTGAAACCGTGTGCCTACAACAAGTTAGAGCCCGTTAATGGGTGATAGCGTGCCTTTTGTAGAATGAACCGGCGAGTTACGATTACTTGCGAGGTTAAGTTGAAAAGACGGAGCCGCAGCGAAAGCGAGTCTGAATAGGGCGAATGAGTAAGTGGTCGTAGACCCGAAACCATGTGATCTACCCATGTCCAGGTTGAAGGTGCGGTAAAACGCACTGGAGGACCGAACCCACGTACGTTGAAAAGTGCGGGGATGAGGTGTGGGTAGCGGAGAAATTCCAAACGAACTTGGAGATAGCTGGTTCTCTCCGAAATAGCTTTAGGGCTAGCCTCAGAGTAAGAATGATGGAGGTAGAGCACTGTTTGGACTAGGGGCCCATCTCGGGTTACCGAATTCAGATAAACTCCGAATGCCATCCATTCATCTCTGGGAGTCAGACTGTGAGTGATAAGATCCATAGTCGAAAGGGAAACAGCCCAGACCACCAGCTAAGGTCCCCAAATAACTATTAAGTGGAAAAGGATGTGGGGTTGCACAGACAACTAGGATGTTGGCTTAGAAGCAGCCACCATTTAAAGAGTGCGTAATAGCTCACTAGTCGAGTGACCCTGCGCCGAAAATGTACCGGGGCTAAATAGTTTACCGAAGCTGTGGAACACACCAATGGTGCGTTGGTAGGAGAGCGTTCTAAGGGCGTTGAAGGTAGATCGTGAGGACTGCTGGAGCGCTTAGAAGTGAGAATGCCGGTATGAGTAGCGAAAGACAGGTGAGAATCCTGTCCACCGAATGACTAAGGTTTCCTGGGGAAGGCTCGTCCGCCCAGGGTTAGTCGGGACCTAAGCCGAGGCCGAAAGGCGTAGGCGATGGATAACAGGTTGATATTCCTGTACCCGTTGTTTTTGTTTGAGCAACGGAGGGACGCAGGAGGCTAAGGAATCAGACGATTGGAAATGTCTGTCCAAGCAATGAGTCTTGATGTGAGTCAAATGCTTACATCTCTAAGGACAAGTTGTGATGGGGAGGGAAATAACAGTACCGAAGTTCCTGATGTCACACTGCCGAGAAAAGCTTCTAGTGAGAAAACAATGGCCCGTACCGCAAACCGACACAGGTAGTCGAGGAGAGAATCCTAAGGTGAGCGAGAGAACTCTCGTTAAGGAACTCGGCAAAATGACCCCGTAACTTCGGGAGAAGGGGTGCTGATCTAACGATCAGCCGCAGTGAATAGGCCCAAGCGACTGTTTATCAAAAACACAGGTCTCTGCAAAATCGAAAGATGACGTATAGGGGCTGACGCCTGCCCGGTGCTGGAAGGTTAAGAGGAGTGCTTAGCGTAAGCGAAGGTACGAATTGAAGCCCCAGTAAACGGCGGCCGTAACTATAACGGTCCTAAGGTAGCGAAATTCCTTGTCGGGTAAGTTCCGACCCGCACGAAAGGCGTAACGATTTGGGCACTGTCTCAACGAGAGACTCGGTGAAATTTTAGTACCTGTGAAGATGCAGGTTACCCGCGACAGGACGGAAAGACCCCATGGAGCTTTACTGCAGTTTGATATTGAGTGTTTGTACCACATGTACAGGATAGGTAGGAGCCGTAGAAGTCGGGACGCTAGTTTCGACAGAGGCACTGGTGGGATACTACCCTTGTGTTATGACCACTCTAACCCGCACCACTAATCGTGGTGGGAGACAGTGTCAGATGGGCAGTTTGACTGGGGCGGTCGCCTCCTAAAGAGTAACGGAGGCGCCCAAAGGTTCCCTCAGAATGGTTGGAAATCATTCGCAGAGTGTAAAGGCACAAGGGAGCTTGACTGCGAGACCTACAAGTCGAGCAGGGACGAAAGTCGGGCTTAGTGATCCGGTGGTTCCGCATGGAAGGGCCATCGCTCAACGGATAAAAGCTACCCTGGGGATAACAGGCTTATCTCCCCCAAGAGTCCACATCGACGGGGAGGTTTGGCACCTCGATGTCGGCTCGTCGCATCCTGGGGCTGTAGTCGGTCCCAAGGGTTGGGCTGTTCGCCCATTAAAGCGGCACGCGAGCTGGGTTCAGAACGTCGTGAGACAGTTCGGTCCCTATCCGTCGCGGGCGTTGGAAATTTGAGAGGATCTGTCCTTAGTACGAGAGGACCGGGATGGACTTACCGCTGGTGTACCAGTTGTCTCGCCAGAGGCATCGCTGGGTAGCTATGTAGGGAAGGGATAAACGCTGAAAGCATCTAAGTGTGAAGCCCACCTCAAGATGAGATTTCCCATTTCTTTAAGAAAGTAAGATCCCTGAGAGAAGATCAGGTAGATAGGTCAGGAGTGGAAGTGCAGTGATGTATGGAGCGGACTGATACTAATCGATCGAGGACTTAACCAAAAATTGATTCACGGTTGTTAGAATGTTTCTGATCCAGTTTTGAGTGAACGACGTTTACTCAATAGAATACTAGTGTGGTGGCGATAGCGAGAAGGATACACCTGTTCCCATGTCGAACACAGAAGTTAAGCTTCTTAGCGCCGATTGTAGTGAGGGGTTGCCCCTTGTGAGATTAGGACGTCGCCACGCAGTTAGGACTATTCTTATTAGGATAGTCTTTTTTTTAACAGTAGAGAAAGTATAAAAAGTTAAGGGCTAAAAGGCTGCACTACCAGTCTTTTTAGCCCTTTTTAGTTTGCTATTTTTCTTAGATACAGAAGTTTAAAGTCATGTTTTCCAAATAACTTCTTTCATAATTTACATCTCTTAATCTATCATTACGATTCCTTATTTCTTCATCTGTTTAGCTATTTCCTCTTAAGTCTCATTCAGTTGCAAAGTATCATGTTATTCTAAAACGTCGTTGAGAGTGTTTAAGGTGCTAGAACCCCAATTGTCAAATGAGTTCAAGTCTTTTTTCATGTAGAATAAAATGATAAACATAGGATATTTTCCTCTATTTTATAAGAAATCTTGGATGGAAAAATAGCAATCTGGTTGGTAAAAGAAATGGGTACTTTTGAATCTACTGTATATTTGGGTTTATTTTTGCAAAGGAAGATAGAACTGATTAAAAAAGTGGGTCGTTTCTATACGTAAGTACTAAGATATTACAAAACATTGTAGTAACTTTTTTTATTATTCACCTTCAATTATTGTATAACAGTATATTATTTTTAGCTGAAAAATGTTCATGTTATACTAAAATTATGAATAATATTGGAGGAATGTGATGAGTAAGCGAAGGTTTAAAGGTGGAATTGATTTGCATCAAGATCCGGCCTTGCATTTAAGAGGAATCGATAATTATAAAAAGGTTGAGAACATACAACCTAAAAAAGTTTATATTCCCGTTCAGCAACATATTGGTGAGCCTGCAGAGGTTATCGTCTCTGTAGGAGAAAAAGTATTTTTAGGACAGATAATTGCAAAAATAGCTGAAGGATTAGGCGCGAACGTTCATGCAAGTATTTCCGGGAAGATCATCGGAATACAAGAGATTGATCAAGGTCAGGGGGATAAGATGACCTGCGTAATTATTGAAAATGATTTTAGAGATGAACCTCAAGAGATACACCATGAAACAATTGATGATTTGACACCGGAAATGATCGTTGAACGTGTTGAAGCAGCGGGAGTGGTTGGGCTAGGCGGGGCGACTTTTCCCAGTCATGTAAAGCTAAACCCTAAAGAAGATATTCATACTTGTATTTTTAATGGTGCTGAATGTGAGCCATTATTGATGTCTGATGCTGCATTAATGGCGACTCAGGGGGAAAAGCTGATTAAGGGCTGCGAGTTGGTATTGAAAGCTGTCGCAGCAAAGGAAGGCATTATTGCAATTGAGGATGATAAGCAAGAAGCAATTGAGGTTATGCAGAATTTATGCCGCGACATATCGAATCTTTCGGTTATCGAAGTTCCTTCGATTTATCCTCAAGGAAGCACTGAGATGCTTTTTACAGTAATTACAGGAAAGGAAGCCCCAGCAGATGGTTCAACACGAGACTTAGGCTATTTGATTATCAACGTAGCTACGACAGTTGCTGTCTATGAAGCGATTGATCCCGGAGTTCCCTTGAGTCATCGAATTTGTTCTGTGGTGGGTGATGTCAAGCAGCAGAAAAATGTCTATTTTCCGCTGGGAACTTCGATTGAGGATATGATTGCTTTTTGCGGAGGCTTTGAGGGAAAGCCATCTAAGATTATCACAGGTGGATTTATGATGGGGAAAACAGTAGACACAATGGCGGCTTCATTAACAAAATCAGCCAATGGGTTAATTGTTATCAATGAGCATCATGATGAAGACAGCACACCTTCTCCTTGTATCCTGTGCGCTCGCTGTGTCGCTGTTTGTCCGGTGGATCTTTTGCCACATCAGCTTGAAAAAAATTACTTGAAGGAAAATTGGAAACGTTTGGAAAAGCTTTATGTAGATAGTTGTATTAACTGTGGGTGTTGTACGTATATTTGCCCAGCACGTCGGCATTTAGCTGAACATATTGTTGCTGGACAAAAAGCACTTAAAGAAAGGCAGGCATAGGTATGGGGAATAAAAATTCGTTGGAGCAGCTTCGCAGTACACGTTACCCATTAATGGAAGCCTCGCCGCATTTGTTGTTTTACGAAAAAACTGATCGAATAATGCGAATGGTTTTATTGGCGCTGTTACCTAGCGTGATTGCTTCAATTATTTTCTTTGGCCTACGTTCATTGCTTATTTATGTGATAGCCATAGGTACATGCCTGATTTCTGAGTTCCTATGGTTTAAATTTCGGAAAGATACCTTGCCTAAAGATTACTCAGCAGTAGTGACTGGTGTTCTATTGGCGATGAGCTTACCAGCAAGTGTACCGTTGTGGTATCCGGCTTTAGGCGGAGCTATCGGAATTATTATCGCAAAAGAATTGTTTGGAGGAATCGGTAGAAATCTGTTAAATCCGGCTTTAACAGGGCGAGCTGTCTTAAGATTGGTCTTTGCAAAGGAAATGTCAGCGAATGTACAACCGCAGCCTTTTTTCTCGTTGAATGGTTTAGATGTCGTCTCTTCTGCCACGCCTTTGATGAATGGCAAAGCTGGTGAAAGTTTAAGCTCTGGTCAGATGTTAGACAGTTTGACTGGATTGATTGCTGGTAAAAATGCTGAAACGACGGCGATACTTCTTTTTTTAGGAGGGATGTTTCTGCTGTATAAAAAAGTAATTACTTGGCACATTCCGATTTGTATGCTTAGTACAATAGTTATTATTGCGCTTTTTTTAGGGAAAGGTGATCTGACGATTGTTTTTGCTCATATCTTTGGGGGCGCAACTATGCTAGGTGCTTTCTTCATGGCAACAGATTATAGTACATCACCTACAACGCCCAAAGGTGAGATCATATATGGAATTTGTTGTGGCATACTACTAATGGCTTGGCGTTCATTTAGTTCCATGGCAGAAGGTATGACATTCATTTTATTAATTATGAATTGTTTTGTACCATTGATTGACTACCTCATTATTCCACGAGCCTACGGTGTGAAAAACTAGCAGTCATTTTCAGTAAATATATAGACGTTCTTTCATTCTAATGATAAAGTAGTAGAGAAATTGGCTACTACCAATATTTTAATGAATAACTATTTTGAAAATTCTAGAAATCTTCCTAGTTGGATTTTCAATTTTTTTGATAGAGAGGACTGTTTTATTTGCTTTATGTAGCTAGACACGGGGAGACAGATTGGAACAAGAAAGGAATCATTTCAGGGCGAAGCGACATTGCTTTGTCTAAGATAGGTTATCATCAAGCGGCTTTATTAGCAGAAGAAGTGGCTAACCTTGACGCACCTATAACCAGAATCATCCATTCTCCCTTAAATCGTGCGGAAGAAACAGCACGAATAGTTAGTGAGGCCAATCATTTACCCATGAGTGTCGACGAACGATTAATTGAGCTGGATTATGGGGATTATGATGGAAAGAGCGATGAACTGGCAGGCTACCAAAAAATTCGTACTCAATTTGCTGTACGCTATCCTAATGGGGAATCTTTGATGGATGTTTATGCTCGAATTGTTCCTTTATTAGCAGAATTAGAACAAGACTCTGAGAATACCTATCTATTGGTCTGTCATAATTCGGTGATTCGCGCGATTAAGAACTATTTTGAGCCCTTAGAAAATGAAAAGGTCTTTAATTATCGCACACCTAACGCTAAGTTGATCGGGTTTGAGTGGAGGAAAGTTCTCTCAAATATCAAGAGTGCCTGAAATTCTTTTAAATTAATAAATAGAAAATAAGAACGAACGACTGTAGGGCTATCTGAACCGACCCCCAAAAGTTAGACCAAAAATCTAACTTTTTGGAGGTCGGTATTTTTATGACTGAATATGGCTTTGAAATCAAGCTGAAAGTTGTTCAAGATTATTTGGATGGAAAAGGTGGCTATCGCTATCTAGCGAAAAAGTATGGAGTTAAGAACGCGGATCAAGTAAGAAGCTGGATTAATTCCTATCAACAATTTGGTGAGGAAGGACTCTTTCGAAAACATTATGATAATACTTACTCTGTTCAATTCAAGATGGATGCGATAGAGTTATATCAAACGAGTGAGTTGTCCTATCGTGAAGTTGCCAATAGACTCGGTATGAGGAATCATGCTCTGATTGCCAGTTGGATGCGGAGTTTTCGAGATGATGGTATCAAGGGACTCTCAAAACCGAAAGGACGTCCACCTACCGTGCCTAAGAAAAAAGAAAAGCCAAAGAAAGATTTTGTTAAAGTAACATCGGAAGAACGCGACCGTATTAAAGAATTAGAAAAACAAGTCCGTTCACTTCAGATAGAAAATGCCTTTTTAAAAGAACTGAGGAAGCTGCGAAATCAGGAAGCCCAACAAAGACGAACGAATCAATCGCACGAATCATCCACAGCCTCCGAGGACCCTTCAAATTAGTTGAGCTTCTTGAGACCTTGGACTTTCCTAAAGCAACGTTTATGTACTGGCAAAAACGATTTGACAGAGAAAACCCTGATCAAGAAATTGAAGCCGAAATGCTTCGTATTCGTAAAGAACATAAAAATTATGGCTGTTTACGAATGACGAACGAACTAAAGAATCGTGGATTCCATGTTAATAAAAAGAAAGTCCAACGTTTGATTCGAAAACTAGGAATCGAAGTGCGTTCATACACGCGGAAATCACGGCGCTACAGTTCTTACCGAGGAAAAGTCGGGAAAGTGGCGAAACACCGGATTCGTCGTCACTTTTATACGACTATTTGTCACCAAAAAATTACGACAGATACAACAGAGTTCAAATATCTTGAAGTGGATACCAAAGGCGTGATCCGTCAGAGAAAGTTATATCTGGACCCGTTTATGGATATGTATAATAGCGAGATTCTTTCGTACCGCATCTCGGAAAAGCCAAATGCCTTGGCAATCATGGAAGGCTTAGAAGAAGCCATCGCGATTACGAATGATTGCCCGTATCGTCGCACTTTCCACTCGGATCAAGGCTGGGCCTATCAGATGAAAGCCTACCGTCGAAAACTAAAGAAACAGAAAATTTTTCAAAGTATGTCTCGAAAAGGAAATTGTTTAGATAATTCCATCATGGAGAATTTCTTCAGTCTTCTAAAACAAGAAATTTTTCATGGAGAAACCTATCACAGTTTTGATGAACTAAAAACGGCGATTGATGATTTTATCTATTACTACAACAATCACCGGATGAAACAGAAATTGAACTGGAAAAGCCCTGTTCAGTTTCGAGAAACAGCACAGAAAGCGGCATAATCGCTTAGCTTAAGAAACAAAAAACGGAGTAGATTTCTCTACTCCGAAAAAAGTCTAACATTTGGGGGTCACTTCAATCATTGTTGATAGTTCCACAGTTGTTCGTTCTTTTAATGAGCGTGTTCTGCTACTCATCAACAGTTTTGTCGTTCTTCCGTCACAGTGGTTTCTTTAGATCGTTGCGTGCATTGAATGAATCGTCTGGATTGTATGACGCCATTTTTCTTGTTCTGCAGTGGAAAGCTTTAACGGAAAACTTTCACTGATTCCTTGTCTTGAAACTTTTGCAGGAGAACCCACATAGCAGCCCTCAGCTTGATGATAATGGCTGACTGGTACGACAAGGTGATTGTCGTTTAAAATTGCTTCAGCAATCCGTGCGGCTTGAATGGCGATACCATAAGAAGTATAGCCTTTTCCTCTAAAAGTGACCCAACCGCCATCACGAGCAGCATTATCCAGAACATCAAGTCTATCATCCGTCAATATTTCACTGATAGGGGTGCCACCGATTCGGACGCTAGACCAAGCAACAAATTGACTTTCACCATGTTCTCCGATGACATAACCATCAATGGCCGAAGGATGAACTTTCATACTTTTGCTGATAGCATGCTTCATTCGGCCAGTATCTAGTGAAGTTCCAGTACCAATAACACGCTCTTGAGGAAGTTCTGTCAATTCCTGCAGATATTGAGTGATGACATCACAAGGATTTGTTATATTCAATATAATTCCCTTAAAGCCAGAATCTCTGATGACTGGCGCCCATTCCTCTACGATTGTTTTGGTCAAATTCAGTTCAGCAAAGCGATCAGGATTTCCTTCAAAAATCGAAATGTCACCAGCAGAAAAAATAATCACATCTGTATCGGCTAGTTCAGCTATATCTGGACCAATCAGTCGAACTTGATTAGCTTGTTCCATTTGCCCGTCCATCAGATCATTCAGTTCAGCCTTTAGAATCGTATCTTTCGAGTCGAAAAGCACCAGCTCATCAACGATATTTTTTGAAATCAAAGTGTAAGCAGTTGTACTTCCTACATGTCCTACACCAATAATTGCGACTTTTCTCAATTGCAACACGCCTCTCTCATAGATTTATCTATTTTAAAAAGAATGCCTCTAACATGAGAAAAAGTCAATAGAATAATTAGTAAACGATTAATTCGAACTGTTTTCTTTTAAAATATGATACACGCGCTCACAATCAGCAGCGGTTCCTCGCAGCTCATAATCTGCCAAGAAAGGAAACTTGAAGGCTTCGCTATATTGTTTTGCTGTCAGGCAATATTGATAGTTAAAATTTTTATTCCCGCTGCCGACTACTCCTAGACAATGTTTAAAATTATCTTCGTATTCGAGGTATTCGCGCATCACTTCTGTCAAAATTTCAGTATCCCCGCTATCAACACCATTTCCTCCTTCTAAATACGTAGGGACAAAGGTAAAGAAGGGTGCCGACTCAATCTCGAAGGGAGAATTTTCGGAAATTTCCTTTGAGCTGATTAAAGGATTTTTCGGATCTAATTGATGCTGTTCCACTGCGTAGGCTTCCAGACGCTTAACAAATGCCCGAGTGTTTCCTGAGATAGAAATGTACAATATATTCATAAAAATATTTCCTCCTAATTTGGTTAATCACCGTTTTTTTACGAAAAAATCGGGTCTTAATTGTAGTCTTAACGTTAAGATTATAACACGAAAAAGGACGAGTAGATAAAGTGTAAACGGTTGCAAAAAGCGGCGAAATATGGTATAAATATAGGTGTAAGGGGTAGGTCCCTAAGGTTGTAAAATAATACAACAGAAATGGACGGAAGCAGTGTTCATTTCACAGAGAATGCCGAAAGCGGCAGAAAGGAAGTAGGGATTTGAAGTCTCCTTACCAAGTTATTCTAATCTAGCGGGGAAAAGAAATGTAGACAGTGGAACCATTTCTTCACTTAATGGTGAGGCTTAAACGAAATTCAATCATAAAAAACGTTTAAGACCTAGAAAAGAGTGTAAATATTCCAGAAATCTGGAATGAAGAACAAGCACTTAGCCATTAGACCTGCTAGATTATTTTTGCGTCTAAAAAAGGCCAGCTGATCAGTCAGCTGGCCTTTTCCTATTATACTACTTATTGTAATAACGAATATCACCGCTGATTTTATTGATAGCAAAATCAGTTGAATCAGAGAACGAATACGTACCTCCATCGGTTGGGAGTTTTTCGTTAAACATTTTTTCATATTCATCGATAGAAAGCTGCTTGCGTTCAGAAAGCAACGCTTGATTCTTTTCGCTAGTTAAATGACTTTTGAACCCATCCATCAATGTCATTGAGAAGAACTCACTAACGGCACCAGAACCATAGCTGAATAATCCGATTCGATCACCGGCACCTAGATTGCCATTATCTAACAAGGATATCAAACCTAGATATAATGATCCGGTGTAGAGATTACCGACTGTTCGGCTATACACCACTGCTTCATCATAACGAGCTTCTAAACGTTGTTGTTCTGATTCAGGCATTTCCGGAAAGATTGCACGTAAAGCTTTGCGTCCCATCTTTGTATAAGGTAGATGGAAAGTGATTGCGGCATAATCCGTACTATCGGTTTGATTGACTTTTTTATTTTGCTCCCAGATCCGAGTAAAAGAATCAATATAGATTTGGTTAGACATGTGTCCATCGACTAATGGATAATCATGTCCTGCAGGTCGCCAAAAATCATAAACGTCCTCTGAATAGAAGACACTATCGTTATTGAAGGCTAACAAATCTGGTTCCTTGGTTATTAGCATAGCGACAGCACCACAGCCTTGCGTAGGTTCGCCACCAGTTGCTAAACCATATTTAGCAATATCAGCAGCGATCACTAAAACTTTACGATCGGGATGTAGGGCAACATAATCATGAGCCTGCTGCAGGGCGGCGGTTCCGCCGTAACAAGCATGTTTTATTTCAAATGAACGAGCGAATGGTTGAATATCCAACAAATCATGAATGATTACCGCAGCAGATTTTGAGAAGTCGGTACTTGATTCTGTTCCGACGATTACCATGTCGATGTCCTTTTTGTCCTCATCTGTAAGAATTTTGGCAGCAGCACTTGCCCCTAAAGTGACGATGTCTTGTGTCTCGGGAATAATTGCCATCTGATCTTGTCCGAGACCAATGTGAAATTTGTTGGGGTCAGTTTCACGGGCATTCGCTAAATCTGTCATATCAAGATAATAATTTGGTACGTGAAAACTGATTTTATCAATCCCTATATTCATATTGCTCCTCCTAGTTCTTATTGATCCATCCATTTTTTAATAAAAATGAATAAACCACACATATCTTTCCACTTAATTACTAAAATAATAAGTAGAACAGACATCCTTTTCTTCCAAAGGTAAATATATCATAGAAAGGTCATAATTAGTTGAGTTTGAATCTTAAGAAATTATAAAACTATCTGTGCTATACTTACGTCTGATTTTTAATGAAAACATTGGAGGTGCACCCTTGGAAGAAGTAGTTATTTTAAGCGCTGTACGAACACCAATTGGCAGATATAAAGGCAAATTAGCAACTGTTTCAGCGGTTGAGCTCGGTGCGATTGCGGTGAAAGAAGCAATCAAACGTGCGGAGATCGAGGCAGATCAAGTCGATCAGGTATTTATGGGAAATGTTTTGCAAGCAGGTAATGGTCAAAATGTAGCTCGTCAATCCGCAGTTAAAGCAGGGATACCCTATGAGGTTCCGGCAACTACGATCAATGAAGTGTGCGGATCTGGAATGAAATCGATCATTTTTGGGATGCAGCAGATTTTGTTGAATGAGGCGAGCGTTGTGATTGCTGGCGGAACGGAGAATATGTCTCAGGCTCCAAAGGTGACAAGCTTTGATTATGCAGCCCAAGAATGGCACGAACCAAAATCGAGCATGATCTATGATGGTTTAACAGATGCGTTTAGCGGAAAGCATATGGGGTTGACAGCAGAAAAGGTGGCTGAAGACTATCATGTTACCCGTGAAATGCAGGATCAATATGCCTATGATTCGCAAATGAAGGCAGCGAAAGCCAGTAAGGATGGCAAGTTTGAATCAGAGATCGTTCCGATTGCACTATCAGACGGTAGTACCATGTGGGAAGATGAAGGGATTCGCTTTGATTCTACTCTGGAGAAAATTAGCTCCTTAAAGCCAGCTTTTAAGGAAAATGGCGTCGTTACAGCGGCCAACGCTTCAACGCTAAACGATGGTGCATCAGCTGTCGTATTGGCAGCGAAATCCTATGCAATTGAACATGGACTGACTTACCTGGCTGTTATTAATAATTACAGTGAAGTTGGAATTGATCCAAGTATTATGGGAATGGCCCCAGTATCTGCAATTAATAAATTATTAAAAAAAGCGAATCGTACAATTGATGAAATTGATACCTTCCAAATCAATGAAGCATTTGCGGCAGCTTCTGTTGCGGTGCAAAAAGAATTAAAGCTATCTGATCAAAAAATTAACAGTTACGGCGGCGCAATCGCTTTGGGTCACCCAATTGGTGCCAGTGGGACGCGAATTGTAACAACCTTAATTTCTGAGCTGATTCAAGAGGAGAAGCAACGTGGTGTAGCAAGTCTTTGTATTGGCGGCGGGTTAGGTCTAGCTTTGTTGATAACGAAAGCAGAGGATCAAGAAATCGCAAAAAAAAAATTCTATCAGATGACCCAAGCTGAGCGTCTAGCTAAACTGGTGAAAGATAAAAAGTTATCTGCTAAAGAAGCGGCACAATTAGCAACTGAAACGGTGTTGCCGGAAAAAATCGCGAATAATTTGATTGAAAATCAAATCAGTGAATGCTCGATTCCTTTAGGTGTCGCTCAAAATTTTGTTATTAATGGTAAAAAAAAGCTAATTCCAATGGCTACCGAAGAGCCCTCCGTAATTGCGGCAGCTAGTAACGCGGGGAAAATCATTGCAAAAGCGGGCGGAATTCAGACGCGAGTGATTAATCAAGGGATGGTTGGACAGATCGTTTTACGAAAGGTCACTGATTTCGATGCAGTAATTAAAACGATTAATGAAAATAAAAAGAGTCTTTTTGCAGCGGCAGAAAAAAGCTATCCTTCGATTTATCAGCGCGGCGGCGGATTGCAATCCATTCATGCACGCACCTTTGAAGAAGGCTATGTCTCGATCGATGTAGTTGTCGATACAAAAGATGCAATGGGAGCCAATATCTTGAATACGATGCTGGAAGCAGTTGCGCAAGAACTGCGACAACTGATTCCAATGGCGGATATCTTGTTCAGCATCTTAAGCAACTATGCAACCGAATCGTTGATTGAAGCACGATGTGAGATCCCACTGACACAGCTAACACCGGAAGTCGCAGAAAAAATTGCTGCTGCAAGTGAGTTTAGCAAGCTCGATCCATACCGTGCGGCAACTCATAATAAAGGGATTATGAATGGGATTGATGCGGTCGTCCTGGCTACTGGGAATGATACACGTGCGGTGGCGGCAGCTTGTCATGCTTATGCTGCACGCAATGGACGTTATGAAGGGTTGACGGATTGGGTCATAAAAGAAGAAAAACTCGTTGGACAATTAACCCTACCAATGAAAGTCGGTATTGTCGGTGGGGCAACGAAGGTTTTACCGAAGGCTCAGCTAAGTTTGAAATTATTAGAAGTTTCCACGGCGGCTGAATTAGGCGAAATGATTGTTGCTGTTGGATTGGCGCAAAATTTAGCAGCCATTCGGGCACTAGTGACAGACGGCATTCAAAAAGGACACATGGCGATGCAGAGCCGCTCATTGGCAATCACTGCTGGCGCGACCGAAAAAGAGATCGCTCAGGTTTCAAGGCAATTGCGTCGAGCAGACCAGATGAATCTCGCGACAGCTGAGACAATTATCAAACAGCTGCGGCAAGCATAAGTTCACAAAGAAAAGTGATAAGATCATGAAGTTGATCTTATCACTTTTTTTAAACATTAAAGGAAGTATAACATTTTAAGCGGTCAAAGGATTGATACATCAATCTTTTGACCGCTTTTCATCTGGTCTTTTTCCTATTAAACTGGAGATATGAAACCCAATATTTTACACGCCATTTTCTTTGATGAATATCAAAACTGGGAGAAATTCAATCAAAGGTACACAAGAAGGATTCGATCCGTTGTGAAAAGAGAAGTGAAGAAGTTTCGCGATTGTGGTGACCTTAAAAAAGGTTATCGTCTATTTGTCTGTGAAGGATGCCATGATGTAAAGAAAGTGGCTTTTCGTTGTAAAGGGAAATTTTGTCCAACTTGTGCAACTGGGGAAAGTCAACGGTGGGCAGAGGTTGCGGCGAATGATCTGTTTACAGTGACGCATCGACACGTCATCTTCACGATCGATGAAGGTTTACGTGAGATTTTTCTGAAGGAGAAGTATCGTAAGGAGCTTTTAAAAGGATTAATGGATGAAGCTGCACGGATACTATTAGATTTTTTTAGAAAGCACCATATACAAGCTGGGGTTGTGGCAACACTCCACACCTTCGGTTCTCAGCTAGAATACAATCCGCATGTTCATTTAGTCGTCACCATGGGTGGACTGACGAAGGATGGAAAATGGAAGGACTATGACTATTTTCCGTTCGCAATGTTGAGGAAATATTGGCAGAATGCGGTCCTAAAGCTCATTCGAAGAACCTTATCCCAATGGGATAAGGCACGAGTCCAGCCGCTTTTACAAGCGGCGTACACGAAAAATGCAGAGGGTTTTTACGTGCATGCACCCAAAAGGAGCCGAACTTCTCTCAAAAAGATATTAGAATATATCAGTCGTTATATGAAACGTGGTCCCATTGCTTTAAATCGTATCCTTTTGTACGATGGGAAAATAGTGATGTTTCAGTATCATGATAAACGAACTAACACGGATAAGATAAAGACGATGTCGGCAGAGGAATTTATTGGTGCACTGATTCGTCATATTCCAGAGAACCAGTTCAAAACAATTCGTAGATACGGCATTTATAGTCGGCGGATCAAGACAATCATGAAAAAAGTATTAAGTAATTACCAGAAAGAGATTCAACGAATGCTTGTGAATGTGAAGAAAGCACTTAAACCAAAATCATGGTGTGAACGAATAGCCGAAGAATTCGGAGTAAATCCATTGGAATGTACTAGATGTGGCGAATATTATGAATTTAGTGGAGTTAGTGTGTCTAAAAATGGACGACTTGTAGTGAAATATGCGAAGAATAAAGAATCGGAACGATTCATGCGAGAGGAGAATAAAAAAATTGGGGAAGAAGCATCGAAACGTAAGTATGAAAAAGAAAAAGAAGCAGCTTTTAAAAAACTTCGATTCCAATGGAGTGGTTCATTACATTTGTCTTGAATGTGGGATAAAGGAAAAAATTCCAAAGGAAGTAGTTCAATTTTTGGATGCAGGAGATGTTGCATTTGATCCTGAGAACGCTCCGCAATTTGATTGCGAAAAATGTGGTGGAGAGATGTATCCAGAATACTATAAGAACGTACTTGGATACGAATTTAGAATCAGTGATCGACAATAAAATGATTTATCTAAACAAAAAGTCCTCAGGAGCGGTTTTCTCCTGAGGTTTTCTTATGTTATTCATTATTGACGTCTGCCCGCAGGTAAACCATATCAACCAATTGGACTCCTTGATCAATGATTGGTTCGTGGTAATTATCGGTGAAAAAATTCTTCACGCGATGCGATTCGCGGAATCCGCTTTTTTTATAAAAGTCCAATATTCCTGGCTCATCACCAGTTCCGACATACATCGTTTGATAATGACCTAAAAATTCATGGAATAAAAACTGGATCATTGCTCTGCCATAGCCTTGTCCATGTACAGCTGGGACAGTCGCTATATTTTTCAGCTCACATTCCTGTTCATTCAACTCTGTGACAACGGCTGCGCACTTCAAAGCATCATCATCATATAAAACAAACATGCGGCCGTCATCAAGGTAACGATCAATCATGTCTTCCTGCGGATCGGCTAAAAGAAGCAAGTTTAAATAGTTTTTCTTATCTGTAACGACTTCTTCAATCTGCATTTTTTTTAAATGCAAAATGGGGAAAGGATTCCCTTGCTCATCTAGCTCAGATCGCCCGATCACAAGGAAACCCATATGCTGATAAAAACCGAAGGCCTGCTGATTCTGCTCATTCACATCTACATAGTGTATGTTTAGCGAATCGAGAGCAAACTGCAGTAATTTTTTTCCAATCCCGTTTCCTCGAGCTTGATTCGAAACGAAAAGCATTTCAACTTTATCTTGTTGGACACCGATAAATCCTAAAAGCTCAGGATCATAATAGCCATAAAGCTCATCAATCAGCTGAAACGCCTTTTTTACCTCGGGCTTTAAGGCTTCGATATCATTCTTTGTCAAAAAGGTGTGGGTAGCTTTAACCGCTGATTCCCAAATCGCCATCATTGTATCTAGTTCGTTATTATTTTTTCGGTCAACTTGTTTAATTGTCAACATTTCATTTTTCCTCCAATTTTGTCTATAAAAAGAGGTTTCAAGCCGAATAAACGTGTATAAATCCGCGCTTAAAAATTGGCGATGAAACAACTCTTATCGTATCTCCAAACAATGTTTCATCTACAGTAGTTTCCTTGTTTGGAGTAGAGTAATGGTGCGTATATTGAAGGTGAATTTCCACATTGAAATAAGTCCTTTTCTATGATTTCCCTTCATTCTATCAACGAGAGTGAAAGAAAGCAATGTACCTTGGAGTTAAAGCTATTTTATTTAAAAGTGAAATCCAAATATACTGGATTATGGTCAGAATATTTAAATTGCATATCCTTGATGTGAACAGCTTCAACATTGATATTATCTGAAACAAGAAACCCATCAATCAAAGTCGTGTAGGTCTTGCCCTGTTTATAGGGTTCATTTAATGCTCGAGCGGATGGCTTTTTCTCTTCTGCCAGCTTTCCAGTAGGCAGGTGAAAGCCTGCCGGCAATTCTTCTTTTGGAAATGGATGTGTCCAGGTTTCGCGTTTTTTACTTGTACTAAATACGTCTGGGCTGTTCCCCAAAACATCATGATTATAATCTCCGGCGACCATCACATAATTGCCTTTTTTATATTCGCTTTCCATGACATCAAAAATCTTCTTCAATTGAGCCGCTTGGATAGAACGATCCTTGGTAAAGGCGGACAAATGGGTATTGATCGCAATAAACTCATGACCGTTTTTGACTGGCATACGGCTGACAGTGAAAGCACGATCCAAATCAACAAATTTGTTGAAGTTTGTTTCGATCGGTAAAGAATAGCGTTTACTGCTGGTGATCTCAGCTTGGCTTAGGGTGACAAGGCCTGATTTTGCTTGACCGATTGGATCAGTAAAGGGATAGAACAAATAAGAAGAGTCGTAGTTTTGCCCATACAAGCTATTGTAGTCAGATAAATGATTTTTTAAAAAGGCTACTTCATCTACATGCTGTGAACGATCACCGTCTTGGTCGACTTCTTGATAAAAAGCAAAAGTAGGATCTAATTCTTTTGTCGTAGTGACGATCCCATTCATATTTTTTTCTACCGTTTTTTTATCGTACGCTCGCGAGTATTTCCCACCGTCCATAAAGAAGCTATAGCTTGGCGGATAAGCCCCATATCCAATGTTATGACTCATAGCACGGTAAGTCTTATTGGTTTCTAAAACCTGATTATGTTGATTGTCGGGTTTTAAGGTAAGATGGTCAGGTAAACGGTCATAGCTGGCGAATAAATAAATTAAATAGCCGCCTAAAACCAAAATGATGGCTGTTATAATTCCTAAAAGAATCTTTCCTACTTTTTTCATGTTGCGCCTCCTAGTCTTCTCTTCAAGCTTATCATAGCAGAATTTTAACTATTCACAAAGTTCCTGACTTTCGAAAAGAACTTTCCCGTGGTACACTATAGAAAAGGGAATATACGTTATTAAAAGAGAGGTTTTAAAATGATTCGATTTGCCAAAAAAGAAGATGGCGCAGCAGTTGCAAAATTAATACTGGTTATTTTAAAAGACATGGAGTTGGATTTCTTAGCTGAGTTTGGTGAAGAGAAGGCCTTAGAAGTTATCACGGCTTGCTTTGAAGATCCGACTTATCGTTTCGGCTATGCTCGAGGTCTAGTTGAAGAAATTGATGGCGAAATCGCAGGGGCTGTTTTTGGTTATCCGGCCAATAAAGAAAAGATTATCGATTTGCCTTTAGAAAATTATTTGCGTTCACAAGGAATTTCCGATGATATTAAGATGTTTATTGATCCTGAAGCTTTTCCTGGTGAATGGTATTTGGATTCAATCGCAGTGGATGAAAAATTTCGTGGACAAGGGATTGGTTCAAAGCTGTTAACGGCGGTAGATCGGCTGGCGACCCACGAGGGCGAAAAAGTTATCGGACTAAATGTCGATAAGGCCAATCCAAATGCTAAACGTTTATATTTACGTGATGGCTTCAAGGATGTTGGAGAAATTATGATTAGCGGTCATTTATACGATCATATGCAACGAGAGGTTAAAGGCTTTGACCGCATCAAGCGTCACAAATAAGCATATAAGAAAACGGCTAATCGCTTACTTAACGTAGTAAACGTATTAGCCGTTTTAACAGTTTTGAGGGAAGGTTACTTCTAACACAGTTTCTTGTTCTTTTTTTCTATTGCGATTATACAGCCAATAATCCATAATCGCCGCCACACAAATACAGACTGGGGCGTCTGCTGGATCTGTGACATCCAAGACATAGTAATCACCAGTTAATAAGGTGGCTTTATCCATCGTCATGATTGGCTGGTTAAAATGATTAATCTTATATTTATGGTTGTAAATATCTCCATAAACTGCCCAATGAAGCTGCTGTATGTAATAAAAATCCCCGGGCCAATGGAAGATTTTGTGAAGCACACCAACTTTTGTATGGTCATAGTAAATCTCAAACTTGCGACCGAAAATCACACTGGCTTGTTTGATATATGCTACGATCTGACCGTCCATTGCATAGAGGGAGAGCACATTTCCTTTACGTCCCCAATGTCCTACCATTAAATAGAGTGGAACACCTTTGTTGTCTTTGACGATCGTTCGTGTCGTGGAACTTAATTGTTTTTCTTGAATAAAAAATTCAGTCATGTTGCTCACACCTTTTGATTTTTATTATTCAGAAAGGATTCGATCGATTGCCGTTGCTACTCCGTTTTCTTCATTCGTATCAGTTACATGTTTCGCGATTTTCTTTATAGCTTCTACTGCATTTCCCATCGCAACACTCGTACCAGCATATGTCAACATGCTGACATCATTAAAATTATCTCCCAGTGCCATCACTTGATCAGCGGAAAATCCTCGTTCTTCCGCAAACTGCTTTAAGGCGATGCCTTTTTGCGCATCGACATGATTGATTTCGATATTTGTCAATTCAGATGCCGCAATGGCGAGGTCTCCGATCTTTTCTAGCTCTCCTGTTATCGCTTTAAGCTGTTCTGGCCCATTCTTATCAAACGCGATAATCTTCAATACGTCTTCTTCTTTATCGATTAGTGTTTGTCGCATATCTTCAACAAAAGTAATCGGTGTAAGTGATAAATGTCGCGATGAGGCAGCGATCGCCATTTTTTTAGAAATACCAGGTATTTTATCAATGATATGCTCTGAGAAAAATTCAATCCGCTTCGGTTGATTTGAAGAATAGACATGTTCGGCGGTAAAAATTTCATAATAAAGGCCAGCTTCTTCAATGGCATCCATCACTTCAAATGTCTTTTCCTTGCCGATCGGAATGGTAAAAATGGTTTCTCGTTCGGCGTTCACCACATGAGCGCCGTTTAATAAAATCATCGGTACGTGGATGTCCGCTTCATCTAAGGAGATTTTGGCGTGGCTCATTCCGCGTCCGGTCGCTGTAATAAATTCAATTCCTTGTGCTTGAGCTTTCTGAATGGCTGCGATATTTGCTGTTGGGACTTGCATTTGATCGTTTAACAGTGTACCGTCCATATCAGAGGCAATGAGTTTTATCAAAATTATTCACCTAGCTTTCCTATCATACACCGATAGTGTACCATAATCCCAAAGAGGATAGCCATGTCGAGAGAATTCTTTAAAAAGAATTATTTGGGTAGAAAATGGTCTTCTCGACGCATAGGCTAGTTTTTTCCATGTAAAATGGAGAGTTTTTACTAAGAATAGAAGTAGGAGTGTAGAGCATGAAAGAAATTATCCATAATGATTGGCAGACGGTTTTAGCAGATCAATTTCAAGCGCCGTACTATTTGAAACTACGAGAATTCTTGAAGCAGGAATATAGCACTCAAAGAATTCATCCAGATATGTATCATATCTTTGAAGCGTTGGAATTGACACCTTACAGCAAAGTCGAAGTTGTAATCTTAGGACAAGATCCTTATCATGGCGTAAATCAAGCGCACGGCTTATCCTTTTCCGTACAGCCGGGAGTCAAAATACCGCCTTCATTACGAAATATTTATCAAGAATTGCAAAATGATTTAGGGATTCCGCCAGTTCAGCACGGCAATCTCGTAAGCTGGGCCAAGCAAGGGGTTCTGATGCTCAACACGGTGCTGACCGTACGCGAAGGCCAAGCCTATTCGCATCGCGGTCAAGGTTGGGAGCAATTGACTGACGCAATTATTCAACGATTAAATGAGCGTGAAAAGCCGATCGTCTTTATTCTATGGGGCAAGCCGGCTCAAGAAAAAATCAAAATGATTGATACCAATAAGCATGCGATCATAAAGTCTGTTCATCCGTCGCCTTTATCCGCTCATCGAGGCTTCTTTGGATCAAAACCATTTTCAAAAACAAATCAGATTTTGAAGGAATGGGGCGAGTCACCAATCGATTGGCAACTGCCTGAAACAGTGTAGTATGACAACGGTTTCTGTTATAGAGACAGTTTGTGAAAAACCTCTTAATTCATGTTTACTAGATTCTAATGAGTAGTACAGAGGTTTTATTCTGTCCTTTTCTTTTCATGTGAAGTGTTGTATGATGAAAAGGAAATAAATATCTGGAGGTTTTATCGTGGATCTATTTGATAGTTTGAAATTTAAGATTATTCGTCGCAACATTAAAGTGGCATTTCCTGAAGCAACTGACGCGCGTATTCTTGGTGCCGCATCTCGTTTGAAAGCAGAAGAATTGATTGAACCAATCTTGATTGGCAATCTGGCTGAAATCGAAAAAGCTGCGGGCGCTCGTGGAATCGCTTTAGAGAACTTCACAATTATTGACCCTGATCATTTTGATCGCTGGGATGAAATGGTTGAAGCCTTTGTTGAACGTCGTAAAGGAAAAGTCAGCAAAGAAGATGCGGAAAAGATTCTTAAAGATGAAAACTACTTCGGTACAATGCTGACTTATATGGGCATTACTGAAGGCATGGTTTCTGGAGCGATTCATTCAACTGGAGATACTGTTCGCCCAGCCTTGCAAATTATTAAAACAAAACCAGGCGTTAGCCGTACAAGTGGAGCTTTCTTAATGGTTCGCGGGCGTGATCAAGAGAAATACTTATTCTCAGATTGTGCCATCAATGTGAATCCAAGCGCTCAAGAATTGGCTGAAATCGCTGTCGAATCTGCTAAAACAGCTGAATTATTCGATATTGAACCTAAAGTCGCAATGATGAGCTTCTCAACAAAAGGATCTGCTAAATCTCCTGAGGTTGAAAAGGTTGCAGAAGCAACGAAGATTGCTCAAGAATTGGCACCAGATTTCTTAATCGATGGCGAATTACAATTTGATGCTGCCTATATCCCAGGCGTGGCACAATTGAAAGCCCCTGATTCTCAAGTAGCTGGACAAGCAACTGTCTTTGTTTTCCCTGAATTACAATCAGGAAATATTGGTTACAAGATCGCCCAACGTTTCGGTGGTTTTGAAGCGATCGGACCAATCTTACAAGGCTTGAACAAGCCAGTTTCTGACTTATCACGTGGCTGTAACGAAGAAGACGTTTATAAGCTTTCTATTATTACAGCAGCACAATCATTGATGAGTTAAGAGCTATCTTAGCTATAATGAAAAAGTTAAAAAGTAAGAATCCATTTTCCATAAGGATTCTTACTTTTTTTGTTACTTCTGTTTTCCAAATGAAGAATCTTTTTCTTTTCTCTCTAAGCGTAAATCGTTATACTAAATTGGTAGCAGAAAAGAGGGATAGAGCGTGATAACATTAGTAGATACAACAGCAACAGAAAGACTAGGAAAAATAATTGGTACGGTGGCAGAGCCTAGCGATAATTTAGTATTAACGGGTGATCTTGGAGCTGGGAAGACAACTCTGACAAAAGGGATCGCTTTGGGTTTAGGAATTGATCAAATGATTAAGAGCCCGACTTACACGATCATTCGAGAATACCAACAGGGACGCATACCGCTTTACCATATGGATGTCTATCGCATTGAGGCTGGGGCGGATGATTTAGGCTTAGATGATTATTTCGAAGGCGATGGTCTTTCCGTAGTCGAATGGGGCCAGCAGTTAGGCGAGTATATGCCGGAGGATTATTTGGAGTTGATTTTATCTAAAGATGATCAGGATGAAAATCTGCGTAAAGTCGAGTTGCTTGCAAAGGGAATACAGGCTGAAAAATTTCAGAGTCGCATTTTGAAAGCGTGGGAAGCAAAATGAGTGAAGTCGAGATCACGCTGAGAGAAGCAATCCCGGACGACGCTGCGGCTTTATTGCAGGTGAGTCAGAAAATTGCCGAGGAGACAGACTTTTTAATCATGGATGAAGTTGGTTTAGGCTTGAGTGAAGAAATGTTAAGCCTGCAATTGGCTGATTTATACGAAAGTGAGAACAATTTATTACTGTTAGCTTTGGCAGATGAAAAGATCGTTGGTATGGCTTCAGTCAAGGCGGCGTCAGAATTCACTGTCGCGCATATTGGCGAGGTTGGTATCAGTGTGTTAAAAGAATTCTGGGGGATTGGTTTAGGTTCTGCTTTATTAAATGAGGTCATTTACTGGAGCGAAAATGCTTCACCGTTGCGGCGATTGGAGCTAACCGTCCAGAAACGCAATGAACGGGCGATTCATTTGTATCAAAAATTTGGATTTGAAACTGAGGCTGAGATGATACGTGGAGCGCGTGATAGTCAGGGAGAATTTTTAGATGTTTTGCTGATGAGTAAATTAATCAATTAAAAAAGCGAAGCAGAGCGCTTCGCTTTCAGTTCATCTACATTGGTAAAACTAATTTTTTCAAAGGATCGACTCCAAAATGATCCTCCTGATAAAGTAATATTTTTGCACAGGCTCGACTGTCTTCTAAGGCATCATGATGATGCTCCAAAGGAATAGCTAATTCTTCACAGACGGTGTTCAATCGATGATTTGGCATTTCTGGAAATAATCGGCGACTGGTTCGGACTGTGCAAAGAGATAAGTAAGATGGCTGCTCTAAATGATAATAATCCAGACAGCCGGCTAATACCTTTGTATCAAAGCCGGCATTGTGAGCGACGATCAAACGATTTTCCTGATAATAGTGTTGGATTTCTTGCCATACTTCAGGAAATTTTGGGGCATCCTCCACGTCCTCTGGATGAATCCCGTGAATCTGAATGTTTTTCCAGAAGAATTCTGTTTCTGGTTTAATTAAGGAATAATATTCACCCACGATTTGGCTGTTTTTAACCATTACGAGTGCTAATGAACAAGCACTATGTGTTTGGTAATTGGCTGTTTCAAAGTCCATTGCAATAAAATTCAACAAGGGTCACCTCTTCGCCATTGTTTTAACATATTTCTTTCAGCGGCGAAAGGTTTGCGGCAAAAATTTCAAACATTTTAAAGATTGATATCCAATTCTACCGGGCAATGATCGCTGCCGAAAATCTCAGTGTGAATTTTAGCATCTTGCAGTTTTTCTTTTAAGTCATCAGAAACGACAAAGTAATCAATCCGCCATCCAGCGTTGTTTTTGCGGGCGTTGAAACGATAGCTCCACCAAGAGTAGATGCCCTCTTGATCTGGATAGAAATGACGGAAGGTATCAATATAGCCGTTCTCTAATAAGATACTGAATTTTTCTCGTTCTTGCGGCGTAAACCCAGCGTTTTTTTGATTGGTTTTCCAATTTTTTAAGTCAATGTTTTCGTGAGCGACATTTAAATCACCGCAGAAGATGACTGGTTTCTTTTCTTTCAGCGCATTCAGATAGTTTAGGAAGGCTTCTTCCCACGTCATACGGTAATCTAAGCGCTTCAATTCATTTTGCGAATTAGGTGTGTAGCAGGTAATCACATAATATTCAGGGTATTCCAGCGTGATGACGCGACCTTCTTGATCGTGCTCATCAAGCCCAAGACCATAAGTAACGTTTAGTGGTTCGTATTTTGTAAAAATAGCGGTACCCGAGTAGCCCTTTTTCTCTGCATAATTCCAATATTCATAATAGCCAGGCAGATCCATTTCGATTTGACCAGCTTGCAGTTTGGTTTCCTGCAGACAGAAAAAATCGGCGTCTAATTCATTAAAGACGTCCATAAAGTTCTTTTTCATCACAGCTCGTAAGCCATTGACGTTCCAAGAAATAAATTTCAATGTTCATTCCTCCATACTAGATCTTGTGATTTACTCATGGATTCATTGTAACGAAAAAAAGTCAGAAAGCAAAGGATGCCAGATCGGCAAACCATAATTTTGTAGATAAGAAATATCTAATGAGATGTAAAAAAATTATAGCGAAGAAGGAGAATGATAAATGAAAATCGGAGTTATCGGCATTGGAGGAATCGCCCAAAAAGCCTATTTACCAACCTATGCTAAAATGCGCAAGGAGGCGTCATTCATTTTCGCGACGCGTAATGATGAAACAAGGGATAAGATTTCTCGCGAATACAATTTCGTTAATACGGTTGCAACGATTGATGAACTGTTGGCTGAGAAAATCGACGCCTGTTTCATCCATGTTGCTACAAAGGTCCATTTTGAGATCGCTAAGCAATGTCTAGAGGCGGGGGTCTCAGTATTTATCGATAAGCCTGTTAGTGAAAATTTACAAGAGGTGCGTGAATTGCAGGAGCTGGCAAAGTCAAACAAGCTGTTGTTTATGGTGGGCTTTAACCGGCGTTTTGCTCCAATGGTGGAACAGCTCAAACAGCTTCCGCAAAAGCATGTCATTCATTTGGAAAAGAATGAACCAAATCATGCGATGAATACACAATATGGTATCTATGACTTATTCATTCATTTAGTAGATACCGCTGTTTATTTGCTGGATGATGAAATCATGACGGTGCATTCAAAAATTCGTGAAGAAAAAGGGAAAATGACCTATGCACAACTGCTGCTTTCAACGGCTACAACAGAAGTTATCCTGTCGATGGATCTGATGAGTGGCGGGAAAATGGAGCGTTACCAAGTCAGTTCACCTGAACAAACGAATATTTTAAATCAATTGACCGATTTGACGATCAAAAAGGGAACAGTGGAAGAAGTTCAACGATTTGGGGATTGGACAACCACGTTAGAAAAACGCGGATTTGAGCAGTTAGTTATCCGTTTTATTGCCGCATTAAAAGGTGAGGCTGTTGATTTGCGTCAGAAAAATGTTTTGTTAAGTCATGAGTTGTGTGAAAAAATGCTGCAACAGCATATTCGTCATCAACTATAAGGGGTGGTAAGTTTTTTTCTCGCGTGCTAAAATAGCAAAGATGTTTGAAAAATTTACCCGTAATGAACGAGAAAGGCTTATCAAAGTGAAAATTACTGAATTATCGAGCGCATTACCAAACGTGAAAGTCCTTTTGGATGAACCTTTAATGAATTATACCTTTACAAAAACTGGCGGACCTGTGGACGCTCTAGCATTTCCAAAAGACAATGAAGAAGTGAAAGCATTAGTTGATTTCTGTCGATCAAATGACATCCCCTGGATTGTTTTAGGCAATGCCAGCAATTTAATTGTCCGTGACGGCGGTATTCGCGGATTAGTGATCATGCTGACGGATATGACAACGATCCGTGCAGAGGAAGATACGATTACTGCTCAGGCTGGTGCTAAGTTAATCGACACAACATACGTTGCGTTGGATCATTCGTTGACCGGCTTTGAATTTGCTTGCGGTATTCCTGGGAGTATTGGCGGTGCGGTCTTCATGAATGCTGGTGCATATGATGGGCAGTTGGAAGATGTTTTTGAATCAGTGGATGTATTATTAGCTGATGGTACATTTGAAACGTGGTATAAGGATCAAATGAATTTCTCTTACCGTCACTCAGCGATTCAAGATCAACCAGCGATTGTTTTGAGTGCTACCTTTAAATTAACACCAGGTGACTACGACCAAATCGAAAAACGGATGAAGGAACTTACAGAATTGCGTGAATTGAAGCAGCCGCTGGAGTACCCTTCATGTGGAAGTGTCTTCAAACGCCCAGTCGGTCATTTCACTGGAAAATTAATTCAGGATGCCGGCTTGCAGGGATTAGTCTGGGGCGGCGCGCAAATCTCTGAAAAGCATGCTGGTTTTATTGTTAATATCAACAATGCGACAGCGACTGACTACATTGAGTTGATCGCTCATATCCAAAAGACAATCAAAGAAAAATTTGATGTGAGCCTAGAAACAGAAGTCCGAATTCTAGGTGAAGAACCGAAATAATAAAAATGCTTGGAAGAAAACCGTGATGGCTTTCTTTCAAGCATTTTTCTATTTTTTCATTAAGCGCAATAGAACGGCACAAATGGCCATCGTTGCGATACCGGCAACAGCTGCTTCAACTAAGCCGCTACCAAAGATAATTCCTAGAATGACACTATAGACGGTATCTGCTGTGACCTGCAAAACATTTGCGTAGCTGTCTTTAAAGAAGAAAAAGATTAGGTTCATCACTAAAATCGTATTCGTCATTGAGCCTGCTAAACCAGCGATAAACAAGCTGACTGGCCGTGCCTTTTGCTTCATTAGGGCATGCAGTCCTTTGTAAACGAAGTAGGGCACCACACCAATTAAAATACGTGGAATAATTGCTACGATAATTGCGCGCCAATCACCTTGATTCGTTAATGGATTGGCGATAAATGGTGAGAAGACAAAAGACATCGGTGTGATAACGATCGTTGCTCTTGCTAAACTAATCACCCCAAAGACAGCTCCCAGACCAGCACCAATGCGAGGACCTAATACAATCGAAGCAATAATTACAGGGATGTGCATGGTCGTTGCATTGATAGGTCCAATTGGGATAAATCCTAATGGTGTGACCGCTAAAATGATCATGATAGCTAAAAACATCGCGGTCAAAGTAAAACTTTTAACATTTTTCTCTTTCATTTGTTACTCCTTCAATTTTGAATTTACGATATGCACAATTTCAGCAATATCTGCCAAGGCACCGCGACCATAATCGCCGCAGGCAAGCAAGGCTTCTCGAGGTTTAATTTCTTGATAACCAACTTCTTTTAGCGTTGCCAAATTTCGTTGGACAATCGGATTTTGATACATATAAGTATTCATAGCTGGCGCGATAACTTTTGGTGTATCCGGCAGCAATGCTAAAGCTACGGTTGATAGTAAATCATCAGCGATGCCGTTGGCTAATTTGCCGATAATATTTGCTGAAGCAGGGGCAACCAGAAAGAGATCGGCTGCCTTAGCCAAAGCAATATGATTGATCAAAGCGGCATCGGGTTCATCCATCACATCCAGGTGGACAAGACGATGCGACAAGGATTGGATCGTTAAGGGCGTAATGAATTCTGTACTGCTTTTGGTCATCACAACATCTAAGTTATAGCCTAGTTTGGTCAATTGGTTGGTAATGTCGGCTGCTTTGTAGGCAGAGATGCTGCCGCTGACTCCTAGTAAGATGTTTTTCATTTTGCTTCCTCCAGTTTCATGACCTCTTTTTTGATCAGTTCGGCAATTTCAGTTTTTGTCTGTGCTTCTTTGACTTTATGCTGTTTATTGATCAGATAACCATGATGTTTTTCACCGCGAATTTCCGCTAAATCATTTGCCAAGATAAAATCAGCTTGATTTTTTTCAAGGCTGGCTTTCGCTACATTTAACAATTCAATCATCGGCACGTCAACTAATAATTTAAAGCCAACCAAAATCGTTTGCGGCTGCAATTTTTTAATCAAAGAAATGATTTTTGGTGTTTTCTTCAGAACAACGACTAAATGATCGGTATCGGAAGAGATTTTTTTCTCTGTACGTTCATTGGCAACTTCTACTAAGGCTTTTGGTAAGTCTACTGGTTTTGCTGCCATTACTGCTTCAAGGTCTTCAAGAGTGACCGAACTTTCTGGTGTGAAATCACTGACCGCCATGCTATGAATGACTGCATCATAAGTATTTTTTGTCATTAAATCCTTCAATGTTTTTTCAAGGTCTGCGGTAGAGTCAATCAAATGATGATGAATCATTTTTCCTTCAGGTTTTACCGCGTGACGTGTAGTAATCATATCAATGGTCACATCATCTTTCGCAAAGCTTTCCGCGATCGCTTTTCCTAGCTTTCCGCTGGAATGATTCGTTATCGCACGGACATCATCGATTTTTTCTGAAGTACCGCCTGAAGTTATTAGAATTCTCACTGGTTTGTTCCCCCTAAAGCAACGATTGTACGTCCTACATGCTTTCCTTCTAACAGGGCATTCGCCGTTTCCAATACTTGCTCTAATTCAATTTGTTGGACTTGGAAATGATCAGACAAAGCCCATTCATTCGCCATTTTTTTCCAAAGCTTTTGGCGTTGCTCCATCGAAGCTTCGACTGAATCGATGCCTAATAAGTTAACACCTCGTAAAATAAAAGGCAAGACAGTTGTACTCAGTTTGATGCCGCCAGCATTTCCGCATAAAGCAGCACTTCCGCCATAGTTAATAAAAGGCAGAACCTGAGCAAGCGTATCGCCGCCGACCGTATCAATGACAAAATCAAAGAGCTGCTTATTCAACGGACGGGCTTTTTCTGGAAACAGTTCAGCAGGAGAGAGAACAGCGGTTGCTCCCAGCTGCTGCAAGTAATCCTTTTGATCCACTTTTCGACTTAACGCAGTGATTTCTTTACAGCCGATTTGTTTTAGAAAATGTAGAGCAAATCCGCCAACACCGCCAGTCGCTCCAGTAACCAAAACGCGACTTTCAGCGTTCAATCCGTGGGCTTGCAACGCATCAACAGCGAGTGCAGCCGTAAATCCAGCTGTCCCAAAGATCATCGCCTGTTTTGCAGACAAGCCTTCAGGCAGGTGAACGACCCATGCAGCCGGAATGACCTGTACATCGCTTAAGCCACCATCGTGCTTGACACCTAGGCCGAAGCCTGTGACTAATACTTCGTCACCAGATTGGAATTTTTCATCCTTACTTTCAATAATGGTACCCGCTAAATCAATGCCCGGCGTCATCGGATACTCCCGTAGCACACCAGTATTGGGCCTAGTCGCTAAGGCGTCCTTATAATTGATGCCAGAATAATTCACCTTAACTAATACTTCATTCTCTTTTATTTCAGGTTTAGTAAAGCTTTCAATCTCTGTGTGAAGGGTTTCATCATTGATTACACGTAAACGGCGATAAGTCATTAGTTGTTAGCCTCCCTGTACTTAAAAAAATAGTTACTATTATCTTAGCGGAAATGAAAGAAAAAGCAAATTTATTTTCTCGTTAGTTTCCATTAAAATCGTGAAAGAATTTCATTCAGATCGCTTGATTTTTAGGAAAAAGTTCGTATACTGGAATGGTGCTATTAAACAAGAAGTTTACTATTAGCAAACAAGGAATGGAGGACTGAGAGGATGGAAATTGGTGAGAAGCTGCGAAATCTTAGAATCCAAAAAAATTTAACACAAGAAGAGTTAGGTGAACGAACCGATTTGTCCAAGGGATACATCTCTCAGTTGGAACGTGACCTAAGTTCTCCTTCTATGGAGACTTTTTTTGATATTCTAGAAGTTCTAGGTGTGACACCAGCTGAATTTTTCAAGCAAAAGACCGGTGATCAGAAAATTGTCTATAAAGATGAAGACACTACTTTTTACAGCGATGAGGAACACGGTTATCATATTAAGTGGCTGATTCCTGAATCGAATGAGAAGGAAATGGAACCCATTCTATTAACGCTAGATAAAGAGGGGCAATATAAACAGTTTACGCCTTCGTTGTCTGAAACGTTTATCTATGTACTAAAAGGCAAGGTGGCGTTGCAATTTGGCGAAACCTTATATGAGGCGGAAAAAGGCGAAAGTATTTATTACGAAGCGAGTAAACCGCATCGGCTGCAAAACCAAGCGAATGGAGTCAGCAAAGTGCTGATTGTCGCTACAGAATCTTACTTATAGAAAAGGACGTGAAGTCATGGCAAATACAATTATTTCTTTTAAAGACGTGAGCAAACAATACGACGATGACGATCCGGTATTGAAGAAAATAAATTTTGATATTGAAGAGGGACGCTTTTATACCTTATTAGGACCTTCTGGCTGCGGAAAAACAACGATTTTAAGAATTATCGCCGGTTTCACAGACGTTAGTGAAGGCGATATTTTTTTTGAGGGAAAACGAATGAATGATATTCCGGCTAATAAACGTCAGGTCAACACAGTCTTTCAAGATTATGCCTTGTTTCCTCATATGAATGTTTTTGACAATGTTGCTTTTGGTTTAAAAATCAAGAAGCTATCAAAAAAAGAGATTGAGAAAAAAGTTTTAGAGGCATTAAAGCTGGTTCAGCTACCAGGTTATGAAAATCGGGAAATCACCGAAATGTCTGGTGGTCAACGTCAGCGGGTGGCGATTGCGCGGGCGATTGTCAACGAACCGAAGATTTTATTATTGGATGAACCATTGTCAGCTTTAGATTTGAAATTACGAACCGATATGCAATATGAATTACGTGCTTTGCAAAAACGTTTAGGCATTACGTTTATCTTTGTGACTCATGATCAAGAAGAGGCTTTGGCTATGAGTGATGAGATTTTTGTAATGAATAAGGGTAAGATCGTACAAAGTGGTACTCCGGTTGATATTTATGATGAACCAATTAATCACTTTGTCGCGGATTTTGTTGGAGAAAGTAATATTGTCGCTGGTGAAATGGTGGAAGATAATCTGGTCAAATTTGTCGGCAAAACCTTTGAATGTGTCGATGGCGGGATGCGTCCTAATGAACCAGTAGAGGTTGTTTTGCGTCCAGAAGACTTGACATTAACCACACCTGAACAGGGCAAACTGGTTGTGACGGTTGATACGCAGCTGTTCCGCGGCGTTCATTACGAAATGAACTGTATTGATGCGGACGGAAACGAATGGATGGTTCATTCGACGAAGAAAGCTAAAAAAGGCAGCAAAGTTGGACTGTATTTTGAACCTGAGGACATTCACGTCATGCGTTTTAACGAAAGTGAAGAAGACTTCGAAGCTCGCTTGGAAAGCTATGAAGATTAGGGAGGGATCACTATGAAAAATATGCGTCGTTTATATTCCATCCCTTACTTTTTTTGGCTGCTGTTTTTTGTCATTGCGCCGGTGATTTTGATCGTCTATCAGTCTTTCTTTGATATGAACGGCAATTTTACGTTAACCAATTATCACACGTACTTAACCTCAAAAACCTATTTGATGATGACCGTCAATTCCGTACTATTTGCGTTTTTGATTACGTTGATGACGCTGTTAATCAGTTATCCAACGGCGTACTTTTTATCGAAATTGAAGCATCGCCAATTATTACTGCTGCTGGTTGTCTTGCCGACATGGATTAATTTGTTGCTGAAAGCGTATGCCTTTATCGGTATTTTTAGCGCGAACGGTTCGGTCAATGATTTCTTGAGTTTTATCGGGATCGGACAGAAGCAGTTGCTATTCACCGATTTTAGTTTCATGTTTGTGGCGGCTTATATCGAACTGCCCTTTATGATCATGCCGATTTTCAATGCATTGGAGGAAATCAATCCTTCTTTGATCAGTGCTAGTCGCGATCTAGGCGCAAATAACTTTGATACATTTCGTCGGGTAATTTTCCCGCTTTCCTTGAATGGCGTAAAAAGCGGTGTTCAGGCTGTCTTTATCCCGTCGCTTTCACTCTTCATGCTGACGCGCTTAATTGGTGGAAACCGCGTGATCACGCTAGGTACAGCAATCGAAGAACATTTCTTGGTGACGCAGAATTGGGGCATGGGGTCTACGATCGGTGTGATTCTGATCGTGGCTATGTTTATTGTAATGATGCTAACCGGTGAAAAACGTAAGGGAGGTCGGGTGAAATGAGAAGAAGAAAATTTTCCTGGTCCACTGTTTATTTGATTTTTGTGTTTATTCTATTGTATATTCCGATCTTTTATTTGATTTTTTATTCCTTTAATCAGGGCGGTAATATGAGCAGCTTTACTGGGTTTACTTGGGAACATTATCAAAGCCTGTTTTCAGATAGTCGCTTGATTAGTATTGTTGTTCAGACCTTTGTGCTGGCATTTTTGTCCGCATTGTTGGCGACGATTATTGGGACTTTCGGTGCGATGGGGATTTATTATACACGTAAGCGAAATTCAAGAAATGTCCTATTGGGACTGAATAACATCTTGATGGTTTCACCGGATGTTATTATTGGTGCCAGCTTTCTGATTCTCTTTACGATGCTTGGTGGGGTTTTGAAGAATTTCCAATTAGGCTTTGTCAGTGTGCTGCTTTCTCATATCGCCTTTAGTATTCCCATCGTTGTTTTAATGGTGTTACCGAAGCTGAAGGAAATGAATGATTCTATGATTGATGCGGCGCGAGATTTAGGAGCGAACAATTTTCAAGTGTTATCCAATATTATATTGCCGTTTTTGACACCGGGAATTATTGCCGGGTATTTTATGGCCTTCACCTATTCATTGGATGATTTTGCCGTGACCTTCTTTGTCACTGGAAATGGCTTTACGACACTTTCAGTCGAAATCTATTCACGAGCTCGGCAAGGGATCAGTTTAGAAATCAATGCCTTATCGACTCTGGTCTTTATTTTCTCTCTGTTGTTAGTCGTGGGTTATTACTTTATTAGTCGTGATACCTCGAAAAAAGCACGGAAACGCAAACGCGATTTTGAGGAGGTGGCAATACTGAAATGAGAAAATTACAATCACTTTTTATCGGTGTCGTCGCCATCATTCTCTTACTGACATTTTTAGTCATTCGCTTGAATCATTCTTCTAATGCCAGTTCTAAAGTATTAAATATTTATAACTGGGGTGATTACATTGATCCAGAGTTAATCAAGCAGTTTGAAAAAGAATACGGCTATAAGGTCAATTACGAGACCTTCGATTCAAACGAAGCCATGGAAGCCAAAATCAAACAAGGCGGAACAGCCTATGATATCGCGATTCCTAGTGAATACATGATTCAGAAAATGAAAAAAGAGAAATTACTACTGCCATTGGATCATTCAAAAATTCATGGCTTAGAAAATATTGATCCACGTTTTTTGGATTTGGATTTCGATCGAGACAATAAATACTCGATTCCGTATTTCTGGGGGACCTTAGGGATCATTTATAATGATAAATTTGTTTCAGGAGACAAAATCAAACACTGGAATGATCTATGGCGCCCAGAATTGAAGAACAATATCATGCTAATCGATGGTGCTCGAGAGGTTATGGGCTTGTCCTTAACCACCTTAGGCTATTCCATCAATAGAAAGGACATGACACAGCTGAATCAAGCCATCAAAAAATTAAGCAGCTTGACGCCTAATGTCAAAGCGATCGTTGCTGACGAGATTAAAATGTATATGGCAAATGAAGAAAGTGCAGTCGCGGTGACCTTTTCTGGGGAAGCAGCGGATATGATGTCGGAAAACGAGCATCTCCATTACGTGATTCCACCTGAAGGTTCAAATCTGTGGTTTGATAATATCGTGATTCCAAAAACCTCCAAAAATCAAGAAGGCGCCTATGATTTTATCAACTTTATGCTGAAACCAGAGTCAGCCAAGCAAAACGCAGAATATATCGGTTATTCAACACCGAATAAAAAAGCATTGGCGATGCTGCCAAAAAGTATTTCTGGTGACAAGCAATTTTATCCAGACGATGAGACCATTAGTCATTTGGAGGTTTATAAAGATTTAGGTCCAGAATATTTGGGAATCTATAATGATTTGTATTTGGAGTTTAAGATGTATCGGAAGTAAGATCAAAGACAGTAAAAGTAACTTTAAAATAGTGGAGAAATCTTTTTTACTGACAGTTTTCAATATAAAAAAACGGTAATTGTACCATTTTTTATATCGCGAGTAGTTATGATCGGAGTTTTGATTATTCAACTACTCGCTTTTTTTCATCTATTCTCATATTAACGGATATAAACTATTCGGAAAAATTAAATCTTGAATACAGCACAAATGTAAAATAATGCTTTCAAAGAGAGATATCCAATCAAGACAAAGAATTAATCTTTTAACAATAGTTGAGGTTCTTTTTTAGCAATGTAACTTTCTAGTGTTGTTCGATCAACGAGAGCTGTTGTAATACCATCACGTGAGACTAGAAATCCTGCCGCATAAATAGCAATTTGGATAGCTTTTTCCAAACAGTAGTCTCGTAACAAATATGCAGACAATGCACTAATGAATGCATCGCTTGCTCCAGTGCTATCAACAGCGGAGAAGTTGGCAGCAGGGAAATATTTTCCTTGCTTAGAATTCTTAAGAAAACAGCCATTTTTACCTAAAGTAACAATAACGTTTCCGACACCTTTGGAAATTAAAAAATCAACCTTTTCTTCAATCGTTTTGTAATCGGGGCATAATGAAGTTAATTCTTCCTCATTTGGAATGAGATAATCCACCTTAGCTAAAAGAGAATCAGGTATTTTTTTTGAAGCAGAAGGTTTCAATATTGTTTTAACCGCATTTTCTGTAGCTAATGTACAAGTCATTTCTACAGCATCAATTGGAATCTCTGTTTGTACGAGACAATATTTCACGTTAGAGAATAGCTCATGTTTATTTTTGATAAATGTAGGCGATAGTTCTGCATTCGCTCCGGGTAAAATGGAGATCATTGAATCACCGCTAGATTCTACAGAAATATAAGCCTGACCTGTTTCTGTCTCGTTTGAGCGTGTGATGCCTTCAGTATCTACACTATTTTTCTTGAGCTCTTGAAACATTGTATTTGAGTCACTATCTGTTCCTATACAGCCAATCAAACGAACCTGATGTCCGAGTTTTGCAGTTCCAATTGCTTGGTTTAATCCTTTTCCACCTGGACGTTTACTCAGATTAGATAGAAAATTTGTCGCACCGTTATGAGGAAGCTTCGAAGAATAGAGATAAGTATCCATGTTTATACTTCCAACAACGAGAACTTTAGAGCGTTCATTTTCTGCTGGAATTCCAATTGATTTTGTATTAGCCAAAACCATTTTTTCATTAAATGGTTTTGGCTCTTCTGCTTTTGTAATCAGGTTGATGAGCGCTTGACATATATGAGCTCCAAAATCTGTTTTGTTGATAGTGACTGTTGAAAGAGAATTTTGATAATTCGTAAATTCTATATCTGTATCATTACGAATCGAAAGTAATGAATAATCATTAGGTGCTTTTAGACCACTTTGCATGGTCAAATTGTAGAGCTCAATTGATTTATAAAAATCAGCAGATACGAACCCAGAAATTTGTTTTTCAATAATAAAATCATTGATAGAAAAATCTAATGTATTGATGATCATTGAATCATTGAACTTCAAATTGTACTTAAAAAGAGCTTTTTTATACCCATTAATAAAATGTTCTTTACTTTTATCTTCTCGTACAATACAAGCGATTCTTTTGTGTTTTTTTTCAATCAATTGTTCTGTTAGAAAATAGGAAATTTCTTCATACGGAACCCAATAGGATGCTTCATCTTTCCACTTTCCCAATAACACATGCGGAATATTTAATGTTTCAATATGCTTCAAGTTTTTTAAGCTGCTTTCATTTATCGGATCCCAAATTATTCCGTCCACTTGTTTTGTACATAAGGAGGTAATATTTCTAAGTTCTTGTTTGTGATCACCAAGACTGTTAAGAATTATCGGACTATAACCTGTTTGCTGTGCATACTCAATCATTCCGTTTAAGGCATTATCCGTATATTTATCTGAATTAATCAATATACCAATTGAACCAGTAGTTGTAGTGGAGTTAATGGTAGATGAATAGGGAGTGTAATTGTATTCATGAACTATTTTTAAAACCCTTTCACGAGTTTCTTTACTAATACTGGCGTCTTTTTTATTTACGATCTTTGAAACCGTGGATACAGATACTCCAGCTAATTTTGCAATATCTCTTATATTCATATACTTCTCCTTTATCCTCGTTATCTTTCTTTTCATCATACTCAACCAATTCAAAAAGGGTCAAGTGTGTTTGAATAAAAAGAACAAAAATTTCGTGCTTCAAAAAATTATATTGACAAATTTGTTATGCGGTGATAAATTCTAATCAAGGAAAACGTTTTCCGAAAATGTTTTCTTAAATTGATTTTATCACACTTTAAAAAGGGGAACTACAATGAAAAAATACTTTCAAGCATTTCTCCATAGGAATTTTTCGACAAAGGTACTTGTATTGATACCAATCGCTGTTGGAATCAACTTGATTGGTGGCACACTCTGTTCAGCGTTAAAGTTACCACTATTTCTAGATATGATTGGTACCGTTTTAGTAGCATGTTTGGCCGGCCCTTGGGTAGCAGCGCTTTGCGGTCTGATCACTAATCTATTTTTGGCAATTGTGACAAATCCAGTTTTTTTCCCTTATGCACTTGTCAGTATCTTATGTGGATTAGTAACAGGATATTTAGTAATGGCTGGCTTTTTTAAGAACATTGGTGGAGCGATATTCACTTGGTTAGCCTGTACGTTGACGAATTCTTTTACATCATCTTTAATCACTATCTTTGTATATGGTGGGGCAACAGGAATTAACACAAGTTCACTGGCAACAGCAGCATTGATAGCGGCTACAAAAGAAATCGTTCTTTCTGTATTTTCAACATCAATAATAGAGAATTTAATCGATAAGGGATTAGTTTTTCTAATCGTCTATTGGTTGGTAAAAAAAATACCCAAACGTTTCTCTAGTCAATATGCGCCTTTGGACAATGCTCCGTTGACAAATAGAAAAATGAAAAACTGAAGGTGAGATTTTGTGAAGAAGGATAATAAAATATATGGATTTATTAGAGAGTTAAATCCAATTACTAAATTAATACTAGTCCTAAGTTTAGGCATAGGTTGTATGATCTATCCCAGTTCTTTTTTAGGATACTATTTGTTAGTGATTATTCTGATTCTCTCTTTTTTCATGGGAACAGGTAGAAAAGTTAGTTTATTGATACTGGGCTTCGGAATCCCAGTTACGTTGATGTTACTTTTTATCCAAGGATTATATAGTCCTAAAAATACGATAATCATAGCTGATTTAGGGTTTGCTAGCCTCGGTTTAGAAGGAACCATGTATGCTTTAAAAATTTCTTCTACCTTATTGGTCTTTTTGACAACATTTTATCTTTTTTTAAACTCAACTAAAAATTCAGAAACAGTTGCGGCATTAACTCAATCGGGTCTAAATATGAAAATCGGCTATCTTATTTTGGCTAGCCTCAATGTTGTTCCACAAATGCAAAGAAAAGTGAAAATTATTCAAGAAGCACAAGAATCTCGTGGTGTTGAAGTAACAGGTTCTTTCTTACAACGAGCGAAAGCATTTCTACCGTTAATAGGACCAGTTGTTCTATCTTCTTTGACAGATGCCCAAGAGAGAGGGATGACCCTTGAGACAAGGGGCTTTAGTATTAAAGGAATCAAACCAACAACACTAATCGAAGTGAAACATAAACCTAGCGATACCTTTCTAAAAGGTTTTTCCATTTTTTTCTTATTAATATGTTTGATTGTTCGATTTTGGAATTAGTGAGGTGATTAGATGAATAACTTAGTTGAATCAATAGATTTTTCTTATCGCTACAATGAAGCTCCAAATGCAGCTTTAAGGAACATAAGTTTCGAAGTTCAATCAGGAGATTTTGTTGCAATAATAGGAGCAAATGGTGCTGGAAAATCAACTTTGTGTAATGCATTATCAGGATTAATTCCAAATTATTTTATTGGTCATACAGATGGAGAAATAAGGGTTAAGGGAGAAAGTATCTCGGAAATTGGAGTCGGTGAGTTATCACAAACAGTCGGTCTAGTTTTTCAAAATCCGTTTAATCAACTATCCTATACAGCTGATACTGTAAGTGAGGAATTAGCTTTTGGGTTGGGAAATAGAGGGTTAACCAAAGAAACTATGATCGAAAAAATCAATAGAGTAGCTGAAATAGTTCAGATTACTGACTTATTAAATAGAAATCCGTTAGAGCTTTCAGGAGGACAAGTACAAAGAGTTGCTCTTGCTGCTGCAATTATTTTAGAGCCTCAGATTTTGATTTTAGATGAATGCACTACTCAACTAGATCCTGTGGGTAGCCATCAAATTATGAAAACGGTTAAAACGTTGAATGAAAATGGCATGACAATCATAATGGTGGATCATGACATGGAGAAAATAGCTAGTTTGGCAAATAGAATTCTTGTGATGAAAGAAGGAAAATTAGTCCTAAATGATACCCCAGAAGGAGTTTTTAGTAATCCACGACTAATGGAATATGGCGTGAGTGCTCCTGATTTTTATGAAATAACAAAAGACTATTTTTCCAATACGACTATTTTGACTGAGGAACAGGCTGTCAAAAGGTTGCAGGAGGTGTTGATGAATGAGGATTGAAATAAAAAATCTCATACATAAATATCCTTCTGGAGATATTGCCCTAAATGGACTTAATACGATATTTGAAGGAATAGAACCAATCGCGATTATTGGTCAAAATGGTGCTGGAAAAACAACTTTTGTTAAACATTTAAACGGTCTATTGAAACCTACTGAGGGAGAGGTACTAATCAATGGTGAAAACATCGAGAAACATACGACGGCTTTTTGGTCTCGAAAAATCGGTTATGTCTTTCAAAACCCAGATAATCAATTGTTTTTGGAAAGTGTAAAAAAAGAATTTGAATTTGGTCCAAAACAACAAGGCGTATCGAAAAAAGAAATCAATAAAAGGTTAGAAAAGATTGCTGATTTAGTAGGTTTAACTGATAAACTTTCCGTCCATCCATTCGATTTAAATACGACAGAAAAAAAATTCTGTACGATCGGATCTATTCTCATGATGAATCCTGAAGTAATCATATTAGATGAACCTACTTGTGGGCAAGATATCATAGGAAATCAACGTTTAACTAGGATTATTGAAGCATTGAAATTAAATCATCAACTCTGTCTAACAATTACTCATGATATGAAATTTGTTGTAAAAAATTTTGATCAAATCGTCGTTATGTCGCATGGGAAAATATTAAAAAGAGGAACAAAAGAAGTAATATTTTCTTCGCCAGAAGTATTAGAAGCTAGTTATGTAAGTCCTCCGCCAATTACAAGAGTGGGACAAAAATTAGGATTTTCAGAACCTGTTTTTAATAAGAATGAATTCCAGCAGGTTTTTGAGAAAAAGAGATTTCAACAAAGATAAATGGGTGAAGTCACCCTTTATATAGATATATTAAGAAAGCGGGGATAAAAATATGGATGCAACAAAAGAAAATGAGAAAATTATAGGTGTTCCAATACCAGAAGAGGGAAGTAAAGAGTTTGAAAAAATGAATCGAATGGCTAAAAAAGCCATCCCATTGATTTTATTGATATTCACATTTGGTATTTTGGAACAACAGGCTTTTGGTATGATTTTTGTCAATATTGGACAACAGTTGGGAGCCACCAACTTAGCTCCTTTAATCACTTCAATTCCAGGAATTATTTTAGGAATTGTCTGCGTAGTTTATGGAGCGCTGGGTGACTTTGTTTCATTGAAAAAAATGACATTATTTGGAGTAATTATTTTTGTTTTAGGTTCTATCATTGGCTTTGGGTTTGGACCTAGTAGTATTTGGGCAGTTGTTATTGCTCGAGTTTTACAATCTGCTGGTGGACAAGTGGCCGGTTCTGTCTTTTTAGTTCTAGTTTCAAAGTATATTGCAAAAGAAAATCGCGTAATCTATTATGGTATTTTTGTAGCTGTCTTTCGTTTTTCAGCAGCTTTAGGTGTTGTTGCCGCTGGCTACATTACAAAAATTGATTGGCGTTGGTTGTTCGCTGTTCCAATTATTTCTGTTCTATTTATTCCGTCGTTGGCGAAAAATTTACCTGATGAACGTGCAGAAGGAGCAAATATTGATTGGATTGGCTTCATCTTGATTGGTGCATTCGCTGGTGCGATGACGATGTTTTTCACTGATATGAACGCGTTTTGGGCTATCTCATCTGTTGTAACGTTAGTACTATTTATTGTTTATATTAATAAAGCAAAAAATCCTTTTATCACACCAGAATTTTTGAAAAATCCTGCATTGATAGCAACAATGTCAGTTATATTCATTGGATACTTCTTCAGCTACACATTAAACGCGGGTGTTAATGCCATCGGACTAAATGTTTTTGGGATTGATTCAGCAGAAGTATCACTGTTGTTGGTTGGTTCAATTTTATTGGCAGCGGTTTTAGGATTCGTTTGTGGGCCGGTTGTTAAAAAAATTGGTCGTTCAGCTGCTATTATCATGGCGCTATCTTTTATGGGTCTAGGTTTGTTAGCTATTGCTTTTGCTATTCCTCACGGTAAAGTTTGGGCGTTAGCATTTGCACCATGTATTTATTATTTTGGAACTTCATTCTTTTACTCACCAATTGTAGATACAGCAACCTTGACAGTTGCTCCTGAGGAATCTGGTCGTGTATTAGGTGTCAATGACTTGGTACAAGCTATCACTGGGTCAGTTGGTGTTGCCGTATTTGGAGGGATGATGTCTTCTGGTGTTATGTCTGGTAGTAGTGTTGTCGGTTCAGCAGCAGGAGCGGCTTCAACATATGCAAATATTTTCTTAATTGGCGGTGTAATAGTTTTAGCAGCGCTTGTGATATTCATTGTCACTAAAAAAATGATTTACACTCACGGTGAAAAAATTCAACAAAATAAATAGGAATAATAAAGCATTGGAGGATTCAAAATGGCAAAAAAAGTGATTTTAGATTGTGATCCAGGTCATGATGACGCATTAGCGTTATTAATGGCTATTGCTTCAGAGAAGATTGATTTATTAGCAGTTACTACATCAGCTGGGAATCAACTTCCGGAAAAGACATATATTAACGCGAAGAGATTATTAACACTGGCAAAAAGTGAAGGAATACCTGTTGTTAGAGGCGCGAAAAAGCCGTTGCGTCGTGAATTGATTATTGCAGATGATGTTCATGGTGAATCTGGTATAGATGGTGCCGAACTACCAGAATCTAAAATTGCGGATTTGGATATTTCGGCGAACGATCTGATAGCAAAAATTTTGAGAGAATCAGATGAGAAGATTACTCTGATCGCTACTGGACCGTTAACAAACGTTGCGATTTTCTTATTATCACATCCTGAACTAAAAGAGAAAATCGAACTGATTTCCTTTATGGGAGGCGCATGTTTTGGCGGGAATATGACGCCTCACGCGGAATTTAATATCTATGTGGACCCTGAAGCGGCAGATATTGTTGTTAATTCAGGTGTTCCAGTTGCTATGTTTGGTTTAGATGTGACATTAAAAGCTCAATTATTTGAAGACGATATCAAAGAAATTCGTAATATTGGGAATCAAGTAGCCACAACAATGGCTGATCTATTAGATTTTTTCAATTTAACAACTACACGACCATTCTGGGCTGATGAAACGCACGTCGAGGGTATCCATATGCATGATCCATGTGCTGTCGCTTATGTTATTGATCCGGATATGTTTACTGTATATCCAATGAATGTACAGGTAGAGACCAGTGATACATTAGCATTAGGCAGTACCGTAGTTGATTATGATGACGTCGATAAGAAAGAAAAAAATGTTCAAGTTGCTTTTAATCTTGATTTAGAAAAATTCAGAGAATTGACGATGGATACGATCAAGTATTTTTCATAAGATAATTACTATCGAATACATGTATGTGAAGACAATTGGAGAGAAGTGCAGAAATGAATAAGATTACAGTAGTAGGAAGTGTTAATTTAGATACAACGATTCGTACAGAGAATTTCCCGAAACCGGGTGAAACGATTCATTCAAAAGAAGTATTTACAAACGGTGGTGGAAAAGGAGCTAATCAAGCAATTGCTGCAGCCAGAAGCGGTGCTCTTGTGAATTTTATAGGAGCCGTAGGAAATGATGATGGTGGAAAAACGCTTGTCGATTTGCTTGACCAAGATGGAATCAATACAGTAGGGATTGCTCATTTGGATAGCGTAAGAACAGGAAGTGCTTATGTTACTGTTGATGATAGTGGAGAAAATAGTATTGTAATCTATGGAGGAGCCAACCAAGAAATTTCTAATGAACATATTTTAAAGAATCAAGAAACGATTTCTTCGAGTGATTATGTAATTGCTCAACTGGAAACCAATCTCGATAGTATTGAAAGAAGTTTTGAAATTGCTCAAAAAGGCTCTGCTGCCACAATTTTAAATCCTGCTCCTGCACTTGAAATGTTGCCTGAAAAAATTATTCATGCGACAGATATTTTAATACCAAATGAAATAGAATTAGAGACAATTATTGGTGTTAAAATTACTAGTGAAAGTGATTTAGTTAGTGCAGCAAATAAAATTCACGAGTTGGGAGTTAAGGTTCTCATTGTCACATTAGGAAGTAAAGGAGCATTCTACTCTATCGCAGAAGATAAATCAGGATTGGTGCCTGCTTTTGAAGTTCATGCAGTGGACACAACTGCTGCAGGAGATACATTCATTGGTGCGTTTGCATCAAAATTATCTCATGATTTACAAAATATCGAAGAAGCAATCACGTATGCAAGCAAAGCGGCCTCTTTGACAGTCCAACGGTATGGTGCTCAACCTTCTATACCCTATGAATCAGAGTTAGCTATAGAAATATAAAAAAGTAGCGAAAGAATGAAAAAACACTTCCCATTTTTTTGGGGAAGTGTTTTGCATGATCTTAAAAGGATTTTTCAAACTATCTAAGAAACTGTTAGTTCTAAAGAAAAAGTGTTGAAATATCTATCAATAATCATTCACCTTGCTATTGATAGAATTTAAAATTAGAAAACAAATAAATAAAAAAAGCGTTGACAGCGCTTTTTTTATTTGCTATATTGAGCGTGTAAACAGATAGGGTGCAACTATTAAATTAGGCACGACCTAGGAAAGACACTTTCCTTGGGTCGTTTTTTTGTTTTTTAAATAAAAATTTGAATGTTTTTCAGAGAGGATCGGTGCAACTAATGAAAGTTGTTAAAAAGATCAGTCATAATGTGATTTTAATTGATGATGAGGGAATTGAAAAAATCGCTATGGGTAAGGGAATTGGATTTTCTGCTTTCGTTGATCAGGTATTTGATCCAGCACTGGCGGATAAGTTTTTTACTTTGGATACCAAAGAGAAGACCAAGATGTTTAGTGAGATGGCCGCTCAAATCCCTATCGAATTCATTGATTTTTCCGAGGAGATCATTCAATTTATCTCGAAAAGAATCTCTACACCGTTAGATTCAAACATTTACATTGCCTTGACGGATCACATTTATTTTGCGATTCAGCGTAAGAAAGAAGACAGTCAGGTGACAGCAATCATGTTGCCGGAAATGAAATTGCTCTATCCGGAAGAGTATGAAACGGCGAATGAAGTCGTGGCGTTAATTAATCAACGCTATAACACAGAGTTGGGAGCAAATGAAATTGGTTTTATTACCATGCATATTATCAATGCGGAACTAGGCGAAAGAAATAGTTTAAACAGCTTAAAGATATTAGAAATGACAAAGACGATTCTTGAGGATTTGGAGGAATCTTATGATTATCATTTTGATAAAGACTCATTAACCTATCATCGTATGATGATTCATATCAAATTTTTAGTGAAACGTCTGATTTATCAAGAAGAGTCACCAACTGAAAACATTGGATTTTTCACCAGTACCTTTAAAGAAAGTGAACCTTATCAGACCGCAACAGCGATCAAAAAAATGATCGAAGAGAAATTTCAGTTGGATGTGCAGGAAAACGAAGTCGTTTATCTGGCCATTCATTTAGCGAGAATTCAATAATCAAGGGCGTAACTATTCGGTAGGCGCAACCTTTTGATGCAGAGCGAGCATTCATTTCTGCGATCATTAGGTTGCGTCTATTTTTAGTATAAAAAGAAAGGATGGAAAGAATGGGAAAAGTAATCTTTAACTCAGATGATTTTGGCTACAGCCATGGTGTGAATTACGGCATAGTTGATGCTTATCAACGAGGAATATTAACTTCAACGACTTTGATGGCAAATATGCCGGGATTTGAACATGCGGTAAAGCTGAAAAAAGAATTACCAGATTTAGGTGTGGGTGTTCATCTGACACTGACCTGTGGGAAACCTTTATTGGAAAATGTCGATAGTTTGGTGGAGGGCGATCAATTTAAGCAATTATCTTTTTATACAAAGCCCTTTGAAATTGACAACGATCAGCTATATCAAGAGTGGAATGCTCAAATTCAAAAGGTTTATCGAGCCGGAATTATCCCAACCCACTTAGATAGTCACCATCATACGCACACCTTTGATAATAATCAGGAAGTTGTCATTGCATTGGCTAAAAAATATGATCTGCCAGTTCGCGGGAACTTTGAGAGAAAAGCAGAGGTTCAGCATGTCGATTATTTTGAACCATATTTTGATGATGTTGGCGAAACAATTGAGGATAAAAGGCAAATTGATTGTTCAATCGAACAATATTTAGAACAGCTACTAACGCTTTTACGCGAAGATAAAACCATCGAAATCATGTGTCACACAGCATATCTTGATCAGCAATTATTAGAGGGTTCAAGTTTTGTTTATCCAAGGGTTAATCAGGTGGAATTTCTGATTCATTCAGATTTTGCATTGCAGGTTAAAAGGGATTGTTTGATTGAGTTGGTAACTTACAAAGATATTTAAAATGAGGAGGAGTTTAAAATGTCGAGTTTAAAAGCAAATGTACAAAAATTAGGGAGAGCGATGCTGCTTCCAGTGGCAGCGATGCCTCTGGCCGGATTGATCATGCGTCTTTCAGCAGACGACATGTTGAATATTCCTGTTATTGGGGCTGCGGGAAATGCAGTATTTGGAAATTTGGATATTCTATTTGCAATCGGAGTAACGATTGGCTTTGCTAAGACCAAAGACAAAGGTATTCCTGCACTAACAGGATTTCTAGCAATTGCAACATTGAAAAAGGGTTTAGAAATTATGAATCCGGCTGTCAATATGGGGATCTTCGGTGGGATAATCTCAGGGCTTATCGCAGCTTGGACGTACAATCGTTTCAAGGAACAAAAATTACCAATGGTGTTCTCTTACTTTGCAGGGGAAAAGTTTCCGTTGACGATGGTGATGATATTACAGACAGTCACCTCGGTGGTGTTTGGCTTTTTATGGCCCTTCGCCCAAGCCGGAATTGATAGCTTTGCGCGCTTATTAGTTAATATGGGGGCTTTAGGAGTGGGGATTTTTATGTTCCTTAATCGGTTGCTGATTCCTTTTGGACTCCATCATGTACTGAACACATACGTTTACTATGACTTAGGAAGTTACACCTCGCCAAGTGGCGAAGTATTCCGTGGTGAGATGACACGATTTATCAACGGCGATCCACAAGCAGGATTATTTTTATCAGGCTTCTTCGTTATCATGATGTTTGGCGTCCCTGCAATTTGTTTTGCTATCTATCGTGCGGCATTCAAAGAAAACAAAGAGATGGTCAAAGGAATCATGGGTAGTGGGGCGGCAACGTCATTTATTTCCAATATCACTGAACCAGTCGAATTCAGTTTTATGTTCCTTTCTCCAATGCTTTATGTCGTACATGCATTATTTGCTGGGCTTGCCGGAATCGTGTGTTACTTGTTGAATATTCGGATTGGTTTTACATTTGGTGCGTGTATTGTGGATTATTTAATTAATTTTAGAATTGCGACCAACGCTATTCTTATCATTCCAGTCGGAATCGTATTTTTCGCCCTGTATTATTTTACTTTCTATTACCTAATCAAAAAATGTAATATTCAAACGTTAGGCAGAGAAGCAGCTACAGAATATGGAATTGAAGCAGTAGAAGAAGAAAAGGAACTCGGATTAGCCAGCAAGAATTATGAGTATATGGCAAAGAAAATGCTGCAGGCCTTTGGCGGAAAAGAGAATGTTTCAGATGCCTTCAGTTGTAATACACGTTTGAGAGTTGAGGTTGAAAATCCAACGATCGTCGATGAACAACGAATCAAACAGTTAGGTGTCAGCGGTGTGATCAAACCGACAGAAAAAAATTATCAAATTATTATTGGGTTAGAGGTTACTTACGTAATGGCTGAGTTCAATAAATTATTGGAACAGTAGAAAGGAAGAGAATAATGACAAAGAAACAAATTATTACGATTGCTGGCGGAGGCAGTACTTATACACCAGGAATCATTCAAGCGGTGCTAAACAATGCAGATCGTTTACCGCTTTCAGAGATTCGTTTATACGATATTGATGCTCAGAGAAATGCCGACATGTATTTGATTATTCAATACATGTTGAAGAAAGAAGGATTTGAGGATGTGGTCATTTCATCAACCGAAGATCCTGAAACAGCGTTTACCGGCTGTGATTTCATTTTTTCACAGATTCGTGTCGGTGGTATGATGATGCGTGAAAAGGATGAAAAAATTCCTTTAAGTCATGGCTTAGTCGGACAAGAAACCTGCGGATTAGGCGGGTTTGCTTATGGTATGCGATCAATGAATGGTCTATTAGAAATTGTTGGCTATGTTCAAAAGTATGCGCCTGAAGCATGGATTTTAAATTATACAAATCCGGAATCAATTGTTTCAGAGGCTGTTCGGAGACAATATCCAAAAGCAAAAATGATCAATGCCTGTGACATGACGATTTCAATCGAAGAAACGATTGCTGTCAATTATGGCTATGATCGAAAAAATTGGATTCCAACTTATTATGGACTGAATCATTTTGGCTGGTATACTTCGATCTATGATAAAAATCTGAAGCGCGATGTGATGCCAGAAATCATTGAAAAATTAACAACTCAGGAAATGGAAGTAGCGGATTTTAATGCTGGAGATAAAACATGGCAGGAGGCTTTCAGCATGATGTCTGTTATCACAAAAAATTTCCCGCAAAATATTCCGAATAATTATTTAGAGTACTATCTATATCCAGATATGGTCGTGGAACATGCTGATAAAAATTACACACGCGCCAATATGGTAATGGAAGGTCGGGAAAAGAACACAAGGGAAATGGCAAGAAAGATCCGAGAAGGAGTAACGGAGGATGTCTTGAACTTTAATTTTGGGGAGCACGGTCAGTACATCGTAGACATGGCAACCTCTTTGCTGAATGATGAACGTCGCCGCTTCATGCTGATTGTTCCTAACCAAGGAGCGATTCCGAATCTTCGTCCAGATGCAGTGGTTGAAGTACCTGCTTATGTTGGCGCAACAGGTGTAGAACCGATTTCTCTAAGGAAACCGATCTGTGATTTTCATAAAGGGCTGATGGAGGCACAAGTAGCAGCAGAAAAATTATTAGTTGATGCCTATTTTGAAGGTTCTTATCAAAAAGCATTGCAAGCATTTACGTTGAATCAAACAGTACCAAATGCTCGCGTAGCAAAGAAAATTTTAGATGAAATGATTGAAGCCAATAAAGAATACTGGCCAAAATTAGTATAGAGGTGATGAGAGGATGCTCTTTTTTAAAACGAAAAATACTCTGAAATCTGTAGCAAATGGACGAGTTCTTCCTTTAGAAGCAGTTCAAGATGAGGTTTTCTCTTCAAAAATGATGGGGGAAGGCTTTGCAATCACTCAACATGATGGCCATGTCTATGCTCCGATTGAAGGAATTGTTGAGAGCATCTTTCCGACGCTGCACGCTATTACAATTGAATGTAAGTCCGGTGAAAAACTTTTGATCCATATGGGATTGGACACGGTGGAACTAAAGGGGCTGCCTTTTTCAGTCAAAGTAACAAAGGGACAAAAGGTAAAAGCTGGTACTCTATTGGCTTCGATGGATCTACACCAAATAGAAAAAAGTGGAAAAGATGACACGATCATCGTGGTCTTTCCGGAGATGACTAAGGGACAGCTGCTAATCGAAAATCAAATCGTGACACTACAGGATGGACTATTTAAATTTTAAACCAAGAACAAAGACTGGGTTTTACGCTCAGTCTTTTCTTGAGCAAATTATTTTGTGTTTAGGAGAAATTAATGGCTACTTTATATTTATTACCCGCTCTTGGGTGGGGGCTTATGCCGATTATTGCGAATTTAACGAAGGCGAAGCCGATCAATCAGCTGCTGGGAACTTCTACGACAGCACTCTTACTGGGAATTATCTTTACCGTGATTGTTCAACTTACGTATGATTGGCTTAGTTTTACAGCAGCATTTCTCTCAGGCTGTTTCTGGTCTGTTGGACAATATTTGCAATTCAATTCCTTTCAATTACTGCCAGTGTCTGAGGCGATGCCTATCTCAAATGGAACTCAATTAATTGGGACAACCTTTATCGCGGCAATTTTTTTTAAAGAATGGACCAATCTTACTATGATAATGATTGGAATGACTGGAATTTTGTTAATCATTTTAGGAATTCGTTTAACCTCTTATATAGAAGAACAGGGGAAAAAGCAGTCGAACACGATAAAACGCAAAGCTATCACTCTTTTATTACTATCCTCAACTGCATTAACAATTTATGTGACATTGCCGCAAGCTCTTCTAGTTAGCGGAGCAGTGGTATTATTTCCACAGTCGATCGGGATGTGGTTCTCTTCACTATGCTTAACGATTATTAAACGAGAAGAATTCGCTTGGTCACAGGTTGTAAAGAATTTGGGAACTGGGATTGCTTGGAGTATCGCTAATTTAAGTTTATTTTTTGCCATGCCAATCATTGGAGTAGCAAAAAGTTTTACCTTTTCTCAGATGGCGGTATTGATTTCTATTTATGCGGGCATCTTTATTTTGAAGGTACGAAAGACTAGAAAGGAATTATGCATGATCAGTGCTGGAGCAGCAGTAATTACACTAGGGATATTCTTGATTGGATCAATTAAATAAGTGAGGAATCTATTCAATCTTAATTTTTAGAGTAGATACAGGAGAATAGTGCAGAATAGTAAGGAAACATTCAAAGTATTACAGTCAATTTATCTTTGAAATCAGCTCACTGACATTTATGATTTCTTACTACACTACTCATTTTTCCTATCTTGACTATTAAAGCGCTCTTCGTTACCATTATTATCGTTCGAGATTAGTCAAGAGAAGAAGTAAGAATAACAGGAGCAGCTAAAGATGGATAAAGTTTTTGAACTAAAAATTACATGGCGAGATGCTGCTATGTTAATTTGTGCGGGTATGATGATCCTATTAATTGTACTTGGTGTTTCTTTTTGGTTTCTATTTCCTTATTTTAATGAGCCTAATAGGTTAAATATATTGTTTAGTTTAACCTTACTTGGAATGGCTTTAGCGACAGGGGTTATTTTCTTTTTTGGTTTTCTTATTTATTTTGCTTCTTTACTGATCTATTCAGGTATCAAGGATTCTATTTTTGTATTGAAACATGGCGGCATACTTTATCGTCTGGATCAAAGGGGAGTTACTTACCAGGAAGGATGGCTGTTAAAAACCAAAATTTGGTCAGAAATTTCGGATGTTGGATTGTTTAAACAAGAATCGAAGAAATCTAATAGTGTATACAATTATCAAATAAAGTTTTCTGATGACTTGCCTCATACATTCGATTTGAGAGGAAAATATCCTACTAAGGAGTTCAATCAAAAGGTAGAAGAATTTTGGTTGAATTATATTTACGAAGAACCTGGTTCCAAGTGATGATCTGCTATTACTAAGAAAGTATTTGGCGGAGAAGAAGGTTGATTCTCAAAATCTTTCTCTCGTTGATTTGTTACTTGAGTTGAAATAGCATATAGTTAGAAAGAGCTGTTTGAGAAACTGAGGGAGAAGTTAATATGAAAGATTTTGATGAAACAGAAACCTTTGAATCTTGCCCAATCTCTAATATTCAAAAGATCGTGAATGGCAAGTGGAATATGGTCATCTTATATTTTCTAAGTAAAGAGACGTTGCGCTTTGGTGAATTAAGCAGGAAATTGCCAATGGTGACACAAGCGAACTTAACAAAAAATCTGAAGCTGTTAGAAAGTCATGAGATGATTCGTCGGGAAGTCTATCCGCAGGTGCCTCCTAAAGTGGAATACTCGCTGACGCCAATGGGTGAGAAATTCTTGCCTGTCATACAGGAATTGGAAAAATTTGCGAATGCATACGATCAAGAAAAACTAGAGCATTAGTGCTTTAGTTTTTTTATTTTCTAAGTCACCATTGATTTCATACATTTCTATCTCACAGGATAGTATTTCTAAAAAAATAACGTACTATTCAAATCGTTGAGAAAGGACTATGCTAATCATCAGAAAGTTGAAGGGAGTACGCTTATGAAAAAAATGATATTAAAAGAATATGGCTCAGTAGATGTTATGGAAATGGAAGAGGTAGAAATTCCTAGCCCTTCTGCGCATCAACTAGTGATTAAGACCGCGGCAATCGGTGTGAATGATCCTGATATGGTTATTCGTCAATCTGGTCCTGCACCAACTATGCCTAAAGACATGTTTCCTCCGCTGCCTCACTCATTGGGACAAGATTTTTCCGGTGTAGTGTCAACGGTTGGAGAAGAGGTAACGCGTTTTAAAGTAGGCGATCATGTCGCTGGTTTTTCTAACATGAATACATATATGGAATATATCTTGACTGAAGAGGATAGTAATGTTGCAGTTGTCCCTAAAGAACTAGACCTTGAGCCGCTTGGAGGTCTCTATCTAGGACTTGCGACTGCTTGGGCCTCCACGATTAGAGACGGACAAGTGAAGACGGGACAAAAAGTGTTGATTCATGGCGGAGCTGGCGGTGTTGGCTCCAAAGCAATCCAGTTAGCCAAAAATGCTGGGGCGTATGTTTTCGCCACAGGTTCGGCTGCACAAAGCGATTATATGAAATCATTAGGTGCAGATGAAACCATTGATTACCAAACACAAGATTTTACACAGCTCGTATCGGATGTGGATCTGGTTGTTAATTTAACCGGGCCTGCAACACTAGAAAAAAGCTATCAAGTGGTGAAGCCAGGCGGACGCATTACTACAGTGAACGCAGTGCCTGATCAAGAAAAAGCGGAACAATTAGGAATCACGGCTCAATATTCAATGGGCTTTATTTCTCTTGAAGAATGGGAACATGCCATTGAACTTTACAGTCAGGGAAAATTAGCTGTTCTTGTTGATAAACGTTATCCATTTGATCTTGCAGGAATAAAACAAGCACATTTAGATTTCCAAAACGGCAGCAATACTGGTAAGAAAATTATCGTTTTTGGAGAGTAGAAGGATGACTTTCTCCGCAGGCTGAACTATGGGTAACTGCTATGGCATGTTAGGAAGATAGAATATTTTTCTCATTTTCTATTGTACAGGAGAGATAATAAAAAACGCTAACGATGGCAACGGAACATTGCAACGCTCCAAGAAAAAATCCTTTGATTGGTACAAAAAAGTGATTGAATCGAATGGCACGGATTTAACTAACAATTCGATGAATTAATTCTGGAAAATGTAAGGAGTTTTGACTATGAAAAAAAAATATACGTGTTTGGGTTTGACAATACATTGGTAAATTCTGAAGATTTAATTGTTGAGCTGACAAGTCAAATACTTGGAATTGATATGTCTAAAGAATTCTGGTATACCAATTTGCATAGTGTTACAGATATCGAAACCGAAATGCAAATTCTTGAGGATGCTTTTCATGTGTCTTACACACTGGAATTGCAGCAAAAGACAGGGGAGCTTTTCATGCAAGAATTATTGATGACTGCTCCATTCAAACCAGTCTATAATCTGGTAAAAGAGCATGAAAGCACGTGTCATTTTCTAACCGGCAGTCCCTTAAAAATTCTACAAGAGTATTTTTCAGCGTGGAACATTACTATTCCAGAAGAACGTCTGCATTGCGGAATTTATAACGGTTCAGGTGACAAAGAAAAAGTATTAGCCAACCTTCAAAAAGACTTTGACGTAATCTATATAGATGATGATGTTCAGCTAATAAAGAATGCGCGTGCTCTTGTTTCCGACACTTTTCTTGTAAAGCAGCCATACAATAAAGAATTCTGGTCAGAATTAAAAACACTTGATTAGATGCTTAGGATTAAATTTATAGATGAGATGAAAATAGGGAAGACTGTGCATTTTTTAAGCTCAATTCGATGGCAGAAAAGAATTCAAAATAATAGGATTCCTGAATTTTATGGTTATTCAGGATAAGCTGAATATAGATATTTACTCACCATTAATAAGCTAGAGACTCAGTATTATAATGGTGGGTTTTAATTTAGATCATTTATTTACAATATTAGACGTGTGCTAGTAAATGACAAAGCAGATCGTTACGAATGATTAATTATTCGTAACTACATGTAAGCTATTGTTAGTTATATGAAAGCACTGTTTATAGGGATCGATGTCTTTTTTCTATTTAATAAGCAATGTCGATTTTCTCCATTGCTAATCCGTAATGTGCAGAGGTGATATTCCCGATTAGTACAGGATTAAGGATCATGGTTCCTCTGTTAATAATGAGGCCATTATTTTTTGAAGAAATCATTTTAGAAAATCTCCAGTTTATTAATTTCAAAAAGCTATGATAGAATACATAATAAGCGGGGTGATTTTATGGCGGAAATACTAATTGTAGAAGATGATAGAAGCATGCGATTGCTAACTGCAGCAAGATTAAATGATTTATATACGGTGGTAAGTGCTTGTGACGGCATAGAGGCATTAGAGATAATACATAAAGGTGGCATTGATTTAATTATCGCGGATATTATGATGCCACGCATGAATGGTTATGAATTATTAAAAACCATTCGGGAAGAAGGCTATACTACACCGTATTTACTACTTACGGCTAAGGAAACGCTTGATGATAAACAGCAAGGATTTTCTCTTGGAACAGATGATTATATGACAAAACCTTTTAGTAGTGAAGAATTGATCTGGCGAGTAGCAGCACTATTACGACGTTCTAGGATCGCTCAAAGTAAAAAAATTCAAGTTGGGAATGTCATTATAGACTCTGAGAAATATGCGGTTTACACGGACAACGAATATATTGAACTGCCTAAAAAGGAATTCGATCTTTTATTTAAGCTTTTATCTTATCCCAATCAGATTTTTTCTAAAAGACAGCTACTTGATAGTATTTGGGGAATAAATGTGGAGAGTGGAGAAGATACTATCAAGACCCATATCAGCAGACTTCGAAATAAGCTATTAGGAATAACTGAGTTTAAGATTGTTACGATAAAGGGTTTGGGCTATAAGATTGAGATAGCTGAACAGGTGGATAATAAATGAAGAAAATGACAGAAAATAAGGGGAAGCTGATCGAACTCACGAAAAATATTTTACCACAATTGCTTTTTCAAACTATCACGATAGTCTTTATCGCGCTATCGTCATTTATGTTTATGACTTGGCTAGTGACCGATATTTTTGGTGTCAAGGATACCTACGAAGCTGCTGGGTATTCATCGCTGGGTACATTAGTAATCTTTATTTTAACATTGGCTCCTCTAAATGCAGTGTTACATCGCAAACGAGTGAAAGAAGTAACCACACTTTACGATGCTATTAGAAGCGTTGCTGATGGAAATTACTCTATCAGGATACCACAGGATAGCAAAGGAACTATTACTCCAATTTACTCTAGTTTCAATAAGATGTGTGCTGAACTTGAAAGTGTTTCGTTGCTACGAAACGATTTCATAAATAACTACTCACACGAATTTAAAACACCGATTGCGTCAATAAATGGATTTGCTTCACTATTACTTGAAAAAAAATTACCACCAGAGGAGCAAAAACAGTACCTCGAAATCATTGTTGCTGAATCAGCAAGGCTGTCCAACTTAGCAAGCAATACAATCCTACTTTCAAAATTGTCTTCTCAACAGATTGTGACTGATGTCGAAGAATATGACTTAAGTGAACAATTACGTCAGTGTTCAATCATTTTATCACCCAAATGGTTAGCAAAAAATATTGATCTTAAGGGAGAATTTACCTCAATCTTATTTTTAGGTAATAAGGAAATGATGCAGCATTTATGGATTAATTTGCTAGATAATGCTATTAAATACACTCCAGATGGTGGAGAAATATCAATTAGTACCTCACTTGAAAACGAACAGGTAGTTGTGAGAATAGCGGATACAGGTGAGGGGATGAACGAGGAGACGCTGCAGTCACTATTTAATCCATATTTTCAAGGAGATTCCTCACACGCTCAGCAAGGACTCGGATTAGGGCTTTCTATCGCTAAACGTGTTGTAGAACTTTGTCAGGGAACGATTACAGTGAAAAGTGAAGTATCAGCGGGCACGTCATTTATAGTTGAACTTCCTTTAAAAACTAAGTTATAGAAAATGCTAAATCCGTCAGCCTTCTTTGTAAAGCTGATGGGTTTAGCTTTTTTATATAAGTAAACTGATAGTAAATTAACTTGTCCTTTATGTTTACGAATTGGAAACGATAACAAAGTATAATTATAAATAGAATCATAAATTAAAAGAAGGACGGTGATGACTGCTTTTAAGATTTATGATTGAAGCAATCCCAACTAAAGATTCATAATGTCCATCTTTTGATTGAAATTTAAAATCCAGCAAATCAAGAAGAAGGATGGGTTACCATATAATTTCTACTAAAGGAGCTTATGGCTATTGATAAAGAAATAGATTATATGATAAATGAAAAGTTAATGTATGAAAGTCTAGTTAATTATTATGCTAAAAAATTAGGAATTAGCTATCGGAAATCAGAAGTATTGAAAGAAAATGAACATGTCGGATTTGTCTGTTTGAATGAAAATGATGAAGCTGTTGGGCGATTAAACGGTGAAATTAACTATATAAGCTATTCTTGCCATGTTGAAGGCCTCTTTGTAGAGCCAGAGGCAAGAGGGGCCGGAACAGGACGAAAATTGCTGCTTGAATTTGAAAGCATTGCCCAAAAAAAAGGCTGCATTATGTCATTTGTAGAAACTACTACAAACAGCGCGCCTGAATTTTATGAAAAATTAGGGTACAGTTTAATCGGTACAATCGCTGACTATCCGATCGCAAATGAGACATTCTATTTGTATAAGAAAAGACTTGAAGAAGTTAATTAATGCATGTGAAAATCAAAAGAAGCAGTAAAGCGTCGAGGGATGATTTTATTCATCTTACATGTGTAACACAGGGTTACAATCAGCTATAAATTTTTAAAACGAAAACGTCAATACTCTAGTATAGAGCTGACGTTTTTTTGAGTAAACTGAAGGTAAACTATGTTCTGCTTCGAATTTACGAAGCAAACACAGACGAGAAGTATACTCAATTTAGATAAGAATTTTAGATAGGAGACTTTCTGAATGAAATGGAATATTGTAGCAGATTCAAGTATTGATTTATTTAGCACTGAGTTGGAATATGAGAATATTCATTTTTCAACTGTTCCGTTTACTATTAGTATTGGAGAAACTCATTTTATAGACGATGATCGTTTAGATATTGATAAACTTGTTGCCAAAATGAAAAGCACAGATGATTCAAGCCACACTTCATGTCCTTCTTCGGGTGCTTGGTATGAAAAGTTTAAAGAAGCAGGACACATCATTGCGATCACCCTCACAAGCGGTCTTTCGGGTAGTTATAATAGTGCCTGCGCTGCTCGTAATATGATCCTAGAAGAGTATCCAGATAAAAAAATCACCATTATTGATTCTTTATCCGTCGGACCAGAAATGGTGTTATTGGTAAGAAAAATTTGTACACTCATTGAACTTGGGAAAAATTTTGAGGAAGTTGTTAGCCAGTCACAGCTTTATATGACTCAGACCCAAGTGATGTTTGCACTGTCATCATTTGATAATCTAGTTAGAAACGGTCGAATCCATAAATTGACAGGATTTGTTGCAAATAAATTTGGTTTTTTAGGGGTTGGTAGCGCAAATGAAACTGGAACTATCGAAATGAGAGGAATTGTAAGAGGCAAAAAGAAGGCAATAAACATTATCTTAAACGGGCTAAAACAAAAAGAAGAACAGCTTAAATCAGTAGTGATTAGTCATTGCCAAAACCCAGAATTTGCCAAAAGACTGAAGAACGAAATCCAAAATATCTGGAGCGATTCCGAAGTAACAATTATTCCAACACGTGGCTTGTGTAGCTTTTATGCCGAACAGAAGGGTTTGATAATCGGCTATTGAAAAAGCATAAAAAAGTAAAGTGAATAAAATTATGAATCGGAGGAAATATATATTGAAACATTATGTATTGCTAACAGAGAGTGGTTCAGATATTTCACCAGAATTAGCTGAGGAATATGGAATTAGAATAGTGCCTATGTATGTTCAATTTGAAGGGAAGACATATGCTGATGGTGAAATAAGTCCCGAGCAGATTTTAGCTAAAAAAGAATCTATTCCGACTACCTCCGCTCCTAATCCAGCAGATTTTGAACATATATACGACCAAATACGAAGGGAACTACCTAATTCAATCATCATTCATATTGCTTACTCAGCTAAAACGACCTCCTCATACCAAAACTCGATAATCGGCTCTATCGGTTACGAAGATATCTATCGTGTGGATAGCCAACAGGTTAGTGGAGGACTAGGGGCCCTTGTGATAAGTACGGCTCGATACATTAAGAAATTTCCAGATATCGAACCAATAGTATTACTGGATAAAATCAAGGAATTATCTAAACGAATGAAATTTCATTTTGCCGTTAATGACACTTACTACTTAAAAGCAGGTGGGCGATGCTCCAACACTCAATATTTGATGACACAGTTATTGAATATCAAACCATTGATTGAAATGCAAAACGGATTACTAATCGCCACTAAGAAGTATCGAGGAAAAATGGAATCTGTCAGTAAAAAAATATTGGCTGATTTTTTTTCTTCTATGACTATCAGTTTGGATGAAATCTATTTTGTTTATTCTCCTGGACTAGGACAAGAGAGCCGAAAAAAAATTGAGGAAATATGCTTACATGAATATCATGTTAAAAAAATTCTCTGGTTTAAAGCAGGGTGCATTATTTCTACACACAGCGGACCCGGGGCTTTTGGAATTGGCGGGATATTAAAACAATAGAGAATAAAGAGTTGGAAACAACTTGTTTTATTGAGGAGAAATAATATATGACAAATTCAAATTGTTACATCAAAAAAATGGTAGCTGATGCAGATGATTTTTTAGAGCTCGATACAGCAGCAAAGATGTTTCCATTAGCTTTTTGTGAAGAACATCGATCGCTAGTGCGTTTATCGGTAGTTATGAATGAGACTGTTGATCACAACAGCTTACAAGTAGCACTTAATCGATTAATCGGACGATTTCCCTCTTTTTGTGTTCGTCTAGTTCACGATAGCTACCATTACTATTTTGAAAAGTTACATACAGCACCTGATATTATTAAAGATAGTCAAAATGAGTCATTCTCGATGACATTTGAGGAATTGAATAAATGTGCATTTAAAATATTTTATGTACAAAATCGTATTATTCTAGAATACTTTCACGCTGTGGCAGATGGGATTGGCGGAAGTATTTTTTTAAAATCACTAATTGCTGAATATTTATTGATTCGTTACGACGTTTCCAATCGCTGTATATCGGATAAAGTAACTATTGAGGAATTATCAGAAAAAAATAGTTCGTCGGATGCCTATCAGGACATTGTAAGCAGTTCAGGTAGGTTAGTTCAAAGTTCAAACTCATATCTGATAGAAGGTAGTAAAGACGATAAGCTGCATATTTCAGAATTTTCTTTTAAAACTGATAAAGTATTGGCATTGGCTTCCTTACATGGTGTGACCTTAACTGCTTTGTTAACGAGTGTATTAGCTGCCGCACTGTTTGATTTACAACAGCACTCAAAAAAGCGCCAGACTATTTGTCTTTCCATACCTGTTGATTTAAGAAGACGTTTTAATCGCAACACTCTGAGAAATTTTTCAGTGCCAATCTCAATCTATGCTAAGAGTTCCGGGAAAACATCAGACTTTGGTGAACTATGCCAATCTTTTCAGGACCAATTGAGAACAAATTCAACTAAGGAAAAACTATCTTCCTTAGTAACATCTTACGTAAAATTAGGAAAATTAGGAGGGAATTCTTTCTTTCCGCTTAGTTTAAAAAAATGGTTGGTTCAACTGTTTTTCTCGATTGCTAAAGGTAGAAATTGTATGACATTTTCTAATTTGGGAGTATGGCAAATACCGAATGCCATGAAACCATATGTTAAACAATTCAGCATGTCGTTAAGTACCAAACCACATACGCCCTATAGTTGCGGTGTAGTCTCTGCTGGAAATGTTTTAACAGTAACTTTCACAAGAAGTATCAAAGAGCCTTTATTGGAAAAGAGGTTTCTTAACATGCTGAAAAAGGTATCACCAAATTCTAATGATGATTGGGGAGCAGTATATGAGTAAAATTTCAATCGCAAAAAACCGTAGTCTACCTAAATACTCTAAAGAAGAAGAAATTTTTAACGTGATTTCTCATGCTGTCGGGGTACTTCTAGGAATTGATATGGTCATTAAGGTTTTGTTATCTCATCAGAACTCGATACAGTTTGTAACAGGGCTTTTATTTGGTGTGTCCCTTATTATTTTGTACGCTGTTTCCTGTACCTATCATGGCTTGTCTCCAGAAGGCGAGGAGATGGAAGAGAAGAAATTTTTTCAAATCGTTGATCATTGTTCTATCCCAATATTAATTATTGGTACGTATATTCCATTTGCTTTATGTGTTGTGGAACCGACAAAACCGAATTTAGGCTGGATGCTGCTAGGAGTGGTTATTTTTGTTGGCTGCGGGATTATTGCTCTGAATGCAGTTGATTTGGATCGTTTTAAAGTGATTACGATGATTGGCTACTTCCTTATGGGAGGCAGTGTGTTAATTGCATCAGATATATTAAATAGCATGCTAACAAATGAAGGATTCAATCTATTCCTTGCTGGCGGTGTAGCTTATAGTGTGGGTGCCATTTTTTATGGATTAGGCGGAAAAAAGAAGAAATGGATGCATTCCGTTTTCCATGTTTTTTGTGTTTTGGGTAGTCTACTGCATTATTTTTGTATCAGCATATATATTTTCGGTTATTAATCTCTCATTTTAATTGAAAATGAACAGAGTGGACGTATTGATACCGGATAGGTGTATGTTCTATTTTAACACTCGAATAATGATTGACAGAAAAGATCAGAAGGAGAGTACATCTCATGAGGAATAAAATTCAAAAATATATTGAGCAAAGGCAGACTCTATCACGGGCGCCTCTGAATGAAAAAGATCTTCTTTTAGGAAGTCAACCTGAAAGAATCAAACATTTTGTGACATTTAAAGAATTCCATAAAAATATGTATAGTTCTATAAAAAAAGTCAGTAGCTTAATAGGCATGATCAAAGGAAAATTGATAATCAATGGCAATCTTCGTCAAAAATATATTACGAAATTAATGAAACTAGCTATCAAAGGGAAAAGTAAATTTATCGTTGTTGTAAACGACGGTTATCGACTTTCTAAAAAGAGTAATTATGAAGACTCTTCTTATATAGCACTGATAGTTGAATTGCCAAGTGGAAAGTAGAGGTGTTTTATCATTGCGATTTAAGCTAACAGATCAAACGGTCAAAAATAATTTGAATAACCAGTTAATGCATACACTAAAAAAAATCATAGATGAAAAAAGGGATATTGATTTATCTTTAGATAGATTATTATTGCTTTCAAGAATCAACAAGAGAAGGTTTTTATCTTGTTATCAAAATCAAGCAGATCTGATCCAGTCATTAAACAATACTTTTGTAAACCAGCTTAAAGAGGTAATTCCTTATGTGAAAACAAAAGAGGATTTAGTGATTTGGACAGATAATCTTATTGAAATATCAAAATCTGCTAAGTTTCTCAAGGAAGCAAAAACTATTTTTATCCTTAATCAAAAGCTAAAACTGAGTCTTTTTCGATCACTACAGCAACAGATTATCAACATTCTGGATATTAGAATGCATATTTTTTTTAAACAATTAAAAAAACGAACGACCGTTTTAGACGAAGAGGAATGCAAAAAATCTTTTTATTCAGTAATGGAAGATGCGATCGTAAAGGATGAACCTGAGAGATTCCAACTGCTTATTTATAGTCTAGGATCACTAAAAGTAGTTTTTGAATGAAAGCTTCTTATAAAATTAGGATGATTGACATGTAGGCCAAAAAGAGATAGTTGAGAAAACGGTGAATGAAATTACTAGAAAAGAGTTATAAATAAAGATCACTTTTTATAGCCTAAACTCAAAGGTCATTACAGATCTTTCTGGTCAAGAGGTTTTGCTACATAAATGCATCTCCTTTATCTTAGAGGGGGAAATATTTTGAATAATAAGAAAAGAAATGGTTCTTGGTTTTGGAAGTGGATTTTGAACACTAAAGTAGTGACTAGTTTGCTCATTGTCCTATTGTTGCTACTCATTCTGATATGCTTCACAAAAATCTCATATCTATTTAAACCAATTCTTCAATTCTTTTCAATCGTAGGGATTCCTATTATTGTAGCGATAATTCTGTATTACTTTTTAGTGCCAGTCGTAGATTTTCTAGAACGGCATAAGGTAAAGCGGGGATTAACCATTTTGCTGTTGTTTATTATTATTTTAGGATTGCTTATCTGGGGCGGTGTAGTAGTTGTACCAAAAATTCAGGAACAAATAGTAAATTTTATTAATAACCTACCAGGCTATTTTGATGAAATCAATCAACAGTTGGAAAAACTGATCAATAATAAGTGGATAAATGGGTTTAGACCACAACTTAATTCAATTATCGACGACAGATTAAGTTCATTAGCAAATATTATCCAGAGCTTTTTTAAGGATACGTTGGAAAGTATCGGAAGTCTGATAGGAACCTTAGCAAATGTATTCGTTGTTATTTTAACAGTTCCCTTTCTTCTATTCTATCTATTGAAGGACGGAAAAAAATTTCCGCATTATGCTACTAGATTTCTACCAACTCGCTTTCGCAAGCCGACGTTACAGGTACTGAAAGAAATGAATGAAAAGGTATCTCAATATATCCGCGGACAATTAATTGTTGCAATGACAGTGTTGATCATGTTCATTATGGGATTCTCCATAATTGGATTAGACTTTGCTGTAAGTCTGGGGATCATCGCAGGATTTTTAAACTTACTTCCATATTTAGGTTCCTTTATTGCGATGATACCTGTTGTATTTCTAGCTTTAGTGTCAGGACCTACGATGCTATTAAAAGTGATGATTGTCTTTTTTGTTGAACAAACAATCGAAGGCCGACTTATTTCTCCTTTAATTTTAGGTAGTAAACTAAATATACATCCCGTAACAATTATTTTTGTCTTACTCACTTCAGGAAAAATTTTCGGAGTATTGGGTATAGTTTTCGGAATACCAATTTATGCCGCATTAAAAGTACTGATAACCTACATCTTTGAGTGGTACAAAAAAATTTCTAAGTTATATCAAGAAGATATCTCTTCTGCATTAGAAAAAAGAGAATCCTCAAATGTTAAATAGATGAAGAAATATCTACTATGAAAAGAAAGATAGCATGAAATTTATCTTGTTTGGAAAAACGGAATTCAGAATAATAGATTAGAGACAAGTGTAGCGTAGCAATTTTCGATAAAGTAAAACATTGTATTTACTTTTTAGCATGATATATTTACAGTGTATTTACTTATTTGATTGAAGAGGAGGAGTAATCGTGAAAACAAGACGACAGGGTAACGCAATCGTTTTAACGGTACCTACAAGGTTTGGAATCGATGAAAATGTTGACTATATTGCAGTAAAGGGTCCGAACGAGTCAATCACATTCATTAAGAAGGAAAAAAATATTTTTGATGAAGCTGCTGCACAAGGGAAGACATTAGATGTTACACCTGGATTTCCTGATGACAAGCCGGTAGGAAGGGAAATGATTTAATGGTAGCAGACACGAGTGAATACATTCCAGAACAAGGAGACATCATTGTCATTAATTTTGATCCGAGTTCAGATCGTGAAATTAAAAAGAAACGTCCAGCTATCGTTATAAGTACAAACAATTATTGTGCTGTTACTGGCTTAGTGGCGGTTTGTCCAATCACAAGTACTAAAAGAGACTATTTTATTAAATTAGATGACGAGGTGAACCGTCAAGTAACAGGATATATCAACGCTTTACAATTAAAGACATTAGATTTTAGAGTGAGAGACGCTCGATTTGTGGAGAAGGCGACTACATATGAATTAGGAAGAACAACTCAGATGGTTAAAATGATTTTCAATTTTTCTAATTTGTTAGGAGAATAGCGGGGAAAATAGCGAATCAAAATAGTATGTTTTCTCAAGTTTATCTATGATTAAAAAAGTATTAGGCTGATTTCTTCTGAAGCATTCAACCTATTAATAACTGTCACACAATCCGATTTTCAGTCCGCCTATCGTTTCTCTAATTTACAAACATCTAACAAGGCATCTTTCCAAAATACGAAAAATGCCTTATTTTTGTGGCTCTAAGTCAAATCGTGTTGTTCTCATTAAATCACTGAAAGGAAATGCTTCGGCGTTTCCTTTTTTCTTTTTGTTTTTTTGCTCAAATAATGTCGCAAAGATTCTGTTGAATCAGAATTCGCATACGAAGGTGACGAAAGGTTCTAAAACCGAATGCCACTCTCTTGATCACTTTAATCAAGTTATTCTTCCCTTCAAGTTTTCCGTTCGAATAGGGGTATTTTAACGCATTGATAATCGCTTGTTTGTGTTTGTTTAAGTAAAGAATCGCTTTTTTAAATGCTGGATCAAGCATCGGAGGTAAGTGATCAATGCGTTCGTAAAAGTCTTTATAATCTTTGGCATCAAAGGCATCCAACAAATTCTGATACACATCATAGCTTGTCCGTAAGCGCTCGTCAATCGATAATAAATAGTCCAATACTTCCGATTCCGTCAGGTATTTCCGTTGGAAAAGCGGGTATTGTTTGAGCGAAGAATAATTGATTTTTCTATTTTTCTTCAGAATGGTTCGCCAATACTTCTTAAGCTTGCGATACTTTTTCATGGCTTGCGGGTCGCTCTTTTTCAAGTGATTCATGGTTTTTATCCGTTGTTTATTAAATGCACGATTAAGTTGTTGGATCACATGAAACCGATCAATGGAAATCCGAGCATTTGGGAAAACGACCTTTGTCACAGAATCATAGCTCGCGTTCATATCCATCACGACATGAGAAACGTTTTTCCGAGCGTGATAAGTAAAGCGCATAAAATAAGCGATCAGCTTGAAGCTTCTTCGATCCTCTAAAATATCAAAGATTTTCCCCGTATCCGCATCACTGAGAATAAAACACATGGCGCCCTGACAGTCCTTAGTTCCTTTGAATTCATCAATCAATAGATGTTTTGGTAAGTAATTGGGCTTCAGTCGTGGTTCTTCAAAAAAAGAATCCAACACCCGTTCGACCGTTTTAGCGGAAACCAAGTAACGTTGAGCGATATCTTTCATCGAAATTTTCTTCTTTAAATCAACAGCGATCGCAAACTTGAGCGCTTGGGAGAGATAACAGTTTTCTGCGACATAATAGGTTTTAGCCGAAAAAGTATGGTGACACTGTTTACAATAAAATCGTTGTTTATAGAGATGAAGATAGGTTGGCACCTCTTGATAAGGGAGTAATTGAATCCAGCTATCTTTGTAGCCATGATGGATGACGGAGTCGTAGCCGCAACACTCACACCGAGGAGACGGATAGCTCAGTCGACCAGTAAAGACGGTGGCCATTCTGTCATGGACTTTTTCTTTTGAAACGGCGTCTTTAGGAAAAGTAATGTTGGAATCATGAATATTTAGGATTTGTTTGATGGTTTTGTCTAGGCAATTATCTTTATATTTGATATTCTTAATACTGGACATTTGGTTCGCCTCCTATGATTGGGTTCAGCGATTTAATTATAGGACAACCAAATGTCTTTTTGTATAAAAAAATACTTGGTGTTCTCACTCAGAAAGAGTAACAACACCAAATATTATAGAACCATTTTTGTTCATCCATCTCGCTAAGTCATAGCAAAAAGGCACAGTGAAATCCGCAAAACAGCCATCTACCGAACATTATTTTCCTGATCGTCTTTATCAGGAGTTTTTCCAACATCGCGTTCGAACACTCTCAGCCATTTCTGCAGCCAAGTGACCTTCAGTCCGAATTCATGGGCATTTTCTAAAATCGAACCGATCTCGTAAATGATTAATAATGCTGTCCATATCAAGGCCACATTGATTGGCAAAGTGATTCCTACAGTTGGCGCAATTTTGCCTAAGGCAGCGGCGCAAATAATTGTTGAAAAGGTAATGAATTTCGTAAACAAGCCATATAGATTAATCGAAGACACCCAGGTATGGCTTTTTAATGCTTTGACGTATCCGGTGGTGAGATCCAAGCCCACCATGGTTAAAAAAATGCCCATGATCGGTAAACTTCCACCGAATAAATAATTGATTAAGGGAATTTGTATCATATAGATTCCTCGCTTTCTAAATTAATTGATAGCCCCTGTGAAAAGAAATTCGCAGGGGTTAATAGCTGTTGTTCCCTACGCAGTATGTGATTGTCAATGAACGGATTTAATTGGGAAAAGGCTTATTCCCGTGGTGTTTCAGGCGGTCCTTCTTTGTTTTTCTTTCTGATTCTGTGCAGCCATTGAAGAACTCTATTTTGTTCTTTCGTGTCTTGACTGGATGGCTCGCCTTCCATTAAAGGCATAGCTACTGGCTGCTGATCGTTAAGGTGGTTATTGCTTGATTGTGGAAGCGACTCTTTTTCTACTTTAATCGCTGTTTCTGCTTTTTCCGGTGGAGCGATAGTCGTTAATTGTTTCAAATAGCGACCATGTGGTGTTGTTGGTAGTGCAGATGGCTTCGGAGTCGTCACTGCCGCAGGTTTCTCCTGTTCTTCCGCAACTTCACAGCAATGGACCTCTTCACAGACCGTTTCCTCAACAGGTTCGCCATCGTAACGAACACCTCTCGTCTCATGTTCTGGATCAAATATCAGAGTTTCTTTATGGGTCAAGACCTTAGCGGTGACCACAGAATCAAATAGTTTTACGCCGTTTTGTGTACAAATATCTAAGTTCGTCAATAATTCGCAAGCTTCTTTGATCTGTGGCGCCGTCAAATTGGGATCGAGGTCTTTATATTTCCAATTGTGGGTGCCGCCATCACTTTTTCCAAAGGTGGCAATTAAATCCTTGGTCATTGTTCTGTTCCTTTCTTTGATTTTTTCTGCGTAGGTTGGTTCATGGTTTCATCAAGGTTCGCTAGTTTCTTCTGGTCGGACAAATGAAATAAGGGAGCGAGCAACAGAGACGAGCTTCTCACCGAATTTTTTTACTGGAAAGACTCTCAGTTTCAAAGTCCGCCATTCCGGTGCCATAAAGTAGTCTTCAAAATAATAAAAGAGACGTTTCATGGTGCGGGTAGCTTTGGTGTGCATAAATACCTCGCGGACAAGATCCTTTAGAAAGTGATCAAACTCCGCCGCTCCTAATTGGCAGCGTACTTTTAAGGCTAAAATGTATTTGATGGTGACACTGCTGTTTTGTGTTTTATGGTAGAAATTGGTGATTCGTTGTTCGAGTGTTTTGGCTTTTAAGTTGAATAACTGCCGAAACGACAGTGTTTGTATAACATTCATTGATGCTCATCCTTTCATTCTCAATTAGTAGTAGAGGAGGGCGGCAAGACTACCGCTACCCCTCAAAGTATTTGGTTAAAAAATAATGGTTTCAATCGTTTCGACGTACTTGGCGCTTTCGACAGTGTTGAAGAGGTCTGCGCCATCCTTATGACAAAGTTTTACCTCTGTCATACGTTGCAACAATCCTTTGATCTCTGTGTCGGTCTTTTGAGTGTCGGGATCATTGAAGCTCCAGGTCTGGTTCTTTCCTAAACTGGTTTTAAAGGTTGCGACGAGTTTTAGCATTTTATTCTTCCTTTCTATGATTTATTTGGTATAACGTGATTGACTGGTTAGGATCACGCCGTCTAATTCACTGCCTTCAACTGATAAGGCTTTCATAATTTCTCCCAGTTCAAGGACCTTCTCTTCGCTAGGCTCATCCATCACATTTGTAAAGGTGATCTTCTTAGTTTTTTCTCCGCCTGCATCGATTTCTACTTGAAGTTTATTGCCGATATAGCGATAGGTAATCGTTTGATGTTATCTCCAGATTTTCCCCCGCTCCACACCGTACGTGCGACTTTCATCGCATACGGCGTTCCAACTTGCCTTTTTGTTTAGTGAATAATCGCTAAATTACAGCTCTTACGATAGTTATTGATTTTCTCCAACTGTCTGTCGGATGGTTGGAGTAGAGTTAAATATCTATCAATCGTTTCTTTTCTTGTTGCGTGGATTAGAGTATGAACCCATTCGTGGATAATAACTAAGTTATTAAATTTGTGCGTTCCACCAAGACTTTTTGGAATTACATGGTGACATCTTGCGACTTCTGCCGTTAAAAATAGTTTGGTTACAGCACATTTACCATTTTGCATGGAGTATCTAGAATACTTATTGTCTAGGAGTTCCAGATTTTGTTCTTTTGTTAATCCAATACTCATTTTGTATAATTCGTTCAGAACTGTCGGTTTAAGACAGCGATGTCTTTCTTTTCTTCCGTTTTCCGTATAGTTGTTTATGCCTTGACTAAAACACCGAGTCAATTTCCAACGTACATCTGCGAGAGGGTAGAGATAGACATCGACTATTTTCATAGTTTTGTAGGTCGTCTTGTAGCGGTTTTTATACGTACTGGGAGGACTTCTAGGTATTCCGTATTCTCCTAGATGTTTCAAACGATTGTATAGTGTAAATAGGCATGAGTAGTGGATTTCTTTGAAATCCAGATTTACTCGGGTGGCTTTTTGGTAGTAATTATGGATTCCTAAAACATACAGGTTGAACCTTAATGCGTTCGTTGTTCTCGTGCATCGGCGAAGAGTTTTTATCTTTTCTCGGACTTCTTTCTTTATTCGTTTTTTTGATTTTTTGGATACTCTAGAAATATTCACATAACGGCTTTTCTTTCGCTTCTCTACTTTCAATTCAAATCCCAGAAATTCCGTATATCTTTTTCTAAGATTAGTTATGCTAGATTTTTCATCTGAGATTGACAAAGATAAATGATTTTCCAGATATTGTTTTACCGCATGGAAAATATTTTGTGCGGACTTTGGAGAGTTGGTATAGATTTTGAAATCGTCCGCATATCGCACGATATGCATTAGCTTTAGCTTTGAATTTTTTCTCAGATATCTTGATCTTATTCCTGGAGTAGAATATGGATGTCTAGTCGGAAAGTCTTCCCACTGTGTGGTTATCCACCAATCCAAATCATTTAGAACGACATTCGATAGAAGCGGAGAAAGGATGGACCCTTGGGTAGTTCCTTTTGTAGAAGCAGGAAACCCTCTTTCAGAAGTTTTCAACATTTTAGATATTATTGTCAAAACTCGTTTATCCTTCACTCCAATAGTGTATAGTTGCTTGAGAAGTTTATTATGATTGACGTTATCGAAGAAACCTTTAATGTCAATGTCTACTACATAGTGACATTGACCAGCGTTAGCTAGGGTTGCACACCTTGCAATGGCATGTTCTGTTGAGCGATTAGGTCGAAATCCGTATGAATGTTTGTAAAATTTAGCCTCGCAAATTGGTTCAAGTATTTGCTTAAACATTTGTTGGATTAGACGATCTCTCATCGTTGGTATTCCGAGCGGGCGGGTTTTCCCGTTCGGTTTTGGAATCTCAATTTTAACAATGTCATGTGGGTGGTAATTTTCGAGCGCTTGACGGATTTCTTTGATGAACGCGTCTCGGTTCACAATTTTGAAGTCTTCTATTGTCTGTTTATCTACTCCGCATGTTTTAGCTCCTGTATTCCTTTTTATCATTCTGTAGGCCAATAGAATATTATTTTCAGACACAATTAAGTCGTACAAATTTATTCCTTTGGTTCGGTTATCAAGACCTCTTTGATAGAGCCAGTCGAATGTTTCTTGCATTTGATAATACTCGCAATATCGTAGTTCTGTGCTCACTGATGGTTTGTTTCTCCTAACATAATTAGTCCCATCCTCTTACTCGACCTTGTAAGCTTCATTTAGCATTATTCACTTTTCAAAGAACAAGTCTTAGGGCTATCCCTCCACGTTCGTTACACGCTTCTTTGGTACTGTACCCTTACTCTCACGAGAACTAAGGAATTTCGATTTTAGTTACTTAAAATCTTATATCCATCACTCCGAAAACAGTCGTTTGATATAAGTGATTCTCGCTTTCCACGTTCCGACTATCTTAGCTGATCATATCTACTGGTAGGTGCTCACTTTAAGCCTGTTTAGTTCTGACCTCATTGTTGGTCAGCCCGAATTTCATACAAAAAATTCTTACTTTTCGGTACTAGACGATGCGCCCGCATCCCAATATCTTTCGAATATCGGTGATCTATAGACCCTTACATTCGTGAGTTCGTCCGTCCCATAGGGATATTCTCACCATGAGTAGTTTGTAGCATCCCGGCATATCCTTGACCGTATGAAAGGTAAGTCGATCACTTAGGTCTTGTTCTGCCGTCTTTACCTGACTTCATACCATAAATAGCTGCTTCCATTTATCGCATGCAGGAGTATCAGATCAATTGTTTCTAGCAAACATGACTGCTGTCATTCCAATTGTAGGATAGTCAGTTGTAATCACCAGTTGGCGATTCTCCTATTTCGTGTGTAGACACTTATTAGGAAACGTGTCGTACTTTTTGAATCATGGTTGTTTCCTCCTAATTTTTTTGTTTCCGGCCGGTGACTAAAAGATAAACGATTTCTAAAAAAAGTGCGAATCGCAAAATAACCGCTACCCCCCTCAAATTGACCTATTTTTAGGTAAAAACCCTTATTTTTGCATGAAAATAGGTCAAATTAGGGGGGGTAAGTGTCAAATTGCGATTTTACAAAGCGGATAAAAATGTAGTATAATAAAAAGTTTTGTAAAACGGTTACATTTTTTTTGCATAAACAGCAATAGCTTCATGTACATTCAAAAAAAGAAAAGTTGAGTGTTTTTTCTATACATTTTTCTGGTTTAGAAAAACCTGAACTACTAACACATGATTTATCTGCAAACCCATCAAGGAGAGTTACAGGCGAACATCGGCTAATCTATAGAGTAGAAAAGGAAACAATCCATTTTTATTCTGCAAAAGATCATTATTGAGTCCTCTAAAGAAAATGCACTTTTTACCGATGAAAACTACGATGAAATTGCAAATGCAATACCTATGAATAAGCTACCGACTCTCCTAGCAAAAGAATCGCTTTTTTATCTATTGTCAATCTAAAAAACTAGAAATAGCCGTAATTCCATGCTATAATAAGTTTGCGAAATGTGAAGATTTCGAATACCAGAAACACGAAAGCCCTACTCTGCCAGGAGTAGGGCTTTTCTTTTCATCAATGGCGTCAGGCTAGTTTTTTAAACGCTATATCATACAAAAATTTTTGGTCGCTAAAAAAACAAGCTCCCAACTCTGATCAGAGTTGGGGGCTTAGCTATATGATCGACTCCAGAGAAGCTTTGTGCAAGTATCAGGGGAGCGATTTAGGACACTTCATCATAGGAAATAACGATTTTTCAACTTTAACGTTGAAAAATCGCTGGAAGCGTCAAACTGGATGAATGTTAACATCCTTAGATTATCAGAAAGTTTTTTGATACGAATGAAAATTAGTAGATTAATTATTTATACACCGCTATTTTTCAGGGTTCATGATTAAAATCTCTGAAAGAATAATTCTTTTCTATTTGAATGCGTCCTTACTCACTTGACTGATTATATAGTTCGGTGAGTAATGCTTTGATCCGATCATAAACGGCTGCTGTTTCAGGGATCGGGCTTTGGATATTTTGAATGATAAAGAGGTCTCGATATCTGTATTCGTCTTCTAGTTCCTGCCACTTCAAGGAATCTGTTAGTGCTAATTTGGAGATAATTGATTTGCCTATATTGTTTTCTAATAGAGACAATATTACTTCACTGTTATTTGCTTTGATGATTTGCGGGTTTAGATGATTAGAGTACAGATAGGTCTCGTTGATAAGATACATCCCAGAATCATGCTCTCTAAGAATCCAATAATCTGAATCAATATTGCCTGCTAAGACGAGCTCATCCTTATAAACGAACTCCTTTTGGATCAATGGGGAAACAATGGATTTTTCAATCAAGCCGATATGGGCTTTGTTTCCTTCAACGGCATCAATGACTTCTTGCGAGTTCATAATCTTGATTTCAAAAGCTATTAATGGAAATTCAGCAATCAGCTGCTCCATAATTTTGGGTAATAGGTGCACGGCGGTGGTGTTGGAGCAGCCAAGGATGCAGTCGGTTTTAAAATTTTTAGAATTTTTTGCTTGGGCAAATACATTAGATAGGGAGTGTAACGCTTCGACTACCCTAGGATACAAGAATTCGGCTTGTTTCGTAGGCAGGATCAGCTGCTTTCCTTTTCGATCGAACAGCTTGAAGCCTAGTTCTGCTTCTAATCTTTGGATCTGCACGGAGATGGTTGGTTGTGTCTTAAACATGAGTTTGGCTGCGGTGCTGAAATTTCTCGTTTCATACACAATAATGAATGTTCGCAATAATTCTAACAACGGAATGACCTCTTTTCTATTAATAAAATTTATAACGGATATGTAAAATCATTATTTTACAAATAGTTTACTGGTGTTTATTATAGGGGTGTAAAAAATATATATCAAGTGCTATCAAATAATTTGATCGTTTAGAAAGGATATACCTATGAATAACACACTAAAGAATTTTCTGAAGGCTATACCAATACCGATTTGCGGACTGATCTTAGGAACGGAGTCACTGGGGAATCTATTATTTTCTGAAGGCTTTGAAGGGATCGGCAATATTTTTTGTTATACAGGTCTTTTGATGATCCTTGTATTTCTTTTAAAAATCGTTTTCACATTTAAAGATACGATGGCTGCATTGAGAAATCCGATTATTGCCTCTGTAGCTCCGACATTTACGATGGCGTTAATGGTCGTTTCCGTATTTTTAGACAGATTGTTTCCTAATCAAATCATGAATAACGTGCTATGGGTAACGGCGATCATATTGCATCTGGCTTTGATGGGCTATTTCATTGCCGTGCATATTCTGCCTGTGGAGGTCACGCTTGAATATGTTTATCCCAGCTGGTTTATTACCTTTGTTGGAATAGGCGTTATTCCGAATACCTCGACCGTGTTTATCAAGGAATTAGGGCAGGTTGCTGTTTGGATCGCTTTAGCTTTGTATTTGATTCTGCTGCCAATCATCGTTAAACGAATTCTTCATAAGAAAATATTTGAGGATTCAGCGATTCCTTTGATTACAATTCTGACAGCACCAGGCTCACTTTGTTTAGCTGGTTATCTATCTGTTTGCAATCAAGTCTCTTTTCCATTTGTTATCGGGCTGCTGATCTTATCCCAGTTGATTTATCTTTGCATCGTTTTTAATATGAAAAGAATGCTAAAGGTCGGCTTCTATCCAAGCTATGCGGCGTTCACGTTTCCTTTAGTTATCTCAGCGACAGCGATCTTCAAGGCCTCCAAAGTTTTTGAAGAGCTTCCTATTTTACTGACAGTTACTAAAGCGTTAAGTATTTTAGAAACGCTTTTAGCAATTCTCGTTGTTTGCTATGTCTTAGTGAAGTATGTGATTCATCTATATGATCAAACAAAGGTCCTAAAGGTAAATCGGGAATTTTAAGCAGAGTGAATCGCTGGTGCTTTCATTACTATAAGAGTTAAAATAAATAACAGAATTTTTCTCGCGATCGTTTGGAAATCAGCGGCGCAATCCAATAAAAGGAAACAGCTATCATCAACGTTTAGTTTACTAAGACGTGTGATTGGATACATAGAGGATACGAAAAAAGGAGGGGAACTCAATGATTCTAATTACAGGCGGTCAAGGTCAATTAGGGACGGAGTTGCGTTATCTATTAGATGAAAAAGCGGTGGAATACGTGGCGGCTGGTTCTGATCAGCTAGATGTTACCAATAGACAAAGGACCTACCAGTTCATCACCCAACTGAAGCCTGCCATCATTTATCATTGCGCAGCCTACACCGCTGTTGATAGAGCAGAAGGCGTCGACAAAGAATTAAACGAAAAAATCAATGTCGAAGGAACACGTAATGTAGCAGAAGCAGCCAAGGCTGCCGGTTCTATTTTGGTCTATATCAGTACGGATTACGTTTTTGATGGGATGAAAGAAGCTGGATCGTATCAAGAAGAAGAGCTGCCCAACCCTATTAATGAATATGGCCGTACGAAGTATCTAGGCGAAAAAATTGTCGAGGAATTACTGACCGAGTATTACATTGTCCGCACCTCATGGGTATTTGGAAGGTTTGGGGACAATTTTGTATCCACGATGCGTAATTTGGCGAAGACACAGACACGCCTAGCCGTGGTGGAGGATCAGTTTGGACGGCCTACTTGGACACGTACATTGGCCGAATTCATGTATTTCTTGATTGAACAGGAAGCGCCCTTTGGTGTTTATCAGCTATCGAATGAAAATAGCTGTTCTTGGTATGAGTTTTCCAAGGAAATCCTAAAAGATACGGATGTAGAGATCATCCCAGTAGCATCAAAAGATTATCCGCAAAAAGCAGCACGTCCGCGAACGTCAATCATGGATCTAAGTAAAGCAAAGGCACTAGGCTTTGAGATTCCAACTTGGCAGGAAGCCTTATCAAATTTCAAGTGAACAAATATACTATTCATTGGAGATGTGATTAATGGAAAAAGCGATAATTACAAGCAAAGAGCGAATAACTGAAGGTGGGTGCAATGCCTGTGGATTTGTGAAATGCATCACCTATACCATTCATTTCGAAGATGGAAGAAGTGCGGCTCTGGACGCGTTGGATTTGCCGTCATTGGTTCGAACCATCGCGATAAAAAATGGCTGGAGAGAATGGGTAGAAATAATTGGGATAGGTGAAGAGAGAGTACATCTTGTAAAGAATTCACAGGTAGTATCGATGGATGAGACCGCTCATGAAATCTGCTATAAAAAAGAGTGGAGACGCATCGAAAGTCCGAAACAATTTGAAGATACAAAACGCTTATTTGAACAAGTAAATGAGATATTAGAGACGATCTTCGATGTTGAGGGCTATTTAATAAAGCTAAGAAAAAAGAAATGTTTATGCAATTAGAAGGGATGACAAGAATGGTTGGCATAGGGGATACAATCACTGCGAAGAATGTCCATGGAGAAATAATCTCTGGAGAAATCAAAAAAATTTACGCGAACTCTGTTTTAGTATTGAGTCAAACAACTCCACAGCTTGTCTGTAAGAAAGAGATATATCAAATGGGTGATTCGATAGAAGAAATAAGCGATCCAATCATCGGGAAGACGGAATTCACTATTTCAAAATATCGGAGCGCGTAATGTAGATGATCCACTGAAGCGTGAAATAAGTGATAAACACTAGAAAAATAAAAAATGGAGTGAATTCATATGAAACGTACAAGTAGAAAAGTTGCTGTAGTGGGAACAGGTTTTGTCGGGACAAGTATAGCTTATTCTATGATCAATCAAGGAATTATCAATGAGTTGGTCTTAATCGATGTCAATCAAGAAAAGGCAGAAGGAGAAGCGCTTGACCTGTTAGATGGTATGTCCTGGGCACAAGAAAATATTAAAGTGTGGGCCGGCGATTATACGGATTGTAAGGATGCTGATATTGTCGTTATCACAGCAGGCGTTAATCAAAAACCTGGTCAAACACGCTTGGAGCTGATCGATATCAATGCCGGAATCATTACCAGTGTCGTGAAAGAAGTCATGGCATCAGGCTTTGATGGAATTTTAGTAATCGCCTCAAATCCAGTAGATGTTTTGACCTACGTTGCTTGGCAAGCATCTGGCCTACCAAGCAGCAGAGTCGTAGGAACAGGAACTACTCTTGATACCACTAGATTTCGTAAAGAGCTGGCCGAAAAATTACAAATTGATCCAAGAAGTATCCATGGCTATATCATTGGTGAGCATGGTGATTCAGAAGTAGCTGTCTGGTCCCATACCACAGTTGGTGGAAAACCATTATTGGAATTTATCGTGAAGAACAATCGGCTAACAGTAGATGATTTAACCACGATTTCAGATAGTGTAAAAAACACCGCCTATGAAATCATAAACAGAAAACAAGCGACCTTTTACGGCATCGGGATGAGTGTCGCGAGAATCGTGAAAGCCATCTTGAATAATGAGCAAGCGGTGCTGCCTGTATCTGCTTATCTCAATGGAGAGTATGGCGAAAAGGATCTATTTACCGGTGTACCATCAGTCGTAGATCAACACGGTGTACGAGAAATCATCGAACTAAATATCGATCCAGAGGAAAGAAAGAAATTCGCCGCATCAAGCAAGCAGCTTAGAGAGGTCATTCATTCCTTGGATACTAAAAAGAGTGAGGAATAAGAGTAAACAATACAAAATACCGATGAAGCTTGAATGTATAGCTGTAGCATTGCTTGAGCGGTAGGTATAATTTTTCATAAGTAAAGGGAGCATGCAACGCAATTATTTGCGAAATATGCTCCCTTTGTTTAGTTGTTTAATCTTTTTTGTGGTCTCGATATTCTCGCAATCTTCTCTACTTGTTTGTGTATTTTAGAGTAAACGAATATAGATGGCACACAAATTTCCATGCTATAATGTAGGCGAGAAAAGCCTTTCAATGTGGAAACGTGTCCTATCTGAAAGGCTGTGAGAACGATGCAAAAATACTTACCAACAAACGATCTACTGTTCAAGAAATGTTTTACCTCTGAAGATTCCCTGCATATACTAAAGGCATTTGTCAAAGATTTACTCGGTATTGAATTCAAGCAACTGAAGCCAAAAGAAACGTATCACATTGATAACTATAAAAAGTCCTTTGATGAGCTGGATATCACCCGCACCGAAGTGGATATCTTAGCAATCGGTGAGGATGGCAGTCACACCACGATTGAGTGTCAGATTCAGCCGCATATGTACTTTCGCGAACGAATCATTTTTTATCTGGCGGAAGCATTTTGCAGTCCCTTCGGAAACTTAGAAACCGCTAATTTTATTAAAGGAAACAATTTTTTCGCATTACGTCCCGCATATGGAATCAATATTATCGATTTTCACTTGTTTGACAAAAAAAAGCCCGCTCTGCAACGCTTCCGTTTACTAAATGAAGAAAGTTCGGTTCCCTTTCTCGGAACCACTGGCAAAGAGCTGCTGATCGCCTGTTTCCTTAGCTTAAAAAACGAAACAATCGAACAACAAAGCGCTGCTTATCATTGGCAATACTTTTTCAAAAGTGGTACAGTCCACGCTGACGCCCCAGATTACATCAAAGAAGCGAAACAAAAAATAGACTATTACAAACTTGGAAGGGAGGAAAAAGAGATGATTATGAAAATCGATAAATCCAAAGCAATAAACGATGCAGTCATCTCCTCTGTTCGACTAGAGAGTGAGAGGATGGGGCGTGAACGTGAGAAATATTTGATTGCGCGTAACCTCATCGAAATGAAAATGCCGCTTGAACAGGTTGTGGAAGCTACTGGCTTGGAGCTTGATACGGTTAAGCAGCTGCAAACTCAACATGGTGATTGATACTTTGTCTACTATTCCTGAAAGGAAAAGATGTCTATGGGAATTGATAAAAAAACTAAAGTCATTAACGACGCTGTCGCCGCCATCTCTCAACTGTATGGAGGAACAGCCGGACTTGGAAAAGCAAAAGAAGAGGCACTTAGAGAAAAATACGAACAAGCATATGAACAAGCATACAAGGAGGCATATGCAGAAGGGGTAGAAATCGGAAGTAGGAAAGTGAAAATTAAGGCTGCGACATACCTATTAACGAAAGATTATTCCATCGAAGATATTTCTGAGATGACCAAACTAGATGTTGATACTGTTAAAGAGTTAGCAGTTAAGAAGTAATTTAAAAAGTGATCATAAAAAATACGAAAATGGAGCTTTTGGAACTATTTCTAATTATCAGAGGTGGTTTTTCAGGAAGTGCGTTTGCAGTATTAGAGAGTGGTTGGTTTCCGGGCTAATGCAGATTAGATTGTGAAATCAACGGAAACAAAAGGTGATGGCCGTCATTTAGGGGGCTTATTAGTTACTTCTCATTGGATCATCAGAAGGCATGAAAATTACTAGAATAATTTTCATTATATTTCGATTTGTTTTCGAAGAAGTCATTTCTGGAATACCGAATATTTGTAAAAGTGGGAGCTGACCAAAAGTCTTTTAGACTTTCGATCAGCTCCTTTTTACGATTAAACGGCGGTCAACTAGAGGATCTTATGGGAGTTTAAATTCGTGCGTAAAGTTCTTTAAGATGACTTAACGCATTAGGTAAATGCTCTTCAGTCGTAGCTTCTAGGCTGGCAAACATCAAGGGCTTGTCATATTTTAAAAATTTCAGAATGGGGGAGTAGTCCATCCAGCCGGTACCAACGGGAACGATTTTTATCTGACCATGCGCCACCACAAAATCCTTTAAGTGCATGGAACAAATATCGTCTCGCAAATCAGTCAAGGCCTGATGAATGACTTTTTCTTGCTGCTGATGATTTTCGACAGACATCAGATTTGCACAGTCCATAATGATGCGCAGATTTGGCGACTGAATCTCTTGAACCAATTGTTTGGCTAAAGCAGCGGTATATAGAGGATGATTGATGCCTGCCTCAATTCCGACGATTACTCCAAGTTGTTCAGCATAGGCTACCATTTCAGCAACAGATTGTCTGGCAGTTCGATAAGCCTCATGGATATAGTTCTTCGTTGTATAGCCATTTCCTACACTACCTGTTTCGGTTCCAACTACTGCCGCTTGGAAGCTTGGGGCAACAGCAATGTGTTGCTTAAAATGATCGATTGCTTGTCTTCGCACTGTTGAATCTGGACTGGCTAGGTTAACATAGCAGCCTAAGACCGAAACTTTGATACCTAGACGAGCGAAATAATCACCGAAGAAGTGTCCTGTACCGCTAGAGATACTGTCTAGACTGGGCAATGCAGCGGGAAAGGATTTTTTTACCGCTAATTGGATATGAGAAAAGCCGTTAGTCACAAGTTTTTCGCCGAGCTCTTCACGAGAAGCCGCCGAGATATCATGGGCACGAATCCCTAAATTTAAAGGTAGCATGTTTTCCTCCTTATTTTCTTATACATACGATCCAATAGTCTAAAAAACTCGGCCAGACCGTTGGACGAACAAACTAGAAATTGAAATAACTTTCGGCATTTGTATAGCTGATTGCTTCGACTAAATCACCTAACAAGGCTTCATCTTCTGGAGCCTCGCCGCGCGCGACGATCTCTCCGATGAATTCACAGAGCACGCGGCGGAAGTATTCGTGTCGGGTATACGATAAGAAACTGCGAGAATCCGTCAGCATACCAACGAAATGATGCAGGACGCTTCCGTTGGCGAATTGAGACAATTGCTGGCGCATGCCATCGCGGGTGTCGTTATACCACCAGCCGGACCCCAGCTGTATTTTTCCTTTGATATCCTTTTGGAAACAGCCGATTAATGCTGTTAAGGCAGGATAGTCGTTTGGATTTAAAGAATAAAGAATGGTTTTTGGCAATTGATTCGTCGCTTCTGCTCGATTTAATAGCTTTTGCAGCGGAATCGTAATCGATAGATCGTTGATGCCATCATAGCCTGTATCTGGTCCCAGCTGATCAAACATCACTTGATTGCAATTACGATATGCGTGGATATGGAGCTGCATTGTCCAATCATATTGATGGTAAAAATGAATCAAACGAATCAGGGTTTCTGTGCGATAGGCATCAATTTCTTCTAGGGATAAGGACATTCCCTGACAAGCTTTTTGAAAAATAGAGTCTAGGGTCGCGGCATCTGCTTCTTTGTAACGAAGAACATCTAACGCATGATCAGACAAACGTCCCCCCAGCGAATGAAAGTAATCGATTCGACTACCAAGAGCAGCGATCAGCTCTTCATAGGTAGAAATATCTGAACCAGTGCTTTCGGCCAAAGCCTTTATCCATGCTGAAAAACCCTTTTGATCAATGTTTAAGGCTTTATCGGGACGAAAAGACGGCAGAACTTTAAAGTCTGGTTCCTCTTCTGCCAGCAATTGGTGATAGCTTAAGTCATCTGCCGGATCATCGGTTGTACAGATGACTTTTACCTTGGCGTTTTTAATAATTTCCCGACGCTTAAAGCTTGTGCCGGTGATTTTTTTGTTTGCTTGTTCCCAGATTGTCTTTGCATTTTCTTCGTTTACTAGCAAATCAATTCCAAAGAACCGCTTCAATTCAAGATGTGTCCAAGTATATAAGGGATTGCCGATCGTTTTTGGCACAGTCTGACACCAGGCTAGAAATTTTTCGTAATCGGAAGCATCTCCGGTGATATGTGATTCTGGAATACCACAGGCACGCATCAGGCGCCATTTGTAGTGATCGCCTTTTAGCCAAGCCTCTGTGATCGAAGTAAATGGCTTATTTTCATAAATTTCCTGCGGATCTAAATGACAGTGATAGTCAATAATCGGCATTTGAGCGGCATGATCGTGATATAGCTTTTTCGCCCAATCTGTCGAGAGTAAAAAATCATCATTTAAAAACATGTATTTTCCTTCTTTCTAAAAGAATTCCTCGTATTCAAGACTTAGAGCGTGACACCAGTTTTAAAAATGGCGACTTCTCGAACGTCGTTTTCTTCATTTCTCGTTGGCTCGCCGCTGGCTACAGCAATCACTTTTTGGATGAACTGTTCTAAGACAGTCTCCATCGACTGCTCTAATAAAGTGCCAGCGTTAAAATCCATCCAGTGTCCCTTGCGTTCAAAAATCGTGCTGTTGGTCGCCACCTTGACTGTCGGAACATAGGCGCCAAATGGCGTTCCGCGGCCAGTAGTAAATAAAACCAAGTGACAATCTGACGAAGCGAGGGCAGAGGCGGCAACCAAATCATTTCCGGGCGCCTGCAGAAGACTCAATCCTTGCTTTTTGAGCTTTTCACCGTAGCTTAAAACATCTACAACAGGTGCGGTTCCGGCTTTTTGCGTGCAGCCCAAGGATTTATCCTCTAAGGTAGTAATCCCGCCGTCTTTATTTCCAGGAGAAGGATTCTCGTAAACAGGCTCGCCGAAGTCTAAGAAATACTGCTTAAAATCATTGATCAGCTGAACAATCCTCTCGAAAACCGCTTCGTTTTCAGCACGAGCCATCAGCATGTGCTCTGCCCCAAACATTTCTGGCACTTCGGTCAGAATGGTGCTCCCGCCTTGTGCGATCAGGAAATCCGAGAAGGCGCCTAACAGCGGATTCGCGGTAATGCCTGAAAAACCATCCGAACCGCCGCATTTCAAGCCTACATTCAATGCAGCCAGAGGCACCTCTGTCCGGTGATCCTTTTTTGCCGCAGCATAGAGCTCTTCTAATAAAGAGACTCCAGACTCGACCTCATCATAAACATCCTGGGCAATCAAAAACTTCACACGTTCAGGATCGTAGTTGCCGAGCTTTTCTTTGAAAGCATCGACGGTATTGTTTTCACAGCCAAGCCCAAAGACAAGCACACCGCCAGCATTTGGGTGTTTTACTGCATCAATCAGGACCTCACGAGTATTGGCGTGATCGGTCCCCAATTGCGAACAGCCATAGGGATGCTTCAAAATCGTAATATTATCAAACGGACCCAAATCGGGATGCTTTGCGGTAAATCGCTTCAGCATCAGCTCAGCCATACCGTTTACACAGCCAACAGTAGGTACAATAAACAGGTCGTTGCGAATACCGACCTTGCCGTTACTGCGGCGGTAGCCTTTAAATGTCAGCGCCTTTTTCGGGTAATGAACCTGATGAATATCCGGTGTGTAGGTATAGTCCAGTTCGCCGGATAAATTCGTTTTTACATTGTGAGTATGCAGCCATTCGCCTGCTGCAACAGGTGAGAGCATGTGGCCGATTGGGTAGCCATATTTTATGACATCCTGATTTTCTTCCATTGGCTGTAGAGCGATCTTGTGGCCTTGAGGAATGTCTTGTTCTGCAGTTAGCTTGATTTCGTCGATCTCAATGATTTCACCTGCGGTTATTGGGCGAAGCGCGACTGCGACGGTGTCTCGCGGATTCAGCTTCAATACCGCTGCTTTTGTTTCAATCATGGGTGCAATTCTCCTTTATTTAGATTTTGGATCAATGCTCTTGAGCCGTGCTCTTCGATAAATGCACAATTCTTTTCTACTTGCGAGACTATTCCCGGAACTTCTGTAAGATCTTGTCCCCATAGTGTGCTTTGACTCAAAATTGAAGAGACAGCTGTTTCCGGTTGTTTCCAAGCTGATTGCATGATTGAGAGAACTTCTGGATCGTCCTGCGGTGTGATCTGATCTCCCCGATAGCTCAGAATCAAAGCAGCCAGAGCAGCGGTCATATACGGCGGTAGCGTTTGCATTTTTTCAACATACTGAAGGAACACCGGCAGTAAACGTGCTTTGAATTTGGAGACACTGTTTAAGGAAATTGCCGACAGCTGATGATTGGCAAAAGGATTCAAGAAGCGTTCCTTGATTTGCTCGGAGTAGTCTACCAGTTCTTCTTTTGGAAGCGAGAGGACTGTAATCAATTCATCCGTAAAGAGATTATCGACAAAGAGTTGAAAATCCTGATCCGTCATGACAGATTCCACAGTGTCCAATTCGGCGAGCATCGCCAAAGGAACCATCGCTGTATGAGGACCATTCAATAAGTGGACCTTCCGTTCACGATAAGGAGTCATATCACTTGTGACCACAACATTCAGCCCGGACTTTTCTAAAGGCAAGGTGTCTCTCAATTTTTCTGGCCCTTCAATGACCCAAAGCAGGAAGGGCTCCGCTTTGACCATCAGCTTATCAATATAGCCATGTTTCTCATTCAGCTCCTGAGCGGTTTCTCGCGGGTATCCTGGTACGATTCTGTCAACTAAACTGCAGCAAAAGACATTTTCGGTTTTCAGCCAATCAATAAAGGCGTCTCCTAATTGCCAATCCTTCGCATAGGTCAAAACGATCTCCTTCAAACGCTCCCCATTTCGATCGATCAGTTCACAGGGGATAATGGTGAAGCCAGCTTTATCCAATTGAAAGCGTCTATACAATAGGGCGGTTAATTTAGCTGGAAAGCTTTGCTGCGGCGCGTTTTCCAAGGTATCCTTTGGGTTATACTGGATACCTGCTTCGGTGGTATTGGAAATAATAAATTCAGCGTCGTCATTTTCTGCTAGAGCAAGGTAAGCATCCAAATTTTCATAAGGATTGATGACCGATTCGACGGAGGTAATAATCTCTGCCTCATTAATTACTTCTCCATTCATCAGACCTTCAAGAATAACGGTATAGAGATAATCCTGTTCCTTCAACATCTCGCCCAAGCCCTGAGAAAGCGGCTGGACAATCGTAGCTTTGCCGTTGAACAGACCTTTTTGATTCATTTGCTGAAGCTGCCAGTCAATAAAGGCTCTCATGAAATTGCCTTCACCAAATTGAATGACCTTTGTCGGGAGTGCGGGGGCTTTTTCTACGATTGCTGCTGATAATTGCTTCATTTTTAACATCCTTTCTTTTTATGCACACGTGAACATTTTTATTATTAAGAGTAGGACATCCTTTTAGATGAATGTCCTTACACTAAAAACCAAACAAACGGTTGGAGCTTATTCAATTTACTCTAAAGAATCACTTTCTGGAGCCAAAGCAGCGACTGATTTTCTGATTTCCAAGTGGGTAGGGACTTTGACTTGCTGCTTCGTTATCGGAAGCTTGGCAATCATACTCAAAAGCAATTCAGTGCCTTGTTGACTGATTTTATAGATCGGCTTGTGAACCGTAGTCAACGGCGGATTCAAATAAGCAACAAATGGGCTGTCGTCAAAGCCGATAAAGGAAATATCCTTTGGAATCTGCAGTCCATTTTCTTCTGCTGCTCGAATGGCGCCAATGGCCATGTCATCATTTGCACAGAACACCAATGTCGGTAAGTCTTTCAACGAGAGCATTTTCTTCATCTCCTGAAAGCCGCCCTCAATACTGTAATCCCCTTCGAAAAAATAGGATTCGTTGATAGGTAAATGATGCTTAGTCAAACTTCTCAGCAAGCCGGCTTTTCGTTCACTGGCTGAGCGAAAGCCTTCGATTCCGCCAATGTAGGCAATTTTTCTGTGTCCTTGATCGATAGCGTAATCGATCGCTGTCTCAACACCAGCCGCATCATCCGCACTGATATTGACGATACTTTTGTCTTCCAGTTGTCGATTAAGTACGATGAAAGGGAGCTGCTGCTGCTTGAGATAATCTATGAAATCTTGGTCGCTGTCACTTTGACTCATAACGATAATTCCGTCATACCGTTGAAAATTAATGTGCTCTATATGTTGAATTTCATCGATGCCCTGTACGGAAAGACCATAGCTTTCGTCTAGCTTAGAATGGATGCCTTTGATGACATCAACAAGAAAACTGGAGCTGGTGCCTTCTGCGATACTAGAGAAAAACAAACCAATCATATAATTTTTTTGATTAACTAAACTTTTTGCGTTAAAGTTCGGAACGTAATTCATTTGACTAGCGAGTTCTTGGATTTTTTTTCTGGTCGCTTCTTTAATGAGCGGACTGTCGTTCAAGGCTCTGGAAACTGTTGTATGGGATACTCCGGCCATTTTGGCAATGTCTTTGATTGTAACCATCGTTCACCTCGAAATAATTTTGTTAACGTTAACATTATAGAATTCAGCTGATCATTTGTCAATCAGTAAAATAATTAAAAAGCTTATATAGCAATGATGCACACGTTAAACATTTTGTTGGAATTTAGAATGATCTGTGATATGTTAGGAAGGAAAAAGATTTTGAAAATATTAGTGAAAGCGATTTCTAAAGAAGCTATAATTAAGAGGAGGAATTGATTTTGACAACTGTATCGATTCTTGAGTTTGGTGCCGACTGCAGTCAGCGATCGAATACCCAACAAATTCAGACAGCCATTGACACCGCTAGTCGACTTGGCGGAGGAACAGTGGTTGTGCCAGCTGGTCGTTATCAGACCGGTCCGCTGTTTTTGAAAAGTACTATCGAGCTGCATCTGTGTTCAGGAGCGGTTTTGAGCTTTTCAAATGATCCCGCCGATTATCCCGTTGTTACGTCACGCTGGGAAGGCGTCCAGCAGTCTGTCTATGCCTCTTGTATCTACGCAGAGGATGCAGAAAATATTTCAGTGACTGGCATGGGTACGCTAGATGGACAGGGAGAAAAATGGTGGCGGCTGTTCAAAGAAAAATCCCCTGAGCTTGCTTATCCAAGACCTAAATTAATTAGTTTTCATCACTGCTTCAAAGTAAAAATCCAAAACATCAGTCTGAAAGCAGCTCCCAGCTGGACCATTCATCCGATTAAATGTGAAAATGTCATGATTTCCGGCGTGACGATTAAAAATCCGCCTGATTCGCCCAACACAGATGGGGTTGATCCGGAATCCTGCACAGGCGTGCGCATCAGTGATTGCCACATCGATGTGGGAGATGATTGTATTGCGATTAAGGCGGGAATGGAAGAGACGAATGATCCGGGTCCTTGTGAAAACATTACTATTACTAACTGTACTATGGTTCATGGGCACGGCGGTGTGGTGCTTGGCAGTGAAATGAGCGGCGATATTCGAAATGTTGTTATTTCAAATTGTGTTTTCCAGAAAACTGATCGCGGCATCCGGTTGAAAAGCCGCAGAGGCAGAGGCGGAACGATCGAAGATATTCGCATTAGTAATCTGGTGATGGATCACGTCAGCTGTCCTTTTATTCTGAACCTCTATTACTTTTGCGGACCCAAGGGCAACGAGCAGCGTGTCTGGGATAAGCAGCCTTATCCGCTAGATGAGAGCACGCCTTATTTCAGAAGGATTCATTTTCAGAATATTACGGCGCGCAATGTCCATGCCTCAGCTGGCTTTTTGTTCGGGTTAGCCGAGCAATTTTTAGAGGACATTACGTTTCATTCGATTGATATTTCAATGGCTGAAACTGCGGTTCCTGCGATTCCCGCAATGATGGCAGGGATGGAGCCAGTAGCCAAACAAGGTTTTTATGTTGCGTTTAGCCGAAGAATATATTTTGAACATGTAACAATTACCGGCCATGAGGGGCCTGCCTTTATTTTGGAGGGAACCGAGGCTGTAGAAATAAGCGCTTGTCGAGGCGATCATGAGCCGATAACGGAAGAGCAAATCAGGAAGACAACGGATTTTTTTAGTATCGGCAAGATTGATTAGGTAAGAAGGATTGAATGTGAAAAAAGCGAGGGAGAGCACATGGCAAAGAAAAGAGAACCCCAATCATTGAATCGAATCATTAATACCTTTTATATCTTTTTTCTAGCTTTAATCATTGTGTTCTCGATCCTTTTTTCTAGTCTGACGACTTCAAGAGAAGTGGCTAACACTACGTATGCCAACGTTGAAAACAGCCTGAAGGATAAGCACGGCTCCTTAGATCGTACCTTCAACCAGCTATTTGAGCAGCTCGTTTATTTAAATAATAATCCTAATTTACTAGAAGTCATCAATGATAAAAGCGGCTCCTTGAAGCTTGCGGTGAACATGAATGCCAGCGTCAAGGATCTTTACTACCGATTTCAGGATGTTCTTAGTTCCATCTACATCAACATTAATGATGGGGAATTTTTCTTTAACGGCGGAACCATCAACCAGCAGCTGGATGGGATTGATTATCACAATTTTTTTGAACTGAGTGATGAGGAGACACAGTATTTTTGGCTAGATGCGCCGCAAAATCCTTTTTCAACCAAAGAAGAACCCGTGATTTCTCTAGGGAAAACGATCGGCGACGGCGAGGCAGAAGCGAACGGTGTCATTGTCTTTAACTTGAAAAGTGAGATGATCAGTGAGCTTTTGGATGAGGGTTATGTCACGGAAAATGGTCGTTTGTTTCTAATCAGCAGCAACAATGTCCCGTATCCTAGTACGACTAAGATGCCACAGGAGGTCTTTAAAACGGCGTCAGATCAGGAAAAAATGACCGTTGATGGTACCGTGTATCATACCTTATCTAAGGAGTTCAGCTTGAATGGCTGGAAATTGAGAGCCATTTTTCCTGACAAAGATCTACGTAGCGGGCAGGGAGCATATCTGAATCTAGCCGGAACGCTGATTCTATTTCTATTTGTTGTTGGAACAGTCATGATGTTTGGAGTGGGACGCTTCATCTCAAAGCCGATCCAACAGCTGGCGAAGAAAATCGAAGGAACAAGCATCACGGATAAGAATGGTGATCTGGCGCTGTCCGATCCGCGTTTTCAGGAGCTGTCGGTTCTGTATCAAAGCTTTAATGCGATGATCAAGCGAAATGAAAAGCTGCTGGACGAAAATGAATATAACTTGGAGGAGCGTAATCGTTTAGAAATCGAGCTGCTCCAATCTCAGATCAACCCGCATTTTCTATACAATACGTTGTATTCGATCCAATCGTTGAGTGATATGAATATGAATGAGGACGCGGCCATGATGGCTCGCGCGTTAGCTGACTTTTATCGTCAGGGGATCAGCGACGAGAATGTCTTGATCACTTTGAAGGATGAGCTGGAGCATGTGCAGAATTATTTGACGATCATGGACTATCGTTATGGGGACCGTTTTGATTACAGGCTTCAGATTGCCGCTGACGATTGTCTGGAAGCGAAAATTCCTAAGATTTCCCTGCAGCCAATCGTTGAAAATTCAATTTATCATGGGTTAAAGCAGCTTTCGACTTTTGGACATCTGGAGTTGTCTGTCCAGCTGGTAAAAGAAGAGGTGCTGATTACTATTAAGGACAATGGTGCAGGAATCTCTCAGGATCATATTCAGCAGATCAATCAAGAGCTTAATCAGCCAGCCGGAGTGGAACGAAAGCTAGTGGGAATTGGTCTGCGAAGTGTGAACCTAAGAATTAAACGCTATTTTGGATCAGCTTACGGAGTATGGGTTGAAGCTAGTGAGACGGGAACCATCGTTAAAATCGTGATACCAAAGGAGGGCAGCTCATGAGAACCTTGTTGATTGTTGAAGACGAACAAATTATCAGAAAAGCCTTGCTAAATTTAGCTTGGGAAAGCATCGGAGTCGATCGGGTCATTGATGCGAGCAATGGAGAGACTAACTATATAGAGTCAAGTAAAAATTAGCCAAATCAAAAAATATTTTATAACAGATAATTCCGAAAAAAGGGTACAACAAATAAGCTTCTTACCATTAGTTTTTTTGAATGTTCAATAGCTAATCAGAAACAATTATATAAGGCTCGTTTTTAGTCAAAATAGCATGAATCACGTAACAAAGCTTACGAGAAACCGCACCTAAGGCAGTTAGATGATGTTTTCCTTCGGAAACTTTTTTCTGGTAAAACGCACTAAAAACAGGATCACATTGAGAAGCTACTAAAGCCGCCGAAAACAAGGCTTTTCGCAAATATGGAGACCCTCGTTTACTCATAACATTATGCGTTGCCTCATATTGCCCTGATTGTGTCACGGAAGCGTCTATCCCAGCGTAAGCAACGAGTTTTTTCGGGTTAGAAAATTTTTGAATATCTCCGATCTCACCAAGAATAGTCGCACCGTTTATAGGACCAATTCCAGGAATTGTGAGAATAACAGAATTTAAAGTGTCCATTATGTGCTTGATTTCTCTTTCCGTTTCCTTTATTTGGCTTTCAATGAATTTTAATTGTTCAATCATTGAACGTAGTTGGAAGGTGAACGCTTCTTGAGCAAATTTTACTCCAAAGGAGTTAGAAGCTGCTTGCTTCAATTGGTCCGCTTTTTCTGCCTTGATTCGGTTCCTGCTTAACTCAGCTAAGTATTGGGCCAAAGTTTCTGAGGAAATGTTTTCTAAGTCGATCGGGGCACTAAACGCCAGCAATAACTCTTTAGAAGCTTTTCCGAAAACGCCCTGCTTGGTAAAAATCGTCGCGTATTCTGGAAAGACTTGATCCAATACGGCTATAATTTTTCTTTTGAAGTCGCTCGCTGTACCTACTAAATAAGTTCGGTAACGAGAAAGTTGTTTCAAAGAAAAAACATTTTCATCGGATAAGACCGTTTCGACAAATGAGCCATAGCGCATTAAGTCAGCAATCAAAACAGAATCAATAATATCGTTTTTTCGTTTCCGTATTTCTGTACCTTTACGCCATCCGTCTGTTTGAAGGGGATTCACAACGTGAATCAAATAATCTGATTCGTGAAGGTATGAAAAGATGGACAGCCAATAGTGCCCCGTGGCTTCCATCCCTATAACAAAGTCACTGGGTGCTCCGGAATAGTCGACCATTCGCTCAATTAATGACTCTGCTCCTTCAGTGGTGTTAGGAAATGAAAAACCTTTTAGTAATACCTTTCCTTCCTCGTTCATGATAGAAGCAACGTGAGTGCGTTTACCGATATCAATGCCTAAAAAGTACATGTATATCTGACCTTTCAAAAAAAGAATTTTGGATTGAAATCCACTCAACTGAAAAGCGTCACTACCTTGTACGAGATACGGAGTAAAGTAAGGACTTTCAACATCTAACTCATACGCAATCCACTTATCAGAGAGAGGAGCCAGTCTCTCGAGTGCGGGTTCAATGACCCAAGGGGGGAACGGCTTAGCCTCTCAATCCAATAAATATATTATCTCAAAAGAAATGAGTTAATACCAAATTAAAATAACGATGGTTCATAGGGTTATCCAATCAAAACCGGAAGGTTAAAACCCTAACTCTAATATACAAGGATTACCAGACTAGAAATCACTAAAAAGCTTCCCAGTAAAATCGAAAAAGGACGAATTTTTCGTCGCATAAAAAACACCTCCACTCTTTTATTAAAACGAAAAAAGGGTGAGGTGTCATCGGTCAAAAGTTGTAAGTTATTCGAATTCTTCCAGCTCTAAGCTAAGTTCTTCCCAACTTGAAAGCTGTTCTTCCTGCTCAGCCTTTTTTGCTTCCAAGTCATTTGTCAATTCTAATAGCTGAACGTGATCATTCAAAATATCCGGCTGACTCATTTGGATCTCAAGTTCGGCGATCTCTTCATCCAAAGTGGAAAGTGTTTCTTCGATTGCTTCAATCTTTCGACGTAAGCTGCGAATCAGCTTTTGTTGTTCCTTATCTTGGTAAAACTTCTTTTTAGGCGCTTCGACAGGTGCTGCTTCTTTTGCCTGTAATTCAGCGATTTCTTCTTCTTCTTTTTTCTTTTCTAAATAGTAATCGTAATCACCAAGATATAACTTGCTGCCATCAGGAGACAACTCGATCACTTTGTTGGCGATACGATTAATAAAGTAGCGGTCATGGGAGACGAATAGCAGCGTTCCTTGATAATCGATCAAGGCATTTTCCAATACTTCTTTGTTATCAATATCTAGGTGGTTCGTCGGTTCATCGAGAATCAAAAAATTCTCCTTATTCATAGAAAGCTTCGCTAATGCGACACGAGCCTTTTCACCACCGCTAAGCAGTGGGATCGTTTTTTCAACATCTTCGCCGCTAAAAAGAAAACCGCCTAATACATTGCGAATGTCTTTTTCTGAAGTCGTCGGGTGTTCGTCCCATAATTCAGCTAAAATCGTCTTATTGCCGTGCAGATCAGCTTGTCCTTGATCGTAATAGCCGACTGTGACATTGGTTCCAAAATGCGGGGTGCCTTTGATGAAGGGGATTTGACCGATCAACGATTTTAATAATGTAGACTTTCCAATCCCGTTTGGTCCGACAAGGGCGATCGCATCTTCACGACGAATATCCAGATCAATGGGTTCAGAAAGTGTTTCCTCATAGCCGATAGCAGCTTCTTCGACTTGTAAGACGACGTTTCCTGAAACCTTATCGATATCAAACATGAATTTCGCGGATTTTTCTTTGCCGTCTGGTCGATCTAGGCGATCCATTTTTTCTAATGTTTTCCGGCGGCTTTGTGCGCGTTTGGTAGTGGAGGCACGAACCAAATTACGTGCAACGAAATCTTCTAATTTTTCGATTTCAACCTGCTGTTTTTCATAGGCCTTCCAGTCGCTGGCAAGCTGAGCGGCTTTTAAAACAAGATAACGGGAATAATTTCCAGTGTAATGACGGATTTTATGACGAGAAATTTCATAAATCTCATTGACGACGCGATCTAAGAAATAACGGTCATGGGAAACAATCAAGAGAGCACCAGAGTAGCCTTGAAGGTAATCCTCCAACCAAGCCAATGTCTCAATATCTAAATGATTTGTCGGTTCATCCAAAATCAAAATATCAGGTTTGACTAATAGCATTCGTGCTAAGGCAAGACGGGTTTTTTGACCACCGGATAAGGTGCTAATTTCTTTATCATAAAAGCTCTCATCGAATTTAAATCCATGCAAAACACTACGAATCTCATTTTCATAGCCATAGCCATTCTGTTCATTAAAGTCATGCTGCAGCTGATCGTATTCCTTCAGAAGAGACGCATAACGACTATCGCTTTCAGGTGTTTCGCCAATCGCCACTTCAACATCTCGCATCCGAGCTTCCATTTGGCGTACCTTATCAAAAGCCTTTAACATTTCATTCCAAATGGTCTCAGTTGAATCTAAGCCAGTATCTTGAGCGAGGTAGCCTAGGGTTGCTTGCTTATTTTTAATCACTTGCCCCGCATCTGGCGCTTCGATATTGGCGATTATTTTTAATAATGTCGATTTGCCCGCACCATTTCGTCCAACTAAACCGATTCTTGCTTTACTAGCAACTTCAAGATGAATATTTTCAAATAAAGTGTCGGCACCAAAATAGCGAGCAATTTGATTTGCTTGTAATAAAATCATTGGATAATCTTCCTTAAATTTATTTTTCCGAATGGATTTAGTCTACCATATTTTTGAAGTCGTTGCGATTGGAAGCGACCATTTCAATAAATCGTGATTTTTTCACAAAATTTCGAGCAAGTGCGTTGCAATTTCACAGAGATTCTTGCTATTATAGTTCAGTAGTCAACATTTACGAAATTTTTTTATAAAGGAGAGTTATTGTGAAAGAACATTCAATTCCAAAAGCGACTGTTAAACGATTGCCGTTGTATTATCGGTATTTGCGTATTTTAAATAATGCTGGAAAAACCAAAGTATCATCTACAGAACTAAGTGAGGCGATCCAGGTCGATAGTGCAACGATTCGCCGTGACTTTTCTTATTTCGGAGAACTTGGCAAACGCGGATATGGATACGACGTTGAAGACTTGATGCATTTCTTCGGGAAAATCTTGAATGATGACCAACTGACCAACGTAGCATTGGTTGGGGTCGGTAATTTAGGAAGCGCCTTGTTGAAATTCAAATTCCATCAAAGCAATAGTATCCGTGTCAGCTGTGCCTTTGATGTCAAAGAAGACATTGTAGGCCGTATCGTGGATGGAATCCCCGTTTATCCATTAGACAATATGGTGGAGCAAATCAAATTACAGCAAATCGAGATCGCAATCTTGACTTTGCCGGCACAACAAGCGCAACAAGTGGTTGATCAATTGGCTGATGCAGGAATCAAGGGAATCTTGAACTTTACTGCTGCTCGTCTAACTGCGCCGGATGATGTCATCATTCAAAGCGTAGACTTGACCAACGAATTACAAACCTTAATCTATTTCTTGCATCATAATAATGACAGCAAGTAAAAAAGACTGAGCACATGCCCAGTCTCCGACTATAGATACAGTCCGATTGACGGATGATATCTATAGTCTTTTTTACGTTTATAGAAAAATTGTTTATAGCTCGTCGAACAACGCTTGATAATCGATTTGTTCTTCCTGTTTGGGCAACTGCTGCAATAGATTTTCCAGTGTATGAAAATCAATAAAACGAGCTTGCCGCCCAACTTCTTTGCCCTCGTGATAGACTAAGACCGCTGGTACTGTCAAAACTTCAAAGAAGCCCGCTAACTCAGGCTCGTGCATAATATCCAAATGATAGAATGGAACATCATAGCTTTCGGCAAGATTTCTTGCTTTCGGTTCATCCACATGACAAATACTGCACGTTTCTGAAGAAATAAATACGATATTATTGGTGTTGTTCGTGATGGCTTGTTTGACGTTCTTCAATGTCTCCAATGAAATTCCCCCATTCCGTTATTAAAAAAACTCTATTTACCAAATATATGGAATCAATCGATATTTGGTCTTTTTTGTGTACTCCGAGTAGCCAGGTAGTTCATTGATCAGTAAAGCTTCTTCGTTTCTAATCCGCAAAACTAAACCCACTGGGAACAGCAGCATAGGAATTACAGCAACTACTGAACCTAAAACAATAGGCATCGATAAAAATAAAAGTAAGGAGGCAGTGTACATAGGATGGCGAATTACTGCATACAACCCTGTATCTATAACTGCTTGATTTGCCTCAACTTTAACAACACGTGCAGCGTAGGAATTCTGGATCATCACCAGTGCATACATAGCATAGCCTAAAATCATAATGAAAAGACCAATCAATGAAACATTTACTGAAAGCTGTGTCCATTCAAAACGTCGATCCAACCCAGCAAGGCTGAAGGAAAGAATAAACGAAAGTCCTATGAATCCCACATATCTTTTTTGAGAATTTTCTACTTCTTTCCCGTTGAGTCGTTTTTCCAACAAAGTGGGGTTTTTTCTATAAAGAAAACCGCCCATTGAAATCATCAAAATCGCTAAAGTCAGAAGAAAAATCCATGCATTCCAATAATAATAGGTTCCTGCAGTGCCGAATAATAGCAATCCTAAGAGTATAAAACCACAAAACATTTTTATACTTCCATACAAAAGTAGCTTTTCCTTCTTCATCGGCCATTCCCCACGATCTGAATTAGATTTCTTACTTTGATTATCTAATGCGTAAATTTGAGTGTCAACCATGTAACAGAAGATATAGAACAAGCAGTTAGCGTAAGGATAGTCAGTATTGGTCAAAATGTCAATTTTATTGTCTGGAAGAAATAGTTGTTTGATTGAATAAAAAGCGTTATACTCTCTTATGTACTGCGGGTGTAGTTTAGTGGTAAAACAGAAGCTTCCCAAGCTTCCGTCGCGAGTTCGATTCTCGTCACCCGCTTAGTCTTACAAAGCTTGATTTACCGCCGTTTGTAGAGGATGGCGGTATTTTTTTGTTCTTTGATGATTTCACCAGATTTCACCCAATGTCATAGGAAACTATAAACTTTTCTATAAACTTTTTCTAATTCAGCATTTTTGCTAGTAAATTAATCGTCTTCGTTTTCTGCTCTTCATACACACCAGCATAGGTGTCTAAGGTCATCCCAACACTAGAATGCCCCAATAGTTCGGACACGGTCTTAAAGTCTACGCCTTTACTGATAAACATCGTTGCAAATGTGTGGCGTAAAGCATGAGGGCTAAGAATAGGTAGGTTAGCTCTTTTAGCGATTCTGTGCATCCATAGCCGTGGGTGAGTAATCTGTATAAAGTTGTTATCATGATCACTGAAAACAAGTTGTTTGGCATCCATGGTATTAATCCCTACTTGAAGCATGTTCTTTCGCTGAGTTGTGCGCCACGTTTTAAGAATAGAGATAGTTGAGTCATCCAATGGAATAATCCGCTTGGATTTTTTTGTCTTTGGCTCTTCAAGATAGAGCTGCCTATTTTCTCCTCTGGTGAGCGTTTGACGAACGTTTAAGGTTTTACTATCAAAGTCGATACAATCCCATTTAAGCCCCAATATTTCTCCTTGACGGCATCCAGTGTAAGCGAGCAAATGAAAGACGGTGTAGACTTGAAAGCTCTCATTGGCTTTAGCATCTTTTAGGAATTGTTTTGTGTCACCCATTGAAAGTGCTAAAAATACGGTGATGAATATTATTGACTCAATCAAGAATGCTTTCAATTTTAATATAAGTTTTCCTAGTATTGATATTCCAAGTATTCCGTTACCACACTTTTATATTGATAGTGAGTTCAATCCGTTGAAAGGTAAAGTGCCTAGTATCGGTATTGATTGGTACGCAAAAGGTGGGGAGTTCAACGGACCCAACGTAATCGGTGTTGGTGAAGCTGGACCAGAAGCAGTTTTATCCTTACGAGAAAATGTTTTAGGTAAAATCGGTAGTATGATTGCTAAAACAATGGAACAAGATACTCGTGTTAACAACACCGGTACAACAGTCAATAATATCACTGTTGAATGGAAAGGTGATATTGATAGTCCTGATCGCACACGTCAATTAGCTCAAGTGATTGCGGATGAAATGACTGAGTTACAAAGAAACGGATTTGTATAGTTGAGAATCACTGTGAAAAGAGATACCCATTGTGTATGGATATCTCTTTTTTATCAAATGTTAGACATCCCTTAGCTCAAAACTTTTAGGATAAATGGATATAATGGAAAATCAGTACGTTGAGTTGATTGTCTAAAATTTTTCAGTAAAACGATATTGAGTGTGTTAAGATAATTTTATACATACCCCACAAGCTGGTTCGAATCCAGTGTCTTTAAAAAAATAATGTACGATTCAATACTAACTAACGCAGTATGGGAAGTATTTGTTATTACTTCGAAAAAATATAGCGAGGTGTTCGGTATGATAAAAGTAGAGATTCTTCTATTGTCGGTTGTCATTGTTTGCCTAGGAATATTGTGGGGAGGTACATATTTTTCATGGGCACGTCTTTTATGGGCGTGTTTTTTGGTATAATCTAATAAAAATATACTGGGGAGTGAATAGATTTTGACGGATAATGAGTTGCTTGAAGAACTTTATAATAAAGGATATTTATCTATACGTGAGGATTCTTATTTGAGCAGTAGAATATATGTGAAAGAATTGGTAAAAAGATTAAAAACTATTAATGAGTATGATGATCTCGAAATTGCCGATACTGGAATATATCATCCTACAAATTTGGTGGACATTCACTTTGTTTATAATAGTAATGTAGATGAAGAAAATTATCATAAGTTAATGGAAGAATTTGAGAGGATGTATTGGGAAGAAGAAAAGAAAATATAATTTTCCTGAGGTGGAAAAATGGATATATTAAACGGAGTTTTGAAATATTTAGGCGGAGCAAGTTTTGTAGTTCTGCTCTTTAAACTTTTGTGGGATTATGTACAAAATAGAAGTTTGCAGAAGAAACAAGTTGATATGCAGAAAGAAATTGAAGCTTTAAAAACAAGCCTTAGTTCTAAACTGTATGTATCGAACATGCAATATCAGAAGGAATTTGATATTTATTTAGAACTTTTCGAAAAATTAACAAACGCTGTAATCTATACTAATAGTTTGATGCCCAATCTTGACTCGGTTCCAGAGGATGCAAATAAGCGTAAAGAAATGTTTTCAGCTCGATATGATAGGTATGTGAATGCTTTAAATGCTCTAAAGATTGTGAGAATGAGATACTCACCATTTTACATGGAAAAGGTAAATAATCTAATACAGGAATTAATACAATTTTGCGATAAACAAGGATTCTATTTTGAAGAAACGAAAATAAAAGGAGATTACTCTTTTCAAAAAGGTGAAAGATTAGAAGCCTATAGGATATTACCGGAAGAAATTAAAATTCTTCAAGAAAAAATTGAAGTAGAAGTAAGAGGATATTTAAAATCGTTAATGATCAATGATGGGTCGAAATACTAAACTTTATCTCATGTGTGTTTGGAATATGTTGTTTTTGAATGAAATGCTAAATAATACTCTCTTCCTCCTAGTAATAAATTATCGCCGTCAAACGATGATTAATTTTTATCTATAAAATTATCTATAAACTTTTTCAGTAAATGCTGATATGAAGCGGTTTGTACTAGGTATATTAGAAAACAGAAGCTTCCAAGCTTCCGTCGCGAGTTCGATTCTCGTCACCCGCTTAGTCTTACAAAGATTGATTTACCGCCATTTGTGAGGAATGGTGGTATTTTTTTGTCCTCTGTCAGCTTCATGCGAATCTAGTGTTAGCCAATAAATCGATCACGTACTTTCTTCTCTTTATAAATAACTGTATAGATATCGAGAGTTTTATCATTAGTCGAAGGGCTTAGAAGATTGTTTTTAAGAGTCCACAGCTTCACTATTAAGTATGATTGTATGTGTGTCATACAGAGCTAAGGTCTTTTTTTGTATATCATTTCCCCAAACAAGTAATTTCCTTTATACTCAATTAAAGGAGGCGTTTTCAATGGAAGACAATTATGGAAAAATTTTAGTTGCTATTGATGACTCTGAACAATCGTATAAGGCCCTAAAGGAAGCACTCGCAATCGCTCGTCGAAACGACTCTCAGCTGTATATTTTAACGGTTACTGATATGTCTATTGCAATAGCTGATGCACGTATTATTCAGTATATGCGGGAATTAGCAGATGAACAATCAAAGAAAGTTACTGAGAAGATAGAACAGCATTTACCATCAGACATCAATTACACGATCCGTAAAGTAGAAGGAACGCCAAAAGTTTCAATTGTGCAATTTGCGAAAGAAACAGGAATTGATTTGATTGCTATGGGAGCGACAGGTAAAGGAGCAATTGAGAGAACTTTAGTGGGTTCTACCACATCTTACGTTGTTAGTCACGCACCCTGCAATGTTTTAGTTGTAAAGTAAGACTGTTTCAGTTTTCATGGGTGGATTTTGCAAGAAATGAAATGTCACGTGATAGATTCCTCAGTTGTCAAATAAAAGGGGGCATTTACAGTGGTCTCACCAAAAAAAGTTACCAGTCCCAAAGAAAAACTTGAACTATTACATGTTATAGAAGATGGTACCAAAACGGGTAAAGGTTACTCCATAGCAAAGTTAAGATGGAAAAACACAGAAGCATATGGCATACGGTATGATGGTGATAACGAAGAAGATAAAGGCTTTCCTACTACAGGAAGAGGGTATCAAGCTGCATGGTTCATCTTGCCTGAAGCAGTGGCGTATCCCTATTTAAAATCTTTAATTGTGCAAAGAGATATCGATTCTCGAATTGATTCTTTGATAACCGATAATAGTGAATAAACGATACATTTAGCACCTTCTTTATGGTTATGAAGAAGATTGCTGAGGTTGTGATAGTAGAATCCCAACATAGATCGTTCTAGTAGCTGTTGATGTTTCAAGCAGTCCTTCCTTCACGTATTACGTATGGATTGTTCGTAGAAAGAATAATTCCTTAAAAAGCATCCAAAAAAATTATGTGACGTTCTGCTTATTCGCACAAATTATTTGATTTTGTCGAAAATTGATTAGAAGTCCGTCATCTGCATAGACGGATAAGACATCGTAGCTTTTGATTAGCTGCGGTGTTTTTATTTTTGGTATTTATTACTTTTCTTTTAATGTACTCTTGCTATTCAATCTATGGTTGATGTATGCTAAAGGTGTTGCGGGAGGGAACTTCCGTTTAGGGTATTATATCCTGATGAAACCAACGTTTGTGGCTGAGCGTTGGTTTTTTTGTATTACTGTGAAAGCGGATTATGCGAAAAAGAATATTTTGGGTTTCTTTTCGATTTAAAAGAAATAGTTCTTTAATGAAGGAATTTATTTTGTTTAAAAATAGTGTTTTTGGTACTTGAATTTACTAGAGTTCCATTGAACCTAGGCATATACTATGTGCTAATCACGAAGGGAGGGAAGGAAAATGATTTTTGAAAGAGTTTTTCGTTGGGTGATTCGAATCAGTTTTATAATCTCAATAGTGCTTTATTGTTTAGGAATTTTTTTCTATTCCCGATTACCAGCTGAAGTTCCGATCCAATTTGGATTTGACGGAGGCGTGAATAGCTGGGGCAGCAAAATGACTGTCTTTCTTTTTCCTACACTTTTATTAGGTGTCACATTCACTACTCGCAGTAAATATGTTGACGCGAAATATCCAGTCATGACTAGGGAGAATCGTTTACACAAAATAGCATTAATAGGCTGTTTATTGCTGGTTTGGGGAGTAGGAATCTATTTGTTTTTCATTTACGCAGCGTTACTAGAATAAAAAAATCCTCGCGAGGAGGATTACACTTTGATACCAAATAAGCTAAGTATTAATAGTAGAAGCGCCGGTAACATAGCGTTCATCGTATTTAGCATCCAATGAACCATAATGGGGCTCCAAATGTTTTTTGAAAACAGATAAATCAACCCCAAATAAACGCCTAACACCATATAAGGAATCATGGCATAGATATTGCCATTAAAATTATTCCAATGTATGAGACCAAATAAAATTCCTTGAACGAATAGCATAATTAGACGTAATGCCTTATTCGTCAGTTTTCCCAACAATAAGTAACGGAAGGTAAGCTCTTCTGCAAAAGGAGCGAGAAACGGTGCTACTGCAGCCAGAACGGCCCAGCTTGGACTAAGAGTTTGTGCAGAATCGCTGTTTGAAGAAGGAAGTTCAAGTAGTTGGTTAGGAATCAATCCACGAACAACCCGCAGCAATAAAAACGTACCTGCTACCAAGACGATGCTCAATAACAATCTGCGAAAAAGTTTTTGACGGTATATATGCCATTCTGCTTTTAAAAAATCACCGAACAGATAAATCATTACTAAAAATCCAGCTAAAAAAAGTAAGGTAGAGGCTATCAGTCCAACCGTTGGATTATTTGTTAAGTGAAAGAGCGGAAAAAGATAGTTTCCGATCAATAATTCTAAAGGAATGACGAAGAGACCTAACCATTGTTTTTTACTTCTAAGCATTTTTATCCCCCATTCTTTCCTAAGTTTAAAAAAATAGGTGAGATGTGTAAAGCAATATGAAATAAAGAAAAATATGTTTGTGAAGATTTTGGTATACTAGAGTGAAGGGGGGAGATTGTGTTGGATTATCAAATGCAGAAAACAATGGGGAAATGTTTTCGCAGCAAAGGAAATAGCATTACTGGGCTCGTCAGAATTTTTGGTAGTTGGTATGACTACAAGGTGATTAATGGATCGCCCGAGCTTGGTGATATGCTGGAGGTTATCGACTTTACCAGTCGAGAGTTGTTAGTCGTTATCAATAATAAATTAGAAGAAAGTGATGTGAATTATATTGTTAATATTTAATATCATCTTAATTGTACTTGCGATCATTGTTCTCTTATTCATCGTCAGTCAAATGGTCGTGATCGTGCAGCAGGGGGAAGTAAAAGTCGTCGAGAGTTTCGGTAAATATGTAAAAACGCTGGAACCAGGGCTGCATTTTTTGATTCCAATCTTATATGTTGTTCGTCGTCGGGTTTCATTAAAGCAAACACCGATCCAAATCGAACCACAAAGTGTGATCACGCGTGATAACGTAATCGTTGAAATCGATGAAGCAATTAAGTATCACGTGACAGATGCCCGGGCTTTTGTGTATGATAATGAGGATTCTGTCACGTCAATGATCCAAGATTGCCAATCCAACTTACGAGGTATTATCGGTAAGATGGAACTGAATGAAGTATTAAATGGAACGGAAGAAATTAACGTAAATCTTTATGAAAGTGTAAAGGACATTACAGCTGGATATGGCTTGTCGATTGACCGAATCAACATCGGTGAGATTTCAGTCTCAAATGAAATCGTCAATTCAATGAATAAATTGATTACAGCCAGCCGCGATAAAGAATCATTGATTACGATTTCTGAAGGGAAAAAACAATCGGTGATCTTAGAATCAGAAGCGAAATCATCTGAAATGCAGATTGATGCGGAAGCGCGTGCGAGACAAACAAAGATCGATGCAGATGCTCGAGCAGAACGTACAAGAATCGATGCTGCTGCAGAAGCAGACCGGATCGCCAAGCTGACTGAAGCAGAAACAGCTCGAATCAGAGAAATTAATAAGGCAATTGCTGAAAGCAACTTAACAGATGAAATGATCGCCTACCTTGGGATCGAAGCCTTCAAACACGTAGTGGAAAATAATGGCAACACTGTCATTATGCCAAGCAATTTGACTGAGCTTGGAAATGTTCCGGCAATCAAAGAAATTTGGCAGCAAACCAAATAGTAGGATCAGCGTGATGGAAAAAAGATTCTATAGGAGTTGAATAACCATCGCAGCAAAGAGACAAGCACCCAAAATAGTTTCGGCAGTTGTTGTACTATTAGCGGGGATTTATGGCGCTTATTCGCAACTAAAGCCAGATAATGAGCAGAGCAACACAATAAAAGAAGTAACAGTCAGTCAGTTATCAGAGGTTCCAGATTATGACGGGCAACATCAAACGATCGAACTGAATCACAATCGTCCCAATTTTACTACAAAAGATCTTTCGTTGGAGCAGGGGGCATGGACTAGATTTTCTGACTTAGATCAGCTGAATCGTGTTGGTACTGCAAATGCAATGCTGGGAAAAGAGATAATGCCCCATCAAGAGCGGGAGCGTTTATACGTAAAACCGACTGGCTGGCGACAAAAATTTTATAATGATGAGCCTTTGTATAATCGGGCGCATTTAATTGCTTATCAGTTTTCTGGAGAGAATAATAATCTAAAAAATTTAATGACTGGAACGGCTTCACTGAACGATCCAGGCATGAATGATCATGAAAAAGAAATTGGCAACTATATTCGAAAAACCAATCATCACGTACGTTATCGTGTGACCCCCTTCTTTAAGGGGGAGGAATCAGTCGCTCGGGGTGTGCAAATGGAAGCACAAAGCATTGAAGACGATCAGATTTCATTCAATCTTTTTATCTACAATGTTCAAGACGGCATCAAAATTGATTATCAAAATGGATACTCGCAAAAGGAATAAGAAAGGAAGCTATCCGTGTTGGATGGCTTCTTTTTTGAAAAAAGAGCACTGTGTGACAAGCGTAAGATTCTGAAATTAGGTAAAATCTATAGTAACTATCAATAAATGGAAGAAAGCGGGTGTTACCATGCAATGGCACGAGGTATTTCATGGCGATCAGGAACCGACAGAACAACAAATTAAGGATTTTATTGCGACTCCTCTTTGGCAGGACTTATTAGATCATTTAACGCAGACTTACCGGATAAAACCCAAAAAAACCTATAGCAGATGCTCAATGGGAGATGGATATTGGATGGGCTGGAATATAAAATTTCAAAAGAGCGGAAAATCATTGTGTACAGTCTACCCAAAACAAGGTTTTTTTGTAGCTATGATTTCCTTTAGTGCTAAGGAGTTAGATGACGCAGATGTGTTGATCCAAATGTGTGAGGACTACACGAAGGAGAAATACCAAGAGGCTAAAGCTAGTAAGCTTGGCAAATCAATTTCTTTTGAGGTAACGAATGAAAGAATTTTAGCGGATATCAAAGAATTAGCTGCTTTCCGCGCACCATCAACGAAAAAAATACGATCATCAATTGCCTAAGAATTTTCTTAGGCTTTTTGTTTGCGATTGCGCTAACCTTCAAAATCCGAGAAAATGAAAAGAAGAAATTCGAGGAGGAAACTAATGGAAGAGTACCAGAAAGAACGATACGCAGTCGCAGCGATGACGCTTAGCAAAAAACTAATACGAAGAAACTTTCATCCTATTATTTGTGAAAATCTAGAAGAAGCTAGAGTCCAAGCTTTGGAATTGATTGATCCAAAAAAGTCAGTCGGTTTTGGGGGTTCAATCACAGTTGAACAATCTGGAATTATTGAAGCACTGTACAGTCGAAATCAAAAAATGATTGATCGTGAAAAAACAACTACGTTAGAAGAACGACAGCAAGTAATGAAACAAGCATTAACGTCCGATTATTTCTTAACGAGTATCAATGGAATAACGGAAGAGGGCGAGTTAGTGAATGTTGACAGTGTGGGAAACCGAGTTGCGGCAATTACTTATGGACCTGATAAAGTCCTCGCTTTTGTTAGTATGAAAAAAATGTATGGAGATTTAGCGACAACACTCGAAATAGTACGTAAAAATACTGCACCATTAAATGCGCACCGTTTAGGATTGAAAAAGACACCTTGTATCCAAAAGGGAATATGTGGAGACTGTTTACAAATGGAATATATTTGCAATACGATCGCAATTACGCGACGTTCAATGATGAAGGATCGGATTTTCATCTATTTAATTATTGATGATGTGGGTTTGTAGCTGATTGGAATGAAAATGAAGAAGCAAACAAAAAAACAACCGGATAATTCATTCTCCGGTTGTTTTCTTAATATTCTAGCTTAATGAACTACTATTTTCCATTACTTCATCGATTAAGCCATAAGCTTTGGCTTCTTCGGCAGTCATAAAGTTGTCGCGATCTGTGTCACGTTCGATGACTTCGATGGGTTGTCCAGTCCGTTCAGCCAAGATGTTGTTCAAACGTTCGCGTGTTTTTAAGATATGGCGAGCCGCAATTTCAATTTCAGTAGCTTGACCTTGCGCACCACCTAGAGGTTGGTGAATCATGATTTCAGCATTTGGCAAAGCGAAACGTTTACCCTTCGCGCCAGCGGTCAATAGGAAGCTTCCCATTGAAGCTGCCATACCAAGTACGATGGTTTGAACGTCAGCTTTAACAAAGTTCATGGTATCAAAAATGGCTAAGCCAGCAGATACGCTACCACCTGGAGAGTTAATGTAAAGATAAATATCCTTTTCAGAATCTTGGGCATCCAAGAAAAGTAATTGGGCGATAATCGTGTTCGCCATATCATCGTTTACCTCACCGCTCAACATGATGATGCGGTCTTTTAATAAACGGGAATAAATGTCGTAAGCACGTTCGCCACGAGATGATTGTTCAATGACTGTAGGCACTAAATTCATAGTGAATCCTCCTTAAAATAGTATTCGTAAATTAGTTTAGCACAAACGAGGTTGGATTGCTAAAACATAAAGAAAGTATACAACGTTGGTCAGTTTTGGTCAAATAGAAGGCTTCGTTTTTTTAAACGGCTCAAACTATCCTAGAAACATGAAAATATGGTACTATTAATAGCGCAGACAAGCGGATATCATTTTCACTTTTCCAAAGTTCGAGAAAGTAACATTTTGGTGGAAAGATATATGGACTGAGAACTGGTTTTATTTGAAAAAATAATTCCACTAATATTATGAAACAGGAGGGAAAAAATGTGGAAATCGCATTTATTGGACTAATCGGCGTATTGATTGGAGCAGGTATTACAGGGATTGCTGTTTTCTTTGTTTTTAAGTATATTGATCTACGCCATAAACGGGAAAGAGAGCTGGAGCATCAAGTCAAAGAAATTGAGACAATTAATCTCTTGAATAAAAAAATCAACGAAATTCTATCTAAACGGAATGTTTTGATGCAAGATTATGTATCATTTAATTCATTTGACGATTGTTACATCACCATAGACGATTTCATTTACTTGAATTCTTTTACCGCACAAAATAATTTTTATTTACCAAATTATTTGATTGAGGAATTCTTTAAAAATATTTCGCATCGAAAAGTTATTTTATCTCCTGAAGAAACGGTCAAAATCGGCGGCTACACTTATAAGGGTGGACGGATCGTTATGGAAACTTTTTCTGAACAATTGATTGAAATTTTAGACGAGAAAAGACAAAAGCTATCTCGTTCAACAAAACAACCCTTAAGTTATTTCAAAGCGCAATAGTGTTTTTCATAAAACATAAAACAAATTTAAATCAGATTATTTTTATAATAATTTGTAACTACGGACGAGGTGATACTAGATGACAGTAATTATCGCTCATCGCGGGAGTGCAGGGACTCATCCAGAGAATACGTTGCCTGCGTTCATGGAGGCAGTACGATCAGGTGCGGATGGGATAGAGCTGGATGTGCATCTAACGGCAGACCAGCAATTAGTAGTTATCCATGATGAGAGCGTTGATCGCACAACAAATGGTAAGGGTTTGATTCGTGAATTAACACTAGAAGAAATCAAGAAATTAGATGCCGGCAGCTGGTTTGATAAAAAATATCAAGCGACTAAAATATCGACACTGCAAGAGGTATTGAATTTACTATTACAAATGCGGTTTCGGGGCTTTTTATGCATTGAGATTAAGACTAATAAATTTCACTATCCAGGAATTGAGGAAAAAATTTCTCAAGTCATGACTAGCAAGGAATGGCCATTTACTTATTGGTATGCCAGCTTCAATTATGATTCTTTACGGATTATGCACGAGTATGAACCAGATGCACAGTATGATTTGATTCAAAAAAATGATTTAGAAAAATACCAAATTGTTTTGGACAGTAATTTTATTGAAGGGCTTCATCCAAGTTCTGATTGGGTAAAACAGCATCCGGAGATTGTCAAAAACTTCAAAAAGTCGATTCGACCTTGGACACCCAACTTATACGAAACGCTGATGATGTGTTTTGAAAACAATTTAGCTGGTGTCATTACTGATTTTCCGGAAAAAGCTATTCGAACGAGAAGCAGGTTCAAGCAATGAAAGTGATCGCAATTGTAGGGCCAACAGCTGTTGGAAAAACGAGTTTAAGTATCGAATTAGCAAAGCAATTCAACGGAGAAATTATCAGTGGTGATTCTATGCAGGTTTATCGCGGATTAGACATTGGCACCGCTAAAGTTACAGCTGAAGAGATGGAGGGAATTCCCCATCATTTGATTGATGTACGTGATGTTGACGAAAGCTATTCTGCGGCGGATTTTCAAAAGGCCGCCAGAAAAGCGATTCAAGAAATTAGCGACCGTGGAAAATTGCCAATTATTGTTGGCGGGACGGGTCTTTATATACAGTCCTTGCTATGGGATTATAAGCTTGGCAATGAAGGTGAGCTTGAGGATGATTCCCTTCGCGCGAAGTATGAAGCTTTTGCCAAAGAAAATGGAAATCTGGCCTTATGGGAAAAGTTACAGCTAACCGATCCATTGGCCGCTGAGAAGATCCACTGCAATAATCGTAAGAAAATGATTCGAGCATTAGAGGTTTTCGAGTTAACCGGACATTCTATTTTAGAACCGAAGGAACAGCCGAAGGAACTCTATAATAGTTTTCTGATCGGTTTAAATACTGACCGGTCGATTTTGTATCAACGGATCAATCAACGCGTGGATATCATGGTAGAACAGGGGCTGTTAGCAGAAGCCAAGAATTTAGCAAAAAATCCAACTGTTCAAGCTGCGCAGGGGATTGGCTATAAGGAATTTTTTCCTTATTTATCGGGCGGTTCTTCATTGGAAGCGGCGCTGGAAGAAGTAAAGCTGCATTCAAGACGTTATGCTAAGCGCCAACTGACCTGGTTTCGCAATCGTATGTCCGTTCGTTGGTATGACTTGATTCAACAGCCGGAAAAAATTGATGAGATCAAAACAGAGATTGCTACTTGGTTGGCAAAAGACAATCCAATTTCTAATGAGAAATAAGCAATAATGGGTTGATTCATAGGAAGCATTCAGAGCAAGACTTTTTCATTTTGAAAAATATCGTATTACTAAATTAGGAGGAAACGGTTTGTCAGAAAGAGTCATATTAGTCGGCGTCGAGACAGACGAGAGTAAATATAATTATTTAGAATCAATGCATGAGTTGGCCGGACTAACCAAAACAGCTCATGGTGAAATTGTTTTTTCATTAACTCAAAAGCGTCCTAAAGTAGATCGGCAAACGATTATTGGAAAAGGAAAATTGGAAGAACTGGCGCAACTGGTGGATGCGCATGAAGCTGAATTAGTGATTTTTAATCATTCCTTATCTCCTAGGCAAAGTCAAACAATCGAAGCGCAGGTAGGTGTCCCAGTAATTGATCGTATCCAACTGATTTTAGACATTTTCGCTCAGCGGGCTCGTTCAAAGGAGGGAAAGCTGCAAGTTGAGTTGGCTCAGCTAGACTATTTATTACCGCGATTAGTAGGACAGGGGCAAAGCTTGTCTCGTCTTGGCGGCGGGATTGGAACGCGTGGACCTGGGGAAACAAAGCTGGAAACAGATCGTCGTCACATTCGTCGTCGTATTACCGCGATAAAAAAAGAGTTAAAAGAAGTCGAAGCTCACCGTGAACGGAGTCGCCAAAAACGTCAACAATCTAGTATTTTCCAGATGGGCTTGATCGGCTATACGAACGCTGGCAAATCGACTATTTTAAACTTGTTGACGAATGCTGACACGTATTCTGAAGATAAATTGTTTGCGACCTTAGATCCATTAACGAAGCGTTGGCATTTGCCTCAAGGGATGGAGACTACGATCACAGATACGGTTGGCTTTATTCAAGACTTGCCGACACAATTAGTTGATGCTTTTCAATCGACTTTAGAAGAAAGCAAGGGAATGGATCTTCTATTGCATATTGTAGATGCTAGTGCGGAAGATCGTCAGCAGCAGGAAAAGACAGTGATTGATTTATTGAAAGAACTTGAAATGGATGATATTCCCATGCTGACGATATACAACAAAGCCGATCGAATCGATGAATTTTCTTTTGCGCCGACTTTATTCCCAAGCGTGTTGATTTCTGCGAAGACCAACAAAGGCAAGGAACTATTAGCTGAGGCGATCAAACGTGAAATCATGAATCTACTGGAACCCTATATACTGACTTTGAATGCAGATGAGGGGCAGGCTTTGAGCGAAATGAAACGAGAGACTCTTGTTCTAAGTGAAAACTTTGATGAAGAAAATGAGCAGTATATCATTCGAGGATTTGCGAAGAAAAAATCTCTTTGGATTAGGAGAATGGAAGATGAACTGGACGACTAAGCTAGCACCAGAGCTGGTTGAGAAAATTGATCAGATTGATCAAAAAATTGCAAAACGGCTACAAGAAGTAAGAGAAATTGCTTTGTCGAATCAGGCAAAAGTATTAACGGCTTTTCGTGAAAATCATGTGTCGGAAAGTCATTTTCTGCCCTCAACTGGTTATGGAAATGATGATCTAGGACGAGATGTTTTGGAGTCTGTTTATGCGCAGACATTTGGTGCTGAAGCTGCCTTAGTTCGTCCTCAAATTGTTTCGGGAACCCACGCAATTGCGACCTCGCTATTTGGTGTGCTGCGTCCTGGTGATGATTTATTGTATATCACGGGGACTCCTTATGACACATTATTAGAGGTTATTGGCATTCAAGGCAATGGCATCGGATCATTTAAGGAATACAATATTGGTTACGACAAGGTAGATCTTTTAGAAGATGGAAATGTCAATTTTGCCAGTGTAAAGGAAAAGATTACCGACAAAACGAAAGTGGTGGCGATTCAACGCTCACGCGGGTATGCTTCACGTCCATCCTTTACCATTGAAAAAATCAAAGAGATGTGCGATTTTGTCAAAAGTATTGCGCCAAATATCGTAATTTTTGTAGATAATTGCTACGGTGAATTTGCGGAGCTATTGGAACCTACCCAAGTTGGTGCGGATCTTATGGCGGGTTCTTTGATTAAAAATCCTGGTGGTGGAATTGCTAAAACTGGTGGCTATATTGCTGGGAAACAAGCGCTAATTGAGCGATGTGCTTATCGTTTAACCACTCCTGGCGTAGGTGCCGAAGGAGGGGCTATGTTGGGCAGCGTCTTTGATATGCTGCAGGGCTTTTTTTTAGCACCACATGTCGTGAGTCAAGCGATTCAAGGGGCGATTTTCTCTTCGGCGTTGTTAGCTGAATATCAGTTGGAATCAACACCCAAATGGGATCAACCACGAACGGATTTAATCCAGTTAATTGATTTTCGTGATCGTGAAAAGATGATTCAATTCTGCCAAGCTATTCAAAAATATTCGCCAATTGATGCGTATGTTGCCCCGATACCTTCTTATATGGCAGGCTATGAGGATGACATTATCATGGCTGCAGGAACGTTTATTCAAGGAGCAAGTATCGAGTTGAGCGCAGACGGCCCGTTGAGAGAACCTTATTCACTCTACTTACAGGGTGGTTTAACTTTCGAACATGTTAAAGTCGCAGTGACCAATGCTGTAAATGAAGTTTATCATGAATCATAAATCCGAAGTCCTAGCGATTTCGGTTTTTTTATATGGAAGTCAATTCCAATGCTTTCTCCACAAAAAATAATTTTTGATCATGGTTAAAATAAACTAAATAGGTATGGTTCTCCATAAAGTAATCATAGATGAGACCGATATATCCAGCCATCGGATATCCTTTTTTAATTTTGACGCACGTACCGATGTCAAATTTTTGCACTTTTCTCCCAGTCTCCTTTTTTTGATCAGTATATCAAAAAAACTGTTCTTTAAAAACGTTGATATACTGCATTTTTTTCGCAAAAAACGAACATTACTAAATTCTATGTAAGAAAATCTAACATTAACCCTTGACGATTGGTCTATCGGGTGGTATTCTTTTTTCAACATCAAAAAACAAGGAGGAGATGTTATGCGGGAAAAAGAATTGCGACGTTCGCTTGCCGTTTTTCCAATTGGTACAGTTATGAAGTTAACAGATTTGACTGCAAGACAGATTCGGTACTATGAGGAGCAAGAATTGATCCACCCAGAACGAAGTGAAGGTAACCGTAGGATGTATTCTCTAAATGACATTGATGTACTGCTAGAAATCAAAGATTATTTATCTGATGGACTTAACATGGCAGGGATCAAGCGTGTCTATCAAATGCGACAAGAAGAAGTCAAAGCTGCCAAAGAGAAACCGCCATTAACTGATAAAGATGTTCGTCGAATTTTTTATGACGAAATGCTAACTCAAGGCGGGTTTCAACAACAAAATCCATATCAATCACAAGGTCCTAAGCTGTAGTGGTTGTGGAATATAAAAAAATGAAGTGCGAGGAAGGGATTAGATATTATGCCGAAAAAAGATCTAGCTAAAGAGGATATTAAACGAATTGTAGAAGAAGAAAATGTCCGTTTTTTACGTTTGATGTTCACAGACATCATGGGGACAATCAAAAACGTTGAAGTACCAGTTAGTCAAATGGAAAAAGTCCTAGATAACAAAATGATGTTCGACGGTTCATCTATTGAAGGATTTGTCCGTATTGAAGAAAGTGATATGTATCTGTACCCAGATTTATCTACATGGATGATTTTCCCATGGGAAAGTGATCACGGAAAAGTCGGTCGTTTAATTTGTGATATTTACAGTCCAGATGGCACTCCGTTCCCAGGCGATCCGCGTGGAAACTTAAAGCGCGTCCTAAAAGGAATGGAAGAATTTGGCTTCACATCATTTAATTTGGGACCTGAACCAGAATTCTTCTTATTCAAAATGGATGAAAATGGTGATCCTACATTGGACTTGAATGACAAGGGTGGTTACTTCGATTTTGCGCCAACTGACTTAGGAGAAAATTGCCGTCGCGATATCGTGTTAGAGCTTGAAAGCTTGGGATTTGAAGTAGAAGCTTCTCACCATGAAGTAGCTCCGGGACAACACGAGATTGATTTCAAATACGCGGATGCTATTGAAGCTTGTGACAATATTCAAACATTCAAATTAGTGGTTAAAACAATTGCTCGTAAGCATGGTCTGCATGCGACATTTATGCCAAAACCTCTGTATGGTATTAACGGTTCTGGTATGCACTGCAATATGTCACTATTCAATGACGAAGGCAATGTCTTCTATGACGAAGATGGCCCAATGAAGTTAAGTAAAACAGCGTACCAATTTTTAGCAGGTCTTTTAAAACACGCGCGTGCATACACGGCAGTATGTAATCCAATTGTTAACTCTTATAAACGTTTAGTTCCTGGCTTTGAAGCCCCTGTTTATGTGGCTTGGAGCGGACGTAATCGTTCTCCTTTAATTCGTATTCCTGAGTCTCGCGGCTTATCTACACGTTTGGAATTACGTTCAGTTGACCCAGCTGCTAATCCATATTTAACAATGGCGGTTCTGTTAGAAGCTGGATTAGATGGTATTCGCAATGACTTGACTCCACCAGCAGCAGTTGATCGCAATATCTATGTGATGACTGAAGAAGAACGTAAAGAAGCAGAAATTTACGATTTACCTTCAACGATCCACAATGCGATCAAAGCACTACGTGAGGATCAAATTATGATTGATGCCTTAGGAAGTCATATCTATACGAATTTCAATGAAGCAAAACGTATGGAATGGGCAGCTTTCCGTCAAACTGTTTCAGAATGGGAACGCGATCAATACTTAGAGCTTTATTAATCCTAACTCGCAAAACTCTTGAGGAACTCCTCAAGAGTTTTTTCTTTTATATCCGAAAAAAGAATCTTATAATGAGCGCCAGATATTCTTGTGTGGGTTTGATAAAGGTTAAATCAACAAAGCAGATCCTCGTGCAGTAACGTATAATAAGTAGCAGCCAGTATTTATGTAGAAAGGAAGGTATCTATGATAAAAGGGAATAAAACAATACTGAAGGCGGCGACTTTAGCAGATCGCCATCGTGTATACGAATGGTGTTTTCAATCAGAAACGACCAAATCCCATAGCGGACCGCCGGATTATCCTGAAAAAAAGATTGCGACTTTTCAAGAGTTTTACGAAGACTATTATGAGGAATATTATTTTAATGGAACCCGACCAGAGAAGGGCCAGGGATTTATCATCATGAATGATCAAGAAGCTGTGGGTTTCATTAGTTATTCGGCTTTTCATTTAAAACCGCATTCTGCAGAGCTGGATATCTGGATGAAAGATGAAGCAAATTGTGGAAAAGGCTTTGGAAATGATGCAATTCTAGCCTTAAGTAATTATTTAAATCAACAGTTAGCAATTGACCTTCTAATTCTCGCACCCTCCAATAAAAATATTCGAGCAATTAAATCCTATGAAAAATCAGGTTTCAAGCGTACAAATAAAATGATGTCTGATTTTCTTTCGAAGGACTATCAATCACTTTATGGCACTGGCGATTGTGGTGTTTCAGGAACAGCGATATTGATAAAGTGCTTTGCAAAGTAAAAAACTCCCGAACAAACGGAAGTCCTTTACGAAAAAGCTAATTTAAAATGGCCAATCCAAAGGAAAGATAGGTTGCATAAGCGATCCAAATCAGATAAGGAATAAAGCAAATTGCAGCTCCTTTAGATATGCCGCGAAACTCACGAATACTGAAAATAATCGTTATCAGAAGAAAAAGACTGATGAATGATGCAATCCAGAAGTGTGATCCGCCGAAGAAAATAATGCTCCAAATAAAATTAAGCACCAGCTGAATACCAAAAAGAAAATACGCGAGCGTTTTACTTTTTGGTTCTTTACTGTCAATCACAAGAAATAACGCTAGACCAATCAACGCGTAAAGTAAAGTCCAAATGATTCCGACGATATTTCCTGGCGGTGCTAAAAATGGCTTGTTTAGCTGGGCGTAGATAGCAGGAATATCACCAGCAAAAAATCCTGATATAGAACCTATTAATTCTACACCAATGATACAAGCGAGCAGTTTAAAAAATCGATTTAACATGGTTTACCTCCTTTATTACTTGAAGTTTGTTGTACTCAAGTGTACTCTCTACTTATTCAGTATAACGAGGATTATCCTTAAAAGAAAAAAAGATGCTTAAGAAAAACAATCTAACTTAGTAAAAGCATGTTATAATAATTCGGAAGATTTTCTAAAGCCAAGAGATTGGCAACTTGCAAAATTTGTAAGTTTTGTCTTCTTTTAGTAAAATGTAATTGTTGATAATTCCAAGGAGAGGTGTGAGAAAATGGGATACACAGATGAAACAGTCCGTTTTGATTTTGATGACAATCGTAAAAAAGAGATTAGCGAAACATTAACGATTGTCTACAATGCTTTAGCTGAAAAAGGCTATAATCCAATCAACCAAATCGTCGGCTATTTATTATCAGGAGATCCTGCGTATATTCCTCGTTATCAAGATGCACGAAACTTGATTCGTCGTCACGAGCGCGATGAAGTGATGGAAGTTTTAGTGAAATATTACTTGAAGGATCATGGTATAGATATTCGATGAGAGTAATGGGATTAGATGTCGGCTCAAAAACTGTCGGAATTGCGGTCAGCGATCCATTTGGCTGGACGGCTCAAGGAGTCGAGATCATCCGAATTGATGAAGAAAAAGGGAAGTTTGGCTTTGAACGCTTAGGTGAATTGGTCAAAGAATACCAAGTTACTAAGTTTGTGGTGGGGCTTCCTAAAAACATGAATAATTCGATTGGTCCTAGAGCAGAAGCTTCGATGGTTTACGCCGAAAAAATCAAGGAACTTTTTGATTTACCAGTAGAATTCCAGGATGAACGACTAACGACAGTGCAAGCTGAACGAATGTTGGTGGAACAAGCGGATGTCTCGCGATCAAAAAGAAAAAAAGTAATCGACAAACTTGCTGCGGTCATGATTCTACAAAATTATCTTGATCGAACGAGTAACAAACTTTAGAAAAGAGGAATAGATATGGCACATGAACACACACATGACCATGATCACGAGCACGATCATGACCACGAACATGAAGTAATTACTTTAGTGGATGATGAAGGAAATGAAACACTCTACGAAATTCTTTTGACAATTGATGGTCAAGAAGAATTTAATCGCAATTATGTATTGCTTTATCCAGCGGGCGCGCCTGAAGATGAAGATGTTGAATTGCAAGCCTATGCATATGTTGAAAACGAAGACGGTAGCGAAGGCGAACTACAACAAATTGAAACAGACGCTGAATGGGATATGATTGAAGAAGTCTTCAATACATTCATGGCAGAAGAAGAATAGAGAAATAAGCGGAATCCAGTTAAAAAGGATTCCGCTTTTATAATACAGAATTTATTTATTTTGTACTATCTCCATCACAAAGATGAGGAGGCTGATAGTAAAAAATGTCAGTAGGATAAAGTGAATGAATGTGAATAAATTTAATTGCTCCCTAGCTAAATAAGCACAAAATGAAGCGATGAAATATAAAAACCCTAAAGTAACCGCACTCTTTAGAATGTTTTTCAGAGATTTCTTCATTCATCCCTCCTTGTATATTAGAGTTAGGGTTTTAACCTTCCGGTTTTGATTGGATAACCCTATGAACCATCGTTATTTTAATTTGGTATTAACTCATTTCTTTTGAGATAATATATTTATTGGATTGAGAGGCTAAGCCGTTCCCCCCTTGGGTCATTGAACCCGCACTCGAGAGACTGGCTCCTCTCTCTGATAAGTGGATTGCGTATGAGTTAGATGTTGAAAGTCCTTACTTTACTCCGTATCTCGTACAAGGTAGTGACGCTTTTCAGTTGAGTGGATTTCAATCCAAAATTCTTTTTTTGAAAGGTCAGATATACATGTACTTTTTAGGCATTGATATCGGTAAACGCACTCACGTTGCTTCTATCATGAACGAGGAAGGAAAGGTATTACTAAAAGGTTTTTCATTTCCTAACACCACTGAAGGAGCAGAGTCATTAATTGAGCGAATGGTCGACTATTCCGGAGCACCCAGTGACTTTGTTATAGGGATGGAAGCCACGGGGCACTATTGGCTGTCCATCTTTTCATACCTTCACGAATCAGATTATTTGATTCACGTTGTGAATCCCCTTCAAACAGACGGATGGCGTAAAGGTACAGAAATACGGAAACGAAAAAACGATATTATTGATTCTGTTTTGATTGCTGACTTAATGCGCTATGGCTCATTTGTCGAAACGGTCTTATCCGATGAAAATGTTTTTTCTTTGAAACAACTTTCTCGTTACCGAACTTATTTAGTAGGTACAGCGAGCGACTTCAAAAGAAAAATTATAGCCGTATTGGATCAAGTCTTTCCAGAATACGCGACGATTTTTACCAAGCAGGGCGTTTTCGGAAAAGCTTCTAAAGAGTTATTGCTGGCGTTTAGTGCCCCGATCGACTTAGAAAACATTTCCTCAGAAACTTTGGCCCAATACTTAGCTGAGTTAAGCAGGAACCGAATCAAGGCAGAAAAAGCGGACCAATTGAAGCAAGCAGCTTCTAACTCCTTTGGAGTAAAATTTGCTCAAGAAGCGTTCACCTTCCAACTACGTTCAATGATTGAACAATTAAAATTCATTGAAAGCCAAATAAAGGAAACGGAAAGAGAAATCAAGCACATAATGGACACTTTAAATTCTGTTATTCTCACAATTCCTGGAATTGGTCCTATAAACGGTGCGACTATTCTTGGTGAGATCGGAGATATTCAAAAATTTTCTAACCCGAAAAAACTCGTTGCTTACGCTGGGATAGACGCTTCCGTGACACAATCAGGGCAATATGAGGCAACGCATAATGTTATGAGTAAACGAGGGTCTCCATATTTGCGAAAAGCCTTGTTTTCGGCGGCTTTAGTAGCTTCTCAATGTGATCCTGTTTTTAGTGCGTTTTACCAGAAAAAAGTTTCCGAAGGAAAACATCATCTAACTGCCTTAGGTGCGGTTTCTCGTAAGCTTTGTTACGTGATTCATGCTATTTTGACTAAAAACGAGCCTTATATAATTGTTTCTGATTAGCTATTGAACATTCAAAAAAACTAATGGTAAGAAGCTTATTTGTTGTACCCTTTTTTCGGAATTATCTGTTATAAAATATTTTTTGATTTGGCTAATTTTTACTTGACTCTATATAGTTAGTCTCTCTTTTAAAAGATTATGAACTTAGAACTTGAGTGTCAATTATATAATTGTTTATTCTTGCTTAAATGATAAATCAAAAGGCTCTGTCTGGTTGATTTATTTAGAAGATTTAGTTGGCAAAAAGATAGTTTTATACTCGGATTCTATTATTATTTTTATGGAATATAAGCAAAAAGACTATATAAGCTAATCATTTGTCACCCATCAAAGGAAAGCGTAACATTAATGTTGTAAGCGTTATCACTTTGGAGGTAGGAAATCAGATGGAGAAAATTTATCAAGCCAGTACAGCAGAAGGTGCAATCGATTTTATAAATATGTTTGATTTAGAAGAAGCTGCAAAAGAAGTCATACCAAAAGGCGGATATGGTTATATAAGCAGCGGTGCCGGAGATATTTTTTCGTATCAGGAAAATGAAAAGGCTTTTAATCATAAGCTGATTATCCCTCATGTATTAAGAGATGTTGAACTGCCGGATACAAGGACGAAGTTTGATGGCGAGGATTTAACAGCGCCTATTATTATGGCTCCAATCGCCGCACATGGATTGGCGAATGTGGCAGGCGAACGAGCTTCAGCCAAAGGTGTTGCCCGTTTTGGTACCATTTATACGGCTAGTTCCTATGCCTCTTGTACTTTGGAAGAAATCCGTGAAGCTGGCGGAGAAGATGCACCACAATGGTTCCAATTTTATATGAGTAAAGATAATGGAATCAATCAAGATATTTTATCTATGGCAAAGCACAATGGAGCAAAAGCAATTGTGTTGACTGCCGATGCAACTGTTGGCGGCAATCGTGAAACGGATCGGCGCAATGGCTTCACTTTTCCTTTAGCAATGCCGATTGTCCAAGCGTATCAATCAGGAATTGGACAGACAATGGATGCAGTTTATGGCTCATCAAAACAAAAATTAAGCCCTCAAGATGTCGAATTTATTGCCAGCTATTCTGATCTTCCGGTCTATGTTAAAGGAGTTCAGTCTGAAGAAGATGTTGAAAGAGCACTTGGTTCGGGAGCATCAGGAATTTGGGTCTCCAACCATGGTGGACGTCAATTAGACGGTGGGCCAGCATCTTTTGATTCATTACAATATGTTGCCGAAGCAGTGGCGGGAAGAGCACCAATCGTTTTTGATAGTGGTGTACGCCGCGGTCAGCATGTCTTTAAGGCACTTGCCTCGGGAGCTGATTTAGTTGCAATTGGTCGACCGGTGATTTATGGGCTGGCGTTAGGCGGTTCTACTGGTGTACAGCAAGTCTTTGATTTCTTCAAAAAGGAATTGGAAATGGTAATGCAATTAGCCGGTACTCAAACAGTAGAGGATATTAAAAAAAATGTTTTAAGAGAAAATCGTTATTTATAGAAGAAGTCGTTTACATCTATAACTTGCATTTTAGATGTAAAATTTTCTCTGTGACTAAATGATAAATAGCCAGTCGGAAGTTCAAACTCAGTGACTTCAATAAATTGCACAGACTTTTCCAAACAGTCGAAATAGGATAGTTTAGAAATCCTTTTGAAGAATACACAATAAAAGCATAATTGAATGTTCTTATTTCTATCAAACTTGGTAGAATAAGAACATTTTTTTATCGAAAGGGATACCATTATCCTATCTATTTTTGAAAGATCAAGTTAATTTCAAATAGAGTACATTCTAAAAATAATAAATAGAATCAGTTATTTAAAGTTTGTTCTACTACACAATGTTGAGTAGCTTATTCTGTGTTAATAGCTGTTTTTCATAGGCGCTTTACTATATGTTTTGGTTTTTTGTATGTTATAAATGAGGCATCGTTTAATTAACTTATTAAAAAAGAAGTGGAGATGACAACAGTGAGAAAATGGTTGATGGGATTAATGGTGATTACAACGGGATTCGTTCTAACTGCATGTGGGAGCACACAATCAAGTGAGGATGATAGCTGGAAAAAAGTTAAGGATAAAAATGAACTGATAGTTGCTACGTCTGGGACACTTTTCCCGTCTTCTTATTATAATGACGAAAACGAGTTGAGCGGCTATGATGTAGATGTAGCAAAGGCTGTTGCAAAGAAATTAGATTTAAAGATCAAGTTTAAGGAATACAATGTTGACGGTCAGGTTACCGCTGTTAATCGCGGAGAAGCTGATTTTGCAGCGAATGATTTTGGTATGTCAAAGGATCGGGCTGAGAAATTTTCATTATCTTCTCCCATTAAATATTCCTTCGACAGTATGATAGTTCGAAAAAATGATGATTCTGGAATTCATTCCTTAAAGGATTTAAAAGGTAAAAAAGCCGCTGGTGAACCCAATACGAGTTATATGAAAATTGCCGATAAATACGGGGCAAAAGCAGTGACCTACGATAACGCTACAAATGATCAATACTTGACTGACGTAGCTAATGGACGAACGGACGTAATTTTGAATGACTATTACTTGCAAAAGATGTCTCTGGCAGCTTTACCAGATATTCCAGTAAAAATTCTAGAAGATGTTTATTTTAATGCGAATTCTACTGGCTTCCTCTTCGATAAGAAAAATCAGGCGTTAAAAACGAAAGTGAATACTGCACTTAAAGAGTTGAAGAAGGATGGAACGCTAAAGAAAATAGCTGAACAGTATTTCGGTACGGATGTTTCAACAAAACCTAAGCAAGAAGTAACTGAAAAGGTCTCGGCGGATTAATGTATATACCAACTATTGATTTAAGCCTAATGTTAGAATCGATTCCTTTTTTATTAAGTGGATTGGGCTATACTATTGGAATCAGTTTGGCGGCATTTTTCTTTGGTAATTTGTTAGGCATACTTATGACCATTTTAGGATTTGTTCCTTTTCGAATAGTAAAACTATTTGTTCGTTTCTATTTATCATTTTTAAGAGGGACGCCAGCATTGGTTTTACTGTTTTTACTTTATTTCGGACTTCCATATCAGTTGAATGCGGTAGTAGCGGCGATTATTTGTTTTAGTTTTACCAGCAGCGCTTTTATTGGTGAAATCTATCGCGGGTCGATTGCCGGAGTAAATGCTGGTCAATGGGATGCAGCTTATGCACTAGGAAATCGTTTCTTTCCCACGATGCGTTATATCATTTTGCCACAAGCCTTCCGGATTTCAATTCCAGCTTTGAGTAACGTAGCGATGGACTTGTTAAAAGGTACTTCATTAGCGGCAATGATTACAGTACCTGATATTTTTCAAAAGGCAAAAATCATTGGTGGACGTACTTTTGATTATTTGTCGATGTATCTTCTAGTAGCATTAATTTACTGGCTGCTTTGTATGGGGATCGGCCATATTCAGCATCAGCTAGAGAATTATTTTCAGCTTTAATCAAGCGGGGCCTTAAACGGCTCCGCTTTTTTATCGAGCTTTATAGATAACATTGATAAACAACTTAAGAAATTGGATAATAGAGGATGTAAATAAATGATGTGAAGAGGATCATAGAATGAAAAAGAAAATTATTTTAATTGAAGATGATGAAAATCTTCGTCGAGGAATCTCCTTTTACCTAGAGCAAGAAGGATACGAAGTTATAGTAATTAATCGTGTTCAAGGTTCAATCGAAAAGATAAGAAAGAATTCACCAGACTTAATTATTTTAGATGTCACTTTACCTGACGGAAATGGCTTTGAACTATGTCAGGAAATTCGGAAATTTTCAGCTGTTCCAATTTTCTTTCTGACGGCACATGATTTAGAGTCGGATATTCTCACAGGACTCTCGATCGGCGGAGATGATTACCTAACGAAGCCATTTTCGTTAGCAATTTTAAAGGCGAAAGTTGCGTTGGTTTTTAAAAAGAAAGAGGATCAGTCAAGGAAGATTGAGTTACCCCCTTTTACACTTAATTTGGATACCCATCGTTTGTTCAAAAGCGATCAAGAAATCCCCATGAGTTCAACAGAATTCCGCCTGATTAATTATTTGATGAAAAATGCTGGGATTGTTTTAGAAAAAGAAGCGTTGCTAGAAACATTGTGGGATGATCAAGGGAAATTTGTTGACGAGAATGCGCTATCGGTTAATATTCGTAGGATTCGTGTAAAGCTTGAAGAGGATCCAAAAAAACCAAAATATATTGAAACGGTTCGAGGGGTTGGATACCTCTGGAAGCGAAGGGAGTGATTAAGAGTGCTCTATAGCATAACAGTTTCATTTTTTATATGCGTATTATTGATTTTTTTCTTCCAAATGCGAAAGCAGCATGAAAAGGAATTATCTACTATTGAAGAAGTTTTAGATAGTGTTATAAAGGGAGATTTTCCGAAAAACGCTGATTCTTACCAAGAAGGGCAAGAAAGCAAGTTGATTTTCAAAACATTACGAATCGCAGAAGCAAATCAAATTTATCAAGAGACAGCTGCACGCGAAAAGCAACGTGTTCAAGAATTAATGGTTGATGCCGCTCATCAAATGCGGACACCCATCACGAGCATGCTGATGTTCACAGAACTATTGCAAAATAAACAATTACCATTAAGTGAGTCGCAAGAATTCTTAAGACGCTTGTCTTTTGACTCTCAACGTCTAAATTGGTTGGTAGAAGAATTTTTACACATGTCAAAATTCGAAACGGAATCGATGGAGTTAACAAAGGTGCGCCAAAATCTTAGTGAGACAATCCAACAAGCAATTCTTCAAAGCAGTGGAGCTGAGGATGAGCAGAAACGTTTTGTAGTAAAAGACGCAGATGTTGAAATTACTCATGATATAAAATGGACTCGTGAAGCAATTGGGAATGTGTTAGAAAACGCCATAAAGTACGCCTATAAAGACTCACAAATAGAGATATCGGTCGATCGTCTAATTTCTTATACAAGAATTTCAATCAAAAATTGTGGAAAAACCATTTCTAAAGAGGAATTACCTCAGCTTTTTGCAAAATACTATCGTGGGTCTCAGTATCGAAATACGATCGAAGGGTTTGGGATCGGTCTTTACTTAACAAAATTGATATGTGAGGCACAAGGAGGCTATGTTTTGGCGGATTCTCAAGCAGAACAGACGACGATTTCTCTATTCTTACAGAACTGACAGATTTGTTTGCAGTGACTGACATTTTACTGTAAGGGTCCCTTGCTATAGTTAAAGTATCAAGAAGGGAGGCTGTTGGTATGAACGTAGTTAAAACGAATCATCTAACAAAAACTTATGGTGAAGGGGAAAATCAGGTTCACGCAGTCGATAATGTAAACTTAACGATTGAAGACAATGAATTTGTAACGATTGTTGGAACTTCTGGATCTGGAAAAAGTACATTATTAAATCTTTTGGGAGGTTTAGATCGACCCACGTCTGGAGAAATTGAAATTTCTGGAAAGCAATTGGGGCATTTGAGTGAAGAGGAATTAACGATTTTTAGACGTAGAAATGTCGGCTTTGTTTTTCAACAATATAATTTAGTGCCGATTCTAAGTGTTTATGAAAATATCGTACTGCCAATTCAATTAGATGGTAATACAGTAGATGAGCCCTTTGTCGATGAGGTAATCAGTACATTAGGTTTAAAAGGCCGTGAGAGTCGCTTACCGTCGATGCTTTCAGGGGGACAGCAGCAGCGAGTTGCGATTGCTCGTGCATTGGCAGCCAAACCAGCAATTATTTTGGCAGATGAACCAACAGGTAACTTAGATAGCAAAAGTAGTCAAGATGTTCTTGGTTTATTGAAGCAGTCAGCAAAGAAATTCAATCAAACCGTTATTATGATCACTCATAATGATCAAATCGCTCAATTGGCAGATCGAGTAATCCGCATCGAGGATGGCAAACTTTTTGATGTGCAGATAACAGGCGGTGACTGGTCATGAAAGAACAGCGACAAGCAATTCATAACTTATGGCTAAATAGTTTCAAAAGCAATCGAAGACGGAATTTTTTGTTGTATTAGCCCTAGCGCTGACAACGTTATTAATTTCATCAGTTATTGGTTTAGGGATGAGTTTCATTGAAGCGAGTAACAAACAAACGGTTCAACGAGTAGGAACGACAGCTGATGCAAATCTTAATGATTTAACGAAACAGCAGATTGATATTTTAAAAGAAGACGCTTCGATTGAAACAGTTGGTACACAGCAAACAATTGGCGCTGTTGATAGTCAGCGATTAAAGAACACAAAGATACAAATGGCATTACACTGGTATGATAAAGCGGAATGGAATGGACTAAGAAAAGAAGCAATCAACGATTTCACTGGTAAATTTCCTGAGAAGGAAAATGAAATTATGGCACCGTTGGCGGCGTTGAAGGAATTAGGAATTTCAAAACCAGAAGTAGGCCAGAAAATTTATTTGCCATGTTTGATTGATGGAAAAAACGTTCAGAAAGAATTTGTTTTATCAGGTTATTACAAAGAATACGTGATTGCTCGAGTCGTTGATTTTAGCTATGTATTAGTATCTGATCAATTTGCAGAAAAATACGGCTCATCGACCAGCAGTAAAACGTATTCGATCAAGTATAAGGATAGCAATAACCTAGGACAGCAAAATAAGAAGCTTGCGAAAAAATTGAAGCTTAGTGAGACGCAAGAAATAAAGACGACACTGAAAGAGTCTAAACAAAGTGTAACTACATTGATTTTAGGAATAGGGATGTTTTTAGCAATCATTTTAATCTCGGGTGGCTTGTTAATCTATAATGTTTTGTATATTTCAATTGCCAATGACATTCGTTTCTATGGCCTATTAAAAGCTTTGGGGATAACAAAAAGACAATTGCGTAAAATCATTTTTTATCAATCTGTTCTCTTGTCAGTTATTGGTATTCCGATTGGATTAATCGGTGGGTTCAGTATTTCTCATGTACTGATTCCCTTTGTTATGAAGGCTACAAATTTTTCTGAAGCTGTAGTGGTATCGACCCAACCAATAATTTATTTTGGAGCGGGTTTGTTCGCTCTGATGATCATGCTGTTAAGTTCGATTAAACCAGCCAATTATGCTGCTAAGGTTTCACCTATCTTAGCACTCAATTTTACGGAGTCCAAGGTTAAAAAAGGGGATATTCGTTCAAAAAATGGCGGAAAGCTTTATCTAATGGCTTGGAGAAATATTTTTCGGGATAAAAAACGCGCTCTGATTGTCATTATCTCTATGACCTTGGGAATCACCTCTTTTGTGGCGGTAAATACCATCGTCAAAAGTATGGATTTTGAAAAGTTTGTTTTGAGTGAGATGAACTATGACATTATGATTAGTCCAAGCCCTACGAATACCGATAACAAAGAATCTGATTCAAAAAGAACAGAGAAGGAACAGGTGAGTCAGCAATTAGTTCAATTAATAAATAAAAATGAAGATGTAACTTCAGCAGATATTTATTATTCAGAACCGGTTTTAGTGAATTATGACGAACAAAAATTCGCTCCATATATTCGTTCTTATAATAGCTATTTTAAGTATGCAAAAATTGAACAAAAAAAGATTCAGACAGATGGTTTTAGCGGAGATTTAATCAGCATTGATACCGATGAGTTGGCTAAACTATTGGTAAAAAACAAAGAAAAATCATTTGATCAACCGGCTTTTGAAAACGGAAACATTGCTTACATTCAATCCGATCATCCAGAAGATTTTTCACATATTCCAGAAATACAATTTTCTACAAGTGATAAACAAACACATCAGGTTAAAATTGCTGGTTTTGTACCTAACAATTATTTGGAGTTTCAGACCGGCGGTGCTCCAGCAATGTTTGTCTCAAAACAATACTTGGATAAAATTGCTCCTCATGCTAGTTTATGGAGTGCTAACATTAATATAAATAAAAAAACAGCTGATTTGACCTCTGATCAATTTCAACGTTTTATTGATGAACAATCCGTTTATAGAATAATGACAAAAACAGAAATGAGAAATCGAGCAGTTGAGGAAATTAGTACAATGAGGATGATGGGCAATACGTTGGCTATAGTTTTGGCCTTGATTGGTTTGTTGAATTTCGTCAATATTATTACTACTAGTATTTTGGCAAGAAAACAAGAACTTGCAACTTTAGAAAGTATTGGTATGACTCGTAAGCAAACGAATAAGGTTTTAATGTTTGAAGGGAGTTATTATGCATTGATTGTTGGAGGTCTCGTGCTGACTTTCGGCCTAGGCATTACCTATGCTTTGTATTCGATTGTTAAACGATCAGCTACATACGCTAGCTTTGATTTGCCAATAGTAGAAATCAGTGTCTCGTTATTACTAATGCTCATGATTTGTTTACTGACCCCATACTTAGTGATGAGGTCTTCGGGAAAGCGAAGTTTGGCCGAAAGAATCAAAGAATAATTCTAAAAACTCAAGTATATGGAACATCTTGAATCTTCAAAAGTGTACTATTTTGTAAGTGTTCTATCTGAATATCCGATCAGAAGATGTGCACATATTAAAAAATTATGGCTCTTCGTCAAATCGTGTTGGTGAAGACAAATTTGAATAAAACTTAGTCCGATATGCGGCGCGTTCTGTGCGCCGCATATTTTTAGTTTTCAAAGATCAGACCTTGTTGTAAATAGATCCGTGCCCGAAAGTTATAAAAGTTGCGATAACCAAACGCAATTCGTTTAATCAGCTTGATCTTGTTATTCAGCCCCTCAGTGACGCCGTTTGAGTGGGACACCTTAAAGGCATTTGAAATACCCGATTGGTAGCGATGGAAGATCGTAAATTTCTTTTTAAACGACTGAGGTAACGTAGATGAAATTGTTTTAAGGGTTTCTTGAAAGCCTTCCGTATCTCGTTTAACGAAATAATAGCGTAATAATTGACAAAAATGATACGCTGTTCGCAATTCTTCGTTGTAGCTTAACAGTTCATCGACGATTTCTGTTTGACTAATCGGTCGTTTAAACAGTCGGTGATAATGTCTTTTGAGTGGCTCCAATGTCGTGGAATCTTTGAGTAAGAGTTTCCAATATCGCTTGAGCCGACGGTACTTCTTCTGATTTTCAGAGTGTGAGGTTCGAAAACGATTCATGATCTGGACACGCAATTGATTGAAGCTGCGATTGATATGTTGGACAATATGAAAGCGGTCAGTTACGATCTCCGCATTTGGAAAGACCGTTTTAAGCAGCTGACAATAGCTGGCATTCATGTCCATCACTAGGTACTTGACCTTTAAACGAGCTTTTCTAGGAAAGCGCAGGAAGTATTGAGTTAGTTTGTAAAGTCTACGATCTTCAAGGATCGTAAATAGCTGATTGGTTGTTCCATCAACACAAATAAAACTCATGGAACCAGAAACAGACTTCATTGATTTGAACTCATCCATGCATAACACCGTCGGAAGGAAGTTCATACGTGGCTGGTAATGCTTCGTTGCTTCACGCAAGATCCGTGTCACCGTCCCATCCGAGACGAAGTACTTCTTAGCGATTAGTTTACGTGATTGATTTTCGTACAGTTCCATGAGAATCGCCTGCTTCAGTTCCTTTGTTAGTTGATGATGTTCATCAACTAAGTCCGTTTTCGCAGAAAAGGTCCTTCCACAATCATGACAGAGAAAACGGGTACGTTTTAATTCTAAAATAGTTAACTTTTCTTTGACTTTCAACATCTGAGTGCGTGTCGTATAGGAACCGTTGCGGATAATACGAACCGATCGACAGTGTTCACAACAGGAAGGAGAGTCATCCAATTTTCCTTTAATAAACTGCGCTTGAACGCCTTTATATTCTTTTTCAATCAGCCATTCTTCATCAAAAAATAAATGTTTATCTGTTAATCCGAGTAATTTTCTAGTATGATTATCCATTGAGAGACTCCTTTGGTAGGGTGACGTTTTGGTCGACTAAATTTTACCAAAAGTGAGTCTCTTTTTGAGTTGAAACGAAGAAAAAAGTGTTAGTAGAAAATCGCCTTCGATTTTCCACCAACACAAAATATTATAGAACCAAAATTATAACTTAAAAACGAGATGAAGAAAGGAGCTGTGACAAAAGACTTGTCATAGCTTCTTTTTCCGAATAAACGGTGTTCCAGAAGTAGCTTCTTCGGAAATAAGCCGAAATTTCACAAAAATTTGAGAAACAATTTTCGGAAATTCCTTCTTATTTCTTGAAGCTGACCACTTCTGTCACAACCTCTTCCTACGATTAGTCAAGAGAAACGAAGAAGAGCCTCTATTTATTTTTACCCACATCAAATAGCCCTCACTTTGCTTTTTTTTAAAGGAGGGAAAATCGTGGTATAATTACCCTATATTAATGGTCCGTTGAGACCGTGTACGAGTAATCGTACTTTGTCCCATTCCTAATCATGGCATGGAGACACTTTAGCAGCTTGTTCATACAAGCTACGATGGCAACCTTTTCTTTTTTCGGGAGGGGTTGCTTTTTTAATTTGTAATAGTAATCGACAATGTGATTTGGAGCAGCGTGTTGTGCTTTTATCATATTCTTGACAATAAAAAAGAGAATTTTTCGACCCTTTGGATTTCCACGTTTATTGATGTGGTCTTGTGCTAAATAGTTTCCAGATTGATAGCGCCTTATGTCAATACCAATATAAGCGTTGGCCTTTCTGGGATCAGAAAACCGTCGAAGGTCTCCTAGCTCACCAATGAACTGGGCAGCACTGAGTTCACCAATGCCAGGAAAACTAGCGATCACTGAAAATTCTTCCAACTGTTTGGCTGTTTCAATCATTTGGTTCGCTAAGCGTTCTTTCTGATTTAAAAGAGCTTGGAGCTGCTCCGCATAATAGCGTGTTTTTGCGACGGGTATCGCCGTTTCAGAAACAGCTGGATAGGAATCTTTGGCATAAGCAATCAGTTCATCTGCTTTGTTTCTTGCACGATTCTCTGAGATTTTCTTTGCGGTAGAGGCCATTAGACGATTTTTAATGATTGTCCTAGATTGTTTCAGTACGAATGATGGATGAGGGTATTGAGCGATCATCGTCAACCCATATGGCGTAAGCCTGTTAGACAAGACTTGTTCCAGTTCAGGAAAGGTTAGTTGGATGGCGTTGTGCAAATGCATGCGCATACGTCCGATTTCATCCATGATTTCTTGATAGAATCTTGAAAGGTCTCTAAGTTCTTTATAGAGAGGTTCAGCTGAAACAGACTTCGTCCTTGAATTATTCCAATGAGTTTGTGCTAATCGATGCGCATCCCGTTTATCGGTCTTCCATTTTCTCAAAGATTCCTTTTCCATCTGTTGTTTGGCTTGAAGTGGATTTAAAACATAATAAATCAACTGATTCTTTTGACAAAAAGTTTCTACTGGTCGAGAGTAAATACCTGTCGATTCAAAGACAATTTCCGGCACTTCAGGTAAATTCTTAATAAGAGCATGTAATTCTTGAAAACCGCTTTTGGTATGCGTGATTTCACCTTCATAAAGACACGTCATTTCTTGATACATCACATAAAAACTTTTTCCTTTTGAAACATCTAGTGCGACAATCGTTGCCATACAAATCCTTCTTTCTGTTTTAGAAAGTTCTTCACTACTCATTCCGATTCCAATTTCCTATACACGGGCTCGAAGCCCCAACATACTTAAACCTGATTCAAGAATGTAAGTGAAGAAGCTCGTTTTTAAATGCGGGCTTATACGCCGCCCATGAGGTTATGTCCGAGCTTTCTCTCACTTCTCACTATAATCCAAAAAGAAAAGATAGAGGGACGAATCAGCCGTCACTGATTCGTCCCTCTAATCTTAGTATGTTTTTTGTGAAGGATAATCGTCTGTGGCTGGTCTTCTAGAAGAATATTTGTGATAATAAAATAAAAAAAAGAAGAGGTGTTTGCGGTGAAAGATGGATTGTACTGGGCAGAAAAATTACGTAAGAAAGAAGTCAGCTTTCAGGAGCTATTAACGAATTTTGAGGAGAAAGCACGTAAACAAAATTCGATGCTTAATGCTTTTGTTACTATGATGGGCAATGAAGCGCGAGAAGAGCATCAAAAAGATACTGACTTGTTAAAACGTCCATTCGCCGGTTTGCCAATCCCGCTGAAAATGTTAGGTCAAGAGAAAAAAGGTTGGTTGAGTACATCGGGATCTAAGCTACTGAGAGACCATCGTTCAAGTCGCAACAGTCATTTCACCAATAAACTAATAGAAAATGGATTGGTGCCATTTGCTCAGACTAATACGCCAGAGTTTGGCTTTAAAAACATCACCGACGCCGAGCTTTATGGTCCGGCTAGGAATCCATGGAATCTTGATTATTACTCTGGTGGATCAAGTGGTGGAGCCGCCAGTGCTGTTGCTTCCGGTATTGTTCCAATAGCAGGAGCTAGTGATGGAGGCGGCTCAATTCGTATTCCCGCTTCTTTTTGCGGTCTGATTGGCTTGAAACCGACTCGCGGAACGATGCCTGTAGGGCCAAGCGGTTGGCGCGGTTGGCAAGGAGCAGCGATTGATTTTGCATTAACAGTTTCGATGCGGGACACGGAAAAACTTTTTTATGGAATGCGTGGAATTGATAGTGCAGCACCGTATCAAGCTCCTGAAAAAGCATGGAGACATGAACAGGCTTCCCAAAAAAAGAAACTAAAAATTGCGGTGATTATTGATTCTCCAATTCATTCAAATGTATCTCCTGAGGCCGCCAGCGCAGTTGAAAAAGCACATAATTTTTTATTAAAACAAGGTCATCAGATCGAGATGATTTCCTATCCTATAGACGGAAAAGAACTAATAGCGAGTTATTATATGATGAACGGTGCCGAAACAGCCGCCATGTTTACTGGAATCGAGCAAGGGTTAAGACGTCCGGTTGAAAGAAATGACATGGAGTTGATGACATGGGGAATTTATCAATATGGTAAAAAAATTCCTGCTAGTCACTTTATTCATGCTCTGAATGTATGGGATCGAGCAGCTTTTATAATGGAGCAATTATTTACTGAATATGATTTGTTATTAACCCCTACAGTTGCGACGACAGCTCCGAAAATAAATGACGATTTACAAAGTTCTGAGATCCGGGATGCTTTGGAAACATCAGCAAATTTAACCGAAAATGAGCTCCATCATTTGATTAATCAAATGTTTGAGAAAAGCCTTGAAATCACACCCTATACCCAATTGGCAAATCTAACGGGACAACCCGCGATCAGTCTTCCGACTTATTTAACTGAAAAGAATTTGCCTTTAGGAGTTCAATTTATGGCAGCACGAGGCCGAGAAGACTTGTTGTTACAAATCGGTAAATTGTTCGAAACAGAATATGGCTTCTGTTTACCAGAGTATTATTTAGAAAAATAAATAGAACTATTTGTTCAGACCGATAAAATTAGCTATCAATTTTGTCGGTTCTTTTGTTACACTAATAGAGTGAAAACGTTTCATAATCGGAGGGGATACTAGAATGATTTTGTTAAAGGCTCAGAAAGTAATTACTGGTGATGGAAAGACCATTATTGAAGATGGCGGTATCGTTTATGCTGCGGACACAATTTTAGCCGTCGGAAAAGCAGAGGTGTTATCGGCGGATTTTCCGCAAGCAGAGGTTCGTGATTATGGCAGTGGTACAATTCTCCCTGGATTGATGGATGCTCATATCCACCTTGGCTATTATTGGACGCAACCTGATCTGCATCGGTACAATGATTTTATGATCGCTTACTATGCGCAAAAACAAGCCGAGACTTGTCTAGCCAAAGGTGTAACGACGATCCGTGATTGTTGTGGGCCACAATTTCTGTTAGAAACATTGCGACTAGCAGCTGAAAAAGGATTTGTGAAAGCACCGCGCATCCTACACACAGATCGAGGAATTTGTATCACCGGTGGACACGGACATGAGGATGGTATTGAAGAGGTTGACGGTGCAGAAAATATTCGCCACACAATTCGTCGTCAAAAGAAAGATGGAGCAGATTGGATTAAGCTATTGACAACAAATCGCGATGATATTTGCGAGTTTACTCAAGAAGAATTGAATGCAGGTGTCGAGGAATCACATCGACTTGGAATGAAATGTGTGGTTCATTCAGGGACACAGCCAGGAATTCAAATGTGTATTGATGCTGGATTCGATACCATTGAGCACGGAAACTTTTTAACTGTTGAACAGGCTAAACAAATGGTGAAAAATCGACAATCCTGGACACCTACAATGTATGCCTATCATTTTTTGGCAGAATATAACCAAAAGGTTCAAGAAGTCGGGATCGATCATTCGAATCAGTCAACTGAAACCTATTCACATCACTTAGATTTCTTTGAAAGCTCGGTTCAAGCGTATTCGGAAAACTTCAAAGCAATTTATGATGAAGGAGTAACGATTCTTGCCGGAACTGATATGGTGATGTTAGAAGCGCCAAGCGTTCCAATCGTGGAAGAGTTGGAATTAATGGTAAGATATGGATTAACACCAATCGAAGCAATTCAAACAGCTACACAAAATCCTGCGCGGGTATTTGATTTATCCGAGGTTACAGGTGAATTGAAAACAGGGTTACAGGCAGATATACTTGTTGTAGATGGAGATGCAACTACAGATATTGAGGCATTACGAAATGTTCGACAGGTATTTTTAGCTGGAGCAGAAGTTTAAGAAATAGTATCGCCTCGCCAAATTAAATGCAAATTTTGGCGAGGCAATTCTTTACATCATTTTTTTTGCTTTTTCTGTATTAGCAAAATGGAGCTTTGCAAACTTGCGTAATAAATCTATTCCACCCTGTCGCAATAGTTTAGCAGCAAGTTCGTCAGAAGGTTTGCCTGCTCCAGAAGGAACTTTTGTCCCTAATTCTAATGAAGCTTTGTCCAGTTCATCAAGAAAGCTTGCACGACTAATAATAGAAGCTGCTGCAACAGAAAGGTGATATTGTTCTCCTTTAGTAACAAAATAGATTTTTTGCTCGACGCGTTGAGGCTCTTGTTTAACATATTTCATGTAATTAGCTTCGGAAGTGAATTGATCAATTAGGATCGCTTCGGGTTTTGTTGGTGCAATCTGATCTAACAAGAGACGGATTGCTTGATTATGCAATGCGACCTTCATTCGAACAGCATTATATTTCGGTTGAATCTCATTATATTTTTCTGGATTCACGACTAATAAACGATAAGGAATCAGTTCTTTGATCGCTGTTGCTATTTTTCGGATTTGATCGTCAGTAAGCATTTTTGAGTCTTTTACTCCTAAGCGTTTTAAAGCATCAAGATGTTCTTTATCAGCATAGGCGGCACAAACACACAATGGACCGAAGTAGCTGCCGTTTCCAACTTCATCACTGCCAAGCACAGCTAATGAGGCAAAATTTTTAGGTAGGCTACTACTTGTTTTTGCTGCTGAAGGATCTGAGCTTCCCCAATGTGCGGCTTCTTGTTCAGCATTTTTTCCTTGAAACAGGACTTTTCCCGATGTGTAGGCGGTAATACTGGTGCCATTTTTTTTAGCAGAAAATTCACTGTAAGGAACTTTCTTATTTAGAAGATAGTCAGCATAGTAGTTTTTCAGTTTTTTGATTTCCGTTTTTGATAATTTAAGTACAGCAGAACCCATATTTTTTCTCTTTTCTTTAAGTTAATTGGCTTTCAATTGATGAAAGTTGTACATACGAAAGATTTTAGCATATAATATATTAGTGTTTTTGTTATCAGAATATTTTTTATAAAAATTGTTTGAGGAAGGTTGATCGATATGGCGCAAAATCGCTATAAGGCAATCGTTGCCGGTCAGACTTATACTATCATTGGACAAGAATCCAAGCAACATATGGATATGGTTACCGCGTTGGTCAATGAACAGTTAAATGAGATCATGTCGTTATCACCTGGGATTACGCAAGAAAAAGCCACGATGTTATTGGCGATCAATGCGGTCTCAGATCAATTGAAAAAGCAAGAAGCGTTGATGAAGTTGGAAAAACAACAAAATACGCTTGAAGGGCAAGCAGCCCATAATCTAGAGCTAGAAAATCGTATCAAGAAAATCGAAGCAATTGAAGCCGAAGCCAAAGAAATCATGCGGAAAAATGGGAAAGAAAATGTTCCAATCCGAAATCACGTAGAAGCGCAGCAAATCGTTAACGAAAACAGAAAACGTGAGATTCAAAAAAGAGCGGCAAATAAATAAGTGAGGGATACTATGTTAACATTGGTAATTTTATTTGCATTATTACTATCTTTTTACGTGGGTTACCGTCGCGGTACAGCCTACCAGATAGTATTTTCGATTGGATATTTGATATCCTTCGTAGTTGCTCGGATGTTTTATCAGCAATTAGGATCTCACTTGGATTTATTTGTACCTTATCCATCCGTAACAAATGAATCGAAAATGGTCTATTACTCTGTCGAACAAGCTTTTAATTTAGATAAAGCTTTTTATGCTGGAGTGGCGTTTGTCATGATTTTAGTCATCGGTTGGTTGGTGACGCATCTGTTCGCAATCTTTTTTAAAGATTTACTATTCAAAGTGCTTATTCCTCAATATGATGGTATTGTAGCAGGTGTCTTACAATTAATTGTTTGCTATGTTAGCATTTTTCTGATTTTGAAGTTAGCAAGTTTCGTACCGATGGCCTTAATTCAAAATCAAATCGAAGGAAGTTGGTATGCTCGGTTTATGATCGAACATTCGCTGTTCTTAAGTTCTTATTTTAATAATTTATGGGTTACAAATATTATTGGATAAATGAAAAACCGGGACGCTGTTTGACAGGTTTCGGTTTATTTATGTATAGAAGGTGAAAAAATGAATGAACGTATTCTAAAAACGTTAGAGTTCGAACAAGTAAAAAAAATGATTCAACAGTATTTAACAACTGAACAAGGGGAAGAAGAAATCCGTCAATTAACACCTTCTAATGATGAGGATACTATCCAGGCATGGCTGGATGAAACGGAAGACGGAATGAAGGTTCAACGCCTACGCGGAGGATTACCAATTCCTAAATTAAACAATATCAAGCCACACATGAAGCGAATTGAAATCGGAGCTAATCTAAATGGATTAGAGCTGGCTGAAGTCTCGCGCGTACTTTCTACTACAAGTGAATTGGTGCGTTTTATTGAAGATTTGAAAGATAGTGAATTAGAATTTTTGCGTTTATATTTCTGGGAAGACCAATTAACCACCTTACCTGAATTGAGTGGAAAACTCCGTCGTTCGGTGGAAGAAGATGGTCGTGTACGAGATGAGGCTTCACCCGAATTACGTATAATCCGCAGTCAAATAAGGCGTAGCGAACAAACAATTCGTGAACAATTAGATGGATTAATTCGTGGGAAAAACGCAAAGTATTTGAGCGATAGCTTGATCACAATGCGAAATGATCGATATGTGATTCCTGTGAAGCAAGAATACCGTGGTGTTTTTGGTGGAGTAGTTCACGATCAGAGCGCTTCTGGTCAAACCTTATTCATGGAGCCAAAACAAGTTGTTGAGTTAAACAATCGGTTACGACAGCAGCAAATTGCAGAACGGACTGAGATCGAGCGTATTTTAGCTGAGTTATCTGCAGAATTGGTGGCCCCTCGTAAAGACATTTTACACAACGCCTATGTATTAGGACGTTTTGACTTGATGAACGCTAAAGCACGCTTTGCCAAAGCTCTAAAAGCAGTCGTACCAATGATTAATCAAGAAAATCATGTGTTTTTCAAACAAGCACGTCATCCATTATTAGATCATGAAAAAGCGGTAGCTAATGATCTTATGATTGGAGAAGATTTTCAGGCTGTCGTTGTTACGGGTCCGAATACTGGTGGGAAGACCATTTCTCTTAAAACCCTAGGCCTTTTGCAGCTGATGGGACAAGCGGGTCTGCCGCTGCCTGTTGGTGAGGAAAGCGAGATGGGAATCTTCGATGAAGTTTTTGCGGATATTGGTGATGAACAATCAATTGAACAAAGCTTATCGACTTTCTCTTCTCATATGACGAATATTGTTTCAATTTTAGATAAAATTGATGAGCATAGTTTAGTGTTGTTTGACGAACTAGGTGCAGGAACAGATCCACAAGAAGGAGCGGCATTAGCAATCGCAATTTTGGATGCAGTTGGGGCAAAGTCTTCCTATGTAATGGCAACCACTCACTATCCAGAACTAAAGATCTATGGTTATAATCGATCAAATACGATCAATGCAAGTATGGAGTTTGATGTTGATACATTAAGTCCAACGTACCGACTATTGATTGGTGTACCTGGACGTAGTAATGCTTTTGAAATTTCTCGTCGACTTGGATTAGATCCATTAGTGATCGAAAATGCTAAACAAATCATTGATGAAGAAAGTCAAGACCTGAACGAAATGATTTCTGATTTAGAGAATCAACGAAAGGCGACGGAAACAGAATATTTGGAGATTCGTCATTATGTAGATGAGTCTGAGAAATTATATCGAGATTTGAAAAATGCCTATTCCTATTTCTTCGATGAACGAGAAAAAGAAATGGAGAAAGCTCGTAAGAAAGCTAATAAGATTGTTAGTGAAGCTGAAGAAAATGCAGAAAAAATCATTAAGGATATCCGTCAGATGCAACTGGACGGCCAGGGAAATGTAAAAGAACATCAATTGATTGATGCAAAGACCCAGTTGGCTGATCTTAAACAAGATGAAAATCTTAAGAAAAATAAAGTATTGCAAAAAGCTAAAGCAAAGAAACAATTTAAACCCAACGATGAAGTGATCGTTGAAACATATGGTCAACGTGGAACACTGATTAAAAAAGTCAGCGATAATGAATGGCAAGTCCAACTAGGGATTTTAAAGATGACTGTCTCTGAAGATGATATGACTTTGACTACCCCGATAGAAGAACCAAAGCAGCGTGTAATCACTGGTATTCAACGAGGCGCTAGTTCCAAAGTAAAACCAGAGCTGGATTTACGTGGAAAACGCTATGAGGAAGCCTTAGCAGAAGTGGATCAATACATTGATGCAGCCCTTTTAGCAAACTTTGCTCAAGTTCGAATTATTCATGGGAAAGGAACGGGCGCTCTACGCAAAGGCATTACTGATTATTTAAAAAATAATCGGAATGTTCAGAACTTTGAGTTTGCCCCTGCAAACCAAGGTGGAAGCGGTGCGACGGTGGTAACCTTTAAATAGTTTACAAGTGTAAGCAGAACAGTAGCGAAGAAAATGGGACCGTGCTATACTACTTTTAGTAAGAAAAACAGATGCTAATTTTTAACGCATCTAAGTTATAATAGGAGGAATTCAAATGTCACAAGTAGTTACTGATAAAACTTTTAACGAAGAAACAGATAACGGTCTTGTTTTGATCGACTTTTGGGCAACCTGGTGTGGGCCTTGTCGTATGCAAGCACCGATCTTAGAACAATTATCCGAAGAATACGATGAAGATGAGTTCAGAGTTGTAAAGATGGATGTGGATGAAAATCCAGAAACACCAGCATCCTTCGGCATTATGAGCATCCCAACACTGGTTTTGAAAAAGGATGGACAAGTTGTTGATAAAGTCATCGGTGTTCATACGAAAGATCAATTAAAAGAGCTTATCCAAGCTCACATGTAAGAAATTGAGCTGGGCATTTTGTCCAGCTTTTTTGTCAGTTTAGTTTTAATCTAATGATGTAGCTCGGAAGGGAAGCAACTTATGAACGAACGAATCAAAAATAAATTAGCACTTTTACCAGATCAACCGGGCTGTTATCTGATGAAAGACAAAAACGGTACGATTATTTATGTCGGAAAAGCTAAAATCCTAAAAAATAGGGTACGCTCTTATTTTACTGGCAGTCACAATACCAAGACAGAGCGTTTAGTCAGTGAAATCGTGGATTTTGAGTATATCGTAACAGAATCCAATATCGAAGCATTACTACTCGAGATCAACTTGATCAAGAAAAATGATCCCAAATACAACATCATGCTGAAGGACGATAAAACCTATCCTTTTCTAAAAATCACCAATGAAAAATATCCTCGTTTGATGATTACTCGAAAAGTCTTGAAGGATAAGGCTCATTATTTTGGCCCATATCCCGATGTGAATGCAGCTAATGAAACAAAGAAATTATTGGATCGATTGTTTCCACTTAGGAAGTGCAAGCCGTCACAAAAAACACCTTGTCTTTATTATCATTTAGGACAATGTTTGTGTCCTTATGCTTTTCACGTTGATCCTCAAGTTTATAAGGACATGGTAGAAGAAATCAAACGCTTTTTAAATGGTGGTCACACAGAGATTCAGAAGCAATTAGAAGAAAAAATGAAACTGGCAGCTGCAGATATGGAGTTTGAAAAGGCAGCGGAATACCGTGATCAGATCAGAGCAATTGAAACAGTCATGACAAAACAAAAAATGACGAATACTGACTTGGTGGATCGTGACATTTTTGGTTATGCGACAGACAAAGGCTGGATGTGTGTACAGGTATTCTTTGTCCGTCAAGGGAAATTAATTGAGCGAGATGTTTCGATGTTTCCATTTTATAATGATGCAGAAGAGGATTTTTTAACCTACATTGGACAGTTTTATCAAGAAAATGAACATTTTATTCCTAAAGAGGTTTTGATTCCTGATAATATTGACAAGCCTAGTGTTGAAGCGATGCTGGCAACAAAAATTTTACAACCACAACGTGGAGAAAAGAAAAAGCTAGTAAAATTGGCAGGGAAAAATGCCCAGGTCGCTTTGAACGAAAAATTCGATCTAATTGGTCGAAGTGAAGCGCGAACGATTGGTGCGGTTGAAAAATTAGGCGATGCTATGAATATTCCCGCACCGATTCGAATTGAAGCTTTTGATAACTCTAATATCATGGGAACAGATCCAGTATCTGCCATGGTAGTTTTTATTGATGGGAAACCTGCTAAGAAAGAGTATCGCAAGTATAAAATCAAAACGGTCAAGGGACCAGATGACTATGCGTCCATGCGTGAGGTCATTTATCGTCGTTACTCTCGGGTATTAAAAGAAGGATTACCATTCCCAGATTTAATTGTGATTGACGGAGGGAAAGGCCAAGTTGATGTCGCGAAAGATGTATTAGCTAACCAATTAGGGATTGATATCCCAATCGCGGGTCTAGCAAAAGATGATAAACACAAGACGAGTGAGTTGCTATTTGGTCCAGAGTTGAACGTAGTGCCTTTGGAACGCAATTCACAAGAATTTTTCCTGCTGCAACGTATTCAAGATGAAGTCCATCGCTTTGCGATTACTTTTCATCGCCAGCTGCGCAGTAAAAATAGTTTTGCCTCAAAACTGGATAATATTGATGGATTAGGTCCAAAACGTAAAAAAATGTTGCTGAAGGAATTTAAGTCACTAAAGAATATCCAAGCAGCAACCGTAGATGAGCTACAAGAAGTAGGTTTGCCAAAACAGGTAGCTGAAAATACATTTAATCAATTGCAAGAAAAATAATGTATAGCACCCTTTACACAAAATGTAAAGGGTGCTATACTTTTGTTATGAAATGTAAAGGGACCTATACATTTGAGGAGTGGTCGTTTGAAAAATCGAATCCAAGAATTACGCAAAGAACGCAAAATGACTCAAAGTGAATTGGCTGATCATTTAGAAGTGACCCGCCAAACGATTATATCTTTAGAGAATGGACGGTACAACGCCTCGTTGATCCTAGCCTATAAAATTTCGCGATTTTTTGATTTAATGATAGAAGAAGTTTTCATTTTTGATGAGGAGGATGAATAATGAAGGAGTTATCAAAACTAGATCGCGAGTATCGAGAGAAATTACGCAAGAAGAACATAGGATATTTGGCTGCAATTATCTTTATGTTAATCTGTTCTGCAATCTTATTTATTGGTACAAAGTGGTATGAGTTGAAAATAAATGATCATGCAGTAGGATTTTTGTCAGGATTCTTTTTTTCGCTCTGTTCAGTATTTGTGATCTTTCTCTTTAAAAATCGCCAAACGATGAAGAACCCTGAAAAGCTAAGACAGGAGCGTATCGTTAAGACCGATGAGCGAAATATTGAGATTTCTGCGAAGTCACTACAAATAACGACCTTTGTGATGGTTATTAGCTTAGCTATTTTGAGCATAGTTGGCAGTTTCATTTCAAGAACATTAATGACGACAGCTAGCGGATTGCTAAATTTATTTCTAATCAGCTATATAATTAGCTATTTTTTCTACAAAAAGAAACTATAAGCATTCAGTGATGTATCCATTTTTTAAGGAAAGTGGATTTAATAATAAAAAGGAGTGAGAAAATGTTAGAGGTTAAGAATTTGAGTAAAAGTTTTGGATCGTATAAGGCTTTAGATAATATGAGCTTTACGATTGAAGACGGGAAGATTTTGGGGTTGATCGGACAAAATGGTGCGGGAAAAACGACAACATTTCGTTTGATCTTGGACTTCTTAACAAAAGATTCTGGCAGTGTTTTATGGAATGGGCACACATTGTCGGGAAAAGACTATAATACAATTGGTTATTTACCAGAGGAACGAGGGTTATATCCTAAAGTAACGATTGAGAATCAATTACTTTTCTTTGCTTCATTGAGAGGAAAGAGTAAACAAGAGATTGCACCAAAAATTGATGAATGGATGGAGAAATTTCAAGTCAAAGGTAAGAAGACCGATAAAGTAAAATCGCTTTCTAAAGGAAACCAGCAAAAAGTGCAATTGATTTCAACGTTGATTCACGAACCAAAGTTAGTGATTTTAGATGAACCCTTCAGCGGATTAGATCCGGTCAATGCAGAATTATTGAAAAATGGCATTATTGAATTAAAGGAAAAGGGCTCGTGTGTCATTTTCTCAAGTCATAATATGGATAATGTTGAAAAAATCTGTGATCACCTGATCATGCTGCGAAATGGTGAAACAGTCTTAAATGGGAAGGTACATGAGATTCGCGAATCATTTGGACGAAGTAAATTGTATCTAGAATCTCATTTGACCAAAGAAGAATTAGAAGCCTTTTCGGGAGTTCATACAGTGATTCAGAAAGAAGACGGTAGTTTTGATATAACGTTGGAAGATCCAGCGGCTGGTCAAGAAATTTTTGTTAAAGCGACAAAGGACGGCTATATTCCTATGTTTAATCAACAACCACCAACACTAGAAGAAATTTTCAAATGGAAAGCAGGTGCTGTAAATGAGTAAAATGGGTATTATTATCAAAGATGTATATAAAAAGAACGTAAAATCGACAGCCTTTCTCATTATGATTCTAGCACCATTTTTACTTATGGGGATTTTCTATTTGTCACAATATTTCTTCGGTGATGCAAATGACATCAATAAAATCGGAATCATAAGTGATCAACCTGCGATAGCAGAGCAGTTGGCTGAAACTAAAAATGATGATTACAAATTCAAAGTAATTACCAGCGACAAAAAAGCACAAGCACAGTTAGAGGATAAAAAAATCGATGCCTATCTTGATTTGAAAATGGGCAGCGATCAAGTTTCTGGAAAACTTTACAGCAAAACATCTTTAGGAACCTCAACTGAAATGCAGTTACAACAAATTTTAAGCTCGATGCAGGCGAATATTCGTGCTAGTCAATTGAATCTGACTACAGCACAGGTTCAAAAAGTGATGGAGCCAGCAAAATTTGAATCGACAAAAGTTATTTTTGAGAACGGAAAAATGAAAAATGACGGTGGGGACTCGGGAACACAGTTTATCTTGAGCTTCTTGACGACGATCATTATGTTTGTGTTTATTGTCAGCTATTCATCCATCATCGCTCAAGAAATTGCCTCTGAAAAGGGCACGCGAATTATGGAAGTCTTACTTTCTAGCATGAAGGCTAAAACGCATTATTATGGGAAACTGTTGGGTGTATTATTAGTAGCCTTAACTCAATTATTGATCTACGGTGTTGCTATTGTACTAGGATATAGACAGTTCAAAGATATGGACATGGTAAAGGATCTGCTTAGTAATGTATCAATTAAGGCCTTATTAGGCAGCGGAGCTTTTGTCATTATAACCTTCATGTTGGTGGGGCTATTCTTGTACGCAGTATTATCAGCGTTATGTGGTTCTTTAGTAAGCAAGCCAGAAGACACGGCGAAAGCAATCCAGCCTGTAACCTACTTATCGATGATTGGCTATATGTTGAGCTTGATTTTAGGAACCTCTGATCCAACTAATGTAATAATCAAAGTTACTTCCTATATTCCTTTCTTATCGTCTTACAGTATGCCTTTACGACTTGCCTCTGGAACTGTAGCACTTTCTAGTGCTTTTGTATCCTTAGCAATCTTAGTTTTATTCACGATTTTCTTAACACTTTTCTCAGCTCAGTTGTACAAATCAAATGTATTAGTGTACAGCGAAGGTGGAACGTGGAGTGCTTTGAAACAATCAATTTCTATCATGCAAAATGATCGGAAAAAGAAATAATCAATTCAGTTGACCGTTGAAACAAAATCTCCGACAATAGAGTTGTACTAAAAACAGTAAGGCTCATATTAATGACGAACAAGGAGGAAGTTTGATGGACATAACAAAACAGTTGGCAAATGGGATTGAGATGCCAAGACTTGGTCTAGGTGTATGGCGCGTGGAAGACAATGACGCGACGAATTCTGTAAAGTGGGCAATCGAAAACGGCTATCAATTGATTGATACGGCAGCGGTATATAAAAATGAGCGAGGCGTTGGTGAAGGAATTCGACAATCAAACACTAAACGAGAAGATTTGTTTATTACCACAAAACTTTGGAATGCTGACCAAGGTTATGATTCTGCCCATCAGGCTTTTAATGATAGTTTAGAACGTTTAGGTTTAGACTATGTTGATCTTTATTTGATCCACTGGCCTGTTGAAGGCAAGTTTAATGACTCCTGGAAAGCGATGGAGGAGATTTATGAAAGTGGAAGAGCAAAAGCAATTGGTGTGTCAAACTTTCATCAGCATCACATTGAAGAACTTATGAAAACAGCGAAGATCAAACCCATGGTCGATCAAATCGAACTGCATCCGACTTTAACGCAAGTGGAATTACGTGATTTTTTAGCGAAAGAAGGTATCGCTGTTGAAGCATGGTCGCCTCTTGGTCAAGGGAAGATTTTGCAAAATCCAACGCTTGTTGAAATTGCGGAGAAGCACGATAAATCTGCTGCCCAAGTGATTATTCGCTGGCATTTACAAAGTGATAGTATTGTGATTCCAAAATCTGTCCATGAAGAGCGTATTAAAGAAAACTTCGATGTATTTAACTTTGAATTAAATGATGATGAAATGAAACGGATTGATGCTCTGAATATTAATGAGCGATTGGGAGCAGACCCAGATAATTTTGATTTTTAAATTTAATAACGGTATTTACCTGTTATACAAAAAACATGAACAGACATCTCCATGTCTGTTCATGTTTTTTTATTAGAATTTTAAAATGTGAAGCACTTCGTTGTTTTGTTTTTTAAACAAAAAAATAGAATTATTTTTGTCAGAATAGTATTTCGTGAAAATATTTATGATAAAATAGCAAGAAAAAGGAGGGTTTTGATGGAAGAATTTTTAGTAAAAATTAATTCTTTGATTTGGGGAGCTCCGATGATCATTCTCATTTTAGGAATCGGCATTATTTTAACCATTGGTTGCCGGATGATCCAAATCCGTCGTTTACCTTTGGCGCTGAAGTATATGGTGAAAAATGAAGAGGGCGGTCAAGGGGATGTTACTAGTTTTCAGGCATTATGTACGGCACTATCAGCAACGATCGGTACAGGAAATATTGTCGGCGTCGCTACTGCAATTGTCGCTGGAGGTCCAGGGGCCTTATTTTGGTTAGAACTCGCAGGATTGTTAGGAATGGCCACGAAATACGCAGAAGGTTTATTAGCGGTAAAGTATCGCACGTTTGATGATCATGGAAAAGCATTAGGCGGACCGTTTTATTATATTGAAAACGGATTAGGACCTAAGTGGAAATGGTTAGCTAAGATGTTCGCCTTTTTTGGAGCAATTGCTGGTGTGATCGGAATTGGTACGATTGCTCAGATTAACGGTATTACTTCTGCTGCGGAAACCTTCTTTGATCCGGAAAAATTAAATACGCTTACACTTTTTGGCAATGAATACTCTTGGGCGGTTATTATTACGGGTATCGTGGTAACAGTTTTAGTCGCCATTGTTTTAGTCGGAGGCGTTCAAAGAATTGCCCGTGTATCTGAAATTATCGTTCCATTGATGATCGTAATCTATGTTGGACTTTGTCTTTTTATGGTTATTTTAAACATTACGAAATTACCTGGTGTCATTGTCGAAATTTTCCAAAGTGCCTTTGGCTTACGCGCTGTATCAGGCGGAGCGTTAGGAGCGATGATGATTGCAATGCAAAAAGGAATTGCTCGAGGAATCTTTTCAAATGAGTCAGGTCTAGGAAGTGCCCCCATTGCGGCAGCAGCTGCACAGTCGAAAGAGCCGGTGCGTCAAGGATTGGTTTCAATGACCGGGACCTTTATTGATACGATTGTTGTCTGTAATATGACCGGGATGGCGATTATTCTAACTGGAGCATGGAAAACAGGATTAGATGGTTCTGCTGTAACGATTTATGCGTTTGCGGAGGCATTGCCACTTACCCAAACGGTGGCATCGCTTTTATTGATGATCTGTTTAGCATTCTTTGCTTTCACAACTATTTTAGGATGGAATTACTATTCAGAGCGTTGTCTAAGTTACTTAACGGGTGGAAATACCAAGTTTTCAGCGATATTCCGTTGGGTTTATATCTTTGCTGTTTTCATCGGACCGTATTTAACTGTTTCGGCAGTGTGGACGATCGCTGATATTTTTAATGGATTAATGGCCTTTCCAAACATTGTCGCTTTGATTCTGCTGAGTCCAGTTGTATTCAAAGAAACCAAATCTTATTTTAGTCGATTATCTGCAGGTGAAGTAAAGGAATTTTCATCTGTGTCGTTAACGGATGCTTCACTTGATGATGACTAAATTCAAAAAAATACAAAAAAGCTGTGGCAAAACAATGATTTTGCCACAGCTTTTTTGTTATTCGTAACGTAAGGCATTGATTGGATCTAACCGAGCTGCTCGATTGGCAGGGAAAGTTCCAGCTAAAAATGCAATCAGCATAATAATTAACAGGATGATCAACATGGACGGCCAAGAAAACTGTAACAAGGTTAAACCTGTGAGTCCGTCTAAAAATGAGGTTGTAGCAAAATCATTTAAAAAATGCCCTGCTACAACAGCACCAGCGATTCCTGTAACGCCTCCCCAGAAGCCAATCAATAAAGCTTCTATACTGAAGGTTAAAAAGACTTTGAAGCGCCCCATTCCCATAGCCTTCATCAAACCAATTTCTCGTGTACGATCTTGAACAGACATGTATAGTGTATTGATAATTCCAAAACTTGCAGCTAATAAGGCAATTGCACCAAATAGAGTGAGTACACCCGTGATTGCGTTGATAACTTGACGAATCATCCCAATTTCATCTTCAACGGTCATAGCAGCAAAGCCTTTTTTGTTCAAACGTTTCTTCAGCTGTTCGATTTGTTTCTTCGATAAGTTTTTATCCATAGTAGCAAAAAGGGTCCCATACTTATTTTTCATATTTTCTGGCAGTCCTTTTTCATTCACACTAACAATTTTGTCTGATAAGGCTTTACTCATAATCGATTGGCCTTGTTGAATCAAACTAACATTTCGAACGCCTACAATAGTTGCATTAAGAACTTCTTGTTCCCCGGTAGCTTGACTGCTGACCGCAATTTTTAAATTCTGATTGAGTGCGTCTTTGGCTGTTTTGAAGCCTAAAGATTTCATATATTCTGGAGCTATATTAATTTCATACTTATCACCAGTACTGTTTACTTCACGTCCGGCTTCTAAATCAATTGAAATATCACTGACACTTACAGCAGATAAAAGATATTTTTCTCCATCATTTCGTTGAATGTAGTCGGTTGACAGAAAATGAAAAGGTTCGACTTTTTTAATTCCTTTTGTTGCCTTGATTTTATCTAAATCCTTTGTCGTCAAATAATCGGCATCTGCTCCAGAAGCCTTATCAGGATCGTACTTTTGCGGTTCATTGTCAGTAGACCCCATTTGAGATTCTGGAAAGACCATCAGCTGATCTTCGCCGCCTACGCCACTGATTTGTCGATCAATATAATCATTGACACCATTATTGACACCAGTTGTTAAAGAAATTGTAAAGGCACCGATGAAAATAGCGATCACCGTTAAAACCGTTCGCCCCTTGTTGCGCCATAGGTTTGAGCTTGCAGATTTGATAATGTCAAATAGTTTCATGTTAGGCACCCTCCAATAATTGACCGTCTTTAATGTGAATTTGGCGATCGCATCGTTCTGCTAATTCTGGGTCATGGGTTACGATAATTAAGGTGATGCCTTTTTGTTGATTTAAATCAAAAAGCAATTTCTCGATTTTTTCACCAGTGGCTGTATCTAGATTTCCAGTTGGTTCGTCGGCAAAAATGATTTCTGGTTGATTAACGATCGCACGAGCAATACATACACGCTGTTTTTGACCACCTGATAAATCATTCGCTTTATTGTTCGCTTTATCACTCAATTCGACAGCTTCTAAAGCGTCTATTGCCATCTGTTTTCTTTTTCGACTCGGTATTCCGGCAATTTTTAATGGTAATAAAACATTCGATAAAACCGTGTCCTTAGGATTTATAAAAAATTGTTGGAAGACAAAACCAAATGTTTCATTTCGCATTTTATTTAGCGAACTATTTTTTATTTGGCGTGTATCTTGATTCAGTAAAGAAATTTTACCTGAACTTGGTCGATCCAGTAACGCTAAAATATGCATTAAAGTTGATTTTCCTGATCCACTTTTACCAATAATTGCGACAGATTCTCCTTTTTTTATTGCGAAATTAACCCCTTTTAATGCTTCAAAAGCCGCTTGGCCAGAACCATAAACTTTTTTCACATCAGTTACTTCAATTGCATTCATTATTTTCCTCCTTTTAGCTAAAAGCTATGGATTGATTCTCCCATAAGTCGAAAATAATAAAATGGTACTAAAGTAGTATTTTGGCAATTATCACTAAAAAAATAATTAAAATGAGCAATTTTGTCAGTTTAAATACTGATAGAAGTATTTCTAGATATGTTTTTACACTGTTTATAGTTAAGAACATAAAAAAAAGAGTAAATCATTGATTTACTCACAGACTGTAGACAAAGTCCATTTTATGGATGATGTCTACAGTCTTTTCTTTTATAATAGATTTATGAAAACGAATGCAAGGAGTGATAGTTATGATGTCTAAAAACAATACGAATGGTAGAAATCAATTTGCGATGCTTACGATTGATGATCTAGTTCCTCAAGATCATCTCGTTCGAGAGATTGATGCCGCGCTTGATTTTGAATTTATTTATCCAATCGTCGAAGCCACTTACTCCGATTTAGGTCGCCCAAGTATCGATCCAGTGATTCTGATCAAATTGGTGTTTATTCAGTATTTATTCGGTATCCGTTCCATGCGACAAACCATTAAGGAAGTCGATACCAATGTCGCTTACCGCTGGTTTTTAGGCTATTCCTTCGAGGAGAAAATCCCCCATTTCTCAACTTTTGGAAAGAATTATGTCCGCCGATTTAGAGAAACGACGGTGTTTGAGGATATTTTTGCCTATATTTTAGAACAAGCAGTTAAAGCAGGTTTTGTAACAGAGGATCATTTGTATCTTGATTCTACCCACATCAAAGCTAACGCCAATAAACATAAGTTTACGAAAGAAATGACCCATGATGAAGCGAAAGCCTATCAGGATGAATTAGAAGATGAGATCAATCGTCAACGAATAGAGGCCGGAAAACGCCCTTTTACTTTGGACTTAGAAAAGGAAGTGAAGCTGAAAGAAAAATAAGTAAGGCTGATCCGGAAAGCGGCTACTACGTCAAAGGAGAACGAGAAAAACAATTTGCTTATTCTGCCCATACTTCATGCGACGACAACGGATTTATTCTTAGCACAATCATCACTCCTGGAAATATTCATGACAGTCAAGTCGCCTTTCAGCTCGTCAAACAATCGAAGAGACTTTTTCCTGAAATCAACTGTGTTGTCGCTGATGCTGGGTATAAGACACCTAAGTTTGTTCACTTTTTGACTCATTTGAACCTTCGACCTTGTTTGCCTTATTCAAGGCCCAAAGGGAAAAAGGGGTTATTATCAAAAAACGAGTTTCTCTATGACGAGTATTATGATTGTTACATTTGTCCGCAAGATCAAATGCTCGCTTTTTCAACGGTTACTCGAGAAGGGTACCGAGAATACAAATCCAATCCAAAAGAATGTGTGATCTGTCCTCTGCTAAACCAATGTACCAAAAGTAAAAATCATCAACGAGTCATCACGAGACATGTTTGGGGAGATCTGATGGATGAAGTGGAACATCTTCGCCTAACGGATCTGAATAAATCAATTTACAAAAAACGGAAACAAACGATTGAACGAATATTTGCAGATGCAAAAGAAAAGCATGGGATGCGTTGGACCAAGTATCGAGGCTTGGAAAAAGTCGCGACGCATACGATGCTAGTGTTTGCTGCAATGAATTTAAAGAAATTAGCCACCTGGCTATGGAAAGGCAAGGAGCCTTTATTTTTTTGTTCAAAATTTCGAAAGAAATCAGATAAAAAGACGTCTCAAACTCAAATTACGAGTTCGAGACGTCTTTTGTCTACAGTCTGAGAGTAAATCATTGATTTACTCAAAATCTTGAACAAAGAAATCAAACAACGCTTGCTCTTGAGGGTTATTTTGACGAGTTAGTTCTGGATGCCATTGAACACCAATTATTTTTGTGTTTCGTTCACGACTTTCGACAGCTTCGATGATACCGTCGGTTGACCAAGCAATTGGAACAAGACTTTCAGCTAGCTCTTTAATAGCTTGATGATGGTATGAATTGACCTGTGCACGTTCACCAAATAAGGGAGCCAATGCCGAATCTCCTTTGACAGTAATAGAATGCAGTCCAAAATCGGGAACAGTAGGGAACATATCGTGCTTTACTTTCCAATCAGCATATTGAGACAAGTCCTGATACAATGTCCCGCCCAATGTGACATTTAAAAGTTGTGTTCCGCGACAAACAGTAAAAATTGGTTTATTCTGTTTGATCGCCTCTTTGATTAAAGCCATCTCGAATGAGTCGCGATCAATGCTTGTAGGGCCTAACTTTGGATGTGGTTCTTCCCCATATAAAAAAGGAGTGACATCCTGTCCGCCAGCCAATAATAGCTTATCAATTGTTGCAATATAATCACTAGCAAGCTCAGGATCACTGATAGGTAGTAAAATGGGAACACCACCTGCTTGATGTACACCGTTAATAAAGCCTTGGGGACTATAAGTAAATTGTTGATCAAAAAAATCTTGATTATTTTGATAATGTTGATTCGCTGCGACGCCTATAATTTTCTTCTTCATAATTTATCACTCCTTTTATCTTTTGATACCATAGCCAAAACTTAAAAAGCAAGTAATTCGATCTTAATTTTTTCTTCAATTTTGCAGTAATAAAAAAACTGCTACAAATATGAAAATAATGCTATATGTTGCTCAAAGGCTTTAGAAAAATTTTGTCTTTTTTTTGAAAAATAGTTACGGGAACACCTTTTTTTGATATACTGTAGTCATTGAATAAATACAAAAAGGTTGGGCGTAAGCTTCAAGGATCGTGTTCTTCAAGGGGTGAGAAGAACAACCTTGAGAGTTTTGCGTTCTTTTTTTGTATGTAAAGGAGGGTTTGTGTGTTAGAAGCTTTAGAAAAAATAAAATCTGCTGAAGAACTAAATGAAAGAAAAAAAGAACAATTACTGGCTGAATTGACAGCTTATGAGGCGAGTAAAAAACAACTGCTACAAGAAAAGCGGGAAGAGCTGAGAGCAGATTTTTCAAATGCTTTGTCGGAAAGAGAGCAAGCGTTAGCTCAAGACTTAGCGGCTGAAGAACAAGAATTGTCCAGAAGTGCTGAAGACGCTATTAAGCAGATGGAAGAAAACTACAGTTCAAAGAAAGAACAGACGATTCAAAAAATAATTGAAAGGGTGATCTCGGAATATGGCAGTCAGTAAAATGAGTAAGCTGACATTGATTGCTCAACAAGAATATAGTGAGCGAATTTTATCTGCGATTCAGGGTTTCCAAGGAGTGGAAATTCGAGACCTCTTTCAGCAAACAGTCAGTAATGAATGGGTCGAGGAATATTTTAATGAAATAGATCCTTTGCCTAGTCAGGATACTCTTGCAAAAATTGATTACCAGTTAGAACAAATCACACATGCTATTAGATTTGTCGAGCATAACGGAAGTAGTCGGGAAAAAGGCCTTCATCTTAAACGTCAGGTTGCCACTTTAAAGACTTTAGAAGAGAATTTCGATGAAGCTGCTTTACTTTCAGAATTGGAAAGTATTCAAGAATTAGAACGGCATTTTTTGGATGCTAGTTCTAGACAACGTGATTTGAGCGAACAAGAAAGTCTTTTACAAAAATGGCAAGCCTTAGATTTTTTGCCAAAAGAATATGCATTACGCTCATCAAAGTGTTTTCTAGGAACTGCTGATGCAAGTATTTGGGAATCCTTCAAGCAAGAGTTGAAGGACAAACAAATTCATTATGAAATCATTTATAGTGACGATCATATTGTCAACTTCGTTCTATTATTTTTACGTGCAGAACAAGAAGAGGTACAAGAACTTGTTCGTCAATTCAGCATAGTTGCCTTTACGTACAATCGAACACAGCTTCCTAAAGCAGAATTGGCCAGCATTCAGCGGGAAATGATGAAATTAGTAGAAGAACAGAAAAAGCTGGCTCGACTGATTGGGCAGAAGAAAATCGTTATTGAAAATCTGGAAACTTCAGAAGAAGTACTGTTGGCACGAAAAAACCGCTGGTTAATTCATGATCGATTTATCAAGGATGATAAAGTATTTTTACTCCAAGGATGGATTGAAACAGACAGTTTCAAAAGCTTTGAAACTTTTGTAGAGGATCTAATCGGAGCTGGAAATCTGTATATCGAAATTGAAGAACCGACGGATACAGAGATCAATGAAGAAATTCCAACTAAATTAAAGAATCATAAGTTAGTTAAGCCTTTTGAGATGTTAACTGAAATGTACAGTTTGCCAAAATATCATGAAGTTGACCCGACACCGTGGTTTATGCCGTTTTATTTTGTCTTCTTTGGCATGATGGTAGCCGATGCAGGATATGGTGCTCTGATGTTAGTGGCAACAACTGTTGCTTTGCGAACAATTTTACCACGCGGAATGGAGCGTTTTATGCGCTTTTTCCAAATTTTGGCTGTTCCTACTATTTTATGGGGCTTGATTTATAACTCGTTCTTTGGCTTTTCGTTAGACTATACGCCAATACTTTCTACTAGTGATGATGTTATTAGTATTCTGATTCTATCCATTGTTTTTGGTGTGATACAGATTTTTATTGGGTTAGGGTTAGCTGCCAAAGAGAATATCAAAGCCAAAAATTATCTAGGTGCAGTTTCAGATGGTTTTGCCTGGCAGGGGATTATGGTCGGAGCAATCGTTGGTGGTTTAGGAAAAATGCTGATGGATAGTCAAGGGCTCTTCTTTATCGGCGTTGGGCTTGCAGTTTTAAGTGCCCTGCTGATAATTGTTACTCCGATGCTACAATCAAAGTCTAAATTGAAAGGATTAGCCAAAGGAGCATATAACTTATATGGAATTACAAGTTATATTGGTGATTTGGTTAGTTATACACGATTGATGGCTTTGGGTATCTCTGGCGGAAGTATTGCTGCAGCATTTAACATGTTGGTGGGCTATATGCCTCCAATAGCGCGCTTTAGCGTAGGTATCTTATTGATGTTGGCTTTACATGGATTAAATATCTTTTTATCTTTATTGTCAGCATATGTTCATGGTGCTCGATTACAATATGTAGAATTTTTTGGGAAATTTTACGAAGGTGGCGGACGTGCGTTTAGTCCACTAAAAACAGAAGAAAAATATGTAAATATTGAACAAGAAAAATAATTGGAGGAATTTTAAACAATGATGGAGTATTTGATTAATAACAGCGGTGGTATTATTTTTGCGATTTTAGGAATGGCTACAGCAACAATTTTCTCAGGTATCGGGTCATCCAAAGGGGTGGGTATGACTGGTGAAGCGGCTGCAGCGTTGACGACTAGTCAGCCAGAAAAGTTTGGACAGGCGTTAATCTTACAGTTGCTACCTGGTACACAAGGTTTATATGGCTTCGTTATCGCGTTCTTGATTTTCACTAATTTGTCTGGTGATTTATCTGTTGTTCAAGGGTTAGGTTACTTAGGTGCGTCATTACCAATAGCATTTACTGGACTATTTTCAGGGATTGCTCAAGGGAAGGTTGCTGCCGCAGGTATTCAAATCTTAGCGAAAAAACCAGAACACTCAACAAAAGGGATCATTTATGCTGCCATGGTTGAAACGTATGCAATCTTAGGATTCGTTATCTCATTCTTGTTAGTTGGACAAGTGTAAGGAGTTTTTTGATGGAAGCAATCGAAAAGATAGTCGAGCAGCTGAACCAGCAAGCTGACTTGGAGCAGCGTCAGCTGAAAGAAAAAGAGACCGCGCGGATTGATCAGGATTTTCAAGCAGAATTAACAGAAATGAAAGCAGATCATCTTAAACGTCTAGAGAAAAATTTACAAAATCTCGAAAATAATTATAAGCAGGCTAAAAATAGACGTCAGGTTGCACAAAAACAAATGATTTTAAATCAAAAACAAGCAATTTTAGAGCGAGTGTTTGCTGAGGCTGTGGGACAAATGGAAAATTGGTCAACGAAGGAACAGCAGGAGTTTGCTCACAATGCATTAAAGAAAATGCAATTACAGGGGAATTTGGTTTTTGTTCCGGGAGAAAAATCTCAGACTGTTTTTACAAATGAATGGCTTGCCGAACAAAATAATATGCTGGCTTATCAATTAGTCATGGGCGAGAATCCTGTTGCAGCTGAGGCCGGTTTTATTTTAGACAAAGACGGCGTGCAATATAACTTTCTTTATCAGAGTTTAGTAAGAGAAATACAGCAACGAGAGAGTTTTCAATTCGCTCAAACACTGTTTGAAGAAAAGGACGTAAACTTAGATTTTCATAATTAGAGACTACGAATTAGGAGGCACTGAATGAAACAATCTACGTATCATGAATTGAATCCGCTGGTTCGTTTGAAGGAATTGGAACTGTTAACGCCTGAATTTATGGGGCGAATGTTAAAAGCAGAAAATATGGAAGAAGTTGAGACTCTTTTTAGAGGAACGATTTATGGCGAATATTTAACTGATAATTTCTCTGAAAGTTTTGAAGAAGCCCTAGGGAAAGCTCAGGAGGAATTATTATCGGAGTTAATAAAAATCGTCCCTGACACAAAAGTAGTATGGATTTATACGATGCGCTTTACCTTCCATAATCTAAAGGCATTAATCAAGGGCGAGTTATTAAATCAAAATTTTGATGATCTTTATATTTATGATGGTTTTTATTCTTTAGACCAAATCAAGACAGCAATTCGAACTGGACAAGCTAGCGGGCTACCAGATTTTTTACTTGAAAGCTTACAAGAAGTCCGAGAGCATTTTGAAGAATCGAATAGTTTACAGGGAATTGATATTATTCTTGATCGCAAATATTTGTATTGCCAAAGAAAAATAGCAGATATGATTGATGAGCCAGAACTAACAAAAGAGGTTATTAGTTTCATTGATTTTACTAATATACTTATGGTAGCACGAGGAATTAAACAAAAAAGAAATCGCAATTTCATGTCAACAGCATTATCGAGCCATGGAAGTATTCCAAAAGACGAGTTGCTTGATTGTGTTGAGGGTGATTTAGAGCGATTAACACTTTTTCTACGAGCAACCTCTTATGGTGAAATAATCGAACCAATCATTCAAGAAAATACGATCAATCTAACTCAGTTAGAGCGGCTTTGTGATGACTATTTAACTGGCTTTTACGAAACGGCACAAACTCAAGCCTTTGGACCTTTGCCTGTACTAGCACTGCTAAACGCAAAAGCCATCGAGGCTAAAAATCTTCGCTTGATTATTACTGGCAAAGAGGTCGGATTAACAGATGAACAAATAAGAGAGAGGATGCGTGAGACATATGGCACATAAAATCGGTGCAATCGGTGACAAAGACTCTGTCTTACCATTCAAACTTTTTGATTTCGATACTCGAACAACGAAAGATAAACAACTCATTCGACAGCAAATTGATGAAATGGCTAAAAATGACTATGGCATTATTTACATCACTGAGGAATTTGCTCAGCTTGTTCCTGAAACAATTAAACGTTATGAAGAAAAAATGATTCCAGCAATCGTTTTGATTCCTAATCACGAGGGAACGTTAGGCATCGGCAAGTCCATGATCCAAGGACAAGTTGAACGAGCAGTCGGACAGAATATTTTATAAAGGAGCTAATGACTTGCAAGAAGGTAGAATAATTAAAGTTTCTGGCCCACTAGTGTTGGCAGAAAATATGGAGCAAGCGGCTATTCAAGATATTTGTTACGTAGGTGACCTTGGGGTTATCGGCGAAATCATTGAGATGCGCGGCGATGTGGCATCTATTCAAGTATATGAAGAAACTGCAGGCATTGGACCAGGAGAACCAGTTAAGACAACAGGAGAAGCACTTTCGGTAGAATTGGGTCCGGGAATTGTTTCTCAAATGTTTGATGGTATTCAACGCCCATTAGATACATTCAAGGAACAGACTGACAGCAATTTTCTTAGTCGCGGGGTTCAAATTCCAGCATTAGATCATACGAAGAAATGGTGGTTTGACGCAACTGTTGAAGAAGGAATCACTGTGTCAGCCGGGGATATCGTCGGAACAGTAAGCGAAACGAAAATCATTACGCATAAAATTATGGTACCAAATGGTGTTAAAGGGACCTTGAAGAAAATTACATCCGGAGAATTCACGATTGATGAGACCGTTTATGTGGTTGAAACACAAAACGGCTTAGAAGAATTTTCGATGTTGCAAAAATGGCCAGTACGTCGTGGACGTCCTGTATCTGAAAAGCTTAATCCGGAAGCTCCAATGATTACAGGCCAGCGAGTAATCGACACGTTCTTCCCAGTTGTAAAAGGTGGTGCTGCCGCAGTGCCAGGACCATTTGGGGCTGGTAAAACAGTCGTTCAGCATCAGATCGCTAAATGGGCAGATGTGGACATTGTCGTTTACGTTGGTTGCGGTGAACGCGGAAATGAAATGACCGATGTATTGAATGAATTCCCTGAATTGATCGATCCGACAACAGGGGAATCTTTGATGGAGCGAACCATTCTAATCGCAAATACTTCCAACATGCCGGTAGCTGCGCGAGAAGCTTCTATTTATACAGGGATCACTATTGCAGAATATTTCCGTGATATGGGATACAATATTGCTATCATGGCAGACTCTACATCGCGTTGGGCGGAATCTTTGCGGGAAATGAGCGGACGTTTGGAAGAGATGCCTGGGGATGAAGGTTATCCTGCCTATCTAGGCAGTCGTTTAGCAGAATACTATGAGCGTGCTGGACGTGTGATTGCTCTAGGAAGTGACGGACGTGAAGGTTCGATTACAGCAATTAGTGCGGTATCACCTTCTGGTGGTGATACTTCTGAACCAGTAACTCAAAATACATTACGTGTGGTAAAAGTATTTTGGGGATTAAGTGCAACATTAGCACAGCAACGCCATTTTCCATCAATTGATTGGATGGAAAGCTATTCCCTATACTCTTCTGAAGTTGGAAAGTATTTAGATAATGATTTACAAGCAAATTGGTCTGAGATGGTAGCTGAAGGAATGCGGATGCTACAAAAGGAATCTGAACTAAATGAAATCGTACGTTTAGTCGGAATTGATTCATTGTCGGAAAAAGACCGTCTGACACTAGAAGTTGCGAAATCTTTAAGAGAAGATTATCTGCAGCAAAATGCCTTTGATGATGTGGATACTTTTACATCCAGAGAAAAGCAATTCAAAATGATTCGAAACATTCTGACACTCAATAAAGAAGGGCAACGTGCATTAGAATTAGGAACCTATTTGAAAGAAATCATGGATGGCACGGTCACTTTACGTGATAGAATTGCACGAAGCAAATACATCTCTGAGTCAGAACTAGAAAAATTAGATCAAATCAACTTGGATATTGTATCGGAAATTCAAGCGATCGTTGCTGAAGGAGGAATGACCAATGATTAAGGAGTATAAAACCATCAATGAAGTGGTCGGACCTTTGATGGCAATTGACAAAGTTGAAGGGATAAAGTATGAAGAGCTACTGGAAATCCGTTTAAGTAATGGTGAGTTGCGTCGTGGACAAGTTTTAGAAATCCATGAAGACAAAGCCTTAGTCCAGATTTTTGAAGGGACGAGCGGTATCAACCTAAAAGAATCAACGGCTCGTTTTTTAGGACATCCGTTGGAGTTAGGTGTCTCTGAGGATATGGTTGGCCGTGTCTTTGATGGTTTGGGTCGTCCAAAAGATGGCGGACCAGAAATACTAGCGGAAAAGAATGTTGATATCAACGGGGAAGTAATCAATCCTGTTTCGCGAGATTATCCCGATGAGTTTATTCAAACTGGGATTTCAGCGATTGATCATTTGAATACGTTAGTTCGTGGGCAAAAATTACCAGTGTTCTCTGGTTTTGGTTTGCCGCATAAAGAGCTGGCGGCACAAATTGCCCGTCAAGCGACTGTGTTGAACAAGGAAGATGACTTCGCTGTAGTTTTTGCTGGGATTGGGATCACCTTTGAAGAAGCTGAGTTCTTTATGGAGGATTTCCGTCAGACAGGTGCGATCGATCGTTCAGTTGTGTTCATGAATTTGGCCAACGATCCAGCTATAGAGCGGATTGCGACGCCTCGAATGGCTTTGACAGCGGCTGAGTATTTGGCCTATGAAAAAGGAATGCACGTGTTGGTTATCATGACAGATATGACCAATTACTGTGAGGCCCTTCGAGAAATTTCAGCGGCTCGTCGTGAGGTTCCTGGACGTCGTGGCTATCCGGGGTATCTTTATACGAACTTGGCGACATTATATGAACGCGCAGGTCGAATTCGCGGATTGAAAGGTTCGGTCACTCAAATTCCGATTTTAACAATGCCTGAAGATGATAAAACACATCCAATTCCCGATTTAACGGGATATATTACGGAAGGACAAATTATTTTGTCTCGAGAATTGGATAAAAATGGTATCCAGCCGCCGATTGATGTATTACCGTCTTTGTCACGTTTGAAAGATAAGGGAACTGGTGAAGGAAAGACGCGGAAGGATCATGCGCCAACGATGAACCAATTGTTTGCAGCTTATGCCCAAGGGAAACAAGCGAAGGAACTAGCTGTCGTATTGGGAGATTCTGCTTTGTCAGATGTTGATAAAATCTATGCAAAATTCGCTGAGCGTTTCGAAGAAGAATATGTGAATCAAGGCTTTTACGAGAATCGTTCGATTGATGAAACATTGGATCTTGGCTGGGAACTATTGGCAATGCTGCCAAGAACAGAGCTGAAACGAATCAAGGACGATATGTTGGACGAATATTTAACAAAAGGAGAATGATCCTATGGTAAAATTAAATGTTAATCCAACACGGATGGAGCTTACACGATTAAAAAAGCAACTGACGACTGCAAGTCGCGGTCATAAGCTTTTGAAGGACAAGCAAGATGAGCTGATGAGACGTTTCATTTTACTGGTCAAAAAGAATAACGTCATGCGTGCTGAAGTCGAAGAAGAACTGCAGCAAGCAATGAAAAATTTCTCAGTAGCCGATGCGTTATTGAATGATAAGTACATTGAAGAACTGTTGGCTGTGCCTAAAGAGCGTGTAACGCTTGATGTGATTGAAAAAGATGTGATGAGCGTAAAAGTCCCGATCATGAACTTCCAACATGAAAAGGATCTTGCTGATGGACCGCTTGAATATGGTTTTTTGAATTCTAACGATGAGCTGGATCAAAGTATTAAAAAATTCACGAAAGTTTTACCTAAACTACTAGAATTGACTGAAATCGAAAAAACTTGTCAACTTATGGCAAAGGAGATCGAGAAAACACGTCGTCGTGTCAATGCTTTAGAATATATGACGATCCCTCAGTTAGAAGAAACGATTTATTTTATCAAAATGAAATTGGAAGAAAATGAACGTGCAGAAGTGACTCGCATGATCAAAGTTAAAAATATGGGTGCTACTTGAGAAAGTAGCTCCTTTTTTTGAAGGTAGGAAGCTATGGTTAAAGAAAAACACTGGCCTTTTAAAATCTATCCTATTCAATTTATTGCTTTAGGCTTTGCTGCAATTATTTTGTTTGGAAGTGTGTTATTAACCCTGCCAATATTTACGAAATCAGGACAGAGAACACCGTTTATTGATGCATTATTTACAGCAACATCTGCAACTTGTGTAACGGGGTTAACCACATTGACAACAAGTGAACACTGGAATATGGGTGGGCAGTTGATCATTTTAAGCATGATTGAAATCGGCGGGTTAGGCTTTATGATGATGCCCTTCATTTTTATGGCGATCATGAAAAGAAAAGTCGGTTTGATGACGCGGATCATTTTACAGGAATCGTTAAATTTAGATAGTTTATCCGGTGTAATGAGATTGATGCTGTATATTTTTCGTTTTGCGATGGGATTTCAATTATTAGGTATGCTTTTGTTAGCTATCGACTTTGTCCCAACTTATGGATTCGGAAAAGGGCTTTGGTATTCGTTCTTTCATTCCATTTCGGCCTTTTGTAACGCTGGCTTTGATTTATTCGGCGATAGTTTGGTAGGATTTCAAGATAATGCGTATGTGTTGTTTGTGATTTCTGGATTGATTGTCGGTGGTGGCTTAGGGTTTATCGTTTGGCAGGATTTGATGAATTTTCGTAAGACTCGAAAGCTTAGCCTGCATAGCAAACTTGCGTTAACTGTTTCGCTCAGCTTACTGATTATTGGGACGCTTGTGTTTTGTATTTCGGAATCTGGTGGACGTTATTTAGTAGGAAATTCGTCACCGATAAATCGTTTTGCAAATATGCTTTTCATGTCGGTAACTGCTCGAACAGCGGGGTACTTTTCAGTTGATTACGGCAGCGTCAGTCAAGCGGGAATCCTTTTTACGATAGTTTTGATGTTTATTGGCGGGACACCTGGATCAACGGCGGGTGGATTGAAAACAACGACATTTGGTGTTTTATTGGTTCAAACAATTTCCATGCTGAAGGGAAGGATGCACGCAGAGGCTTTTAGACGAACGATTCGTCCGTCGGTCGTGTCTCGTGCGCTGACGTTGTTCTTTATTACGTTGACCTTGTGTATCGCAGTAACGATGCTGATGTCAGTAACGGAGGTTTTACCACGTTTTCGCGGAATCGAGTATCTTTTGTTTGAAACCTTCTCTGCTTTTGGGACAGTTGGATTAACGATGGGACTGACACCTAGTTTGAGTCTTATGGGAAAAATCTTGATCATTGGTTTGATGTACATCGGTAGAGTGGGGATTCTGACAGTTGGCTTCTCACTAACCATACGCTTAACAAAGAAAGAACAAGGAAATTACAAACTGCCAGAAGAAAGTGTCATGATTGGATAAAAAGAGCTAGATTCATTCAATTGAATCTAGCTCTTTTGCTTTTTAACGAATAACTTCAATTTTATAGCCATCTGGATCGGTAATGAAATAATACGAAGGATCCGTTCCTGGAAGACCTTTCAAATCCGTCACGTTGAAACCTTTATTTTTATGCTCTTCATGAAGCTTTTCTAAATCATCGGAACTAATGGCAATATGCCCATAACCATCACCTAAGTCATATGCTGCACGGTCGTAGTTATAGGTTAATTCCAATTCATACTCGTCCCCAGGTAAAGTTAAGTAAACAAGTGTAAATTTTGAATCTGGAAAATCACGACGACGAGATTCTTCAAATCCGAATGCTTCTTGATAAAATTTGACAGATGCCTCTAAGTCTTTTACTCGAACACAAGTGTGTGCCATTTTCATAAGTAAGTAACCTCCTAATTATTATTAAGTTCATGATAACATAAAACATCCATTTCTCAGCATTTATGCTCAGTGGTTGTTTATGAGTTTTTTTTAATGTAAACTAGCTAGTAAATACATTACTTAGGAGGACACCAATGATCCCAGTGTTTGGCGAAAAGGAAGCCGAAAAAAAATATCAAGCCCGTTATGCAGCTTATGCAATTTTAATGAATGAGGAAAAAGAAATTGCGCTTGTTCAAGCTCCTAATGGTGCTTACTTTTTACCTGGTGGGGAAATCGAAGGTCATGAAACGAAGGAAGAGACGATTGAGCGCGAGATGCTCGAAGAATTAGGCTTTGAGGTCGTTTTATCGGAATATTTAGGACAAGCGGATGAATATTTTTACTCGCGACATCGCGAAACCTTCTTTTATAATCCAGGCTATTTTTATTCTACTAAAAGCTGGGAAAAAGTTTCCGAACCGTTAGAAGAGGGAAACAATAGCAGCTGGGAGCAGCCAGCAAAGGCAATCGCATTATTGAAACGCGGTAGTCACAAATGGGCTGTTGAAGAGTGGCTAAAGAAAAAACTTTCTGATCTTGATTGATCAGAAAGTTTTTTTTAGTTAACTAACGCTCCGTTATGAATATGTTTTGTGAACGCTCGGTAATAGTCATCAAAAAGATCTGAGTTTTTACTATCTAGTTGAGTCATTTCTTTTGGATAATAGAAACGAACATCACCCTGGCCCTGTCCAGTTAATGCAGAGACTAATTGACTTGCCTTTGACAACTCAATCAATGAGCCGTCTTTCTGCATTAGTTCGATTTGTGTGCGGTGACTGCCCTTTTCTGGATGATAAAGATCGTAAGGCAGATCATAGCTGGAATTGATCGCTGTATAATAGCGGGGATTAAACCCAGCTTTTTCAACCAAATCTTTCATTTCGACTAGCAAGGGGTTATCACTGGAATCCACTGTTATTGATTTTAATGGCTTGCGATTTAAAAAGCGATAGGCTAGGTCACTTAGAATTAAATCCTGCTCGTCCATCCATTGAGCAAAATAAGTATTCAGAACGCCATCATCTAATTTTAAATAATCCTCCAATGAAAAATCCTCTTTCAAAAATGGAATCAAGAATTGCGAATGGAGTGAAAAAATTTCTGCATCTTCTTGATACAATTCATGGGCGCGATCCAATAAATGTTCCAGTAAGACCTCCATTCCACGAGACACAGAATGAAAATACACTTGAACGTACATTTGATAGCGGCTGACGATATAATCTTCCACAGCATGCATGCCATTCATAGAAAACGCAATCCCGCCTTCGTAAGGACGAATGACACGCAAGATTCTGGTTAAATCAAACGTTCCATATTCTGTCCCAGTATAATAGGCGTCTCGCAATAAATAATCCATTCGATCGGCATCAATCTGACTAGAGATCATTTGTACAACTTGCGGATTGTCATAAGTTTTGGTGATTACACTGGCAACTTTTTCTGGAAAACCTTCTTCGACATTATTTAAAATCTGAAAGACTTCCGTTTCTGGTGATGTAATGATCGCTACAGTCAATGCTTCATGATCGGTGTGGAAAATATGTTCAAACGTGTGGGAATAAGGCCCGTGTCCAACATCGTGCAGTAACGCTGCACATAAAGCAACTAAGCGATGGGAATCATCCCATCCATCTTTACCGTACTTTTCTTGAGAATAGTTTCGCTGAAAAATGTCGCAGATTCGGCGAGTGATATCGTAAACACCTAACGAATGTGAAAAACGGCTATGCTCCGCACCATGAAAAGTGTAAGAGGTAGTTCCAAGCTGTTTGATCCTGCGCAAACGTTGAACTTCCTTTGAATTGATCAAATCTAAAATTACTTGATGCTGAACATGAATATAGTTATGGACTGGATCGCGAAAAACTTTTTCCAGCGGCAGCATTTGATATTTATAAGTCATTAAGTACCTCCTGAATGAGTGTGTTCCGTTGCTGCATATTTTGAACGCGGCGTTGATATTCTTCCAATTGGTAAAAATTTGGCAGAGAGTCTGTTTGATCATGATGAGGCATCACTTGTAGCAACTCCTTTTTGACAGAATTTACGGATACTTCATAAAATGCAGTATCATCTAGTGTTGTCATACTATCAGGATTAACGGGTGGATAATCCACACCAAATTGATCTCTCAATCCGCTTTGATAATAAGAGCGAACGATTTTTCCCCGAAGATTTTGATCGCCATTTACGCTAAGATACATCATGATTGCAACGCCTTCTTTAACTCGTCTCTGGGCGATCCCCGCAATTTTTTTTCCTTTAATGGAAAGATCGTATTTACCTGGACAATAAGAATCGGCGACTTCGCCAATTTCTATTCCCAATTTGCCAAAGCGAGTTTGCTCTAACCAGTCTACCATTGCCTGGTAACCGTCATCAATTGATAAGGCAGAGATTGAATTCTTAGGAAGAATTAAAGAGACATTCAAAATACCTGTGTCGCTAATAACACCCAAACCGCCTGCATTACGTAAAAGCAAATGATAGCCTTCTTCTTGAACTACTTTAAGTGCTTCATTAAAATAAGGGACCCTGCTGTCCTTCATTCCTAAGATTAATGTTTTTGGCAACTGCCAAAAGTGAATGATCGGCTGCTCTTGCTCACCGCTGAATTCTGTTAGTACATCAGTCAAAGCAAAGGGATTGAATAAATCTGTATGCGGGAGCATTCCTTGGTCAAAAAGCAACGCTTCTTTCATCTAATCTTCCTCTCGTTCCTTGTATTCTTTCTTATTATAAACAAAAATACAGAAAGTAAGTAATTATGTCGCTCAAAAAAGCAGAAGTAGTTGACAAAAAAAGCAAAACCGACAAAAATAAGTAGTGGAAGAATATCAACTTTTCTTGTATTTTGGCTATAAAGTAAGTGATAACCAAAAGGCATAAAAAGTGATAGATGTTAAAAAATAAGTACATGAAACAAAAAAAGGAGTGGGAGCTCTGTGAATATCAATGAAGGTATTCCTGCCAAAATTAAGGTTCAAACAAAAGTTACTCAAAACAATGAAACAGAGGACTTTGTTTTCGATCTTCCTGGTCAAGTTGTTAAGATGGGAGACACGCTGTATATCCGTTACAAAGAGATTCAGCAAGATGGTCAAGAAGTTCCAGTTACGGTGAAAGTAATGCCGGATTCGCAGGTACAATTAATTCGTTCTGGTGAAACTCGAATGCGCATGCGTTTTGCTTATCGAGAGAAAATGGAAACCAGTTACAAGACACCATTTGGTATTTTTATGATCACGACCTATGCAAACAAAATGCACGTGAGTTTAAAGGATCGACCATTTTCTGGCATCATCACGATCGATTACTCGCTTTTAATGAAAGATGAAAAAGTAGGCGACTATCAGATGGTGTTAGAATTTACCACCTAAGTATAAGAAAGGTTTGCTTTTTATCCTGTGTTTTTGTATGATAAGGAGTAGACTTTGAAAGGACGTGTCATACTTGGAACTTAGTATTTTTGATGGTTTGAACAAAGATGAATTATCAATGATTGAAGTGGCACACGCAATTCTGGAAGAACGCGCAGATGTAATGGATTTTTCGGATCTAGTAAATCAAATCCAAAACTATCTTGGCAAGTCAGACAGTGAGATTCGTGATGCATTAGCACAATTTTATACCGATTTGAATATTGATGGAAGTTTTATTTCTCTAGGAGATAATCGCTGGGGATTACGTTCATGGTACGCGATTGATTCGATTGATGAAGAAGTGAATCATGGCTTAGAGGATGAAGAAGAGGATGCTCCTCGTCGTAAGAAACGCAAAAAAGTCAATGCCTTTATCAATGACGATGAAGATGCGATCGACTACAATGACGACGATCCAGAAGATACGGATCTATTGGTAGACGATGAAGAAGATGAAATTGATGACGACGATGACGATGATGATGACGAAATCGCAGCATACAACTCTGATTTACAAGAAATCGGAGCGGATGCAAGCGAAGATGACGAAGAAGTCGTTCCAGGCGGAATCGAAGATGATCTAAGCGTGATCGATGATGACGACGATGATTTTGATGATGAAGAAGAGGATGAAGAATAGATCATAGCGATCTATTCTTTTTTTATTCAATTTTCCAGCGTTCACAAGCGCTTCCTTTGATTCTTTTCTATGAAACGCGATAGTATAAAATTAGAAAAAGAAGAACGGAAGTGGATTGTTATGGAAAAAGTACCGGAAATTAAAATCAAGCTAACAGATGTGACTGAGCGTTTAGACGAAGGCTATTTATTGCTTTCAGAATTACGCAAGGAGGCAAATGCTCCAGTTGTCAAAGCGCGTCTTTTAAACAAAGAAGTGATTGCGATTTATGGAAAAGAAGCGGCTAAGAAGTTTTATGATCCGCGCAATTTCAAACGAGAAGGAGCAATGCCTAAAATTGTTTTAAAAACATTGTTTGGAGAAAATGGCGTTCAAACATTAGATGGTCAAGCTCATGAGCACAGAAAAACGATTTTTATGGATTTGATGACCCCAAAACGGATGGAGGAATACCATCGTATTCTTGATAAAAATTTGACACAAAAACTAGATCGGCAACAGGGACAGTTTGAATTATTCGATTTGGCTAAGGATGTTCTATTCCGTTCGATTTGTGAGTGGGCAGGCATTGACTTATCTCAATTGACTAAGAAGGAAGTAGATCAATTAGCTGAATATCAAATCTCAATGATTAGCTCTGCTGTAACAAACCCTGCGACTCATATCAAAGGCATCGATAATCGTAAAAAATCAGAAAAATGGGCTCAATCATTAATCGAAAATGCACGAATCAATCCGGTTGCTGGAAAAGAAGATGTAGCTTTGTATGCTTTTGCTAAAGCGACAGATGATCATGGTGAATTATTACCGATTGATGTTGCTGCTGTTGAGTTGTTAAATGTGATTCGTCCAACTGTGGCCTTGACTGTTTGGATTGCTCTGATGGGGCATGCGTTATTCAGTCGACCAGATATTTACCAGCGTCTCCATGCAGAATTTGATCAGCTGCAGGATTCATTCATACAAGAAATGCGCCGATACTACCCCTTCTTCCCAATGCTACCAGCCTTTGCAATACAAGATGTGGAAGTTGACGGATACTTAATCCCTAAAGATAGCTGGGTCGTTCTTGATCTTTATGGAACAAACCACGATGATCGAATGATTGAAACGCCTGAAGTCTTTCGAATTTCCCGTTACCTAGGAAAAGAAAAACATATTTCTTATGATGAGGAGTATGAAATGATCGCTCAAGGCGGAGGAGAATTTAAAACAATGCATCGCTGTGCGGGAGAGTGGATTACGTTGCATACGTTAAGGGTCTTTTCTGATCAGCTCGTAAATAAATACCAGTTCTCGATACCAGAGCAGGACTGGAACATTCCGATGAATCAATTTCCAACTTATCCGAAAAGCAAAGCACTGCTAATCAAGAAATAATCGATAGATCCTCTCTAACTAGGCTAAGCAGTTTAGTTAGAGAGGCTATTTTGCAGTTAAAAAAGATTATTTTTCTGCAATCAAATGTTTTATTTAGCTGTTTGAATAATCGTTAAGACTCGTTGCTATTACAGAGTTTATACATTAAAAGAGGGCTGAAATAGATAAAATTGATAAGTATCTGTTAAAAAAGTATAATGGAAGTTATGGAGATAGACTAAATATATCGGTAAAAGAAAAGACACTTCTCAAAGATGAGAAGTGTCGTAAAAGTATGCGCCCTGAGGGAATCGAACCCCCGTCTCAAGAACCGGAATCTTACGTGATATCCACTACACTAAGGGCGCAAGCACGATTATTAGTTTAGCATATTATTTTAAAAAAACAAGGAGAAAGTATATGAAGTTTCAACAAGGTTATTCGCAAAAGCAGCAGCAAACCCAAAAATTAGCGATGACACAGGAGCTGCAGCAGGCGATTCAAATATTACAATTTAATACTGAGGAGTTGCAGGACTATGTTGAAACAGTTTCTTTAGAGAATCCATTGTTTGACGTAGTTGCTCCGAAAATACAAAGTGATTTAATGCAAATGCACAGTGGTGCAGTTAAGGAAGAATCCTTCATTCAAATTGCCGATCACCCTGTTTCGTTATTTGAGCATTTAATCAATCAGATACATTTGAATTATCGTGATACCTTTATTCGTGAGATTATGCTGGTCTTGGTAGAGTATATCGATGTTAATGGATATTTGAAAGTTGATGAAGAAGAAATAAAGGATGAGTTAAACGCGACAGATATTCAGTATCTGGATGCTTTAACGCTTTTGCAGCAATTAGATCCGCCGGGTGTTGGTGCAAGAAATTTACAGGAATGCTTGATGCTCCAGACTGAGCAAGATGATTATGCGCCAGAACTAGCTTATCTATTATTAGAAGAATCCTTTGATGCGATTGCAAAGAGGAAATTCGAGCAGATTGCTAAAGAATATCAAATCAGCTTGCCGCAGGTTCAGCAAATTTTAGATTATATTCGGACATTGAATCCATTCCCAGGAGCAAGCTTTGGCGGGCAGGATTCCAATTTTATCATTCCTGATCTTACTTTAGTAAGAAGAGAAGGACGATTAGTTGTATTATCAAATAAGCGAGGGCAGCTAAGACTGAATTTTCAGGAAAATTATTTCAATCGTTTGAAACAGCAAGCGGACGAAGAAACCAAAATTTACCTGAAAGAAAAACTCCAGCAATTTGAATGGCTGAACAAAACGCTGGGACAGCGAAAAGATACCATTTTAGAGGTTGGAAAAATCATTGTTCAGCATCAAGCCGCATTCTTTGAGGAAAAACAGGGTGCATTAAAGCCGTTGATGCTTAAAGATGTGGCGAAACAATTGGAAGTTCATGAATCAACGATCAGCCGTGCAGTTAATGGAAAATATATTGAAACTGACTTTGGTGTTTTCGAACTGCGCAGCTTTTTTGTCAATAAAGTCAATGATGAGGATACCTCTGCGGATGAGGTCAAGCAATTAATTGCATCGTTCGTTGAGCAAGAAGATAAACGTAAACCGTTATCTGATCAAAAAATAGTGGAATTACTCGCAGAAAAAGAGCAAAAAATCTCTCGGAGGACGGTCGCAAAGTATCGAGATGCGTTAAATATTCCCAGCTCTTCGAAAAGAAAACGTTTTGATTGAGCCAAGTAAAAAAACTTGGCTTTTTCCTTGCGTATAAGGCGCAAAACTGTTACACTTTGTCATGTAAGAAATCAGCAAATTTCAAATCAGTAATTTGAGTTTCTTGCATTTTTTTTAAAATTCATGGGTCGCTAAAAGTCTATGAGGGACTACTTAAGTCCAACGGAGGAATTCCTTTGTTAAGTGAATTAAGAGTACTTGAAGCAATCGCCCCTGATGTGCTAGAGGTTGTCAAAAAGAGATATCGCATTATGCAGAATATTTTTTGGATGCAACCAATCGGTCGAAGAAACTTAGCTGATTCATTAGGTCTTACCGAGCGAGTATTACGTGGGGAGACGGATTATCTTAGAGATCAGCGTTTGATTGATGCAACGAAGAGCGGCATGTTATTAACTGAAAAGGGCGAGGGACTGTTACAGCATTTAGAACTATTGATGGAACAGTTTACCGGAATGGATCAGTTAGAAAAACAACTTGCTTCACTTTTTAAGATCGAACGATGCTTGATCGTTTCTGGTAACAGTGATGAGCAGGAAAAGGTAATTGGTGAATTTGGTGAGTTAGTTGATGAGGCTTTGCAGCGTCAACTGCCAGAAGGCCGAAATATTATTGCAGTGATGGGCGGAACTACGATGGCGGAAGTTGCCAGACATGTCAGTCCATTAGAAACAGTCAAACGACATAATCTTTTTGTTCCAGCTAGAGGAGGTATCGGCGAAGCCGTATCGATTCAAGCAAATTCAGTCAGCGCCTTGATGGCAGCCAATGCTCATGGGGAGCATCGTGCATTATATGTCCCAGAGCAATTAAGCGAAGAGGCGTATCATACTCTGCTGAAAGAACCTTCTATCAGAAGTGTCTTGGCGATGATTAAAGAAGCCAATTGTGTAGTTCACAGTATTGGCCGAGCATTGCACATGGCAGCAAGACGAAAAATGTCTGAAGATGAGATTGTTCGTCTGAAACAAAAAAATGCCGTTGCAGAATCCTTTGGGTACTTTTTTGACGAGAACGGAGAGATCGTTCATAAGGTGCCGCGTATCGGATTATCCTTAGAGGATATTCAAAAGATGCCGACGATTCTTGCAGTCGCTGGTGGTAAGAGTAAAGCCAAAGCCATTACAGCGTATATGAAAAATGCTCCACAACAAACGTGGCTCATCACCGATGAAGCTGCGGCTAACGAGATTTTAAAAGGGACATCCCCTTTAAAATAAATATATTTTTTGATTCCATAAGGAGGAAATCTTAAATGACAGTAAAAGTTGGAATTAACGGATTTGGACGTATCGGACGCTTAGCATTCCGCCGTATCCAAGATGTAGAAGGATTGGAAGTTGTAGCTATCAACGACTTAACAGACGCTAAAATGTTGGCTCACTTGTTAAAATATGATACAACTCAAGGTCGCTTTAACGGAACTGTTGAAGTTCACGAAGGTTCATTCAACGTGAACGGCAAAGAAGTTAAGGTTCTTGCTAACCGCAACCCTGAAGAATTACCTTGGGGAGAACTAGGAGTAGATATCGTATTAGAATGTACTGGATTCTTCACTTCAAAATCTGCTGCTGAAAAACATTTAACAGCTGGTGCTAAACGTGTTGTTATCTCAGCTCCTGGTGGTAACGATGTTCCAACAATCGTTTACAACACTAACCACGAAACTTTAACTGGTGACGAAACAGTTATCTCTGGTGCTTCATGTACTACTAACTGTTTAGCTCCTATGGCTAAAACTTTAAATGACGAATTTGGCGTTGTTGAAGGCTTAATGACAACTATCCACGCTTACACTGGTGACCAAATGACTCTTGATGGACCTCACCCTAAAGGCGACTTCCGTCGTGCGCGTGCTGCTGCAGCAAACATCGTGCCTAACTCAACTGGTGCTGCTAAAGCAATCGGTCTAGTTATTCCTGAATTAAACGGTAAATTAGACGGAGCTGCTCAACGTGTTCCTGTTCCAACAGGTTCATTAACTGAATTAGTAACAGTACTTGACAAAAAAGTTACCGTTGATGAAGTAAATGCAGCAATGAAAGCAGCTGCTAACGAATCATTCGGTTACAACACTGACGAAATCGTTTCTTCAGATATCGTAGGTATGACTTACGGTTCATTATTTGACGAAACTCAAACTAAAGTTATGTCTGTTGGCGACCAACAATTAGTTAAAACAGTTGCTTGGTATGACAATGAAATGTCATACACTGCTCAATTAGTTCGTACTTTAGAATATTTCGCAAACCTATAAGATTTATTTTAAACGAAAAAGAACATTGTCTGAACAAGGCGGGGAAGCGACGCGCTTCTCCGTTTTTTTCGTAAGTTTATCATTGGCTCTTTTGTCAAAAAGAGTTGTATAATAATAAAGATTTAAAAAAATTATTTGGAGGTTTTCTTTCATGGCAAAAATGACAGTTAAAGATCTTGACTTGAAAGACAAGAAAGTTTTAGTTCGTGTGGACTTTAACGTTCCTGTTAAGGATGGCGTGATTACTGATGACACTCGTATCAAAGCGGCGTTACCAACAATCAACTACATTTTAGAACAAGGCGGCAAAGCAATATTGTTCTCTCACCTAGGTCGTGTGAAAACAGAAGAAGATAAAGCTGGCAAATCATTAAAACCAGTTGCTGAACGTTTAAGCGAATTATTGGGTAAAAATGTAACGTTTGTACCTGAAACTCGTGGCTCTGAATTGGAATCAGCAATCGCAGACATGAAAGACGGCGACGTGGTTGTCTTTGAAAACACTCGTTTTGAAGATATCGACGGTAAAAAAGAAAGCGGAAATGACGCTGAATTGGGTAAATACTGGGCTTCATTAGGCGATGTATTCGTTAATGACGCATTTGGTACGGCTCATCGTGCGCACGCTTCAAACGTAGGTATCGCTTCTACTGGAATTCCAACTGTTGCTGGATTCTTAATGGAAAAAGAAATTAAATTCATCGGAGAAGCTGTGGAAGAACCTAAACGTCCGATGGTTGCGATCTTAGGTGGCGCGAAAGTTTCTGACAAAATCGGCGTAATCAAAAACTTGATTCCTAAAGCTGACAAAATCTTAATCGGCGGCGGAATGACTTATACATTCTACAAAGCTAAAGGCATGGAAATCGGTAACTCATTAGTTGAAGCTGATAAAGTGGATTTGGCGAAAGAATTGATCGAAGCAGCTGGCGACAAATTAGTTTTACCAGTTGACTCAATCACAGCGGCTGAATTTTCAAACGACGTTCCAACGGAAGAACATACTGGTGATGTTCCTGCTGGACAAATGGGTCTTGACATTGGACCAGAATCAATCGCTTTATTCGCCCAAACATTAGAAGGCGCGAAAACAGTTGTTTGGAACGGACCTATGGGTGTGTTCGAAATGAGCAACTTCGCTCGCGGAACAATCGGTGTTTGTGAAGCAATCGCTAACTTGAAAGATGCTACAACAATCATCGGTGGTGGGGACTCTGCAGCTGCAGCTGAACAACTTGGCTTTGCTGACAAATTCACTCACATCTCAACTGGTGGCGGTGCAAGTCTTGAATTACTAGAAGGTAAAGAATTACCAGGTCTTGCAGCAATCAACGACAAATAATCAGAAAAGTATTTCGAGCTCGTTCAGCTCTCAAGCACCAAGTAGGTACTGTTCTACATCAGCTCCGCTTATTGTTGAAGAGAGCTAGCTCGTAATACTAGACAATAAAAATTCAAAAAGGAGTTTTTTTAAATGCGTAAACCAATTATCGCTGGTAACTGGAAAATGAATTTAACTGCCTCAGAAGCAAAAGATTTTGCTGAAGCAGTGAAAAACAACATTCCTGCTAATGATAAAGTAGATTCAGTGATCGGGTCTCCTGCTTTATTCTTACAAGAATTAGTTGAAGCAGCTAAAGGCACTGACTTAAAAATCTCTGCTCAAAATTGCTACTGGGAAAATGCTGGAGCATTCACTGGTGAAACTTCACCTGCCGCTTTAGCTGATCTTGGTGTGGATTATGTCATCATTGGCCATTCAGAACGTCGTGAATATTTCCACGAAACAGACGAAGAAATCAACAAAAAAGCCAAAGCGATCTTTGCTAACGGCATGTTGCCAATTCTTTGCTGTGGTGAATCTTTAGAAACCTATGAAGCTGGCAAAACAGCTGAATGGATCGAAGGACAAATCAAAGCTGGTTTAGCTGATCTTTCTGCTGAACAAGTTTCAAGCATGGTTATTGCATACGAACCAATCTGGGCAATCGGTACTGGTAAATCTGCGGACGCACAAATCGCTGATGAAATCTGCGGCGTTGTTCGTTCAACAGTTGAAGGTATCTACGGCAAAGAAGTTTCTGAAGCTGTTCGTATCCAATACGGCGGTTCTGTGAAACCAGAAAACATCGCTGAATACATGGCAAAAGAAAACGTTGACGGTGCTTTAGTCGGCGGAGCTAGCTTGAAAGCTGATTCATTCTTAGCTTTATTAGAAGGCGCAAAATAATTTTTATAGAAAATTGCGGCTTTTGTTTGCAACTGCCGGCGATTTTCACTAATATTGGTTATAAGGGTTTTTAACCCTTTAATAAAAACAAATTTTAAAGGAGAGACAAAACATGTCAATTATCTCAGACGTTTACGCACGCGAAGTCCTAGACTCACGTGGTAACCCAACAATCGAAGTAGAAGTTTATACAGAAGACGGCGCATTCGGCCGCGGTATGGTTCCTTCAGGTGCTTCAACTGGTGAATACGAAGCCGTTGAATTACGTGATGGCGACAAAGCTCGTTACGGCGGTAAAGGTGTTACTAAAGCAGTTGATAATGTAAACAACATCATCGCTGAAGCAATCATCGGCTACGACGTACGTGACCAAGCTGCTATTGATGCTGCTATGATCGAATTAGATGGCACTCCTAACAAAGGTAAATTAGGTGCGAACGCTATTCTTGGTGTTTCTATTGCTGTTGCTCGTGCAGCTGCTGACTTCTTAGAAATCCCATTGTACAACTACCTTGGCGGATTCAATACAAAAGTTTTGCCTACTCCTATGATGAATATCATCAACGGTGGATCACATGCTGATAACTCTATCGACTTCCAAGAATTTATGATCATGCCTGTTGGCGCTCCTACATTCAAAGAAGCTTTACGTTATGGTGCAGAAGTATTCCACGCTTTAGCTTCAATCTTAAAAGCTAAAGGTCTTGCTACTTCAGTCGGTGACGAAGGTGGATTCGCTCCTAACCTTGGTTCTAACGAAGAAGGTTTTGAAGTAATCATCGAAGCAATTGAAAAAGCTGGCTATGTACCTGGTAAAGACATCGTTCTTGCTATGGATGCTGCTTCTTCAGAATTCTACGACAAAGAAAAAGGTGTTTACGTTTTAGCTGATTCAGGCGAAGGCGAAAAAACAACTGAAGAAATGATCGCATTCTACGAATCATTAGTTGCTAAATACCCAATCATCTCAATCGAAGACGGCTTAGACGAAAACGACTGGGAAGGTACTAAGAAATTAACTGAAGCTTTAGGCGATAAAGTTCAATTAGTTGGTGACGACTTGTTTGTTACAAACACTGAAAAATTAGCTAAAGCAATCGATATGGGCGTTGCAAACTCAATCCTTATCAAAGTTAACCAAATCGGGACTTTAACAGAAACATTCAACGCTATCGAAATGGCTAAAGAAGCTGGCTACACTGCAGTTGTATCTCACCGTTCTGGTGAAACAGAAGATTCAACAATCTCTGATATCGCTGTTGCAACAAATGCTGGTCAAATCAAAACTGGTTCTCTTTCACGTACTGACCGTATTGCTAAATACAATCAATTATTACGTATCGAAGACCAATTGGGTGATGTTGCAGAATACAAAGGAATCAAATCTTTCTACAACTTAAAAAACAACCCATTTATCGGTAAATAATTAAGATAGTTTTTCTGTCTAGTATGTTTTATTTGATGATAGTGAAAAATCCTCTTGTCTAATTTTTGGACAGGAGGATTTTTTATTTATTCTAACTAGAACGTTTTAACAACTAATAATTCCTAAAAAGTAGTCTGTTTTCTTCTAGACAGCGGTTCTATTCGTATGTTTATAATGAAAAGAGTAGTGCTATTTTAAAATTCGGAGGGAATTATGAAAAAGATTGTTAGTTTTGCAGTTCTAACTGCAAGTGTTTTTCTGTTAGTTGGTTGTAGTACTGAAAAAGAACAAAAGCGAGAGGCGAGTATTTCACAGTCTTCCTCTGAAAAAGAGAAGAAGCTTGAGATTATTTGCTTTAAGACTTTTGAAACGGATGAACTAGGTAAAGCGATCATTACCGGAACAACAGAGCCAGATGCGGTGGTTTCCATCGAAAATCAAAAGGAATCTGCTGATGAGCACGGATTATTTCGTTTGGAATATCAATTAGATGAGCCAAAGGTTAAAGAGCTGACTTTGAATTCTAAGAAAAACAGTGAACAGGTAGAAAAAAAAATCAACATTGAGCCATCTGTTAGTTTTCAGCGATCTAAAGAAGAGACTTCAAAAACAGAACCTGTCGTAGAGCCTCAAACATCAACTGAAGCTAAGCAACCATCGACTCAAGCGACACCATCTACTTCTGAGGAAACTCAAAAAGATGATCAAGTTGGGCAAGTGTTGGTCAGTCCGAATGGGGAAGCAGTGACGGTTCTCCGCGTTTTGCCAAATGGCGAACGGGTGATTAGCGAACAAACCTCTCAAGCTGATCTGAATAATGATGGTATTCTTACCTATGAAGAATTAGTTCAAGCTGAAAACGATTTAAACAAACAGACGGAGGAAATAAGACGTAGGCAATTGGAAGAACAAAATCAATAGTACTTTTAAAACAAATAGAGAGTTCAGTGTTTTGAATACACTGAACTCTCTATTGCTATTTTATTACTCTTGATGCAATGCTTGGAGCGCATGTGCAACAGTTGGGTGTTGAATGGGGCAATTGGTTTGTTTCTCCCATAACTGCTGGAATTGCTTTTCTACTTCAGGCTGCATGGAAGTGAAGACCAGTTTTTGGTTTTTCAATCGTGCTACAGAGAAATAATCAGCAAATGTGTCAAGGGCTGTTACATCGATACTTGGTACTCCGCGAAGGGAAAAGATGATTCCTTCTTTGTCCACCACTTGGTCTAACTCTTGTTTCAATTGACTCGCAGACATGAAGAATAATGGCCCGGTGATGTAGATGACTGCCCAATCAGAGCTTACATCAGAATGAGGCAGTGCCATTCTTTGCCAATCAATTTCTTCAGTGACGATAGAAATTCGAGCACTTTTTGCAATAAAGAAAATGCATCCGCAAATAACACCGATGACAATCGCGATGCTCAAATCAAAGATAATCGTACTAAGCATTGTTACAAAAAACAAAAGGATGGCTGTTCGATTTTTTTGCTGAATCATCGTTTTTATCGTCGTCCATTCATGCATTCGCCAGCTGGTTATCAGTAGAACACTGGCAAGAGCTGCCATAGGAATTTGGGACATGATCGGAGCAAAAATGATCATAGAAAGAAATAGAAAAAGTGCATGGAAAATTCCTGCCAAACGTGTCTGAGCACCTGATTTTATCGCAACACTGGTTCTTGCAATTGCCGCTGTTGCTGGTATACCGCCAAAAAAAGGTAAAATCATATTGCCGATTCCTTGAGCGATCAGTTCTTGATTACTGTCGAGATCTTTGCCTGTCATGCGCCCAGCAGAGGCACCGCAAAGCAAGCTTTCGATCATACCCAGCATTGCGATACTGACGGCAGGGAGGAATAATTGTTTGATCAGAGAAAAGTTAAGCGTTGCTAAATGGAGCCGTTCTCCTGTTAATAAGGATGTCGGAATTTTCCCGACCTTTGCAACAGGAAGCTGGAAAAGAATAGAAGCAAATGTGGCTAAAATAATTGCAACGAGTGACGCTGGTAAAAATTGGCTCCATTTCTTGGGATAAAAAACTAAGAATAGCAAAACGATGATGCCCAATAGAAGAGTCGGTAAATCCGGCGTAAAATTAAAGCGATAACTCATCAATTTTGCTAAAGCACTATCTCCAACGGAGGTCGTACCGAAAAAGTTATCAATTTGTCCTAGAGCAATAATGATAGCAATTCCTGAAGTAAAACCTGTGATAACAGGTGAAGGAATGAAGGAGGTGAGATTTCCCAGCTTGAATAAGCCTGCAATCAATAAAATGGCACCTGCAATAAAAGTAGCAACTAAGACACCAGCTAAACCCTGGGTAGCAATAATCCCCATAAGAATGGCGGCCATAGCGCCTGTTGGTCCAGAAATTTGGTAAAAGCCCCCGGAAAGACTGCCGATCACAATTCCTGCGATAATGGCTGTGATCATCCCGGCTGCCGCATCGGCTCCGCTAGAAACCCCAAAGGCCAACGCAAGAGGCAAGGCCACAGCCGCAACGGTCAATCCCGCTAATAGGTCCTTTTGAAGCTTCGCCTTGGAATAATGGCGAAACTCCTGTTGTAATAAATTTTTATAACGCTTAATCTTAAAACACTCCTTTTTCAAAATACGATAAAAGCCCGTTAATCAACGGGCTTTAGTAAAGATTTAAACACCTCTTTTACTATAAAATAGTAGCAATAAAAGCACAATGGTTTTTTATCATTTTTAAAGCAGGTAGCGCTTTTTTGCAGAGATTCAGCATTTTTCATGGTACTTTGATATACTAGATTCAAAAGAGAGATCTAGGAGGAAGTGAGAAAGATGGCAAAAGATGAATTACAGCAGCATTTAGACAAAGGTCGTTTTGGCGCGGCACGCGTGAATCCAGACGAACAAAGAAAATATTTGGGGACATTTCGTGAACGTTGTTTTGCAAGTATGACGATAAAAGAGATGAGAAATCAACAGGATCGCGAGCACCTGATTTCGGAAATCCAAAAGTATCCTGAAGGGAAGCTGTTGATAAATGGGGCGGTTGATGGGAATTTGCAGAATGAGTTTATTGCTCTAGCTTCTAAAAATTCTGTTGACTTCACGATCGTTAATGATGCTACCGTAGATTCGGAAGAAAGTATTGGGGTATTATTAGTGACCGATCATGCGGTGAATCAAGAAATTATCGACATCGAAGAAAAATATTCGTCTCAAAATGACAATGAAACAGTTGAAACAAAGCCAAAGAAGAGCTTTTTCGGTAGATTGTTTGATTAAATAACTGTAAGCAACGAAAAATTACAGTTGACATTTTCTCGAAGTGTCGCTATTATATTGCTTGGGCACCCTTTTAGTAGGGTCAAGTGTTTAGTGAATTCAAAGCTCCCTATTCGATTGGATAGGGAGCTTTCTTTGTTTTTTCTAGACGTTTCCTGCAAATTAGTATGAAGGAGTTTTTTCATTTATGACAAAGTATATTTTTGTAACTGGCGGCGTAGTTTCATCAATAGGTAAAGGGATCGTAGCAGCATCTTTAGGTCGTTTGCTTAAAAATCGAGGATTGAAAGTGACCATTCAAAAATTCGATCCATATATCAATGTCGATCCGGGTACGATGAGTCCATACCAACACGGAGAAGTTTTTGTAACAGATGATGGTGCTGAAACGGACTTAGACTTAGGTCACTATGAACGTTTTATCGACATCAACTTAAATCAATACTCCAACGTAACGACAGGAAAAATCTATTCAGAAGTTATTCGCAAAGAACGTAAAGGTGAATACCTGGGTGCAACTGTACAAGTGATTCCACACATCACTAATGAAATTAAATCAAAAATCATGCGTGCGGCGAAGATGACAGACTCAGACGTGATCATCACAGAAGTCGGCGGAACGGTTGGAGATATCGAGTCCTTGCCATTCTTAGAAGCGTTGCGCCAAATGAAAGCAGAAGTTGGCGCGGATAATGTAATGTATATCCATACTACATTGATCCCTTACTTAAAAGCAGCGGGTGAAATGAAAACCAAACCGACACAACACAGCGTAAAAGAGTTGCGTGGTTTGGGAATCCAACCAAATATTTTAGTTGTCCGTACAGAATCACCAGTTTCTCAAAGTACCAAGAATAAATTGGCTCAATTCTGTGATGTAGCGCCAGAAGCAGTGATTGAATCTCGCGATGTTGAAACTCTTTATTCTATTCCTTTAGCGTTACAAGCACAAGGAATGGATCAAATCGTTTGTGATCATTTAAAAATCGATGCACCTGTAGCTGATATGACGGAATGGCGTGCATTGGAAGAAAAAGTTCTGAACCTTAAGAAGAAGGTCAAAATTGCTTTAGTTGGGAAATATGTGGAACTGCCAGATGCTTACATCTCCGTAGTTGAAGCATTAAAACATTCTGGTTTTGCTTATGATTCAGATATCGAAGTGGAATGGATTCAATCTCAAGATGTTACACGAGAAAATGTTGCGGAAGTGCTAGGCGATGCGGATGGTATCTTGGTTCCTGGCGGATTTGGAGATCGTGGGATCGAAGGTAAAATCGAAGCGATTCGTTATGCTCGTGAAAATGATGTGCCATTCTTAGGAATTTGTCTAGGGATGCAAATGGCATGTGTAGAATTTGCCCGCAATGTGGCTGGCTTGGAACAAGCGGATTCAGCAGAAACAGTGCCAGACACACCAAACAATATTATCGATTTGATGGCGGATCAAGAAAACGTTGAAAACTTAGGTGGAACGTTACGTCTTGGTTTGTATCCATGTAAATTGAAAAAAGGCAGCAAAACTGCTGCTGCGTATGGAAACGAAGAGGTGATTCAAGAACGTCACCGTCATCGTTATGAGTTCAACAACCAATACCGTCAATTATTTGAAGACAAGGGACTCGTTTTCTCAGGAGTTTCTCCTGACAATCGTCTGGTTGAAATTGTTGAAATTCCAGAAAATAAATTCTTCGTGGGCTGTCAATTCCATCCTGAATTGATCTCTCGTCCAAATCGTCCTCAACCATTGATCAAAGCCTTCGTAGGTGCGTCATTGGAAAGTAAAGAAGCAAAATAGTAATTTTGACTGAAAGGCATAGACGCCTTTCAGTTTTTTATATTAAAAAAGCAAAAAAGTTGAAATGTAAAGGTTTTATCGGATGGTTAGCAGTAGCAAAGATGGGAAAACTTTGATAGAATTAACACGTTAGTTAAGCATGGCTTAACCAAATAGTAAAAAACCTTAGGAGGAATTTTTTATGCCAGTAGTATCAGGAGCAGAATTCTTAAAAGCTGCACGTAAAGGCGGATATGCAGTTGGTGGATTCAACACAAACAATTTAGAATGGACTCAAGCAATTCTAAAGGCTGCAGAAGCTAAAAAAGCACCCGTTCTTATCCAAACTTCAATGGGCGCAGCAAAATACATGGGCGGATACAAAGTTGCTAAAGACATCATCACTGATTTAGTAGACTCAATGGGTATCACTGTACCAGTTGCAATCCACTTAGACCATGGTGACTATGAAGCTGCTTTAGAATGTATCGAAGTTGGCTACACTTCAATCATGTTTGATGGTTCTCATCTTCCATTTGAAGAAAACTTGAAATTGGCTAAAGACGTTGTTGAAAAAGCTCACGCTAAAGGTATCTCTGTTGAGTGTGAAGTTGGTTCAATCGGTGGTGAAGAAGACGGAATCATCGGTGCTGGTGAATTAGCTGACATCGACGAATGTGTACAAATGGTTGCTACAGGTATCGACTACTTAGCATGCGGTATCGGTAACATTCATGGTGTATACCCTGAAAACTGGAAAGGTCTAGCATTTGACCACTTACAAGCGATCGCTGATGCTGTAGGTAACGATGTTCCTTTAGTATTACACGGTGGATCAGGTATTCCTCAAGAACAAATCCAAAAAGCAATCTCAATGGGTGTTTCTAAAGTCAACGTTAACACTGAATTCCAATTATCATTTGCTAAAGCAACTCGTGAATACATCGAAGCTGGCAAAGATAAAGAAGGAAAAGGCTTTGACCCTCGTAAATTGTTAGCACCAGGTGTTGCTGCAATCGTTAAAGATGCTGAAGAACATATTGACTGGTTCGGTTCAGCTAACAAAGCTTAATTAGATTCTTTTAGTCTCGGAGCAACTGTTCCGAGGCTTTTTTTGTACAATCAATTTATTGAAGGTTTTCACGGAGAAGTTCTCTACTGCTTTTGTAAGTAGTTAAAAAACTGAAAATTTTAAAAATACAAATAATTTCACCGAAGTAAGAATGCTTGGAGATAAAAAATAGCTACCTGATATCCGAATCTAATTGAAGCATGAAAAAGCTGCTTATTTTCTTGTGAGATTTGAGAAAGCTTCCTTTTTATACAGGCAATAATATGCTAGAATGGATAATGGTCTATAAACTTCAAAATAATTAATTAGGTGAAAATAAATGAGAAAAATCGAAATTCATGGTGGAAAGCCATTATCAGGTAATATTACAATCAGCGGCGCGAAAAACAGCGCGGTCGCATTAATTCCAGCAGCAATTATGGCGGATTCGCCAGTAACTTTAGAAGGTGTTCCAGACATTCAAGACGTGCATTCCTTGATCGAGATTTTAGAGATTATGGGAGCAAAAGTGTCTTTTGAAGATAATCGAATGGTGATTGATCCAAGCAATGTTGTTTCAATCCCGATGCCAAGCGGCAAAATCAATTCATTGCGTGCTTCTTACTATTTCATGGGTGCTTTATTGGGCAAATTCGGTGAAGCAGTTGTCGGCTTGCCAGGTGGATGTTTCCTAGGACCTCGTCCGATTGACCTGCATATCAAAGGGTTCGAGAGTTTAGGTGCGGAAGTTTCGAATGAACATGGCGTGATTTATTTGCGAACAGATGAAGACGGCTTAAGTGGGGATCGTATCTTTATGGATGTGGTTTCCATTGGTGCGACGATCAATGTGATGCTTGCTGCGGTAAAAGCTAAAGGAAAAACGATTATCGAAAATGCTGCCAAAGAACCTGAAATTATTGATGTTGCAACATTATTGAATAATATGGGTGCGAAGATTCGCGGTGCTGGTACGGACGAGATTCGAATCGAAGGAGTCGAGGAATTGCATGGCTGTGTCCATTCAATCATTCCTGACCGGATCGAAGCAGGGACTTATTTGGCCTTGGCTGCTGCGATGGGCGAAGGGGTAACTGTTCATAACGTGATCTATGAGCACATCGAAAGCTTTATCGCAAAACTAGAGGAAATTGGTGTGGAAATGAATATCTCAGAAGACAGTATTGAAGTGCTGCCGTCTAAGAACTTAAAAACGGTCGATGTCACAACATCTCCATACCCAGGCTTTGCAACGGACTTGCAACAGCCAATCACACCGCTATTATTAAAAGCCCAAGGGACAGCTGAAATCGTTGATACGATTTATTCAAAACGGGTAAATCATATACCAGAATTAGTCCGCATGGGCGCTGATGCTCGCGTGGAAGGCAACTTGATCGTATTAAATGGCTCGAACAAATTACATGGTGCAGAAGTAGTAGCTTCTGATTTACGTGCAGGTGCTTGTTTAGTTATCGCTGGATTAATGGCAGAAGGCAAAACCACGATTTTTAATGTTGAATACATTTTACGAGGCTATGATCATATTATTGAAAAACTGACAGCTCTTGGTGCTACTATCGAAATGATCGACGAGGAAGAGGCGGAATAATGAGCGATTATTTAACAATGGCGGAACTTGAAAACAAGACGCTAAAAGAAATTTATGCTTATGCAAAAGACTTTAAAATTCCTTATTATAGTCAAATGAACAAAAAGGAATTATCGCTGGCTGTGATTCGAGCACAGGCAGAAAAACAAGGCTTCTTTTATATGGAAGGTGTCTTGGATATTGTTGGACAAGACGGTTACGGCTTTTTGCGTCCGATCAATTATGGATCAAGTGCGGAAGATATCTATATTTCTTCCTCACAGATTCGTCGTTTTGGTTTGCGAAATGGAGACAAAGTGGCGGGAAAAGCTCGTCCGCCAAAAGAATCAGAGCGTTATTATGGTTTGATGCATGTGGAAAGTGTTAATGGTAAAGATCCAGAAGAAGCCAAAGAACGTCCGCATTTCCCTGCATTAACAGCTCTTTATCCTGAGAAACAATTAGTTTTAGAAACAACTCCCGGTCGTTTGTCTACACGAATGATCGACATCTTCTCACCGGTAGGATTTGGTCAACGTGGCTTAATCGTTGCACCGCCTAAAGCCGGAAAAACAACAATCCTTAAAGAAATCGCCAATGGTATTACTGATAACTATCCCGATGTGGAACTGATTGTTCTCTTAATTGACGAACGTCCAGAAGAAGTGACGGACTTAGAACGCAGCGTGAAGGGCGATGTGGTTTATTCAACCTTTGATCAACAGCCACAAAATCATACTCGGGTATCCGAATTAGTCTTAGAACGCGCGATGCGTTTAGTCGAAGATAAGCGTGATGTAGTCATTTTGATGGATAGTATCACTCGGTTGGCTCGTGCTTATAACTTAGTCGTTCCCCCAAGCGGTCGGACATTAAGCGGCGGGATCGATCCAGCTGCGTTATATAAGCCAAAGAAATTCTTTGGTGCCGCTCGTAATATTGAAGAAGGCGGAAGTTTAACGATTTTAGCAACTGCGTTAGTTGATACCGGTAGCCGGATGGATGATGTCATCTATGAAGAGTTCAAGGGAACCGGGAACCTAGAATTACAATTATCTCGAGAATTATCCGAACGTCGAATCTTCCCTGCCATTGACATCAAGAAATCAGGTACACGTAAAGAAGAATTATTAATGGCACCATCTCGTTTGGAGGAAATCTTTAAGCTACGTAATAATATGACTGGCGACTCCTTAGAATATACGTCACAATTTGTTAATTTCTTGAAAAAGACAAAGAATAACGACCAAGTTTTCAAAGCTTTCAAAGATGTTTCATTCGGGGGAAAAACCGTGCGAAGAAATCAAAAAAGATAATTGCATTGTCGAATCATTCATGATAGTATATTCATGTTGCAAATTGCAAAAATAACTCTGAACCAGCAAATGATTCAGGGCAAAGGAGCGAAAAAATTATGAAACAAGGAATTCATCCAGAATATCATCCAGTTGTGTTCATGGACTCAACTACAGGTTTCAAATTCTTGTCAGGTTCTACTAAAACTTCACAAGAAACAGTTGAATGGGAAGACGGAAACACTTACCCAGTAATCCGTGTCGAAGTTACTTCAGACTCTCATCCATTCTACACTGGACGTCAAAAATTCACTCAAGCAGATGGACGTGTCGATCGTTTCAACAAGAAATACGGTCTCAAAGACGCCAACGCAGAGGAAAAATAAAAATTCTGTTCAAACAGACTTTAGCGAGCTTTCTATATTGGGAGCTCGTTTTTTGTGTATTCAAAAAAATTGATTTGTTGGAATACCTCAAAGATTATTTTTGTTATACTGGTACTGTGTTTAATGAACGTTTAAAATGATTAGGCGAGGTGCGAAAATGATTATCAATTCATCGAAGAAGGCATTACCTTTATTTAATCAGCTACCTGAAGTGGCGGATAAAAAACGGGCGAGAAGTTTTTCAGATAAGAACCCGCTTTTTTCTTGGCATGCCAATTACTTCAATGTTAAACGAAAGAAAGTTTTATTATTGGTTAATGATTTGACGTATTTTCCGATTGTATTAATCGGAATCGACGCTCAAACTAAGAAGCAGTTAGAGAAAATTATTCCCGCAGCAATCGAAGAAGTATTCCAGACTGCTGGAATTCCTCAAACAAAAATTGTTGAATATCTTGAATTGGCGGGTGATATAGAGGTAAGTGCAGGATATAATCGGGTGATTACTGGAATCATTAATAACATGATTGCATCAATGGAGTACTATGGAACGTTCAATTTGGATTTGCTAGTGGATGTTAAGCTTAGTCTTGACTTAGCAGATACTTTTTATAAAAGCGAGCTTCCGTTAGACAAGTTACGAGAAGTTTTTAAGAAGCCCTTAGTTCTTCACGATGTTTTGCAAGAAGATGTAGAGAAAAAATATGTGGTAGAAAAAAATTGGAAAAGCCTAGCTGATTTCAAAGTAGTTGATTTTTCTGATGAAGAATATGATTCGGCGTTGGCAAACAATCGCTTGATTCTTTCAGCGTTTCAACAATACCTTGAACAGCATGAAAAATTAACAAAGAAGACCGTAAATAAGCATCTAACCAATATTGAAGATTATCTCAGCGGGTATTTAATTTTTTATGGCTATGATTTAGCAGTATCTAATTTTGAGGTGATTAGCGACTTCTTTAGTTGGGGAGCTAGAAAAAATGTCTGGATCAGTGAAAGTGCGGTTAAGAAGGCCGGCTCATCTATGAAGAAGTTCTATCAATTTTTGATTGCAGCTGGGGAAGTGAATGAATCAGCTATGCCAGATATTCGAGAGCAACTCGAAATTGGCGTGGATGATGGGATCATGACACTAGAAATGATGGATGATTGGTATTAGTCTATAAATTTTATAAGTCTAAGAAGAAAAGCGAGTTCTTCTTAGGCTTATTTTTTTGCTGGTCAATCCTATGTCAGATTTATTGTTGAATAGGAAAAATTTTGATATGTTTGGTTAGTAAAATAATCTATCGATGAAATCAGGTGGAATGAAAATGTATAAGAAGAGTTGCGGGATTATTGTTTTGTTGTGTCTTTTTTCGCTTTTTTCTGTAAAAGTAGAAGCCGCGCATCAGGGACTGACTATCGAGCAGCAGAAGGAAGCGCTTGAGCGCTATCCTCATTTTTATCAGGCGGCATTTTCTGACAAAGAGGAGAATACTGATTTTGGTATGTATAAGATTCCAGGACTATATGAGACGAAATCACTTAATCTGGTAACGAATGGGATTGTTAATAGTCGTACAATGACACCGCAGGGAATAGCCGTGACAGAAAAATATTTATTGATTTCAGCATACAGTCACGATCATCAGGATCATTCCGTAATCTACGTATTAGATCGTCAAACCCATCGTTATATTAAGACAGTCGTCTTGCCGGGACGGCCGCATCTTGGCGGGATAGCCTATGATCCAAAGCATCAGCGGGTGTGGGTCACAACGGGGGGACCGCTTGCCGGCCTGGCGTCCATTGATTTGAAGGAGTTAGAAGACTATCAGCTTAAAAAGGACAGTGTCATTTCATACCATCAGCAACTAGCATTAAAAGAAGTGTCTCATGCTTCTGCGCTGACGTATACATCTGGTGTTTTGGTTGTTGGCTATTTTACTTTGAATGAATATGGACGCATGGCGACTTATCGGTTAAACGATCAGGGAGATTTAACGATTGCTTCACATGAAAAGATCTCTAGTTTTGATCAAGGAGAAAGGGTGCATTCAGGCGTAACACCTGTTCCTGCATCGCAATTTGCTCGTTCTTTGGGTTCGTGGAAAACGCTGGATATGATTCAAGGCTTGACTTTTTATCAAGATTATTTATTGATGTCTCAGTCTTGGGGACCTGATCGTCCAGGTAAAATTTACTTCTTTAACCTGGATAAAGTGGATAAATTTTTCTCGTTTAAGGATGCAGAATTTTCCATCGATACACCGCCGTATGTCGAACAAATTACAGCGGTAGATGATCAGCTGTATACACTTTTTGAAGGTGGGGCGTGGCCTTACCGAACGAGAAATCCAGTATTAGTTGATCACGTTATCCAATTAACGATCAAGGAGTTACTTTCTAAATAGCTTGCTGCTGGACTGAGTTTCTTTTTTATTAACGTATCTGAAAGCCGAAGTTATCTGGAGTTTCCTATCTTGGAAACTCTTTTTTAATACGCCCTAATCATGAAACATGTTTCAAATCGTGAAACGAGTTGAGTTGTAAGCGGTATCTGTTTATTTTTAGAAAAGTGCCTCGTATACTGAACACATCATAAAACAAAGGAGATAGAATGATGAAAGCGAAAATCATGGATAGCATGCAAAAGTTTTCAAAAGCCATGTTTGTTCCTGTGTTGATCTTACCGATCGCCGGTATTTTAATTGCGATTGGAAACGTTTTTACGAATCCGCGTTTGATCGAGACATTTGGCTTTTTAGATAATCCGATCACAATGGGATTCGGTAGTATCTTGTCCGCAGCCTTGCTGCCAGTGTTAACAAATCTTGGAGTGATTTTTTGTGTAGGAATTGCTCTAGGGTTAGCCAATAAGAAAAAAGCGGAAGCTGCGTTTACTGCATTACTTGGGTATTTAGTTTTCTTATATGCAATGAACAAATTTATGGAATTAAGAGATATGCTAGTCGCACCAGATCAATTACAAGGATCGGGACAGGCACTAGTCTTAGGAGTACAAGTGTTGGATATGGGCGTTTTTCTAGGAATTATTCTAGGTATTGTTGTTGCCTTGATCCACAATCGTTTTATTGATACGACCTTTAATAATGCCTTTCAAGTTTATGGCGGTGCGCGTTTTGTTTTTATCGTATTGATTCCAGTATTGGTATTGGCAGCTATTTTACTTTCATTTATCTGGCCCGTCATTCAGCAGGGAATTGACGGCTTAGGCGGAGTGATTCAAAAGACAGGCAACTTTGGGATATTCCTATACGGTTCGTTGGAACGATTATTGATTCCAACCGGGTTGCATCATTTGATTTATACACCATTTCTGTACACCTCACTTGGCGGTGTGGCAGAAGTTGGTGGACAAGTATTTGAAGGTGCACGAAATATTTACTTCGCTGAAATTGCTGATCCAGCTGTGAGAGTGTTATCCCAAAGTGTCATCTGGGATGCTCGTGGGATTTCGAAAATGTTTGGCTTGATCGGGGCTTGTCTAGCGATGTATCAAACGGCTAAGCCAGAGAATAAGATCAAGGTGAAAGCCATTCTGATTCCAGCAGTAGTCACTTCGTTTGTGGCTGGAGTAACTGAACCTATTGAGTTTTCGTTTATGTTTGTGGCACCGGCGTTGTTCGTCATTCACTCAGCATTGAGCGGATTAAGTATGGTGGCATTAAATATCCTTGGCTCGCGGGCGATTGGTCCTAATGGGTTTATCGACTTTTTACTTTATAACATTCCATTAGGTACAGAGAAGACACGTTGGCCGATCTATCTTTTAGTAGGAGTTGCTTTCTTCTTCATTTATTACTTCATTTTCCGATTCTTGATCGTTAAATTCAACTTTAAAACTGTTGGACGTGAAGACGAGGATCAGGAGACCAAGCTGTATTCGAAAAAGGATTATAACGAGAAAAAATCCTCGGTTCCAGCTGATGGTGGATTAGTCGCTCCCACATCAGATGACGAGTTATCAGGGAAGATTGTGGAAGGATTAGGAGGGGCAGAAAATATTAAGACGATTGATAATTGTTACACTCGTCTGAGATTGAAGCTGGAAAAACCAGGGTTAGTGAATGAGGGCTTATTAAAAAATCAGACCCAAGCAAAAGGGGTCATCAGCAATGGCGAAAATGTCCACGTGGTTTACGGGTTAACAGTCCCGCAGATCCGAGAGAAACTTGAAAAATATTTAGGCAGAGACAATGGAGGAGACGAATAGTGATGAAAAAATTTTCAGTAGTGATTGCCGGCGGTGGGAGTACCTTTACTCCAGGAATCGTCATGATGATGTTAGATAATTTGGAACGTTTTCCTTTACGAACATTGAAGCTATATGATAATGACGGAGATCGACAAGGAATTCTTGGTGAAGCTTTAGAGATTCTATTAAAGGAGCAGGCACCGGAGATTGACTTCTTATATACGACTGATCCAGAGGTTGCTTTCACAGATGTCGATTTTTGTATGGCTCACATTCGTGTAGGAAAGTATGCGATGCGTGAGAAGGATGAAAAGGTTCCATTGCGGCATGGCGTTTTCGGTCAAGAGACTTGCGGGCCTGGCGGAATCGCTTATGGTATGCGCAGTATTACCGGAATGCTGGAAATTATTGATTACATGGAAAAATATTCGCCGGAATGCTGGATGTTGAATTACTCTAATCCAGCCGCTATTGTGGCAGAGGCGTGTCGTGTGTTAAGACCTGATTCAAAAGTCTTGAATATTTGTGATATGCCGGTAGGAACACTACGTCGGATGTCACAAATTATTGGCAAGAAACCAGAGGAACTAGAAGTTCGCTATTTCGGATTGAATCATTTTGGTTGGTGGACTAGCGTGAAAGATAAAGAAGGACATGAGTATCTTGATCAGATTCGAAAATATGTTTCTGAACATGGCTATTTGACTCAAATCGAAGTAGACACACAACATACAGATCCTAGCTGGCAGGAGACCCACAAAAAGGCTAAAGATATTTTAGCGGTTACGCCAGAATACTTACCGAATACCTATTTGAAATATTATTTGTATCCTGATTATGTCTTTGAGCATATGAAGGATCATCCTGAGTTTACCCGTGCCAATGAAGTAATGGAAGGTCGAGAAAAAAATGTCTTCGATCATGCGCGACGAATTATCGCGAATCAATCCGCGGAAGGAATCGCGTTTGATATTGATGCCCATGCAACATTTATCGTTGATCTAGCCCGCGCGATTGCTTTCAATACTCATGAACGGATGGTGATGATCGTTGAGAATAACGGCGCGATCGCCAATTTCCCAGATGATGCGATGGTAGAGGTGCCTTGTATTGTTGGAACGGATGGGCCAGAAGCATTGGCTCAAGGACAAATTCCAGCTTTTCAACAAGCTTTAATGTTCCAACAGGTTACTGTTGAAAAATTAGTTGTTGAAGCCTATGTAGAAAACAGCTATCAAAAAATGTGGCAGGCACTAACGTTATCCAAGACTGTTCCTAGCGCAAAGGTTGCCAAAGATTTACTCGATGATTTGATTGCCGAAAACGGCGATACTTGGCCAGAATTATATTAATGATAAGGATGTAGCAGTAACGTCTATTGAGTACGTTGCTGTTACAATCCTTTTTTTAAAAGAATTTAAGGAGGATTCAAAATGGAAATCAAGATGACTGATTAGGGTAAAATGGGGATTACTGAAGAATTTATCGCGACATCACCATCAGGCACAGTTTATATGACAATGAGCTTGCAGAGATTGCTTAATTTTTTTTCCAGGGGTCAGACATTCGTTCTTGGCTAATGGAATTAATCGAAAAATCTATCGCGAACCTGTTGATATAGAGAAGATTACAGAAATTATCCCATCTTCTGGCGAAGGAAAGTGGACAGCGGAGGAAGTGCTACGGTTAAAAGTAAACGTACCAATAATTACTCAACCACTTATGATGCGCTTTGTTTCGGAGGATTGTGATAAGATAAGTGAGAAGCTTGTCCCATTATTGCACAATCAGTTTGGCGGAAACGCCTTTGTAAAGGATGAATGATTTTGTCAGTATTTTTAGGAATAGATATTGGAACTACCGCTATTAAGCTAGGTGTGATTCAAGAGAATAAGTTGCTGTATTCAAGCGATTTGCCTCTTCAAACCTATGGAGATGATCGGATAAAGTATCAAGACGGAAATGAGCTTTTAGCGATTTTGCAGGCAGGAATTTTAGCGATACCGTTAAACGTACGGCGAGAAATCACCAAGCTTAGTTTTAGCACAGCGATGCATAGTCTCATGCCTGATGATGGTAGAAGACAGATTTTTTTATGGTCAGATTTACAGGCAGCTGAAACAATAGATCGCTTTAAACAAACGAAATTAGCTACGCATTTTTATGAAATTTCAGGCACACCAATCCATGCGATGTCTCCCTTTGCCAAGGTACTTTATTTTCAAGAAGAAAATTTATATCCGGCTGAGACTCATTGGTATGGTATAAAAGAACTGGTTATGGATTATTTTACAGGAAAACCAGTGATTGATTATGCGACAGCTTCTGCTACGGGAATGTTTGATTTGAGAAAACAGGAATGGAATGGGGAAATTCTCGATTATCTTGGTTTAAAAAAAGAGCAGTTGGCAACGTTGGCAGATACGAGTCAAAAGTTTACAATGCTGAAGGAGATACGTGAGCTATTTGACTTTTCTGAAAATATCCAAGTGATTGTTGGTGCCAGTGATGGTACGTTAGCAGCATATGCCAGCTATTACTCTACTGGGCGTTCCGCCAGTTTAACGATTGGTACAAGTGCCGCGGTTCGTCAAATAACGAACACGATTCATTTGGATCGAAAAAAACAAAATTTCTGCTACTATTTAAAAAAAGAGTTGTTGGTAAGCGGAGCACCTTCGAATAATGGTGGGATCGTTTTAGCCTGGGCAGCGAACCATTTAGCAGAGAATCCCGCAACCTTCTATGAAGCACTCCCAGATTTATTGAAAGAAACAGGGATAGGCGCAAATGGATTACGCTTTTATCCGTTTTTAAATGGGGAGCGTGCACCATATTGGAGTAATGAAATCAAAGGGGGATTTCAAGAGTTGACGTTGCAGCATACTCGAATGGATATGATACGAAGTGTAATTGAAGGCGTTTTGTTGAATATTCGTCAGTTAGTTGAACTCGTGGCAAAAAAAGAAGCGCTATCTGTTAGCGGAGGTTTTTTTCAAACTCCTGTGTTGGGACAATCAGCGGCAAACATCTTTGGGACTACTTGTCATTACGCACAACAAAACGAACCGATTTATGGGTTATACTATTTGTTAGAGCAACCGAATCGAATGCTTGAGGAGGATCAAGAAACGTTCTTTCCTGATCCGCTAAAAAGTGCTGCTTATAAACAGCTTGCTCAGGATTATTTCATCTAATTATTTTTGAGTAAATTCTTGAACAATATACTCCATCAACAATAGCAGCTTGCCGAAAAAACTATTGTATTTAATATTTTGACTGTCTAAGGGACGTTCATCTGCTACTTCAAAGATAATTGTAGCAGATTCTGTTGCGCGGGATTGACTATTGCCAGTAAACAAAATCGTCGGAATCATTCGTTCTCGCGAAAAATGCATTTTTTCGATCACTTTTTGTGTCTCGCCTGATTTAGAAATGACGATCAGCATGCTGATATTATCGGCATTGTTGTTGATGATCCCTGAAGAATCAGCAGCACTGACAAAAAGAGTTTTGATTCCATTGACGAGTAGCTTTTTGTAAAGATATTCAGCGATGATACTAGAAAAACCTGTAGCATAAATTGTAATAAATTTTCCTTGATTTTCTTGATAGATTTTTTTCATGGCTTGGATTGAAGGCGCAATTTTCTCTATTGGAATCGAAATATCGACAGTCGCCTCCACGAGTTGATTTTGTGGCTGATATTGATTTTTTAGAAAATAAAATAATTCCAGATAACCGGAGAATTCTAATTTTTGTGCTAGACGGACAATCGTTGCTGGTGAAGTATAGAGTGTCGCAGCAATTTTTCTCAATGAAACGCCCTCTAGTTCATTTACATGAGACGCTAAATAAGTCAAAATTATCCGATCATTATCCGATAGTTGTTTACCTTTAGTTACAATTTCTAGATCCATTTCTCCACCTCTTAAAGAAAGTAATAAAGCCCTTACTCTGACATTATACACTAAGAAAAAAGAAAAAAAGAATTGGGCATTTTATCATATTTAATTAAAATAAAGGAAGGATGTTCGACAAATGTTTGGTTTATTCAAAAAGAAAAGTAGTGAAATTTACACCCCTGCGAATGGGGAGGTGGTTGAGCTAAAAAAAGTAAATGACCCGGTTTTTAGCGAAAAGATGATGGGGGAAGGCTTTGCCGTCAAGCCAATTGATGGGAAGATTCATTCACCAATCAAAGGAACAATCAAATCAGTTTTTCCGTCTCTGCATGCATTAACGATCGAAGCCGAGGATGGGCTGGATCTCTTAATTCATATCGGACTGGATACTGTGGAATTGAATGGTAACGGATTTAGTTCTATTATTCAAGAAGGGCAAAAAGTAAAAGCTGGAGATCTATTGGTGCAAATTGATCGAAATTATTTGGCGGAACACAAAAAGGACGATATCGTAATCGTTGTTTTTCCTGAAATGAAAGACAAAGAGCTAGAGACATCGCTTGGAGAAAAGCAGGTTGGAGAAATCGCTGCGGTGATAAAATAATATTGTTATCCTAACTGCCGATTGCGAATCAATAATCGCAAAAGTTGGATTGGCAACAAGCATCTTCAATTTTTAAAAAGGATTCTCGAATAATGTTGGTTTTCAATTTTAAATAATCGAACTGTCAAAGAGCTGCTTCTTATTGAAGAGGGAGCTTTTTTGTGGTAGTTAATGCCGAGCAATGAATGTCCTGAGCCAATTTCTGAACATACCAAATAAATCTACGTCAAAATTGAAGGGAACTTATTCGATAATTCTTCGGCACAAATCCCTACAATCATTTCTTTTTCCTTTTTTTTCGATTTTTATTTCTTTTTGAACCTACTTTACCGCTATTTCCTTGAGACCTTTTAGCGTTTCTATCTATTTTGTTCTTTTCCCGACCGTTGTGACTTTTTCCTTTAGATTTATCGTATCGTAAGTAGGAGGTGTCTTCTTTCTGGAGATACTCGGTAGCCTTTTTTGCAGAGGAGTTATTGACGACTGTCGTTTTCTCTCCTTTAGAAGGCGAATTTGATAAAGCTTCTTCGGCTAAATGAGATTTGGATTCTACTTTTGTGATAACTTCATTATCGTAAGGTGGCGTTGAGGCAGCAACAGTTTGTTTTTGTGGCTTTTCATTTTCAAGCAAAGCTTTTGAGGTTGTTAACTCTTCAATAGTTTCTTTAGAAACAAGTTCCTCTTCTTGAATCTCTTTATGCTGTGCATCAATCCGGCCTTCATGGCTATAAAAATTCAAATATTCAGCAAAGCGACGAGCAGTGGGAGACTGAAAAACTGTTAAGCTCGTTAAGATTTTCAAGACGTTAGCGGTTTCATTTTCTAAATGTTTAGGGATTCGTTTGGTATTACGCAGCGTCCAGGTATGTTTTTTGCCATTTGAATCATTGAAGCTTGATATCAAGGTGTACTGGTATTCGGAAGAGTCTGGCTGTTCACGGTTCTTTTTCTCTAGGAATTTTTGATAGAGACAGGTTTCCTTGGTAAATTGGTGGTATTCGTTTTTATTTTTAAACAGACGATTCACGACGTTTTGCCACTCTTCAAGTGAAAAGAACGACTCAAAAAAGACACAGTGCTTCCGCAATGTATCGTTCGGTGTTGTGGTAAGAAAAATCTGATGAATAAGCTCTGTTAATGACTCTAGTGAAAAATCCCCGACGCATAAAGCATCTCGCAAAAGAATCGCAACCAAATACTCAACAACCTGTGAAGCATTCTTAGTTTGTTCAAAGTATTTCGCCACACGTTTCATAAGATTTGTATTCTTCATTCCAAAAATCTGCCTTTGTCCAAGCTTCACAGTATCCATCCTTGATTTCCTCCACTTACGATTGATTTGTTATTTGCTTATTTCCTAATGTATCATGTTTTCGAGATTATAATAACGTTGGACGCTGTATATGAGAAGGCTTTCTTTGAGTATTTTTTTCTTTTAAAAATTTTAAACGTTATGAATAATAATGTTTTTAAGGATTTTCATGATATGTTGGATTTTATTGTAATTGCTAAAAATAACTATGATAGAAATATGACTGAGAATTGATAAAAGTGTTCGTCGTTCATTTGCTTTTTTATCACTACTAATTTTCTAGTTATAATAATTATGAAGAATAAATCATTCAATTGTTTTCTGTTTTAGTCAAACTTCCTAAATATTAAGAAATCGCGATCTATGATCACGATCATTTCGCAGGCGACTACATTTAGCCTGTATAATCTCGTTAAATAATCGATAAGGACGAATCTTTTTCTAATCGATCCCCTTATGATAAATAGAGCATAAGACCAAAAAAATCGCTTCCTCGTTGCAATTATCTTTTTAAACCTCTTTTTTATTCATTCGCGTGATTTATTAATCGTCCATTTTAGGCTTGTTAAACCTGCCAAAATTGAACGGTATTAACTTTTCTATTTGCTATACTTTTGTCAGTAAAAAAACTCTTTTTTCCGATTAGATTACCTAACGAGAAAAAAAGAGATTTACATTAATTTCCGAATATATTATTTATATTTAAATTAATTATAGTAATCGTAATTGATGAAGTCAAACGCAAAAAAATTTTTTTATATTAAAAAAATGAATATATGGAGCATTTTTTTGCTGTTTTTATAAGAATGAGTTTACTGCAGAAAAGAAATCGTTGATTTAAAGCACTTTCTATCAAAACAGAATGCGCCGTCAAAATCACCGTCAGAAAGGAAGGTTAATTTGCCACGCAAAGGAGAAAATATTTATAAACGAAAGGACGGACGTTGGGAAGGCCGTTTTATCAAAGCACGCGATGAACATAATCAAATCGTTTACGGATACATCTACGGAAAAAGCTATCGAGAAGTTAAGGAAAGATTGCTAGTGGTAAAGGCCAAACATTTAGAGACATCCTTGATCACAAGTCCAAAAAGCGATGAATCGTTAGAATATTGGATACGAGAATGTATGACTACAAAAATAAAAAAAGAAGTGAAACCTTCTACCTATACAAATTATTTTCGGTTATTGAGGAATCATGTTTTTCCACTACTTGGATCAATAAAAATAGGCAAGCTTACGAAGGATAATATTCAAATGCTGATCGAAATCTTAACGATGAAAGGTCTAGCGGTCGGAACGATTCACCTTATCTATACTGTACTAAATAGTAATTTAAAAATTGCAGTCGAAGAAGGCTGCTTGGTAAGAAACCCTTGTGAGCAGGCTGTATTACCCAAAAAGACAAAGAATCGAGTTCGTGCTTTATCTATAACGGAACAAAAACAGATGGAAAATTTGTTTATTGATACACCCGCTGGAGTGCCAGTTATTATCGCTCTTTATACAGGGATGCGGATCGGGGAAATTTGCGGACTAAAGTGGAGTGATATCGATTTTAATGAGCAAATACTATTTGTTCGACGAACGATTATTAGAGTGTCAGATGAGAATTCGCTGGATCATCGCACGCAAATTATCGAAGAAAAACCTAAAACATTAGAATCCATTCGTGTTATTCCGTTAGCAAAGAAGTTAACTACTTTCTTAACTAAGTTACATGCCAAAAGTAATTCTGAATACGTAGTTAATTTTAATGGAAAACGCATAGAACCGCGTACAGTAAGCTATCGGTACAAACGGATACTATCCGGTAGCGGCTTAGATAATTTTTCTTTTCATTCACTTCGTCACACCTTTGCAACACGTTGTTTGGAAAATGGTGTAGACGTCGCTAGTATTAGTCGATTGTTGGGACATTCATCGGTTAAGATGACGCTAGATACATACACAGATTCAATGATGGAAAAAAGAAGAGAAGCAGTTCAAAAGCTTGATTCTCTTTTCGAAAATACGTCGATTGCAAGCTAAAAAAGCTCTGAATGAGCTTTTTTTTTAAGACTATAAGCCGTCATGAAAAACGTCATGACTACGTATCGACATTAATCTGCCAAGGCTAAACATATCTATTTCTTATTAGGTAATCTAATAAGAAATAAACACTCTACAGATAGCTATTATAGTGAAGTTTTAGAGAATGACAAATAATTAGATTTAGGGGGTAAAAAAATTGAAAGGATAAGACCAATACCCATGTTTTTTTGTCTGATTTACGCATCGCTATTAAAAAAAATATCCTTAAGAAAAGGAAAGGTGTGGTTCAAATGAAACCTCTTTTAATTTTAACTAAAAATATATTATTTGAGCAAACGCTACAAAATAATTTACAAACTTTAAATTATGAAGTTTTCTGCTCGAAAATTTTATTTGAAAAACTTTTACATCGAATTGATACAACTAAGATTGACGATACCTTCGCCGGAATTATTATCAGTGATACCATTAATGATGATGAGGCACGACAATTAATTTCTGAATTTCGAAAAAACAACCTTTTCTTTCGCAAGGTTTCAATGATCCCTAGTGAAACTGAACGTGACAGGATAGAGGAATTAGGGGTTGACGGATGGATCAGCGATAATTCACCTCTTGATCAATTAAGAGAGTATTTAGTGACAATATTAGCTGATGTACGCAAAGGAGAACGAGAAAAGACATTGGTCTTTAGTCAACACGGAGAACTGATACACAAAGAAATACAAACAATTCTTCATGTATTGTCAAATAAAGAGAAAATCTTCTTCCAGAAATTAATTGATTCTAATGGTGAGATTGTTTCAAGGGTTGAGATGTCAGAGGCGATTTGGGGTGAATGTCCTAATAACTCTCATCTTGCACAAATGTCTATTCTGGTTAAACGAATCAGATGGAAATTAAAAGAACTGGGAATTGAAGAAGATATTATTGAGACGACTTGGGGCAAAGGCTATCGCTTGAATCAAAGCAGATTTGAGAGCGAAACAACTGAAAATGAATATTATCTATTAAATAAGTAGCAGATTTCACTTCTGAAGAAAAACAAATAAAGAAACCTGTATGCTATAATTTACTGAAAATAGCAAAGTGCAGGTGATCAAATGGAAAATGTGAAGGGAACTTGTTTGTGTGGAAAGAATCAGGTAACAATCAAGCACTACGGAAATTTTGTCTATAGTTGTCATTGTGATATGTGCCGAAAAATGTCGGCTGGTCCAGTAATGGCGATCGATCCCGAAAAAAGTGAGAATGTTGATTTAAAGTTAGCGGAAGATTCTGCGACATATTATCGATCTAATGAAGAAGTGGAAAGATGTTTTTGCTCTACCTGCGGAACCTACCTATTTTGGCATCACTTAGGCAGAGATCATTTTTGTTTAAATGCGGAATTATTTCCAGAAATTATTAGAAATGCTGATTTTAGCTTACAACTTTTTTATGATCGCAAACCAGATTATTATGATTTTGCGAATAAAACAACATGTTTAGATCATAACTTTCAAGAAGTGAGTGATTAAGTCAGTTAGCCTTTCTATGAATCATATAGAAGGGCTTTTTAGCATAGGAGTATAATTCAACTAAAAATGTTAGTATATGATCGTTTTTGTAAGGAGAAGACAATGAAATCTGTTTTATTAATTGGACAATCAAACATGGCAGGTCGTGGTTATCTGACGGATGTTCCTGCAATTTATAATGAAAATACTGAAATGTTGCGCAATGGTCGGTGGCAGATGATGACTGAACCGCTTCATTTTGATCGAGAAGTCTCAGGGATTGGACCAGCTGCATCGTTTGCGGCCGCATGGTCACAAGATCATCCTGATGAAAAGCTAGGCTTAATTCCTTGTGCGGAGGGAGGAAGCGCTATCGATGAGTGGGCAGAAAACCAGCCGTTAACTCGTCATGCCCTCGTTGAAGCGAAATTTGCGATGGAATCAAGTGAACTGATCGCTATTTTATGGCATCAGGGTGAAAATGATAGCTTAAATGGATACTATAAGGATTACGCTGAAAAATTAAAAGCCGTATTTAATCATTTCCGAAAAGAACTTGGATTAGCAAACTTGCCGATTATTGTTGGGGAACTTCCTGATTTTTTGGGAAAAACTGGATTTGGTTTAAGTGCGATTGAGTTTAAGGAAATCAATCAGGAAATGTCCAAAGTCGTAGCGGAAGAGCAAAATTGTTATTTGGTTAGCGCTGAGAATTTTCAGGCAAATCCTGATGGCATTCATATTAATGCAGAATCACAAAGACAATTTGGTATTCGTTATTATGAAGCTTTTTCGAAAAAAGCGAATGTCTCTCAGGCTATCGGAGATGAAGACGAAAGATTAATTATCAACGATTTATTAAAAAAAATGCTGAAATTTCTATATAATGATTTTAAGTAAAAAAGCACTTGTTTTTCATGCTTAACGTTGAAAGCAGGAAAAGAAAGACTAGAGCTGTGATAAAAGTTGTGTTACTGCTTCTTTTTCCGAACAAACGATGTTCCAAAAGGAATTTCTATCACAACCCCTTTGAATATATCGTTTAAACCAATGAATTCTAACGGAAACAGCACAATTTCTTATAATATATTAGCTGTGCAAATATTAAGGGTGGTCGTGCTTTATTTTTTTAGTATGGTTAATTTAACCATTGACAATTATTTCGTGAAATCTAATTATACGCATTTCCCATTGAAGTATTGTATATGAAACTAGACTTAAATAATGAGGTGGCTAATGGATAAGGAACAAGCAAAGACGAGAATCAGACAGGCGTATCCGGAATTAACGATTGAAACAATGGGAATTTTAGGTAAGGGATTTGATAGTGAGGCATTTCTGATCAATCAATCCTACGTGTTTAAATTTCCAAGACATGCTAGAGCAGCTAGAAATCTATATAAAGAGGCAGTTGTTTTAAAAGAAATAAACGGCAAATTACCCCTCAAGGTTCCTGAAATATGTTTTATTGGAAAGGCAGATGAGCCGAATCAACTAGATTTTGTCGGACAAGAAAAAATCAAAGGGGTTCCACTTGACGCCAAAATTTTGACAACATTGACTGAAGAACAGAAGAACGAAATCGCGAAGGAGTTAGCTGCTTTTTTCAAAACCCTTCATGAAATTGAGCTTTCAGTATCCTTAGAAGGACTTGAGGTAGATAAAAAGGCCAAAGCGGCATATGAATATGAAGTGATTCAGCAGGCAGCTTATCCTCTTTTGAAAAAATCGGTACAACAAGAGATTGACGAGGTTTATAAAAGAATCTTGCAACAGAATTTCAACGAAAAAAAATGTCTCATTCACAATGATTTTGGTGCTAGTAATGTTTATTATGATCAAAAAACAAACACTATTTGCGGCTTGATTGATTTTGGCGATATAGCGATTTATGATCGTGATATGGAGTTTATTTGTCTTTTGTTTGACTATGAAGAAGGCTTTTCTCAAGCGTTTGTCCACAAAATGCTAGGTTATTATGGCATTGAAATAAGTAATTTACAAAATAAATTGGACTTCATTGAATTTTATAATCAGCTTGAAAATGTGTATTTAGGCAAGGAGTTTGGGATAGAAGAATTATTTGCGGAAAGCATTGCTGAGATACAAAATGGGTTGAAGGGCTATGAAGAGAATATTTTAGTTGATGATAAAACAATTTATTATATGTAATGAGAAGAAGTTGCGTTATCATAACGTAGCTTCTTTTTAGCTTAATTTGATTTTTTTTGAAGTACTCCTAAAATGAGCTCAGCTACGCAGTTTAAAATAATTAAAGGTTGAAAATAGTTAGCTTAGTTCTTTAAAATCAAATTTTAAAAAGCATTTGTCTATAGCAATAGAAATATTTTTATCACATTGAAAAAAATCTAGGGTTGATTTTGCTGGATGAACTTGTTACTATTCAATTGTAGAAAGCGTTTGCAAAAAAAGAAAATTGCGGGAGAGTGCAGCTAATCTGCCACCGAAGGTATAAGCTGTGAAACAAGCTGAATTCACAGTGAACATCTCAGGTAAACGGACCGTAATTGGATAAAACTCTGGAGAGCAGAAATGCGCCGAAGAAGCAACCTCAGAGTAGAGGGAATCTTTCAGGCTAGTGACAGAGGACAACGGCACAGTGTGTTGTTGTCCTCTTTTTTTGGGTCTAAGCATATTCTTCAAGGGCTAATAAGCGCCTGTCATGTGAAATAAAACACAATTAGAAACTGGGTGAGTAAATGATTATCATAACAAATAATCCAATGGTGAAGGAAAAAATGAGTGAACTTGCTGTCTTTTGCTATGTAGAGGGCGATTATGGAGACGTTTTGGCAAAGGTAAAGCAACAGATCATCGAAAAGCATGTCCGCTTGCTGTCGCACCCGTTAAGTGGAAGCATCAAACCAAACGAAACCTATTATAAAACGATTTTTGCTTCAGAGACCACTTCTCAATACATCGATATTGAGAGTTTAGAATATATTGAATCAGCGATAGCCGTCTACGAAAAATTTATAAAAAACAAACAGCGCCCTAATTGGTCCTTAGCGGTGCTCAACGATTTTGCTTTTGTAGATTTTTATATCGCGCAGAGTACGTTGGATAGAATGGGGGTGGCTAGATAGGATTCAACGGTCTGCAACCAATAAGAACTGAGGTGAATAAATGAAACTCGAAATTGGTAACATTGAAATCAAGGAAGTTGTTTTAGGCGAAGAAGAGAAAATTGAAAATGGCAGATTAACCCTCGATCCTTCGAAAATCAAAGAGTTAGTTTTGGAAGACGATCGATTAATCAGCTGTGAGATCGAAATCGCTAAACCAGGCGATAGTATCCGTATCACACCAGTCAAAGATGTGATCGAACCAAGGTGCAAGGTCGGTTCAACAACCGGAATTTTTCCTGGTGTGATCAATAAAGTGGATGTGGTCGGCAGTGGTCGTACCCATGTATTGAAGGGCTGCGGCGTTATGACAGTCGGTAAAATTGTCGGCTTTCAAGAAGGAATCGTGGATATGCAAGGCCCTGGGGCTGAATTAACGCCATTTTCTCAATTAATCGAAATTTGTTTAGTGTTAAAACCGCAAGAAGAGTTAGATCCTCATTTATACGAAGAAGCAGCACGTTTTGCAGGACTCAAAACAGCTGATTATATCGGCAGGTTAGGTGAAAAGGTTGAGCCCGACAGTATTGAGACCTTTGAAACATTGCCATTGTTAGAACAGATCCAGCAATATCCTGATCTGCCTAAAATCGGTTATGTGTATATGCTGCAAACACAAGGGCTTTTGCATGATACGTATGTTTATGGAACAGATGCCAAGCATATTGTACCAACGATCCTCTATCCAACAGAAGTTATGGATGGTGCGATTATCAGTGGTAACTGCGTGTCTGCGTGTGATAAAAACACGACGTATCACCATTTGAACAACCCAGTTATCGCTGATTTGTATAAGCAGCATGGGAAAGAAATCAATTTTGTCGGTGTGATTGTCACCAACGAAACCGTTTATTTAAAAGATAAACATCGTTCTAGTGATTTTGTCGCAAAATTGAGCGAGTATCTTGGATTGGATGGTGTAATTATTTCTCAAGAAGGCTTTGGAAATCCGGATACAGATTTGATTATGAATTGCAAGAAGGTCGAAGAAAAAGGGATTAAAACAGTAATTGTAACAGATGAATATGCTGGAAGAGACGGAGCTAGCCAGTCGTTAGCAGATGCGGATAAATTAGCCACTGCAGTCGTTACTGGCGGAAACGCGAATGAAACGATCCAATTACCAAAAATGGATCGCTTGATCGGACAATTAGATTATGTCGATGTCATCGCAGGCGGCTTTGACGGCAGCTTGAAACAAGATGGCACGATTGAAGTTGAAATCCAGGCAATTACCGGTGCAACAAATGAACTTGGTTTTAACAAAATGTCTGCAAAAGGCGTTTAAATCATAATAGGGAGGAAATACTAATGACTTTAGATTTAAAAAATAAGAAAGTCTTAGTGATCGGCGACCGTGATGGTATCCCAGGACAAGCGATCGAAGCTTGTATTGAGGGTACTGGAGCTGACGTAATATTCTCATCCACAGAATGTTTCGTCTGAACGGCCGCTGGGGCAATGGACTTAGAAAATCAACGTAGAGTAAAAGAAGCAGCAGAAAACTTCGGAGCAGAGAACGTGGTCGTTCTGATCGGTGCTGCCGAAGGAGAAGCAGCTGGATTAGCAGCTGAAACTGTAACGAACGGAGACCCTACGTATGCAGGTCCATTGACCAATGAACAGCTAGGTTTAGCTGTATATCACGCTGTAGAGCCAGAATTTAAAGAAGTTGTCGACTCAGATGTTTTTGAAGAGCAGATTGGCATGATGGAAATGGTTTTAGATGTTGATGACATCATTGAAGAGGTTTCTGAAATGAGGAATCAATACGGGAAATACTAATAATAAAGGAGCGTCTTATGACTAAGTTTAAAGTTGTTCACTACATCAACCAGTTTTATGCTGGAATTGGTGGTGAAGAAAAGGCGGATATCCAACCATTCTCAAAAGCTGAAGTAGTAGGACCAGGTCTTGCTTTTATGAATTCATTTGGCGATGAGGCAGAAATCGTCGGCACCGTCGTGTGTGGCGACAGTTTCTTTAATGAGAACTTGGATAGTGCCAAAAAGGATGTATTAGATCGGATTAAACAATTTGAACCAGATATCGTTATTGCAGGACCAGCGTTTAATGCAGGCAGATATGGTATTGCTTGCGGGGAAGTTGCTCAAGCAGTCATGTCTGAACTTGGTATTCCAGCAGTGACCGGTATGTATGAAGAAAATCCGGGAGTTGAGATGTACAAAAAGGCTGCCTATATCGTGCCGACCAGAAACAGTGCAGCTGGTATGAGAAAGGCGGTACCTGTGATTGCCAGTCTTGCGTTGAAATTGTTGAAAAAAGAACAAGTTTCGCCAGAAGCGGATAATTACTTTGTTCGTTATCGCAAGAATTTTCAGGATGAAAAACGTGGTTCAGCAAGAGCCGTTGAAATGCTCGTGCGTAAATTGAAGGACGAGGAATTTACGACTGAATACCCAATGCCTGAATTTGATAACGTCGCGCCAGCCACCGCGATAAGTGATCTGTCAAAAGCGAGAATTGCGCTTGTAACTTCTGGCGGAATTGTTCCTAAAGGCAATCCAGATCGAATTGAATCGAGTAGTGCATCAAAGTATGGAACCTATTCCCTCGAGAATGTTGATACACTAACGGCAGATTCTTACGAAACGGCTCACGGCGGGTATGACCCTGTTTATGCAAATCAAGATCCAAACCGTGTTTTGCCATTAGATATAGTGAGAGAAATGGAAAAAGAAGGCGTGATCGGCAGCCTGCATAATTACTTCTATACAACGGTTGGTAACGGAACGGCTGTTGCCAATGCGAAGAAGTATGCGGCTGAGATCGCTCAAAAATTAGTAGCAGATGGAGTCGACGCTGTTATTTTAACCTCCACCTGAGGAACCTGTACGCGTTGCGGTGCAACGATGGTGAAAGAGATGGAAAAAACAGGCTTACCTGTGATTCACATTTGTACAGTTGTTCCAATTTCACAAACCGTTGGCGCGAATCGAATCGTACCAGCAGTTGCAATTCCTCATCCTTTAGGAAATCCAAGCCTAAGCTTGAAGGAAGAACAAAAACTACGTCGCGGCATTGTCGAGAAAGCCTTAAAGGCAATGATTACACCAGTAGATGAACAAACCGTTTTTGAATAAATGAATACTGCCTGAGTGAATCATCACTCAGGCGGTTAATTGAGCAGAAAGGAGTTCACTTAATGTATGACGTAATAATCATCGGCGGCGGTCCTGCTGGATTAACCGCGGCTATCTATAATGCAAGAGCTCGTTTGAATGTTTTACTTTTAGAAAAAACAAAATTAGGGGGACAAATCGTTTCAACCCATGAAATCGCCAATTTTCCCGGATCAATCAAACAAACTGAGGAAGAAACCTCTGGACCAGAATTGATCAAACGTATGGCTGAACAGGCTGAACAATTCGGGGCTGAGATCCAGCTTCGGAAAGAAGTAACGGATTTAGAACTTGATGGGAAAATCAAAAAAATCACTTGTAAAGATGGTAGTGTCTACGAATCCCATGCAGTTATCTGTGCAAACGGTGCGTTTCCAAGAGAAATTGGCTGTAGAGGTGAACGAGAATTAGCTGGAAAAGGCGTCTCCTATTGTGCAACCTGTGATGGGGCCTTTTTTGAAGATATGGAAGTTTATGTAATCGGAGGAGGAAACTCGGCGGTTGAAGAGGCAATGTTCATTACCACTTTTGCTCGCAAAGTTCACATTATTCAAAATCTGAGTGAGTTAACGGCAGACGCAATTGCTGTCGAACAAGCCAAGGCCAATGACAAGATCGACTATATTTTCGATTCCGTAGTAGAAAGTATCGAAGGCGACGGAATGGTCGAGGGGATGACAATTCGTAATACGAAGACCGGTGAGTTCACTCGTTTTGAAGCAGACGAAGAGGATGGCTTATTTGGAATTTTTGTCTTTATCGGCAATGTGCCCAGCACCAAATTATATGAAGGCAAAGTTCCATTAAATGAATACGGATACATGATTACTGATGAGGCGATGTGTACGCCACTTGAAGGCGTCTTTGCGGCTGGCGATATGCGACCAAAAGTATTGCGACAAGTGGTGACCGCGACTGGTGATGGTGCGATCGCCGCCTTCTCAGCTCAAAAATATGTAGAAAAAATCAAAAGGGAGGTACCAATAGCATGATCGAGTTAACTGTTGAAAATTTTGGGGCAGAAGTATTGGAACAGGAGACGCCTGTATTAGTGGATTGGTGGGGAGAGACCTGTGAAAATTGTCTAGCTTTGATGCCTGATGTGGAAGAACTATATGACCAGTACGGAGATAAAATTCGTTTTACAAAATTTAATACCTCGCAGAAAAAAGTTCGTCGTTTTTGCATTCAACATAAGATTTTAGGGCTGCCGGTTATTTCGATTTATAAAAATGGTGAAAAGGTCGACGAAGTAGCGAAGGATGACTGCACGAAAGAAGCCATCGAAGAAATGATTCAGAAATACATTTAGGGCGGGATGTTTATGAATTATGCGACTTTACGTGGAGCGAGTTATGTTTTAGTTCATACACCAGATATGATCGAGCACAACGGCACCACACAAACAACAGAGAAAATTACAACCCCAGATAGTCCATATTTGGCAAAGCTATATGATCATATCCGTAGTTATGATGAGGTAGTCAATTATGCACCAAACCAAACATTTATTGGAAATCTAAGCTATCAAGAATTGAAAAATCTGCCACAGCCATGGGTAAATCATTCCATTGAAGGCAAACGTGAAGGGAAATTCGGCGAGATTATGCCGGAATTAGAATTTTACGGCTTATTACAGATTGCCGATGTTTTTGAATTGGTGCATTTAGAAGAAGCTTTTGCAGAAGAAGTTCGAGCGGCTTTGGCGGCACATTCGCTTTTTAAAGAGGATGTAGATAAAATTAAAAGTGAAAAACCGCTTGAGTGGATCGAAAATGAGTTGGCTGAAAATGCTGCCGAAGGATTATACTATGATCGAAAATTAGTCGGTTGCGTCAGTCCTGCTCACCAGATTGACGCAAATTTAAACGCTCATGTGATGCTGGAAAATCTTGTAGTAAAGGCAAGTGGTGTTTTGGCATTGCGACAATTGATAGAAAAGCATCAGCTTGATCCTAAAGAAATTGATTATGTGATCGAGTGCAGCGAAGAAGCTTGTGGGGATATGAATCAACGAGGTGGCGGTAATTTCGCTAAATCAATCGCTGAGTTATGCGGCTGTGTCCATGCGACAGGTTCCGATATTCGCAGTTTCTGTGCTGGCCCGACACATGCGTTGATTACCGCAGCTTCTCTAGTAGCAGCGGGTACGCATAAAAACGTCGTGCTAGTAGCCGGCGGGGCAACTGCCAAACTAGGAATGAACGGAAAATCCCATGTTGGCAAAGGCTTTACAATTTTGGAGGATGTCTTAGGTGGATTCGCGGCACTGATCAGTGAAAATGATGGCGTGCATCCGATTTTGCGACATGATTTGACTGGTAAACATGAAGTTGGCAGTGGATCGAGTCCTAAGGCGGTGACAACGGCCTTGATCGCCAGTATTTTAGAAAAGGCTCAATTAACCATCAAAGATGTCGATGTTTACTCAGTAGAAATGCAAAATCCCGATATTACGAAACCAGCAGGAGCTGGGGATGTTCCGTTAGCAAACTTAAAAATGATTGGCGCAATCGGCGTTTTACGGAAAGATATCGAGAAAAAAGATTTGATGACTTTTGTTAATGAAAAATCACTAGTTGGTTGGGCGCCGACACAAGGACATATTCCTAGTGGGATTCCTTATTTAGGGTTTGCCGCTGAAGATTTGGTTGCTGGCGACAAAAATCGTGCCATGATCGTTGGAAAAGGTTCGCTCTTCTTAGGACGAATGACAAATTTATTTGATGGTGTATCGATCTTAATTGAACGAAACAATGGAAAAGTATCAGAAGAGAATCAGCAGGATTTAGAGGAAATCGTTAAACGAGAAGTTGCGCAGGCCTTGAGAAGTTTCGCTGCCAATCTTTCAGTAGAATAGAGGTGGATTCAATGTCTGATCAAGTAAAAGAAACAGTCAAGAAAGTGTTTGAAGATTTGGCGACTAGTCTAGAAACCGGACGAATGGAGTCCAGACTCAAAATTGGCTTGACCATTGATGGCAGTGAGCTCGGTATGGCTGTGATGAAACAGGCTGCTTATACCAGTAAGCAAAAGAATCTTTTTGATGTCGTATTGATCGGAAGTGACGTTGACTGGGCGAAAGATTTCAAGCACTACTCGACAACCGACTGTCAAAAGGAATCCTCTGAGTTAATGGAGGAATTGCTAGACAGCGGAGAAATACAAGGATGTGTCACGTTACATTATAATTTTCCAATCGGTGTTTCCACTGTCGGAAAAGTTGTTACTCCAGCTCTTGGTCGTGAAATGTTTATTGCCACAACGACCGGGACGACTAGCGGTGTTCGCAACGAAGCGATGGTGTTGAATGCGATTAATGGAATTATCGTAGCAAAAACTTGCGGTATCAAGCAACCAACTATTGGGATCTTAAATATTGAGGGAGCAAAAACAGTTGAACGTTCATTGACTGAGTTACAAGAAAAGGGGTATGAAATTAACTTTGGCGAAAGTCAACGTGAGGATGGCGGAAAAGTTCTACGAGGGAACGATTTGTTATTAGGCAGCGTTGATGTTGTTGTTTGTGATAGTTTGACTGGCAATATTTTGATGAAGCTTTTCTCAGCAAGTTCAAGCGGAGGAAATTACGAAACGACAGGCTCAGGCTATGGTCCAGGAATCGGAAGAAATTATGATCGCAATATTTGTATCATCTCTCGTGCTAGCGGCGCTCCTGTGATTACTAATGCTTTAGAGTATGCTTACGAGTTGGCTAAAGGAAAACTTGATAGGGTAAGCTTGACGGAATATCGGAAAGCTGATGAAGCTGGACTGAAGCAAATTTGCTCAGAGCTAACCGCAACTGCAGTACCCGAAGCGAAGAAAGAGATTGATCCGCCTGCTAAGGAGATCGTTACCAGTGAAATTGCTGGGATCGAAATCATGGAGTTGGAGGATGCGGTAAAAATTCTGTGGGAAGCTGAGATTTACGCTGAAAGCGGAATGGGCTGCACGGGACCAATCATCTTAGTCAATGAGAAAAATCTGATAGCTGCTCAAAATGAATTGAAAAAAGCGAATTATTTATAGTGAGGGGACCAGTTCAGTAATTGAGCTGGTTTTTGCTTTGTTAAAGCAAGAAGTTTTTACTTTAAAGGTTCATTAGAACTAGATGGAATGATTTAAAAAAAATTTCAACCCCGCCTTGACTCTCCAGTTGCGGAAGAGTTTAGACTAGATGGGTAAGGGGGGAATCAGATGAAACCATTGAGATTAATCGGTCTCACACAAAACAATTTGCAACATCTTTCATTAGAGATCGAGAAGAACCAGCTGATTGTATTTACAGGGGTGTCAGGTTCGGGAAAATCCAGCCTAGTATTTGATACAATCGCGGCTGAAGCGCAACGACAGATGAATGCAAATTACTCTGCATTTGTACGGAATCGGATGCCTAAGTTCATCAAACCGAAAGCAGAAAGGATTGAGAATCTGAATCCTGCAATCGTGATTGATCAAACTCCTTTAGGTGGGAATCAACGCTCTACAGTTGGTACGATTACTGAAACCTATTCTCTATTACGTTTGTTATATTCCAGAATCGGTCAACCCCACATTGGGTCAGCAAGTCAGTTTTCATTCAATCATCCTCAAGGGATGTGCCAAACATGCTCTGGACTAGGCCGTGTAAATCAAATCAATCTTGAAAAATTAATCGATCGTGAAAAATCTTGGGATCAAGGCGCGGTTAATGATACTAGATACGCGGTTGGAAATTGGTACTGGAAGCAGTATGCAGCGGCAGACTTTTTTGATAACGATCAGCCGTTAAAGGAATTAACCGTCTCTCAATGGAATCAGTTAATCTATGGGCATCCAGACAAGGATTCGATTCCACTTAATCCGAAATTGGAAGGAATCTGTCGTAATTATGAGCGGATTATTTTGAAGCGTGATCTTTCTGAGCGCAGCAAAATGTATGAGGAAAAATTGAAGGAATTATTGTATGAAGCGCCTTGTCCGGATTGCGAAGGTCGCCGTTTGAATCAGGAAACCTTGTCTGTGAAAATTAACGAGTGCTCCATTGCAGACTGTGTTCAGATGGATATGAATCAACTACTACTGTTTCTAAATCAACTATACTATCCTGAAGCGAAAGAGGTCATCGATGAAATTAAGCGACAGGTTCAACGGCTAATCGATATAGGATTGGATTATTTACAATTAGATCGGCAAACTCCGACCTTGTCTGGTGGAGAAGCACAACGAGTGAAATTGGTGAAACATATGGGAAGCGCGTTGAACGGCATGTTCTATATCTTTGATGAACCAAGCACCGGAATGCATGCGCGTGATGTTTCTCGTATCAATCGGCTGCTACAGGATCTTCGAGATAAGGAGAATACGGTATTTGTGGTGGAGCATGACCCAGATGTTATTGCAATTGCTGATGAAGTCATTGATATTGGTCCCTTGGCAGGGAAACAGGGCGGAGAAATCATTTTTCGTGGAGATTATCCAGCTCTACTTCAATCAGACAGCCTAACGGGAAAAGAAATTTGTCAGACATTACCCATCAATACTGAGCCTCGCAGCTGGCATGAAAAAATGACAATCAAAGAAGCGAATTTACACAATTTAAAAAATGTGACAGTCGATATTCCCAAATATGTATTGACAGTCATCACTGGCGTAGCTGGCTCAGGAAAATCTACGCTAATTACAAAAGTCTTGCCCGAACAATTTCCTAATGAAATCTCCATCATCAATCAAGCACCAATCAAAGCGACGAATCGTGCCACTCCAGCTACGTATTTAGGTATTTACGATGAAATTCGTCGGACCTTCGCTAAAGCAAACAATGTCCCAGCCGGTATGTTCAGTTTTAATTCAACTGGAGCTTGTCCAACGTGTCATGGCAAGGGAGAGACACTGGTGGAGTTAGTTTTCATGGACCCTATTGTAAATGAATGTGAAGCTTGTGGAGGGAACCGATTTTCCGATGAAGCGTTAAGCTACCGTTTAAGAGGCTGTACAATTTTAGATGTACTAGACATGACACCGAAAGAACTACAAGATTTCTATGAAGGGCTTGGCAGTAGAAAATTAATCGAGAAACTTCAAGCCATGATTGATACAGGGCTAACCTATTTGCCAATTGGTCGAAACTTAGTCACACTTTCCGGTGGAGAACGTCAACGGTTAAAACTAACCAAAGCAATCACACAAAATGAGTCTGTGTTTGTTTTAGACGAACCGACAACTGGTCTACATCTATCAGATATTAAAAAATTAAACGAACTATTTCAACGAATGGTAGAAAACGGCAATACATTGATCATCATTGAACACCATAGTGAAATTATCAAGCAAGCCGATTGGATCATTGATATTGGACCAGATGGTGGTGTGAACGGTGGCAACGTTGTTTTTAGCGGTGTGCCTGAAGATTTATTAGAAAGCGGAACAATCACTGGTGAATACTTGAAGAAGAGTAGTGAAATGATCAAAAACTCGATCTCCTGCTAAGGCAGCAGGAGATTTTTGTTTAGCAGAACTTGGATTGGTTAATTTTTTTTGGTTCAGTCTTTGATAAAAAACAGTTCACAGATTATAACTTAAAAAAACGTTCAGATTGTTTATTTTTTAAGGCCACAAGTTTAAATAGTCTTAGTGAATATTCTTTCATTTTTTAAAAGATATTGGATGGATTTGTCACTTTTTGAAAGCCTTTTTTTGTTATACTTAAGAGGGGATGATTGTGATGGATCGATTAAAAAATATCTGTTGCTATGCACCCATGATGGTGTATGCAACACCAGAAGTAGAATTAAAAGTAGATAAATTGTGTTTGGATATGGTTACATTAGCCGCAAAAGGCTGGAGTGTGGATCAGTTATATTATCATGTTTTGGCACGCAGCAGTGAAGTAACAGGAATAGAAATGGTATTATCGGCGGATTCTAAAGGATTAGTCATTGTCTTTCGGTCAGAGCAAGAAAAACAGGAGGTGGAAGAATATGCCAGTGAATACTTTTAATTTAAGCCTCATTCATCAAAAGATGTGTGATGAATTTATTGCAGATATCTGGATTTTTGCCATTCAAAAATGCATGGATTTGCCTGAAGCATTTGTTGCGGCAAGAGAAGAGGAACAACTTAAATACTTCTACCGTTTGATTGATCAGAATGAAGAAATGTCTTTGTATGTACATGAAGAATTGGGACTTGATTGTTAGTCCCGATTCTTTTTTCTTTTCAAGAGCAATTGCTTCTCATAGCAGAAGGCTTGAATACTTAAGGGAATAAATCCGTATCGGGTAAAGGTGTGAAGAAAACGGAATTGAAGGAGGCAAATTTTATGAGCAAAACGCTCCGATTAGTATTTCCTCAATGGCAGGGAGGAAATAATCCAAATTATCTTTTTGGTTCTGAATTGTTGAGACATATTGTTCCGCAAAGCAATAAAGCAGAGACAATTCAAATCACAGTTGACGAAAATACCTCAAAAGAATTACTGCTTGAAAATGGTGTAATTGGCGGGAATAGTTTATTAAAACAGCTGTCAGAGGCTTCGAAGGTTCTAACGGAAAAGCAACCTGAAAAAGTCATTACTTTGGGTGGGGATTGTTCCATTTCTCAAGCTCCCTTCGATTACTTACATGGAAAATATTCTAACTCGCTGGGAATTCTTTGGTTGGATGCGCATTCCGATATGTCAACCATTAATGACAGTCACAAAGGGCACATGCATGTACTGGGGAATCTTTTAGGTCACGGAGCACCACAGTTTGCCGAAAAAATTCGCCACCCCTTCACAGTCGAGCAGGTTATGCTCGCGGGGCTAAAATATGAAGAACTGCGTCCGTGCGACCACCAAGTCGATGATTTGAAGATGAATTATCTCACACCAGATAAATTGGTGGAGGATAGTTATGCAATCATTAATTGGATGAATCAAAATCAATTGAAGCACTTGGCGATTCATTTTGATTTAGATGTATTGTCTCCTCTGGACTACCGGTCGATTAATCCTGGTAAACTATACTTGGATGTAGAAAAATTTCTTGCCCCGATTGGAACAATGACACTCGAACAAATTGCCCGGATCATTAGGGATGTTTCTGAAAGAGCTGAAATCGTAGGGTTTAGTATCGGTGAATATTTACCTTGGGATGCGATCAATTTACGCAAAACTTTAGAGAACGTAGAGATATTTAAAGAATGAAAAAAGTCAGCGTGGATTCGCTGACTTTTTTAAACATGATCATCATTATTCACGATCTCGTACTTGATTCCATCTGGATCGTTAAAAAAAAGAGCATAATAATTTGGTCCATGTTGCGGAAAAATTTGTGGCTCATCTAAAATCTCAGCACCAAGTTCAAGTACCTTTTGATAGATTCGATTGACTTCATTTCTAGAAGGAGCTTGGAAGGCGATATGATGAACCGCTCCGGGTTTTCGTCTATGGATTGTTTCCTCTTGATACTCTGTAAGAGGTGAACAGATACCAAAATCATAGGATTGATCAAGATATTCGATAACATTCATATCCAAATCTTCTAAATAGACGTTGATTTTTTTATTCAAATCAAAGCCCAAAGCCTCCATCAACCCATCATAAAATACTTCAGCCGTATCAATATCCTTTACCGTAACTTGGAGATGATCCACTTTCATAGGTAATACCATTCTTAACTCTCCCTTCAAAAAAGCTATAGTTTCCAATAAGTCCTGCCATCAACAGTTCGGCCTAAAATTCCGTATTCTATGAGATATCGTCTAATCGTAACATAATCTTCGAACATCATCGAAATGATCTCATTGATTTCTTTTTCGCTATATTGTTTTTCAGAAGTAAAATTTTCTGCGAGTTTTTGAATGAGAATAATTCGCTTTTTTTCTTTTTTGGGAATTTGATTGGCTTTTCCATTTTTGTCGAGAAAAGTTTTAAAAACTTTTTCTCTTTCCTTTTCTGTGGAAATGAATCGTTCATCAGAATCAATGATGGAATTCGCTATAAAATTTCCCTGATCTTTTTCTTCAATGGATTCCAATAAGGCTAACAAAATTTTGGCCTGCCGTTTCTTTTCTTTAAATTTGAAGCGATGATTCCTTACGGCAGAAGTTGTAATATTCAGCTGTTCGGCTATTTCCTGATCATCAATGTCTTTATTAAACAGCGTCAGAAAGGTTTTCTGCGTGTCACTTAAACCTGTTTGATTTTTATCAAGATTGAGCAACGCGTCAAAAGGGCCGTGGTGTTCATGTTTTATATGATAAATCATTGCGCCTTCTGCTCGGGCTAGTTGGCTGTTGCCTTCATTAAGCGGGTAGACGAAGCGATCATCAAAGGTTTGATCACAATACAAGCATTGGAAAAGAAAGTCGCCTTTTTTTGAATAGCCTTTTTTTATTTCTTTGATGGTTAAATCACTCTTCATAATAACTCCTCCTGGTTAAATGCTAACATATTTATTTATCGTTTGCAAATACGATTGCAATAATTGTTAAAGTTATATATATATATAAGTGCTTGACCTTCACGTAACGTCAACGATTATGATAAAACCAAGGAGGTTACCATAATGAATAATTTTAGTGTAAAAATAATTGATACTTTGTCTTATTATGAAGCGTGTCTGCAGGGTCAGAAGGATGAAAATACTTTCCGCTATGAGTTGATGCAACCTTTCGAGGAAATGTGGCGGTATTTAAGTGTTCCCCTCATGCCAAAAACTTCGGGAGGCTATGATGTTTTGATGGCATCAGAGATGATGGGCATCTGGACGCCGCGAAAACGTAGAGAGCTGATTGAAACTAAGGTAAACCCTTTAAAAGACACGAATATTTTCGGAGAATGTCGTCAAGTTATAGAAAAAAGCGCACAGCTTTTCACTGACATTGGCTATCAAATACCGGTCGAAGAGTTTAATGTAAATATCTTGCTCGGTGATCCGGAAAACAGCGTCTTGATGGCAAGTGAAGGGTATAGCGGATTTGGCGGGATACCTGGGTACATTTTGTTAATCGTTGTTCCGAATGAATTCAATCGCACACGACTAAAATCTGCTTTGGCACATGAGTTTAATCATAATATTCGGTTTACCTATGAGCCCTTTAATCATGGAGATGTGAGTGTCGAAGATTATTTAGTGATTGAAGGCTTAGCGGAGGTTTTTGCCGAAACGCTTTATGGCATCGAACATCGTGGACCATGGGTACAAGATTACGACCAGGAAGAATTGGACTATACGATCGAAGTAATGAAGGGTGGACGTAATGCTCGCGGCTTTGATCAGGTTTCTGCGTATATGTATGGGGATGAAGTTGCCCGTGAGCAGGGGTATCAACCTGTAGGACTCTCAAGAAACGCTGGATATACAATTGGTTATCATCTCATAAAGAATTATTTGAAAAATACTGAAAAAACAATAGCTGAAGCGACTTTGACACCCAGTCGAATTCTTGTTCAGGAATCAAGAATTTTTGATTAGACACGAGAAGTTTTAAATAGCAATCGTTTTTCTAAAAAGAGTATGCTATACTTTTATTAATTGAATGACACTAGGGGTGCTTTTGAAGCTGAGATTATACCCATTGAACCTGAAACAGTTAGTACTGGCGCAGGGAATGTGTGATGTTTAGAATTTTGCACCCGACCGTTTTTTTGCGGTCGGGTTTTCTTCAGTATGCGTGTTTTGTGCAGAGAGCCTCCTTTTCATTCTTATGAGAATAAAGGAGGTTTTTTTATGTTGTGACTAGGAGACGTTGGAAGAGTCGTATCAAGTGGGCGTACTAAAAAAGTTAATAAGAGGAGATAGAGAATGAATTTTACAAAAATTGCGCGTCAAGAAGCAGCATCATTTTGGGAAGGAAGCTTTGAGCATCCATTTATCACGGCATTGGCAGATGGAAATTTGGCTCCAGAAATTTTTCGCTATTATTTACTTCAGGATCGCTATTATCTTGAACATTTTAGCAAGCTTTATCATTTAATTGCGGAACAAACAAACGATTGGGAAGCGCAGGAGCAGTTGCAAGAAAATGCTGAAAATCTTAAGCTAGGTGAAATGGCAATTCGCAAGGAGTTCTTTTCAGAATTAAGGATTACTGAGCATGAGATTTTGACTACACCGATTGCACCTACAGCTTATCATTACGTTTCGCATATGTATCGACAGTTGATTGACGGTACACCAAATACTGCTTTTGCAGGGATGCTTCCATGTGCCTGGCTGTATCAAGAAATCGGTGTTCGTTTGATTGACACGGGCTCTCCTAATCCTTTGTATCAGCGCTGGATTGAGACCTATGCTGGTGAGGCCGCTGCTGAAGGGATAAAAAAAGAGTGTGCGCTCTTAGATCGTCTATATCAAGAAAGTTCAATCAAAGAACAGCAGCAAATGATCGACGCCTTCGTGATCAGTAGTAAAATGGAATACGCCTTTTGGGAAATGGCTGTTAAATTAGAAAAATGGTAATGCATCAAGAGATCGTTCGATTGTGGACGGTCTTTTTTTTGAAACAATTTACAAATCGCATAGTTTATATGTTAAAATGCAAGTTAACACTTGCATTATTAGGAGGTATGTAAAATGATTTCGGGAGCTGAATTGGTTGTTAAAGCATTAATTGATGAGAAGGTTGACGTATGTTTTGCTTATCCGGGAGGACAGGCGATTGATTTGTTTGATGCGCTTTATCAGAGAAAGGAATTTCGCGTTATTTTGCCTAGACATGAGCAAGGATTGATTCATGCCGCAGATGGGTATGCGCGATCCACTGGAAAAGTCGGTGTTTGTCTAGTTACTAGTGGTCCAGGAGCAACAAATCTGATAACAGGGATTGCTACGGCGGGCTACGATTCCTCTCCGCTGGTTTGTATCACAGGACAGGTTTCAACACAGCTGATTGGGAAGGACGCTTTTCAAGAAGTAGATATGGTGGGAATCTGTCGCTCAATTGCTAAATATGCCGTAACAGTCAGGAATCGAGAGGATTTAGGAAAAATTCTGAAGAAAGCATTTGTTATTGCGCAATCTGGTAAACCAGGAGTTGTAGTCGTTGATATACCGAAAAATATTCAGCAAGAACTCGGTTCAGAAAAATACCCAAAAGAAGTAGCAATTCGTGGTGGTCAGAAAACGCAAATGATCCCACTGGAAAAACTAGAAACCGCAGCTGAAATACTCGAAACCGCTAAGAAACCTGTCTTGCTGCTTGGAGGTGGCGTTCATCGCGCTAGAGCGTATAAAGAAATAGCCGCCTTTATTGAAATGTACAATCTGCCAGTTGTTAGTACGATTATGGGAAAAGGGTCTTTACCTAGTAATCACCCAAATTATATTGGTAATGTAGGTATTCACGGCAGCTATGCAGCAAATCAGGCAATTTTAAACAGTGATGTTCTTTTGGCTTTAGGGACACGTTTGAATGATCGTGTGACTGGAAATGCCGCAGTGTTTTGTCCTTTCACAAAGCTGATTCATGTAGATATTGATCCAGCAACCATTGATAAAAATGTCGACACTCAAATTGGGTTAGTAGGAGACATTAAAGAAATATTGCCAAAAATCACTTACATGCTGTATTCGAAAAATCATGAGAAATGGCTACAAGAAATCAAAAATAAGGATCTACTTTCGCCTGTTCACATGAAAGAAGTAGGTTTAACACCAGAAAAAATCATTCAGAAAATCAACGAACATTTCTCAAATGCAATCGTGGTAACCGACGTTGGACAAAATCAGTTATGGACGACCCAATTTCTTGAAATCACAAAAGAAAGACAACTGCTGACTTCAGGTGGATTAGGTACGATGGGCTTCGGTTTTCCAGCATCTATTGGGGCCAAATTAGGGAATCTGGAAAAGGATGTCCTGACAATTACGGGTGATGGCGGTTTTCAAATGAACCTTCAAGAGCTTGCGACAGTGATGTTAGAAAAAATTCCGATTATTATTTGCATTTTCAACAATGAAAGTTTAGGAAATGTTCGTCAATGGCAAGAAATGTTCTATGACAAACGCTATTCTTACACGAAGTTAAGGGTGGACGGCATGTCTTATCTACCAGATTTCATCGCTTTAGGCCGCAGCTATGGAGTAGACGGTATTAGAATCACTGATGAAGAAGAACTTGACCACGCATTTATCCATGCAAAAGGTGCTAAAAGTCAACCATTTATTTTGGAGTTTATGCTTAAGACAGAACAAAAGGTCCTACCAATTGTTCCACCAGGTCAAGGTTTGAAGGAGATGATTACTTATGCAGACAATTAAACAGAAATGGTTAAGCGTCTACGTTGAAAACGAAGTTGGCGTACTAGCAAGAGTCTCTGGATTATTTTCCGGAAAATTGTATAATTTAAATAGCTTAACGGTTGGTGAGACAGAGGTCAAAGATATTTCTCGGATGACTATCAGCCTTTTTAGCGATGAGCGAACCTTTGAACAAATTAAACATCAATTAAGCAATATGATCGAAGTGATCCAAGTGATTGATTACACCGACATTCCCATTCACACTAAAGAGGTAATGTACGTTAAGCTGCCTTATTATGAAAGTCTCGAAAACGATCTAAATGGATTGACTCAGGCAAACAGATTTATCATTATTGATCAAACAACAGATCAAATGCTGATCGAGTGTATCAATACTGACGCGCAAAATAACCAACTAATTACCGATCTCCAACAAAGCATTTCTCAAGAAATCGAAGTGATTCGGGGAGGAAGTGTGGCGATCGCAAGTCTAATAAAGGAGTAAGTATTTCCTGTATGAAAAATACGCGAAGCAATATCATGGCTGCTACAAGAAAACTAATCGTTGAAAAAGGCTACAGTGACATGACAACAAAAGATGTTGCAAAAGAAGCGCAAGTAAACGAAGTGACGCTGTTTCGGCAATTTGGCAGTAAGAAAGAACTACTGTTGACAACATTAAAAGAAGCCGAGTGGATTCCTTCTGTAAATAAGGAGATTTATGATCAATTTCAATGGGATCTAACCAGCGATCTTCATTTGATGATGGAAGCGTATCTCACACAGGTTACGCCAGAGATTGTCCGGTTTTCCTTAGGCCTTCGCGCACAAGAAATTTATCAAGAAACGATGCCTTATATTGAGAAAATTCCAACAGCCTTTATTCAGACGCTGGAGGATTATTTGATTAGAATGAAGTCAAAAAAGCAAGTCAAAATCCATGATCCGAAAAAATCAGCGGAAATTATTTTTTCTAGTATGATAGGCTTTGCTTTCCTGCACGCCTACTCTAGCAGCGATCAGTATGAAAAGGAAGTGGAAATCTTTATTTCTGATGCCATTGATCAATTTATTAATGGCCTCATTTGAATACGAATAAAAAAACACCTGAATACGCTGCTCAATTGTTCGGACAGTTTGTATTCAGGCGTTTTTTTATTCTAACGAGTCTCCACTCAGAAATGAACGAATTTTTTCTTTTAATAGCTTGGTCTTTTGCGGATTGGCACCTTTAGTAGTTAATGCAATCCCAAAATCCTTTTCTTTAATCCATGCCATGTTGAAAAAATTGCTATTGCTTTGATTGGTTGTATCATTTACGAGTTGTCGCGGTGTCGTTTCATTCAAAACAGCTTGGTTGACTGCTGGATTATCTGTACAGATAAAAATGACTTGAAAACCAGTAGTATCACCATATTGAAAGGAACGTTCCCGCAATAGAACTTTTCCATTTTTCTTTGCTGTTAGTAAGGTATCAGAAAAATTCGGCGCGATAACCGTGGGTTTTACACCTGCTTCAATCAATCCGCAAACTTTTCGAGTGGCTATTCTTCCACCGCCGATCACTAGGACAGAAAACTGCTGGATATCAATTAAGATTGGGTACATAGGCGTAACTCCTTAGTCAATGATTTTACGGATTTTCGCTGTTTTGTTTAGACAAATTCACTAGAGCTTTTTTCTGTTCAAAGCGAAAATAGATGAAGTGGGAAAGAACACCAAAGAATACTGGACCTAAAAGCAAAGTTGAAAAGTTCAGATAATTTCCTAATTTTAAGGGTTCATATATTTGAAAGGCAATTGCAACAAAAATACAGACACAAACGCTTATGGAAAGAAAATAATTCAGGTAATTATTTTTAATAATCAATGACTGTTTCTGGATGATTTTTTTCTTTAAAAAGAAAGGAAAACTAGCTGCGACAATAAAATATGGAATCGCTCGTGAAACATTCGTCATGTAGGTTAATTGATTAAATAAATCTGATAAAAAAGTATTACTAAATGACAACAGCCCAATGAATAAAGAAATCAGCAAGGCTTGGATCCAAAGTGCATTTTCAGGCATTTGATTCCTATTCAGTGCTGAAAATTTTGGCCAGAAAACTTTAGGGGTACTCTTTATCAAACTTTTCAATGGACCATAGCTTATTGAGCTAAGAAGACTCAAATATGCCAGCCCCATTGTCAGGGCGGTGTAACGAATAAAAATCTGAGTCAATAAGTGCGTATGACTAACTGACAGGTTGAAACTGACAGCCAATGTCTTGGCCAATTGTTCCATGACACCATACATTAGATTTCCCAAATGAAGAGACGTTGCCTCCCGTAAGCCGTCAATGTTATTTGCACAGCTCCAAATGATAATGCCGCTAACATATAAAAATAACACAACAAACGAACTGATAATCACGGCTCGCGGAAATCTGCTGCGGCTTTTTTTGGTTTTATCGGCAAGACTCGCAATCGTATCCAATCCCCCAAATGCGGTGATCGAAAAAATGAAAAAAGGCAGCTGTGAAAGCAGGCGGCTCGATGATTCTTGAAAAAAGCTTGGCACAGTCAAACTATGATGGATATTTATTAAGACTAGTTCAGGATTCTTAAAAATCAAAATTAAATTACCAGATAACGAAAGGATTAACAAACCAACCATAGCGTAACCGCTAATATGCAGAAAACGGAAAATGACTTGGAAGCCACGTTTGTTCATCCAAGTGATACCTATTACTGCCAATATAGAAAATAACGCTAACCATATTTGAGAAGAAACACCGAACCAATTCATTGACGTAGTTATATCTTGCCCGAAGAACAGAATAGAAATTGGAATAAGAATCTTCATAAATAAACTAATCATCCAAATGAAGTAGCTGCTATACCATAAAAAAACAGTTGTGAAAGCTGCCTTAGGAGAAAGGGACTCTTTTAACCAGTCATAGATCGCTCCTGAGCGATGTGCGTACTTTTTGGTATACTGCGCTACGATCAGTGCGTAGGGAATAAAATAAAAGAGGGCACTAATAAAAAACCAAATAAGTGATTGACTTCCCAGCATAAAAAATGCTGAGATCATACTAGAAAATGAGTATACAGTAGTGGTAATGATCAAAATCAGATTTTGTGAAGATTGTTTTTTAGTCATCGTCCGCTCCTTAAAGTCTTTTCTCCATCTTATTTTCTTTTAAATAAAAAGACAAGATGAATTTTGATTTAAAAGAATTACTTCATCAAAAAAGCGGTAGATAAAAATGAATGAAAAGATTGATAAATCAATGATTTTTCAAATCGAATAATAAATAATAACAATATATTGCTTTGTTTTAGGTTCGAAATAACAAAATTTGGCTGAACTTCAGCGATTGAATAGCTTTCCTTTGATTGCTTTATTAAAATTCAAGAAAAACCTTTAACCAGTAGTTAAATCTGAAAATAGCAGTATTTTATATCGTTTGAGCAGGGAAATAAGATTCTGAAGACTATCTTTTTAGAATACATATCAAGATTATTGAAGGACACAGTTCTCTTCTACATTCTAGAGCGAATGATGATGACGATTGCTTGGTTCCGTGAGGATAGTACATATTTCGATCATCATTTTTTTAAATCGTCAATCAGTTTTAAATATAGTAATATTTTGCTCTTACCTTTTTCAAAATAGCACAATGTGGCTGAGTTATGGAAAAAAGCCAAGAATAAGGAGAAACGTTTGCTATAATAAAGAAAAATTGAATACTTAATAACTGATCAAGGGAATGAGGTGAAAATCCTCAACAGCCCCTTTCTACTGTATATGCGGATGAACTCTCACAAGCCACTTTTCGGGAAGGCGAGATAGTAAATGGATGCAAAGTCAGGATACCTTGTTCAGGGATTAAAAAATAATTGGATTGGGAAGATTATTTTGCTAACGGTATTATTTGGTGTATTTATACAAATAAAAAACGCGGCGAGACCATCTTTTCTGGACTCGCTGCGTTTATTTTTTTTGGTTATCAATCAGAATTTACTGAGAAAACAAATAGTATATCAAAACGAATAAGGATGTCAGTTCAACTTTTCGCAGGTTACTTAAAACAGAAGGATATTAAGCAATAAGAATCAAATTGAAGCTCAAGAACTTTAGTTGAATGATATACGACATTCGAATCGAACTAATTTTACTTGAAAAATTAATACATTAAAACGAATAAGGAGTGAAACATGATGAAGTATTCAACAAAGAAATTGGCAACATTAGCAATTCTGCTGGCGCTATGTGTGATTGGGGCAAACATTAAAATCCTTGGTTCAATCGCATTAGACTCTTTTCCCGCATTTATTGGTGCAATCATTCTTGGCCCTGCCGCAGGAGCATTTTTAGGATTTTTCGGACACATGATCTCAGCGTTACTGTCAGGGTTTCCTAATACTTTGCCAATTCATCTGATTATTGCTGTATTGATGGCGGCCTGTATGTTCTTTTATAGCTGGACGCGCAAAAAGTTGCAAAGAAATAAGGTCGCAGCTTCGATAATTTCGATGCTGGTGGCTTACGTAATCAATGTACCATTGGATTTGCTATTGCTTTATCCATTGATGGGGCCGGTTGTTTTCATGCTTTTCGTCCCCCTGACCTTGGCGACAGTCGTGAATTTAACTCTATCTGAGATTGTGATTCTAGGAATTCCACAAAAATATAAAGAAGCAATCTTTCTAAAATAATCAAGAAGCGGAGTCGTTATTATGGCAGTGAAGCATGGAGGAAATATTCAAGAAATCAGTGAATTATATCAGATAGATAAGAAAGAGTTAATTGATTTTAGTGCAAATATCAACCCCTTAGGTATTCCCCAAGGAGTCAAAGCAACACTAACGAAGGGCATTGCGGAGCTAGTTCATTATCCTGATATTCGATACCATGCACTAATCCAGTCAATCGCTGATTTTCATGAGATTTCAGCAGAATTTGTCTATCCAGCCAATGGGGCTGCAGAAGCGATTTTTATGTTGGGAAGAACGCTTATGCTGAAAAGATTATTATTGCTTGCACCGACTTTCATGGAGTATGAAGCAGCTTTTAGTCAACAAAAGACTGAATTTAGCTATTTTAATTTGGAGCAACGCAATTTTCAATGGACAATTGCAGAATTGATACAATCAGCGAAGGAGCAACAAGTGGATGGCATCTGCCTCTGTAACCCAAATAATCCAACTGGTCAAATGCTGAAGCAATCTGAACTTGAGGAATTAGCTCTATTTTGTCAGAGAGAAGAGATAGCCTTAATTATCGATGAGGCATTTGTAGATTTTACAAGGGAGGAATATTCGCTTGTTTCTTCAATCAGCACTAATGAAAACCTCTACATCTTTCGATCGTTGACAAAAATGTTTGCGATTCCAGGTTTGCGTTTAGGCTACTTGCTAAGTAGTAATCGCGCTGTTCTAGCTCAAATTGAAGCGAAAACTGTGCCTTGGCACATTAATACCTTTGCAGATATTGCCGGACAGCAAGCATTGAAGGAAACAAGATTTATTAAGGATAGTCAGCGCTATATCGCAGAGGAACGAAGGTTTTTAGAAAAGGGGTTGGCTCAATTTAAGGAGCTAGAAACGTTTTCTAGTCAGACGAATTTTATTTTCTTGCGGTATCAGGGTTCGGGTTGTCTACAAGAAAAATTGATCCAAAAAAATATTCTGATTCGAAATTGTAATAGCTTTCATGGCTTGTCTCAAAAATATTATCGAATTGCAGTTAAATCAAGAGTTGATAACAAATCCTTACTTGATGCATTGGAGGCGATTTTATGCGAGTGACTGCTTCTTGTACCGGTTCATGCGGAGAATTAATTCAAGGCTGGCTCGGTGATTCGCAAAAACTAGTTAGTTATGGAATTGATCGGTTTTCTAAAGTGACGCTTCAAACGGGAATTGCTTCTAAAGGAGCTAAACCAAAAATCGAGAAAGCGATCAATAAAACGCTGGATCACTTAAGAATACCGAATGCTAAAAGAGAAAAGCTATCTTTCGTGATCAATTCAGAACTACCGATAGCTAAAGGGATGGCTAGTAGTACGGCGGATATTGCCGCAGCTTGCCAAGCAACGGCTGCTTACTATGGAAGAAAAATTACCAGAGATGAAATTATCGACATTTGTTTGGCAATTGAACGTACAGACAGTATCCTTTTTCCGACACTCACATTGTTTGAGCAGAAAAATGGGTCAGTAAGAAAGAGTAGCGGATGGGCTCCTCAGTTTTACGTGGTTGTTTTGGAGCCGGAAGAAACCTTACAAACCGAAATTTTTCATTCACAAGAGAACGAGCGCCTATTTTTTCAACAACGAGCACTCTTTACAGAAGTTTATCAGTGTTATGTAGGTGCAGTGAGAGAAAAATCGTTGCAAATGCTCGGAGAGGCAGCCACACAGAGCGCGCTATTGAATCAGGAAGTTTTAGCTAAACCCTATTTCTCAGATTTAATGAAGCTTAGACAGTACCATCAATGGTTAGGAGTCAACGTTGCACATAGTGGCTCAGTAGTTGGAATCATGATTGAAAAACCAGAAGATATTCCAGCAGTTCTAGAGGTGATAAAGAAATCCAATGTGTCACGTTGGTATTCCAAGGTCAGTGTTCATCAAAGCTGCTACCGAGGAGTAGAATTGATAGAAGCGAGGAAAATGAATGAAGAAGCTAATGATCGCGGCTGTTTCCAGCGGCTCAGGAAAGACAACGATAACGCTTGGTTTAATGAAACTTTTGCAAAATCGCGGGTATCGAGTTCAACCCTATAAGGTCGGTCCTGATTACGTCGATACCGAATACCACACGCGAATTACCGGAAACCCTTCACGGAATTTGGACATGTTTCTAGTTCAAGATAATGCACGAATGAAAACACTTTTCGAAAAAGAAGCGGGAAATGCAGACATTTGTGTAATTGAAGGAGTAATGGGGCTTTTTGACGGGTTAGGGGTAGACAAGGATTTTTGCTCCAGTGCAGGAATTGCAAAGCAGTTGGATTGTTCCGTATTGCTGGTAGTGAATGGGCAATCAGCCTCAACATCTGTGGCGGCAGTGGTTAAGGGATTCGTCGATTTTGATCCGAAACTAAACATTTGTGGAGTCATTATTAATAAAGTTGCCTCTGACACACACTATCAATTGATTAAAAAAGCAGTGGAATTGTACACCGATGTTCCTGTTTTCGGATATTTGAAGCGAGAAAAAGGAGTAGAGCTGCCTTCTAGACAGTTAGGATTGGTCCCTGATCGAGAAATCAACGATGTGACAGAAAAAATTCAGCAGGTAGCAGAATCCTTAGAAGCGACCTTTGAGCTTGATCAGTTATTAGAGCGGCTTCCGAATGAGAAAATCCGATATACACCGCCGTATTATCCGCAATTTCCGAAAATCAAGGTTGCATATGCTCTAGATGAAGCATTCCATTTTTATTATCAAGACAATCTTGATTTGCTGAGGACGCATGGCGTGGAGCTGCTCACCTTTAGCCCAATGAAGGATGACCATCTTCCAGAGGCGGATTTGTATTATTTTGGTGGCGGTTATCCAGAAGAATTTGCTCTGGAGCTTTCAACAAATCAATCAATGCGCAGCAATATCAAGAAAAAACACGAGCAAAGCGCCTTTATACTAGCTGAATGTGGCGGGTTAATGTACCTAGGTACTGCCTTTAATAAAGATGAGAAGAACTATCCGATGGTAGGTATTTTTGAAGGAGTTAGTCAGATGACATCAGGTCTTCAGAAATTTGGCTACTGCTATGGGGACCTGAATCAAGAGACTTTGCTTGGGGAAAAAGGAACAACAGTAGTAGGGCACGAATTTCATCATTCAATTTTTCAAAGTAATGAACCAACAGTTCTTGAAATGCGAAAGGAACGCGATGGAGAAGTCGTGAAGAGATGGACTGGCGGTTATCAGAAAAAGAATACGTTTGGCAGTTATCTTCACCTTCATTTTTATCAAAGTGAAGATTTTCTTCAGAATCTGCTGGAGAAAGTGAGGAATAGCAGATGATCTACTGGATTATTGTTGCTTTCATTTTAGATTTATTGATTGGTGACCCTTACAGCTGGCCGCATCCAATTAAGCTGATTGGCAATTTTATCGCTTGGTTTCAGGAGAGGTTCACCCAGACAAAAAGTGATCAGGAAAACTATCGTTTGGGGATTCTATTGTGGTTGGTAACTGTTTTTGGATCAGGATTGGTAACTTTTATCCTTTTAAAACTTAGTTTTCTAATTCATCCTGTTATTGGCATCGTCTGTTACATTTATCTGTCTTATACAACGTTAGCAACCAGAAGTTTATCGCTAGAAGGTAAAAAAGTTTATCAGAAGTTAGTCAATGACAGTCTCGATAATGCTCGTAAACAGGTTGCAATGATTGTCGGAAGAGATACCAAAGAACTAACAAAAGACGAAATTATCAAAGCAACCATTGAAACAATCGCTGAAAATACCAGTGATGGTGTCATCGCTCCATTACTCTGTCTATTTCTCGGAGGACCAACTTTGGCTATGATGTATAAGGCTGTCAACACGCTGGATTCAATGGTGGGGTATGTGACACCAAAATATCGCGCAATCGGCTGGTTTTCCGCAAAAATGGATGATATTTGGAATTTTATCCCTGCTCGTTTGACTTGGTTCTATTTACTAGGAGCAACTAAAATACTGCGCTTAAATACTTCAAACGCTTGGAAAGTTGGAAAAGCTGATTGTCGTAATCATAAAAGTCCGAATAGCGGCTATCCCGAAGCAGTGGTCGCAGGTGCACTAGGAATCCAACTTGGCGGCACGCATCTTTATCATGGTGTGGAAATTTATAAACCGACAATCGGAGTCTCACTTCGTTCAGCGAAGCCAAAGGATATATTAACTGCTAATAAACTTTTGTATACAACAGCGATTTTGAGCGTAACTGTATTTAGTGTTACTGCAATCATCATCAAAAAGTACTTTTTATAAGAAGGAGAAAAAAGCGTGGACTATATAAGAAATCCTCAATTAATTGAAACAGAAAGCTTCAAAATCATTCAAGGAATCATTGATCAAGAATTTCCTGACTATATTGTCTCATCAACGAAGGAAGAAAAAATTATTAAACGGGTGATTCATACAAGCGCCGATTTTGATTATTTGAAAAATCTCGTCTTTTCTAATGATGTTATTTCGGAGTTAGAGAAATTTTTCTTGGGAGGAGATGGCACAATTTTTACAGATACAACTATGGCACTTAGCGGTATTAACAAACGTCTCTTAGATAAATTAGGTATTCGTTATGAATGCTATATTGCCGATCCAGAAGTGGCTGAACAAGCAAAGGCAAAGGGAATGACTCGTTCGATGGCAGGAATAGAGCGAGCAGCAACAATTTCTGGCCCAAAATTATTTGTTATTGGAAATGCGCCAACGGCAATTTTTAAATTACTGGAGCTACATAAACAAGGAGAATTAAATACGGTTGCTGTTATTGGTGCTCCTGTTGGTTTTGTTGGAGCTGCAGAATCAAAAGAAGCATTGTTTGAAAGTGATCTCCCAGCAATCATTGCCAGGGGTCGCAAAGGCGGCAGTAATGTTGCTGCGGCGATTATCAATGCCATGTTATATCAATTGATTGAAAGGAAAAACTGATGGAAGAGTTCGTTTTCTATAATGGGAAAAAGCTGCGAAAAGGGTATACAACAGGTTCCTGCGCAACTGCAGCTGCGACCGCTGCGGCAGCATTTCTTTTTGAAGAGGAAGCCACAGAGGAGATTTGCATTGAATTACCCGATAAAAAAAATCTAACTATTCCAATCGCTTCGATTGAAGCTACCGAAGATGGTAGCCAAGCTTTTGTTGTAAAAGATGGCGGTGATGATGTGGATGCGACAGATGGGATGTTAATTGGTGCAAAGGTCGTTAAAATTGATGGAAATCAAATTCTAATTGATGGTGGAATCGGCATCGGTCGAGTAACAGAAGTAGGGTTACAAAATCCTGTGGGTCAGGCCGCAATTAATCCTGTTCCAAGAAAAATGATTGAAGCTTCCGTTCGCAAAATCATCGGTCTGAATCAGGGAGTAAAGGTGACTATTTTTGCTCCTGAAGGAGAAGTAATTGCTAAGCAAACAATGAATCGACGCTTAGGTATAGTGGGCGGCATCTCCATTTTAGGAACAACCGGTATTGTCACACCTATGTCTGAGGATGGCTGGAAGCAGTCCATCTCATTGGAACTAGAAATGAAGAAAAGCCAAGGATATTCTTCAGTCATTCTGTGTCCAGGAAACTATGGTGAGGAGTTTGTTCTAAATACAATGAAGCTCAATGGCGAGAATATCGTTTCAATGAGTAATTTTGTCGGCTATGTCTTAAAAGAAGTTCAGCGCTTGGAATTTGAAAAGGTTCTGATGGTTGGGCACTTAGGCAAATTGATTAAAGTTTCTGCAGGAATTTTTTCAACTCACAGTAAAGATGCAGATGCACGAACGGAAATCTTGATCGCAAATCTAGCCCTACTAGGTATGCCTGTACCCCAATTGCAAGAAATCGAAAGATGTTTAACGACTGAGGCTGCTGGAGAGATTATTGCCAGTGCAGGATACGAAGCTGTCTATCAAGTGCTGGCAGAAAAAGTTAAGAAACGTTCCGAAGATTTATTGAAATATCGGAAACATGAGCCAAATATTGAAGCCGTTCTTTTTTCTTCACAACGAGGATACTTAGCTTCTACAAAACCTCTGGAGCAGCTAAAGGAGGAGTGGCGATGATCACTGTTATAGGTATCGGACCAGGCGGGACACAAGACTATTTATTTGGAAAAGCTCAAGCGGCTATTCAGGCAGCCGATTTGATTATCGGGAGTCAGCGTCAATTAGAGATTATTCCTAAAAACAAGAAGCACAAAACTCATTTACTTCCCCGTAAACTAGATGATCTGGAAGATTTTTTAAACGATCATCAAAAGGATGAGCTAGTAATTTTAGCTTCCGGTGATCCATTGACCTATGGCATTGGCAACTGGCTCCTAAAACGATTTTCAGGAGAAAATTTACTGATTTTGCCGGGGATTAGTTCCCTTCAGTATTTATTCAATCGACTAAATATTCCGATGGAGGATTGTTTTATCACTAGTAGTCATGGGAAATCTCCGAACTTTTCTCTTATTTTCAAGCTGCCAAAGGTCGGGATAGTAACAGACAAAAGAACAGGTCCTTATCAACTGGCACAAGAAGCACTAAAACTCGGCAATGATTCAATTTTTTATATAGGTGAAAATCTCAGCTACTCTGATGAGAAAATAAGGCGTTATAAAGCTTCTGAGGTTCCCAATGAAGACTATCAAATGAATGCAGTGGTGATAATCAATGAAAGATAGTAGTTTTATTCGCGGTAATGTTCCCATGACCAAAGAAGAAGTCCGAACGGTCAGTATAGCAAAGCTGCAGTTAGCTAAAGCAGATAAGTTTTTAGATATTGGCACAGGAACAGGCAGTATTGCGATCGAAGCGGCATTGCTACATCCAAATTTAGAAGTGACAACAATTGATTCAAATCAAACCGCTGTAGCTGTTTTGAAGCAAAATCTAGCAAAGTTTCAGTTAACGAATATCCACAGTATTCTTGGCAAAGCACCGATTGAATTAGAGGATAAATTTGATGCAATTTTTGTTGGCGGAACGGGTGGAAACATGGCTGAAATACTTGCTTGGAGCTTCCAGCTGCTGAAGCCTGACGGTCGTTTAGTATTAAATTTCATTTTATTAGAAAATGCTCTTCGTGCAATGGAATGGCTGGAAACGAATCATCACTCCTTCCAGACGATTCAAATGCACGTTAGTCAGTTCACCAAACTAGGGCAAGGGCACTATTTTAAACCACAAAACCCAGTAATCATTATTGAGACGAGAAAAGAGGATTAAGTATATGACAAAGGTTCATTTTGTCGGTGCAGGACCTGGTGATCCTGAACTGATTACGTTTAAAGGCTATAAGTTGTTAAAATCAGCAGATGTTGTTATTTATGCAGGCTCACTTGTGAACCCTGAACTGCTAAATTACTGTAAAAAGGAATGCAAGATATTTAATAGTGCCTCAATGAATCTAACCGAAATCATTGATGAAATGGAGCACGGTGTTCGAGAAAATAAGGAAGTTATTCGATTACAGACAGGTGATTTCTCTATCTACGGTTCAATTCGTGAACAAATTGAAGAGCTAAAAAAACGCAAGATCGAATTTACCTGTACACCTGGTGTTAGCTCCTTTTTAGGCGCAGCCTCTAGCTTAGGCGTGGAGTATACTGTTCCAGAAATTTCTCAGAGTGTGATTATTACTCGTATGGCTGGAAGAACTCCGGTACCAGATAAGGAAAGTCTACGCTCTTTTGCCCAACATCAAACGTCAATGGTCATTTTTCTTTCTATACAAGGTATCAAGCAAGTAGTCGAAGAATTATTAGCAGGAGGTTATCAGCCTACAACACCCGTAGCGGTTATTTATAAAGCTACTTGGCCTGAAGAAAAGAAAATCATTAGTACATTAGAAAAAATCGCAGACCAAATCGAAGCAGAGGATATTACAAAGACAGCTTTAATCATGGTTGGGGAGTTTTTAGGAAATGAGTTTTACTACTCCAAATTGTATGATGCCTCTTTTAAACATGAATACCGTGATGTGAAGCGTAATGAATAAAGCAGCGATTTTAGCCTTGACGTCAACAGGTATCCAATTAGCCAAAGAACTCCGAGGTAAATGGGATCAGGAAATCCCAATCTTTGTATCAGAAGACAATTTGGATGAAGAAGTACTGCCTTTTCCGACAGGGAAATTTAGCACAGGGATTCAGGTATTATTCAAGCAATATGACGCGCTTATTTGCATCATGGCCACTGGAATCGTAGTACGCAGTATTGCAGGAGTATTGGAGGACAAACGAAACGATCCAGCGATTGTTGTAATAGACGAAAAAGGCCGGCACACGATCAGTCTTTTATCCGGTCATATTGGCGGCGGCAATCAACTGACGCTAGAAATCGCAGCGAAATTAAACAGCTGTCCGGTGATTACCACTGCAACGGATGTACAAAATGTGACGGCTCTTGATTTGTTGAGTAAAGAGCTGAATGGCTGGTATGCAGATTTCAAAGAGGCAACTAAGAGAGTCAATCGACTCTTAGCAGAGCATCAAGCAGTTGGTTTGATCCAGCGGGGAAATTGGGTGAGGGATCTTCGAGGACTTTCTTTGCTCAAAGAAGGAGATTCATTTAATTCTTATGAAGCGGTATTGCTTATTTCTGACAAAAGAGAAGAGCTGGAGTCTGAAAAAATAATCCAAATTGTGCCAAGACGGTATGTATTAGGGATTGGGGCAAAAAAAGGAATTGATTTTTCAATCATCAAAGAAGAATACCTTGCTTTTTGTCAATCAGTAAATATCCATTTTCGCAGCATTAAGAAAATCGTTAGTATCGATATTAAGCAACAAGAAGCTGGAATCTGCCAATTAGCTGAATGGCTGGAAATTCCCTTTGAAACCTATTCAGCAGCAGAATTATTAACTGTTTCAGAGAAATATCCGCAGTCAGCTTTTGTTAAAAAAGTAACAGGAGTAGGAAGTGTTTGTTTGGCCGCGGCTGACTTAGCCAGTAATGGAAAAGTGGTGACTGAGCGCTACGCCAATAAGGGAGTCACCTTTGCATTGGGAAAGGATGAAAACGACACATGTTATACGTTGTGGGATTAGGTCCAGGTGAGAAGGAAAAGATGTCACTTGAAGCGATTGAAGTTATTAAAAAGGTGGAAGTGATTGTTGGTTATACGACCTATGTTCGTTTAATCAAAGAGCTAGTTGGTGAAAAAGAAATTGTCAGTACAGGAATGAAACAAGAAATTGATCGCTGTAAAAAAGCGATTGAAATAGCTAAAACAGGTAAGGATGTCGCTGTCATTTCTAGTGGCGATGCAGGCGTTTATGGGATGGCAGGCCTGATCTTAGAACTTGTCAGTCAAATGGATGAAGAGCTTGCAGTCAAAGTGATTCCTGGAATTACTGCCAGTATTGCTGGCGCGGCTTTGTTGGGTGCTCCGCTAATGAATGATTTTTGTCACATTAGCTTGAGTGACTTAATGACACCATGGACAATGATCGAAAAACGTCTTCATGCAGCAGCCAGCGCTGATTTTGTAATCTGTCTATATAACCCGCGAAGCAAAGGCAGACCAAATCATTTAGCTAAGGCATTAGCAATTATTCAACAATATAAATCAAAAGATACGATCATCGGATTGGCTAAAGATGTAGGTCGCAAAAAAGAACAGGCAATTTTTACTTCAATAGGTGATATTGATGAAACTTTAGTAGATATGACGACGGTTGTATTAGTTGGAAATAAAGAAACCTATCTATCGGATGGCCGAATGATTACTCCTCGAGGTTATCAATTATGATTCTATTACTTGGAGGAACCTCTGATAGTTTAAAAATTGCGCAGGAGTTAAATAAAGCGAATTTAGCTTTTTATTTATCTGTTGTATCGGATTACGGAGAGAATTTGGCTACAGCAGTAACAAGCAATGTGGTTAAGGGACGTCTAAGTACAAGAGAAATGATCGAATTCATGAAGAAACATCAAATCACTCAATTGATTGACGCGACCCATCCTTATGCGATAGAGGTTTCAAAAAACGCCATGACGGCTTGTACTCAGCTTGGAACTAATTATCTTCGATTTGAACGTCCTTCACTGATTACTGATGAGATGATCACGGTCCAATCAATAAAAGTTGCTTGTGAACAGGCTTTAAATTATTCAGGAAAGATATATTTAACCACTGGAAGTAAGACGTTAGCAGATTTTTTAGAGTATCTGCCTAAGGAACGAATTGTTGCCAGAGTGTTGCCAACAGTTGAGGTGTTAAAAGTAGTTGAAAAGCTGGAAATATCAACAGGGAATGTCGAAGCACTTAAAGGTCCTTTTTCAAAGGAACTAAATCGCGAGCTTTTGATCCATAATCAGGCTGGGGTAATGATTACTAAAGAAAGCGGTCATGCGGGTGGTTTTTTCGAGAAGACTGAAGCCTGTAGAGAGCTAAATATTCCGTGTATTGTCATTCAACGCGAGCAATTAGACTATCCTGAAAAGTTTTCTTCTATTGAAAGACTAATTGAGACAAGTAAGAAGAACTAATTATTAACGAAAAAAGAGGAGCGATGAAATGACTGGATGTATCGCCTTAATTGGTGCAGGACTAGGAGATCCAGAATTATTGACTGTTAAAGGATTGAGAAAAATCAAACATGCGGATGTGATAGTGTATGACCGTTTGATAAATCCAGCGATTCTGAATTCCTGCAAAGCAACCTGTGAAAAAATTTACGTAGGCAAAAAGCCCGATTACCATCCTGTTCCACAGGAAAAAATTGAAGAAATCATGATCGAAAAGGCTAAACAAGACCTTGATGTAGTCCGACTAAAAAGCGGTGATCCCTATGTTTTTGGTCGTGGTGGAGAAGAAGGAGCGGCTTTAAAGCAAGCGGGAATCCCATTTGAAGTGATTCCAGGAATTACTTCTTCAATTGGAGGATTAGCTTACGCCGGAATTCCAATTACTCATCGTGATTTGGCAGCAGACTTTCATGTTTATACTGGTCATTTAAATAATTCTGAGCGTGAAATTGATTGGGAGGCAGCGGCTAAGGTTGGAGGAACTTTAGTTTTTCTAATGGGGATGTCTGATCTAAAGAAAATCACCGAGCAGCTAATGATTCATGGAAAGGATAAGAATACTCCAGCGGCAATCATTCAATGGGCGAGTCGTAAACAACAAAAAACAGTAGTCGGGACATTAGAAACAATTTTTGAAAAAGCCTGTGTCGCGAAACTACAGCCGCCTAGTTTGATTGTGATCGGTGAGGTGGTTACACGAAGGAGAGAATTAAACTTCTTTGAAGAACGACCTTTGTATTCAGTCAGTATTGCCGTTCCATATACAAAAAGGAAAAGAATGGCGACTCGTTTGACAGATTTAGGTGCGGAAATTATCGAACTACCACCAAGTAGTATTGAATTTTTTGATACGACGATTGATTTTTCTAAGCCTCAACAAGTAGTTTTCACTGATCCACTAAGTGTAGAAATGTTTATTCGAGCAATGAAAACACAGGAAATTGACTGGCGGAAATTAGCCGACTGGTATTTTATTTCTGTTGGACATCACACTGGATCGGTTCTGGAAAAGGCCGGAATACGACCTGATATGAACTATCCAGATTTAACGGAATACCTGCAGCGATTAGAAGAAAACACGGACAGCCTATTCTTAGGTGATTCTTTAACGTTAGCAGAGCTAAAGAATAACGAATCTCCCATTGAAAAGCTGCTTACTCACGAGGAGAAAATCACTGTTGATATTCCTGATCTTTGGCAAAAGGCAGATCTGATGTATTTTCCAAATTCAAAAGCAGCCAGCCTGTTTCTAACCGCGTTAAGTGAGGAGGAGTTGGCAACTGTCGCACAAAAGAAAGTGATCGTGATGGGGCAGAAGACAAAAGCTGTCTTCGATGACTATCAGCTTGCTGTGGTTCAGACGGCGGAACCTACATTTGATCAAGTCGTAGAAAAAATAAAAGAGGAGATGAAGCGATGAAGCCTGCATTAATTGTTGTTAGTTTTGGAACAAGTTATCCAGAGACACGAAAAAAAACAATTGGGGCTGTAGAGGAAAAGTTAGCAGAGAAATATCCTGATTTAGATGTTTTCCGTGCCTTTACTTCCAATAAGGTGATCAAAAAGATTAAAGAGCAAGAAAATGTAACGGTTTTAACGGTAGATCAACAGATGAAAAAACTGATTACTGAAGGGTACAAAGAGATCTATGTTCAACCACTTCACATCATTCCTGGAATTGAATATTCTAAAGCTCTGCATCAAGCAATGCGTTATAAGAATCAGCTAGAGCTTGTCAAAGTTGGGAAGCCATTACTTAGCAGTATTGAAGATTATCAAAAGGTCGTTGCTTGGCTCGAGACTATGGCAGCGTATCTCGATGAGAATGAGGCGGTAGTCTTAATGGGGCACGGCAGTCAGCATTCCGCTTTTACAGTTTACGCTTGTCTTGATCATATGCTTTTGGAAAAACCAATTTTTATCTGTGCAGTGGAAAGCTATCCTGAAATTTCTTTGTTGATTGAACGACTTAAAAATAGCCGATATAAAAAAATCAAGCTGTACCCATTAATGCTTGTGGCTGGTGATCATGCAACAAATGATATGGCTTCTGATGAAGAGGATTCGTGGAAATCCCAGTTGGAGCAAGCAGGTTTTACTGTTGAGGCGCACCTTAGAGGTATGGGTGAATTTCAGGAAATACAACAGCAATTTTGTGAGCATGCAGCAGCAATGATGGAAGGATCGACAAATGACTAAATTTTATGGAGTTGGGACTGGACCGGGAGCATCAGATTTATTAACGATTCGAGGAAGAGAAGTTTTGCAAATGGTTGACTGCCTGTATACGCCAGAACCTAAAAAAGCTGGTAAAAGTCTAGCTTTACAAATTGTTACGCCTTATTTAAAGGAAGACCAAATGATTAAACAACGTCACTTCCCGATGGTAAATAATTGGGAGGAAAAACGAAACGCTTGGGACAAGGTTGCTGAGGAAATCATTTCAGATGTCAAGAGCGGCTTGAATGTAGCCTTCATAACTTTAGGTGATCCCATGGTTTATAGTACCTATAGTTATTTGTTAGAGCGTATGACAGAACAAATAGAAACAGAGACAGTCCCAGGCATTTCTTCTTTTTGCCAAATTTCTAATGAATTGCAAATTCCTTTGGTAATTGATGAAGAGAGTTATGCTGTTTTACCTGCGACTGCTGATGAAGAAATACTACGAATCGCTTTAAAAAATATTTCTACAGTTATTTTAATGAAGGTTTCGATAGCACTGCCCAAAATAGTAAAGCTCTTAACGGAGCTAGATTTATTAGAACAAACGATATTGGTCAGTGATTCTTCAATGTCGTCAGAGAAAATTATGATTGGACTAAATGAGTTGGATGAACAGGATTCCCTTTCCTATTTCAGTACCATGATTGTTTATAAAAATAGAACGTTGAAAGGAAGTTAAAAAGATGAAAGTAAAAACAGTTAAAAAAATTCTCTTTGTCGCGCTTCTTTTAATTCTAGTTGTCCCTCAAAAGGCACACGCGATGCACATCATGGAAGGTTTCTTGCCACTTGGCTGGTGTTTGTTTTGGTATGCGGCATTCATTCCGTTCTTTCTCTATGGATTATTCAGTATCAGAAAAGCTGTGGCTGAAAATCCACAAAATAAAGTACTGTTAGCTTTTAGCGGCGCGTTCATTTTCATCTTATCAGCATTGAAAATCCCATCAGTTACGGGCTCTACTTCACATCCAACGGGTGTTGGAATCGGAACGGCTCTTTTCGGCCCCGGAGTGATCAGTGTTTTAGGAACCATTTGTTTATTATTCCAAGCCTTATTATTAGCTCATGGGGGAATAACGACCTTAGGAGCAAATGCCTTTTCGATGGCAGTTGTTGGTCCATTTGTTGGTTATGGCGTTTATGTGCTTCTGAAAAAAGCGAATGTTTCAACGTCTGTTTGTTTGTTCTTGTGTGCGTTTATTGCAGATTTAGCGACGTACTTTACCACCTCTGTTCAGCTTGGACTAGTTTTTCCCGATCCTTCATCAGGTATTTTTGGAGCAATCATGAAATTTGTAGGTGTCTTTATGATGACTCAGATTCCAATTGCCATTGCCGAAGGGCTTTTGACCGTCGTTGCTTATAATCTTATTTCAGCGAATTTTTCTTTTCATGAAAGAGGGGTTTTGAACAATGGAAAAAAATAAATCAAAAACGGGTATAAATATTATTCTATTATTAGCGGTCGTAGCTTTGATGGTGGGGGCACTACTAATCAATCAACATGGTGAGTATGGCGGTTCAGATGGGGAAGCAGAAAACGTAATAGCAGAGATTAATCCGGATTACCAACCTTGGTTTAATTCATTATTAGAACCTAAAAGTGGAGAGATTGAAAGCTTGTTATTTACTCTTCAAGGAAGCTTAGGTGTAGGAATCATTACCTATATTTTAGGTTACTACAAAGGAAAAAATAAAAATGCTGTTAATTGATAAGATTGCTTATGAAAACCGGCTACTTGATCTATCTCCAGGAATAAAAGGTTGTTTGTATCTTTTTCTATTGATCAGTTGTTTTCTATCGCCGCCAATAGTTCAAGTTCTAATAAGTCTCATTATTGGTGGAGTAACTATCTTTGTTACAAAAGTGAGAGCAAGCAGGTATTTCAAATGGCTGCTGGTTCCAGCGCCTTTTCTTGTGATCAGTATCTTAACAATCTTGTTTTCCGTCAGTTCACAGTCAAAAGATTTTATCTTTCAGATTCCAGTATTTCATCATTTTCTAGGTATATCCGAAGCATCACTTTATTTAGGAACACGCTTGTTTTTTCGGTCGGCTAGTTGTGTGATTTGTACCTATTTTTTCATTTTAACTGTTCCTTTCCACCAAATTTTATTGATTATGAAAAAAGCTCATTTTCCAGCGCTATTGATTGAATTAACCATGTTAATGTATCGCTTTATTTTTATTTTCATTGATGAACTTCTGATTATTAAACGTGCACAGGATATGCGTTTTGGATTCAAAGGATTGAAAAACAGCTATCAATCATTAGGGGTATTGATTAAGCTTCTATTTTTTCAAACCTTTGATCGCTTCAATAAGATGATTCTTTCGCTTGAAATGAAATTTTTTGATGGTGATTTTCCACTATGATTACTAAATGAAAGAAGGTGCTACCGTGTTTAAGGTAACAGATTTATGTATCAGTTACGAAAATCAAGCAGATGTCTTGCATCATCTTTCTTTGGATTTTAGCGATTATCGAGCAATCGGCGTTTTAGGAGCAAACGGTTCAGGGAAATCAACCTTATTTGCGGCGATCGTAGGACTTTTACGACCGAGTCAAGGCGAAATCATTTATGATAATCAACCGCTGAATTATAAAAAAGCGGCGCTGTATAAGTACCGACAGGAAGTTGGAATTGTCTTTCAAGAACCTGAACATCAGATTTTTTACTCGATCGTGGAAGATGACGTCGCCTTCGCACTAAAAAATCTGGGGATTGAACCAACGCAAATAAAAGCCAGAATGGACGAGGTGTTCGCATTACTGAAGATTGAACATTTGAAAAAGAAACCGGTTCAATACTTGAGTTATGGACAAAAGAAAAAGGTTGCGATTGCCAGCGTTTTAATGCTTAAAACAAAATGGCTATTATTGGATGAACCAACTGCAGGGTTAGATCCAGCCGGCAGACAACAGATGATTGAGATTATCTCTCGTCTAATCCAACAGGGGACCAAAATTATTCTCTCTAGTCATGATATGGATCTAATGTATGAGATTTGCGAATATCTGTATGTTCTTGATAAAGGAATAATCATTAAAGAAGGAGAAGCTGACCAAGTATTTTTGGATGATAAGCTTCTTGAGGCTGCAGGATTGGAGCAGCCGTGGTTGGTGAAAATTCATCAGCAATTAGGTTTTCCGCTAGTAAAAAATCAGCAAGAACTTATGCAAGTTAAAATGAGAGCGAGGTGAAGAAGATGGGAAAAAGCTTGATGATTCAGGGGACTGCTTCGGATTCAGGTAAAAGTATTTTGGTGGCAGCCTTGTGCCGTATTTTTCATCAAGACGGAATGAAGGTAATGCCCTTTAAGTCGCAAAACATGGCATTGAATTCTTATATCACATTGGATGGCAAAGAGATGGGGAGAGCACAGGTTTTCCAAGCAGAGGCTGCCGGAATTGAGCCAGATGCACGAATGAACCCGGTTTTATTAAAACCTACTTCTGATCGCAAATCGCAAGTGATTTTTAATGGGAAAGTCCTTTGCGATATGGATGCTGTGGAATACCATAATTTTAAACCTCAGCTGATAGAAAAAATATCTGATTTATATCTGGAGTTGCTAGAAGAAAATGACGTGATTGTCCTGGAAGGTGCAGGTAGCCCAGCAGAGATCAATTTAAATAGTCGTGATATTGCAAATATGGGAATGGCAAAAATTGCCGATGCTCCGGTCCTTCTAGTAGCGGATATTGATAAGGGCGGTGTTTTTGCTTCAATTTATGGCACGATTCATTTACTGGAGCCTGAAGAACGCGCTCGAATTAAAGGAATTATCATTAATAAATTTCGCGGCGATATCGCCTTGTTAGAACCAGGGTTAAAAATGATTGAAGACTTGACCGATGTTCCGGTGGTTGGGGTCATCCCGTATGCACAATTAAATATTGAAGATGAAGATAGTGTGGCTTTATCACAGGTGAGCCGAATGTATAATACGCAGAAAGAGTTAGACATTGCTGTAATAGGACTAGCTAAAATGTCCAATTTTACTGATTTTAAGAGTTTAGAAAGTGAGCCAGATGTGTCAGTTCGGTATGTTTTTCCTAATGATCAACTAGGAAGTCCGGATATTCTTATTTTACCTGGAAGTAAAAATACTTTAGAAGACTGTCTCTACTTGCAGCAATCTGGATTAGCGAAAGAGATTGAACGAATAAGAGCCGAAGGAAAAATGATTTTTGGAATCTGTGGTGGCTATCAATTACTTGGAAAAAAACTGCATGATCCTCATCACGTAGAATCTACTATTGGCAGTATTGATGGATTGGGTCTATTGAACACAGAAACCTTTTTTGAAGCAGAAAAAACGACTACGAGGGTAGAAGCAATAATTGATGATGAGACGATTAACGGTTACGAAATTCACATGGGCAGATCTGAAAATTACGAGCAACAGTATTTTGCTCAAATTATTTCTGCTAATGGACAAACAGTTTTGAAGAAAGACGGCGCAATTAGTTCAGATAAAAAGGTGATCGGAACGTATCTTCACGGTGTTTTTGATAATAGTGCTTGGCGAAGAAAACTGTTAAATCAGGTTCGAGCTGAAAAAGGGTTAGCCCCGATTGACAAAATTGCGTTGCCTTATCATGAGTATAAAAATCAGCAGTATGATAAGCTGGCTGATTTAGTTCGTGAAAATGTCGATTTGGAGAAAATTTATCAAATTATGAATCAGGGGGTAAGTGTATGAATATCTATACGCGTTACGGAGATCGTGGTTTTACTAGATTGGTTGGGGGAGGAAGAGCAAAAAAAAATGCTCCCCGTGTCCAAGCGTATGGATCGATTGACACATTAAACGCTCAGGTTGGACTCACCGTAGCTTCTTTAGCTCAAAAAGATTCACTGTATGAAGAATTAGTTCAGATTCAACAGTGGGTATTTGATTGTGGCAGTGACTTTGCAACCCCTGAGGAGAAACGCCCCTATAAGGTTCAATCTCAGGTCATTGTTTGGTTGGAAGAAAAAATTGATTTTTATTGGCAGGAATCCCCAAAAATTGATCGGTTTGTATTACCAGGCGGGACGGTCACGGCCGCAAATCTACATCTTTGTCGTTGTTTTGCCAGAGAGGCTGAACGAAATGCAGTAGCTCTCTTGGAATACAATGAAGCAATTAACGAAGAGGCGTTAAAGTTTTTAAATCGCTTATCTGACTACTTTTTTGCTTTGGCTCGTTGGGTTAATGGTCAAGCTAAGCAAACCGAAATCTTATATGAGAATAGCGCTCCTGTTTTTGATAGGAAGAAGTGAGTCTGAAAAAGGGTTTATTGAGTGAAAGAAGGAAGAAAATGAAAAAGCTTAGAGTTGGCACACGAGGTAGTAAATTAGCCACGACGCAAACAAAACAAACATTAGCTGTTTTTCAAGAGCATTTTCCAGAGGTTGAAGTAGAGTTAGTAAAAATCAAAACCAAAGGAGACCACTTAGCTACACATAACTTGCAAGCAATCGGTGGGCAGGGCTGTTTTGTAAGAGAATTAGAATACCAGCTTCGTGAAGGTGAGATTGATTTTGCGATTCACAGCTTAAAGGATATCCCAACCACGATTCACGAAGAATTAGCCTTGGCCTGTATAATGAAGCGTCATTCACCAACAGATGCTCTGATTATTCGAGAAGCTGGGAAAACCTTAGAGACTTTACCCAAAAATGCTGTTGTTGGAACTAGCAGTCTTCGCAGAAAGGCTCATCTGCTGCATGTGCGTCCGGATTTTGATATCCAGCCGATTCGAGGAAATATCGATACACGGATACGTAAAATGAATGAAGGTCAGTACGATGCGATTGTTTTAGCACTAGCCGGCTTAGAACGTCTAGGACTGGATCAAACAGTTTATCATCAAGAACTATCTCCAGAGATCATGCTTCCGGCAATCGGACAAGGTGCGATTGCTTTGGAATGTCGTAAAGATAATACTGAAATTCTTCAAATGCTCAAAAAAATGGAACATTTAGAAACAGCAATAGCAGTAACTGCAGAACGTGCTTTTTTAAACAGTATGGATGGCAGCTGTACTTTTCCTGTTGGAGCGTACTGTCGGCAAAAAAATGGTTCTTATGAATTAACAGGGATGATTGGGAGCGAAAATGGGAAAATCATTCTGAAAGAAACGCTGCAGGGAGATGATCCGGTGATTTTAGGAAGAGCTGTTGCCGCTAATCTGATCAAACAAGGCGCAATTACATTGATTGAGGAGTGTAAGAACGATCAAAAAGAAACTTTTATACACTAGAGAAGCAAGTATGCCGATGGATATTCAACACGCGTTTGCAGAAAAAGGCGTGGAGGTTATTACTATTCCGATGAATCGCACGGTTTTCCAGCCATATAAAAGCCTGGAGCATGAGTATGATTGGATTTTTTTCACTAGTGTCAATGCCGTAAAATATTTTGATTTTACACAATTGAATCAGCAGGCCAAAATACTTGCAATTGGCAATCAAACGACCAAAACGTTGCAAGAGCTGGGGTACTCTGTTGATTTTCAACCTAAAGAAGGCTTTTCTGAAGGATTAGTAGAGGAATGGCTTCGCCTAGTCGGAGCGAAACAGCGTGTTTTTTGGCCCCATTCATTTCATGCTCGGCGCGTGATCTACAATGCCTTGGTTCGACAAGAGCATGTTGTTTTGGAACAGGTCATTTACAAGAATGAATTTTTCCCAGAAGATCAAGTACGGTTGAAAAAGCTGATAATGAATGAAACTATTGATTATGTATTGTTTGCTAGTCCTTCAGCCTGGACTTCTTTTAGTAAAACAATTAGAACGTTTAAGCAGTTGCCCGAAAATTTTTGGTCGCAGTTAACGATTGCCGCTATCGGCCCCGTTACAGCTAGAGTGATAGAAAAAGAACAGCATGTGGCTATCCAACCAGATATTTATGATATGCCGCATTTGTATGAATGCTTATTGAGAAGAATTGACCAAGAGAATGTCAGTTCTCTGTAATAATTACACCACTTTTGAGTTGAATTTTTATGAGAGGAATTAGCTGATTAACAGACACTTTTGATTAAGCTAACTTTTTCTTCAAAGAATAAGGAGTGATCGGCCTGTGAGTTTGATAAAAGAATACCGAGATCTTTCCATTTTACCTATTTCGAAGGGAAAATCGCTCGTAATCGCTTGTGATTCTAGTGCGGGTATTGGAAAAAAGGAACACGATGCCGTTGAAATTGATCCCGCAATAACAGCCGCTTTTTGTTTGCGTGTTCCCCTAATGGAATTATTATGTTATGGAGCAGAACCGATTGCTGTGATTGATTTGATCGGTAATGAATATGCTCCTACTGGAGAACGAATGTTAAAAGGGATAAGGGAAGAATTGGCTAGAGCTGAACTTTCTAATATCACCCTCAATGGCAGTACAGAGGAAAACATGTTTACTAAAACTACTAGTGTTGGAATCACAGTTGTGGCGGAAACTAAGGCGGGAAAAGAAAATTTTCAGATGCAGCAAGCCTGCAGTCTCCTGCAATTAGGACAGCCTTATGTTGGAGAACAGGTTGTGAAAAATCGGGAAACAATTTTTTCCTATCCTTTGGTAAAGGCCCTAAGATCAGAGCCTGGAGTTATAGATATGTTGCCCGTTGGTTCGAAAGGTATTCGTTATGAAGCAGAATTAATGGCGAAGGACTCTGAGTTCCAGATTCATTTTTCAGAGGTAGAAAATCTAGATTGTTCAGCGGGACCGGCAACAGTTATTCTAATAGCAGTTAAATCAGAACAAGAAGCCGATATTACATCTCGTTATTCCGAGTTGAAAAAAATCGGTGAATATAAAAAGAGGTGACAAAGTTTGGGAGAAATTACATTAGTTACTGGCGGAGCACGCAGCGGCAAATCAGCTTTTGCAGAGAGCTTATTGGATACAGAGGCAAAAATTAATTATATTGCAACGAATTGCTCGGCTCAAGATCCTGAAATGGCTAACCGAATATCTCTCCATCAACAGCGACGTCCTAAAAATTGGCAAACCACCGAAACGTATTTAGTTGTCTCCGACGTAATCGAACAAGCACAAGTGTCAGCGCATTTATTGGATTGCGCGACTATGCTATCGACTAATTATTTTTTTGACTTAATGAAAGAACGATTTGGTGAGGACTTCACAATAATTGACGAAGAAATCCTTAAGCTAACTCAAAAAGAGAAGGCTGCAATTGAAGCCGATATTCTCAATGAATGGAAAAAAATTCTTACAGCAGCGCGGAATAGTCAGACGGGTTTGGTTGTCGTGACAAACGAGGTGGGACTAGGAATTGTTCCCGAAAATGCTTTTTCCCGTTGGTTTAGAGATGTATTAGGTCATGTAAACCAATCTTTAGGAAAGGAAGCGGATGCGGTATTTTTCGTGATCGCCGGTATCCCTATGAAGATAAAATGATTGATAGTCTAATTTTGTATTTTCAATTCTTTACGCGAATACCGATTCCGATTGCGGTTGATGAACCTGAAGAAAAAATGCGTTCAGGCGTTCGTTTTTTTTCGCTGTTTGGATTAATGATTGGCTTTTTAGAGGCTGTTGTTTATTGGCCTTTACAATATTTATTCAGTCCCAGCATCGCTTGGGTTATGATATTGTTTCTTGATGTGATGTTGACTGGCGGCTTTCATTTAGATGCATTATCGGATATGGCTGACGGCCTGTTTTCTTCTCGTGACAAAGATCGTATGCTGGAAATCATGAAGGACAGCCGCGTTGGTAGTAATGGCGTTTTGGCTATCGTCTTTTATTATCTACTTTTAGTTTTTAGCTTTTTAGTGTTGCTCCCCAATCTCAATATTCGATTGCAGGCGACCATTGTTTTATTATTGAATCTTGTAGGGAAAAATGGCATCAGTCTTTTGTTTTATCAGATGCAGTATTCTGGTAATAATTCTCAAGGATTAGGTACTACCTTTTTGAATGTAAAAAAGCAAAATATCTTAATTTGTCAATTGTTTTCTTTTTTTGTGTTGTTCATTTTTTTAGGTAGAGTAGGGATTGTATGCTTTATTGTCAATCTTTTAATTGTTTGGCTTTATCGCAAATTAGTTATGAACAAGGTTAATGGTCTTAATGGCGATACTTTAGGCGCCTGTTCGCCTATCTCACAAGTAGTATTTTTATTGACTTTAATTCTAATGCGAGGTTTTTTATGAAAATCATTTTGATTCGTCATGGAGAAACAGAATATAATCGAAGACACTTATTTTATGGAAAGACGGATATCTCCTTGAACGACACCGGGGTTCAACAGGCTTATTTCTTGAATGAAAAATTAGCGGGAATGAGGCTTGAGGTACCCATTTATACGAGTAGTTTGAAACGAACGATCAAAACAGCAGAATTGATCTTTCCAGACCAAAAAAAAATTTCCTTAAACGAACTAGATGAAAAAGATTTTGGTTTGTGGGAAGGGTTAAGTGCGGATCAAATCAACGAAAGATTTCCAGAAGAATGGGAAAAATGGTTGATTTCTCCCTTTGAGGTAACACCAGCAAATGCGGAAGAATTTTCGGATTTTCAGCAACGTGTTTTAGCTTGTTTGGAAGTGATGCTTCAAAAAAAGCAAGATTTTGTAATTGTTGGACATCTCGGCGTACTACGAGTCATTTTGAAAGACTGGTTTCCGGAATATGAATTTTGGGAAATCGCATTGGATCAAGGAAACTATACGCTGATTGAAGTTGGAGAGTCAACAACGAAGGTGATTGAGTGGAATAAGTAACTGTTATTCTTATAAATAGAATGAGCTGCTTTCTTAGCTATTAATTTGACTAAAATAACTACGTGACGATTGACCGTGTATCATATTACGGTTTTTTTGTCGTTGCTCTTTCATTTGAAGATCATTAATAAATTGTAATAAAAAGAGTTTATAAAAAAATCATAAAAAGTTGATGCTAGTGATGAAGACGAATAGTTTTAGTATAAACTGAACAGGTAGTTTAGAGAATTTATTTTTATATTTTATGAATCAATCAGCAGGCTTGATAATTATAATTTTTTTATTTTTAAAGTGAGGATTTCGAATGAAAGTTTTTAAGCGCTTGATCTTAATTATTTTAGGAATACTGTTAGTTTTTGAATGTTACTTAATTTTTTCATTTTTACAGGGTTATGAATCGACAAAAAATGCTCAATCGAAGCAAACGATCCCTTTTAATGGAGAAGAAGCTCCAGATCAGAATGATTTGAACATTTTGATTATTGGTACTGATTCTCGGGGAGAAGATCGAGGTCGATCAGATTCCCTAATGGTTGCTCATTATGATCAGAAAAGAAAACAACCCAAGTTAATTTCAATTATGCGCGATAGCTATGTTGATATTCCTGGTTATGGGAAGGATAAAATCAATGCGGCGTATTCATATGGTGGCATTGAGCTGGTCCGAAAAACATTAAAAGAAAACTTTGATCTCCCAATTGAATATTATGTAACAATCGATTTCGACCATTTTAAAGAAGCTATTGATAATCTGTTTCCAAAAGGTGTGACCATTGATGCGGAAAAGGATCTAGATTTAGATCAAGTATTTATTAAAGCGGGCAAACAAAAAATGGACGGCAATACATTGTTGCAGTATTCTCGATTCCGTGAAGATGAGGAGGGCGATTTTGGTCGAATTCGCAGACAACAGCAGGTGCTCTCAGCCATCTCACAGCAAGTCACAAATGTTACTTCATTAAGTAAATTGCCAAAAACAACTGGAAAGCTATTGGGATATGTCGATACAAATTTATCTGAAAGTACGATTTTAAGCGTAGGAAAAGATTTCGCTTTAGGCGATACTAAAAAAATTGAAACCCTTGCTGTACCAATCGATAAAACTTGGGAATTTAATAATGATACGCCAAGTGGAAGTGTTTTAGAACTAGATACTGAAGCAAATGCAAAAGCAATTCAAACGTTTTTAACAGAATAGTCGAATAAAACGTACTATTTTTAAGCCAATGGGATACTCGTTGGCTTTTTCTTGTGTCCTGCCAAAATCGAATAATCATTAATTTTTTTAGACAAATCGATCAATTTGTTTATTAACAAATTTGTATGATTTTAGCTATAATCCCTGTCGAGGGGATGAAATAACTAATGAAAAAATTAGCTTTGATCGTATTATGTAGTGGTTTTTCTACGAGTTTTTTTGGGTTCAACACAGACGCCTTCGCAAGTGTTGCTAATTCAGAAGTTAAGGTAACGAAAGCATCAGAAACTTCCGATAGTACAACCGCTTCTAATGAACTAACAAATAGACAGACAGAAATAGAGGCTGCTTTCAAATTGGCTCAGCAACAATTTGAAACGCGTCAAAAACAGATTGCACAAGATATTGCTGAGGCTCAGAAGTATTCACAGAAACGGCAGGAGGATCTGCATAATGATTTTGCTGTGATTCAAGATCAATTAGATCAGACGCACAATGATTTTCAAAACCATTTTAATGAGGTGAATAATCGCATTCAAACAGATCACTCCACAATTGAAGATCAATGGGCACAGACGCAAAAGCAATTAAACCAAGTGCGAGCGGATTTAAAACAAAAGATTGCTGAAGCTGAAAAATTGCAAGAACAATTAAAGTCAGATCGCTCAACGCTCGATCAAAGCATTTCAAAGGCCAAAAGCAGCGCGCAGAGAGTGAAGGGTCAGTTTACTGAAGGAGCAGAAAATGCAGAGGCAGCTGTTTCAGATGTTCAAAATCGCACAGGCGATATCGAAGGCAGTATCAATCGAATCAAGGCTGTCCTCGATTCAGCGGGGGATGACCTTTCGGCAGATGGAAAAGAGGGAGAAAAAACGCCCACGACCCTGTCTGCAACGTCAAAAAAGACTGATGATCAGCAACAAAATATACAAGTAAAGGAATACCCTAAAACAAATGATCAAGCGAATCCTTCACTTTCGCTAATCGGCTTTGGGATTATTGGGAGTATCTTTTTTTACTACACACGCAAATGTTACAAATAAAAGAGGCTAGACGACCTGAAATAGATTATTCAGGATCATCGAGTCTTTTTTTGAATGTAAAAATTACATTAGGAATGCTCGGTAAAAGCAAGTGTTTGTTTTTAGCAGAGAGATGTATGTTAGAATACGTCTGTTACTACTACTTAGAAAGAGGAACGAGATGACAAAATCTACTTCAGCCTATATTCACATCCCGTTTTGTGAACATATTTGTTACTACTGCGACTTCAACAAAGTTTTTCTTGAAGGTCAGCCTGTAGATGAATATATCGAAGCGTTGTTGAAAGAGGCACGCTTAGCTTTAAGACAAAACCCAGTCGAAAAAATGGAAACACTTTATGTTGGAGGGGGCACCCCAACGTCATTGACTGCAAGTCAGTTAGAACGTTTATTGAGTGGATTGCGAGAAATCCTTCCTTATTATAATGGAGAATTTACAGTCGAAGCGAATCCTGGCGATTTAACTGCTGATAAATTGGATGTAATGAAAAACTATGGAGTCAATCGCTTATCAATGGGTGTTCAAACATTTGATGATCGTTTGCTGAAAAAAATTGGTCGTAAGCATACCGCACAGGATGTGTATGATACGATCCAATTGCTAGAAGAAAAAGATTTTAGCAATGTAACGATCGATTTAATTTATGCATTGCCGGGTCAGTCCCTAGAAAGTTTTCGTGATACGGTAACACGAGCCTTGGCTTTAGATTTACCTCATTACGCACTATATTCATTGATTTTAGAAAATCAAACGATGTTTATGAATTGGGTTAGACGTGGGAAGATGCATCTTCCTGAGCAAGAATTAGAAGCACAGATGTATGCCGAAACGATCGATGCGATGGAAAAAGCTGGGCGTAAACAATATGAGATCAGTAATTTTGCAAAACCTGGGTTCGAAAGTCAACATAACCTAGTTTATTGGAACAATCAAAATTATTTTGGTCTCGGAGCAGGTGCTAGCGGGTACCTTGGAAATCGACGCTATAAAAATCGAGGACCTATCCAGCATTACTTAAAGTCATTGAAAAATGATCAGCTCCCCGTGTTAGAGGAAGAAATCCTTACTCAAAAAGCTCAGATTGAAGAGGAAATGTTTCTGGGCTTAAGAAAAATTTTAGGTGTTGATAAAACCGTTTTTGAAAATCGTTTTGGCTTCAGTATGATGGATGTGTATGGGGATGTGATTGAAAAATTAAAACAGCAAAAGCTGATAACAGAGACGGATTCGGGGGTTTGTTTGACTGAGGAGGGACTATTTCGCGGGAATGATGTTTTTGAAGAATTTTTACTGAGTAACGCCAATTAGCACTCTCATGTGTAGAGTGCTAATTTTTTATATTTTTTCCTTGACTTATATAGAAGTTGTTGGTATATTAATAATCGAGTTAGCACTTAAAAAGAAAGAGTGCTAACTAAAGGATGAGAAGAATGTTAACGGAAAGACAAAAACTGATTCTCAGCTTAATCATCAAAAACTTTACCAATACGGGTCAACCGGTCGGATCAAAAAGTTTGATGGAAGAAGGCGTAAAAGCAAGCTCCGCAACTATCCGCAATGATATGAAGGCGCTAGAGGAATTAGGCATGTTAGAGAAGACTCATTCTTCATCTGGAAGAATTCCTTCAGCTTTAGGCTATCGATATTATGTGGATTATCTATTAACGCCAGCGAAGGTGAGTAATCAAGAAGTAGACCAGATTCGCAGATCGCTTAAGAAAGATATTCATGAGATTGATGATATCATTCAGCAGTCTGCCAAGATACTTTCACAAGTTACTAGCTATACCGCGTTCTCACTTGGCCCTGAAATGAAGGATCGGACATTGACTGGTTTTCGAATTGTTCCATTAAATGATCGTCAGATTTTGGCGATCATCGTCACAGATAAAGGAAATGTTGAGAGTCAAGTTTTTCGCATTCCTGAGAATGTAGACAGTCAGGACTTGGAGAAAATGGTTCGAATTATCAACGATCGTTTAGTAGGCCAACCTTTGGTAAGTGTTTATCAAAAATTGAGAACTGAGATTCCAATGATTTTGCATCGTTACTTCCAGACAACTGAAGGAATCAGTCACTTATTTGACGTGATTTTGAATGATGCTTTTGAGGATAAGGTGTTTGTCAGTGGACGAATGAATATTTTGAATTTTAATCCTGATCAAGATTTTAATCATGTGAAATCAATGTATTCATTGATGCAGAATTCAGATGAGCTGACACAGCTACTGTTGCCTTATGATAGCGATATTCATGTTCGAATTGGCGCGGAGATGGGAAATGATCTGTTTGATCATCTTAGTATGATTCAAGCAAACTATGAAATTCGTGGACATGGCCGCGGAACAATTGCGTTATTAGGACCAACATCGATGCCATATTCAAAGATTTTTGGTCTATTGGAAGTTTTCCGATACGAGTTGACGAACGCATTGGACGATTATTATCGTTCTTTGGGTTTATATCACTAGAAACGATTCCTACAAAGAAAGGGAGTACGCGCAGTGGCAGAAGAAAAGAAACAAGAAGTTGAAGAAGAATTAGAAGAAGTCGAATCAGTTGAAAATGAGTCGACCGAAAAAGAAGCGGAAGATATTGATATTCCAGAAGTTTCAGAAGTCGAAGAACTAACGAATAAGTTTAACGAAATGGAAGACAAATTTTTACGAGCTCGCGCTGAGATCGCAAATATGTCTAACCGCAACAAAAATGAACGTGAACAACTGGTTCGTTACCGTTCACAAGATCTTGGCAAAAAATTACTGCCAGCGATCGACAATTTAGAAAGAGCCCTAGCAACTGAAGTTACTGACGATCAAGGCGCTAGTCTGAAAAAAGGGGTAGAAATGGTTCTTGAAAGCTTGACTGTTGCATTAAAAGAAGAAGGTATCACAGAGATCAAAGCAGAAGGTGAAACGTTCGACCCAAATCTGCATCAAGCAGTACAAACTGTTCCAGCAGAAGATGACGTAAAACCTGACACTATTGTAAATGTGCTGCAAAAAGGGTATCAGCTACATGATCGCGTATTGCGACCAGCAATGGTGATTGTAGCTCAATAAAATGTAAACTACTATATTAAACATATAATGGAAAAGGAGATTTTCAACTATGAGTAAAATTATCGGTATTGACTTAGGTACAACAAACTCTGCTGTCGCTGTCTTAGAAGGCGGAGAAGCTAAAATCATTACTAATCCAGAAGGAAATCGTACAACACCATCCGTTGTCTCATTTAAAAACGGTGAAATTCAAGTTGGTGAAGTAGCAAAACGTCAAGCAGTGACAAATCCACACACAATTTCATCTATTAAACGTCATATGGGTGAAGCTGGTTATAAAGTAGAAGCAGACGGCAAATCATATACACCACAAGAAATCTCTGCAATGGTATTACAATACATTAAAGGTTTTGCAGAAGATTACTTAGGTGAAAAAGTTGAAAAAGCAGTCATCACAGTTCCTGCTTACTTCAATGATTCACAACGTCAAGCAACAAAAGACGCTGGTAAAATTGCTGGTTTAGAAGTTGAACGTATCGTTAATGAACCAACTGCAGCAGCATTAGCATATGGTTTAGATAAAACTGATAAAGATGAAAAAATCTTAGTATTTGACCTTGGTGGTGGTACTTTCGACGTTTCAATCCTTGAACTAGGAGATGGCGTATTCGATGTATTATCTACTGCTGGTGATAACAGTCTTGGTGGGGATGACTTTGATAACAAGATCATCGACTACTTAGTTGCTGACTTTAAACAAGCAAACGGAATTGATCTTTCTAAAGATAAAATGGCAATGCAACGTTTGAAAGATGCTGCTGAAAAAGCTAAAAAAGACTTATCAGGTGTTAGCTCAACTCAAATCAGCTTACCATTTATCACAGCTGGTGACGCTGGTCCATTGCACTTAGAAACAACTCTTTCTCGTGCGAAATTTGACGAAATCACTGCTGATTTAGTGGAACGTACAAAAGCTCCAGTTCGTCAAGCATTGAAGGATGCTGGATTGTCACAATCTGACGTTGATGAAGTTATTTTAGTCGGTGGTTCTACTCGTATCCCTGCGGTTGTTGAAGCGGTACGCAAAGAAACTGGCAAAGAACCAAACAAATCAGTGAACCCGGATGAAGTAGTAGCAATGGGTGCTGCGATCCAAGGTGGGGTTATCACTGGTGATGTGAAGGATGTCGTATTGCTAGACGTAACACCATTATCATTAGGTATCGAAACAATGGGCGGTGTGTTCACGAAATTAATCGACCGCAATACAACAATCCCAACAAGCAAGTCACAAGTATTCTCAACGGCTGCGGACAACCAACCTGCAGTAGATATCCATGTGTTGCAAGGTGAACGTCCAATGGCTGCGGATAACAAAACTTTAGGTCGTTTCCAATTAACTGATATTCCAGCAGCACCACGTGGAATTCCTCAAATCGAAGTTACGTTCGATATTGATAAAAATGGTATCGTAAATGTTTCTGCGAAAGATTTAGGAACTCAAAAAGAACAAAAAATCACAATCAAATCTTCATCTGGTTTGTCAGACGAAGAAATCGAACGTATGGTGAAAGATGCTGAAGCGAATGCAGATGCCGACAAAGCTCGTAAAGAAGAAGTAGATCTACGTAACGATGTCGATGCTTTATTATTCTCAGTAGATAAAACCTTGAAAGAATTAGAAGGTAAAGTAGACGCTGATGAAGTCAAGAAAGCGGAAGATGCACGTGATGAATTGAAAGCGGCAGTTGAAGCAAATGATATCGAAGAAATGAAAGTGAAACGCGATGCGTTGAACGAAATCGTACAAAACTTAACGGTTAAACTTTACGAACAAGCAGCACAACAACAAGCAGAGGCTGATCCAAACGCAGCTCAAGGCGGCGCGGATGATGTCGTGGATGCTGATTTTGAAGAAGTTAACGATGACGACAAATAATTGATTCGTTACTAAAGGCCAAAGTCATCGCTTTGGTCTTTTTTCTTTCAAGATTGGTGATTCCTTTAGAAAAAATCTAAGAAAAGTATCGTATCGATTTTGAGTGTGATACAATACTAACGATTCTATGAAATTATGGAGGGAAGCCAATGGCTACAAAACGGGATTATTACGAAGTCCTTGGGGTACAAAAAGGTGCTTCGGATGATGAAATAAAAAAGGCATATCGTAAGCTTTCCAAGCAATACCATCCGGATATTAATAAAGAAGCTGATGCTGAAGAAAAGTTTAAGGAAATTTCTGAAGCCTATGAAATCCTAAGTGATCCACAAAAACGAGCTGCTTATGATCAATATGGTCATGCAGGGACTGATCCAAACTTTGGTGCCGGCGGAGCAGGCGGTTTCGGAGGCGCTGGTGGATTTGGTGGAGCAGGCGGATTTGGTTTTGAAGATATTTTTGAATCATTCTTCGGAGGCGGAGGTTCTCGACAAGCCGATCCTAAAGCACCAAGACAAGGCTCTGACTTGCAATATTCGATTAACTTGGAATTTGAAGAAGCTATTTTTGGTGTGGAAAAGGACATTAAATACAATCGTGAAGAAACCTGTCATACATGTAACGGTAATGGTGCAAAACCTGGGACACAACCCGAAGTCTGTCATAAATGTCATGGCTCTGGCTCAATCAATGTGGAACACCAAACACCACTTGGCCGTGTAATGAGTCGTCAAACATGTGATGTTTGTCATGGAACTGGGAAAGAAATTAAGGATCCTTGTCCGACTTGTCATGGCTCAGGTCATGAAAAACGTCCTCATACAGTTAAGGTAAAAGTACCTGCTGGTGTTGAAGATGGACAACAAATGCGATTAGCTGATCAAGGAGAAGCAGGGATCAATGGCGGACCATATGGAGATTTATATGTGGTCTTTAAAGTGAAACAAAGTGATATTTTTGATCGTGATGGTGCAGAAATCTATTACACGTTGCCTCTAAGTTTTGTTCAGGCGGCGTTAGGTGATGAGATTAACATTCCAACTGTTCATGGTGATGTAAAATTGAAGATACCAGCTGGAACACAAACAGGTGCTAAGTTTAGGCTTCGCGGCAAAGGAGCGCCTAGACTTCGTGGCAACACAAATGGCGATCAGCAAGTAACAGTAAAAATCGTCACGCCTAAGAACTTGAATGAGAAACAACGAGAAGCGTTGCGAGCATTTGCAGAAGCTGGCGGCCAAACGGTTAGTGAACAAAAAGAGGAAGGTTTCTTTGGTAAGGTGAAGGATGCCTTTGGCGGAAAGAAATAATTATAGAGACTTAATCAATTCACTGTTGATTGAGTCTCTTTTTTCTTTTACTATTAGTAAGAAGAGAATATGTGTTGAAGGAGGTTCATATGGATAAATTGGACAAGCTATTTGATCGAATGACCAGAGACATGATGCATTACTTTATTGCGGGAGGACTCGCAGAACCGGATGGCCTAATTCGCACAATTGAATTCTTTTTAAGCTTTGTTGACAAAGGGAAACTGAGTAGTAAGCTGTTGGATAAACAAATTGTAGAGGATGCATTGATTCATCATATGCCTAAACATATGCCTCTATTTATTGATGAAAGCTTTTATGCCTATCAAATCCTATTAGACCTTTATAGTGCGTTGTATCATGAAAAAATTATCACAGAGGATGAGTGCAAGGATATGCACTATTTTATTTATCTTAATAAAACGGCCTTTTTGACTCGTATGAGTAATCCGAATTATTGGTCTAAAGCAAAATTATCTATTATGGATGAGTGGCGTGAAGGAAATTTTGAAGTTGAAGACCCCTATAATGTTGGATACTATGACCTTGAAGAAGTACCAAGAAAAAAAGCACCTGACAATATTTTAGCGTTTCCTAAACAGAAGAAAGTTAAAAACCAAATAACAAGTTATTTAGTTAGAGTGGACTTGAAGGGGTTTAAACCACCTATTTGGCGTCGCTTAAAGATTCCGGCTGGCACTACTTATCAGCAGCTTCATCAAATTCTTCAAGTTAGTTTTGGATGGGAAGACAGTCATTTACATAGTTTCTTTGTAGATCGGACTAAAATGATTGGACCGAGCGAACTGGAAATGTCACAGTTTTCTGAAGAGCGACGATTGATTGACGAGGATTTCCAAGAAGGAGCAAAAATTGAATATATCTATGATTTTGGCTGTGATTGGGAGCATCAAATCATTGTAGAAAAAGTACTTTTAAATGAAGCAGTGCAATTTCAGTATGCTGTTTGCGTAAAGGCAAAGGGTGATACTCCATGTGAAGATACGCGCGGAGAAGAAATTTGGAAGCCCTTTGATCTAGCAGAATTAAACGCCAGGCTAGAACAGAAAAGAATCAGGAAATGAGTAAAATCAAAATTAAAAAGAGTCTGGAGTAAATTACTCCAGACTCTTTTGACGTTTTTTAAAAGCGAATATTTATTTACAAAATAATCACTAATATGAAAACAACTAATCTCTAAAGATGAATCGACGAAATCCGTGATATTTCTTTTCAGCTTGAACTGGAGAGTTATCTATAATCAAAAGGGCGATCATGACATAACCAATCCAACTATCACGGGAATAGAGTACGTATTTAGGTAACCACTCATTAGCATATTTATCTTTGTATTCTTTTAGACCACCGAAAGAATAGAAACGGGAGCCGAAATTATAAACTAAATAGGCAATTCGTTCCTGGGTGAAGCTTTTGCGGGAGGTTCCAACATTTGCTAAGGGAGCCATACCTAGATCAAAATATTCGATACCCATCTCGTCTCTCATGTACTGGAATAGGTTAATGAAAAGAAAATCCATCGTGCCGCTTGGAGCTTCTTCAGGACTGTGGCGCATCAAGTCGATCGTGCCGATGCTGTTGGTATAAGTAGGCATGAAATTTGCGAAAGCAACAATCTTTTCATCGCTATTTCTAATCACCGCGATTGGCGCTCGTTGCAAATAATCTTCTGAGAAAAAACCTAAGGAAAAGCCTTTTTCTTTGCGACCTCCCAACCATTCATCTGAGACAGTTTTTAAAGCATAAATGGTTTCAGACGAGAAGGGTGGTGTGATCACGTCAAATTGATACCCTTCCTTAAGAACCTTGTTGAAGCTAGAGCGCTGACCTTTCATTTTCTTTCCGCTTAACGTAAAGTCAGGCAGGTGAACATGGGCTCTTTCACCGAATTTGATAAAATCATAGCCGAACTCGTGAAGAATCATGACCATCTCTTCGCTATTTTCATAAAAAACCGGTAAATAATTGTAGCGATCAACTTCATTAATCAGTGCTTCTGTAGCAGCCTCGAAGTCACTTGCTTTCCCCGAAGGATCGCCCATTACTAAAATTTTATTATTGAAGGTCGATAATTGGAAGAAAACTGTGTCTTCATCACCGTTGTTGTAGTAAAAGACCTTTTTATCCTTTAAAAAAACCAATTGACTGTCAGGATTACCGCCATATGTTGATAAAATGTGTTGGATACGAGACTCATCTAAGGCTTCTCCAATTTGAATTCGTTTATTTTTCAAAAAGCGGATTAATAATAGGATAATGAAAGCAACTATCAGGATAGCGATAAAACCAACGAACCAAATTCTTTCGCTTGGAAACAAGAAAAATTCTGGCAAACGATGACGATGATGAATGTTTGGACTGTTGTAAACACCGATAATAATGTATAGAATTGCTAAACTGCCCATAATTATCCCATCAATCGTCATCCATTCAGCAGAATAAACTAGTTGTTCTCTAAATAACTCATTCTTTGAAAAAATAACAAAAAGCAACAATAGCGCAAGGAATATTCCGGTTGAGAAACGAAATCCTGCTAACAATGAGTATAGAAAAGTTAAGGTTACAATGATGATCGTAGGAATATAAGCTCTCTTCACTCGTGCAGAGGTTCCACGACCGGAAACAATCAATAAAAAGCCTAAAAGAATAGCTGGAAAGACTACAATTACACGGGAATGAATAGGATTCAGCCGTTGCAAGAAAGGCAACCGGATAAATGCTTCAGGAATTGTTGCTGATAAAACCAGCATAATTCCCGTAAAATAAAGTAGAATAACCTCGAACTTGTGTGCCAATTCTTTTAATAGACTAATTGGAATTCCTTTATAACGTGCATTAATCGTTGTACCAAGATTCTTGAAGAAGAAAATCAGGCCGATAGCAAAGGGAATCAGGTAATAGAAAAGTCGAAATAATAAAAGCCACGCGACAACTGTTTCGCGAGGAGTTCCCAGAGCTGAAAGACCGATAATCATCATCAGATCAAAACTGCCGAGTTCACCTGGTATCATCGAAGCAATTCCGATTACTGTCGCAGCAATAAATAACGGAACAACATCGCGAATACTCACATGGATACCCATCAACAAACCAATTGAAATGAAACTGACTAACGTCCCCGTCCACTCGAGAAAGGAGGTCGCGATCAATTCCAAACGATGTGAACTTTTCAGGTCGCCCAGATATTCTCCTTTACCGAAAAGACTTAAACAAAAGACAATTGGAAAATAGAGGCCACCACCAATTAACCAAATCCAGTATTGTCGTAGATATTGATTGTGGTCGTCGAACATAACTAAGAAAAAAGAAAGCAGTGCATAAATTGAAAGTCCTGACATTGTAAAGACTAAAATTTTTGATAATGCTTGAATAACTTTTTTCCCAGATGTTTGTTTGCCATAAAATTCAGAGCGTAATCCCGCACTAACGAAGCCACCAAAGCCAGCAATATTGTTTAGGGTATTAACCAACCAGCTTGTTTCAAAGATGTATAACTTCTTTGGTCTCTGTTCTAAGATGTTATTTAAGGTAAAATCGTAGCCGATCATTGGGATCACAGAAACTAATCCGATTAGTGCCATTAGCAAAATATTCCAGATGCTGATTTCGCTAAAAATAGTTGAAAGCTGATCAAAGGAAATTGTTTTTGCAATATTGGATAACTCGAACAAGACAATAATAATAACTGAAATCAAAAAGATTGTTTTAAATTTACTTAAATGTGTTTTTATCCATCCGATAAGATTTTCCATCGAATCACTCCTCACCAATTAAAAATTGAAGGACTTCTTGATTGAAACGCTTTGGATTTCTACGCGCGAACATATGTCCTTGTCCTGAAACGATTGCAAAACTCGCGTTTGGAATCGAACGAGCAATATACATTGAATGTTGCGTTTTAATTGAATCATGTTTACCCACGATAACCAAAGTAGGAGCCTGTATCTGGTTCAAGTCCTCAGTTGTCAACCCGATATCGCGGAAAAGCAGACGCAGAATGGGTAAGAAATTTCGCATACCTGTATCTACAAACGCCCCGATCCAAACGATCGCGTATTGTACATAACTCAAGAGATGATAAAGCGTTCGAACACCACTAGGAACCGTATTTCCAGCATTCAAAACCAGATGATCCACTTTTTCAGGAAAAAGTCGCGCAAAAACCATTGCCAAATTTGCACCATCACTAAAGCCCAAGAGATCGGCATGATTAAGTCCTTCTTGTTCCATAATGGTTGCGAGATCTTCTGCCATTAAGTGAAAACTTGTTTCCTTTTGCGTATTAGTTGAACGACCATGTCCGCGGCTGTCAACAACATAAACGTTGAAATGTTTGCTGAAACTGTTTAATTGTTTTGAAAAGTATCGACCGCTTCCGCCGTTACCGTGAAGCAAAAAGAGCGCTGGCCCTTTTCCGTATTTTTCGTAATAAATTTCTGAACCATCGCTCATTTGAGCGATTTTTTTTTCATTTTTCACAACATCACCTACCAGTGTTAAGTATACCGATTTTTTTAAGTATTGCACATTAATTTAATCATGGAATAAAATGAAAACTTTAGAATGATTAATTAAATATAAAGCTATCATATTTTACTTTTAAAAGATTGATTGACTCTTGTAGTATGGAAAGAGAAAAAAGAAGACAGATGGGTAGATTTCATGTTAAAGATAATTGGAAAACTTTTGAAAATAATTATTATAGTTGCAATTCTCACGGTCCTTGTGGTCGGTGGATTTTTTGCAATTCGAATATATAAAAATACAAATACCGTCAACGGCTATCGCAACGATGTGCAAGTTTTGGCGGATCAAACTGGGGTAGGAGATTATACGGACGTTATTTTAGGAATCATGTATACTGAATCAAAGGGTCAGGGGACGGACCTAATGCAAAGCTCCGAAAGTGCTTATGGAAGTCGTGGAAAGATTATTAGTCAACAAGAGAGTATCGAAAGTGGTGTTAAGCATTTTGCGGAAAGCTATAAGCAGGCGAAGGCTGCTGGATGCGACCTCGACACTGCAATTCAAGCGTATAACTTTGGAACAAAATATATTCAATATGTGCAAGAGCACGGTGGTAAAAATAGTGTGGAGCTTGCTGAAGAATACTCGCGAGACGTTTTATCCCCAGGCTATGGCAATGATCAGCAGCACACTTATCGTTATATGCAATTGCAATCTGTGTTATACAATGGCGGGTATCTGTATCAAAACGGTGGAAACATGTTTTATGCTGAAATCGTGCAAATGAATAAGCGTTTCATTACGATGTTTCAAAGGTTTCAAGATAGTTAAAATAATGAGCGGAAAGCTTGTAATAATAAAGAAATATGCTAAAATGATAGACGTATAAGTTTGTCTAAAAAAATCGCGCTGATCGAGAGATGAATTGGGGCGATTTTTTACGGCTGTTATCATATTTTTGGGAACTGGGGTGAGGTTTTTTTGGCGCAAAGAATTCCCCAACAAGTGATTGATGAGGTTCGTGAGAAAACAAATATTGTTGAAGTGATTGGGCAATATGTTCAATTAAAAAAGTCCGGCAAAAATTATTTGGGACTTTGTCCATTTCACGAAGAAAAGACTCCATCATTTTCGGTTGCTGAAGACAAGCAGATTTTTCATTGTTTTGGATGCGGTAAGGGCGGCAATGTTTATACTTTTTTACAAGAGCTAGAAGGAATCAGTTTTCCTGAAGCTGTAAAAAAAGTTGCCGACATGGAACAAATTCCTTTAGGTATTGAGATTTCTAGTGAGCCTGTGAACCAAACGTCAACAGGGCAGCAACAATTAATTGCGTTGCATGAACGAACGCGAGACTTGTATCATCATCTGTTAATGAATACGAAGGTTGGTGAAGAAGCATTAGAGTATCTTCATGAACGCGGTTTAAGTGATGATTTGATCAATGAATTTAAGATTGGTTTTGCACCTAGTCAACGGGATTTCTTAGTTCAAGTGACACAACAAGACAAGGTGAATGCTGATTTGATGGAACGCAGCGGATTATTTATTCGTAGAGATGACGGTAGCTTTAACGATCGTTTTTATCAGCGAGTGATGTTTCCTCTGAATGATTTTCGTGGGAAACCGATCGGATTTTCTGGACGTTTGTTGAAAACAAAGGATTTTCCTGGAGAAGATCAGCCGAAGTATCTGAATTCTCCTGAGACGGAGCTATTCAATAAACGGCAGGTATTGTTCAATTTTGACAAAGCCCGAAACGAAATTCGTAAACAGGGGGAAGCAATACTATTTGAAGGTTTCATGGACGTATTAGCTGCTTGGCAGGCCGGTATCAAAATTGGACTAGCTTCCATGGGTACAAGTTTAACGGAGCAACAAATTGCGACAATTGAGCGTGTGACTGGTCAAGTGGTAATCGCCTACGATGGTGATGATCCTGGGCAAGCGGCGACGGATCGTGCATTAACAATTTTAGATGCACATAGTCGATTGAATCTGTCCACCGTTACTGTGCCGGAGAAACTTGATCCAGATGAATACTTGCGAAAATACGGTGAGACTGAGTTGCAGAATTTATTACAACATGGTCGTCAGACCCCTTTTGCTTTTAAGATGCATTATCGGAAGAAAGGGTTGAATCTGGATAATGAAGCGGACCGTTTGAACTACTTGGAAGTCTTAATGCAAGATTTGGCAAAAGTCCAATCTCCAGTAGAACAAGATTTGTATTTGGGTCAATTAGCCAATGAGTTTCATTTGACGCGAGAAAGTTTGAAGCAACAATTGCAAATGGTTCGCCAAACAATCCGTACTGAGCGACGTCAGCAGCAAGCTCCGGTTTCTACGGCACCGACTCAATCGGTCAAAAGAGTATTGACCAAAGAAGAAAAAGCCGAACGAATGTTACTGTATCGGTGCATGAATGAAAGTTCGATCCGTGAACAATTAGTCCAGACGGAATTTCAATTTATCCACGATCAGTATCAAGAATTGCTTCTTTACTTAGATAGTTATATGATGGTTCATGGAAATTTTATTTTAGCAGACTTCCTGAACTATTTAAAAGAGGAGGAGATGAAGCAGCTAGTCATCGACATCTCTATGATATCCATGTCAGAAGATAGTAACGAACGAGAAATCTATGATCTGATGCGGGTAATTTCCCAATCTGGCATTGCTGAGGAAATCAAACAACGACAAGAAGAGCAGCTTGAGGCCAGAAAAAGTGGAAACCAGCAGCGGGAATTAGAATTAACCGTGCAAATTATCGAATTGACAAAACGCTTGAAACAAGCCTAGAAGTGAAAGGGGCATTTATTTTATGGCAGATGTAAAAAACAAAAAAGAGTACGAAAAAGCTTTAGCAGCCTTCATTAAGGAGAAAAAACCTTTAGGACAGGTGGTCTACGATGAATTAACCAATCGTTTGGCGACACCTTATGAATTAGGTGCAGAAGCAATGGATGAATTAATCCAAAAAGTCGAAGATGCTGGTGTTAGTGTCGTTGATGAAAATGGTGAACCTTCTAAGGCTAGCTTGAAACAAAATGAAGAAACTGCAAAAGCCGCACAAAAAGAAGATTTATCGGCCCCAACTGGCGTTAAGATTAATGACCCAGTTCGTATGTATTTAAAAGAAATCGGACGCGTTTCATTGTTGACTGCCGAAGAAGAAGTTGAGCTTGCATTATTGATCGAACAAGGGGATCAAGAAGCAAAACAACGCTTAGCTGAAGCGAACTTGCGTTTAGTTGTAAGTATTGCGAAGCGGTATGTTGGACGTGGAATGCAATTCTTAGATTTGATCCAAGAAGGAAATATGGGCTTGATGAAGGCCGTTGAAAAATTTGATTACCGTAAAGGGTTCAAGTTCTCGACCTATGCAACATGGTGGATTCGACAAGCAATTACTCGTGCGATTGCTGACCAAGCGCGTACGATTCGTATTCCGGTTCATATGGTAGAAACGATTAATAAGTTAATTCGTGTACAACGTCAATTACTACAAGATCTAGGCCGGGAACCGACACCGGAAGAAATTGGGGCTGAAATGGATCTGCCTACTGAAAAAGTTCGTGAGATTTTGAAGATCGCTCAAGAGCCAGTTTCATTGGAGACGCCGATTGGTGAGGAAGATGATTCACATTTAGGTGATTTCATTGAAGACCAAGAAGCGACAAGTCCAGCTGAACATGCGGCTTCAGAGATGTTGAAGGAACAACTAGAAGATGTCTTGGATACATTGACTGACCGTGAAGAAAATGTCTTACGTCTACGTTTTGGTTTAGATGATGGCAGAACACGTACATTAGAAGAAGTTGGCCGTGTATTTGGTGTTACCCGTGAACGGATTCGTCAGATTGAAGCGAAGGCTTTGCGTAAATTACGCCATCCATCACGTTCTAAGCAATTGAAAGACTTTTTAGAATAAAAAATATTGGCTCTAAGTCAAATCGTGTTGTTCTCATTAAATCACTGAAAGGAAATGCTTCGGCGTTTCCTTTTTTCTTTTTGTTTTTTTGCTCAAATAATGTCGCAAAGATTCTGTTGAATCAGAATTCGCATACGAAGGTGACGAAAGGTTCTAAAACCGAATGCCACTCTCTTGATCACTTTAATCAAGTTATTCTTCCCTTCAAGTTTTCCGTTCGAATAGGGGTATTTTAACGCATTGATAATCGCTTGTTTGTGTTTGTTTAAGTAAAGAATCGCTTTTTTAAATGCTGGATCAAGCATCGGAGGTAAGTGATCAATGCGTTCGTAAAAGTCTTTATAATCTTTGGCATCAAAGGCATCCAACAAATTCTGATACACATCATAGCTTGTCCGTAAGCGCTCGTCAATCGATAATAAATAGTCCAATACTTCCGATTCCGTCAGGTATTTCCGTTGGAAAAGCGGGTATTGTTTGAGCGAAGAATAATTGATTTTTCTATTTTTCTTCAGAATGGTTCGCCAATACTTCTTAAGCTTGCGATACTTTTTCATGGCTTGCGGGTCGCTCTTTTTCAAGTGATTCATGGTTTTTATCCGTTGTTTATTAAATGCACGATTAAGTTGTTGGATCACATGAAACCGATCAATGGAAATCCGAGCATTTGGGAAAACGACCTTTGTCACAGAATCATAGCTCGCGTTCATATCCATCACGACATGAGAAACGTTTTTCCGAGCGTGATAAGTAAAGCGCATAAAATAAGCGATCAGCTTGAAGCTTCTTCGATCCTCTAAAATATCAAAGATTTTCCCCGTATCCGCATCACTGAGAATAAAACACATGGCGCCCTGACAGTCCTTAGTTCCTTTGAATTCATCAATCAATAGATGTTTGGGTAAGTAATTGGGCTTCAGTCGTGGTTCTTCAAAAAAAGAATCCAACACCCGTTCGACCGTTTTAGCGGAAACCAAGTAACGTTGAGCGATATCTTTCATCGAAATTTTCTTCTTTAAATCAACAGCGATCGCAAACTTGAGCGCTTGGGAGAGATAACAGTTTTCTGCGACATAATAGGTTTTAGCCGAAAAAGTATGGTGACACTGTTTACAATAAAATCGTTGTTTATAGAGATGAAGATAGGTTGGCACCTCTTGATAAGGGAGTAATTGAATCCAGCTATCTTTGTAGCCATGATGGATGACGGAGTCGTAGCCGCAACACTCACACCGAGGAGACGGATAGCTCAGTCGACCAGTAAAGACGGTGGCCATTCTGTCATGGACTTTTTCTTTTGAAACGGCGTCTTTAGGAAAAGTAATGTTGGAATCATGAATATTTAGGATTTGTTTGATGGTTTTGTCTAGGCAATTATCTTTATATTTGATATTCTTAATACTGGACATTTGGTTCGCCTCCTATGATTGGGTTCAGCGATTTAATTATAGGACAACCAAATGTCTTTTTGTATAAAAAAATACTTGGTGTTCTCACTCAGAAAGAGTAACAACACCAAATATTATAGAACCAAAATATTTAAGCTCCTCGAGGATTTCCTTGAGGATTTTTTTTATGGCAAAAATACAGCTAAACTGCATGATTGTGCAATTTCCAAAAAGCATACGGAATTTATTATTTTTGATTAATTCGTTCGAAAATTGCTTGGAACATCCCTAAACATATGATAGATTAAAGCATATGATTGAAAAAAAGGAGCCGATTTCATTGCAAAAATGCCCTAACTGTGGTTATGAACCAGTCGAAGGATGCACAACTTGTCCGAAGTGTGGCTTTTCACTACAGTTAAATGATCAAGAAAATACCAAAGAAATCAATGATAAAAATGATACGATCGAATGGTCTGATCTAGCAGATATGCCAATTGAATCTGTGCAAAAAATGTTTAAGGATAACGAGGATAAAATGAAAGAAGAAAACTCTAAAGAATCAACGGAAGAAACTCCTGAAATGAATCCGATATTAGCGCAGTATATTCGTGAGCATAAAGAAGGCCAGGACAAACCCGAAAATAGTGAAACTGAAAATAAATCAGAGGAAGTCGATGAGACAGATTCTGTTAATATCGATGAAAATAAGATTGCAGAGACGAAAGAAGTAACAAATGACAAAGCTCCAGAGACTGACTATGAAGAAATTGCAGAAGAACAAAAGAGTGAAATGGACGAACCAATAGAAGAAACGGCTGAAAATGCAATTGAAGCAGAGAATGAATCGAAGGAAGCATTTCTGTTAGATCCTGCAGTTCCTTATGACGAAGAAAACACAGAATCCGCTTCTGAAGAGATAGAAGAAACACCACTTGATTCAGAATCAAATAATGGAGCTATTCCGCCAGGAGATCAACAGTCTTCAGAAGAAAAACCCAAGAAAGGCCGCAAAAAGGTTTATATCACACTTGCGGCAATTGCCGTGTTAGGTATTGGTGGCGCTTATTACTATCAACACGAGAAGGAAGTTGAAGCGCAGGGGATTGCAACCGTTAAAAAAGAAAATAAAGCCCTTGACACGATTGAGGAAAGTATTGATAGTTATTACACGGATGATCAACATACATTTCTTGTTGCAGATAAAGTGAATCTTAACACGGGTAAAATTGATGAAGAATTATCCAAGTATAAAGATCACAAACGATACGATGAATTGAAAAAAGAGTACGATGAGTTATCGAATAAGCAAAAGGCTGAGCAATCTGTAAATCAGCTATTCACAAGCCCTGCGATCAATGGGAACAAACTAGCAGACAAACCATTATTGAAAACAGCCGAACCTGTGAATCTTACTATTAATACAGGAGATAAAGAGTTTGATACTTTAATGAGTCAAGCCATCACGAATGCAAAGGATCAATATACCAAGGTTGAAGCAGCGAAAAAAGCGGCTGATAGTTTGTTAAAGGACGGCAACGTGATTGATTCTGTCAATCGTGATCAGTACAATAAGGCTAATGATGCAGTGAAAGCGGTAGCTAATCAAGAGCTAGTGCAGACTCAAAAGGATGAATTAACGAAGGTTGATCAAACGTTGAAGGACAAAGAGAAAAAAGCTGCTGAAGAGAAAGCAGCAGCAGAAAAAGCCGCTCAAGAAAAAGCAGAACAAGAAAAGGCAGCTCAAGAAACCCGAGATAGAACTTCTTCTGATACTAGTCAGGCAGGAGATACAAGTAGTGATGCGTACGCTTGGGCGCCAGGCGTCAGGGAGAAGGTTATACAAACATGTATTTCCCGTGGATATATCGTGGAAGGCGGATATAGCTTAGAACCAGTGAAAGTTGAAAATGGAGAAGGGTATTATAATTTATACGCCACTTCTAATCGTGCTTCATTGACAAAAGGCTACTCGGATAGCGACTTGCCAATGTACCTAGTAACGATCAACTGTAAAACTGGATGGTTCAAAGGAAACGGGCCAAACTAAAATAAAAAAAATAGAGGCTGGGAAGAAAGTTTTCTTTCCAGCCTTAGTCATGAGCTGTGGTAAAATAGGAGAGATAGTTAGTTTTAAATGGTGTGTAGAAAATTAGATGTAGTAAAATCAAAAGGAGCAGCAGGTATGAATGAATTATTAGGTCAAGTTTTTACAGGCTTGATCATTGATGAAAATGACATGATGTATTTAGTACAAAAAAATGGGGTAACGTTCCGTTTTTTGAAGACTGAGGATGCCTCTTATAAAATCGGAGAATCAGTTGAAGGCTTTGGGTATGTGAATCAAAAGAAAGAGGCGATTTTTACCACAATAATCCCCCAAGTTCGGATTGGACATTATGCTTTTGGAGAAGTGACAGACGTTCGCAGAGATTTAGGTGCGTTTGTTAATATTGGATTACCTGACAAAGATATGGTTGTTTCTTTAGATGAAATGCCGAGTATGAAAGAATTATGGCCTAAAAAAGGTGATCGTTTGATGATCAGTTTACGTGTTGATGAAAAGGACCGGATGTGGGGTGTTTTAGCAGATGAAGCGATTTTTCATTCATTAAGCCGTTCAGGTACTGCTGAGATGCAGAATGAGAATAAAAAAGGAACGATTTATCGCTTGAAAGTTGCTGGTTCATATTTAATTACGGATGATTTTTATATTGGTTTTGTTCATCCCTCAGAACGTTATCAGGAACCACGCCTAGGAGAAGTCGTTGAAGCTCGTGTCATCGGTGTTCGTCCAGATGGTGTTTTGAATATGTCTTTGAAACCACGCAGCTATGAAATGATCAATGATGATGCTGCGATGATTTTGACTATGCTGCAAAGAAATCCAGACCACTCATTACCTTATTGGGATAAGTCTGCGCCAGAAGAAATCAAAGAGGCGTTTGGAATCAGTAAAGGCCAGTTTAAACGGGCAATTGGTCACTTACTGAAAGAAAAATTGATCGAACAAAGCGAAGGTCAAATTCGTTTGAAAAGCTAATTGAGAATGTCCTTGCATAAATAAAGGTGATAAACTATAATAATTCTAAGAAAAGCAGCAATTACTTAACTGTTAGTTTAGAATTATTCTAAAATAGATGAAGGAGGGTTCTCTTGAACGCAATCCTAGCCTTACAAAAGACCAAAAAGCAGCTCCACGATTCGGGATTCAAGTTGACACCTCAGCGCGAAGCAACTGTTCTCGTATTATTGGAAAATGAAAAAGATCATTTATCAGCCGAGGAGATATACTTTTTAGTAAAGAAAAAAAGTCCTGAAATCGGCTTAGCAACGGTTTATCGTACATTAGAAATTTTGACTGAATTGCAAATCGTCAACAAAATCAGCTTTGATGATGGTTTAGCTCGTTATGATCTTCGTAAAGAAGGAGCAGAGCATTTTCATCATCATTTATTGTGTCTTGAATGCGGAAATATTGAAGAGATTGAAGAAGACCTTTTAGGCGAAGTAGAACGTGTAGTAGAATCACGATATCACTTTTTAGTGAAGGATCATCGTTTAACTTTTCACGGCATTTGTCAAAGCTGTCAAGAAAAAAAAGAAGCGTAAGGCTTCTTGAGAAAAACGGATTAAGTTATAATTAATTTATATAGTCCCTTGCAAAGATACGTGCTATCATTTCAAGGGACTTTTTGTTATGATAAAGCGAAAGTGGTGAGAACATGGATGAACAAATAACGGAATATTTGCATTTTTTAACGATTGAACGTGGTCTTTCAGAAAATACTCGTGTCAGTTATCAAAGAGATCTTTACCAGTATTTGTCCTTTTTGAGTGAACAAGGGGTCACCGAATGGCAGGCTGTCGATCGTTATATAGTTGTGGCTTTTTTGGCAAATTTAACTGAAGCTGGGAAAGCATCAACTACGATCACGCGAATGATTTCCAGCTTGCGTCGGTTTCATCAGTTTTTACGTCAAGAGCGTTACACGGATCATGATCCGATGCAACATATAGATAGTCCGAAAAAAGCTCAAAAATTGCCTCAGACGCTTTCATTAGCAGAAGTGGGACGTTTGATAGCCGCTCCGGATACGACGACAGACTTAGGAATCCGTGATCGTGCAATCTTAGAAGTAATGTATGCGACGGGGCTACGAGTTAGCGAACTGATTGGTTTGAAACTTGGAGATATCCATTTAGAGATGGGTTTATTGCAAACTGTTGGGAAGGGCGATAAAGAACGGATTGTTCCTCTTGGTGATTATGCAATTCATTGGCTGGAACGCTATTTAACCGAAGTGCGTCCTTTGTTAACCAAGAAAACACCAAACGTAATGTTTCTATTCGTTAATAACCACGGACACGGGATGAGCCGTCAAGGGATATGGAAAAATCTGAAACAATATGTAATCAAGGCCGAGATCATGAAGGATGTCACTCCTCATACACTGCGCCATAGCTTTGCGACGCATTTGTTAGAAAACGGGGCGGATTTGCGAACTGTTCAGGAACTTTTGGGCCATGCTGATATTTCTACGACTCAAATTTATACCCATATTACTAAACGAAGAATGACCGAAGTCTACAAAGAATTTTTTCCACGGGCCTAATAGGAGGAAAGAAAATGCTTAGTCACTATCGAAAAAATCAACGAAAAATCGCAATGGGCCTTTTAAGTTTCCATGAAAGTTTGAAGGACCATCAGCACTTGCTAAAAGAAATTGATACCTATGAAGATGATGATCGTTATCAGCTTTATTGCTATTACGATGAACATTCAGATAATGTTCAAGGCGTCGTGGGAGTCAGCCAGCTTGAAGACCAAGAAATTGTTTTGCATGACATCAGCTTAAATCCTTCTTATCGAGGAGAAGGTGTGAGCCTAAAAATGATGGAAGAACTACAAGCGCTGTATCCAGATCAAACAATAATTGGAACACCAGCAACATCTGCTTTCTTAGCGAAGTGGCAGAAACATAAGCGAGGATAAAATGGAGACAATCAGTTTAAAATTAGATGTTTTTGAAGGGCCATTGGATTTATTACTGCACTTGATTCAGCAATTGGAAATTGATATTTATGATATTCCGATAGCAGCAGTTACAGAACAATATATGAATTTTATCCACGCCATGAAGACATTGGAATTAGAAGTGGCCGGTGAATATTTGGTTATGGCCGCAACCTTAATGTCAATCAAAAGTCAGATGCTTTTGCCTAAGCCTGAGGTGGCATTTGAGTATGATGACGAAGAAGGAGAAGATCCACGAGACGCTCTAGTCCAGCAATTATTAGAATACCGAAAATATAAGTATGCTGCTTCGGTATTGTCGGAAAAGGAAGAAGAGCGTAGCTTGTTTTATACAAAAGCCCCCATGGATCTTTCCGAATATGAGGAAGAAATCTTACCTTTACCGAAAAATCAATTGAATACCATCGATCTCTTTTTAGCCTTGCATGATGTTTTACAACGAAAGAAAAGAAATCAGACAATCGAAACAACTGTAACCGCCGAGACGATTACGGTTGACCAAAAAGTGAATGAGATTGGTCGTCGATTAGAAAAATTATCTGAGAATGAAGGCTTACCACTAGAGTCTTTTTTTGTGCAGTATACCAAGGATGAAATGATCACAACCTTTATGGCGTTGTTGGAATTGATGAAAAAAGGTCAAGCTACTGCAACTCAGGAAGAAACATACGCACCAATTTTGATTTTTAAAGGAGTAATTGTATGAATCAATTAAGCCAGATTGAAGCGATGCTTTTTGTGGTAGGTGAAGAAGGGATTAGTTTAGAAGAACTGGCCTTTACTTTAAAACGCCCTACTCCGGAAATCTATCAAAACATTATAGATCTGAAGGAATCATATGAAACGAATGCTGCTTCCGCATTAACCCTGTTAGAGGTTGGAAATCACTTTGTTTTAAGCACGAAAAAGGAGTTTGCTCCTTTGTTAAAAGAATTTGCACGTTCTCCAATGGCTAACCGTTTAAGTCAAGCAGCTCTTGAAACACTTTCGATCATTGCTTACAAACAGCCAGTGACACGATCAGAAATTGATGAACTGCGCGGGGTGCAATCAAGCGGAGCAGTTCAAACATTAGTAGCACGACAGCTGATCGAAGAAAAAGGGCGTGTTGATGGTCCGGGTCGTGCAATTTTATATGGAACCAGCGCTTATTTCATGGACTATTTTGGATTAAAAGATATGGAAGAACTGCCGGATGTACAAAAGATGGAAGCAGATCTAGCTGATGAGGATGAACCATTAGATTTATTTTATGATCGCTTTAAAGAAGAGGATGGACAATAAATGGAAAGATTACAAAAGGTTATCGCCCACGCAGGAATTGCATCGCGTCGCAAAGCTGAAGAGTATATTACTGGCGGTCGGGTTAAAGTAAATGGTGAGGTTATAAAGGAGCTTGGAACAAAAGTAGGTAAGAAAGATATTGTCGAAGTTGATGGTGTACCAATCTATCAAGAGGAGCCCGTGTATTATTTATTTTATAAGCCTCGCGGTGTAATCTCAGCCGTTAGTGATGATAAAAACCGAAAAGTTGTGACAGACTATTTTGCAGCTGTTCCAGAAAGAATTTATCCTGTGGGACGTTTGGATTATGATACGTCGGGTATTTTAATTCTTACGAATGATGGTGACTTTTCACAACGATTAGCTCATCCAAAGCACCAAATCGACAAGGTGTATGTAGCTAAAGTAAAAGGATACGCAGAGAAAAGAGCTCTTTTACCATTGACCAAAGGTATCCGCATTGAGGGAAAGAAAACAGCACCGGCTCGTTTTGAAATCCTTTCAGCAGATAAAAAAGCCGAAACAAGTATCGTTGAATTAACGATCCACGAAGGCCGAAACCACCAAGTCAAAAACATGTTAGCAGCAGTTGGTTTGCCGGTTCAGAAATTAAAGCGAGAACGTTATGGTGATTTAACTTTACATGGATTGCGTCCTGGAGAGTATCGTCGTTTAAATACAAAAGAAATCAATACGTTGTTGAATCAGTCAAAATAGAAAATCATTTACTTGTTTTTTGAAAGTAAACTTGTTATAGTTAATTCACAATAAAAAAATAATTTATGGTTCGTCTTCAGGGGCAGGGTGAAAATCCCGACCGGCGGTGATAGTCCGCGAACTGCGCAAGCAGCCGAATCGGTGAGATTCCGATACCGACAGTACAGTCTGGATAAAGAAGATAGAGCTTATTTGAGTGAGATTGTATTCAAGTAACTCTATGCTTTTTTCTGAAGCATAGAGTTTTTTTGTGTCAAGGTCTGGCTCAAATGGTTCGTTGAAGATGATTCCGAAACGGAGGATTTCATATGAAGAACTTACGGTTACAAAAAATGACGGCAGTGGCAGTGGCAGCAGCAATGGGATTAATTTTACAACTTATCGCATTCCCCATTCTCCCTATGTTTCCTTTTCTAAAGTTAGACTTTAGCGATATTCCAGTGTTGATTAATATGTTTATCTTTGGACCATTAACGGGGATTGCAACAGCTTTTATTCGTTCATTGCTGCATTTGACAATGACCGGTTTTTCGATCGATAATTTAATTGGAGACTTTGCTAGTTTCTTCGCCTCAACTTTATATACCTTACCGATTTTTCTAATGTTTAGAAAAAGAACAACTTCGAAACGGATTTTAGGTTTAGGATTAGGTATCTTGGCGATGACGATTTTTATGAGTATTGCAAATTACTTTGTGATTACGCCGCTTTATTTGAAGGCATTTGGACTTTCAGCCGGACAAATGCTAGGAATGGGATTAGGACGCTATATTTTAGTAGGGATTGTTCCATTCAATATTCTTAAAGGTATATCTGTTAGCGTTGTTTTCTTAGTCTTACACGCCAAGTTATTACCGTGGTTATCGAAAAAGACGATGACCTCGCAACATCATTCAGTTTAGTTAAAAAATCTCAGACAATTTTGTCTGAGATTTTTTTGAAATTTGCTTGTTTTCGTGTACTTTTTTTAAAGTATGTTATCATTAATTTTGATATAAGATAGCATGAGACGGGCATCGTTTGGCTGACTGAATAACCGCCGCTTGTTGATCTTCAGGGATAAACTCGTGATTGGCTTCAGGCTCTCCAACAAATAGGACGAGACCGTCGTCAGTATAATCAAATATTTCTGGAGCGATCGTTTGGCATAACCCGCAAGCGATACAGCGCTCAGGAATGATTTCGCATTTCATTTTTTCACCTTCCACAGGAGATTTTACTATGACTTTTTTTATTCTAACGTTATTTCAATCTGGCTACAAGATAAGAACCTCGACTTTGTATCATTTATTGGTTGGAAAGCGAACAAGTTCTGTCTTGCTGCACGGTTTTTTTTATCATAATTTAATTTATTTAGGAGCGCTGCCAAATTTACAGGATGCTGACTTTCAGAGAGAACTTAAGAAATTAGTTGCTGCTGATTGGATTATCATCGATAAAGGCTTTGGGATGCTGACCTCTCGAGGCAAGAGGCAATTAGCTGAAAGAAAGTATGATCTTAATGGATTGGATAATTTACGTTATGGTCGCACACGGGAGAATTCTTGGCAACTGCTTCTATTTGCGGTGCAGGTCATTAGTCATTTATCTTATGGTAAAAAAGAATACATACCAATTGAAAATCGACCTTTCTATTTACAGCAGATCAAAAAATGGTTGGTGGGTTCTGGGCCAAATTTAGTCAAACACTTCCAGCAAGAATTACTGACGATTTTTCAACAACTGCCTTCCGAAGAAGCTGATTTTTTAGCTAATCAGTTTTCTGGCTATGATTTTCAAGGGAAGACAGCCTTTCAATTATTACCTGAAAAATACCAAAATGCTCCATGGAATCAACTTTTTCGACAGCATGCAATTGATCTTTTTTTGGCTCAGGTAAAAAAAGGAGAGCTGGCTAGATTATTATCAGCGTTGGATCAGCAGAATCTTAATAAAAGTATGTTGAAAACCAGAGAATACTTTCTAGCTGGTAAAACAGAAGCTGAAATTTTACGACTTCGACATTTAAAGCAAGGTACGATTAATGATCATTTTATTGAATGGGCTTTGTTAGAGAAAGCATTTCCCTTTGAACGATTCGAGCTGCTTGAATTTAACCAGTTAAGCAGTGAAGAGGTACTAGATCAACGATACCAAGAGTATGACATACCGTATTTAAATTTTCGTTTGTCACAAATTTATTATTTGAGGGAAAAACAATGGACTTAACACAATTATTAAGAGAAAAATTTCATCATGATCAGTTCAGACCTGGCCAGCAGGAAATTATTGAGACGATCCTAAATGGAGAATCAGTGTTAGGAATGTTGCCGACAGGAACTGGCAAATCATTGTGTTATCAACTGCCTGGTTATTTAATAGATGGGACAGTAATCATTATTTCACCGCTTATTTCTTTAATGGAGGACCAAGTAGCTCAGTTACAGCGACTTGGCGAAAAAAGAGCTGTGGCGCTCAATAGCTTGCTTTCTTCTTGGGAGAAGCAATGGATTTTAAGTGAAATTCACCATTATAAATTTATTTTCATGAGTCCAGAAATGTTTTTGAGTAGCGAGGTCCAAAAGGCTTTACAGGCTGCAAGATTAGCGTTGATCGTGGTGGATGAAGCTCATTGTATCTCTCAGTGGGGAATCGATTTTCGACCAGAATATCTGAAAATAGCCGATGGTATTAAATTCATTGGCGGCCCTTTAGTTTTGGCATTGACAGCAACGGCTACACCGGCAGTTCGAATGGATATTCAAAGGCTATTGTTTAGAGAAAATCAAGCAAAGGAATTTATTTTTTCTGTTGACCGTCCTAATATCAGTTACTTTGTCTACCAAAAGACTAAATTGGAAAAGCTACAAGAACTGATAACGACCTTAGAGGGTTCCGGTATTATTTATTGTGCTACTCGAAAAAAAGTTGAAGAACTGTATCAAACGTTTAAACACCAGCACGCGATTGCCTATTATCATGGTGGTTTAAGCGGTCAAGAACGACGAATGCTTCAGCAGCAATTTTTAGCAGACGATTTACGGATTTTGATTGCAACGAATGCATTTGGTATGGGGATTAACAAAGAAAATATTCGCTTTGTAATTCATTATGATTTGCCAGATTCGCCAGAGAATTATTTACAAGAGGTTGGTCGTGCCGGTAGAGATGGTCAGCCAAGTCAAGCAATTTTGTTATATGAAGCAGGTGATGAGTATATTCATCATTTTCTTCAGGAGCAAACCGATCAATCCAAAAAATTATTTGAGATCAAGCAACGAATGACTGATTTGGTCTTTGAGGATCCGTTAATAAAAAAATGGGAGCAATTTTTCCCCAACGAAAGCTCTCGCTTAATGGATTTATTAAGCCAACGAGGTAAGACTAAAAAAATTCAACTACAAAAAATGTTGGATTATATTTCGACAAAGGAATGTCGTCGAGCTTTTTTGATCGCTTATTTTGGTGAAACATCCGCTGGGGAAAATCATAATTGCTGCGATAATGATGGTGCTTTATTGAAGGCGAAACCAGTGAAACAGTTAAACAGTGAGGCCCACCTTTCTTGGGAAAAAATTATTCAAAAAATTTTTAAAAATGATGAGAAAGATTGAAAATTGACGCCACATTTTCAAGAGCTATGGTATAATACATGGCGATAGCATTTAGGAGGTTAGAGAAATTGAGTAGAAAAGATCGCTATAACGATACGAACAACGAACCGTGGGATCAACATATTTACGAATCTGATAGTGAAGAAGAAACCTATTCACGCAGCCAGTCTCGTCGTAGTGGTGGTGGAAACAAAGGTGGCGGAAATACGAAATTCTTGACGATTCTAGTCGCATTATTATTAGCCCTTATTTTGATTCCAGCTGGTGCCTTTTTCTGGATTACTCGTGATAACGACAAGCCAGCAGCCTCTCCTGAAAGTACGACTCAGGTATCAAAGGTTTCTTCAACAGAAAAGTCAAGCACCGAAGAAAGTAGTACAGAAGAAAGCACATCTTCAACTGATTCAGAAGCAAATCAACAAGAGCAGCAACAAGCCGCTGATCAGCAAGCACAGCAACAAGCTGCAGCTGAATCTCAGGCAGCCGCAGAGGCACAAGCGCAAGCAGAAGCATCACGTTCTGCAGCCGCAGCGCAACAAACAACACCATCTTCAAGTACAACGAATGATGCAAACGCACAATACGGTACAGTTCAAGCAGGTGAAGGTCCACAACAAATTGCTGGACGCTATGGCTTGAGTGTCGATGAATTTTTAAGACTGAATGGGATGGATAGAAGCAATTTCTATTTTGATCCAGGTCAGCAAGTGCGTATTAAATAATTTGAATACTTTGCCGTAATCGCTAGCGATTACGGCTTATTTATTGAAAAGAGGCAGAAACATGGAAAAAATTTCAATTGCAATCGACGGTCCCGCATCGTCTGGTAAAAGCACCGTAGCAAAAATTTTAGCGAGTGACTTTCATTTTATTTATGTGGATACGGGTGCGATGTACCGAGCTATAACTTTTTTAGCAATCAAGCACAATATTGCATTTTCAGATGAAGATGGTTTAGCCGAATTAACAAAAAAGTATCCAATCACCTTCAAGCAATCTGCTCATGGACAACTTGTCTTCGCTGATGATGAAGAGATCACACAGGCAATTAGACAGCCGGACGTGACGGGGGCTGTTTCTGAGGTATCCGCTCATAGAAAAGTTCGTGAAGAATTAGTCCAAGCGCAAAGAAAGCTAGCTCAAGCTGGCGGTGTTGTCATGGATGGTCGTGATATTGGTACAACCGTACTGCCGCAAGCAGAAGTGAAAATTTTTCTAGTCGCAAGTGTTGAGGAACGAGCACAACGTCGATATAAGGAAAATCAAGAAAAAGGAATAGAGATGGATTTTGAAGCGATTAAAGAGGCCATTGCTAAGCGAGATTATTTGGATTCGCATCGGGAAGTTTCGCCTCTTATTCAGGCAGAAGATGCTGAATTGGTCGATACGACTGGAATGTCGATTGAACAGGTAGTAACGAAGATTAAAGAGGTAATCCAGTCAAAAGGTTTCTAAATTTTGGATAAAAACGATAAATAAAGCGAATTTCTTTCAATTTTTTAGAAAAAAAGAAGAAATCGCTTTATTTTTCATGTGGATTCATCTAAAATAGGATATGTAGTGCAGTTTACGCAGAATTGTTGGTAAGGAGGACAAACGACATGACAGATTTAGAACAAAATTCGATGGATAACGAGAATGTTTCCATGGAAGCAGCAATGGAAAGTGTGAATGAAGTTCAAGTTGGCGATATTGTTAAAGGCGAGGTGCTTGCCTTAGAAGATAAACAAGTTATCGTTGGTATTGAAGGTGCGGGAGTAGAAGGTGTTGTTCCTGCTAAAGAGCTTTCAACTTTACCTGTTGAAGATATCAATGAAGAAGTCAAGGTTGGCGATATTCTTGATTTAGTCGTTATCTCTTCTATTGGAAAAGACAAAGAAAATGGAAGTTATCTCCTTTCTAAACGCCGCCTAGACGCGAAGAAAGTTTGGGAAGATATTGAGAAAGAATTCCAAGATGGAAAAATCATCGAAGCACCAGTAACCAGCAGCGTTAAAGGTGGTTTGGTAGTTGATGTAGGAGTGCGCGGATTTGTACCTGCTTCAATGATTGATGACCATTTTGTAGATGATTTTTCGGTATATACTGGAAAAACATTGAAATTTAAAATTATTGAAATCGAACCTTCTGAGAATCGTTTGATTCTATCTCATAAAGCAGTTGTTGAAGCGGAGAAAGCTGAGAAGAAAAAGGAAATCTTGGCAGACTTGTATGAAGGTCAAGTTATCAAAGGACAAGTTGCTCGTTTGACAGACTTTGGCGCGTTCATTGATCTTGGCGGCATCGACGGATTGGTTCATGTGTCAGAGATTTCTCACAGTCATGTGGCAAAACCTGCTGATGTATTAAGCGTTGGTGATGAAGTAGAAGTTCAAGTCCTTTCTGTTGATCCAGAAAAAGAACGGATTTCATTATCTATCAAAGCGAATCTGCCTGGACCTTGGACAGATATTGAAGAAAAAGCGGCTCCAGGTTCTGTACTTGAAGGAACTGTGAAACGTTTGACCAGTTTTGGTGCATTTGTTGAAATTTTCCCAGGTGTTGAGGGTTTAGTGCATATCTCTCAGATCTCTCACAAACATATTGCAACTCCTCACGAAGTGTTGCATGAAGGCGACCAAGTACAGGTGAAAGTTCTAGAAGTACATCCTGAGGACCATCGTGTGGCTCTTTCAATTAAAGCATTAGAAGAGAAACCAGAAGAAGCAAAACCAGAGCCGGTGGAAGAAGACTCATATGAGTTGCCAGAAGAAAATACTGGTTTCACAATGGGTGATATTTTAGGCGATGCTTTAAATGAAGATTCAGAAGAACAAGAATAGAAATCATTGAAGACGTGCTTTAGTACGTCTTTTTTGTCTGGTCCGTTTTTCAGCATAAATGAATACCTTATATTTTAATGAAAATGGCTCCTTCTCTTGCAAGAAGGAGTTTTCTTAGTTAAACTAAAGAGAATTTGGAAAAAGCACCGGCATTTTTAGAATGTCGGGTATCTGCTGTATCTCTCAGATGATTTTTTTCTAGTAGAAAAGTAATTAATAGAAACGAGGAATTAAATTATGTCAAATCCTACAATTGCAATTGTTGGTCGTCCAAATGTCGGTAAATCAACATTGTTTAATCGGATCGCTGGAGAGCGCATTTCGATCGTTGAAGATACTCCAGGTGTTACACGCGACCGGATCTATGCAAAAGGCGAGTGGCTAGACCACGAATTTTCAATTATTGACACCGGCGGAATTGATATTGGTGATGAACCATTTATGGAGCAGATTAAACAACAGGCACAGATCGCTATCGATGAAGCGGATGTCATTTTACTTGTTGCGAGCGGAAAAGAAGGCGTCACTGATGCCGACGAAGCTGTTGCTAAAATCTTGTATCGTAGTAAAAAACCGATTATCTTGATGGTTAATAAGGTCGATAATCCTGAAATGCGAAACGATATCTACGAATTTTATTCACTGGGTTTAGGTGAACCGTACCCTGTATCAGGAAGCCATGGGCTCGGCTTGGGAGATGTACTGGATGAAGCAGTCAAACATTTCCCAGCAGATAATGAAGAGGATGAAGACCAGTCAATCAAATTTAGTTTGATCGGCCGTCCAAATGTCGGTAAATCTTCTTTGATTAATGCTATTTTAGGTGAAGATCGTGTCATTGTTTCTGATATTGAAGGAACGACACGTGACGCGATTGATACAAAATTTGTTGGTGAAAATGGTCAAGAGTTTACGATGATTGATACTGCTGGAATGAGAAAACGTGGGAAAGTTTACGAAAACACTGAGAAATATTCTGTGATGCGTGCAATGCGTGCCATCGATCGTTCAGATGTCGTTCTCGTCGTTTTAAATGGAGAAGAAGGCATTCGGGAGCAAGATAAACGAATTGCTGGATATGCTCATGAAGCGGGCCGTGGAGTGATTATTGTCGTTAATAAATGGGATTTGGTAAAAAAAGATACCAATACCATGAAAGAATTTGAGGAAGAGATTCGTGATGAGTTTGCCTACTTAGATTATGCACCAATCGTCTTTGTGTCTGCTATGACGAAGCAACGATTGAACAAGATTCCGATGATGATTGAAGAAGTCAGCATGAATCAAAACTTACGAATTCCTTCATCTGTCCTGAATGATATCATCATGGATGCGGTAGCGATCAATCCGACACCAACAGATAAAGGCAAACGTTTGAAGATTTTTTATGCTACTCAGGTTGCGGTAAAGCCACCAACTTTTGTTGTATTTGTGAATGAAGAAGAACTGATGCATTTTTCATATGCGCGCTTTTTAGAGAATCAAATTCGAAAAGCTTTTGAATTTGAAGGAACACCGATAAAAATAATCGCCCGCAGAAGAAAATAAGGTATTTTATCATACTTTTATTTTGCTGACAACAGATTTCACTGAATGATAAAACAACCATGAATTTTATGCCATTAATCGCTAAAAACCTTGCTAACATAAGGTTCTTATGCTATCGTTATAACAGAATATTGACCAAATCAATATTTCTTTACTGATGACTGGACCACTCAGTTTATCAGTTGATGTTTTTAACATCAATACTCATTTCTCAGGAGGTGAATTCATTCATGGCAAACAAAGCAGAATTGATCGAAAAAGTTGCAGCAGCTACTGACTTAACTAAGAAAGACGCTACAGCTGCTGTCGATGCTGTATTTTCAACTATCCAAGACGCATTAGCTGAAGGTGAAAAAGTTCAGTTGATCGGCTTCGGTAACTTTGAAGTACGTGAACGTGCGGCCCGCAAAGGACGTAACCCACAAACTGGTGAAGAAATCGAAATTCCAGCAAGCAAAGTACCTGCATTCAAACCAGGTAAAGCGCTAAAAGATGCAGTTAAATAATTTTTGCTGCTGAAACCGTTGTGACTCTAAAGTCGCAACGGTTTTTTTCTCTAAAAATAGAACTAAGATTATTTGAATCTTATTTCCGCGAAGAATCGTTATTTCACTCAATTTTTAACTTATTTTTCATTTTACGAAAGGCTTTGCTTACGATAGAATAATAAAGAGGATTTAATGAAAAAGAAGAAGGTGGGTGAAGCGATGTCGAAGGAGAAATTGTACTATGTACCAAAAAATGATTCTTGGCATTCATATGAATTTCTTGCACAAAGACAAAATGATCCTAAGTGGCGACAAGCTTTTTTGGAGGCAGAAGCACAAATAGAAAGAGAAGATAAAAAGAGGAAGCGGCGCAACTTTATCATATTACTAATATCAGTTCCACTAATACTCATCGGTGTGATGGTTGGATTATATTTCTATGGGTCCTCCGATGATGAAGTTATTCCAAAGCGGGAAATAAGTTTAAATGATTCTACAGGTGTGTCAACAGAAACAACTGCTGAATCATCAACAGTTGATACGTCGAGTATTGGACAGGTATTGACTACACCTTGGGGAGAACAAGTTACGGTCCTGCGTATCTTGTCAAATGGTGAACGGGTAATTAAGGAGGGTTATTCGCCATCAGATTTAAATAACGATGGTGTGCTCACTTTTGAGGAATTGTCTCAGGTGGAAGAGCGGGCAAATCAACAACCGTATCAACAGACACCACAACAAGGACAGAATTATTATCAGCAACAAACACCGCAGCAGGGTCAAAACAATCAGCAACAGCAGATCCCGCAGCAAGAACAAAATCAACAGCAAACGCCGCAAGGAAATCAAGGCGTTCAATCAAATCAATCAAATGGGGAACAAAACCCTTCGAATCAAGAAACGCCAGTCCAGGACCAACAGCAAACACCACAAAATCAATAAGTCATATAATTTATGTGTAGTGAGTTTTCAATCTATTCAAAAATATAGAAACTTGAAAGATTTTGAGGAATATCCTAGAAATAACTATCAGCCTTTCGCAGATTTGTTGCGGGAGGTTTTTTTGTAGTATAAAATGAAGTAAACGGGGTGAACGTGATGGAAGTAACATACCGAAACAAACTTCAGGAGACGCGAATCACGTATGGTGAAACCGTCGCTTCAATGATGCGCAAAAAAGATTTGGAAAATAAACAGATTCTATTTTGCGGCAACCAGCGTTATTATGATTTATACGCGGAAAAGTTAAGACAATTTATTCCAAAATCAAGTACACATGATTGGTTCATCACGCCGAATAATCGCTATTGCAATACTATGGATAATTTTCAAGAGCTGATTCACTTTCTGGAACGGTTTAGTCGGCAAAAGGAAACGATTTTTCTTGGAATTGGTAATGAAGGGGTAATAGAACTGTTAGGATTTACTCACCATGTGACAAACTTTGATACCGAGCTGTGCTTTTTACCAGTTTCGCTGAGATCCTTTGCTCAAAGTCTCTCGTTTGTTGATCAAATTCTCTCAGAAAAAAATTTAATGACAGTCATGGAGATTGAAGAGGTGCCTCAAAGCATCCTATTTGATCATACCTTAGCAGATCAGCAAAAAACCGGCAAAATGGTGGATCTATTGACGTTGATTCGCTGTGGAATCGTTTGTGATTACCCTTTTTTACAAAGTCTGTATGTAAATTTTCCTACCAGCGAGGCGCTTTTGCAGCAGTCATTCTCGGCGTTTAGCGAAAGGCTGATCAATTATTATCAAACCAACAGTCAACAGCTCAATGATTTCGGGAAAACCTTTGAGAAAGCTTTTTTTCAAACGGAAAACGGCTCGCTGCTATCAAATAGTATGAAAACAATGTTCGGTCTGTTGTTTGAATTGGCATGGAATGTTTCAGCAAGTAATCTTCATTTCAATTTCAAAAATTTTATGATATGGTTGGTGCGATTAGGTTTTCCAATCATTGTACCAGAGGGAATCTCGTTGGCTGATTACGGTCAGCAGGTGATTGCACTAGCAAAAGAAAAACCACTGGCGGGATTAATTCAAGTCGGTGAAGTCGGAATGAAAAAGGTTCCGACGCAAAAAGAATTACTTCAAACATTTGAAATATATCAAAAAATCGTTACAGAGATCAGGGGAGAATAGATGTCAAGTTATAGTGAAAAAATGCTCGCAGCACTAAAAGATGAAGATTTAGGCGAGGCCAATCTACTGTTTGAAGAGGCCCTAAAAAATGACGAACCAGAAATACTGGCAAGTTTAGCAGAAGAACTTCAAGCATTGGGATTTCTAGAGGAAGCTAAACGTATTTTGGAGAAATTGTTAAAGGATTTTCCAGAAGAGGATGTCTTTTATCTTTCATTAGCAGAGATTGCCATCGAGAATGATGACATTGATGGTGCCTTTGAATATTTAGAAAAAATTGAACCAGAAAGTGATAATTATTTAGAAAGCCTACTAGTAACAGCTGATTTGTATCAGGTCTTAGGCATTCCAGAAGTGAGTGAAGCAAAATTATTACAGGCAAAAACGATTGCACCAGAGGAACCGTTGATTACCTTTGCTTTAGCTGAACTTCACTTTACAACCAATCAATTAGGAGAAGCCATCAATGAATATGGACAGCTTCAAAAACAAGGAGTCGACGAAATTGCCAACATCTCGATTGATGAGCGAATCGGTACAGCCTATAGTATGATGGGGGGCTTTGAAGAAGCCATTCCGTTTTTAGAACGTGCTTTAGAGCAGGAACATACCTCTGATCGTTTATTCCAATTAGGTTTTACTTACTATCAAATCCACGATCATCAAAAAGCGATCAACTATTTGCAAGAACTGATTACGCTTGATCCACAATATCAAAGCGGCTATTACTATCTTGCTGACAGCTTGAAAGAAGAGGAGCTGCTAGAAGAAGCGTTGCTTGCCGCTGAAGAAGGGATCAAGGAAAATCCTTATCAGGTCGAGCTCTTACATTTGGCTTCAGAAATTGCTTATCGTTTACGTGATAGCAAAAAGGCAGAGGAATTATTGCTGCAAGCTCTTGAAACGGGGGATAAAACGGATGAGTCCCTGTTAACCTTAAGTAATCTGTATTTAAATGAGGATCAGCCGGATAAGGCGATTGAAATGATTAGCCAAATGGAGGAAGAGGGAAATCCTTATGCCGCATGGAATTTAGCTCAGGCTTATAACGAACTAGAGGATTTCGCGGCTGCCGGTACGTATTATAAACAGGCTTATGAGGATTTAGCTCATGAACCAGATTTCTTAAAAGCTTACGGCATCTTTTTACGAGAAGATGGGCAATTGGAACCAGCCCGCGCTGTATTAACCAACTATTTAGAAATGGAACCAGGTGATTTGGAAGTACAATCATTACTAGAAGAGTAGAGAGGTGAGGAAAAATGATCGATGTAGGTGAAAAACGCGAATTTCTTGTTTGGTTGATCAACAATGTGAGTTTTCAACGGCGAGAAGTGATCTGGATTTTGAACTATCTAATTAATCATGAGGCGATTTTGCGAAATGTCCATATTGTGGAGCAAGCTTTAGAAACAGAACGTGGATTGGTTTTTCGCGATATCACTCAACGAGAAGAACCGATGGTATTTTCGATTGAAGGTCATCAGTTTTCTAATAGTGATCAAATTTTTCATGAGATTCGTCTGCATTGGCAACAGCCTTTATACTTGGAATGTGTGTTTCCGCATTCTTGGCAAAATGCCCAATACTTATCCGTGCTTGAGGACAATCCTGCTCTTTCATGGAATGACAATGTAAGTGAGGAAATTATTTCAGAAGTTGAGAATTTCTTGAAGTACCAGGAAAAAGAAGCTCAAATGAATCTGCTCAAGAAACAAATTGATATGGCTCTAGAAGATGGTGATAAGGAAGCTTTTCTAACGTTATCAGATGAGTTGAATCGCTTGAAACTTAAGCTAAATAGTTAAAAGCATCGCACGACTGGCAATGAATGTCAGTCCGTGCGATGCTTTTTAATTGGAGCGTTTTAAAGTAAATCTTCGTCGCTGAGGCCTTAAGTAAGTAAATCCTTCACCCTCAACATCATGGACGTTACTAATTAGGATAAAGGCCTTTTCATCAACAGAGTGGATGATTTTTTTCACTTCATTTATTTCCTGTTGAGAAACCACAATATAAACGATGCGTTTTAATTCTGATGAGAAGCCACCTTCACCATGAAGATAAGTTACCCCTCGTTCCAAATGCGCCATCAATAATTCAGCAATTACATTGCTTTCGTTTGAGATGATCATCACACCCTTGGCTGCATAACCGCCTGAAGATAGTACATCCACGACTTTACTAAAGACAAATGAGACGATTAGTGTGTACATCATTCGTTTCAGGTCTAGGTAGGTTAATGAACAGATCAACACAACGATATCGAAAATCAGCAATGATTTTCCCATGGTGAAGCCGATCTTTTGTTCCAATATTCGAGCGATGACATCAGCACCGCCGGTTGTTCCACCATTACGATAAACCAAACCGCTGCCAAAGCCGGCAAATAACCCCGCCAAAATTGATACGATAAATAAATCGTGGTCCAAGTTAATCTGCAGAGGGATTCTTTGCCAGATCCACAAGAATACCGACAAGCAAACGGTTCCTAAAATGGTGTAATAAAAAGAACGTTTTCCCAAAATTTTTCCGCCAATCAAAATCAATGGAATATTGATGAGTAATGTTGTGTAGGCGGGATCAATGCCAAAAAGAGCGCGAATAATCAATGTAATACCAGTGACGCCGCCTTCTGCTAAATGATTCGCAATATTTAAATAGACGAGACCAAATGCATAAATCGCTGTTCCCACCACAATAAATAGAATTTCTTTGATCCGTGTAGTCATAGTCGTTTCCATACGACACCTCCTGTTTTTATTTGCTGATTGGATAGTGAGTAAAACCTGATTCTGTACAATTTCAGTCCTCAACCAACATAGCATGAAATTCAGATAGTTACAACAACATGATAGGAAACAAATCTGTTTTTTGATAAGATAGGTTTGAGGTGGTTTGATGAATGAAAAGACAATGAAAATCATGCAACAGGAAGTTGATGATTATATTCAACAATTTAAAACCGGTTATTTTTCTCCGCTCGGGCAAATAGTCCGTTTAACAGAGGAAGTTGGAGAGCTAGCCCGCGAGGTTAATCATTATTATGGAGAAAAGCCAAAGAAAGAAACAGAGAAGCCAAAAACAGTCGAAGAAGAACTGGGAGATGTCCTAGTTGTGACGATTATCATGGCGAACTCTTTAGGGATTGATTTAACAGAGACCTTCAATCGCAATATGGCGAAGTTTAACCAACGCGATCGTTTTCGTTTCGAGCGCAAAGATGGTTTGACGGAAGGGGAGACACAATGAGATTAGAAGCTTTTCCATTAGAATTTCAAGGTGCGATGCCGATTCTGCGTAAATTGCAAGAAGCAGGGTATGAAGCTTACTATGTTGGAGGCAGCGTGCGAGATATTCTACTGAATAAACCAATCCATGATGTTGACATAGCTACCAGTGCTTTTCCGGCAGAAGTAAAAGAACTGTTTCATAGGACCATCGATGTTGGAATTGATCATGGCACAGTGATGGTAATTACAAAGGAAGCCACCTATGAAGTGACGACATTTCGAACGGAGTCAACCTATCAGGATTATCGTCGTCCGGATCATGTGGAATTTGTTCGTTCGCTAAAGGAAGATTTAAAGCGTCGTGATTTTACCATTAATGCGTTAGCCGTGGGAATCGACGGAACGGTGATTGACCTGTTTGATGGATTAGACGATCTGCGAAATAAAGTTTTACGGGCAGTGGGAAATCCCTATGAACGATTTCACGAGGACGCTCTGCGGATGATGCGTGCTCTACGATTTGTAAGCCATTTGGGCTTTACATTAGAGCCTAATACCTTCGAGGCGATTCAAGAATATCATTCACTATTAGCTAAGATATCTGTGGAACGGATCAACGTAGAATTTGTCAAACTAATGATGGGTTCCTTCAGAGAAGCAGGCTTGCGTTCTTTTGTCGAATCAGAATGCTATATTTATTGTCCAGGGCTGCGTGATTACGGCACTGCGTTATTAAATTTTTCTGAGCTTCACGGGCCTGCCGTTCCAACTGAGCGACAAGCATGGACGCTTTTAATGATCATGTTGGATATGAATATCACAGATATCCGCTACTTCATGAAGGAATGGAAATGTTCTAATCAATTGATTAGAGAAGTAACTGAGATGGTACCGGCTCTACAATTCCGTTTGAAATTTGAGTGGGATAATTGGACATTATATCAACTTGGCAGAGAATTGGCATTGTCTGTAGAATACTTACTTTATTATTTTGATCGCGAACCAAACCTAGCAAAAATTCGTTTGCTTTATCAATTTTTGCCGATCTATTCATTGAAGGATTTAGCTTTAAAGGGCAATGAAGTGAAGGATCATTTTGATTATCCTCGCGGACCTTGGATCAGTATGACTTTAAACAAATTGGAGCAAGAAGTTGTTGAAGGGAATTTGAAAAACGAAAAAGAAGCATTACTTGCTTTTGCAGAAGATTTTTTAGAAAAGGAGATGTCATGAAAAAATTAATCCAGCTTTATCAAGTTAAAGAAGAACAAACAGCGTTAAAAATGGGTTCAGGTGATTTAGAAGTGTTGGCGACCCCAGCCTTAGTAGCGATGATGGAGAATTGTGCTAAGCAGCTCTTAGCACCCGAACTCTCTTCTGAGCAGACCAGTGTTGGCTTTAAAATGACGCTAAAGCATTTAGTACCGTCTACTGTGGGAGCAGAGGTAAAAGTTGAGGCAGAAATGCTTGAAAATGAAAGAAACAGAGTGTCATTTTCCATTAAAGCCTTTGACGGAAAGCAATTGATCGGGGAAGCTGATCATCAGCGAGTAATTGTAGAAACAGCAGCTTTCCTAAAAAAAGTGAAGTGAGAGCACAACATGTGACCGTTTACTCAAGGTATGCTAAACTTGTTTTAGATTAGTAGTGAGGAGAATGTAGAATGGCAAGAGAAATGACAGCGTTAAAATTCTATTTTCGTAATGGCGAAACATGGACGATTGATCGTCGTTACATTGGCGATTTGTGGATTAAACAAATTACCACTAGCTTCGGAAGAATTCATGGGAGTGAATTTGTAGAAATTCATCCATGTGCGGGATTCAAGATCGAAATTTATCAAGAAGGCGACCATGTTCAAACAACAGATATCAACTTAGGCGGACTAGAGCTAGGAATGTTTGAACGTGCACGTAAATTCGAAGACATCGAACGGATGGATATTATTTATCGTGCAGGGCATCCTGATTCTGTGTATTTCCCTTATAAGGACAAAGACACTGAAGGTCTTGACAATGTATACCAATCAACAAAAGTTTCTGAAAAAACAAAAAGCTTATATATCGTAATTGATCCAACGAAAAATGTGGATGATGTATATGGCGATCAATTTTAAAAGATATTTAAAACAAGCATTCAATTAAGGATGCTTGTTTTTTTGTCACTTTTTTGTGTTGGTGTGACCAGAAAAAGAATTCCCTGAATTTCGAACTAACTTTACAATTAGTTTATCATTTGAAGCAGATTTCTAAAGAAATTACTAAGGTACCGGAATAATTTTGGGTACTTCCTTGATATATTGTTCAGGTACCTGTATTATATAAATGTAAGGTGCCTGAACAAAATAAGGAGAGATTATTATGGAAAATCAAATGAATGAACAATTTGTGAAGCTACAACATGACTTACGACGTTATTACCATCGTCAAATGGCAAAAAATCAGGGTTACGGTCCACATCGAGGTCAAGGAAGGGTACTAGCATTATTAAAGATGAATCCAGAGATTAGTCAAAAAGATTTGACGTTCGACCTTGGCATGCGAGCTCAATCAGTTGGAGAATTATTGCAAAAGCTAGAGGATAAAGAATTGATTACCCGCGAAGCCTCAGAACAAGATCGTCGTGTGATGATCATTCGTTTAACTGAAAAAGGTCGCGAAGAAGCTGAAAAGATTTCTGATGCGCCAGATTTTGGAGAAGAGTTATTTGCTGATTTTAGCGATGAGGAGAAGGCAGAATGGACACGATTAGTTGAGAAATTAAATGAAAGGTTAAAAAATGAGTTAGGCGAAGAAGATTCAGAGGAATTCTTTGGTGGAGGTAGAGGCTTCGATGGTCCACGACCATCGCATGGACATGGTCCACACGGAAGAGGTCCGGCTCATTCACGTCACTTCTTGGATTTTGCTGATTTTAATTGGTAAGAATTAAGAAAGGCTTCGCGAACTTGCTCAGCTTTTGAGCACCAAGTAGGTACTGTTCCATATCAGCTTTGCAAGCAGTCGCTGTGTGTCTCAGCAATAAGACCAAAATATTTCTAAATATTTTTGCTTATTGCCGGAAAAACTATTTTGTGAAGCCATATATGGATATGTCTGCTGTAAAGCGATATACTCTTCTGAAAATTTTATACTTTTTTTATAGTTGAGAAAGCCGTAAAGGAAAAATTTCCTTTACGGTCTTTTTTTGTTACAATAACGTAGAGAAATTTGAGGATGGTTTGAGATGAAAGAATTAAAAGTAACAGAGCTATACAAAACATTTGGAGATAAGACGTTATTTGATCGTATTTCCTTTTTAATTCACGAGAAAGATCGAATTGGATTGATCGGAGTCAACGGAACTGGTAAATCCAGTCTGCTAACAATTCTAGCCGATAAGGATAGTGGAGATGGTGATGTTTCGGCAATCGAAAAAGCGAGCGATTATCGGATTGGCTACTTAGCGCAGGAACAGCCTTTTTCTGAAGAATTATTGGTTTTGGATGTTGTTTTTCAAGGGAATAATCCGCTAATGCAGACAGTCCGCGACTATGAAAAGGCTTTACTAAATTTATCTCATGAGAATACTGCAGACTCTCAGCGACAATTTAGTCTAGCCGAAGAAGCGATGAATAAGCAAGACGCTTGGACAGCTGATAGTGAAGCGAAAGCGATCTTGAACAAGCTAGGGATAGACACATTGAATAAGCGAATCGGAGAGCTTTCAGGGGGACAAATCAAGCGTGTCGCATTGGCTCAAGTTCTGATTGATGCACCAGATCTCCTATTGTTAGATGAACCAACGAACCATTTAGACTACGATGCGATTCAATGGTTAGAAAGTTATTTGAAAAGCTATACAGGCTCACTGTTGATGGTCACTCATGACCGCTATTTCTTAGATCGAGTGACAAATCGCATTTTTGAGCTTTCTTTTGGTAATCTTTATGAATATCATGGAAATTATGAAGCGTATCTAGTTGAAAAGGCTGAACGTGATCGGATCGCCATTGAACAGGAAGGTAAAAGAAAACAGCTGTACAAACAGGAACTAGCCTGGATGCGTGCGGGTGCCAAGGCTCGAACAACCAAGCAGCAGGCGCGGATCAACCGGTTTGAAGACTTGAAAGAGAATCTAAATCAAGTCAAGACCGATGGACAGCTTGAGATGAACATTGCGACGACTCGACTTGGTAAGAAGGTTTTGGAAGTAAAGAAAGCTTCGTATGCGATCGAAGGGAAAAAAATTCTGGATCAGTTTGATTTACTAATTCAAACGAGGGAACGTTTAGGTATTACTGGGAAGAACGGGGCAGGAAAATCAACCTTGCTCAACCTTTTAGCTGGAAGATTACAAGTAGACAGCGGTGTTATTGAAATTGGTGAAACTGTTCGTTTGGCTTATTACACCCAACAAAATGAAACGCTTGCTCCCAATAAACGAATGATCGCCTATTTGCAAGAAGCGGCGGAGGAAGTCAAGCAGCGAGATGGTTCACAAATTAGTGTAGCGGAAATACTAGAGCGTTTTTTATTTCCTCGATTTATGCATGGAACACTAATTGGAAAATTATCAGGTGGCGAAAAAAGACGACTTTATCTATTAAAATTGCTGACTCAACAACCGAATGTTTTATTACTGGATGAACCTACGAATGATTTGGATATCGCCACGTTGACAGTATTAGAGGATTATTTACAGGAATTCTCAGGCGCTGTGATTACTGTTTCTCATGATCGTTATTTTTTAGATAAGGTAGCTGAAAAATTATTGATCTTTGAAGGAGATGGGAAAATTGTTTCTTATTTTGGCTCGATTGTGGAGTATCTAGATCAGCAAAAACCAGTAAAAGAGGAGAAGGCTGTTAAGGCAAAACCTCAACCAAAAGAGCGCAAGAAGAAACTTTCCTATAACGAGCAGAAAGAATGGGAAACAATTGAAGATGATATCGCGTTGTTAGAAAGTAAGATCGACGAATTGACGGAAGCGATGAATCATCAAGGCGATGATTTTACAAAATTACAGGATTTACAAAAAGAAATTGATCAGACGGAGCAGGATCTGGATGAGAAAATGAACCGCTGGGAGTATCTGAGCGAAATTATTGAGGAAAATTAAAATTTTTATTATGTGGTAGGAGGAACGGTATGTTAATTGCAATTTGGGCGCAGGATAAAAATGGTTTGATTGGTAGAAATAATCATTTACCATGGCACTTGCCAAATGACCTGCGATTTTTTAAAGAAACAACGATCAATCACACTTTAGTCATGGGACGGAAAACCTTCGAAGGAATGGGAGGACGACCACTACCAAATCGTCAAACGATTGTCTTAACACGAGATAAGAGCTATCAGGCTAAAAATGTGGTGGTGATGCATTCTTTGGAGGAGGTCTTGGCATTTTCTCGCGAGAATGACGGAGAGACCTTTATTGCTGGTGGTTCTGCGATTTATACAGAATTTCTGCCATACTGTGAGAAAATTTATCGGACTTTTATCGAAGAAAGCTTTGAGGGCGATGCTTATTTTCCAGAAATCGAATGGAGTAAGTGGCAGCTGACGGAGCGAAATCAAGGTCAAAGGGATGAAAAGAACCCGTATGATTATTATTTTGAAACTTATCAAAGAACTGATTCGTAAGGACGCGGTTCTTTCAAGAATTTTAAAGAAGTAGTTTCAACAATGATTTATTTCGTTAGTTTTGATATACTGAAATTAATTTGAAACTAGGTATGGAAAGAAGGATCAGAATGCCAAATGTTAAAATTGTAACCGACTCATCTTGTACGATTGAACAATCGGTTCGAGATGAATTAAATATTACTGTTATCCCTTTGTCAGTGATGATTGACGATGTGGTCTATCCTGACGATGACGAATTAACAGGCGAGCGCTTTATGGAGATGATGGCGCAGGCTAAAAATCTACCCAAAACAAGTCAACCACCGATTGGCTATTTTGCAGAATTATATGATGAATTAGGAAAAGATGGAAGTCCTATCGTTTCGATCCATATGTCACATACTTTAAGCGGGACTGCCGAAGCAGCGCGTCAAGCAACGTTTCTTAGCGGCAGTAATGTAACAGTTATTGATTGCGGATTTATCGACCAATCACAAGCCTTTCAAGTAATTGAAGCAGCTAAGCTAGCACAAGAGGGTGCATCGTTAGAAGAAGTTTTAGCTGGTGTTGAAAAAGTGAAAGATCACAGTAAGCTATTTATCGGTATTTCTTCACTCGATAATTTAGTTAAGGGCGGACGAATTAGTCGTGTAGCTGGAGTTATTTCCAGTGTATTAAATATGCGAGTAGTGATGGAGCTGGAAGATGGCGAATTGTTGCCGATTACGAAGGGGCGCGGCAAAAAGACATTTAGCAAATGGTTTGCGGCTTTTAAAGATGAGTTAGCAAAAGTTAATGTGAAACAAATCGGGATATCTTACGCTGGAAAGCTCGATTTTATTGACGAGGCTAAGCAAGCTTTACAAGAGATGTTCCCGGATATGCATATTCCAGTTCTGCACACAAACCCAATCGTGGCTACCCATACGGGACCTGGTGCTTTTGCTATCATGTATTATACAGATTAGATGTCCCTGCCTCTAGAGATAGAGGCGCTTTTTTTACCAAAGAGAACCTTTCTAATCAAAGGTAATCTATAACGAGCTATGAATCAGAAGAAGGAGCAGATGAATGAAACGATTTTCAATACTACTGATTCCATTGGTAGCAGCAGTTGCTACTTTGACTATTCTTTTTTTAACTATTCCTAAAGCCGAGTCGCGAATCCGCGTAGTTCGAGATGAAAGTCAGAACTATAAGAAATCTGTTCACTTCGTTGCAGTAGGTGATTCACTGACTGAAGGAGTAGGCGATGAGACAAAACGCGGTGGATATGTACCTTTAGTGACCGATGCGCTGCAACAAAAATATGAATTGACTTCGGTTGAAAAAGACAACTATGGTGTTTCGGGCGAACGCAGTGATCAGATTTTAAAACGTGTAAAAAAGGATTCAGACTTACGAAGCAGTCTTGCCAGTGCGGATCTAATCACCATGACCGTTGGCGGGAACGATCTTTTCCAAGCCTTTCAAAAAAATCTCACCGCAAAAACAGCTAAGCAGTTCAATCGTCCAATCAAAAAATACGGCGAGTATGTGACCGATATTTTAGCTGAAATGCGAGAGCTTAATCCGAAGGCTCCAATTTATGTCGTAGGAATCTACAATCCTTATTACTTGAATTTCCCAGATATCAAGGCGATGCAGACGGTTGTAGACAATTGGAATAAAGAGACCGAGCGATTGACCAAGGAAATGTCGAATTGCTTCTTTGTTCCCGTCAATGATCTGCTTTATAAAGGAATCGCCACGAAAGATAGTGCTGAGACATCGACAAGTTCTACCTCAGAAGTGAAGAATGATGCACTATACGACGAAGATAACTTCCATCCGAATAATTTAGGCTACCAGTTGATGGCGACAGCGATTCAAGAGAAAATCGTCGATACGAAGGATTTATGGTTAACAAAGGAGCGTAATTAATGACAGAAAAGGAAGAAAACAAAGAAATCGAAGAACATAAAGATACTAAGAAAAAGGCAGAAACAAGAACAACGAAAACCGTTCATAACAAAATCAACGGTTGGAAAATCGCGTTTCTCGTATTGGTAGGCATCTTATTAGGCGGAATTATTTTCTCTACCGTCCGTATATTTACAGCCAGAGAAACAAACTTGCCACCTAGCAGTGAAACAACGGTACCAAAGGGTTCACCAGTTTTGACGATGAACACAAATAAAAAGAAATTAAACACCGTAATGGAATACTTTTTGAATGATTTGCAAAAAGGTTCGGATGTGAAATATGAGTTCTACTTGGAAAATCAAGCAATGCTAAAGGGCGAATTCAAAATATTAGGTGCAAATGTTGATTTTTATCTTTACTTTGATCCGTTTGTTATGGATAATGGCAATATTCAATTAAAAGCGCGAGATTTATCCATTGGTTCTTTAAACTTGCCAGTTAGTCAAGTAATGGCAACAGTAAAACGCGGCTATAAATTCCCTAAATGGGTAGCAATTGATCCTAAAGATCAAACGATTGTGTTGAAGTTAAACGAGTTCAAACTAGAAAATGGCATGTTTATTAAAGCGAACCACATTGATCTTGTTGGTGATGACATTCAATTTAGTCTGTATTTACCAAAAGAAAAGAAAGCCAATGATTAATCAATAAAACGTACAACAATCATCGAGGTGAATCAATTGAGAAGAAGCTTTTATCATTATATCTTGACCCAACGTGGACATAATCCCCATGATTCAGTCGAGGCATTTGCTGGAGCAGTCGCTAAGGACATTATGTTTCCTAAGCAATCGGAGGATTATCACGAGGTTGCTGATTATCTAGAATTGAGTGTCGATTATTTAGACTCGATGGATCTGTTTGATCAAGTTTGGGATAAATACTTAGAAAATAATAAATAATTCAAAAGGAAAAGTTGTTGAAGGCTTTTCCTTTTTTTTCTAGCATGCTATCATGAAAAAAAGGGTGAAAGGAAAATGCGCCTTGCAGAAAAAAACGTTACCAGTATCGATTTTTGTCGTATCGATCATATGTACTATCGTGATTACTGCGGTAGTGACTCATTTTATTGAACAAAAACAAGCAATGGATAATGATTCAGTCGTTAAAATAACTCGTAATGATTTGGATGACGTTCAAGACTTGTATGATTTAATCAGTACAAATTATGTTGAAAAAGTAGACAAAGAACAGTTGATTCAAGGTGCTTTGAGAGGTATGACGGAGTCCTTGCAAGACCCTGAATCAGAATTTCTAACCGCAAAGGAAACCAAAGAATTGAATGCGAAAGTGGCCGGAAGTTTTGAAGGCATCGGAGCAAATCTACAGTTAGAAAACCGGCTGCCCGTGATTGATCGAGTGCCTGTGAAAAATTCTCCCGCTGAAAATGCTAAATTGAAAGCCAAAGATATTATTTTGGAAGTAAACGGCAAAACAACTAAGGATAAATCACTAGATCAAATTGTAAGTATGATTCGAGGTAAAAAAGGTACACAGGTAAAATTACTGATTCAACGAGGTAGTGAACAATTTGAGGTATCGCTGGAACGAGATGTTGTTCCTGAAGATACAGTGAAGGGCAATGTTGATAAAGATAATCCGACGGTTGGCTCAATTCAAATCGATAATTTTCGTGAAACAACGGCATTAGAATTTCGCACGATTATTGAACAGCTCCGTAAAGACGGCGCGAAATCATTTGTAATCGATCTTCGTCAAAATTCTGGGGGGCTAATCGCTGAGGCAGAACGGGTTGCCAGTTATTTTTTAGACAACGGTGATACAATTGCTCAGTTTTCGAACAATAAAAAGGTGATATCAATTGACAAAGCGGGTAAAAAAATTGATCAGGGCTTCAAAGTGAAAGAACCCACTGTTTTTCTAGTAGATCAAGAGAGTTCATATGGTGCAGAATTAGTAGCAGCGGCAGTTAAGAATAAAAATTATCCGATTATCGGTGTGAATACTTTTGGAAAAGGCAGTGTTCAAACACTCAGTCCAATCGGTAAAGATAATTTCGTTCAGCTGACGATTATGAAATGGTTTGCTCCAGACGGTTCTTCTGTTGAAGGAAAGGGTGTGTCACCGACGATTGAAGCCGATTATCCTGAATACGCCAAGTTGCCACCTATCTCCAAGCAATCAAATTGGCGTATTGGCGATACAGACGATACGATCAAAAATCTCAATACCATGCTAAAAGCTTTAGGTTATCCTACAGAAGGAGATTTGTTCAATGAAGCAACGAAGGATGCAGTAATAGAAATTCAGACGGAAAACAATTTGTCTGCAACTGGGGCATTGGATGATAAAACAGTTGATGCTATTCAAGAAAAGGTGTTTGCGCTTGTCAAATCCAATGATGTTGCTTATGCTAAAGCTATAGAAACGTTAAAAAATAACTAACAGATTCATTCTGTTGGTTTTGATTGCGAGGGGAAAAGCAATTGAAAAATTTAGTTACAAAATCACATCTATGGTTAGGTGTTAAATATCTCTTGATTTCCCTCTTTTTTGGTGTAGTTATTCGTGGATTCCTCTTGATTCCTGTTCCTGTAACTGGTAATTCGATGGATCAAACATTATCACAGGGTGATATGATTCTGATGGAGAAATTCAGTAAGGTCAAACGATTTGATGTGATTGTGTTTCAACAGGCAGATGGAACGATCTACATCAAGCGAGTGATTGGACTGCCTGGAGATGATATCCGCTATGAAAAAGATCAGCTTTATATCAATGGTGAAAAGATCGCTGAGTCGTTTTTGACGAACAACCGTAGTCATGATCACCAGGTTTCTCCTTATACAACAGATTTCAAATTGGATGAATTGATTGGGGAAAAGAAGTTACCTAAAGATGAGTATTTTGTTTTAGGAGACAATCGAAGGATTTCAAAGGATAGTCGTTCATTTGGCACAGTTCAAAGTAAAGATATTTTAGGCAAAGCCCAAGCAGTCTATTATCCACTAACCCATATTAAGATTATTTCGTAAAAGATGGAGAAATCCATCTTTTTTTTCAAGCCTCAGCGTGATTAGAAAGATGATATGCGTGACGAGAATAAATTCTTTTATCATTTTTCGAAGCATCCTTTGCAAATCCTGATTCAAAAAAATTGAGAAAAGTTCTCATTTTATTCAATTGAAGTAAAATTTTTATTGAGTTACTCTTGAGATAGGAAGTCGACTCCTAATTGAAGATGAAGGAGAAAATGTATGTATCATGCAAGATTCAATGGAACACATTATGCAATTGGAAAAAAATGGGGAATGCTGCTCAGTAAAAATGGTAAGCAATTGTTAGACAACATACCTTTTGATATTACAAAAGAAATGAAGGAATTTGCACAGCAATGCTATCCTGTGTATGAGGAATATTATCCAGAGATCATTGATGAAATCAAAGGCATTGCGGATGGTCAAAAGATTAAACCAGATTCTCTGTATGCTATTCTCTTTTCGATGTATGCACTTGTCAAAGTTACGAATTGCTCAAGCTTCGTCATTAAGAATGAGCAGTCCTTTTTACTCGGACGCAATAGTGACTTTTTGACAGAAATTGAAAAATTATATATGAATTGTTTGTATTCTTTTAAAATGTCTGATTCCTATGCATTTTCGGGTAACACGACGGCCTTTGTGGAGATGGAAGACGGTGTGAATCAAGCAGGTCTTACCATCGCCTTGACTTCCGTGTTTCCAGATCAGTTAAAGCCAGGAATCAATGTTGGAATGATTTTGCGCATGTTGTTGGAAAAATGTAAAACAGTCAAAGAAGCGCTTGAGCTTTTGAAAAGGATTCCTCGTTGTTCAGCTGGAACGTTAGTAATTGCCGATCTTTCTGGAGACGCCTGTTTGGTTGAATTTACAAATGATAAATTAGTTCATTCTACTTTGGAAAATGAAGGATTCCTTTGTGCAACGAATAGTTTTCATTTGCCAGAGCTGCTCTCAAGAAAAATAAACCTTGTCGATGATTGGTTTGCGGAAGAACGATATCAAACGTTGATGGACTATTTATCTTCTAATTTCCAACATATGGATTTGTCTGAGGCAAAGAAATTATTAGCAGGTGAGTTTGGCTTTTTATGTCAATACGATCGGAAGACGGGCAAAGATACTGTTTGGTCAGCAATTTATGATTTAAGCAATAAACGGGTTTATCGTTGCGAAGGCAATCCTAATCGGAAAAAATTTCAAGAAGATATGAGGTTTGATTTTTGATTGAGGACTATTTTTTCTTTTTGTAATGGTATACAATCACTTATCTGATTGGTGTCACTAAAATATTTTTGAATCAATTATAAACAGGAGCAAGCACATTCATCAATTAAAATTATTAGAAGCCAGCTACTGGCTTTATATAACTTAAAAAAAGAAAAAAGAAAAAAGCACTCAAGTCTGAGAGTTTTTTTCTTTTCTTTTTGAATTATTTCATTGATTCTATAAAAAAAGTGGATGGTTAAATGTGCATATAAAATAGAATCTTGTTATTTTATAAAGCGCCAATTTCCCTTGCGCTGAATGCTCTTGATTATGATTGTTCAAGTAAGTGTTGCTCTTTGTGAGTAAGTTATTATAGGAGGAAAATAAAATTGGCAGAATAGGTGCATGCAATAGGATTCAAATGATCAGCAGATCGGCTAACAAAAGATTTACTGCATGAAACTTTCGACTAGACATGAATACTTTCGAGAAGAAGTATCAAATTTTCATGTCATTAAAAACATGTGGCTAACGCTGAGAAAAAATAATTACTGCTTTTTTACACGACTAGTCGCAAATAAAAAACCACTGAACAAAGTCAGTGGGGAGGGTGTATCAAATGAAGGTCTTCAGTTTCATTGTTAAGAAAAGCTGAGAGTAGAGATCAAATGGATGCATACACCCTCCATAAATCATTTTAACACATTATAATCAAAAAATAACTTATTCTAACTTACCAAATTTCTTGAGTAGTTTCTTTTGAACTATATACCGGTTATATATTTTATGTTGTTTTTTGAAAATGTCTTTAATTATTTATTTAAATCATCATTAAAATAATTAAACTGATTAAAAGAAAATAGAAAAATGACTATAATAATCTGGATGCTTTAGCTAGAAATATGAGTAAATTTAAAGAGGTGACAATGAAGTGAAAATAAAGCTATTCATTTAGTTAGGCGTGTGTAATTGATATTTAAGCTGAGTTATAATTTCAATCTTTAGTGGACTGTAAGAAATGAAACCCTTATAATATCAACGGATAGATATTAAGTAAGAGGCATTCGTTCAGAGAAAATTTATAAAAAATTACTCTGTTGAGCCTATATCTAAAGAACGCCTAACGACTCCTAAAGGGAAAGTTGATAGGCTGAGGAGGAAATATCAACATGACGATTCAATGGTTCCCAGGGCATATGGCGAAGGCACGTCGAGAAGTTTCTGAAAAATTAAAGTTTGTAGATATTGTTTTTGAACTGATTGATGCGCGTTTGCCTTTATCCTCACGCAATCCGATGCTGGATCAAATTGTACAGCAAAAACCGCGGTTGATTTTATTGAACAAAGCAGATTTAGCTGATCCAGCTCAAACTACTTTATGGGTAAATTATTTCCGTGAGCAAGGTCATCACGTATTGGCGTTAACAGCTAAGAATGATAAAAGTGTGAAGCAAATTGTTCCTGCTAGTAAAAAAGTATTGGCGGAAAAAATGGCTCGCGATAAAGAAAGAGGGTTAAAATCACGTGCGATTCGGGCGATGGTGCTTGGCATTCCGAATGTTGGAAAATCAACATTGCTAAATCATTTAGCAGGAAAAAAAATCGCTAGTACTGGTAACCGTCCAGGCGTCACTAAAGGGCAGCAATGGCTGCGTTTTGGTTCGCAATTAGAATTATTAGATACTCCAGGAATTTTGTGGCCTAAATTTGAAGATCCAGCAGTTGGTAAAAAGTTAGCGCTAACTGGAGCGATTAAGGATGATCTTTTGCATTTAGATGATTTGGCACTTTATCTGTTAGAAGTTTTTCGCCGCTTCTATCCATTGCAATTAAAAGAACGTTATAAATTAACAGAAGACGACTTATTTATGGAGTTGCCTGAGTTATTATTGCTGATATCAGAAAAACGAGGTTTCAAAGATGATTATGAACGTGCCAGTGAGATGCTGATTCTTGAATTGCGACAAGGAAAATTGGGCCGTTTCACCTTGGATCGCTACGAGGAGTTGAGTGTTTAATGGAAAAATTATCAATTAGTGCAATTAAAGCAGAGTTAAAAACAATCATTTCAGCAGATGATCATCGTTTGGCAGAATTTCGTCAGGATACACGTAAAGGTGTCCAATTGGCAATAAGCCAATGGCAAAGGCAGCAGGACAAGCAAGTTGCATTAGCGGAAAAATATCGAGAAATGTCGATTTTTGAAAATGAAAAGAAATCACAAGGTTTTCAGGCAATTTGCGGCATTGATGAAGTTGGTCGCGGACCTCTGGCTGGTCCAGTTGTAGCGGCAGCCGTGATACTGAATGATGAGCATGAAATTTTAGGTTTGAATGATTCGAAACAACTTTCGGCGCATAAACGGGAAGAGCTGGTAAAGGAAATTAAGAAGAACGCTCGGGCTATCGGCATTGGAGAAGCAACGGCCGAAGAAATTGATCAGTTGAATATTTATCAGGCGACGAAAGTTGCAATGCAAAGAGCAATTGATCAACTACAAATTACACCAGACTGTTTATTGATTGATGCAATGGTTTTAGATAATGGGTTACCCCAGGAGAAAATTATCAAAGGAGATGCCAGATCGGTTTCGATTGCGGCTGCCAGTATCATCGCAAAGGTCTATCGTGATGAGTGGATGGCTGAATACGGCGAAAGGTATCCGGCTTATGGTTTTGCTAAAAATGCTGGATATGGAACTAGAGAACATCTACAAGCAATTGAAGAACAAGGTATTTTACCGATACATCGCAAAACATTTGCACCAATTAAAAATTTATACTAAAGAAAATCCTTCTTTTTTTTGTATCTTTTTGATAAAGAAACTGAAAAGAGGGATTTTTTTGAAGAACGAATTTTTGTTACGATTGAGTTTAGTCAAGGGAGTAGGGGCTTTTGGAAAACAGCGGATTTATCAGTTTGCGAAAAAGCATCAATGGTGGGAGTTGAATGGATTAGACATTAGGCTTACGGCTCAGACAACGAAGAAAAATGATTGGGATGAATGGACGAAGGAACGGCTTCAAGAAATTGAAAGCACGCACCAATATATCACGATTGAAGATCAGGCTTATCCAGAAACATTGCGACAGGTTTCAACGCCACCATTGGTCTTGTTTTACAAAGGAAATTTAGCATTACTAGAAAGAGAAAAGCTGGCGATTGTTGGTGCTAGAGAAGCGACGGAATACGGGTATCATGTCCTGCAGAAAATAATGCCTGAGCTTACGAAACGCGGTTTTGTGATTGTCAGCGGTTTGGCTAAAGGAATTGACAGCTTTGCTCATCAATTTTCTATCAGCAATCAGGGGAAAACCATTGGTGTAGTAGGCACAGGTCTAGATATTTGTTATCCTAAATCTAGTGGCAATTTACAAATTGAAATGAGTCAGCATCATTTAGTTTTAAGTGAATATCCTAATGGTACGAAGCCTGCGAAGTTTCATTTTCCAATGCGCAATCGCATCATCGCCGGATTAAGCAGTGGTGTGCTTGTGGTAGAAGCAAAGAGACGCAGTGGTTCGTTAATTACTGCTCAACAGGCGTTGGATTATGGCAAAGATGTTTTTGCGGTTCCTGGATCGATTTTGGATGAGCGTTCCAGTGGCTGTCATCAGTTGATTCAAGACGGTGCAATCTGTGTTGAAAAAACACAAGATATTTTTGATTCCTACGATTTATGGAATAAAATTCATTAGCCGCGACTTGACAAACAAAATTTGAATAGCGTATTATAGGCTACGATTTGTCAGTAGTTACCGATATATAATAGTAGAAAAAATTGAGGAGGCAAAAACATTTGGCCTATAAATACCTAGTTATCGTGGAATCACCAGCAAAAGCAAAGACGATCGAAAAATATTTGGGAAGAAACTATAAGGTCGTAGCAAGTGTTGGACATGTGCGGGACTTACCCAAAAGTAAGATGGGGATTGATGTGGAAAATAATTATGAACCCCACTATATTTCTATTCGAGGCAAGGGCGATGTTATCAAAAGTTTGAAACAAGCGGCTAAAAAAGCGCAAAAAGTTTATCTTGCAAGTGACCCGGATAGAGAAGGAGAAGCTATCGCGTGGCATCTCTCTTATTTATTAGGATTGGACTTAAAGGATAAGAATCGTGTTGTATTCAATGAAATTACCAAGGATGCAGTAAAGGCAGCCTTTAAAGAACCTCGTTCCATAGATGTTTCGCTAGTAGATGCACAGCAAGCACGTCGGGCATTGGATCGCCTTGTTGGTTACTCCATTTCACCGATTTTATGGAAAAAAATCAAAAAAGGTTTGAGCGCTGGTCGTGTTCAGTCGATCGCCTTAAAAATGATTATTGATCGTGAACAAGAAATTCGTGATTTTGTGCCAGAAGAATACTGGAGCATTGATGGAAACTTCAAGAAGAAAACCAAGAAGTTCAAAGCGAATTTCTGGGGTGTCGATGGCAAGAAGAAAAAATTGCCAAATGCCGAAGCAGTGAAGGAAGTTACAGCTAGAATTGACGGCAAGGACTTTGAAGTGACTAAAGTTGAGAAAAAGGAACGCAAAAGAAATCCGGCATTGCCATTTACCACGAGTAATATGCAACAGGAATCTGCTCGTAAGTTGAACTTCCGTACTAGAAAAACCATGATGGTAGCACAGCAATTGTATGAAGGGATCGCTCTTGGGAAACAAGGCACAGTTGGTCTGATTACCTATATGCGTACAGATTCGACTCGGATCTCGGATACAGCAAAAGCTGAAGCAGCTGAGTTCATTGAAGAAAAATATGGTAAAGAGTATTCGCAGCATCATGCCCGTAAAGCGAAAAATCCTCAAGGGGCTCAAGACGCTCATGAGGCAATCCGTCCGACAAGTGTACGACGGACACCTGAAGAAATGAAGCAATATTTAGACAAGGATCAATTAAAGTTATACACCTTAATTTGGTCACGCTTTGTTGCTAGCCAAATGACTGCAGCGATTCTTGATACGATGAAAGTGACATTGGAACAAAACGGCGTCATCTTTATCGCCAACGGGTCGAAAATCAAGTTCAAAGGATTCATGCAGGTATATATTGAAGGCCGTGATGACGGAAAAGAAGACAAAGAAAATATTTTACCTGAACTTGAAAAGGGCGAAGTTGTTCAATCTGTTAATATTGAAAATAAACAGCACTTCACTCAGCCGCCTGCACGATTTAGTGAAGCAACACTGATCAAAACATTGGAAGAAAACGGAGTTGGTCGTCCGTCAACTTATGCGCCAACCTTAGATACAATCCAACGTCGTTATTATGTGAAATTAACGCAACGGCGTTTTGAACCAACAGAGCTTGGCGAGATTGTCAATAATCTGATCGTTGATTTCTTCCCGCAAATCGTGGACGTCAACTTTACAGCAGAAATGGAAAACGATTTGGATAAGGTGGAAGAAGGCAAGGAAGAATGGACAACCGTTGTGGACCGTTTCTATAAACCTTTTGCTATTGAACTGGAAAAAGCTGAAGAAGGTATTGAAAAAATTCAGATCAAAGACGAGCCAGCGGGGTTCGATTGCGATGTCTGTGGACATCCAATGGTGATCAAATTGGGACGTTATGGGAAATTTTATGCCTGTAGCAACTTTCCGGATTGTCGCAACACTAAACCAATCATCAAAGAAATCGGTGTTGAATGCCCTGTTTGTCACAAGGGACAAGTGGTTGAACGGAAATCCAAGAAGAATCGCTTGTTCTACGGATGTTCACGGTACCCAGACTGTGACTTTACTTCTTGGGATAAACCAATTGGCCGGACATGTCCGAAAGACGGCGGTTATCTAGTTGAGAAGAAAGTCAAAGGCGGGAAACAGGTTGTCTGTGTGAATGGTGATTACGAAGAAAAAGTACAAAAATAAGTGATACTAAGTGAGGATTAAATGGTAAAAACAGTGAATGTTATCGGAGCGGGTCTTGCTGGAAGCGAAGCCGCTTGGCAGTTAGCAGAAGCAGGGGTTCCAGTGAATTTATATGAGATGCGCCCGGTGAAATCAACAGCAGCACACCACACGGCTGATTTTGCGGAGCTTGTGTGCAGCAACTCCTTACGAGGAAATGGATTGACGAATGCGGTGGGTGTTCTGAAGGAAGAAATGCGTCGCTTGAATTCTTTAGTCATCAGCTCTGCGGACGAAACGGCGGTACCAGCGGGTGGTGCGCTTGCAGTGGACCGAAATGATTTTTCTGGATTGATTACACAGAAGTTGAAAACTCATCCATTGGTGACCGTTATTTCAGAAGAAATTACAAAAATTCCTAAAGGGATTACCATCATCGCGACAGGTCCTTTGACCTCAGAAGCTTTAGCAGAAGAAATAGCGGAATATAATGGCTCTCATGGTTTTTATTTTTATGATGCAGCAGCGCCCATCATCGATAGCTCCACTATTGATCGTGATAAGGTCTATTTGAAGTCTCGTTATGACAAGGGAGAAGCCGCATATCTGAATTGTCCGATGACTGAAGAAGAGTTCATGCGTTTTTATGAAGCATTAATCACTGCGGAGGTTGCTCCACAAAAAGAATTTGAGAAAGAAAAATTTTTTGAAGGCTGTATGCCGATCGAGGTTATGGCTAAGCGGGGAATCAAGACGATGTTGTTTGGTCCAATGAAGCCAGTGGGATTAGAAGATCCAAAAACTGGAAAACGTCCGTATGCTGTAATTCAACTACGTCAGGATAACGCAGCCGCATCAATGTACAATATAGTTGGTTTTCAAACGCATTTAAAATGGGGCGAACAAAAACGGGTCTTCCAGATGATTCCCGGCCTAGAGAATGCTGAATTCCTGCGTTATGGAGTGATGCATCGCAACAGCTTCATGAATTCACCAGAGCTTTTAAGACCTACTTATCAAAGTAAAAAGCGTGATGATTTATTCTTTGCGGGTCAAATGACAGGCGTGGAAGGATATGTCGAAAGTGCGGGTAGCGGGTTAGTCGCTGGTATAAATGCGGCTCGATTGGCGAAGGGTGAAGAATTGATCGAATTTCCTCATGAAACGGCGATTGGCTCGATGGCCTATTACATTACCCATGCAGAAGGCAAACATTTCCAACCAATGAATGCAAACTTTGGGTTATTTCCTAGTCTTCCAGAACGAGTTCGCGATAAAAAATTGCGCTATGAAACACTTGCAGAGCGTGCTTTGAACGCTCTCGCTGAAATGAATATTTAGAAAAATTTCCGTTGCTTCGGCAATGGGATTTTTTTATTTTGACAAAATAAATCGGATTCATGTTTGATTTGAAGGCAATTATGAAATATCTGTAAAGAATTGTTAGTATATTCGTGAAAAGTCAATAAATTCTGACAATTCAATTGTAATTAAAAAGTTCTTATGCTACATTTGTGATATGTTTGTGAGGTGAGAAAAAGTTTGGAAAATGAAGCAGCCATGCAAGAGTTTATGGGTTATTTAATGACTGAACGCGGGTACTCTGAAAAGACCAAAGAGGCTTATCAACGCGACTTAAATGACTTTTGTCAGTTCTTAGAAAATTCAGGAGAGTCTTCATTATTAACAGTCGATCATTTAGACGTAAGGGTTTATTTGTCTTACTTAAATGATTTAAAATACAGCCGCAACACCATTAGTCGTAAGATTGCCAGTTTACGCTCTTTTTATCAATACCTTTTAAAGCATGAAAAAATTAAAGAAAATCCTTTTTCTTACGTGCATCTCAAAAAGAAACACGCTCGTTTGCCACGCTTTTTTTACGAAAAGGAAATTGAAGTATTATTTGCTAGTGTGGACGGTACGAAACCGTTGGACCAACGGAACCGTGCCTTGTTAGAAGTACTTTACGGATCTGGGCTTCGGGTTAGTGAATGTGCAAATCTCAAATTATCAGTTATCGACTTTGATAATAGTGTTCTGTTGATTCATGGAAAAGGGAATAAAGATCGTTATGTGCCATTGGGTTCTTACGCAACGGATGCGATCCAGGAATTTGTGGGTGATGGACGTAAAAGGCTAATGACACGTTTTGGCAAGGAGCATGACTATTTATTCGTAAACCACCGTGGAGAACAGATTACTTCAACTGGGATTGAGTATGTACTGAAGCAAATCATTAAAAAGAGCAGTTTAAATAGTGATATTCATCCACACATGCTTCGACACACCTTTGCAACACATTTACTGAATAATGGCGCAGATTTGCGTACAGTTCAGGAACTACTAGGACACGCGAATTTGTCTACAACACAAATCTATACGCATGTGACCAAAGAAAGTCTACAAAAAAGTTATCGCTCATTTCATCCAAGAGCTTAGAGGACAGTTTAAAATAAAGGAGAGAACAAGATGTCAGAATCACAATTTCATTCAACTACGATCTGTGCGATTGAAAAAGACGGAAAATTAGCAATGGCTGGTGACGGTCAAGTGACCATGGGAGAGCAAGTTATTATGAAGGGAACTGCGCGTAAAGTTCGTCGTATCTATAACGGCAAAGTCGTTGTCGGATTTGCCGGTAGTGTGGCTGACGCATTTACCTTAGAAGAAAAATTTGAAGGTAAGCTAAATGAATATAATGGTAATTTGCAACGGGCAGCCGTCGAACTTGCACAGGAATGGCGGACACAGCAAGCAATGAAAAACCTAGAGGCATTATTGATTGTCATGAATGATGAAGAAATGCTGTTGGTTTCCGGAAATGGCGAAGTAATCGCTCCTGATGATGGCATTTTGGCTATCGGTTCAGGTGGAAATTATGCATTGGCCGCAGCGCGTGCTATGAAAAAACACAATATAGAAATGTCTGCTAAAGAAATCGCAGAAAGCGCATTGAATATTGCAGCAGATATTTGTGTCTTTACGAACCATAATATTATTGTTGAGGAAATGTAGACTGTTTTAATTTCAAAACAATCAATTTAGGAGCAAGGAGAATCCAGATGACTGAAATTAATAAAACACCAAAAGAAATCGTCAGCGAGTTAGATCAATACATCATTGGACAAGATGAAGCAAAACGCTCTGTAGCGATTGCTTTAAGGAATCGTTATCGCCGAATGCAGTTAGAAGAAACGATGCAGCAGGAAGTAACACCCAAAAATATTTTAATGATCGGACCCACAGGTGTAGGGAAAACGGAGATTGCTCGACGTTTGGCGCGAATCGTCAAGGCGCCTTTCGTTAAAGTCGAAGCAACTAAGTTCACAGAAGTAGGCTATGTTGGTCGTGACGTCGAGTCAATGGTTCGTGACCTTGTCGAAAATGCGATTACGATCGTTGAAAAGGAACAATACTCAAAAGTGTATTCACAAGCCTTAAAACGTGCGAACAAACGCTTAGTGAAGATTTTAGTTCCTGGGATTAAGAAAGAGCAAAAACAAAGCAATAACCCTTATGAACAAATGATGAATATCTTCAACCAAGCACAAACCGAACCAAAAGAAGAAGTAACTGAGGATATCAAAGTAAATCGTCAAACAGTTCTTGATCAGTTGGAAAAAGGTCTATTGGATCAGCGAGAAGTAAGCATTGAGATCACTGAACCGAAAAAAACGATGCCGATGAACAATGGGCTAGAACAAATGGGTATCGACCTTTCAGACACATTAGGCGCGTTAACTCCTGAGAAAAAGGTTCAACGCACAGTGACTGTCAAAGAAGCCCAAGAGCTATTAGTTAAGGAGGAACAGGCCAAACTGGTTAATGAAGGTGATATTTATACAGCAGCGATCAAGTTAGCAGAAAGCTCGGGGATTATCTTCATTGATGAAATCGATAAGATCACATCTAAATCACAGCAAAATTCCGGGGAAGTCTCTCGTGAAGGCGTCCAACGTGATATTCTGCCAATCGTAGAAGGTTCACAGGTCAATACGAAATACGGCGCGATTCAAACGGATCATATTTTGTTTATCGCCAGTGGTGCGTTTAGTTTGTCTAAACCGAGTGATCTGATTCCCGAACTGCAGGGACGCTTCCCAATCCGTGTAGAGTTAAGCGATCTTACAGCGGAAGATTTCGTTAGAATCTTGACTGAACCAAATAATGCGTTGATTAAGCAATATATCGCTTTAGTCGGCACCGAAAATGTCAAAATTATTTTCACGCAAGAAGCCATTGAACGAATTGCTCAAATTGCCTTTGATGTGAATCGGGAGACAGACAATATTGGGGCACGGCGTTTGCACACGATCTTGGAAAAATTATTAGAAGATCTTTTATTTGAAGCGCCAGACATGCAAATGGGTGAGATAAAGATTACAGAAGCATATGTGGATGAAAAATTAGCTTCAATTGCTCAAAATAAAGATTTAAGTCGTTTTATTCTGTAAAAATGGAGGGGAAAAAGTGGAAACATTATTAGAGAAAACACGTCAGATTAATAAGTTGATGCAGCAAAAAAATGCCTTCGAACCAGCTGCAGAGTTACCTTACAACAATATGGCGCGGATTTTAGGGGACGTCTTAGGCTCTTTGACGTACATCATTGGAGCCGAAGGTGAATTGTTGGGATTAAATGAAAAGATCGATATCAATACTGATCGCGTCCGTTCATTTCTGGTTGACCGTCAATTTCCAGATAGCTATGTTTCAGGAATGAAGGAAGTTTTTAAAACGGAGGCTAACATACCAGTTGCAAACGAATTGACGGCCTTTCCAACTGAGCGGGCGGAACTTTACCCAAATGGATTGACGACGGTCATTCCAATTTTTGGTTCAGGCGAACGTTTAGGAACGATCATCTTAGCACGGACAGAAGGAGCTTTTGATGACGATGATCTGGTATTAGCTGAATATGGTGCCACAGTTATTGGAATGGAAGTCCTTTATCAGCAATTCTTGAATGTCGAGGAAAAGATCCGCAGTCAAACGGCGGTTCAAATGGCGATCAGTACACTTTCGTATAGTGAATTAAAAGCAGTTAAAGCGATTTTTGATGCATTGGAGGGCGATGAAGGCCGCTTAACCGCTTCAAATATAGCCGATAAAATCGGTATTACGCGTTCAGTGATCGTTAATGCGTTGCGAAAATTAGAGTCTGCTGGAATTATTGAATCTCGTTCGCTAGGTATGAAAGGGACGTATCTGAAGGTTTTAAATCCATTATTCAAGGATGAACTGGTTCGTCATAAATAGGTTTAATCTCATAATACGCAGATTCCTTTTTTATAAAAGGAGTCTGCGTTACACTATTGGAGATACATGACGTGGAAAGCAAATCTTTTCTACAAGAAAATCATGCGTTAGCAGGGACAAGGAGTGGGGAATTATGTCAGTAACAATCAGCAATGGCTTTTTGGAAGCAACGATCAATGAAAAAGGGGCGGAGCTTGCTAGTTTGCGCGCCAATCAGATTGAGTACATTTGGCAGGCAGATCCAAAGTATTGGAATCGTCATGCGCCGTTCTTATTTCCGTTCGTAGGCCGTTTAAAGGATAATCAATATACCTATAAAGGTAAAACTTATCCGATGGGGCAACATGGATTTGCTCGAGATAAGGAGTTTAAAGTACTTGAGCAAGCAGAGGATAAAGTTTCCTTCTTACTTGAAAGTGATGAAGAAACGAAAAAAATTTATCCATTTGATTTTGCTTTATTGATCAGCTATGAAATTTGGGGAGAAGGAATTCGTATTCGTTTCAATGTTGAGAATACGGGTACCGAAGAGATGATTTTTGCACTAGGAGGACATCCCGCCTTCAATATTCCTCTGACAGAGGATTTAAGCTTTGAAGATTATTTTATTGCATTTTCTCCACAAAAATCACGAGTTAAAATTCCTTTAGAGGGTCCATTTGCCAATTTGGATCAAAAAACCATTGGACAAACCAATACGAATATTCAATTGAGTCACGATTTGTTCAGAGAAGATGCCTTGATCTATGAAACAAAGGGACTGAACGCATATACTTTAGGGAGTGAAGAATCACCTCACAGTGTCACGTTAGCCTACAATAATATTCCTTATGTCGGATTGTGGTCTCCGTATCCTGCTGAAGCACCATTTGTTTGTATTGAACCATGGTGGGGTTTTGCTGATACAGTCGACAGCAATGGACAGTTGGAAGACAAAGAAGGAATGAATCGCTTGGCTGCGAAAGAAACCTTCAAAACCGAGTTTTCAATTACTGTTAGTTAGAAAAGAAAAAGTCGAGGAATACTAGAGCTATCTAAAATAATAGATTAGTATTTCTCGACTTTTTTATGCTGAAATTATGGTTAATCAAATGGCACATGCCAATCATTTGCTTTGTGAGCATCAAAGCATAGTTTGATTTGTTCTTGACTATTCTTTGCTTTTGCTAAAGGCGGTAAGTTATCCGCAGAAAACCAATCAATTTGAAGTGTTTCGATATTCTTAACGAAGTCTCCACTGATCAATTGGCATTCAACGAAAATCTTACAGACACCATAGGCATAACGAGGAAGATTGTGCTTGTTTCGATCTTGAACAGCAATGATTTTTAATGGTTCCACTGTCAGGCCTGTTTCTTCTATAGTTTCCTTAACGGTATTTTCTTTGATCGATTGGTTAATATCAACCCATCCGCCTGGTAAGGACCAAAGCCCATCATTTTCCTGCACTAATAAAATGCAATTATCTTTGAAAATTGCTGCTCTTGTATCCAACTTAGGTGTTGGATAGCCTACTTCTTCAGCGAAGAGTTGCCTTAATTTTGGAACAGGGATCGGAGATTGTACAGACAGCATCTCCGTGGCGATGGTTCGAATCCGTTCAAATCGCTCTTGATCAAAGGGATCATGTGTATAGGTTAGGCCAGCTTGAGCAAGGGCCTGCAATTCAATTGCCCAATCTAAAAGTTGTTCCTCCATTTATTTCACCTTCTTGTTCAAGCCGAAGGATACACGATTTTCATTTCCAGCCTTGATTCGTTGAATATTTTCTCTGTGGCGATAAACAATATAGCAGGTCAAGGCAAAACAAATGACTGTTAGTAAAAGATTAAATGTCGGTAAAATTGTCGGCCAAATAAACGGCAATATGATTGATGAGAGTGTGACAAAAATTGCGGAGGCAATGCTGGCGGCGCTAACCATACTTGTAATATAAAGGACGATTAAAAAGAAAGCCAATGAATAGAAAAAGAATAAGGGCGCGAAAGCTAGTAGCATCCCAGCACTAGTTGCTACGGCTTTTCCGCCTTTAAAACCAGCAAAAATCGGTAAAGTATGTCCAACTACAGCTACCAAACCAAACCATAAGGGGTTGATATCCACATGAAAAAGAGTGGGGAGAAGTGTTGCGAGTGAGCCTTTTAATAAATCCATCGCAAAGACGACAAACCCAGCTGGCTTTCCTAGCACTCGAAAGGTATTAGTAGTCCCAGAACTATGACTACCAAACTCACGTATGTCTTTTTTGAAGAAAAATTTTCCAATCCAGATGCCGGAAGGAATTGAGCCTAAAAGATAAGCTAGGACAAAAATTATGGCGGTTTTCATATGAATCCTCATTTCTCTATTAGTAAGGCTATTTTAGCAGATTTCAAAAGAGTGAACAAATCTTAATCCCGTGCTATACTAAATAGCGTGAATAGTTAAAAATCAAATTGAGCGAGGAAAATCAAATGAGTTTTAAAAATCCTAATCAAGAAAAAATTTTTCAGTATTTGGACGAAGCAAAGGTTATTGCTGTAGTGGGTTTAAGTGATAATCCTGATAAGACAAGCTATCAAATTGCTGACGTACTAAAAAATTACGGCTACAAGCTGTATGGTGTTAATCCAAAGTTAGCTGGACAAAAGGTGAACGATATTCCAGTCGTTGAAAATTTATCGGCTGTTCCAGAAACGATTGATATCGTGGATATCTTTAGACGTAGCGAATTTTTGCCAGCAGTTGCAGAAGATTTTTTAAAAACCGATGCAAAAGTTTTTTGGGCACAGCTTGGCTTATGCAGTGAAGAAGCAGCAGAAATGCTGCAGGCACAAGGACGCAATGACATTGTGATGGATCGTTGTGTGAAGATTGAATTGAACAAAAAATCTAATGATTGAGTTGATTTTCTTAAAAAAAAAGCATAAAATGCCTTTTCAGAAACAGGAGAGGCTTTTTTTTTGAGCTTTTTTAGCGTATCATACAAATGATGTACTTAAGATATAGAGATATCAATTCAGCTACGGTTCAATGACCTACGCGCTGGAGGAGATAGAGTATATGGTACGAACAAAAAACTTCATCGGAAAATGATTACGCAATTGGAGTAAGGATATCATTTCAACTTTGCCAATTCTTCTTGCTATAGCAATAATAGAAAGTGCGTACTTTAGTTGAATGATAGACGCCATTCGAATCAGATTAATTTTTCTTGGAAAATTAATACATTAAAACAAATAAGGAGCTGTAGGATTGGCTAAGATGAACAACGAATACAATGACGCTTCGATCCAGGTACTTGAGGGATTAGAAGCGGTTAGAAAACGACCAGGGATGTACATCGGCTCAACAGACAGTCGTGGATTGCATCACTTGGTCTATGAGATCGTCGATAATGCGGTCGATGAAGCCTTATCTGGCTACGGAAATGAAATAGAAGTAACCCTTCATCCAGATAATAGTGTTGAAGTAAGCGACAAAGGTCGCGGTATGCCTGTTGGAATGCACGCTTCAGGAATTCCTACTGTTGAAGTAATCTTTACGATTCTTCACGCCGGAGGAAAATTCGGTCAAGGCGGTTATAAAACTTCTGGAGGACTACATGGTGTAGGGGCCAGCGTCGTAAACGCTCTTTCAGAATGGTTAAACGTTACAATCGTTCGCGATGGTGTAGAATACCGCGAAGAGTTCAAAGATGGGGGTAAACCTCAAGGAACATTAGAAAAAATTGGGAAAACACGTAAACCTAACGGTACAACCGTCCATTTTCTTCCAGATGCACAAATTTTTTCAACGTTGAATTTTTCTTATGAAACTTTGTCAGAGCGATTAAGAGAATCAGCTTTCTTACTGCGAGGGGTTAAAATCACTTTAACGGATCTACGTGGTGAAGAGAAAGTTTCAGAAGTTTTTCATTTTGAAGAAGGAATCAAAGAATTTGTTGAGTATTTGAATGAAGACAAGGATACATTGACTCCTGTCGTGTATTTTTCAGGGGATCGTGAAGGGATCGAAGTCGAATTCTCATATCAGTACAATGATGGCTATTCTGAAAACTTACTCTCGTTTGTTAACAACGTCCGGACAAAAGACGGCGGTACACATGAATCAGGTATGAAAACTTCAATGACAAAAGCTTTCAATGAATACGCGCGAAAATCCGGTTTGCTGAAGGAAAAGGACAAGAACTTAGAAGGTTCTGATTTCCGTGAAGGTCTATCTGCGGTGTTATCCGTTCGGATTCCAGAAAACTTGCTACAATTTGAAGGTCAAACCAAAGAAAAATTAGGGACACCAGCTGCTCGTGGAGCTGTAGATAATGTCATTGGCGAACAAATGGGCTTCTATTTACAAGAAAACAGCGAAAGCAGTCAAATGCTGGTTCGAAAAGCGATAAAAGCTCGTGAAGCAAGAGAAGCAGCGCGGAAGGCCCGTGAAGAAAGCCGAAACGGTAAGAAACGTAAAAAAGGGGAATCTCTACTTTCTGGGAAACTAACACCTGCACAATCTAAAAATGCTGCGAAAAATGAGTTGTTCTTAGTCGAAGGAGATTCTGCCGGTGGCTCAGCCAAACAAGGCCGTGACCGAAAATTTCAAGCAATCTTACCTTTGCGCGGGAAAGTAATCAATACGGAAAAAGCTAAGATGCAAGATATTTTGAAAAACGAAGAAATCAATACCATGATTTACACTATTGGATCAGGTGTTGGACCAGAGTTTTCAATTGAGGATTGTAACTACGACAAAGTCATCATTATGACCGATGCTGATACGGACGGTGCACACATTCAAGTCTTGTTATTAACATTCTTCTATCGATATATGAAGCCATTGATTGAAGCGGGAAAAGTCTATATTGCTTTGCCACCTTTGTATAAAGTTTCAAAAGGCACTGGACGGAAACAAGTGATTGAATACGCCTGGACAGATGATGAATTACAAGAAGTGATTAAAAAAGTTGGTAAAGGTTATATGTTACAGCGTTACAAAGGTCTCGGGGAAATGAATGCGGAACAGTTATGGGAAACAACCATGGATCCTGAGTACAGGACGCTTGTTCGAGTGCGCATTGATGACGCTGCTCAAGCAGAGCGTCGTGTAACGACTTTGATGGGGGATAAAGTGGAACCGAGACGTAAATGGATTGAGAGTCACGTTCAATTCACGTTGGAAGAAGACGGGAGTTTGCTGGATAACAAAGAAGAAGCGACTACTGTGCCTGTAGCTGAACAAAATGAAATGGAAGAAACAACTGATGGTGTTAAAATGATCAGTTTGTTTGATGAGTAGGAGGTGGTCAATAGATGGAATCTAAGCATTCAATTCAAGAACTAACACTAGAAGAAGTAATGGGGGACCGTTTTGGCCGCTATTCAAAATATATTATCCAAGAAAGAGCGTTGCCAGATATTCGCGATGGTCTTAAGCCGGTTCAACGCCGCATTTTATATGCTATGAACAAAGACGGAAACACGTATGACAAGGGTTTTAGAAAATCAGCGAAATCCGTCGGAAACATTATGGGGAATTATCACCCTCACGGTGACAGCTCGATCTATGAAGCAATGGTACGGATGAGTCAAGATTGGAAGCTTCGTCAAGTGCTGATCGAGATGCACGGAAACAACGGCTCAATGGATGGTGATCCGCCAGCTGCGATGCGTTATACCGAAGCACGTTTGTCTCAACTAAGCGGTGAGATGTTGAAGGATATTGAAAAGGACACTGTTGATTTAGTTTGGAATTTTGATGATACCGAAAAGGAACCGACTGTGCTGCCAGCTGCTTATCCTAATCTGCTAGTTAACGGTTCAACAGGGATTTCGGCGGGATATGCTACTGAAATTCCAACTCATAATTTAACGGAAGTAATCGATGGCACGATTTATCTGATTGATCACCCGAATGCTTCGTTAGAAAAAATCATGGAGTACATTCCGGGACCCGATTTTCCAACAGGTGGTATTTTACAAGGTAAAGCAGAAATCAAAAAGGCTTATGAGACTGGTAAGGGTAAAGTGATTCTTCGTTCTAAAACCTCGATCGAACCACTAAAAGGCGGCAAGCAGCAGATCGTTATTCATGAGATTCCGTATGAAGTTAATAAAGCCGTTTTGGTGAAGAAAATGGACGAGATCCGTTTGAGTAAAAAAATTGATGGCATCGCTGAAGTTCGTGACGAGTCTGACCGTACGGGATTACAAGTAGTCGTAGAATTGAAAAAAGATGCCAATGCAGAAGGAATCTTAAATTACTTATTCAAAAATACGGATTTACAGATCAATTACAACTTCAACATGGTAGCCATTGATAACATGACTCCGCAACAGGTTGGATTGAAACACATTTTGGAAAGCTACATCCTTCACCGCAAAGACGTGATCACTAAACGGAGCCAATATGAGCTGGCGAAGGCACAAAAACGTCAACATATTGTTGAAGGCTTGATTAAGGCATTATCAATCCTTGATGAAGTGATTACGACGATTCGCGGAAGTAAAGATAAAAAGGATGCGAAACATAATTTAGTTGAACGGTTTGATTTTAGTGAAGAACAAGCCGAGGCAATTGTAACGTTGCAATTGTATCGTTTAACCAATACTGATATTACTCAATTAGAAAGTGAAGCGGATGAATTAGCGGCTGAAATCAAAGAGCTGCATTTAATCCTTAATAGCGAAAAAGAACTACACAAGGTTTTAAAGCAAGAATTGCGTCAAATCAAAAAAAATTATGGCAATGAACGCTTAACAACAATTGAAGATGAAATCAGTGAAATCAAAATCGAAACAGAAGTATTAATCGCACAAGAAGATGTAATCGTAACATTAACCAAAGAGGGTTATTTGAAACGCAGTAGTTTACGTTCGTATAATGCATCGCGCCCAGATGAACATGGGATGAAAGATGGCGATTCGATTATTTTCATTAATAAGCTGAACACTTTGGATCACCTGTTGATTTTAACAAATCATGGAAACATGATTTATCGACCAGTTCACGAAATTACAGAGCTGAAATGGAAAGATGTCGGAGAGCATATATCACAGACGATAACCAATCTCTCTATGAGTGAAGAAATCATCGCGGCCTTCCCATACAAGGAAATTGACGCGAACAAACTCTTCATCTTCATGAGTAAAGAAGGGATGATCAAGCAAACACGAATGACTGAGTTTTCGCCATGGCGTACGTATCGAAGCCGACCTACAACGGCGATGAAGCTAAAAAATGATACAGACGAAATTGTCTCAGTCTTCTTAACGAATGAAACTCGCAATGTCGATGTCTTCATTGCCTCACATCGTGCCTTTGGATTACGCTATCCACTAGAAGAAGTACCAGTAGTTGGTTCAAAAGCCGCAGGTGTTAAGGCGATTAATCTAAAAGACGGGGATTACGTAGTAGCAGGTGCGTTAGTTCCGTCAGAGGGAGATTCATCCATCTTATTGTTGAGCCAACGCGGAGCAGCTAAACGTATGCTGGCTCAAGAATTACCGCAACTTGGTCGGGCGAAACGCGGATTGATGATTTTCCGTGAGTTGAAGAAAAATCCACATCGCTTGGCTTATATGACAGCTGAAACAGAAGGAAAGCTTACTTTAACAACGACAAAAGGTATTGAAAAGGAAATCGAGATATCTAAAGTTGCGATTAGTGATCGAATTTCTAATGGAACTTTTGCGATTGATGAGAAACAAGAAGGAGAACTTTTCTCTGTTATGCAGTTGCAGGAACTCAACGAAGAATAGTTTCTGTATTATATAATTATATTACAGTTGGGTATCTGTTTTAATACAGATACCCGTTTTTTTGTTCACAATTTCATGTAAATAAGACGATGATGAGAAATTATTTTAATTAAATTAATCTCGTTAAATGCTGTAATTTCAAAGGGTTGCTAACGATTACAAAATATTTTTAACTTCTAATTAATCTTTCACAAGGAAAGGCTTGCATAAAAGAATTTATGTGTTATACTTTGTTCGTAAAGCTGTAGTAATAAAGTTTTTATATTCTAAGGAGGTCCTTTTGAAATGGGAACTGCAACAAATGAACTAGATCAAATGAAAAACACTGAAAAAACTGCTTGGGAAGGGTTTAACGGTCGTTTATGGAAAAGCGAAATCAACGTTCGCGATTTTATCCAAACGAACTATACACCTTATGAAGGCGCTGCCGATTTCTTGGCTGAGCCAACGGAAGCTACCAACCAACTATGGGGCAAATTACAAGAACTTCAAAAACAAGAACGTGAGAATGGCGGCGTACTAGACATGGAAGCAGATGTCGTATCTGCAGCCAATGCTTATGGTGCTGGTTATATCGATGAAAGTTTGAAGGACGAAGAAGCAATTGTTGGTATTCAAACAGACAAACCTCTGAAACGTGCATTCATGCCTTATGGTGGTATTCGCATGGCTGAAGAATCACTTGAAAGATATGGCTATACTCCAAATCCTAAATACACTGAAATTTTTAACGATTACCACAAAACACACAATCAAGCGGTATTCGATGTTTACACACCAGAAATTCGTGCGGCACGTCGCGCTAAGATTATTACTGGACTTCCTGATACTTATGGTCGTGGACGTATTGTTGGTGACTACCGTCGAGTGGCTTTATACGGTATCGATTACTTAATGCAAGAAAAATTGAAAGACCATGCGAATTGTGGTCATGGTCAATTTACTGAAGAAGATATTCGTCTTCGTGAAGAAATTAGCGATCAATACAAGGCACTGAAACGTATTAAAGAAATGGCTGCTGCATATGGATTTGATATTTCTCGTCCAGCAGAAAATGCGAAAGAAGCTGTTCAATGGACATACTTCGGCTACTTAGCAGCAATTAAAGAACAAAACGGTGCGGCTATGTCTATCGGACGTGTCTCTACGTTCTTAGATATCTACATCCAACGTGACATCAATAAAGGGATTCTTACAGAAGAAAAAGCACAAGAATTGATTGACCACTTGGTAATGAAATTACGTATGGTGAAATTCGCGCGTATACCTTCATACAACGAATTGTTCTCAGGCGATCCTGTTTGGGCAACCCTATCAATCGCTGGTATGGGTATGGATGGACGTACTTTAGTAACTAAGAATGACTTCCGTTTCTTGCATACATTGGAAAACATGGGACCATCACCAGAGCCAAACTTGACTGTCTTGTACTCTTCTCGTTTACCAGAAGGATTTAAAGACTATGCAGCCAAAATTTCAATCGATACTTCATCAATCCAATACGAAAATGACGATGTAATGCGTCCTGTATGGTTGGATGATTATGCAATCTGCTGCTGTGTATCAGCTACACAGACAGGAAAAGAAATGCAATTCTTCGGTGCTCGTGCGAACTTGGCGAAAGCTTTATTGTACGCGATCAACGGTGGCGTTGATGAAAAATCTAAAGCACAAGTCGGACCTGACTTCCGTCCAATCGAATCAGACGATGCATTAGACTTTGATGAAGTAATGGCTAAATACGATGAAGTACTAGAATGGTTAGCTGGAATGTATGTTAATACATTGAATGCGATTCACTACATGCACGACAAATATTACTATGAAGCTGCTGAATTAGCTTTGATGGATACAAACTTGAAGCGTACATTCGCGACTGGTATCGCTGGATTCTCACATGTTGTGGATTCATTAGCTGCTATCAAATACGCAAAAGTATTTCCAATTCGTGACGAAGACGGTATTGTTACTGACTTCAAGATTGATGGCGAATTCCCTAAATATGGTAATGACGACGCTCGTGCGGATGATTTAGCTGTTTGGGTATTGAAAACATTTATGGAAAAATTAGAACATTACCATACTTATCGTAATTCAGAACCAACAACGTCAATTTTAACAATTACTTCAAACGTTGTTTATGGTAAAGCAACTGGTACAATGCCTGATGGACGTAAAGCCGGCGAACCGTTGGCTCCAGGAGCAAATCCATCTTACGGTGCGGAACAAAACGGGCTACTAGCATCATTGAACTCATTGACAAAATTACCTTACGAATATGCATTGGATGGTATTTCAAATACACAAAGTATCAACCCAGATGCATTAGGTCATGATGAAGATGAACGTGTTGAAAACTTAACAAACGTTTTAGATGGGTACTTCGATCAAGGGGCACATCACTTAAACGTAAATGTGTTCGGCAAAGAAAAATTAATTGATGCAATGGAACATCCAGAAAAAGAAGAATATGCAAACTTCACGATTCGCGTTTCTGGTTATGCTGTTAAATTCATTGATTTAACTCGCGAACAACAAGAAGATGTCATCAGCCGTACATTCCACGCAAAAATGTAATTGCTGATTTCAACAATTGAATGTATAGTAAGGGCGGATGGACGGAAAGTCTATTCGCCTTACTTTTTAATATGAAGGAGCTAAGGGTTACTCTTCGCGTTTCTAATGCGTCAGAGGCATCCTATGTGCGTGACTAAAGATTAAATGTTGCGGCAACCATATCAAATAACTTAACTAGAAGTTAACTGTGTATTCCACAGGCATCTTCAGTATATAGAAGACTTTGAATAGTGAAAATCAACACTAAAAAAAATTACATAGATTAGAGGGGGACTGTTTATGTCTACTGTGGCTGAACAACCTATTGTCGGAAATATCCATTCAATCGAAAGTTTTGGATCAGTTGACGGACCTGGTGTGCGTTTTATCGTCTTTATGCAAGGCTGTCGGATGCGTTGTCAATTTTGTCATAATCCAGATACATGGAAAATCAATGATCCGAAAGCCAAGAAACGAACAGCGGATGATTTATTAAAAGAAGCCTTGAACTATCGCAGTTACTGGGGAAAAAAAGGCGGAATCACTGTGAGCGGCGGAGAACCATTGCTACAAATTGATTTTTTGATTGATCTGTTTAAAAAAGCGAAAGCAATGGGGATTAATACGACTTTAGATAGCTGTGGGAAACCCTTTACTTTTGAGGAACCGTTTTTCTCTAAGTTTGAAGAATTAATGCAATATACAGATTTGATTTTGTTTGATATCAAACAAATTGATAATCAAAAACATAAGGAATTGACTGGTCATAACAATGACAATATCCTAGAGATGGCGAAATACCTTTCAGATATTAATAAGCCCGTTTGGATTCGTCACGTACTTGTCCCGTTTAGAAGTGATTACGACGAGTTTCTCATTCGATTAGATACTTTTATCAAAAGTTTAAATAACGTCGATAAAGTTGAAATATTACCTTATCATACGATGGGTAAATATAAATGGGAAGAAATGGGACTGAAGTATCCTTTAGAAGGTATTGAACCACCAACGGACGACCGCGTGGAAAACGCGAAAAAACTGTTGCACACAGAGGATTATAAAGGCTATTTAAAACGTAAAAGCTAGAAATCAAAAGATCAGACCAAAAAAAGGCTCTGATCTTTTTTATTATCCAATGAAAATAAGCAGCAGGTTGTTGCTCTTTTGCTTTTTTTTGATATGATAAAGAAGAACTTATTTAAAGGAGCGATTCAACTATGGGAAAAGTTTTAATTTTTGGACATCAAAATCCAGATACAGATGCGATCGGAGCAGCGATTGCTTATGCAAACTTGCAAAAAGAACTAGGTATTGATGCGGAAGCAGTTGCACTAGGAACACCAAACGAAGAAACTCAATTTGCTTTGGAACACTTTGGTTTGACAGCTCCACGGGTAGTGGAAAAAATCGCCGCTGAAACAAATGAGGTTATGCTAGTCGATCATAATGAATTCCAACAAAGCGTTAGTGATATTGAAGATTTAACAATTTTAGCTGTGGTAGATCATCATCGGATCGCAAACTTCCAAACGGCTAATCCACTATACTATCGTGCAGAACCAGTTGGCTGCACTTCAACTATTGTGTTGAAGCTGTATAAAGAAAACAATATCGCAGTTCCGGCGAAGATCGCAGGTATAATGCTTTCAGCGATCATTTCTGATACATTATTATTCAAATCTCCTACATGTACTCAAGAAGATATTGATGCAGCAAATGAGTTAGCTGAAATTGCTCGTGTAGACTTAAACAGCTATGGACTAGATTTATTAAAAGCAGGAACAAACTTAAGCACTAAATCTGAAGCAGAATTATTGGATTTAGATGCGAAGTCATTCCCAATGGCTGATAAAACAGTCCGGATTGCTCAAGTCAATACGGTTGATCTAGACGAAGTGTTCGCTCGTCAAGATGCATTGCGCGATGCCATGTTAGATGAAAATGTTAAAAACGGCTATGATTTATTCTTATTGCTGGTTACGAACGTTCTAAATTCTGATTCAGAACTATTAGTGGCTGGAGAACCAAGAGAAATGGTTACGGAAGCCTTCAAGGTAAAACTGGAAAATGACCGTGCCTTCTTGCCGGGAGTTGTTTCTCGTAAGAAACAAATTGTTCCTCAATTAACAGAGGCTTTCGAAAAATAATTTAGTTTTATAAAAAGTGGACTTTCAATAGTCCACTTTTTTGTGGAAATTTTTGATTAGGATTATAATGCGAATGAATCATCTATTTGTTAAAATCCAATTGGATGTAAACTTGTTTCTTCCGTCGAGAAAGAAGGCTATTATGGAAATATTTACTAACGACAAAAATATTCAAAACAAGCTGAATCGTTCTGAATTTCAAGAATTGTTGAGCTATTTTAAAGGATTAAGAGAATCAGTCATTTTACGAGAAATTCGGAAAAAATTCCCGGATCACAATCATTTAGATAAAGATTTAGAATTTTTAATTGCTCATGGGATTGTTTCTCGCCAGGATCGTCGTTACGAGCTTGGATTACCGATTATAACGGACTACCCAACAAGCGGACTTGTCGAGCATTTTATCCAAAAGGCGAATAAAGAGTATTCAGCTGAAGATTTACTGGTTTGGTTGAGTGAGGAATATTGGAATAATGGATTAGAGAAAATGTTAGCTGTTGACTTTCCAATGCCCTCCAGATATTGCTTAGAAAATGCAGAGTTTCGTCTAGTCACGATCAATTCGCGCCAAGAATTATCAGAAACACTGCCCAATTATTTTGGAAACAGCGATGAACCATCATTGTTTCCTAACTTAGCAGGATTGATTGGTGATGTTAACCCTGAGTTTTTTACGAATCAGCTCAATCTTATTCTTGAACGAGTATTAGCAGGAAAAGCCCCTCGACGAACGTCAATTTTCCTAAAAAGCTTGATAGATAGTGGCGTCATTGCAGAACGACCAGAATGGCATGTGTCTATTCCAGTTTATGATAAGAATTTTTTGGTTGATCCGATTCGAGAGCTAGATAATGACGCAGCATTTTTTTTCAGTCGGCAATTGGCAGAGCAATTATTAGATAAACGAGAAAGTTTTACGTATTTAATGAAGAAGAAGGCATAAAATATGCAAAGAATTATCAAGGGGATTATTCTGATCATCAGCTTTTTACTCGTATTTACAGGGATTTATTATGCAAAAGTTCGCTATTTTGGGCCTGGAACACTAGTAAAACAAAAATCAGTCCATTATTCTGACGTTCCCACAGTTTTTATCCATGGATATGAAGGAAATTCCTTTTCTTTTGGTCCTTTGCTGCGACGATTAGAAAGAGAAAACGTGGCTAAACGAGAAATGACCATTGTCGTTCAAGGTGATGGTAAACTAACGATTGAAGGTAAACTAAAAAATACCAATGATAACCCAACAATTATGGTTTTGTTTGCGAAGGATGTGACAGATGAGATTACACAAAGTGAATGGATCGATAAGGTGATGCGTTATCTGTATCAACAAAAGGTCTTCCGTGTTAATTTGGTGAGTCATTCAATGGGCGGTGTTTCTTCGTTGCGCTATTTATTGGAATATGCCGGTGATCGAACACCAATAACAGAGCGTTTTGTTGCAATTTCAGCCCCCTTTAATGACTTGGAAATCGCAGAAGATACAGAAGAAATTTTTGCTTATAAATTAACAGAAAAGGGTCCCATTGGTAAAACACCAATTTATCAGTATTTCGATCAAGCGATGGGAAGACTGCCCAAAGAGATACGTGTCCTTGATGTTGCTGGAGATTTAAAAGATGGTACCGAAAGCGATGGCTCTGTTTCGACTCATAGTGCTTTCGCACTTCGGCTGCTATTTCTGGAGCATACTAAGAGTTATCAGGAGTTCATTGTTAAAGGAAAAAGTGGTGGACACTCAGCGATTACGAAAAGTGCCGAGTTAGAAAAGAAACTAATCGAATTTATTTGGAAGAAAGCAATTTGAGGCTAAGGTTGATTCTTTCTAAAGTTTAGGCATAAACCCAAACTTTAGAAAGAATCTCTAAGGCTTCAAGCTGTTTTTTTGTCGTTTTCGAACTTTCTTGGTCCAGAACCCACCAGAAATGTATTTCGGCTCATAGGAGATAATGAATGCTCGGGCTTCAATCTCTTTAATTAGCGCGTAGAGTGTTCGCTCAGTTTTACGTGGGGAGAGAATCTCCAAAATCATGCGTCCGCCTTCCAAACCTTCACCATAAGATTGTGTCACGCCGTACCCATTTTCTCTCAAAATACGAGGCAAGCTGGTTTCTTGCTCCGTATTTGTCGGTAGAATAACCGTGACCATGATATAACCTAGCGCTAACTTATCTTCAATTTTTATTCCCACACTAATCCCAATCGCATATCCTAACGCATACGTTAGTAAATTAATAGGATTGTCTAAACGATCTAAAACCATTGAAAGCCCCAAAATATAAATAGTAATCTCAACCATGCTCATTAAGGGCGCCAAAATACGGTAGCCTTTCATTGTTAGCATAAAGCGCAGTGTATTCAAAGTGACATAAGCAAAATTGATAAAAAATATCATTATTAGCATTTTTACATCGATCATTATAAAACCTCCATTATGTGTAAAGTTCTTATTTAATGGCATCATTATACTTAGTTTGTTTCATATGATCTAGCCTAACGATTATTTTGTCAAAAGGCAAATAGAAGGAAGTCGTGACAAAAAAATTCTTTATTATTTGTCAAAAAAACAGATATTAGAAATAATAATTGTTATTTATTGGGGAAAAATGGAATTATTTAAAAGAATTGAAAATTTTATCTTCTATTTTAAATCTTATTATAATATAATGTTAGTTAGAGGGATTTAATAATGTAACGAACGACCTGTAAGGCGTATTATTCGTTATTTATTAGGGCTCCGTGTTATTATAATAAAACACCCGACGTTTTTATTATTAAACTTTACACATTGAAATGTAATATAAGGACGCTTCGCCGTTCGTTCAAAAAGGTGGTTCTCATGAAAAATAAAAAAGAAGATGGAATGCAGCAAATGGATGATGCTAAAAGAACATTTTTGTCTGGAGAAAATTTTTATGCGCAACACTTACTTGGCGCTCACCGAGAGAAAGATGGCTATGTTTTCCGAGTATGGGCACCAAACGCACTCGCCGTTTTTCTAGTTGGTGATTTTAATGGCTGGCAGGAACAGGTGATGGAAAAAGATGAGACAAGCGGAATTTGGCAGATTTATACGGAAGATGCACATGAAGGGGAGCTTTATAAGTTCAAAGTTCGTCAAGCGGATGGTCGTGAAATTCTAAAAATTGATCCTTTTGCGGTTCGTTTTGAAAAAAGACCTGGAGATGCTGCGGAATTGTACAATTTCCCTGAAAAAAAATGGAAAGATGGCTTATGGCGCGGACGTAATAAACGTTCAAATGCGTTTAAACGCCCGTTGAACATTTATGAAATGCACGCAAGTTCATGGAAACATCATGAAGATGGAACACCCTACAGCTTTGCGGATTTGAAAGAAGAGCTTGTTCCTTATCTCGTTAAAATGAATTACACCCACGTTGAGTTTATGCCGTTAATGGAGCATCCATTAGGGCGCTCATGGGGGTATCAACTGATCGGCTATTTTGCTTTAAGTTCGTATTATGGCACACCGGAAGAGTTTCAAGATTTTGTTGAAGCTTGTCATTTGAATAATATCGGTGTATTTGTCGATTGGGTCCCAGGTCACTATTGTATTAATGATGATACGTTGCCATATTATGATGGCACCCCGCAGTTTGAATATACAGACCCTGATCGGGCGAAAAACAATCGCTGGGGCTCAATCAATTTTGATTTAGGCAAGCCACAGGTACAAAGCTTTTTGATTTCAAGTGCGATGTTTTGGATCGAGATGTTTCATATCGACGGTATTCGCGTAGATGCAGTGTCTAGTATGATTTATCGAGATTATGATGATGGTCCTTGGACACCAAATCATGAAGGCGGAAATCGGAATTTTGAAGGCTATTATTTTTTACAAAAGTTGAATGCTGTCATCAAACTGGCACATCCTAATGTTTTGATGATTGCTGAGGAAAGCTCATCTGAAACACCAATAACAGGGATGATTGAAACGGGTTCATTAGGCTTTGATTTTAAATGGAATATGGGCTGGATGAATGATGTTCTTCGTTTCTATGAGATGGACCCAATTTTTCGTAAAGACAATTTCAATTTGATCACTTTTTCGTTTATGTACATGATGCAGGAAAATTTCATTTTGCCGCTATCTCATGATGAGGTAGTACATGGTAAAAAGAGCCTGATGCACAAAATGTGGGGGGACCGTTATAAACAATTTGCGCAGCTGAGAAACTTGTACACCTATTTCATGGTACACCCTGGTAAAAAATTATTGTTTATGGGTAGTGAATGGGGACAATTTTTAGAATGGAAATTTGATGAAGGCCTAGAATGGATTGACTTGAAGGATGCTTTAAATCAATCGATGCAGTATTTTACCGCTGAGCTGAATACTTTTTATAAAGAACAGACTGCCTTGTGGGAGCTAGAGGACTCATACGATACGATCGAGATCATCGATGCAGACAATACTAGTGAATCAGTCTTAACCTTCATGCGTAAGGGTAAAAGAAAAAAGGATTTCTTAATTATTGTTCTAAATATGACACCGATCGAACGTCGCGAATTTCATATTGGCGTTCCATATCCGGGAACATATAAAGAAGTTTGGAATACTGAAATGAAAGAATTTGGTGGAACTTGGACGAAACACAATGAGGATTGTCAAAGTGAACCAATCAAATTTAAGGAGTACGGTCAGTTGATTAAGACGACTGTCCCAGCTCTAGGTGCTATTATTTTAAAACCAGAGTCAGTCAACACACGCAAGTAATAGAGGGGAGGTCGATGAAGGAAAGTCCTTCATCAAACAAAATGAAAACAGAAATTTTAGCAATGATTTTAGCCGGCGGGAAAGGTTCTCGTCTCGGCAAACTTACACAAAAAATTGCAAAACCTGCAGTCCCTTTTGGCGGTCGCTATCGGATTATTGATTTTACACTAAGTAATTGTATCAATTCAGGTATCAATAATGTTGGAGTTGTAACGCAGTATCAGCCATTGGCGTTGAATAATCATATTGGAAATGGCTCGAGCTGGGGATTTGACGGTCTTAATTCTGGTGTTACGATTTTACAACCATATTCTAGCAATGATGGCAGTAAGTGGTTTGAAGGAACTGCTCACGCAATCTATCAAAATATGGACTATATTGATCAGATGGACCCGCAATATGTTTTAGTCCTATCTGGTGATCACATTTATAAAATGGATTATGAAGCAATGCTAGAGGATCATAAAGCGAACAACGCTTCATTGACTGTCGCAGTAATCGGAGTCCCAATTGAAGAAGCTTCACGATTTGGGATTATGAATACCGATGAAAATGATCGGATTATAGAATTTGAAGAAAAACCAGAAGAACCAAAAAGCAATCTTGCTTCAATGGGAATTTACATCTTCAACTGGAGCCGTTTACGCAGCGTACTGTTAAACAGTTACAAAAAAGATGATCAAATGCTGGACTTCGGAAAACACGTGATTCCGGCTTATCTTGAAAGCGGTGAAAATGTCTTTGCTTATCGTTTTGACGGGTATTGGAAAGATGTGGGTACGATTGATTCACTTTGGGAAGCCAGCATGGAGTTTATCGACCCAGACCACAGCCTGAATATTCGTGATAAGAATTGGCGGATTTTAGCAAAAAATACAATTTCACCACCTCATTTCTTGACAGAAAATGCGGATGTGAAAGACTCTCTGGTGGTTGACGGTTGTTATGTAGCCGGTGAAGTAAAAAATAGTATTTTATCGGATGACGTTCAGGTTAAAGAAGGTGCTAAAGTCGTTGACAGTGTCATTATGCCTGGCGCAACAATTGGTAAAAATGTACAAATTACGAAAGCGATTATCGGTGAAAATGCGATTATTGGCGATGATGCTGTCGTTGATGGCTCAGAGGAAATTGCTGTAGTGGGTTATTCAGAAGTGATTGGAGTGTTGACAAGTGAGAGCGAATAAAATGTGTGCCATTTTGGGCAATGTGTACGAATGTCCAGAATTATTACCTTTAACTGAAAAAAGACCATTGGCAACGTTGCCTTTCGATTGTAAATATCGTCTGATCGACTTTAATTTGTCGAACGCTATCAACGCGAATATAAAGTCTGTATATATGGTGTTCAATCAAGGAACCACCAAGTCTGTTTTTGACCATATTGGAGGCGGCCGCGAATGGCATTTGGACAGTGTTGATAGTCGCTACTTTATTCATTTCTATCAAGATTTCTTGAAGAAAAAAGCCGAAGGACGTCCTTATTTTGAATCAGTGATTGATTATTTGAATAAATCAAAATCGGAATATACTGTCTTTATGGGTAATCGTATGCTTTACAATATTGATTTGGAATCTGTTTTAAAAATTCATCTGCAAAATGATAGTACCATGACGGTTGTTTATAAGAAAATGCCGAAGAATCAAATTTATCGTCAAGATGAAATCATCGAAGCAGACGAACACGGTATTGTACAAGGCCATCACAATTTCTTGGAAGATAAAACAGATGATGAGCTGTTGAATCTCAGTATGAAAATCTTTATTTGCCGCACGGACTGGTTGATCAATGCTTTGCAAGAAGGGCAAAACTTAGGCGGACCAGTTGCACTCGTGGATTTCTTAACTTTAGCAATGGATCAAGTAAAAACATATGCTTATGAATATACCGGCTTTTTAAGTAACATTTTTGATATCAAGTCTTATTACGATGCGAACATGGCCATGCTAGATCCAAAAAAATTCACTTCTCTGCTTTATTCAAAACAAAAGATTTATACTAAATTGAAGAATGAAGTTGCCACCTACTACTCTCCAACTTCGGAAGTGAAAAATAGTCAGTTTGCAACCGGCTGTTTGGTAGATGGAAAGGTTCATGGATCGCTGATCGCTCGAAGCGTAATTGTTGAAAAAGATGCAGAAATCGAAGAATCAATCATTATGGCAAGCTGTACGATTAGTGAAAAGGCCTATATTAAGCATGCAATCTTAGATAAGAACGTGGTGGTTGAACCAGGTATTAAGATTATCGGTTCTGCTGAACAGCCAGTAGTGATTAAGAAAAATACCCATGTGTTAAGTGACGTTTACGGAGGCGAATAGGCGTGAAGACATTATTTGTAGCAGCGGAATGTGCGCCCTTTTTTAAAACAGGAGGATTGGGTGATGTTGCCGTTGCTTTGCCAAAAGCATTGAAAGAAAAGGAAACGGATATTAAAGTCGTGCTTCCATTTTTCACTAAGATGCCGCAGCGATATAAGGATCAATTACAAGACTTGTTCTCTTATGATGTTTATGTCGGTTGGCGCAAACAGTATTGTGGCGTGAAGTATCTACAAATGAATGGGATTGATTACTACTTTCTGGATAATTTGTATTACTTTGATCGTCCAGAATTGTATGGATACTTTGATGATGGGGAACGCTTTGCCTTTTATCAGCAGGCAGTTATCGAATTGATGGAGAAAATTGATTTTATTCCAGATGTGATGCATTTGAATGATTATCATACATCCTTCATTCCTTGTCTCTTAAAGGAAAAATATCGTTGGATTCAGAAATTCAGCAAAATTCGAACAGTTTTAACGATCCATAATATCGAATTTCAAGGTCAGTACGATCGCGGAATTTTGTATGATTTATTTGGTATGGGTAGTGAACGTTATGATGATGGCTCCATTCGTTTTAATGACTGTGTGAACTTTATGAAGGCGGGGATTCTTTATGCTGATCGGGTAACCACTGTCAGTCCGTCCTATGCAGAGGAAATCAAAACTCCAGAATTTGGTGCGGGTTTAGATGTGATTTTACGGATGGAAAGCGGGAAGTTAAGTGGAATAGTTAACGGGATTGATTACGATACTTTTGATCCAGCAAAGGACCCAGCACTTTTCGCTAATTATGATCAAAGACATCTTGATAAAAAAATCGAAAACAAGGTCCAATTGCAAAAATATCTAGAGCTGCCTGTTCGTCCAGAGGTTCCAGTGATTGGTATCGTCAGTCGTTTGACCTATCAAAAAGGGTTCCATTTGCTACTACGGGAAATGGATAACCTGCTGCAATTTGACGTGCAATTAGTATTGATTGGTACAGGTGATCCAAACTTTGAAAATCAGTTCCGTCATTTCGGCGAAAAGTATCCGACTAAAACAAGTATACAGATTGCTTTTGACGTGACCTTAGCTCAAAAAGTTTATGCAGGGGCCGATATGTTCTTGATGCCATCAGCATTTGAACCTTGCGGCTTGTCGCAAATGATTTCAATGCGCTACGGTACGTTGCCGATCGTACATGAAATCGGCGGTTTAAGAGATACTGTTGAGCCATATAACCCTATCACGAATGAGGGAACCGGCTTTGGTTTTAACATTTACGAATCCTTCTATCTGATGAACGCTATGAAGCAGGCGATTGAACTCTACCAAAATCATCCAGATATTTGGCGAGGGCTGATGCGTGAAGCAATGTCGCGAGATTTCAGCTGGGATGGATCAAGTGAGCAATATTTAGAACTATACAAACAAATGTAGGATTCGAAGAGCCAGAATCTAAGCCATCAGGCGTTGGATTTTGGCTTTTTTCTATCAATACTTTCTTATAAAAGGTACTATGTATGTATTAAGTAATACACGTAATTAAAAAGTGTAGGTTGGAGATGAAAAAAATGAACAAGACGGAATTTAAAAGGCTATTCAGTCAGCGGTTGGCGGAGAAATTTGCAATGGAAGTCAATGATGCTTCACCAAACGAGCTCTATCAAACATTAGGCTCGTTACTGACCTCTACTTACTCACAAAATTGGCAGCAGACGTGGAAAGACTATCGAGAAGCAGAACAAAAACAAGCATATTATTTTTCCATTGAATTCCTACCAGGAAAAATGTTAAAGAGCAATCTTTTGAACATGGGCTGGTTGGAGATGGTTACAGAAGCTTTAGCAGAATTGGGAATCGACTTAGAGGATTTAGCAGAAGTCGAACCAGATATGGCGTTGGGGAATGGCGGTTTAGGACGTCTGGCCTCTTGTTTTATGGATTCAATCGCCTCAATGGGCTTGCCTGGTAACGGAAACGGGATTCGTTACGAGTACGGTCTTTTCAAACAGCGTTTTGTGGACAATTATCAGGTTGAATTGCCGGACGAATGGCTACAAAAGGGAAATCTTTGGGAAGTCCGTAAAGAGAGCAAAGCGGTAGATGTTCGCATCGGCGGAGATGTTTACATGAGTCATGATGACGCTGGCAATCTGATTCCAAACTATTCAGGGGGCATGGTGGTACGTGCGGTTCCTTATGATACTGGAATGGTTGGGTATCAAAATGGCATAGTAAACACGATGCGCTTATGGTCGGTAGAAATTCCACCTGAGGAAGAGGAGCGTTATCGCAGTATTGGTGATCGACGGGCGGTTGAGGACTTAACTTCCGTGCTATATCCAGATGATTCTAACGAGGCTGGAAGAAGGCTAAGATTATCTCAGGAGTATTTTTTTGTTTCAGCCGGAGTGCAAAGTATTTTGCGGTATTATAAACAATTAAAGAAGCCGATGGAGGAAATCAATCAATATATTGCAATCCACATAAACGATACTCACCCAGCGATGTGCGTAGCTGAATTTATGCGACTGTTAATTGATGAAGAAAAAATGGGCTGGGAACGAGCATGGAATGTGACTCAAGAAGTAATGAGTTATACAAATCACACTATCATGGCGGAGGCCCTAGAAAAATGGTCGATCAATATGATGAAAAGCGTTTGTCCAAGAATTTATCAAATCATTGAAGAAATTGATCGCCGCTTTGTTGAGGAAATGACTGGGGTCCACGATTTTGATTTGATTCAACGAACAAGAATTATTCAAGGCGATCAAGTGCATATGGCACATTTGGCGATTATTGGTTCCCATTCGATTAATGGTGTGGCCAAACTTCATTCCGATTTGTTAAAGGCAGTCGTCTTGCATGACTTTTTCTTGCTTTACCCTGCCCGATTTAATAACAAGACAAATGGGATTGCGATGCGTCGTTGGACCCAACTAGCCAATCCTACGATGAGCAAGGTGTTGGACGAATACATAGGAGTTTCTTGGCGCAAACAACCGAGAGACCTACGTCTATTATTGAATTACGAGGAGGATGACCAGGTTCTTAATGCTTTAGCAGAAGCAAAGTTGGAAAATAAGAAACGTCTGGCTGCCTATATTCAAAAACATTGTGGAGTTGAAGTGAACCCGCAGGCGATTTTTGATGTACAGATTAAACGATTGCATGCCTATAAGCGACAATTGTTAAATCTCCTGCATATTATTAAGCTCTATTTGGATTTAAAAGAGAATCCGGAGCTTCCTATCGAACCGCGAGTGTTTATTTTTGGAGCGAAAGCAGCACCAAGCTATCACTATGCCAAATCGGTCATTAAAGTGATCAATGAAACGGCAAGCTTGATTAACCATGACACATCCATCAACGACAAATTGAAGATCGTCTTTTTGGAAAATTATAATGTGAGTTTAGCCGAACGAATTATTCCTGCTGCTGATGTCAGTGAGCAAATTTCATTAGCTTCTAAAGAAGCATCAGGTACTTCCAATATGAAATTGATGTTAAACGGTGCAGTGACAATTGCAACTCTGGATGGCGCAAACGTGGAAATTCGTGATGCTGTGGGCGATGATAATATTGCAATCTTCGGATTGACGGAATCTGAAGTGTATCAATATTATGAAAATAGAAACTATTCTTCAGCCGATATTTACAAGGATGATGCGGTTGTCCACAAAGTAGTAAAAGCATTGATTGATGGTACGATTCCTAATATTATTTCAGAAGGTCAGGAAATTTTTGACTCATTAATCAAATATAACGATGAATTTTTTGTCTTGCGTGATTTTGCAGACTATTGTCTGGCACAGCAATCAGTTGATCAAGCCTATAAGGACAAAAGACGTTGGCGCCAAATCAGCCTGCGCAATATCGCGAATGCTGGACGCTTTTCTTCAGACAACACGGTTCAGCGGTACGCAGATGATATTTGGCAAATAGAACCTGTCTTCGCTCATGAAGACGATCGAGGTGTAACACAACATGACTCATATCTACTTTAATCCCTGGTTAGAACGTTATAAACAACCATTTGGTGCTGTTCAAGAAGGGGCGATGGTCAATGTTTGGCTATCTGTCCCAGAACAGCAGAATACCAAGGTCTTTCTAGTCGTTCGTAAAGAGGGAAGTTCTGTTGGACAGAAAATCTTTACGATGGAGCCCGCTACAGAAGATCGGTTTCATTTTCAGACGCTTATGGATCAGGGCTGGGGACTGTACTTTTACTATTTTAAAATCGTTCATGAAGCGGAAGGGCATGAAACCATTCAGTATTATGGCTTCAAAGGACAAGGTGGTGAAGGGCGAATTTATGGTTCGGAACGAGAGGTTATCCCTTATCAGCTGACTTGCTATCAAAAGCCAGAAATCGCACCGAAATGGTATCGAAATGCAGTGTTTTACCAAATTTTTCCGGATCGTTTTGCTAACGGGAATCCGAATCGCGTTATCAATCAGCCGAAAAAGAATTCTTTCATTTACGCGACGGAAGAGGACGAACCTTTTTATATTAAGAACAAGGAAAACGAAATTGTTCGCTGGGACTTTTTTGGCGGAAACTTTAAAGGAATCCAAGATAAAATTCCTTATTTGCAGGAGCTAGGGATTACTGCGCTTTATTTGAATCCGATTTTCGAAGCCAGTTCCAATCATCGCTATGATACCAATGATTATTTTAAAGTTGATAGCATTTTAGGGACAGAAGAGGAGTTTCGCAGCTTGATCGCGGCTTTGCATACAGCAGGAATTGCCGTTGTGTTAGATGGTGTCTTCTCACATGTAGGAAAAAATAGCCGCTATTTCAATATTTCTGGATTTTATGGCGAAAATACGGGGGCAGCTCGTGATCCACAAAGTCCATATTGTGATTGGTTCACGTTTAATCATTATCCTAATGATTATAAGTCTTGGTGGGGTGTGGCAGATCTGCCGGAAGTTAGAAAAGAAAATCCAAGCTTTCAAGAATTCATTTATGGCGATCTAGACAGTGTGCTATCGAAATGGACTTCGATGGGGGTTGATGGTTGGCGGTTAGATGTTGCGGATGAGCTGACTGATGATTTTATCGCCGGCATTCGTAAAAATCTACTGTCCTATCAAGAAAAAATCCTGATAGGAGAAGTCTGGGAAGACGCTTCGAACAAGATTGCTTATGATACTCGCCGTAAATATGTTTTTGGGGATCATTTGCAGGGAGTAATGAATTACCCGTTACGCCAGCAGATTTTAGATATCCTGAAGCAATCACGCTCGTTGCAGGATATCTGCGAGGAAATGATTCGCTATCAGGAAAATTATCCAGCCGACTTTTATTATAACCAATTGAACAATATTGGAACGCATGATACGGAACGCATTTTAACGATGCTAGATGGTTCTGTTGAAGCGCTGGATCAGGCTTGGGGACTAATGTTTATGATGCCGGGAATTCCTTGTGTATATTATGGGGATGAGGCTGGATTAACAGGTGGAAAAGATCCAGATAATCGTAAGTTCTTTCCGTGGAAATCGATTAATCCTAGACTATTTAAAAATTGTCAGAAATGGATAGAGCGGCGTAAGAAATACGACGTTTTGAAGAATGGTCAGTTTTTCCCGTTTTATTCAAAGACGCAGAAAATTTTTGGGATTATTCGCTATTCGGGGAACGATTATGTAATCTATGCCATCAATTTATCCGATCAGGAGCAAAGCTTGAACGTCGGAGAGCTATCTAGTCCGCGTGCGTATCGCGGGGAATACGCTGTTTTAGACCGAATTTTAGAAGGCGAAATTTTGGCACCAAAAGGCAGTCTGTTTATGTATGATTCAGAATAACCGGCTGCTTGCGTCGGATTTTCTGTTTCTTAGGAAATTAAAAAGCATTTTTGCTTCTTTTATGCTAAACTATTGCTATATCAGAACAATGAGGATGATTTTATGCAAACGTACACCAGAAAAAAGTGCCGCTTTCCTGCCTTTGATGATGATGCAGGAGTTAAAATAGTACAAACGAACCAGCGTGTTTTATTTGATGGACAAGACGACTTGATTACGAGCTATCGTCTTGAGGCTAAAGATATTTTTGAACGTCAATTGCCGAAAGCCAAACGGAATAGACGGGTCAGTTTAGACGATGAGCCACGAAGAGAATTAGATCATCATAAAGCAAATCTACCTAAATACCATGATCATAAAGAATCAAAAAAAGTGAATTTGTTTGAAGAACGGAAACCGAAGGAAACTGCAAAGACTAACTTTAATACTCGTAGTGCACGAAACGGCCGTAGTGCCACTCCATTTGCACCGAAATATGTTCCTTCTTCTTTGATTCCAGATACGCCAGCGGATGTGGTATCACCGAGAGAATTGATGAGTCGAATGGAAAAAACACCTCAATCCTACATTTTATTTGCTTCTGAAAACGAAGAAAAGCAGCCGGTGATGGAAAGAAAAAATTCGCGTCAACGTTTGGATCGTTCATTAAGAGGAATTATGCAAGAAGACAATTCACAGATCGAAAATAGCAAATATTTTCACGATTAGACAGGAGGTGCCTTAGGGCATTCTTCTGTTGTTTTTAGTCATTCAACTTTTTAGTTGAATAGTAGAAATAATTTGTACGAAGTAACAACAATGAGGAGAGAGCATATGAATCCATTTGAAGAAAAAATTCGTCAGTTAAGAGCAGGAGAAATCGATCAAATCGAAGTGTCTCGGGATGATTTCTTTTTATTCCGCGAAGCTTGGATCAAGCAAGAAGATAAAAAATTCTTTCGCGGAATTGCTGGGCTTAAGGGAAATATTACCTACGTTTATGATACAACGATTGTTTAAGCTATTGACTTTTTGATGTCAGCTCGGTATCATGAAAAAGGTTCTGCGCGGCGGTGTTGGAATTGGCAGACAAGCATGACTAAGGATCATGTGAGAGCGATCTCGTGTGGGTTCGAGTCCCATTCGCCGCATGAAGGATGTACCAGACAGTGGTGCATTCTTTTTTTGCATTTAAAACGCTATGTTATAATTATTTCTTTGTATCCTGTTCAACTTCATTCAATTCTTTTGCTAATTTAGAACACAGGAGTTGCTTGTCAAATCGTCATCGGATAAAATTAAATTATTAAAAATGTGAATTTGCATATTTTGGAGGAAGCGGTAATGGAAGCGATTGGTCAAGTCTTAAAAGAGTTTAGAAAAGAGCATGGCATGACACAAAAAGACCTTTCTCAAGGGATTTGTTCCCAAAGTGTCTTAAGTCGAATCGAAAACAATGAAGAGATTCCAAATATTTTTGTGATCCAACAGCTTTGTCATCGACTAGGAATTACGATCGACCAACTGATGCTTGATTTTCTACCGGAAGAATTATTCCTGCGAAAATATTTCAATAAGATGTTCATGTATTTGCGAATTGGAAAATACTTAGAGATACGTGCAACGTTGGATTATTTGGATGAACGTCAGATCACTCATTTAGATAAAGATCGTCAATTAGCTTGTTTTTTCAAGGCAGTTTGTGCTTATTTTATTGATAAGGATGCGGAGGCTGCTCTGGAACTAGTTACACAGGGACTATCGATTTGTGTTTCAAAAAAATATGACGGCTATTTTGACAGTCGAATACTGCTATTAAGTTTTGCTGGGAAAATGAGCTCGGTTTTAGAAAGGATAAATGAAGCACATACTTATTACAATCAAAGTTTTGAATTATTTAAAACGATGATGGCAGATTATTCAGAGCGTAGTGAATTGAGCAATCTTTTTGTAAATTATGGAACGTTTTTAGTAAAACATGATCGTCTGGATTTGGCAGAAAAGGTTGTAGATATGGGGATAAAATGGAACCGACAGCAATGTAGCTATTACAAGTTGAAGGAACTTTTGGAGCTAAAAGTTCTTATGCTGGAAGCGCGCGATGAGATTCACTTGGTGATTAATTATCGGAAAATGCTGCGTGCATTAGAGAAAATAAAAGATTTGTAAATGGTCTACACCATTCTTGACTTATAATGGATTCAGGAGTAACTTTAAGGTACTAAGAAAAAAAGGGAGAGCTCACAATGAAAACATTTATTTATGCTGACAAATTCTTTTTAAACTCTGGTGTAAAAGGTGCAGGTTATTTAGATGTCACTGATGGCATTTTTGGAGCATATACGAAGGAAAAACCAGAAGAAGCAGAAATCATTGACCAAAGTGGAAAATGGATTGCTCCTGGTTTAGTGGACACACATATTCACGGATATAAAAATCATGACGTGATGGACAACGACGCTGATGGTATCAAGGTTATGTCTGAAGCTTTATTATCTTGTGGTGTAACAAGTTTCTTACCAACAACGCTGACTTCTTCGAAAGAACGTTTGAAGGATGTTGCCGAAACAATTGGAAAAATGTACAAAGAGGTTGACGGCGCGAAAATTCAAGGAATTTACTTTGAAGGACCATTCTTTACAGAAGAACACAAAGGGGCACAAAATCCTAGCTACTTTGGTGATCCAGACTTGGATACATTCCATGAATGGCAAGAAGCTTCCGGCGGTTTGATCAAAAAGATCGCTTTAGCGCCTGAACGTAAAGGTGTTAAAGAGTTTGTCAAAACAGTCACTGATGAAGGTGTAGTCGTTTCATTGGGACACTCAAATGCGACTTTGGAAGAAGCTCAAGAAGCCGTTGAAGCTGGAGCAAGCGTATTTGTTCATGCTTATAACGGGATGCGCGGCTTGAATCATCGTGAACCAGGTATGGTTGGTGCACTATTAACCTTACAACATGTCTTCTCTGAGCTGATTTGCGATGGACACCATGTGCATCCACAAGCAGCTGAGGTCTTGATGGAAAAGGCTGGACATGATCATGTGGCGTTGATTACTGACTGTATGATGGCTGGCGGTATGCCTGATGGAAACTACAATTTGGGCGAATTCCCAGTCGTGGTTGCAGAAGGAACTGCTCGTTTAGAATCTGGTAATTTAGCCGGAAGTATCTTGAAATTGAAAGAAGCAATCAAAAATGTGGTTGATTGGGGAATTGCGACTCCAGAACAAGCCGTGATGATGGCTTCATATGTACCAGCAGTCAGCTGTAAAATTGATGACAAATGCGGGATGATCGCTGAGGGTCGTGATGCGGACTTCATCGTGTTAGAACCTAACATGGATCTTGTAGCAACTTACCTTGATGGTGTTGAACGCTACCACGCGTAAATGAAAATAAATTTTTAACTCGGTCAATCTTTTGATCGAGTTTTTTTGATTTTGCTCAACTTTTTATGGTAAAATTTTTGGCAAAAGTTTTTGTGAGGAAAAATTTAATTAAAAGGAGAAATCTATGGGACCATTAATTGGTGTTATGCCGCTGTACGATGAAGACCGTGATAGTATTTGGCTGTTACCGGGGTATCAAGATTTGATCGAACAAAATGGTGGGATTCCCCTCATACTACCGTTGACGACTAATAAAGAGACGTTGCGTCCATTTTTGTCCATTTGCAGCGGTTTTCTTTTCACTGGAGGACAAGATGTTGCCCCTGCTTCGTATGGAGAAGAAAAGCAACCAGTCTGCGGTCCACAAAGCCTAACTCGTGATGAAATGGAGCTTTTTTTCATGAAAGAAGTGATAGCAGAGGACAAACCTTTACTAGCCATTTGTCGAGGTGTCCAATTACTAAACGTTTTGTGCGGGGGCACCCTTTATCAAGATCTGCCAAGCGAATATAAGAGTAAGATTGATCACCATATGAAGGCTCCCTATGATCAAGTTCAACATAAGGTTGATCTGCCTGAGGATGGTTTGTTACAACAGCTATTGCAGCGAGATAAATTGGGAGTAAATAGTTATCATCATCAGGGAATTAAGGATTTGGGCGCTGGATTAGAAGTGATAGCGATCTCGACAGATGGACTGATTGAAAGTATTTCTTTGCCAGGTGCGAAATTCGTTTTAGGTGTTCAGTGGCATCCTGAATTTTTCAATGCTGCTACGGTGGAAAATCAAGCATTGATGGCAGCGTTTCTTACAGCATGTAAATAAACGAGCGCTAAATCAAATGTAAAACGACTTAATGGGAGGAAAATAATGGCTTATGAAGGAAGCAAAACTATCCCTGCAGACAAGGATAGTTTTCTTTGGATGATTGATTTATTAAATGAATGGCAAATTGATTATTGGGTGGAAGGCGGCTGGGGGATCGACACCCTTTTAGGAAAACAAACTCGAGAGCACCGAGATATCGATATTGATTTTGACGCTTCCGCTGAGGCAGAATTAATGGAAAAGCTATTAGAACTTGGGTATCAAATCATCACTGATGAGCGCCCCACGCGGGTGGAATTGTATCATCCTAAACATGGCTTCCTCGATCTTCATCCCTTTGACCTTAGTGAGTCAGGGAAAATGAAGCAAGTAAATCCTGAAGGTGGTTGGTTTGAACTAGAAGCCGATTGGTTTTCAGAAGCTATCTTTGAAGGGCGTAGAATTCCTTGTGTTTCTGTTGAGGGACAAAGATTGTTTCACAGCGGTTATGATTTAAGAAAGATCGATTTAATTGATTTGGATAAGCTGAACGATAGCTATCCAGTCGACAATTCTCAGTAAAACAGCCTGAGATTACTCAGCTAGAAGATAGATAGGATTCGACTTCATGCTGTTGTAGTCTTCGTATTTCTGTTTTTGGGAATGCTTGATAATCTTTGCGACGATAAAGCGCGTGATGATGATCCGTGCTTTTTTTCTTATTTTCAGCTAAATAGTCTGCATAAGCTTCGTCATTTACAAAAATTTTATAGGATTTTCGACCAGTTTCGCTGATGATTTCGTAGATACCACAGGGCACTCCTTGAAGCTGATCAGCAACTCTCAAGTAGAGCTTTGCGATCTCCAAGCTTTTAAAAGGAAAATCAATTCGTTGCAGTTGGCGCTTCTCATCTTTTTGAGAACAAATACATCTACCGCAGGTTCCGCAGAGATACTGTTCGTGATTTTCTAGACAGTCCCTTTTTCCTAGTAAAGGTGTCGCGCGACAATTTACTGCATAACATTCTGCACATTCTTCCATGATTATAATCCTCCTTTTTTCTTTATTATGTAATCAAAAACTGCAGTTTTCAAACATTTTTTTAAAGTATATTTTTGTAGGCTAGCGACATCTGTCGTTGGCTTTTTTTTTCGCTATGTTAAACTAAAGGAGTTAATAATTATGATAGATGAGGGGGATTATTCAATGTCTTATATTGATGTTATAGATGAGAGTAAATATTACAAAATGGGTGAGACCATTATCAAAGCCAATGAAAAGATAAATTTCTCGATCGAAAAGGGAGAGGTCGCCGTAATCCTTGGTCCAAGTGGAGCAGGAAAATCTACAGTGTTGAATATTTTAGGCGGAATGGATAGCTGTGATGAAGGGAAAGTGGTGGTGGATGGAACCAATATTGCTGCTTTCAGTGATAAAGAATTAACCACTTATCGCCGTAATGATGTCGGATTCGTTTTTCAGTTTTACAATTTGGTTCCTAATTTGACAGCTAAGGAAAATGTTGAATTGGCCTCACAAATTGTTTCGGATGCCATGGAGCCTGAAGCAGTTTTACAATCAGTTGGATTAGGTGAACGGATGGATAATTTTCCAGCCCAACTTTCCGGTGGAGAACAACAGCGGGTAACGATCGCACGGGCTTTGGCAAAACGACCAAAATTGTTACTTTGCGATGAACCGACGGGGGCTTTGGATTTTGAAACTGGAAAACAAATTCTTAAAATATTACAGGATACTGCTCGGGAAAATGGCACGACAGTTGTCATCATCACCCACAATTCGGCGATTGCACCAATGGCTGATCGGGTGATTCGGATCAATGATGCCCAAGTGCGCAGCGAAGAGTTAAATGACCATCCTCAATCAATTGAAGATATTCAGTGGTAAGAGGTGAATAAGATGAAAAAAGCGATGCGACGAACGAATTGGCGTGAGATTCGCCAATCAAAAACTCGATTTTTCTCTATCTTGGGAATCATTTTCCTAGGTGTCGCTTTTTATGTTGGCTTGCGGGCGACTGGACCAGATATGCTTAAGACGGCCTCTAGTTATTATCAGAAGCAGAACCTGGCGGACACACGAGTGGTCTCTTCCCTCGGAATTACCGCTACTGAAATTAAAAAGATTGAAGAAGTTGAAGGCATTAAAGCAGAAGGGCGTTACTTTCAAGACGTTAATTTGAGTAAAGAAGACCAAGTCTTTCGTATTTTTAGTTATGATTCAAAGCAGACATTGAATCGCGTGGTGGTTATTAAAGGACGTTTGCCGAAAAACTCAGAAGAAATCGTTTTGGATGATCGAGCTTTAGAAAAGGACTATAAGCTGAATCAACGCTTCGACATTTCAGCTGATGAGACACAAAAGCATTTCAAAAGAGCAAATTTTAAGATCGTTGGTTTCGTAAAAAGCCCCGAGTTTATTGAAACGATTTCTCGTGGAAATACGACAGTTGGAAAAGGATCAATTGATTGCTTCGCCTTCATTTTGCCAGAGAGTTTCACGCAAAAGGTCTACTCTGAGGCGTTGATCAGCTACAAGGATTTAGAAAAAAGTTCTGCCTATTCTGATCAGTATGAAAAACGTTTGAAGAATAATCAGAAGGAACTGAAAAATCAATTAAAGGAAATTGCACCTCTTCGTTTAGCTGATTTAAAGAAGGAGCAGCAAGAAAAAATAGATCGGGCGAAAGAGAAATTCCAGCAGGAAACATCCTTAGATATTGATCGACTTACTCCTGAGCAATTGAGTGGGATAACGGCATTGAATCCTGAGCTTCCTGAGCAATTAGCGACTCTGGAAAAACAGCAGCAAACGATTGATCAGCTGCCAGCGCCAGAGTACCATCTGTTTGATCGCTCAGAGAATCCTGGCTATAGCGAGTTTAAAGACAACGCTGACCGAATCTCGTCACTTGCTTCGGTTTTTCCATGGATCTTCTTTTTGATAGCGGCTTTAGTTACGCTAACGACTATGACTCGAATGGTTGAGGAGAAGCGCAATGAATTAGGAACGTTTAAGGCCTTAGGTTATCGCAATGGTGAAATCGCGGAGAAATATTTGCTCTATGCTACATTGGCAGGTGGCGGCGGAACACTACTAGGTCTAGCAGTCGGTTTCTACTTGCTACCAGTGATTATTTTTGATGCCTATGGGCAATTGTATAATCTGGAGGATGTGTTAACACCTTGGTATCTATCCTATGCATTAATTGCTTTAGCTGTATCCTTAATTTGTTCTGTCGGCTCTGCTTGGCTTGTTCTGCGCTACGATCTAAGAGCAACACCAGCAACTTTAATGCAACCTAAGGCACCTAAAAATGGCAAACGGATTTTTTTGGAGCGATTGGGCTTTGTCTGGCGACGACTGTCATTCAGTCAAAAGGTGACTTTGCGGAATTTATTCCGCTACAAGCAGCGAATGCTGATGACAGTAATCGGAATTGCCGGTTGCATGTCAATGATTATCACAGGATTTGGGTTGCGAGACTCAATTGGCGATATCGTTACCCTGCAATTTGATAAGCTTTGGCATTATCAAGGAACGACAGTTTTCAATGAGCCGCCATCATCGGAACAAGAACAAAGCTATGTGAAAGAGTTGGAGACTTTAGCGAATTTTCAGGCGCATCTGTTTGTTTCTTTAGAGACCTTTACGGCACAAACAGAAGGAGTTTCAAAGCAGGAAATTAGTCTTTCGGTTCCTAAAGAAACAACGAAGCTATCTGATTTTTTGTCTTTTAAAAATCGAAAAGATGATATCCGTTATTCTTTAACTGATAATGGTGTCATTATCAATGAAAAACTGGCAAAGCTATTTGATTTGAAACATGGGAGTCACTTTAAAATCAAGTCTATTTCAGGCAAAGAGTACGAGGTAAAAGTAGCTTCAGTGGCTGAAAATTATGTTGGACACTTTATTTATATGACACCGAACTATTATCAACAAATATTTGATAAAGAGCCGACATACAATACGGATCTTTTACTTTTCAGTAAGGAACCAAATCAAGAAACAGAAAATCGAATAGCGAAGCAATTAATGGAAAACTCCGAAATTGCTAATGTCAGCTTTATGTCAAAGTCACGTGATGTGCTGAAGGACACGGTGCGAAGCCTCAATATTATTATGTGGGTATTAATCGTTTCAGCCGGACTTCTGGCCTTTATCGTTTTGTACAATCTGACCAATATCAATATCTCTGAACGGATTCGGGAATTGTCTACGATTAAGGTTTTAGGTTTTTACGACGGCGAAGTGGTTCGCTATGTCTATCGGGAGAATATTTTGTTGACGCTGATGGGGATTTTGTTAGGATTGGTTTTAGGGAAAATCGAGCATGGCTATATTTTACAAACGGTTGAACTGGATATGACAATGTTTTCGCCGGATATTCAACCGCTAAGTTATCTTTATGCTAGCTTGATTACCTTGTTCTTTACGCTGGTTGTCGGAATAATCATGTATTTCCGATTGAAGAAAATCGATATGATTGAAGCGTTAAAGGCAAATGACTAAATTCTTACTATGCTTAATCTCATAGGAAACATCGGTAGCAAAAATACTGATTTTCTAGGTGGTGTTTTTACCGTGAACAAATAAAGGATCAGCCCTATTTATGGGTCTGATCCTTTATTTGTTTGCGTACGTCATACAGCATTTTATTCAGATCCGCCTCTTTTTTGCGCAGTTCAACTAGATCCTCTTTGATCTGTTTCTCTTTTTCATCTGTTTGAGGGGAAATAACTCCGTTTAAAGAAATCCCAATGATTGTTCCGATGAACGTGTCTAAAACACGGTTCAACGCGTAAACAAAAGACTCACCTTGGGGGATACTCAAGGCAATCAATAGCATCGTAGCAATTGCTGAAATGATTCCCGAATTATTATTCAGTCCATCAGAGAGAACGATCACCAAGATCACGAATAGAGGTAAAATGAACAGTTCGATCAAAAAATCATTTTTAAAAAAAGCTTGAATATAGTAAAAAATCAAAGCTAATAATCCGCCAAGTGAGTTTCCTAATACGCGGGAACGACCAAAAGAGATGCTCGTGGTTAGGTCCTGACGCAGAGAAAAAACGGCCGCCAATGCAGCGATCAACGGAGAACCGCGATCGGTCACATGAAATAACAAAATACATAGCATCACAGCTAAGGCGGTTTTTATCGTTCGCATACCTAAACGAAAACGACCAATTTGCAATATTTCCTCCTACTTTCTTTTCTTTATACTTAATAGTTTAGCGGAACTTTGACAAAAAAACAAAAGGCATTGCCTAAACAATGCCTTTTGTGGAGGAGACTATTGGTTTTGTCGCCATTTTTGCTGCATTTGATCTAGAATGTCGATGACGTCTTTTGTGAAAAAGAGTGATTTATTCGGCATTTCACCTTGGATCATTTGCACCATATGTTCAATCTCGTAATTCATTGCATTACTAGAAAATCCGGATTCGATTAGTTCTCTAGTTCCATCGTTAAAGAAAATTTCCGCTTGATCAGCCCTAGGATATTCATCAATCGTTAAATAGCCATTCTCAAATGCAACGATCCCTTTTTTCGGCATTTTCGCCTGGAAAGTCAAGCTAACTGTAGCCAGCTCGTTCTTGTCATTTTGTAGAATTGTTACTGATTGCTCATCGACACCAGTGGAAAAAGGCACCATGGTTGAGGCGATCACAGCAGGCTGTTCAGTCATAAACCAACGGGCAAAGGAAACTGCATAGGTTCCGATGTCTAGTAAGGCACCCCCGGCTAGATCAGGATTAAAGAAACGATTAGTTGGATCAGGTTCTTTGTAACTACCAAAAGGCGCTTGGATCATTTTTAATTTACCCATCCGACCACTATCCATAAGTGCATGAAGTTCCTTATATAGAGGCATATTAAAGATCGTCATAGCTTCAGCTAAAACCAGTTCTTTTCTTTCCGCTAATTCAATTGCTGATTGCAGCTCAGACAGATTCATCGTGATGGCTTTTTCACACAATACGTGCTTACCTGCTTCCAAAGCTTGCATTATATGTTGATGATGCTGGCGATTTGGCACGGCAATATATATAATAGAAATATCCTTATCAGCTAATAATTCTTCGTAGCTGCCATACGCTTTTGGCAAATCGTATTGTTCAGCAAATTTTTCTGCTTTTTCTAAAGTACGTGAGGCACAAGCGGTAAGTGTACTTGTTTTTTGGTCAAAACTTTCTGCAAAGCTGTGGGCGATGCCGCCGAGTCCGACAATGCCCCATTGTAGATTGGTCATAGTAATCCTCCTAAAGCTAGATTTAAATTTTCAATAATAAATAGATAAAACTTGTTGCGTCATTTTCCAAAGTATAGCAGTAAATGTTAAAATATTTCAATCGATTTGCCAAAGAGCTGTTTTTTTTCTAAAAAATCAGTAAAATAGAGAAGGAGGGATTTTTCGTGAATCAAATTTATTTAGATTTAGTAATGAGTGCAATTTTTGAACAATTTCATACCGAGCAAGACTTTTACCAAAACTATTTAGGGGTGAATGAGGTTCAATGGCAACAGTGGAAAGCTGGCCAAAATAACTTAACACCAGAAGCAAACCAAAAAATCAAAAACTTGTTCAGCGATTATGAATGGATGTTAAGTCAAAAAGTGATTCGCCAAACTTTTTTGTTCCCCGAAAAACGTCCAACTGCAGTAGCTGAATATCGTGAAATGAAGACGATCGTTGCTCAAAAATGGATCGCCAGTGGATTAGCTCAGGTGGAGATGATTCCTTTTAAAAATAAAAATGAAGAAGAAAACCACGATTTTATCGATTTGCGCGTAACGATTGATTATGATAGTTGGGGATATAGTGATATACTGAGTTTTCGTTTACCAGCTCATATTCAAAACCAAATCGCAAGTGCACATAAAAAGACTGCATTACTTGACTGGGTAAATGAGAATTTAACGGAGACATACACGTCGTTAGACGATTAACGAGAGGATTTTTAATTTGAAAAAAACAGTAGGACTACTTTCAGTCATCATCATGTTCGGGATGACCGCTTATTCGCTTTTTTACAGCACGCCTGCAGAATCGGATGCTAAAAAAGAAACAGCTACGACCTACTCATTCGAGAAAAAGAAAACGACGAAGAAGAAAAATGCTGTGCAAAAAGCATTGCCGGATTCTAATGCAAATGATTGGAACCTTGTATTAGTTGGTCCCAAAAATAAAATTGAAAAAGAAGTAGCTGAAAGTCAGTTGACTACATTATCAGATAATAGTCATCAAGTTGACAGCAGAATTGCTAAAGATTATGAGGAATTTTCTGAGGCTGCAACAGAGGCGGGCTTTCCTTTAGTTGTCATCTCAGCGTTTCGTTCGGTTGATTCCCAAAAGGAAGTCTTTGATACAAATGTTAATGGCTTAATCAGCGGCAATGGAATGTCCGAAGAAGACGCGATTGCCAAGACGAAAGAAACGATTACTGAACCAGGCTATAGCGAACATCATACTGGTCTGGCTATCGACGTCGTTGACCAAGATTGGTACAATTCTTATTCGTCACAAGTGTTAGACGCTTCTTACGGCGATCATCCTGGCGCTAAGTGGATTGCTGAGAATGCACCAAAATATGGCTTTATCATCCGTTATTTGAAGGATCGTCAAGATATTACTGGCATTACTTATGAACCTTGGCATATTCGCTATGTAGGTAAGGAAAATGCCGAGTACATTTCTAAACACGATCTGACACTAGAAGAATTTTTGAAACAGTTGTCAGCCAAGTAAGGAGGCACCATGCCTAAAAAAACTTATAGAAAACGAAAGTCCAACGTGTCGATCCCGTTAATTTTTGCCGGGATTTTAGTCATTGGGTTGGCTTTCGTTTTTTCTTTACATACATTATCCAATTCTGGTATTGAAAATGAACCGCAGGAAGAAACGCTTACTCGCCAGCAGTTCATTGATCAATTAGCACCTCACGCCAAACAATTGCAACAAGGATATGGCGTTTTGCCTAGTATTATTTTAGGACAAGCAATTTTAGAGTCTAATTGGGGGCAATCTCAATTAGCGAGTCAATATAAAAATCTTTTCGGCATTAAAGCTTCTGGTGATCAGCCCAAAGTAAGTTTGGAAACTAAGGAATATGTAAACGAGCAATGGATCACGATTCAAGGAGATTTCAAAGTATATAATTCTTGGGAAGAATCTCTAGATGATCATACGATGCTCTTTGTGAACGGAACAAATTGGGACCCACAGCTTTATGCAGGCGTTTTGACTGCCACCGACTATAAACAAGCAGCCCAAGCTCTTCAAACCGCAGGTTACGCGACTGATCCGGATTATGCAAATAAGATCATTAGCGTGATCGAATCATATAACTTGGATCAATACGACCATTCATAGTAGAATTGGTTTAGAAACCTGTTAGGGAGATGGATGCTATGGCAGAAAACAATGCACCTGAAATTATGACTGAGCTACGAAAAGATATCGTACGAGTACCGGAAGTGATCCAAAAAGCTTCTGGAATCGTCATTTTTGGAAAAAAAATTCGATCTATAATTTTTACAACAGATATCGCGATTATCAGAAACACGGATGCGGATGCAGTGATTGCTGTTTATCCCTTTACACCGCACCCTGCAATTACCAAGAGTATTATAGAAGCAGCTGATATTCCGGTTTTTTCTGGAGTAGCAGGAGGCTTGACTCATGGTTCTCGCTCAGCATATATGGGAATGTTTGCGGAATCGCAAGGCAGTATAGGCGTTGTGGTAAACGGGCCTACACCAGTAGAGACCATTCAAGCAATCGAAGACGTGGTGGATGTTCCATTAATTGCAACGGTCACTTCAAAATACTCTAAGATTGAAGAAAAACTAGCAGCTGGAGTTGATATTATCAATATCAGTGCTGGAAAAGATACAGTGGATGCGGTGAAGCATTTTCGTAAAATGTATCCTGAGCTTCCAATCATCGCAACTGGCGGTCCGGATGAAGAGACTATTGAAGCCACGATTGATGCAGGAGCGAACGCGATCACTTATACGCCGCCTTCTAATGGCGTTCTGTTTAGTAAGAAAATGGAAAAGTATCGAAAAATGGAATATGACGAAGGTCATCAATAGAAAAACCGCCGAGAATCGGAATTGATTTTCGGTGGTTTTTTCTTGCGCTTCTTCTTACGTTTTAGGTTCAGTTAAGCTCTATTTGCGATACTTTTATGAACCTAAGAATAAGGGGTGAGTATTATCAAACGAGTAATTAATAATCTAGGAATCTTTGTGCTTATTTTGGGCGGTGCATTCATTTATTTGAGTAATACGGAGAGTTCACCTGCAAATAGTCAAACCACCGATTCATCAACAGCAGAAATTTTGATGGCAGATACCGATCTATCGACTAATCAATTGCTTGATGTGCCTTTAGAGGATCAATATGGTGGGGAGATTATGATGGAAAACGGCTGCGAGATTACAGCATTATCCATGCTACTAAACTATTACGGATATGAGACGGATAAAAATGAACTAGTCGACCTGCTTGATTTCGTTCCACTTTATGAAGATGCAGAAAATGAGATTCATGGAAATCCCCATGACGGTTTTGTGGGAAATATCTATGAAGGCTACGAGGCAATGGGTGTCGCTGTAGAACCGATCGCTGAAGTGGCTAATGAAGTTGTGCAAGATAACCAAAGGGTTGTGGCTAATAATGACACCTCATTTGATGAGCTTATCAACGTGGTTCAAGTTGGCACACCTGTTTGGGTAATTACGACGGTTGATTTTCAAGTACCAACGGAGGATGATTTTCGAACGTGGCAAACGACCAGTGGTGAAATAGAGGTATCGCCCTTATGTCATGCAGTCGTCATCACAGGTGTTGACGAGGAGAATGTCTATGTTAATGATCCCTATGGCTATAAAAATCGAGTAGTAGATCGTAGTGATTTTGAAGAGATTTACCAGCAGATGGGTACGGAATCATTATTTTTGGTGGAAAAATAGAAGACATGGAAATTTCTCTCCATGTCTTTTTCAATCTGTTTAAAAAGTTATTCTAAGCAAAAATATGCTGGAACGTTGGTAATAATTGATCAAATGAGGTGAGCTCGATGTCTTGAATTTGAGACGTTCCTTTTGGTAATTGGCGATTACGATGATTCAGCCAGAGAGATTGCCAGCCGGCACGCTTTGAGCCAATTACATCATTGTTAAAATTATCGCCGACATATAATGAGTTTTCAGGGTTTAAGGAAAATTGATTTTTTCCTAACTCAAAAATTTCTACATCCGGTTTTTCATAACCTGTAGCTTGCGAAATGATGATATTGTCCTCACTGACCCAATTTAATAGCCCTAGCTGCAGGATTTTCTTATATTGATGGTCTGTTGGTCCATTCGTGATGATGCTAACTGGGACTTTTTTAGATTTCAGAAAATCAAGGGTCTTTTCAACTTCCTGATGCATGGTGATAGCATCAAGCTCAGCTTCGTAGACCTCTTGGAAAGTCAACGCTTCCTCATCCGTAATATGGGGATAATCCAAATCCTTCAGTGATTGACTGATTCGGTGAGAACGCATATATTCTAAGGTCCATTCTTGAGTAATGACCTTATTAAAGTTTGCGTCACTATGAACACGGAAGCGAGTGTAAAGAGGGAGCATATCTTCCTCGCTTACTAGTGGAAATAATTTCTGGACTGCTTTGCGGAATGGTTCTTGTTGATCGTAAATAGTATCATCGATATCAAATACGACAGTTTCAATCAAAATCGACACGCCTTTCATTTTCAGCAAATTTTCAAATTATTACAGTTGCTATTTTAGTACAAAAAATCACACAAAAAAAGAGTAAAATCGTTGATTAGAAAAGGTTTTTACTACTAAAAAAGACAAACCGCTGTCTATCAATTTTCAGTATTTGGAACTAAAAAAAGATTTCTTTTTGAATTCTAATCTATTATGATTAGAGTAAAGAATTTGGATAGGTGGAGAAAAAATGATGCGAAGAAAAAAAAGACAAGTTACAGATTTAGAATCAATCAAAAACTTAGTCGAAAAATCACAGGTTGTAAGAATTGCCTTGAACGGTGAGGATTATCCTTATGTTGTTCCAGTGAACTTTGGGTATGAATGGAACGAGGAGAAATTAACGCTTTATGTTCACGGTGCGAATGAAGGTAAGAAAGTCTCCATGATCAAAAACGATCCTAAAGTAGCAGTAGAAATGGATGGCAACCACAAATTAGTTGAAGGAACAAGAAACGCCGCATCCTATTCCTATGCGTATCAAAGCTTGATTGGCTTTGGAGAGGCTGAGCTTTTAGATGATTTAGAGGAAAGAAGGAAAGCCTTGCATTTATTGATGGATCATGCGGCAAAAGGGGCTGAGTTTGATGAAATTCCAGAAGGTATGCTGAAGCGTACAGGAATCATTAAAATTACCTTGGACTCTTATACGATGAAAGAAAATATCCATCCTGACGATAAATAAAAAGATTGCAAACCGCATTAAAAACGGTTTGCAATCTTTTTTTACTTACGGATCTTTTTCAAACGATATTCTTCAAAGTGAGCGGCATCTCCGCGACTTTGAACATGTGCGTAAATTCCCATTAAGACCGCACCAATCGTATTGGTCAAGAGATCTCCCATCGTGTCCATCAGTGCCTCACGTCCGACTAATAGTTTCCCGGCAGAAGTTGCATATCGTTGAAGATTCATATCCGCAACGGTATCGCAAAGAAATTCCCAGAACTCCCAGAAAACGCCGCAAAGACCTGCAAAGGCGAAACCAAATAACAAGAATAGCCAAGGTGATGTTTTGCTGATATCAGCATCCTTCATGAAATATCCGATCAAGCCATAGCCAAGCGCCGTCAAGACCATTGGACTCACGGTATGCAGGATCTTATCCCAGAAGGAAATGATCGAGATCATGTGCAGAGAAGTTCCTAAAAAGACAGAAATCACTAAGAAGAACCAATAAAAATAAATAATTTTTTCAGGTAAAACGATTTTGAATAATTTCGTAATGATTTCTGGCAAGAAAATCAAAGCAATCCCAGCTAAACACTCGATTACGAAAATCACTCCTTGTTTAGTAGAGTATTTACCAATCACAAATTCGTAAATATTGTAGAGCAAACAGATTGCTCCAAAAATCAAAAGAGCCAAACGGTATTTTTTATAATTCATGGAACTCACTACCTTCTATAAAAGATTGGATTTGCTCTAACAACACTTTTTCAGTGCTAACGATTGTGCCGTTTAGTTTGATTAATCCAACGGTATAAAGATTTAAGTAATGAAATTGATTTTCTGCAGGTGTTTGCAACGCCTCTAACTTCTTTCGATTATCCGCGCCTTGTTGACGAGAATCTGTATACAATCCAATAACAGGAATGCCTTTCGCGTAAGCAACGCCGATTTCAGAAGCAACACCTGCATCAATGGTCAATCCATCTAACAACGCCACCATCAAATCACTTTTTAAAACCTCTTCAGTATCGGCAAGCGCGATCATCTTACTGTCAGCATACGCTGATTTATCATTAATTCCTTCATTTTCCTGAGGTAAATAAACGGTGAGCGTTGAATCAATTTCTCGAATTTTTTCAACTAAATACTTGTTATAAAGTAAGTCGCTTTGTGCAAATAGCGATGCAGCAAAATAAATGTGTTTAGAAGTAGTCACTAAAATAAGCCTCCATATCTGGGATTGTTGTTTCTAATAATTCAATTGCTTTTTTGTCGGCCTCAAGCCGCTCAATTCGCGCGAGATACGCAGCACGCCGATAATTCATCAGCATGCAGGTCAAGGTTTGAATATTCAGCGCGATTCGTCTTCCCTGAGGCTGATCGGAAATAGTTAACTCACCTGCGTCATTCCAGCTAAGGGAGAAAATGCCATTGTTCCATTCAGCAACGGGGTCCTCCACCTCAAAATAGAAGGGTTCGACTGATTTTTCAAATGGGTATTCCAATAAAAACTCTTTTACATCAACGATCCGCGCCATAAAGAAAGGAGCAATTGTCTCGGTGATTTCGCTGTCATCCAATAAGAAGGAGAGGGGTTCATTTTTAAAAATATCGCCCTTGACCCAATAAACCATCGAAAAATGCGCGCTAATAAAATTCCATAAGCCATTGCGTGCTTCTTGATTTAAGTAGAACATTTCCTTAATATGGAAAACCTCGTCAGAAATCCAATAAAACAACACACCAGTCGGTTTTTTATCAGCGTTATAGTAAATTGCGGCGATACGTTCCTCTTCATTTTCAAATCGCCAATACTCTTCCCAATTCAATTCCTTTCGAATCATCGCCCCGTGATTATTTAAGGCAAATTCATGATAGACTTGATAAACATCAGGATCATCGACTTCCTTACGCTCGACGATTCCTGGCAGGTCAACTTGTTTTGGCAGCTGGGTGTCTTTGATTTTAAAGCTAAGCTTGTCAGACATAATTTCCCAACCCTTACGGCGATAATATGGGATGTTGTAAGGATACAAGTAGGAAATCCATTGTTGATCCTCACGCATTTGGACTAAAGCCTTTTTGATTAAATCCTTCATCAAGCCATGATTGGCATATTCGGGATAGGTTCCAACACCAGTAACGCCGCCCATTTGGAAAAGCTTCCCGTGAATATTTACTTCACAAGGATAAATGGCTATCTGGGAAATCAAATTATCACCATGGAACCAGCCAAAAACTTTCGATTGTTCTAAGACCGGCTTTTTCGCCCGCACCATTTCTCTTTTATTCTCGTATCCGCTATTTTCAATATCACTTTCTGTCACTTGAAAGACATAACTAAGCAGCTCATCATATTGCGCTAAGTGTTCCTCACCTACAGGCTTTAAGACGAGCTGTTCCTTAAAGTCACTATCCATACGTTCATCTCCTAAAAATAGTATCATATGAGTTATTCCACTAAACTGATTAAAAAGCTAGTAGAATTCAGCCTCAAATTAATCTATATTCTAAGTATAGCAAAACAAGCATGATATTTCTCTTACTGACTTTTAGAAATAGGGGAAAAGACTTTTTTTCTATTCCGATCGTTGGTATAATTGACAGTGCTGATTAAAAGAAATGAGGAACATTGATGAATATAGAAGAAATGAAGAAACGCCAGCAGATGATTCGAAATTTTTCGATCATTGCGCATATTGATCATGGGAAGTCGACATTGGCTGACCGAATCTTAGAACAAACGAATACTGTAAGTTCCCGTGAAATGCAGGAGCAATTGCTAGACTCAATGGATCTTGAACGTGAACGTGGAATTACAATCAAATTGAATGCGGTCGAGTTGCATTATACTGCTAATGATGGTCAAAATTATATTTTCCATTTGATTGACACGCCAGGACACGTCGATTTTACCTATGAAGTATCCAGGAGCTTAGCCGCCTGTGAAGGTGCAGTTTTAGTTGTTGATGCGGCTCAGGGAATTGAAGCCCAGACACTAGCGAATGTTTATTTAGCGTTAGACAACGATTTGGAAATCTTGCCAGTCATTAACAAAATCGATTTACCAGCCGCTGATCCAGAGCGAGTTCGTAAGGAAATCGAAGATGTGATTGGAATTGATGCGGAAGATGCGGTTCTTGCTAGTGCCAAAACAGGCATCGGGATTAGCGAGATTTTAGAGCAAATCGTAACGAATGTTCCTGCACCAAGTGGTGATTTAGATGCGCCATTAAAAGCGTTGATTTTTGATTCCGTTTATGACAGCTATCGTGGCGTTGTCTTAAACGTTCGTATTACGGATGGCATTGTCCGTCCCGGAGATAAGATTCAATTGATGAGTAACGGCAAAACCTTCGATGTAACAGAAGTTGGAGTTTTTTCACCGAAAGCTGTTCAACGAGATTATTTGATGGTAGGAGACGTCGGCTACATTACTGCCAGCATTAAGTCTGTCCAAGATACGCGCGTTGGGGATACCGTGACACTTGCGAATAATCCAGCAGCAGAAGCCTTGGCTGGCTATCGTAAAATGAATCCGATGGTGTTCTGTGGTCTCTATCCGATTGATACCTCTCGTTATAATGATTTGCGAGAAGCGTTAGAAAAATTGCAATTAAATGATGCGGCGTTACAATTCGAACCAGAAACCTCACAAGCTTTAGGCTTTGGTTTCCGTTGCGGCTTCCTAGGTCTGCTACACATGGATGTAGTTCAAGAACGTCTGGAGCGTGAATTTAATCTTGAATTGATCACTACGGCACCATCGGTTATTTACCATGTAAACTTGACTGACGGCACGCAGTTGATCGTGGATAATCCTTCAGATTTTCCTGATCCATCAAAAATTCAAAACGTAGAAGAACCTTTCGTGAAAGCTAATATTATGGTACCAAATGATTATGTCGGTGCTGTTATGGAGCTTTCTCAACGCAAACGTGGCGAGTTTATTACTATGGATTATCTAGATGATTATCGCGTGAATGTTGTTTACAATATTCCATTGTCGGAAATTGTCTTTGACTTCTTTGATAAATTAAAATCAAGTACAAAAGGGTATGCCTCATTGGATTACGAAATGGCTGATTATCGCGAAAGCCGTTTAGTCAAAATGGACATTCTATTGAATGCTGAAAAAGTCGATGCCTTAAGCTTTATCGTTCACCGCGAGTTCGCACAAGAACGTGGCCGTGCAATCGTTGATAAATTGAAGACCTTAATCCCACGTCAGCAGTTTGAAGTACCGATCCAAGCAACTATTGGTACCAAAATCGTTGCCCGTACAGATATCAAAGCTTTACGTAAAAATGTATTGGCTAAATGTTACGGCGGGGATGTTTCTCGAAAACGGAAATTGTTAGAGAAACAAAAAGAAGGGAAGAAACGGATGAAACAGATTGGCTCCGTTGAAGTCCCTCAGGAGGCATTCATGGCCGTTCTGAAAATGGATGAGGATGAACCTAAGAAAAAATAGCTTTTTTGAACTACGATTAAAGTTATGAGGCGTTGGATCAGTGATCCTTCGCCTTTTTATATGTTCATATAGTTGGAACGGGCAAGTAGATGAGTCTGATTCTTAATTGAAAAAGAAGAAGCTCCAACTTGAAAATTTAGCTATATTTAATTAATTACATAAAAATAAGAAAATCATCACAGGATATACCAAGTAAAAATGTCTTACCAGATTAATCGAATAATTATCTATTTCTTCAAAAGCTTGAGTTTACTAATACTCGCAATAAAAATTTCATAGCTTACTGAAAAAAATGACCATCTTTTTAATAATTGCAATGATACGATTGGGGCACTATTAAAAAGAAGGTGATGGTCATTAATAAAGTCGTATATCTATTCAAAATTTCTTTCGGATTAGCAATTATCTCTTTAGCCTTGAATTTCTTTTTATTACCGCATAATATCGCTTCCGCAGGGGTTGGAGCAATTGGTCATTTACTTGAACTGAGATGGTCTGTCAGTAGCATTTATACAGTTTGGTTCATTAATCTGTTCATGCTTGTAATGACCTATATAATGTTGGACAGACAAGTTTTTTCTAAAATATTTTTAGGCAGCCTGCTTTTTCCTATTTTTTTAAAGGTTATTCCAGCGAACCAAGTATTATTTTCTCATATGGCTTCCTTAATTATAGGTAGCACATTGTTTAGCTTGGGAGTATTTTTTCTTTATAAATCCAACTCGTCAAATGGAGGAATTACTATCCCTCCCATTATACTCGAACGCTATTTTAGAATACCTACTCATCGAGGATTATTGTTAACTAATCTAGTCATTATTTTTTTGAATTTCTATATTTTGAGACCGGTAGATGGACTTTTTGCAGTATTATCGATTCTAATTATGACCTTCTCTATGAAATTATACACAGCTATTGATAATAAATGGTTGATACGAGAAGCAGGTAATATAAATATCAATAAGTAGAGTACCAAGCTGTCAATAGGATATTGGCAGTTTTTTTTAGACAAAATTAGTTATTATTTTATGAGTCGATTCGATGCGTTGCTGTAATTTATTATCATGTTAGTTGATTTATTCTGAAACAGATGACGAGAATAAACTCTTTGTAATCACAGCTTGCTACGTAATAGTCATTTGAGTATACTGGTTAAATGATGTCTCATTCTAGCTGTATTTCTATTTTGCTAATGTATTCTAAATAAGAAAGAATCACAGCTTCGATTTTTTTATCAAATAAATATGATTTTTGGATTTTAGGACAAATACAATCAAGAAAGGGCACATTTATGGAACGAATTAAAGCTCTATTATCAGAAAAATTTGGTTATACGCAATTTCGGAATGGGCAAGAGGAGATCATTCAAAAGGTATTGCAGAAGCAGAATGTTTTAGGGATCATGCCGACCGGTGGCGGAAAGTCGATTTGTTACCAATTACCAGCACTTGTTCTGGAAGGTTTAACTTTGGTCATCTCTCCTTTGATTTCCTTAATGAAAGATCAGGTTGATAGTTTGAATGAAGTGGGTATTCCTGCTGCGTTTATTAATAGTACTTTGTCCAATCTTGAGATGAACGAACGCGTGCGAAAAGCAGCCCGCGGCGAGATCAAATTGCTGTATGTGGCACCAGAGCGCTTAGAATCAGCGGATTTTCGCGAATTGTTGCGTTACGTACCGATTGAACTTTTAGCAGTCGATGAAGCTCATTGTATTTCTCAGTGGGGACATGATTTTCGCCCAAGCTATTTAAAATTAGCGGAAACCATTGCGAATTTCGATCAGCAGCCGACAGTTATCGCGTTGACCGCGACCGCAACTCCACAAGTCGCAGATGATATTTCAAATCTATTACATATTTCAAAAGAAAACGAGATCAAAACGGGCTTTGCGCGAGAAAATCTGGCGTTTCAAGTGGTCAAGGATCAAAAGGATCTGTATCTGACGGAGTATTTAAAGTTAAATCAGGGACAATCAGGTATTATCTATGCTTCTACCCGCAAAGAGGTGGAACGTTTGTATCATTTATTGAAGCACCAGCAATTTTCTGTCGGTAAATATCATGGTGGTTTGAATGACGCCGAGCGTATGCAGAATCAAGAGGATTTTTTATTTGACCGCATTCAAGTGATGATTGCCACTAATGCTTTTGGTATGGGGATCAATAAAAGTAATGTTCGTTTTGTGATTCACGCCCAAATTCCGGGGAATCTAGAATCTTATTATCAAGAAGCCGGTCGTGCTGGTCGTGATGGACTGCCAAGTGAGGCTGTCTTATTATACGCGCCGCAGGATCTTCAGGTTCAGAAATTTTTTATTGAACAATCTCAATCAGAAAGCTCGTATCAACAAAATGAATACACGAAATTGCGAGAAATGAATCAATATGGGCATACTCAAATGTGCTTGCAGCGCTATATTTTAAACTACTTTGGTGAGGATCAGCCGGATTGCGGAAAATGCAGCAACTGTTTGGATGATAGAGAATTAGTTGATATCACTACCGATACGCAAAAAGTGTTATCTTGTGTAAAGCGGATGGGAGAAAAATTTGGGAAGGCCCTAGTTGCGAAAGTTTTAACTGGATCGAACGATCAAAAAATTAAACAATGGCGCTTTGAACAGCTGCCAACCTATGGCTTGATGAAGGAGTATTCGCAAAAAGAAGTGTCTGGCTTGATCGACTACTTGACGGCTGAGCACTATTTAGTGCCTTCCGAAGGACAATACCCTCTACTCACCGTTTCCGAGCAAGGAATTTCGGTTCTCTTAGGCAAACAGGAGGTTTATCGTAAGCAGGCACCAGTGAAACAATTAGTTGCAGATGATGCACTTTTTGAAGAGATGCGAAGCTTGCGTTCTCAACTGGCTCAAGAAAAAAATCTACCGCCATATGTGATTTTCTCTGATAAAACATTGATGGAGCTAGCAGAAAAGCAGCCACAAACTTCTCTAGAATTTTTGCAAATCAAAGGGGTCGGCAAAAGTAAGCTGGATAATTATGGCGAGCAATTTTTAGCGCTTTTGAAAAAGGAAAATTAATCGTTAAAAAAACACGTTCTCACTTAGTTGAGAGCGTGTTTTTTGTTCATCTTGATTTAGTTTGTTTCAAAGATTCGCGGGATGATTGTATCGATTCGCAACAATTCATCCTCAGAAAGCGTCTTTCCATCTTTTTTCCAGACGTTGATTCGACGATGCTCCTTTTCAAGAGCATAGTTTTCTGTCACATATTTTGCTCGCGGATTATTCAGCAGTTCTTTAATAAATTGAGCACGCAATTGGCTAAGCGTCAGCCCATGCTCTCCTTGTTTTAAAAAAGGTGATTCATAGTGGTAAACACGTTGGTCAGTTGAAACTGTTCCTCGCATAGTAGTCTCCTTTTCTTAGTGTATAGCCTCTATTTTAACAGTGATTGATGGGTTAAAAAATAGTATTTCAAAAGTTAAGAAAAAATTTCTTATTATTTTTTCGAAAAAAATGAACTTCTTTATCTGCTGCCTTGCCCGTATAATATTAAGTGAAGAGGTAAGCGCTCGGTTAGGAGGCAGAAATGAAAAGAATACTGATTTTAGAAGATGATACTGACTTAAATGATGGGATCAAAATGGCATTAGATCAAGAGGATAAGGTTTTCTATCAGTGCAAAAAGATTAGTGAAGCAAAGCAGATTTTAAATAACTTTGCGATAGATTTGATGCTATTGGATTTAAACCTTCCTGATGGTCACGGGATGTTATTTTTAAAAGAAATTCGTCAAACGAGCAAAGTTCCAATCATCATTATCACAGCAAATGATTTGGAATCGGATATCATCCTTGGACTGGAGGCAGGGGCGAATGACTATCTGGTGAAACCATTTAGCTTGATGATTCTTCGTGCTCGCGTAGCTGTTCAGTTAAGACAGATCACACCGCAACGAAAGTTTGTCATTGATCATCTCGTGTTTGATTTTGAAGCGATGGTGTTTTACGTTTCTGAAAGTTTAATTGAATTAAGTAAAACGGAACAGCGTTTGCTTTACTTGTTATTGAATAACCAAGGAGCAACATTGAAGCGCTGTTATTTAATAGATAAGGTTTGGTCTGGTAATAGTGAATTTGTGGATGAGCACGCGTTGACGGTGGTTATTCAACGTCTGCGGAAAAAAATCGGTGATGATCCAAGTCATCCTAAATATATAAAAACTGTTTACGGGATTGGTTATAGTTGGAGGTGACAGAATGGATTGGGGAATTATGGTTGTTGTATTTTTGTTTGGCGTTGTTTGCTGTGGCACCATTTGTCTGATTTACTTTAGGCGAAAGCAGAAAAGGGTGATTGATTCCCTTCAGGAAATGGTTGCCGCTGCAGCAAACGGCAATTTGAAATTAACCAATTATGAAGAGTCGCAGCTATCATCATTGGAAAATGATCTATATAACTATTTATCAAGTACCCTTGTGACTGCTGAGAGTCTCACAGAGCAAAAACAGGTGATCCAAACATTAATCTCTGATATTTCACATCAGTGTGTGACGCCTATTGCTAATATCCTATTGTACGCACAATTATTAGCGGAAAAGGATCCACAGGAATCCCCTGAGATTAAGTTGATTTCTCAACAATCAGAAAAATTAGATTTTTTGATTAAAGCATTAGTAAAAATGTCTCGACTTGAAACTGGAACGATCGCTCCAGTTGTCAAGAAACAGCCAGTAGCCCCATTTCTTGTCTCAGTGAAAAAGCAATTTCAAACAAAACTACTGGAAAAAGGAATCACTCTAACGATAGAGGAGTCAGAGGAATACGCTCTTTATGATCGGAAATGGACGAGCGAGGCGTTGTCTAATATTTTAGATAATGCGATTAAGTATAGCCCTGCTGGCAGCAATATCCAAATGACGGTTGAAAGCACATTTATGTTTACTAAGATCCGTGTTCAAGATGAGGGCAACGGCATTTCTGAAAATGAACAAAATAAAATTTTTCAGCGATTTTACCGCAGTGAAGACGTTGCGGATCAGCCAGGTATCGGCGTTGGTCTGTATCTTGCACGACAAATTATTGAAGCTCAGAGCGGTTATATTAAATTGACTTCAGAAATGGGACAAGGCAGCTCATTTTCCATTTATCTTCCCGCAGAATAGAATCTCTCAAAACTGATACTTTTGAGAGACAACATGGAGATATTTTCTTGCTATAGTTTGGATTGTAGAGATACGATGCAAACTTTTTTCTTGGAGGTGAGTAGAAATGGAAATCATACAAACAATCGGAGTTGAAAAAAACTATGGTCAAGGCGATGCAAAAGTACTAGCACTAAGAGGAATCGACTTAACAATCAATCGCGGGGAATTTTTAGCAATCGTAGGAACTAGTGGCAGCGGAAAATCTACGTTGCTGCATATTCTTGGTGGATTGGATCAACCAACAAAAGGGGAAGTAAAGGTTCATGGCAAGAATATTGAAAAGTTGAATGATGAAGCCTTGACGATTTTCCGCAGAAGGAATATCGGTTTCGTGTTTCAGAAATACAATTTGGTTCCTATGTTGACGGTGTGGGAAAATATCGTTGTTCCGATTCTATTAGATGGAAAAAAGATTGATAAGGAGTATATTTCTGAGCTGATTACTCTTTTACGGCTAACGGATAAGGTAAATAGTCATCCAAATGAGTTATCAGGAGGGCAGCAGCAACGTGTCGCAATTGCCAGAGCATTAGCGACCAAACCAGTGATTATTTTTGCAGATGAGCCGACGGGGAATTTGGATTCTAAAACCGGGCAGGATGTGCTTGGACTACTAAGAATTACCAGTAAGAAATTTAAACAAACGATGGTAATCATTACTCATGATGAGGAAGTTGCACAATTGGCTGATCGAATCATTCGAATGGAAGACGGCATCTTAGTATCGGAGGTGCGTGATGGAAAAAATTGAAACGAGAAGTACGTTATTAGGACTAACAATCCGCTTTGTTAAGGATTATCGAAAAAACTCCTTCGCACTTATCTTTAGTCTGCTGCTATCAATCACATTGATTTTCAGTATATTGACGCTCTTGCACACGAATTATCGCGTGATCGCCAAGCAAAATTTGTTTATCTACACGGCAATTGATTATGAAATTAACGGCTTGGATGCTGAACAGATATATCTGCTCAAGCAAAATCCTGAAATCCAGCACTTAGGCATTGGAAAGCAGTTAGGGAATATTCAAACAAAAGATTCACAAAGAGGCATATTGCGTGCCTCAAATTCCGAGGAGATACTTGCGGTAGCAAAACTCCTAAAAGGAAGAATGCCGAAAAAGCCTCAAGAAATCGTTGCAGAAAAATGGGCATTGTTGAATCTAGGGATCAATCCGATTCTTGATCAGGAAGTAGCTGTACCGGTCAGCTATGATAATTCTACAAATAAGGTAGTGACGGAAAAATTTAAGCTGGTTGGAATCATTAGCGATCAGGCTTTTCATAAAAGAGCTGCAGTGGTCACCCTGTATACAGACTTGGACATGAAAAACAATTATGACAAGGATCTAACGGCTTCAATCGCGTTTAGTGAAGGCGGTAATAAGCAGAAACTAACGAAAATAAAACAGCAATTGAACCTTAGAGATAAGCAAATTAGAGAAAATGTTTGGAAAGAAAATACAGAAGATTTACTGCTGCTGGATGTTCAAATGGGGGCACTGATGATTACTATTTGTGCAATTGTTATTTTTGGAATCCATCGAATCGCTTTAATGGTAAGAAAAGATCAGTTCGGTATTTTACGCGCCTTAGGATTAACCAAAAAACAAATAAGGAAAATGATTCTTATGGAACTCAGCGGCCTGACTTTAGTCTGTTTGCCAATTGAGATCGTAGCAGGTTACGGCTGTTCTTATCTTGTCACGCTTCTTTCTAAGGATCAAAATATTGACATTTATTTCTGGGGTAAGGCAGATCAATTTGATTTGATTATTCCGGTTTTACCGATTGCCATTTGCCTTCTTTGTTTCTTTTTGACAATTCTGATAGTGGGCTATCTTGGTGCGAATGCGATAAATGCCGGTTCAGTAACCGACACCATCTTTGGTAATGATAGTAGTGGGAAATCAGATTTGCATTTCTTCCGATTAACAGACACCTCTAACAAATCAACCTTCTACCAGCAGTTGGGGCTAAAATATATTTTTAGAGATGTAAAAACTTCTCTTTTTATTGTTATGTCCTTAATTTTGGCTTCAACGTTATTTATTAGCTTGTTCTATCAAGCAATTTTAGCAAAAGAAAATCAACAAATTAGAAAAACTACGAGTTTTTACAACAGTGATTATTTACTGACTACTTATGATGATCTGGATGCTCGTCTAGGTATCAAGCCGGAGGTCTTTTCAAAGATTGAGAAGATTAAGGGGATAAAGGAAATAGAGACGCAAAGCGCTTTGCCGGTTAAAGTTATTGATTCTGGTGTTGATCGCAATGAGCAATTTTTGAAGGAAAAAGACGAGATCGTTTTAAGAAATTATGGCTTTTCTTTGACTGGTAAGCTTCAGGGAGAAGCAGTTTATCATACGAAATTAAAGGGCTATAATTCAAATGCCCTAAAGAAGTTAAAAAAATATTTGAAGGCTGGCAATTTTGACCCTGAAAATCTGAGTGAAAATGAAGTGATTCTTGCCATGCCTACAACTAGTACTTCCGGCCCATCAAAAGGGTCAGTGGGTTATTTTAAAAACGGGGAACAGCTGATGAGTTATCAGCTAGGTCAGACTCTTACAGTGAGTTACGCCTCGAACTTTGAAACTAAAAGCGAAGATTACTGGAAAATGACTGACAATCAGACAGACTATTCACAAAAGAAAATGAAGATCCTTGCAATTGCCTATTATCCTTATATGCAAGAAGTATCATTAATAGAACAGGGATATCCATTAATAATAATGAGTGATCAGGCTTATCAAAAAATCGTCCCTAGGTACACCTATGAAACAATCAATGTCAATGCAAATGCTGAGCTATCTAACATCCAGAAGGAGTCGATTGAAGAACAGCTTATCCGCTTGGCTGTGATAAATCAGCAAGTCACTGCCAGAAGTCTGATCGCTGAAAAGGAACAGCTGTATTCTATCTATCGGAAAGAAATCGTCTATGTTTTTGGGATAGCGCTTGTTGTTTTATTGTTAGTCATCATTAATCTAATCAATAGTCTGAAGTATCGTATCGAAACGCGAAAGCGAGAACTTTATCTGTTTAAAGCATTGGGCTTATCCTTTAAAGGGTTAGAGAAAATGATTGCTTTTGAAACCACCTTATTTGTCTTCGTTTCAATCGCTATATCAACCGCAGTCTCAATCATAATTACAAAGCTTCAATATAATTATTCTCAGATCTATTTGCTAGGGCTGAGGTTTGACTATCCTGTATTGCCGGTTGTTGGACTCAACTTTTGTATTTTCGGCCTGTGCTATCTCATCAGCGTTAATTTAGCTAGAGGACTCCGGAGCAGTAACATTATTGAAGAATTTAATAAGCTAGAATGAAAAAGACCTGTCTTCGGGATGAATCGAAGGCAGGTTTGTTCTTTATGAAAGCCTATTTCACGCTACAATTGATCATCCTTCATCGTTGTAATTTTAAAAAGAAAAGTTTGAGAAAATGCTAGAAATCTGGCAATCAACTTTTTCTCAATTTCAATGATTCGAAGATGCCAAGTTTGAAAATAGGCTTTGATTTTGCTGTGCTTATAAAACTGCACTCGAACAAAGTCCATTAACAAAACAGTGATGCCGCCAGCAAAACCACAATTATACAAATTGATTCCAGCAGTAAGATAGTGTGTGTTACGAGTAATCAATGAAAAGATCCCACCAGAAAGCGTGCCTGTTACCAACCCATATTTACGAGTCATCGGAGAAAGTGTGCTGGCAAAAAGCATAATCACAATATTATTCGTTGTCGCGGTATCTTGATAGAAGAATAGCGCAGCGAGAAACACACCTAATGCAGGGAAAAAGAAGTAGCGAAATTTGAAATTATACATACTAAAGCCAGCGAAAGTCAAAATAGCTCCGACTAGAATCCCGCTTAAAGGGACTTTTAAAATTAGAGTAAAGATCACAGCTAGATAGCCGTAAAGTGAAAAGCGGGCGATTTTCTTTAAATCCAAAAGCAAATGCTTCGTTCGGGTGATGTTTCGTTTATAAAAGGACAAAAAGATAAGAAATGGGACAGTTAATAAAGCAACTAAAAAGGAAAGCAACGCGTAGTGGTGATCAAAGGAAAGGGCGTGAGGCACGATTTTTATTGCTAAAACGTTCCTCGTGGCCAAGTTTCCAAGAACCCCAATGAAGCCAGCGGAAAAGCCCATGTTATAAAGGTTTAACTCTTTGGTGTGGACTTTCAAAAATTCGAAGATCGGCAGAATCGTGTAGCCGATAAATAACCCTGCTGCCAAGGCTATGAACGTATTTGAAATGAAAAAATGATCCGGCGCACAATAGATCGTGCTAACGATTGGCGAAAGACAAGTACTTAAAAGCCCCATGACCAATAAATCCTGTCTGCCAGAATGATGAATCCGCAAATACAGCAGGCATCCCAAAATAATCGGCGCAGAGTTGATGATGTTTTTTCCGAAAAATGAAAAACCGGAAAGCATCATGATAACCGAAACAGTCAGGGAGCAAAAATGGTGCTTATGCTTTCGCAAAAGGAACAGACTGCTTAAGGTTAATAGTCCGCTGTTTAAAAAAGCTGGACCAACTCCTGCGATATGAACATAATCTGTAATCAAATTACTGGGAGCTTTTATGATCCGCAGCATTCCCATAGTCAGTTCATTCGAACTAGCAAGAAAAAATGCAGATAGCGTAAGCACCAATCCATAAGAAAGCAAAAAAATAAAAATAATATTTGTCGAAAGTAACACGTGTTTTGTTTTTCCCAAAGCTTCACACTCCTTTAGTTGACTTGAACGACTGTTACACCCATTTTTCGAATCTCTTCTAACATTTCTTCGGAACTAAATTGATCGGTAATCAAATAATCAAACGCGGAGATATCACACATTTTGACCTTCGAGGTTACTCCGACTTTCCGATGATCAGCCACAAGAATTTTACATCTGGTGGCGCGTTTGATCATTATCTCGTTAATCGTTGCTTCACTCATGGTTTTCGTTGTTACCCCATTTTCTAAATCTATGCCACTGCATCCGACAACACAGACATCCGCATTAATGACAGATAAGGTGTTGATAGCGACATCGCCAACTAATGCTTCCTTTGGATATCGCATTTCTCCGCCGGTCAAGACGTAATTATAATTGGCATGGTGTGGGGAATAATTGATTTTTAAGTTATTGGTTATGACTGTTAAATGATCGACATGCAAAAAATCAATCGTTTTTAACGCGGTCGAGCTGGCATTAATGAAGATCGTGTCGCAATCATGAACAAACTTACTAGCCTCCTTGGCGAGTGCCTGTTTGATGCGAACGGGTCCTGAATGATCGTCATCAGGTTTGTTTTCATAATTAAACATGCAGTAGCCAAACTTGCGAATAATATCGTTTTTTTCTTCTAGTAAATGCAAGTCACGTCTGACTGTACTGAGGGAAACATCCAAAGCCTCGGATAACTCCAAAGTAGTCATGTGTTCCTTCTTTTCCAGAATATCTAAAATATCTTTATGACGTTTATCGATGTTCATGATCGAGTTTTTCACTAAAAAGCCTCCTATATAAACCCTTCAAATAGCGAACCAATAAAAAGAAAGCGGTTTTATATGAGTTTATTATACATTTTTTAACGATGAAAAGATATGAAAAGTCATAAAAAAGTCATTCGAGCATATAAATTTTTCAGATGCTAAGATCGAATAGAGCAAAAAAGAAGTTGAGACTTAAGACCTATAGCAGCAACTATATTTTTCCGTTAGAATATAGGTAACAAGTTACTTATTTTTAAAGTTATCGAGGTGGTCCACATGAACATTGAAAGTTTAACAGAAGCCTACAAAAGCGGGCGTGATAATCAACAGCGAGCGATTTTTGCTAGTTTATTCATTTTGGGTAATCGCCTGCAAACATCCTTCGACAAAGTAGATCCAGTCATAACAGTGAAGCAGTTCATGGTGCTGATCATGGTCAAACAGGTGCCAGAAAAAGTCTTGGATTTGACCAGCTGCGGGGAGCTTTTGGGATGTTCAAGACAAAATATCAAAAAGCTGGCGGTTGCCTTGGAAAAGAAAGAACTAATCACGATCAGTCGAAATAAAAAAGACAGACGAAGAACGGATTTGTGCCTGACAGAAAAAGGAGAATCTTACTTTCAGTCAGTCGCAAAGCTGCATGACGAGGCCCTTCATTCGATTTTTGAAGGTTATACTGATGATGAAATAACGAATTTTTTTATCATTTTAATGAAATTGTACTCAGGTGTCGAAAATCTGGAAGAATTAGCGGCAAAAAAACAGGGAGGAAACTAGTATGAACACGATTGTGATTTATGCAACAAAAAAAGGAAGTTCAGAATTATATGCGAAGACTTTTGCGCAAAATAACAGGTATCGGATTTTTAAGCAAGAACAGGTTTCTTCAGAAGAGCTGGCAAAGGCTGACGAAGTTTATTATTTCGGCAGTGTCTATGCTGGAAAAGTAATAGGATTAGAAGAACTGAAAAAGAAACTATCTGGTAATAGTCATTTGACAATCATTTCTGTTGGCTTGACAGCTGTTGAGGATCAAGAAAAACTAACGGAAATTCGTGAGGGTGTTTCCAAGGAGTTTCCTCAGGCGAGCTTTTACCATCTAAGAGGGCGGTTAATCAAGCAGCAGCTAAATATGCCGGAAAAAATCATTTTAAAAATGATTAGTAAAAGCAGCAAGAAGAAACCTCTCCAAGAGAAATTGGAGATTGAAAAAGCAATTGAACAAGCAGTAGATGAGGGATGTGTCGATTGTATTGATTTGTCAGAATTAGAGAAGATTGGGTAGCTGAAAAAGTAGAAGGGATTGATGGAGTTATGGCAAGACGAATAATGATTATTTTAGTTGTTGTCATTTTACTCGTGGTTTGTGTGAAAGTAGGCGCTGATTTTTTGACGAAGCGTACATTGAAGAAAGTTAAAATCAATGAAGTGCCGATTTCTCAAGTAGCAGATGGAGAATATGTGGGAGAAGCACAAATCAAACCAGTTTCAGCAAAGGTTAACGTGCAAGTTGAAAATGGAAAAATTACCGATATTGAAATCAAAGATCATATGACCGGTTTAGGAAAGAATGGCGAGAAAATTATTGATCAGATTATTAATAAACAGAGCTTGGACGTTGACGCAATCAGCGGTGCGACTCAAAGCAGTGTCACAATTACGAAGGCTGTAGAGAACGCATTGACACAAGAAAATTAATTTTTCTCTATCTTTTTTCTCCATGTTGAATTTGGTTCTATTGCTAGATATAATAGACGTATCAAATAGGAAAGCAGTCGATTGATATGTTCTATATCATTTACAATAAAGTGTGCATTGAAATTTGCTCCGCACAATCGAATACGATGAAACATTGTACGGAGCCTAATCGAAATAAATCTTCATCAGTCAGCTAGAGTGATCAGAAATTAGCTAATTTCTGGTTTATTCAAGATGTCTGCAAGATTTTACGGCTCTTCGTCAAATCGTGTTGGTGAAGACAAATTTGAATAAAACTTAGTCCGATATGCGGCGCGTTCTGTGCGCCGCATATTTTTAGTTTTCAAAGATCAGACCTTGTTGTAAATAGATCCGTGCCCGAAAGTTATAAAAGTTGCGATAACCAAACGCAATTCGTTTAATCAGCTTGATCTTGTTATTCAGCCCCTCAGTGACGCCGTTTGAGTGGGACACCTTAAAGGCATTTGAAATACCCGATTGGTAGCGATGGAAGATCGTAAATTTCTTTTTAAACGACTGAGGTAACGTAGATGAAATTGTTTTAAGGGTTTCTTGAAAGCCTTCCGTATCTCGTTTAACGAAATAATAGCGTAATAATTGACAAAAATGATACGCTGTTCGCAATTCTTCGTTGTAGCTTAACAGTTCATCGACGATTTCTGTTTGACTAATCGGTCGTTTAAACAGTCGGTGATAATGTCTTTTGAGTGGCTCCAATGTCGTGGAATCTTTGAGTAAGAGTTTCCAATATCGCTTGAGCCGACGGTACTTCTTCTGATTTTCAGAGTGTGAGGTTCGAAAACGATTCATGATCTGGACACGCAATTGATTGAAGCTGCGATTGATATGTTGGACAATATGAAAGCGGTCAGTTACGATCTCCGCATTTGGAAAGACCGTTTTAAGCAGCTGACAATAGCTGGCATTCATGTCCATCACTAGGTACTTGACCTTTAAACGAGCTTTTCTAGGAAAGCGCAGGAAGTATTGAGTTAGTTTGTAAAGTCTACGATCTTCAAGGATCGTAAATAGCTGATTGGTTGTTCCATCAACACAAATAAAACTCATGGAACCAGAAACAGACTTCATTGATTTGAACTCATCCATGCATAACACCGTCGGAAGGAAGTTCATACGTGGCTGGTAATGCTTCGTTGCTTCACGCAAGATCCGTGTCACCGTCCCATCCGAGACGAAGTACTTCTTAGCGATTAGTTTACGTGATTGATTTTCGTACAGTTCCATGAGAATCGCCTGCTTCAGTTCCTTTGTTAGTTGATGATGTTCATCAACTAAGTCCGTTTTCGCAGAAAAGGTCCTTCCACAATCATGACAGAGAAAACGGGTACGTTTTAATTCTAAAATAGTTAACTTTTCTTTGACTTTCAACATCTGAGTGCGTGTCGTATAGGAACCGTTGCGGATAATACGAACCGATCGACAGTGTTCACAACAGGAAGGAGAGTCATCCAATTTTCCTTTAATAAACTGCGCTTGAACGCCTTTATATTCTTTTTCAATCAGCCATTCTTCATCAAAAAATAAATGTTTATCTGTTAATCCGAGTAATTTTCTAGTATGATTATCCATTGAGAGACTCCTTTGGTAGGGTGACGTTTTGGTCGACTAAATTTTACCAAAAGTGAGTCTCTTTTTGAGTTGAAACGAAGAAAAAAGTGTTAGTAGAAAATCGCCTTCGATTTTCCACCAACACAAAATATTATAGAACCGATTTTACAAGGCCATTGACAGTGTTTTTGTCAATGGCCTTTTTTTGCAATTTCATGTGCGTAAAAGAAGGTCATGTCATCGGTGACCTTCTTTTATTTTTTGTAAAAAAATGAAAAGGGATGAGAACATGAGTAACTTTCATGATTTAACAACAGGCAGTGTCACAAAACAATTAATTCGTTTTGCGATTCCACTTTTTTTAGCTAATCTATTGCAATCACTCTATAATATCGCCGATATGCTGGTGGTTGGAAGGATCGTTGGAAGTACGGGCGTAGCCGCAATTAGTAATGCGTCCTCCTTAGTTTTTATTGTCAATACGATTTGCATGGGGATTACGATGGGAGGCACCGTGCTAATTGCTCAATATCGAGGTGCGAAGGATGAGCTTAGACAAAAAAAGACAATTGGAACAATTTACGCTATGACAGCAGTTGTTGCTATCCTAATCACCTGCGCGGGTATTTTCTTTTATAAGCAGATCCTAACCTGGATGAATGTTCCAAAGGAGGCCTATCAAGACGCCTGTGATTACATGCTGGTGATTTTTATCGGAACTATTTTTGTGTTCGGCTATAATGCCACCTGCTCGATTTTGCGAGGCTTCGGCGATTCACGGAGTCCTCTGTACTTTGTCATGATCGCAGCGGGAATAAATGTCTTGCTAGATTATTTATTGGTAGGCGTATTTAGTTTTGGTACTGTTGGAGCGGCTTATGCGACGATTGTCTCGCAAGCCATTTCTTTTGGTATTGCGATTCTTTATTTAAGAAGACAGAATTTTATTTTTGAATTTCAACTATCAAGTTTTAGACTTGAAAAAGCCATTTTGTCAAAACTTGTACAGGTGAGTTTGCCAACAGCAATCCAAATGACCGTAGTTAATATTTCGTATTTACTGATTGCAGTCATGATCAATAAGTACGGAGTAGTCATTGCCGCAGCAGCGGGAATCGGTTTGAAGATCAATACCTTTGCTGGCATGCCGTGTTGGGCAATCGGTCAAGCAGTAACGACAATGGTTGGCCAAAATATGGGGGCGAAGCTTTTAAAGCGAACGAAAAAAATCGTCCAGATTGGATTTTTCGCAAGCATTCTTGTTTCTTTGATAGCTATTTTGTTCATTCAAGTATTTGCCGAACCGCTGATTCGCTTATTTGATCCAGAAAATCAAGCGGTACTAAAGGCGGGCGTTGTATATTTGAGAATCTGTTGCTGTTGGAATAGTTTGTTTTATGCAACGATGTACAACTTTGACTCTTTTGCAGTGGGGGTTGGATTTGCCAACCTTGGTATGATTAATGCACTGTTAGACGCGTTGGTCATTCGTTTACCGCTATGCTGGTTTTTAGGAACACTGCTGGAGTTTGGTGTTAGAGGGATTTACTGGGCACAAGCACTATCACCGATTATTCCGGCTTGTATAGGAATGCTCTACTTCTTCAGTAGAAAGTGGCAGCAACGAAAACTAATTTAAAAAAATAGCGTATCTGCTTCTGCTGATCAGAAACAGACACGCTATTTTTGTTGGTCAAAGAATTATGTGCGTTACAAATAATACTTAAACAGGTCTGGTAAATCCACACGAACAAGTTCCTCGGAAGCTAGCACCAGTTGATTTTTCGTATCATAGACGGTTCCCTTATGCTGAATCACTGATAGGCCGCTTTGAACATTGAATAATACTGCTTGCTGATCCGTTAATTGTTTGATACCCACCTGGTTCATTCCTTTAACTTTGGGTGTTATTTCATGCTCCGCCAGCACTTCATAGAGGGATCCGGAAAGGTCACATTCATATAAAAAAGTAAATTCCGTAGGTAAATAATTTTTCTCCAGCATGATTGCCACCCCATCGACCTTACGAAGACGCTCGATCATGATACTTTTATCTGAGTTAAAAAGGGGAATAAAATCTGCAGGGACAATCGTTTCTTTCACTGCAAGTACATCTGAAGTAAGTTTTTTTCCTTGATCAAGACAAACCTGAGTCAGAGAGAGGCTTTTTTGTATGCCCTGATTTTGATGCTTTACAAAGGTTCCTTTTCCTTGAAGGCGAGTTAAATAGCCTTCTTCCACCAATTCATCAATGGCCTTTCGAACCGTAATTCGACTGACTTGAAAGCTCTTTTGAAATTGCGCTTCAGAGAGGAGCTTGTCTCCTGCAACCAACTCCTTTTCTTTAATTTGTTGAAGGATGGCTTCTTTTATCTGCAAATAGAGTGGTTTATGTTCATCAATTATCTTTCGAACCATTGCTACACCGCCTTTTCTCAATTATAAACAAAAATTTCTAATAGTTCAACTATAGTACAAGTTTTAAAATTGGTTCTATGCACGTATTGACATGTATTTTAACTTGTATTAAACTCATCATATAGATAGGCAGATAAGTATTTTGATAATGAAAGGAAGAAACAGTATGGAAATCAAAGAAATGATCCAAACAATTCATGAAGAGAAGCAGTCAATCGGAGGCATCCAGCAGGTGATTTGGTTAGCGGCAGGAGGAAGCTATGGCGGTTTTTATCCAGGGCATTATTTCTTAGATCAGGAATCTACAAAATTGCGTTCGAAAAATGTCACCAGCAATGAATTTGTCAAAGCTCCGCCAGCCTTTGTTAATGAAACGACTTTAGCAGTTATTTGCTCTATGCGGGGAACTCCAGAAACGATTGAAGCGGCCAAAGTAGCGAAAAAGCTCGGTGCAGCAACAATTGCGTTGTATATTGACGAATCTGAATTAACCGAGGTTTGTGACTATAAGATTCATTACGATTCCGTCGCTATTGATGAAAGTGATTTTTCAAAAACCAATGCCGCCTTTGGTTTGATGCTGGCTATGACCGTGATGGATGTTGTGGAAGGCTATCAGCATATGGACTTGGCCATTGAAGCTTTTGAAAAAGTCGATGTTCTATACAAACAAGCGGTTAAGGATATTCGAACAAAGGCAATTAAGTGGGCGCTGCAAAACCGTGATTCTAAATCCATTCATGTTATGGGTAGTGGTGCTGCTTATGGTGCTGCCTACATTTTCTCGATTTGCAACATTATGGAGATGCTGCAAATTGATTCTCCAACAGTCAACAGCTGTGATTTCTTCCATGGACCTTTCGAAGTGATCGATGGAGAAACCTCTGTTTTTCTTTTAGTTGGAGAAGGCGGCAGTCGACCCAACGATGAACGGGCAGCTCGCTTTTTACAAGAGTTTGGCGGAAAGAAAGTCTTCGTATTAGACTCACAGGAGCTAGGATTAAGTCAAATTGATCCAAAGGTTTCAGAGCATTTTAATCACCTGATCTTTTCTCCGATTTTAAATAATGTCTTCATGCGAGAACTCGCTTACCAAATAAAAAAAGATTACACCCAACGTACGTATATGTGGAAAGCCTCGTACAACTAGAAAAGAGGAGCTCAGCGAATCATAAATCGCTGAGCTTTTTTATTTCATCGTCTTCTTTCTGGAACAATTATAATAGTAGAAAGGCATCTCCTCTCGCATTGTTGGAAACTTCAAAAACAATTCTCTCGAAGACTACTTTATCATTTCTCCAAAAAATCGTTCGTCAACACTCTCTCCACACAATCTCTAAAAGCCCTCCGTAAGTGTTGGGAGAGGCTGGAGATCATTGTGATAGAAGCATTTATAGGCTGCAACAAAAGTTGGCACGCCAGTTGCTTATATAAAAGTGAGAACAGTTATAAGAATGTCAGTTCAACTTCTCGTAGTTCGTGAAGAAGGCCATTTGGTAAAAAGGTTGAGTACTCTTCAACAAGAAACGACATTCGCAACGAACGAATAAGTAGGAGGATAGGGAATGAACAAGATTATTTTAGCCAGTCACGGAGATTTTTCACAGGGATTAAAACAAACATCAGCGATGATCATTGGAGATGAAGGCAACATCTTTGCTTTGTCCGCATTTCGTGATGAAGACGAGCCAATTAAACGTCAGGTAGAACATCTACTTGAAAAAATCGGGTATGAGGATGTCTATATTTTAACGGACATTTTTGGTGGGAGTGTGAATAATGATTTGTTAGCGATCCAACAAGAACATCCAGAAGTTCATTTATTTGCAGGGATGAATTTACCATTGGTAATCTCTATTGCCACACAATCTGGGAAGATCAGTTCTGAACAAATGAACTTGATTCTTGAGGAAAGTCGTCAGGGAATGATTGACTGCAAACAATTATTAACAGCAAAAATAAATATTGGAGGTGACGATTTATGATTAAACTAGTACGAATTGATTATCGGTTATTACATGGCCAAGTGGTTTTTTCCTGGACCAAATCACAAGGGATCAATCGCATTATCGTAATTAATAATGAAGCAGCGACAGATGAATTCAAAAAGATGTCCTTGAATTTGGCTAAGCCCACCGGAGTGAAGCTGAATATTTTTACAGTTGAGGAAGCTCTCTCAAAAATGGCGAAGGTGGAAACACTGAAGGAAAACATCATGCTGATTTTTGGAAACACTAAGGAGACACTGGCATTTTGTGAAGCTTATCCGAAGATTAAGGAAATCAATTATGGCGGGATACCCAAGACCAATGACGGCAAGCAATTTGGCGGTGCGATTTTCTTGAATGAGGAAGAGCAGATGGAAGCGAAAAAATTGAAGGAGATGGGAGTCAAGCAGTATATGCAGCAGATACCAACCTCTAAATCAGAGGATTTAAATAAATTAATTTAAAAGGAGGGCTTTAAATGTTGGTTCAATCAATAGTTTTAGGATTGATTGGTGTGTTCGTCATGTTGGATTCCCGTTTACTGGGCCGGTTGAACTTTGAGCGTCCGTTAATTGTTGGGACCTTGGTGGGTTTAGCATTAGGGGATTTGGAGAAAGGGTTGCTTGTTGGGGCATCGATCGAATTGATTTCATTAGGGGTTGTTCAGGTCGGGGCTGCCGTCCCTGCAGATATGACATTAGGAGCAGTTATCGCAACAGCTTTTGCAATTTTATCTGGTTCAAATGCAGAGACAGCTTTGACAATCGCTATTCCGATCGCAATCTTAGGCCAATTGTTAGGAATTCTGATGCGAACGGTTCTAGCCAGTTTGACTCACCGAGCCGATGCATTGATTGAAGAAGGAAAGTTTAAACGGGTGCAGCATATTCACATTGTTTGGGGAACCATTCTTTATTCACTAATGTATTTTGTTCCGATTTTCTTAGCGATTTACTTCGGAACAGACTTAGTAAAATCAATTGTGGATGCGATTCCAGAATGGATTACTGATGGCTTGAGTCTAGCAAGTAAATTACTGCCAGCGTACGGGTTTGCATTATTGCTGCAAACGATGCTGTCTAAAAAAATGATGCCTTTCCTAGTTTTAGGCTTTTTAATCACTGCCTATTCAGGATTGGGAATTACTGGTGTGGCGTTGTTTGCAGGGATCGTGGCCTTTGTGATGTATCAAATTGAAGCCAATAAATCTGGCGGCAGCGGCAGTGGTGGACCAGATCAGGAACCTGACGCATTGGATGATCTATAAGAGGAGGGGAATAAAATGGCACAAGAAAAGGATCAAAACCGTCGTAAATACTGGCAATTTTTCTGGCGCTCATGGGCGATTCAAGATTCTTGGAATTATGAGCGTGCGATGAATATGGGGTTCTTATACGGAATAGCCCCAACATTAGACCGGATCTATAAAGATCCAAAAGACGATGCATTGAAAAAGGAAGCGTATCAACGACATATGCTCTATTACAACTGTACACCGCAAACGAGTGCGTTTGTTTTAGGTCTGACCGCTTCAATGGAAGAACAATATTATGAGGATCAAGAAGGATTTAATCCAGATACGATCAATTCAGTAAAAACATCACTAATGGGACCGTTATCTGGGATTGGTGACTCCTTCTTCCAAGGAACCGTCCGGGTTTTAGCCTTCGGTTTAGGGATCAATCTCGCACAACAGGGCAGTATTTTAGGACCGATTCTGGCAATGATTATTTCCTTTGTTCCATCATTTCTAGTGACTTATTACGGCGGGAAATTCGGCTATAACATGGGGAATAAATATTTGACTAAGTTATACGAAGGCGGATTGATGGATCGCGTGATGTATGTTTGTTCGATCATTGGTCTGATGGTTATTGGCGCAATGATTGCTAGTATGATCGGTATCACAACTCCGATTAAATTTGGAAAGACCTTTGTTTTACAAGATGTTTTAGACAATATCATGCCGCAAATGCTGCCGTTTGCCTTAACCATGTTCATGTATTGGCTGCTGCAAAAGAAAGTCAACACTAGCGTTATGTTGTTGATTTGTATTGTTGGCGGATTAGTTTTAAGTGCTTTAGGCGTATTTGTTTAATCGCGGTAGTTAGAACCAAACGTTGAAAGTAGAGGTACTAGATCGTTTGTTTCTCTAATATAAAAAAGAAAACTGAGGAGGAATTCAGAAAATGAATTCAACGATGGAAGCAAAAGAAATTATCAAAGAGATTGTAGGCAAGCACGAGGTAAAACATGTTGTTTTCGTCGGCTGTGGCGCATCAAAAGCAGATTTGTATCCAGCAAAATACTTTTTAGACCAAAATGCGAAACAATTACGCATTAGCCACTACACAGCCAACGAATTCAACTACGCGACACCTACTTCGATCGATGAGACCACTGTTGTGATCTCGGCTTCACTTGGAGGGGCAACTCCAGAAACAGTAGAAGCCAATGCGATTGCCAAAGATAAAGGTGCTACAGTTATTAGTTTAACACGAATAATCGATGCACCGCTAACAAAAGATGCAGATTATGTTATTTATCATGGATTTGCTGAAAACTACGCGACAAAACTTGAAAAAACAGGCTATTGCTTATTGTTAGCTGTAGAACTTCTAAACCAAGTCGAAGGCTATGAACACTATGACAAAATGATGGATGGCTTTGCTAAAATCTATGATTTGGCACAAGAAAGTGCGGAATCTGCTCGTAAGGCTGCAAAACAATTCGCACAACGCTTCAAAGACGAAAAAGTCATTTATATCATGAGCAGCGGTGCCACTCACGAAGTTGCTTATTCATCTTCTGTTTGCTTAATGATGGAAATGCAATGGATCAATTCAGGAACCTTCCATGCGGGTGAATTTTTCCATGGTCCGTTTGAAATCGTCGACAAGGATGTCCCATTCATCCTATTGATGAACGATGGCAAAACTCGTGCGATTGACTCGCGTGCATTGGCTTTCTTAGATCGTTTTAATGCGAAAACAGAAGTTGTAGATGCGTTAGATTATGGCTTGTCCGCTTTCATTGAAAAAGAAGTGTTAGATTATTTTAACCCATTCGTGATTACTGCGGTATTCAGAGTGTATGCAGAAGAATTGTCTTATGCCAGAGAACATCCGCTTACTAAACGCCGTTATATGTGGAAACTCTCTTATTAGTCGCAAACTAATTGGCGGAAAAACTGAGATATTTGTCTCGGTTTTTTCGCATTAAAAAAAGTAATCCTTATGATCAAAGAAATGCTTTACAATAGAAGCAAAGGTACAAGAAATCGATTAAAGCAGGTGATGAAAATGAAAAAGGAATTAGACGATTACTTATATGAACTTACTATGAATCTAAAGGCTGGCTCCGATGAACGTTTTTCGGCTTATCAAATCGCTGAGTCTCTGCAATTAAATCGAAGTACCATTAGCAGCTATTTGAATCAAGCATTTCGTGACGGGGAACTAGTAAAAATCAAAAGTTATCCAGTTTTATTTTTACATAGAAAGGCCTTAGAGGATGCGTCTGTCCAAATTTCTAAAGTCGAATATGATTCACTAGAGGAATTATTTTCCAAGGACAAAGGAAGCGCGCTAGAAAAAATTATTGGTGCGAATGGAAGCTTGAAGGAAGCAATCGACCAAATAAAAACGGCCGTTTTGTATCCCCATCATGGTTTACCAATCTTACTGATGGGTGTGAGCGGATCTGGAAAGACTTTTTTAGCGGAAAAAATTTATGAATATGCCAAAGAACAACAGGTAATTGATGCGAAAGCACCATTTATCGCCTATAACTGCGCGCAGTATTATAACAATCCTGAGCTATTATCCTCGGCTTTGTTTGGACATACCAAAGGTGCTTTTACAGGTGCAGATCATGAGCACAGCGGATTGATCGAAAAGGCCGATGGGGGAATTCTCTTCTTAGATGAAGTTCATCGCTTATCAGAAGAAGGGCAAGAAAAATTATTTACCTTCATGGATACTGGCGAGTTTTCTCCAATGGGTGATACAAGTATTCGGCGAAAGGCGAATGTCCGTTTAGTCTTCGCTACTACTGAAAATGTCTATTCAACCTTTTTGCCTACTTTTTTGAGGCGCTTGCCGGTAATTGTGACATTGCCTAAATTTCAAAATCGACCACAATCAGAACGCCTGCGTTTAATTGATTCTTTTTTCATTGCGGAGAGCAACATTTTAGAAAAGGAGCTGCAAGTATCCTATCAAATGATCGACTTTTTATTGAATAGCGATCTGGAGGGAAATGTTGGGAAAATCAAGAATATCATTAAATATGCTTGTGGCAACGCCTATGTTCATCAGAAGAAAAATCAGACAATCACCGTGCGCTTAAAGGATCTGCCATTAGAATATAATCTGAAATTTAAAGAACAGTTCAGCAAACCAAAAAAGAAAATGTCTGATCGTACGTACCTGCCGAATACAGCACAGCAAACACACTTAGAAAGTAAGGAAACACAGCTCTTACGGATTTTTTTTGACGAGGTATTAAGTGACTTCAAAAGAGTCCAGCAAAAAGAGAGCCTGACGCAAGAATTCATCGATAATAATGTAGCACGAGTTACTCAAATGATGGATGAATTTATTTTTCAAGGTACTTATGAGAAGGAAGAATCGTTGTATTCCGTCCTGACCTACCATATTCGCCAAACACTGGATATGATGTATGAAAATTATGGCTTCGAGCAGGATGGCAATCGTGTGGTTTCCTTAGCTAGTTACCTTTATTTAAAAGATAATACAGATATTTTAAGCAGTCATTATGAATGGCAGGAGCAAAAAAATGAACTGCTGGAATTTTTGGATTCATTCTTGGAAACCCCTTTTTGGTATGCTAAGAAGTTGCTAACATATTTATCGCAGCAATTGGACCAACAAATATTGGAAGAAGATATTGTATTTGTCACCTTCTATTTTTATAGTTTGCAGATCAGCGACCTGCCAAATGATGTGAAATGTATTGTCTTAGCTCATGGCTATTCAACAGCTAGCAGTTTAGCAAATGTAGTTAATCGAATGCTGGGAAAAAATGTCTTTCAAGCCTACGATATGCCGATTAATATCACCCTTGATAAGGTGGAGGCGCAGATTATCCGTTATATCAATGATTATCGTACCGATTCGGGATTGATTCTTTTAGTAGATATGGGCTCCTTTAATCAATTAGGAGAACGGTTGTCTAATCATATCAAAAGCCCGTTGGTAATTATTGATAACGTCAGTACCCCGCTTGTTCTGGAGGTGGGGCAGCATATCATCAGCGGCAATAGTGTGACTGAGGTTTATGAGGCGATTAATGTAGAGAATAGAATCCAGAAGCAGTTGATTATTCCCGAATTAAATAAGAAGAAAGCGATTATCACATGCTGTTATACTGGTATCGGAAGTGCGACACAAATCCAAGAAATCCTACTAAAATGTTTAGGGGATTCTGCAAAGGAGTTAACCATTCTTCCTTATGACTATCATAAACTATCAGAGAATAAAATGTATGAAACACCTTTCCAGTTGTATGATGTATTAATGATCGTCGGCACAGAAAATCCTAAAATTAATCAGGTACCATACATCGGTCTGGATCAGCTGATAAATGGTGAGGCTGTTGGTGAATTCGCCGAACTATTGCACGAACAGGTAGACATTGACGGCGAAGCCTTCAAGAGTCAGCTGATCTTCAACTTCTCAATCAATAAAATCGTCGAAAATTTAACGATCCTAGACGCCACTAAAGTCCTGCGTTTGGTCCAAAAGGCTGTACAGGAATTGGAACGGTTGATGGCTATCGAGTTTTCAAACAATCAGCTATTTTTACTTTATATGCATTGCTGTTCCATGATCGAACGAATTTTACGCAAGGAAAGCGTCGATGAGCAGGCGGATATAGAGGAGTATGTGCAAAAGGAAGGACACAATATGGAGTTGATTCATCAAGCATTCCAAGAGGTCGAAAAGGAATATACAATTGAATTGCCATTATTAGAACTTCGTTTATTAAATGACATTGTAAAGGATTAAGGTGAAGGTATGGATAAAGCAGTTATTTTTGATATGGATGGAGTATTGATCGATAGTGAGCCTTACTATTTTGAGCGACGAATGGACTTTTTTAAAGCGAAAGGAATTCAACCAGATCCCAATAGATTTGAAGACTATGTTGGCAATTCTGAAAAACAAACCTGGGAGTTACTGATTTCTGAGAATGAGACAAAACGAGAAAAACTTCATCAAGAATATCTTGAGTATAAAAAGCATCACGGTATTGATTTCAAAAAAGCTTTGAGAAGTTCAGTACCGCAAGTGCTAGCAAAATTATCAGAGAAGGGGTTCTCAATCGGTTTAGCCTCTTCTTCGCCACGTAAAGAGATTAATCAAATGCTATCCGATTGCCAGCTTGAGAAATACTTTTCATTTACGATCAGCGGCGAAGAAGTGAAAGAAAGTAAGCCGAATCCAGAAATTTACACGATTAGTCGTAAAATGCTCAATTGTCCCGACTGTTTAGCGGTGGAGGATTCTACTTTAGGGATTGCTTCAGCTAAAGCCGCGGGTATTTACACGGTAGCTCTAAAACAAGCTTTCTTAATGGATCAACGAGAGGCAGATGTAGTAATCAATGAGCTAGAGGAACTTTTAAGCCTGCCACAACTAATCAAGTAACCATAAAGAAATTCTCCAACAAAAAATGCTGGAGAATTTCTTATTTTGTTGCAAATCTAAATTTTTTATATTAGAATAACTTCAATCAATAATCACGCATTGAAGAGAAGAGTAGTTGATCGCGAAACGTTTAAAAGAGACCCTCGGCTGGTGAAAAGAGGGATCGTGGAAAATCAATGAAGATGAGCTCTGAGCATTCAGTTTGTTCACGCAAGCTGTACGGGAAGCGACCGTTATATCGCCGGGTATGTCTGTACCGTTGAGGTATTATCTGCGAGGATAATACGAATAAGGGTGGTAACGCGAAAATATTCGTCCCTTTATTTATCAGTAGTCTGGTAAATAAAGGGATGGATATTTTTTTATTTGTCAAAAATTAATAGGAGTGTGTCGATATGAAAAAGTTTAGTTTGGTTTTAATGATTTTAGGAAGCATCATATTTTTAACGGCTTGCGGTTCAAGCTCAGCAAAAACAACGAATAAAATCAAGATTGGCGCTTCGCCAACCCCCCATGCGGAAATTCTCGAACACATCAAACCAGAATTAAAAAAAGAGGGAATTGATTTAGAAATCGTCAAGTTCGATGACTATGTCCTACCTAATAAAGCATTAGAAAACGGCGACATTGATGCTAATTACTTTTCAACTGTTCCGTATTTTAATCTACAGAAAAAGGAAAATGGGTATAAATTCTCGAACATTGGCGGAATACACTTGGAGCCGATGGGGATTTACTCACATAATATAAAAAAGGTCAGTGAGATACCGAACGGTGCAAAGGTGATTGTTTCGAATGTGCCTTCTGAATGGGGGCGGATTTTAACTATCTTTGCGAAAAACAAGTTGATAAAACTTAAATCAGGTGTGGCGATTGATCAAGCTTCTTTCGATGATATTATTGAAAATCCCAAAAATTTGGTCTTTGAACATACTGTTGATCCAACACTTTTAACGTCAGCGTATGAAAATAACGAAGGTGATCTAGTAGCGATCAACTCCAATTTCGCCTATGAAAAAGGTTTGAACCCAGTCAAAGATTCATTAATGATCGAACAAAACGACTCACCCTATGTCAATATTGTAGCTACGAGAACCGATGATAAGAATAAAAAAGAAATCAAAAAAATCGTAGAAGCATTACATGAACCCAAAGTCCAAAAATGGATCGAGAAAAAATGGGGCGGCTCAGTTGTCCCTGTCAACGAATAAGAAAGAATAGGTGATGTAAATGGAAAGAGCAATTTTTGCAGGGGGATGTTTCTGGTGTATGGTCAAACCTTTTGATAGTCTGCCAGGTATTGAGTCAGTTATTTCAGGTTATACCGGCGGAGAAACAGAAAATCCTAGCTATTTGGAAGTAAAAAGCGGAAAAACTGGACATACAGAGGCAGTTGAAATTATTTTTGATCCTGAATTGATATCCTATGAAGAATTAGTAGAGATCTATTGGCAGCAAACCGATCCAACCGATGCCTTTGGTCAGTTTGAAGATCGCGGAAGTAGCTATCGCCCAGTGATTTATTATTTTAATGAGCAGCAAAAGAAAGTCGCTGAAGCTAGTCGCACTGCTCTTCAAAATAGCGGACATTTTGACCAACCAATCGTGACTCAAATTGAGGAAGCCTCAACCTTTTATCCGGCAGAAGCAGAACATCAGGATTACTATCAAAGAAATCCAGAGAACTATCATAAAAATGCTGAGCGAAGAGAACAGTTCATTAAAGAGTTCTGGTAAAATTTTTTTCCACTCCTTTTTAGAAAAGCTCGTCATTTTGGACATAGATTGAGAGGTTCTTTTCTTTCAAAAAAGTTAAAATGAACTAAGAAGGGGTGGATAATCATGGTGAAAACAACAATTGAAGCTGTCTTTAATGAACCGATTGAAACCATTTGGCATATTGTAACAGACTTGAGGAACGCAGAATGGCGTAGTGATCTTAGTAAAATTGAGGTTTTAGAAGATAAAAAGGTGTTTATTGAATATACGAATCAAGGTTTTCCCACGAAATTTGTAATAACAGCCTATGAACCACTAAAACTTTACGCTTTTACATTGGATAATAAGAATATCAGCGGAAAATGGATTGGAGAGTTTCAATCATTGTCAAAGACAAAGACTAAAATTCATTTCCTTGAGGATGTCTCTCCAAAAAAAATTTATATGAAGCCTTTTGTGAAAAGCTATTTAACTAAGCAACAGAAACGATATGTAGATGATTTGACTAATTATTTAGCAAATAAAGAATAAGCAATGTTTTTTGAAGAAAAGCTCGTAATAAATTACTGAAAAACAGTAGTGAATAAGCCATTCGACTCATAACAGGAGAGACGAATGGCTTATTTTTTTATCAGTGATTCTTTGTAAAATATTCTGCTTCTGATGAGCGCTGAACAAGCTGTTCTTTATCAAGTATTTGGAATCTGCGTTTTTCTCGTTTTAAAATAGCGTCATCACATAATTTATTCAGTAGGCGCAGCAGATGGCGATAGCTAATCCCAATCGTGGCGGCCACATCAGTCAAATTATCAAAGAAGTAATTTTTATAGGCACCTTGTAAAATATAAGTACAAAGACGCTGCTCTCCAGAATAAAGAGCATTCGAAGTGTAATTGTGCGAGCTGCTGATCAGGTTTTCTGACAGTCCTTTTGCTAGTGTAGTCATAAAAGTCAGATTTTTAAACATCGAATCTTGATTGTCTTGAAAGGGAACAATAATACACTCAAAGGCTGAAAGAGTGATAACCGATGCGGTCGCGTAAGTGGTATCGGACATCAGTTCAACATCACCAATCAATCCGCTAGAAAGATAATAGGCTAAGACCAAATCTTTTCCACTAGAAGCACTAGTACACACCTTTGCTTTTCCAGAAACAACGATCATAATATATTTATACTCCACACCTTGAGCAAAAATGGTTTCTCCTGAATCGAATTGTTGAACTCTACAAACAGATTGGTGATCTAATAAACCATATTTGTCCAGTAAATCAAGGTGGTACTTTTCCAAGCCAGTCTCCATCTATTTCGCCTCATTTCTTTCAGATAAAAAGATTTCACTCTCATTTTACTATGAATCTTGTCTTAAAGCTGTAAAAGAAAAATACTATTCAAAAATCTGATAGAAATAAGCAATCCTCTCTTTTCGTATTTTTCATGATAAGAAAAGGCATTCTAAGAGAGTAATTTTCTGTTGTTAAAAGGAGAGTTTAGCGTTCCGTATCAAGATTAATACTTTTTTGAAAATTATTTTAAATTATTTGCATTTTTTTAAAACTCATTCGTGAAGTATGTTACAATCATTATTGTAATGTAAACACTTTCAACTATTAGGAGGTAGAATGAATGACAAAAACAGTAATCGTAGGTACAAACCACGCTGGAATTGCAGCAGCAAACACACTTTTGGATAATTTTCCAGATCAAGAAGTAGTAATGATTGACCGAAACAACAATCTTAGCTATTTAGGTTGTGGAACAGCACTGTGGGTAGGACGTCAAATTGATTCTTATGAGGGCTTATTTTATACAAAACGTGAAGATTTCGAAAGTAAAGGCGCTCGAATCTCAATGGAAACAACTGTCGATCGAATTGACTATGATAAAAAAGAGGTGCATTGCGTAGCAAAATCTGGTGAAACCTTTGTTGAAGACTACGATAAATTGATTTTGGCAACCGGCTCCGTACCAATTTCTCCCGAGGTACCTGGGCGTGATTTAGAAAATATTCATTTCTTAAAACGTTTCCAAGACGGAAAAGCTGTTGATGAAATTTTAAGCGCAGATAATATTCAAAATGTTGCAGTAATCGGGGCAGGCTATATCGGTGTAGAAATAGCTGAGGCAGCTAAGCGTCGCGGTAAAAATGTATTACTTTTTGATGCGATGAAGCGCTCATTACCGAGTTATTATGATAAATGGTTTACTGATGATATGGATACGATTTTAAGCGAGCACGGAATTGACCTGCACTTTGGGGAATTAGCTAAAGAATATAAAGGCGAAGTAAAAGTTGAATCAATCGTAACAGATAAAGGCGAATACAGTGTTGACCTAGTGATCAATGCGATTGGCTTCTTACCAAATAACGAACTGGGCAAAGACCATTTAGAACTATTTAAAAACGGTGCTTATTTGGTCGACCTTCACCAGCAAACTAGTGATCCGAATGTCTATGCTGTAGGCGATTGTGCAACAATTTATTCCAATGCCTTACAAGACACAACCTATATCGCACTAGCAACAAATGCTGTACGTTCGGGTATTGTGGCTGGTTATAATGTTGGAGGAGTGACGCTAGAATCGACCGGCGTACAGGGCTCAAATGGAATCTCAATTTTCGGCTTGCATATGGTTTCAACGGGCTTGTCAGTAGAAGCAGCGGCTAAAAATGGCATTGCTGTGAAGTATACAGACTTTGAAGATCTGCAACGGCCAGGATTTATGAAACAAAATGCAAAAGTTAAAATACGGATTGTCTATGAAGAAAGTTCTCGAAGAGTTGTGGGAGCGCAGTTGTCATCAACTGAGGATATTTCAGGAGTGATTCATATGTTCTCACTTGCTATCGAAGAGCAAGTAACTATCGATAAGTTGAAACTATTGGATATTTTCTTCTTGCCACACTTTAATCAGCCATACAATTACATCACAATGGCTGCATTAAGCGCAGAATAAAAATACAGAAAAGGAGTCATTGTTCAGACAATGACTCCTTTTTACTAATCTGCATTTTTCAAGATATCCAATATTTTCTGATAATTTTGATTTTGAAATATTTCATAGTTCAATTTTTTGTATAGTTTAACTGCATGATGACTCCAGGTTTGAGTATTCAAGTAAAGATCCTGACCTGGATAATATTCATGAAGAAGCTCAGTGACACGAATCGTCAAGGCTTTAGCTAAACCCTTTCGCTGTTCTTCAGGTACTACACCTAACCAGTGAAGTCGCGGTGAGTGATCTTCAGTCCACCAAGCTGTAAAAGTAGCAACTTTCACTCCCTGAGGATTCTCTATAAAGAGCATCCGGTTTTTTAATTCCTCTGGATAAGGTGCAAAGGAGCGTTGAAAATATTCAGCGGCGGCTTTTTCGGTTTCGAACTCTAACACAGCCGTTTCAATCCGACACCAATCTTTTTCATCGCCAGGCTGATGAAAGACGATCCGATAGCCGTCAGGTAATTGGATTTTAGGTAATGATGGGGCATTTGACGGGCGAAACATGGTAAATGGAATAAAAGGTACAGACTTATCCAACATAACAAGACCTCCAGTTTTTTCTCAATAAAATCGTATCATGTAGAGATAGTAAAAGCTAGCTTGATTTTAGCTAATTATGAATGTTACTCAAACGTCTGTTTTCCATAAAAACTTCTATTATAAAAAAAATGGAGACATAGAGACGAATCTCTATTATATAATGAAATGAGAAATCAGCTTGTAGGTTTGTCAGTGGTTGTCACAAAGAATAATTTGTTTTGTGAGGATGAACATCTAATAGGATTTTTGAGCAATGAAAAAGTTAGGGAGGTAAAATTTATGGCAAAAAGGGTTTTCTTTAGTTTTTATTATGAAAACGATCTATCTAGGGCGTTGGTGGTTAAAAACAACTGGGCTTTGAAGGAGAATGAAGAATCTGGGTTTATTAGCAACTCAGAGTTTGAGCGAATGAAACGGGATGGTGATGAGGCTATCGAACGCTGGATCGACAAACAAATTGCTGGAACATCCGTGACCGTTGTTTTGATTGGAAGCGAAACATTAGATTCTAAATATGTTCAATATGCAATAAAAAAAAGTTACGAACTAGGAAATGCGATTATAGCTTTAAAAATCGGCAAAATTAAAAATTTAAGCCAGCAAACGTCCATCAGTCAATCAGTAGTAAAAATAGTTGGAAAAAAGAACAATGGGGAATTACTTTGGTTTGATGAAATCATTGATAGAGAATATGACTACATCAAAAATGATGGCTATAACAATCTTGAAAAATGGATTAACGATGTCGATAAGGTAAAAGAAAGATAAGGAGCACTTGGATACAGTTTTCTAGATTTTGAAATGGCACTCGCTGATGACTTGAAAAAAGGAGACTATGAAAGCGAATGGAAAATTTAAAGGGGAAAAATAAAACGGCAACGCTTGGAGAGAATAAAAGGACAAGACATTGAACAGATCGTTCAGTTCTTGTCCTTTTCATTTATTTTGACAATGCTAAAGCTAATGCCTTTTGGATCGCCACAATATTTTTGTCTTTTCTAAATTGAATCCTTTCAGCAGGTAACTCAGCACTGGATATCCAAATTTTTAATTCGGCATCTAGATCAAAGTGACCGCTTGTTTCGACTGAAAAGCGTGAAATCGAACGATAAGGAATAGATTTGTACTCTGCCTTTTTACCAGTCACACCTTGTTTATCCACTAAAATCAAACGGAAATCTGTAAAGACAATCAAATCCCGAACTAGTTTAAAAGCCAAAGAAACCGTCTCTCCTGATATTAAAACATCCTCTAACTTTTTTTCAACTGCTTTATTGTCATGTTGACTAGCATTTCCCATTAAACCATCAAAAATACTCATAGATAGATTCCCTTCTTTCTCTGATTGAATAAGTTCATTCTAGCTGATTTTTAACAGAAAGACTATCGAAAGCGTACAACCGAATAATCATTTCTTCACAAAAATAGTTTTTGTTCTTTTTTGACTTAAATTTCCTTGCTAAACATATATTGTTTCGTTATACTCGGTAGGGAAAAGAACTCAGTTATAAAATGGATTCAGGAGGTGTTCTCATGTTTAAAAACTATCAGCGGTGACTATGATATCAATCGTTACTTAGAGTTTCTAAGCAAGTAGAACAATTGAATTTCCTCCCAGAACCTTTTTTTGCGTTGCATTGAAAGGGTTATTCCGCCTACAATTAATTAGTGATTAGGAGGAAACATACTTATTAAGTATGTTTTTTTGTTGTGCTTAAAAGATCAGTAAACTGTTGTTGAAAACGGTTCAAGTGAAAAAATAAACTTAGAGGAGCAGTAAGATGAAAAAAGTATTAACAGTAGTAAGTTGCTTATTATTGACCGCATTGGTCGTGTTCGCTAAAACAGAACAGGTTCAAGCAGCAAAGAAGACGAACAAAGTTCAACGTTTGGTAGACAGTAAAGATATTAAGAAGGATGATTTTTTTGTGGATGCAAAATGGTTGAATAAGCAGATGAAAGACAATGATAAGACCGTAGTAATTGAGGCTTCTTACGGCGAAGGGAAAGATTATAAAAAAGCTCATATCCCAGGCGCATTGCATATCGACACGATGGAAATCGAAACTGAAGAAAACAATTGGAATATTTTAGATGCGGAAACCTGCAAGGAAGTCTTCTTGAAACGCGGTGTGACAAAGACCACACCAGTAGTCGTCTATTCTAGTGATATCAATGCGGCAGCACGTGTAGCCTTTGTTGCTTACTGGTTAGGTGTCGATCAAGTAAAAATTCTTGATGGCGGATTGAAGGCTTGGGAGAAAGCTGATTACAAAGTAGAAAAAGGGAACCAAGATGCCGAAGCTGCGAAAGATTTTGGTGCAGCTGTTCCTGGACGTCCTGAATACCTGATCTCAACCTCTGACGATTTATTAGCTGCGAAAGAAAAAAATCCTGATCTGGTTCTAGCAAGTATTCGTTCATGGAAAGAATTTACTGGAAAAACAAGCGGCTATGACTACATTGAAAATGCGGGTGAGCCAGAAGGTGCCGTGTACGCGAAATCAAGCAAAACGAGTACTGATGTTGCTCAATTAATGAACAAGGATGGCACAGTGAAGGAGCCAACGAAAATCTTTGATGCTTGGGAAAAATGGGGCATCACTCCAGATAAAGAAGTTGCTTTTTATTGCGGTACTGGCTGGCGTGCGGCTACGGCGTTCTTTATTGCCAAACAAGAAGGCTTTAAGGACGTTCGTCTTTTTGATGGCGGCTGGTATGATTGGGATAAAGCTCACCAGAAGGACCCAAGCAAATACCCTGTTCAAGTTGGTGATCCAAGAGATAAAGACAAGGTGAAAATTCTGAACTAATGAAGATCTTTCGTTATTTTTTGCACATCATTCAATTTGGATTGATCTATGGAATTTATCTGATGAATGATCTCTACCGTAATCATTTAGGCTTTATGCGGAATGTTTCCTTTTATTCTCATAAAGTGGATGCAAGTCTGTTCGGCAGCAAATTGTTTTTGCTGCCACTCTTGTTAACGATTGTTGCCTTTTTAGTAGTAAGAAAGAAAAAAAGTCTAGAATCACTGTTGTTGTTAATGATAGCGATTATTTTTCTAATTTGGCAGACAACGATCACCTTGCAAGTAATACCCATTTATTATCTAGTGAGCGGAATAATCCTTATTGGTCTCTTACTGCAACTAGTGATCGTTTTGCTAAAAAAGGAGTTTGTTTAATGGATTATTCGAAGGGAACAATTGAAATGGCTCGCTTAATCGCGGAAAATTGTACCAGTTGTCAACGGTGCATGAAAGATTGTCTCTTTTTGCAGCAGTATTGTGATGATCCTAAAAAGCTGTTTCAACAATTTTTAGCAGAAGGCTTAGAACCAATCGTTCCGTACTCCTGTATGTTGTGCGGTCGCTGTACAGTTGTTTGTCCGTTAAAACTGAAATTAGACGAAGCCTTTTTAGCGATGCGTCAAGATTTAATCAAGGAAGGATTACCGCTTAAACAGCTCAAAAGCGTTGAAATGCATCAAAAACTATCAACAAGTAAACTATTTACGGCTGTGAATCGAGGAGAAGCAAAATGAAATATGGTTTTATGGCAGGCTGTTCTCTAAGCTCTAGCAGTCCGAAGCAAGTCGCACAAATCATCGATTATTTAAAAGGTTTTTATCCTGATTTAGCTGTTATCCAAGGTTGTTGCGGCAAACCGACTCGGATGATCGGTCAGGAGCAATTGTTTCAGCAGCGCTTTGGACAACTATCAGAACAGGTCCACAAGGCTGGAATTGATGAATTGATCGTTGCATGCCAAGGGTGCATAAAAACAATGACTCTTCAAAATCAATTTCCTACATCCTCGTTATGGGTAAAGATGGCCGAGTTAGGATTACCAAAGGAAGCTATCGGAAAAGGGAAAACAAGTGATGTTGTTTTTTCTATCCAAGATTCCTGTCCAACGAAGGAAATGACGGAGATTCATCAAGCGGTTCGCTATCTATTGGAGCAGCTAGGCTATCAGGTCCAGAAAAATCGTTTGTCGGGAAAAAACACCCTCTGCTGCGGAATGGGCGGGATGTGCGGTGTTTCTAATCCGAATCTCGCGAAGGATTTTGCAGCCAAGCGCGTTCAAGATTTTAAGACAGATCACATTGTAACCTATTGTTCCAGCTGTACTTCAGCCATGATTCTCGGCGGGGGTGAGGCTTGGCATTTATTGGATTTGATCTTTGGAGAGGTAATACATAAAGACGACAAAAGTCCTGCGCATCCACTAGATAATCCGATACGAGCTTGGAAGAATCGTTATCAATCAAAAAAAATAGTCACAAAAGCATAGGAGCAAATAATGAAGAAATGGTTAATCGGTCTACTGACAGCAGGGATGCTTTTTTCTCTAGCTGCCTGTAAGACCAGTGAAACAAAAGAAACGAAAACAACAGATTCTATTAGTAGCTTTTCTGAGGCAGTAAAAAAAGGCAAAGGTGAAACAGTGACCTTTTACGGATATGGCGGCGATGAAAAGGCCAATGCATGGGTCGATGAAGTGGTTACCCCAGCCATGAAAGAAAAATATGATATTACCGTAAAACGAGTTCCGATGGACATTGATCAGATCTTGAATAAGCTGACAACGGAGAAAGAAGCCGGCACAAAATCAGGTGATATTGATGTTATGTGGATCAATGGTGAAAATTTTTATACGGCAAAACAAGCAAAACTGCTTTATGGTCCCATCACGAAAAATGTCGAAAGCTTTGAAAAGCTGATGGACGTTGATGGACATAATTCAAAATATGATTTCGGTGTCAAAATTGACGGCTACGAAGTTCCATATGGCAGTGCACAATTAGTTTTTGCTGGAGATAAAGAAAAATTCAAAGAAGGATTTCCGACAGATACTCAAGTTTTGTTAGCCTACGCGAAGGCAAATCCTGGGAAAATCACCTATACGGCTCCACCAGAATTCACTGGCAGCGCCTTTGTTCGTAATATTATCTGCGATATCGTCGGCTATGATAAAGTTGAAAAGGCCAAAGCCAATAAGGAAGAGTTATATCAGGTTATTAAACCAGGTCTAGATTACTTAAATGAAATCAAACCTTATTTATGGCAGCAAGGAAAAACCTATCCGACCACAACTGCCGAATTAGATCAAATGTTTGCAGACGGACAAATTGATATGAGCTACAGCTATGCTCAGATGCATGTAGCAGAAAAACGTAGCGATAATGAATTTAAAGCAACAACTGAATCATTCTTGTTTGATAAAGGAACGATCGCAAATCAAAGTTACTTAGCGATTGCTGATACTTCTAAAGTCAAAGCAGCAGCATTAGTTTTGATCAATGAAATGACAAGTGAGTCTGCGCAGCTAAAAAAAGCAGAAGCCAAGTATGGCTACAGCATTCCACCTTTTGACTCTGAAAAATTATCAGATGAAACCAATCAAAAATTAACTGATTTGTATAAAAATCAAGGAGTGCTTTCCCTTGAGGAAATGCAAGAAAAACAAATTCCCGAGGTTCAAGCAGAGAAAATCCCAATAATTGAAGCGTTATGGAAAGAGCATGTTTTACATGAATAGAAAAAAAATACTCGTTTTGCCTTTTATTTTGTTAAACAGCGTTGTGATTATCGCAGCGCTGTTTAAAGGGTTGCAAATCAGTTTAGGTTATTATCCGCTGATTGGTCTTAATAAAATCACAGTCGCTAATTTTTACCAGGTTTTAACCGATCCTTTTTTTCAAAAGTCGCTTGTATACAGCTGTTATTTGGCGCTGACTGCGACTTTTTTGTCATTGCTACTTGGGACGGCTGTCGCGTTTCTTCTATTAAAAGTAAAAAGTTCATGGCTACATAAAATTATCAGTCTACCGATTTCTTTACCGCATATTATTGTGGGCTTGATGATGATACAGTTGATTAGTCAGTCTGGAATAATTTCTCGTATACTGTTTCAATTGGGATTGATTCAAGAAATCGGTCAATTTCCCTTATTCGTCCATGACTCTAAAGGGGTAGGGATTATTTTGGTTTTTTTATACAAGGAAATCCCTTATGTTGCGGTGAGTATTTTAGCAATTTTGCAGCAAATCCAGTTAGGTTACATTGAGGTTGCTAGAAATTTAGGTGCGTCAAATACGCGAATCTTTTTCACCATTGTTTTACCAATGATTCAAAAAACAATAGCAACTTTATTTATTATCTTATTTTGTTTTACATTTGCTTCATTTGAGGTACCTTTCCTGTTAGGAAATCCAAGCAATCAAACTGTGGCTTTGACTGCTTATGATCTTTTTACTCAGGCAGATTTGACTACACGTCCTCTGGCTTTTGCCTTGAACCTAATTATTTCAGGAATTTGCTTAGCAGTTACGTTACTTATTTTGACCATTAGTAATCTTTTGCCAGGAGGGAGAAAAACCACATGAAACTTTTATCAAAGAAGTCCTATCTTTTGTTGGTATTTTCTGCGCTGGCCGTCTTGTTTCCTGTATTCATTTTAGTTCTATGGTCCTTTAGTGATAAATGGATGTACCCGGCTGTCTTTCCACAGGCAATGGATCTAAAAATCGTAAGACAAATGGTCAAAGAACCCAATTTTTTTCCGGCAATTATTAATAGTTTGATGATTGGACTTGCAACAACCCTCGTTAGCATTGCGATTGCTTTGCCGGCAGCGAACTATCTGGCGTTTCAGAAAAGGCTGTCACAGCGTTTGGTAGAAGTGATTATTTATCTTCCATTGATTTTGCCTGCTATTGCAATTATCACTTCAAGTCAGGTTCTTTTTTTGCAATTACGACTAACAGGAACTTTTCTCGGTATTATTCTGATTCATACCTATTTGTGTTTACCTTATGCCATGCAGCTCCTGCTAGAAAGCTATCGACAGTTAGGCGAGGGATACAATTTGACGGCGCAAAGCTTAGGGGCGGGTCCTTGGATGACTTTTTGGCAGATTACTTGGCCTCTGCTAAGACCGGGTGTGAGTACAGCTGCTGGACTTGTGTTTATTGTCTCTTTCAGTCAGTATCTACCAACCTTTTTTATTGGTGGGGGTCGTATCGTCACACTACCGCTGTTGCTGCTGCCATATGCTAATAATGGGCGTTTCGGATTAGCTTCGTCCTATAGCTTAGTTTTTCTAGGCTGTACCTGGCTAGGCGTATTTATTTTGAAAAAAGTAATAGGAGGAGTGAACAATGGGGTTAACCATCAGAAACGTACAGCTAACCTATGGAAAAAAAGAAATACTGCATGATTTATCTTTCGATGTTCAGGATAGCGAAACGATTGCACTTTTTGGTCCTTCTGGTGTTGGTAAAACCAGTTTGCTTAAAATGATTGCGGGAATTCAGCCAGTTGAAGGAGGAACGATTGATTTCACTGAGGGATTCTCACAGGAAAGCACCGTGTTAGTTTTTCAAGATTTTTGGTTATTTCCCCATATGAATGTGATTGATAATATCGGTTTTGGCCTTAAAGCGCGCAAGTTTTCAAAGCTGGAAATAAAACAAAAAGTAAATAAAATTTTAGAGGTATTCGATTTAAAAGGATTAGAACGACATTTTCCTGATCAATTATCCGGAGGACAAAAACAACGGGTTGCATTAGCACGAGCGATTGTGTTAGAACCAAAGTTGTTATTATTAGATGAACCATTTGCCAATCTAGATGGACACTTAAGAAGCGCTATGCGGGATTATTTGCGACGGCTGAAGGAGACTTATCACTTTAGTATTATCTTAGTGACTCATGATCGTGACGAGGCCTTTCAATTAGCGGATCGCATGGTCGTTCTTTTGGAAGGGGCAATTCAGCAAATTGGTGAACCAAAAGAAATTTATTTTTTTCCTGAGAATCGAAAAGTTGCTAAAGCAATGGGAGAAACGAATTTTATTTCTGGTACAGTCAATGGTCATATTTTCCAGATGGAAGATGCAGAAATTACTGTTCAAAATCCAGCGAGTATCCATGGAGATGCGGTTCTTTTTATTCCATCTGGGACAGAAATTATGGTTGAAAAGATCGCTGGTATCCCAGCATTTGTGGAATTTAGCGAATGGACACCCAACGGTCAAAGAGCTCAAATTAAAATTTGTGCAACAAGCTGTATGTTCACAAATGTATCTGAAAAGCTCGTTGCCGGAGAAAAAATCTTCTTAACCTTTAATGAAACCTTACAGGTGATGGAATGTTGATTTCTATTATTATTCCCACATTAAATGAAGAAACGAATCTTGAAAACTTATTGCGACAACTAAATCAGCTAAAAAAGAAGATTCCTTTTGAAATTATCGTAGTTGATGGGGGTAGCCAAGACAGTACGGCAGCGATTGCGAGTGACTATGCACAGGTTTACCAATTGAAGGAGGGGAATCGGGGGACTCAATTAAAATTAGGGGTAGAGAAAAGCCACGGTGATATTTTATGGTTTTTACATAGTGATAGTCGTTTAGACAACCAATCAGATATTTTGGCGCAGATTCATCGAGCTGTAGCTAATAAAAACAATAGCGCCGGCTTTTTAAAGCTTTCATTTGATTCAACTGAGCTCTTTTATCGTTATTTAGCTAGAACTTCAACTTTGCGTGCAAAGTATCTTGGGCTGATCTTTGGTGATCAGGGTCTATTTACGACACGCGAAAACTATGAGCGGGCTGGCGGGTTTGAAACTGTTCCATTAATGGAAGACTGGCGGTTGAGTCGCCGATTGAGAAAACTCGGAAAATTCTATTATCTACCCGTGACAATAACCACATCTGCCCGAAGGTTTCGAAAAGGAAAACTCAAAGTACATTTACGTATGCATAAAATAAAATTGCTCTATTTATTAGGAATGTCACCAGAAAAATTAGCGGAACGCTATTATAAATAGGAAGGAGCCATTGATGTTAGAAAAGATTCAGCTCTATATAGAAAAAAATCAACTTACTAAAAAATTACGACTACAAGGACCTTATACAGTCAAATTCTTAGCACAGGGTGAATACAATCAAAATTTTTTGATCTCGGATGAAAAAAGCCGATATGTATTTCGTTTGAACTACGGTAGTCAACTACATTTAGACAACCAGATTCGTTATGAATATCAGGCGCTAAAGTGGCTTGAACGGACGGGACGAACACCCAAAGTATATTATGTTGATGACAGCCGTCAAAGCTTTGATCAAGGTTTATTGATTATGGAGTTTTTACTTGGTGAACCGTTAGATTATCACAAGGATTTATTAGAGGCTTCCAAAATTTTTGGTCGAATTCATAAACAACCAATTGATGAAACTGCTGAGAAGATTTTTGTAAAGGAAAAATCCACCATTTTATCTGCCCGAGTAACTGAGTGTCAAAAACTTTTAGAGTCGGTGCTAAAAAGTGAATTTGTTCCAGTACAGGCTCAAAAGCAACTGGCAAGTGCTTTGGATGATTGTCAAAAAAATATTCATAAACAGAAATTTTTTATTGATTTGGATCAATGGTGTATTAACAATACTGAAGTGAATTCCCATAATTTCATTATTGGGAAGCAAGGATTTTTAATCGATTGGGAGAAGCCAGTCATCAGTCATCCTGTCCAGGATATTTCACAATTCTTGGCTTCAACGACCACTCTTTGGCGGAGCAATTTAATTTTAACCCAAAGAGCAAAACGAGATTTTTTATCTGATTATCTAGCTGAAACGCATGTTGACGTAGCCACATTTGAAGAGGCCCTTAGGATTTACCATCCTTATCTAATGCTACGGGCATTGTCTTGGTCGGCAATGGCTTTTGACAGCTATCAAAAGGATACGAAGCAATTAAAAAATCAGGAAATTTTCGAGAAAGTCTCTAGCTATTTAGCAGAAGATTTCTTACGTCAGGCCTTAAAGGAGCAGGTCTTTGAGTAAATATGCCTATATTTTATTTACTCGTGTTCCTGTACCAAATAAAGTTAAAACGCGTCTGCAAAGCTTGCTCAGCGGAGAAGAAGCATGCCAAGTTCAACAGGAAATTTTATTGGATAGTTTTCAAAAGTTTGATTGTTTAAATGAATACGGGATAGATTTATACCTAGCGTATTCGGATGAAGGAGATCCATCATCCTTACTTTCTACACTACCAAAAAACTTCCATTCTTTTCAGCAGTATGGTGCGACAATCGGACAGCGAATGAATCACGCGATCAAGTTTATTTTTGCAAAAGGTTATGAAAAAGTAGTCCTAACAGGCAGTGACATCCCAAATTTAGACACGACAATTATTCAATCCGCATTTCATCAGATGCGTGAGATTGTTTTCGGCCCCTCACCAGATGGCGGCTACTATTTAGTAGGCTGTACACAATCCATTGATTTAACACCGATTTTTGAAACGAATATCTCTTGGGGGAAAAGTGAAGTATTGAAACAAACGTTGCAGCATTTAACAGATTATCAGGTGGATTTTTTGTCTCCGTTACAGGATGTTGATTATCCTGAAGATTTAAAAATGCTTCAACATGATCTAAAAAAAGAAAATCAATATTTGATGTATTGGTTAGAGGAAAATCGAGGGCTATTAAATGAGAAAAGTCATTTTTGATTGTGATAATACATTTGGCTTAGCGGGTCATGATGTGGATGACGGATTAACCATTCTTTATTTGCTAGGCTCGCCAATAATTGACTTACTTGGTGTAACTTTAACTTATGGAAATGGATCACTTGAAGAAGTTGAAAAAATGACAAAGGAACTCCAACAGCGTTTGAAACTAACTTTTGATTATTATTCAGCAAATCAAGCAGAGTATTTAGTCAAACAAGTCAATCTCTATCCAAATGAAATAACCATCCTTGCAACCGGCGCATTAACAAACTTGTCTGAAGCACTGAGAATAGACCCGAATTTTTTTGAGAAGGTTCAAGAGGTTGTCCTGATGGGAGGAACAACCGAACCACTAAAGGTGAATCATAACTTGGTCACCGAGTTAAATTTTTCTTGTGATCCTGTTGCTGCAAAAAGTGTTTTATTGAGTCAAACGAACCTTACGATCATGAATGGACACATGACTTCGGAAGCATTCTTTTCGCGACACGAGATGAATCAGTTTTTAACTTTAGTTGAAGCAACAATTAATCAAGACACATTGAAATGGATTCATCAGACATTGGAAAACTGGATTAAATGGAATGAAAAGGTATTTGGCTTCAGCGGTTTTTGTAATTGGGATATGACCACAGCTGTTTACTTAGAGCGTTCGGATCTCTTTAGCCAGGAGCAATACAGTTTATCAGAAAAACAGATGAATCTTACTCAGGGACGAATGACACTGACTGATAAATCTGACTATTCTATAAAAATGCCTAAAAGAATTTTGGATATAGCTGAATTCAACCAGCTAGTAATTAAGCGAATGGCATTAGCGTTTAAAAAAGAGGACTAAAAGCAAATATTGAATCTGATTCAAAAGAAGGGAGCACATGTGAAAAAGATTATCGTCTTTATTGCTTTTATTTTGTTAGGAATATTTTTGGCCTACAAGTTTGGTTTAGTTGATTTTCTGACGGATATTTCCAGTTTAAGAGCCTACTTAGAAGCACTTGGCTGGCAGGGTTACGTGATTTTTATTTTACTTTCAGTCATTGTCGCTGTGTTTCTTTTACCGGGACAGTTTCTAGCGATTGTTGGTGGACTAGCTTATGGCGGACTTCTTGGCGGACTATTAACAATTATTGGTGCATCACTTGGTGCTAGCATCTCCTTTATTATTGGAAAATACATCGCAAGAGAGTATACATTGAAGCGTTTTGGTAATGACCCAACTTTTCAAAAAATTGAAAAGGGCGTTAGAGAGAATGGTATCTCATTTTTAATTTTCACACGTTTGGTTCCCGTTTTTCCTTTTGCAATCCAAAGCTACGCCTATGCCATGACACCGATGAGTGTAAAAAAATTCAGTTTGATCTCCTTTATGACAATGATGCCGGCCAGCTTTATTTATGCTTTTATGGCTTCTGAAATTGCTTCAAAGGGAGTTTCTGGAGCTCTGTTATTGGAATTAACAGTTGCGGGAATTTTCTTAGCTTTGTTAGCATACCTACCTAAGAAGCTTAGCAAAAAAATAAATCAATTAAATTCTGAATACAAAAAATAATAGTAAACGAAGAATCAGAGGATACTGCTCTGATTTTTTTGTTTCTCATGAGTTGATTTTTAACCGTACAAGTTAACTACAACTCCATTGTTTTCTTTTATAAGTCATTCTAAAATAAAGATGAAAGGGGAGATAAAGGTGGAAATGAATATCGGACCAATCATAATGGCGAAGCGTAAGGAAAAAAAGGTGACTCAACAGGAGTTAGCTAATTTTATAGGAGTTTCGAAGGCCTCAGTATCAAAATGGGAGACCAGCCAAACCTATCCTGATATTACTTTACTTCCGCTTTTGGCGGCGTATTTTGATATCACGATCGATTCACTGCTAACCTATGAACCGCAATTAGATAATCACGAGATTCAACGTATTTATGCGAGGTTGAAGGAGTCATTAGAAACAAAATCACCAGAGGATGTTTTAGCAACCATTCGTAGTTTTGTTCGGCGTTATTATTCTTGCTATCCATTCGTTTTACAAATGGGAATGTTTTTATTGAATCATGCAGATTTACTTCCAGGAGAGGAAAAAATTAAAACGTATACCAAAGAAGCACAGGATTTATTCATTCATGTTCGAACACAAGCAAAAGATCCAGATTTAATTACACAAGCATTAAAATATGAGGCCTATACAGCTCTTAATTTACAGGAGTTTGATCAAGTTTTATCGATTCTTGGAGATCAGGTTCCCGTTTTATTTCCAATCGAAAGCTTAATCGCTGCAGCTCAACAGCAGAAAGGTGAATCAAAACAGGCTGTTCTTACTCTTCAAAGTGCCATTTATCAATATACGACTGTCTTTTTAAGCTTCTTAACTAATTATCTTCAACTGGTGATTGATGACCCTGATAAGTTTTCTGAGACCGTTTCGAGAGGTAAGAGCTTCGAAAAATTGTTCAATTTTCAAGAGATGCACCCTGTTGCGTTGATGAATTTTCAATTATCGGCCACTTTTGGCTATGCACAAATGGAAGATGAGACTGCCGCACTTGAGATGCTGCAAGAGTTTGTTGAGGTTTTACAAGGAACAACATTTCCGGTTGTTCTTCATGGTGATGATTACTTTGATCAAATCGATGAATGGCTTGAATACTTAGAAATTGGAAATCAGTTACCAAGAGATTCAATGAAGGTCAAAGAGGGGTTGTTGGAAATGGTAATAAATAATCCTACGTTTGCACAGTTCGAGGATCAGGAGCAAGTGCAAGAAATTTTTACTAAACTTCGATCTATTAGAGAGCAGGATGTGACTGAGAATGAATAATTTTGATTTTCTTAAAGAGAACTTACCTATTTTTGTTCCACTAGTTATTTTGGAATTAATCTTAATGATTACTGCAGTTCGACATGTTTTGAAGCACCCGCACTATCGTTTTGGTAACCGAGCTGTCTGGTTATTAATCGTTATCTTGATTCAAATTATTGGTCCGGTGATCTATTTTGTTTTTGGAAAAGAGGAGGATCAATGAGCATTTTAGAGCTGAAGCAGGTCACCAAAAGGTTTGGGTCAAAAAAAGTCTTAGATAATTTAAATCTAACGGTACCCACTGGCTCGATTTTCGGCTTTGTGGGAGAAAACGGAGCTGGAAAAACAACTACGATGAAAATGATTTTAGGTTTAGAGGAGATGACTAGTGGAGAAATTCTAGTTAACGAATTGCCTGTAGTTTTTGGCGATAATCAAACAAATCTTTTGACTGGGTATTTACCAGATGTTCCAGAGTTCTATGATTATATGTCTGCTCAAGAATATTTAAGATTTTGCGGAGAGATCACTGGTTTATCAAAAAAGCAATTAAAGGAAAAAGTTCCTGAGATTCTATCATTGGTGGGCTTAAAGCTGGATAAACGTAAAATTAAAGGTTACTCAAGAGGGATGAAACAGCGTTTGGGAATCGCTCAGGCTTTATTAAACGATCCCAAATTATTGATCTGCGATGAGCCAACTTCGGCCTTAGATCCAAGCGGTCGGAATGACTTTCTAGAAATGTTGGCGAACCTAAGGGGGCGGATGACCATTTTGTTTTCTACCCATATTTTGGGTGATGTCGAACGAATATGTGATTATGTTGGTATTTTAGATCAAGGAAGACTAGCCGTTAGCGGCTCATTGGATGAATTAAAGCAGCAATATGCTAAAAATCAGATAGAAATTGAATTTTCGCATGAGGCTGATCTAAAGATATTTACAAGTAAGTTGTCAGAATTAAGAAACAAGGGTGTTCTGAAAGATTTTTCCTTTGATCCATCAAAGAACTTACTTATTTTGTCATATACACAGGCGTATGAAGAGGTGGCACCATTGGTTTTCCGAATATTTGAAAGCTGTCAGATATTCCCTAATACAATTAAAAAGATTGATCCATCACTTGAAACAATTTTCTTGGAGGTGGTTCAATGAAGAATTTGTATTTTTTTACAAAAAAGGAATTGTTTGAATGTTGGCGAACATCACGCTTTTTGATTCTAGTCATTATTTTTCTCATTTTTGGTTTAATGAATCCATTGCTAGCAAAACTAACACCAGAAATTGTAAAGATGACAATTGGCGATGCATTGGCTAGTACAATTCCCAAACCCACATCTATCGATTCTTGGACGCAGTTTTTTAAGAATCTTACACAAATCGGGATGATCGTTTTAGCTTTGATGTTTAGTGGTACGGTCAACAACGAGATTAATAAAGGAACTCTTATTAATTTAGTGACGAAAGGGTTGCGCCGTTGGGTGATTATCGTTGGGAAAATGATTAGTTTGTTTTTTCAATGGAGCATTTGTTTTCTGCTAACTTTTCTTGTTACCTGGGGCTACACGGCGTATTATTTTCCGGATAACAAGAGCATACAGCTCTTTCAAGCCGTTTTTCCATTGTGGATTTTTGGTTTATTATTACTAAGCCTTGTTCTTTTATCATCAACCATTATGCGGAATAGTTATGAAGGGTTGATTTTGACTGGCGGTATAATTGTGATTTTAGTCTTAATCAATCTATTTGATAAGCTGAAATATTACAATCCGATCTCGCTGGTCACACAAAACCTTAACTTCCTGCAAGGAACAGTAGATATTCAAAAATACTTGCCAGCGATACTAATAAGTATTCTATTTTTTGCACTGGCAACTTTACTCAGTATACAAATTTTTAATAAGAAGAAATTGTAATTTTTTGGGACCTAACTATGTAAATTAGGCCTCTTTTATTGTTTTTGAAAGAAAATAGTAGGAGCGTAAGATTCAAAATTAACCATGATTTAGAACTATAGCAGTTAAATCAAAATCAGAAAAAATAATACACTATTAGAAAACTGATTACAAAAAAACACCAACAAAATGTCGGTGTCTTGATTAGTTAAATAAATAGATAAATGACAGAATAGATGTAATATGCCAGTAACAGCAAAGCGACAACGCAAGAAAATTTTGAGAAAAAACCTCCGCGTTTAGGGCTGGTGGATTGACGCGATTGTCTTCGTGTCATTTCAGTTATATCAACATCAACTGTTTTTGGTTTTTTTGATCCACCCAGAAGCACAACTGCTAGTAAATCGATAAAAATTAGGCCCTGTAAAATGATACTGACGATAAAAATAATTTGATCACCTTTAATCATTCTAAACAGGAACAAGATAATCATCAAGAGATCGAATAGTAATGTTAGTAAAAGCGCCATAACAAAGCTCCTTCAAATTGGTTAGAATAAACAAGCTTTATTATAGCATACTACTAACGAAAAAAATTACGAATTATTTATGAAAGATTCACACAAAGACATCAATCATGGTGTTTGAAAAAGGTGTAGATCATCCAATATACCATAAAAGTGACAAGTGATATAAACATTAAAAAGGCTAATGTCCAAGCTCCTTCAACTGGTTGGTAATGATGATAATTCATAAGTAAATAAATGCACAAAAAAGTCGGGGTCAAAGAAAAATATAAATGAATCAATACTCGATCTTTTTTGAATAAGTAAAAATAGATGATAGTCATTAAAAAAAAGATCAAATAAATGATCCATGATACTGCATCACCAATATCCATGAACTCCCCTCCTTCATAAATAATTATATCAGAATACGGACTCCAATAAATAACAATAAAATGAGAAACAATTAGCTTTATTAATGAGAAAATACCATTTTAATTTTCATTCAAAGATTCTTATTAATACATGTTTTTTGACAGTTATGTTCTTCCTTTAATTTTAAAAAAATCAAAGAAACTGGTAAAACATTGTTATTTAACAATTTTTACGATCCAATACTAAATAAAAGAATTTTACATTGTGATTAATTTTTGTTACTTTATATAAAGAGAGGTAAGAAATAAAATATTAAATGTAATCGTTAATTAATGGTTAAAACAGGGGGATGACATGGATTATAAAAAGCTATTATGTAGTGTGATGTTGCTAGGGAGTTTTGGAACCTCGACCTTAGTTGCTTATGGAGAAGAAAAAACAGACTTTACCAGTATACAGGAGAGTTCAAGTACTATCAATTCTTCTAGTTCTACAGTAAAAACGGACGATTCAATTTCACAAGAAGCTGATTCTGGATTAGTGAACTCAGATACGACATCGTCTTCGAATGAACAAACCGAGTCAAGTAGTGAAAGCGGCGCGGTAGATGAAGAGGAATACGATGCTCAAGGAAACTTACAATTTCATCATCCAGTTCGATTTGAGGATTTTACTTTAGAACCGCCTGCGTTTAGAAGTGCACGATCAGCTGTGAATACACAACAAGCTTTTATCAATCAAATAGCTCCGTCTGCTAAGACATTAGCAAGCGCAAATAACTTATATGCTTCAGTAATGATTGCACAAGCAATTGTTGAAAGCGGTTGGGGGAGTAGTACGCTTTCAAAAGCTCCTAACTATAATTTATTTGGCATCAAAGGAACCTACAATGGACAATCAGTAACGATGAAAACACAAGAATGGAGTGAAAAAGAAGGTTGGTATTGGATTGATGCTAAGTTTAGAAAATATCCTTCTTATAAAGAATCTTTGGGTGATAATGTAACGATCCTCAAAACTACTTCTTTTTCATCTGGTAATTACTATTACTCAGGCGCGTGGAAGAGTAACACAAAGTCATACAAAGATGCGACTGCGTGGTTAACTGGAAGATATGCGACAGCACCAAATTATGGCAGTACATTGAATAGTATTATTCAGAGTTACAACTTAACACAATATGATACTGGTAGTAGTACATCAACACCACAACCTGTTCAAACCAATGCAATGTATCGTTTGTACAATCCGAATAGCGGCGAACATTTTTATACAGCGAGTGTCGCCGAACGTGATACAGTCAAAAAGGCGGGGTGGCGGTATGAAGGCATCGGTTGGCAAGCGCCTAAAAGCGGAACCCCTGTTTATCGATTATACAATCCTAACGCTGGCGATCATCATTACACACCGCACGCATACGAAAAAAATGATTTAATCAAAAAGGGTTGGCGTTACGAAGGGATTAGCTGGTATTCTGGTGGAAGCAAGCCACTTTACCGTTTGTATAATCCAAATGCTAAAGCAGGTGCACATCATTATACACTTCTTCAAAGTGAGCGGAATAATCTGATAAAGCATGGCTGGCGTAATGAAGGAATAGGTTGGTACGGACAGTAATCAAAGAATTTAAATAGATATTTGAGTAGCTTTCAAGAGTTAGATTTTCTCAACTAACTTTTGAAAGCTATATTTATATCATCAAATATAGGTTTAAAGTTGAGGTATATAGCTGATTAATAATCCTCTGTGATAAACACTCACCTTTTAGAAAATTGATACCTGAAAAAGGAGTGGGTCATACCACTCCTTAAAAGTCTAACATTGTAAGTTGAAAATTTCGCTATTCAGCATCAGTTATTTCGGAAATTACAAAAAAGCTATGAAGGCTATCGATTGAGTATTCATATTTTTTGCTTATTTCACAAAGTATTTGCTGGTTAGATTTAATTATATGCTCGTTTCCTTCATATAAAGTATCCGTTGGAAGATGAATTTCAAACGATTTTTTGTTGTCTAATACCAATGGTTTTTCAAAGAAATATCCAGCAATCTTTTTCATGAGAATTACTCCTTTTCTATTATTTTGTTATATATTACATCATTGATGTAAGTGAAACCAGAATTAAGCTCTATAACAGTTGTAATTTAAATCCACCTCAAAAGTGCAATTCCTAAAACACCTGTTAAGACAATTTTCATAAGATCCTTGGTTCGAATTCCAACGATCAACGCAGGTATACAAGCAAGGACTTCGGGGAAACGCAAAGTTGGAAAATGCCCCGCTTGATAATTTAGAAGACTTTGCATTAGTAATGCTGTTAATATCGTCATAGGAAGATAGCTTAAAAATTTTTCAAGTATAGGCGGTAAAGTGATTGCCTTAGTAAGTATAAAAGGTAAGACTCGTGGCACCCAAGTAACTATAGCACAGCCCAAAAGTGTAAGCAGATAATAATTATTATTCATCCTTCATCAACACCCCCGTGAAGCAACCAGAAAGTGTTGCTAAAATGACAGATAATTCAGCAGATATAAACCGCATCAGAAGAAAAAGACTGATGATTGTAACTATTAAAATAGTTATCGTCTTGTTTTTTTGTTTCATTAAAGGTAATTGAATCTGAAAGAGAAATAGGCCTAAAAACATCGCAGTTAATGCAAAGTCGAATCCGAATATCGTAGGATCAGGAATGAAATTGCCTAATAATGCACCAATCACAGTTGAAAGTATCCATACAAGGTAAGCGGTTAAATTTAATCCGTGCATCCAGTTACTTGAGACTTTCTTTTCTTGTGCTAGAGTAGTCATTAATACACCGTAAGATTCATCGGTTAATAAGGTTCCGATCGCAATCCCATTTAGTAAAGAGTCCTCCTTGAAGTAATGAGCAACAGAAAGACTCATGAGTAAATGTCGGAGATTCACAAGAAAAACAGTGAATACGATTGATAGAATGGGGGCACTTAACAAAAGCAATCCACATAAGATAAACTGAGCACTTCCAGCGTATACTAAGGTAGACATCATAAAAATTTGCCAAATGGCTAAATGAGCAGATTTCCCCACGATACCCATCGCAATACCTATACCTAGATATCCCATGACTGTGGGTAAACAAGCCTTGACTCCGTCTGAAAAACTATTGGTTTGTGTTATACGATTATCCATCTGCTCACCTCTCATTTTGTTTTAATCATATTAGACTAAAAGCAATAAAAAAACAAGAGGGTTAGTAAGCGAAAAAAGAGCAACAAACCTAAAAGCAAAGATATATAAGCTAATTAGGAAGTTTCTGCTCAATTTATTTTACCATAAAATTATTAGGGATAAATCTAAATAAATTATTTATTTAAGTAAATAACCTAAAAATATTTGTAATGAGGGTTTAGCCTTTATTTTTCTTAAAAGATATAGATGATGTATAATGAAGAAAAGGGAGGCGTTATCAATGAAAGAAAGTTATAAAAAAATACTTGTCGCAGTAGATGGTTCAACCTCATCAACAAACGCATTTAATGAAGCGCTAAATGTAGCTGAACGAAATGATGCGAAGCTCTTTATACTTACTGTAGTTGATTTCAAATTTTCAATCGGTGATCCAGCGTTTATCAATGATGCTCTTAAATTTCATCTAAATAATGCTGAAATTGAATTGGAGCAATTAGTTGCTAATTCCAAAGTGAGTCGTTTAGACTATGAAACAAAGATTGATTCAGGTAATCCTAAACGTAAGATTATTGATTACGCGTTGGAAAATCAAGTAGATCTTATAATGTTGGGGGCAACAGGCAGAGGTGCAGTAGAACAGGCGATAGTCGGTTCTACGACAGCATATGTAGTAAACCACGCCAACTGCAATGTTATGGTAGTGAGGTCTTAAATCGATATATTTATAATAAAAAAAGTTTTTGCCTCGATAGAAGCAAAAACTTTTTTTATTGGGATAGTAGGGCTCGAACCTACACTTACCTGATTCAGAGTCAGGCGCCTTACCAGTTTGGCCATATCCCAATGAGAACAGAAAGAATTATAACGCTAGTTTTTCAATTCTTCAACTAAATTGTCTCGCCTATTTTTTTCCAGCCCTTTTCAAAGCTGCTAAGACAATATTTCCATCCGCAAATCCCAAATTAATTTTGATAACTTCATTATCAAAAATTAAAGACAGTCGAATACCATTTAATTTCTTTTTACCGCGGATTTCTTTGCATTGATAAAGATTGTATTTATATGCTTTTTGCTTACTTAACACATATAGTGTATTGCCGGAAATTCCATAAGCACTCAAACCCTCCTGTTTCTTTAGGTTTTCATATTTGTGGAAACCAATAAAAGAAAAGGAAAAGGTTGTTTTAGGAAATGCGTGAAGAAAATTGTTAAACAACTGAGTGCCTTTGTCTTCACTTGTATTATAATTAATTCCGTATGTTTTGGTAAATTGATAAAGTTCATTTGCAGTGTTCATAATAACCTCGCTTTTTTGATAGCTTTAGTATAATTGTTTCTTTTAATAGAAACAATCATTTATCGTGTGAAGCGGCGGGCATTGATGAATTCTGAAACGGCCATGGTGATAAGTAGAAACCCAAATAGTTGAAAAAGAATCATCATGCTGCTAAATGGATTAAATAAAAGGAAAAAACCAGCAATGATCATTAGGGCGCTATAGATGATCTGACCTGTAACAGGAAAGCCATCGCGTTTAGCAGTCCAACTTTGCATGAATTGACTAATTGCAAATATCAGGATAATGAATCCTAAAAACATTGGCAAAATACTGACAATCCCTTTAGAGAACCAAAGAACGACAAAAGCGACAAGCACTCGCATAATACCACTAGTCGTCTCAAATCCGATGTTTCCTGTATATTTTTTTGTTCTCAAGCCGCGGATAATCTGTAAAATTCCAAAAATTAATAAATAGAAGAAAATGATGTAGATAATTCCCCTAAAGACGCTTCGTGGCGAGAATAATATAGCGATTCCAAGGATGAGATAACAAACGCTTCTCAAATATCCATACTTTTTAATCGAATCAATAAAATTTGACATAAAATATCACTCCTTACTAATAATTTTACCCGATTTGACGTCTTTTTGCTAATGAAGTGAAAAATTCGATTGTAAACCATTCCATACTTCGGTATAATGCGAATAACATTGATCCAAAAGCTAGACGAACAAATGAATGTCGATACTGGAGGGCTTACTTATGAATGAAGAAGAAATTGAGCTTGGAAGAAATTATCGTTGCCATCCGATTGGTTTCGAAGAATGTGTAGAAGGCGAAGTCATTTCAAAAATGACGAATTGCGCAGTGGTTCGTATTAACCAATGCGAAGAGGTAGATCAAGAGCAACGAGATGACAAATCTAACATGGTCGTGGTAAAATATTCTAATTTCATTCCAAGTTAGAAGGCGGTTCTTTTGAATATATTAACATTGTTATTGGGAATTTTTACGGTTGTTTTGTATGTCTTTTTATGGGTGGCACGCAAGGATATCGTTATTCCGGTTTTTAAACGTCGCAAGCAATATCCATTTTATGTTTTCTTGGCGCTGTTGATTGTATGGATCGGATTTAGTAGTTGGCAAGATATAAATGGGCGTACACAAACGATTTTAGCTGCATTAGTAATGTTAAGTTTTTTGTTGGACAAAAAGGGATTTACAGAAGAAAGTTTAGTTCTTTTTGGGTTGGACAATCGCGGAATTCCGTTAAATGAAATCGAGCGGGTGGTTTTGTTTCAAGAAGATAATGGATTAATCAAACTTAATTATTTTCGTAAACAGCGTCGCGGACCGATTTTAACTTTTGATTATCCATTAACTGAGCTTGTTGTTTTCCTCTCGACGCACCTCAATGAAGGCAGCACATTAGAAATCTTGACTAAGGATGATCAAGACAAAAATGGAAAATAAATAGGCAACGCTGAAACAAAATCAGCATTGCCTATTTTTTATTTATTGCGAATTAATGGAAAACGCGGAAACGTTCGTCATCAGCTAGGAATTCTTTTTCGTTGGCTTCGCCTTCTTTAGAGCCAAAAACTAATTGAGAACGTAATTGCCAATTAGCTGGAATATTCCATTCTTCAGCAACAGCATCGTCAATCACTGGATTGTAATGTTGTAGGTTTGCACCTAGTCCTGCAGAGTTTAATGCAGTCCAGGTATTTGCTGTTGCAATACCATTTGATTGTTCAGCCCAGTCAGGGAAATTATCAGCATACAAGGCAAATTGTTCTTGCAGATTTTTCACAGTATCTGTTTCTTTAAAGAACATAACAGTTCCGTAAGCGTTACGGAAGCTGGCAATTTTAGCTTGTGTGTTAGGAAAAGCTTCTGCTGGAGTTAACGGCTTCAAAGCTTCTTCTACGATATTCCATAATTTTTCATGAGCGTTTCCAAATAGAATCACCGCACGAGGTGATTGTGCATTAAAAGCCGTTGGGCTATTTTTAACAGCATCTTTAATTAATGTTGTGATTTCTTCTTCAGATAATTTAACGTCATGTCCTAATGAGTAAAATGAACGACGATCCTTCAATGATTCTAAAAATTGTGACATAATAATTTCCACCTTTTCTTGTTTTGTTCTTGTTGACAAAAACTACTTTATCATCTTACTAAAAGTAAGGAAAGAAATATGCTCGCGAAAAAAATAAATTTTTTTATAGGGGAGTAGATAGCTACGATTAAACAGGTAACAATATGATAAACTATTATTATGAATGTAAATAGATGGAGGCTCACAAATGAATATGAAAGAGATAGGCAAAACTGTTCTTTGGTTTTTAATACTGGGAGCAATTTTGATTGGATTGCGTCATTTTGTTTTTACTCCTGTAGTCGTTAAAGGGGATTCAATGGATCCGACGCTGATTGATGGTGAGCGTGTCATTGCTTTAAAAAATACGGAGATCAAGCGTTTTGATATTGTGACTTTTCCAGCACCAGATGATCCAGGGAAAAACTATATCAAACGTGTTATTGGTTTACCTGGAGATACCATCGAGTACAAAAATGATGAACTCTACATCAATGGCAAAGAGTATGAAGAACCATATTTAGATGAGTTTAAAGGGGAATTAGAAGATGATCAACCATTGACCTCTGACTTCACTTTAAATGACCTGTTTGGAGCAGAAAAAGTTCCTGAAGGAGAGTTATTTGTTTTGGGTGATAATCGTCGGATTTCAAAAGATAGTCGGATTATTGGAATGATCAAAGAAAAAAATATAATGGCTGATGTAAAATTTGTTTTCTGGCCGTTAGATCGATTTGGCACTGTGGACTAGCAAAACTGCTAGTCTTTTTTGTCAGTTTCGATAATAGCAATAAAGATATATGCCTATTGTATCTAAATTATTTTTTTGAAGTGTTCCTTGATTAGTAAAATATTTTATTTTGAAAATAGTCCCCCTGTGGTTGCTTTACAGACTTGTTTCAATCATGCGAAGATTTAAATGAACTGTTATAATATATAGGTAACATAATTTGAAGAAATGAGGGGAAACGATGCCATTACAATTTTTGTTAGGTGCTGGACAAAATGACGCGAAAGAACGTATGGTTCAGAAGGCGCAAGCTTGGTTAGAGCAAGATCCGACGAATCGTGTGTTTTTCTTAGTCCCCAATTACAATAAATTCGAACAAGAAATCAGTCTTTTATCAGCAATGAAACAGAATACTAAAAATGTGGAATTTAGTACAATTCGCACGCAAGTTTTTAGTTTTCAACGTCTGGCTTGGTTCTTTTTACAACGTGATGGTCAGATACCAGGGAATGTGTTGTCTGAAGCTGGTAATGCAATGATTTTAAGGAAAATTCTCCATGAGCGGCGAGAGGAATTAACGATTTTTCGCGGAGAAGTAAATAAGACTGGTTTTATTCAGCAATTAGTTAGCTTCTATCAAGAAATGCAAATTGGGAATGTTACAGTTGAAGATTTAGATGAAAATGGAAACGACATAGATCAGGTATTAAAATTGCAGGACTTGAAGAAGGTATTTGCCGCCTACGAAGAAGCCTTGCTAAATTATCAGGTAACGAATGATGATACTTTGCTGCTATTACAAGCTTATTTGAGTGAGCAAAATCTTTCCAATACTCTTTTTATCGTTAGTGGCTTTACGCGCTTTAATGCTCGTGAGTTAAGTGTGCTGAATACGTTGATGAGTTGTGGAGAGCTATTTGTGTCGCTGGAATTAGATCGGCCTTATCCAAATGAAGAACCAAATCCATTGAATTTATTTGCTGATCCTGGAAAAACGTATTTTCAGTTAAAACGCAGTGCGGATGCACAACAAATACCTGTTCGTCCTGATCAATTTGCGCGAATGAATCAAACTGTTTTCAATCAGATCGGTGATTTTTGGGCAAATCAGAAAAAAGTTGATTTATCCCAAACAAATCAACTTAAGCTAACGAAATATGCTACAGTTGCAGAAGAAATCCGCAAGATTGGCGAAGAGATTCGACGTTTAGTCAGGGATGAAAAATACCGCTATAAAGATATTCAAATTTTGATGCGAAATCCGAACGTTTATAATAGCGTTTTGCCTGATTTGTTTCAAAAAATGGCTATTCCTTTTTACTTAGATGAAACACAGGAAATGGCGGCACATCCATTGATTGAATTCTTACAAGCGTTGTTTTTAATCGACAATTATAATTATCGAATTAATGATGTTTTTCGAATGCTGCGAACAGAACTTTTTGCTCCCTTTGATTGGCAGCCAGAAACGTGGTATTTAGCGCAGCAGAAATATAGAGAAAAGATTGATCAAACAGAAAATGTTTGTCTAGCTTACAACTTTCGCGGGAGTGCTTGGACAAGATCCGCAGATTGGGAGTTCGTTGATTACGACTTTGAAGCAGACGTCTTTAATGATGCGAAACAACTAGAGGAAACAACAAATGACGTTCGCCGTTCTGTACAGCAATTATTGCCAGCATTCTTCGAGAAAATTAAGGGAGCAGAGAATGGACTTACAGCAGCGGCAACTTTTTATCATTTTCTAGAAGAAAGTGGTGTGAAGCGTCAATTGTTATTTTGGCGCGATCAGGAAGTTGCTAAAGGAAATCTTGATAAGGCTCGTAATCATGAGCAAACATGGCAAGCTTTGCTTGATCTTTTAGACGAATATGTATTGATTTACGGGGCAGATGCATTTGATTGGGAAATTTTTCAAGATATCTTCTTGGCTGGGTTAATGAATTTAACTTACGGAAAAATTCCAACAGCGATTGATCAAGTTCGAGTGAATGATTTAGAGCTGGCACGGGTGGATCAAATGAAAGTCACCTTTGCAATTGGACTAAACAATAATGACTTTCCGGCTCGCTTCGATGATAAGGGATTATTGTCGGCGGAAGAGCGCTCCGCTTTTAATCAAAATCTACCAGAAGGGAAATTTTTGCCTGAAAGCAATAGCTCTAAAGTGAATCGTGAACCATTCTTAGCTTATTCGGTCTTTCTATCTGCAACTGAAAAACTGTATTTAAGTGTTTCCACAACGGTGGATGGCGAAAAAAAATTGGAGATCTCATCTTTCTTAAGACAATTAAGTCAAGGATTGAATATACCAGTCAAAGAAAATCAGCCATTAAGACTAACAAGCGCGCCTGAGGATCATTTAGGTTCTATGCGGACATTACTTTCGGATCTGATTGCTTTGAATCGTTACGCACAAGATGAAAATCGAGCGTTCTTACCAGCTTGGCGGGAGCTTCAGAAGTTTATTCAAAATAGTTCACTAGCTCCAATGGCTCAGCGTGTCTTTAAGAGTCTCCAGGATCTTAATGTCCCTCGAGATCTTTTACCCGAAACAGCAGAACAGTTATATGGAAAAAATCTCTATGTTTCAGTTTCTCGAATCGAGAATTTTTATAATTGCCAGTACAAGTATTTCGCAAATTTTGGTCTTGGATTAAAAGAGCGGACTGTCTACGGATTAACACCGGCTGCTGCTGGAGATTTTTACCACGAAGCGTTAGATCATTTCTTCCGCATACTAAAGGAACAAGGACTTCGTTTGGCTGAATTGAATGAAGCAGAACGTAATCAATTGGCTGATGAAGTATTGAAGAAAATCTTCGGCGAATTGAAATTTGCGATTCTATCAAGTTCGGCACGAATGAATTATATTCGCTATCAATTGTCACGAACAATCCAAAAGGTTAGCTGGGGTTTAGTCCAGCAAGGAACACGAACGAAATTTGAACCGCAACAAACGGAAATTATTTTTGGTTCTATTGGAGGACAAAATGGAATCCCCGGTATCAACCTGCCATTATCAAATGGTGGAAAAGTTGCAATTCGGGGGAAAATTGATCGCCTAGATCAGCTTGAAAGTAATGAGAGTGATTGGCTTAGCGTGATTGACTACAAATCAAGTCCTCATAGTTTTAATGTTGCTGATGCGTACTATGGCATCGCGTTACAATTGATTACTTACTTGGATGTTGCGGTGACTGATTTTAGTGAAGCTAAAGGTAAGGAAATCAAACCAGCGGGAGCTTATTATCTGCATGTCCATAATCCAGTTTTAAAAGACTCTAAAAGTATTGAGAAAGATATGCTGAAGGCCTATCAATATGACGGATTATTTGCGAAGGAGCCTGAGCTTTACGATCAATTAGATCAAAGTTTACAAGAAAAAGAGAGCTCTCTTTTATTTCCAATTAAAAAAGATAAAAATGGACAAACAGTCATCGTGTCGCAATCTAAAGATAAGTTTTACGACCTATCTGAAATTGATATTTTGCGTCAATACAATCGAGAAAAAATTCAAAAGGCCGGAAACCAAATTGTTTCTGGTGAGATAAAATTAAATCCAACTTACAAGGATAACCAACGGATTGCGTGTCAATACTGTCCTTTCCGGAGTGTTTGCAAATTTGATGCGATGTTGAAGGAAAATAATTATCATCGTCTAGAAAAACTTTCGAAGGAAGAAGTCTTGAAACGAATGGAGGAAGAACTACATGACAATTAATTTTTCAATCCCTCCTAAAGCTCCAAATGAAATGTACACTGATTCTCAGTGGCAAGCTATTTATGATCAAGGAACCAATCTTTTGGTTTCGGCTTCTGCCGGCTCAGGGAAAACAGCAGTTCTGGTGCGGCGTGTGATCGAAAAAATCAAGCGCCAGCAGCTTTCAGTTGATCAACTTTTAGTTGTTACCTTTACTGAAGCTGCTGCCACCGAAATGAAGGAACGAATTCAATCAGCATTGCAAGAGGCGATCAATGAGGAAACAGATCAAAAATTAAAGAATCATTTTACTCATCAATTAACTTTGTTACCGATGGCAAACATTTCAACATTGCATTCCTTTTGTTCGAAAGTCATTCAACGTTTTTTCTATTTGATTGACTTAGATCCGAGTTACCGAATGCTGACAGATGACACAGAGACAATTTTGTTAAAAGAAGATGTTTGGGACGAGCTGCGAGAAACTTTCTATGAGGAAAATCAAGAAATCTTTTACCGGTTGACGGAGAACTTTTCAAATGACCGCAGCGATAGCGGCTTAGAGGATTTGATTCTCTCGATGTATGAGTTTGCTCGTGCAAATCCTGAACCTTTCGATTGGTTGGATGGCTTAGTAGAAAATTATCGCGTGGAGAATTTAGTTGATTCCGAGTTATATCGTAAGTTGATTCGTCCACAAGTCCTGAATAGTTTACAAGAAATCAAGCAAACATATCAATGGATGATTGCTGCTAGTCAAGGTACAGAGGAATTACAAAAAATCACTGAGTTAGCTCAAAATGAGCAGCTTATCACGCAACAGATCGAAGAATTATTAATCGGAGACGATTTAGATGCTACCTACACCATCTTTGAACAGCTTAAATTCACTACCTATCCATCGCCACGAAAAAAGGAAATTAAGGAGCTCTATGGTGACGTAATTGTTGAATGTAAAAATTATCGTGATCAAGCAAAACAAATGCTAACAAAGATTAAGGAAATGTATTTTACTGTTTCACCAGAAGAACAAGTAGAACGATTGCAAGAAGCTTTACCGATCGTGGATGAACTTGTCCGGGTAGAAAAACGTTTTATTGAAGAATACTCAGCAAAAAAACGAGAAAAAGGCATGCTAGATTTTAATGATTTAGAGCATTTTACCTTACAAATACTCCGAACTGACGTTAATGGTAGTAAACCAGCAGAGACTTACTATCGTCGCCGATTTACGGAGGTTTTAGTTGACGAATACCAAGATATTAATCAACTTCAGGAGACGATCTTGCAGCAACTTAGTACCGTGGAACCAGGTAATCTATTTATGGTAGGGGATGTTAAACAATCAATTTATGGTTTCCGTTTAGCTGATCCGACACTTTTTATCCAAAAATATCATGATTTTGCTGATGAAGACGGTGGACGACGGATAATTTTGGCAGAAAACTTTCGTTCCCGTAAGGAAGTCTTGGACTTCACGAATTTAGTTTTCAGTCAATTAATGGATCAGTCGGTTGGACAAATTGAGTACGATAAACAGGCGGAATTGATTAATGGCTTTACGGCATTTCCTGAAACTGAAAACTTCGCACCTGAATTATTAATTTACCAGAAGAATGGTGACGTGCCTGAATGGATTGAAGACAAAGCCATGGGTGAAATTTTTATGACTGCTGCGAAAATTCGCGAGTTGATTGATCATGGTTTTGAAATTTATGATAAAAAAGACAAAGCGATGAGACCAGCGCGCTATGAGGATATCGTCTTGCTGACGCCAACAAAAAATAATAATTTGACAATTTTGGAAGTATTTAAGCAGTTGGGAATCCCGCTTTCGATCAATGATACACAAAATTATTTTCAATCGACTGAACTGCGAGTGATGATTTCTTTGTTACAAATCATTGATAATCCGTATCAGGATATCCCACTTGCTGCAGTCTTACGCTCACCGATTGTTGGATTACAAGAAGAAGAGTTGGCTCAGGTTCGACTGGCGTTGCCGCAAAAAGAGTATTATCAAGCAGTTAAGGCTTATATTCAGAACAAGGAGGATGCTACTGCTAAGAAATTATCGGATTTTCTTTCGCAATTAAATGACTGGCGTGAGTTTGCACGGCGAGAAGCATTAGCCGATTTATTAGTAAAAATTTATGATGAGACGGCTTATCTAGACTATGTGTTAGGAATGCCTGCTGGACAACAACGTCATGCTAATTTACTAGCTTTGATTGAACGAGCAAAAGATTATGAACGCAGTAGTTTTCGTGGGTTGTATCAATTTATTCGGTTTATTGAGAAAATGCAGGAAAAAGATAAAGATTTAGGAGAACCGCCAACAGAAGAAGCACAGGATGCAGTCCGCGTAATGACGATTCATGGAAGCAAAGGTCTTGAATTTCCGATTGTTTTTTTAATGGATATGAGTAAAAGCTTTAATGTACAGGATACTCGAAGGAATTATGTTTTTGATGAACGATTGGGTCTGGGCGTAAAACTGTTGACACCAGAAGATCGTATTCGAAAAGACACGTTACTCTTCCAGACGGTTAAACAAAAAAATCTAAATAAATTACTATCTGAGGAAATGCGAAAATTGTACGTTGCTCTAACGCGAGCAGAACAAAAGCTGTACCTTGTTGGTTCTTATGATGACGAAGCTTCTGCCTACAAAACATGGAGTAAAGCAGCATTGAATGAAAATCTAGTCTTAGATGCGGGGCTGCGAAATGGACAGAATGATAGTTTCTTTGATTGGGTGGGGATGACGCTATTCAGGCATCCACTGATGGACAATTACCAAAAGGAATATGTAGTCAATCAACTTCCTGAAATCAAAAAACATCCAGCGAAATTTAAAGTAGATTTTGTCGATCCTCAACTTATTGCCGAAACGGTGCAGGGGTATCTTCCAGAAATTAAAACGCTGGAAATACCGCAAGGAGCAATTAATATTCAACCTTTAAAGCAGCGATTATTGTTCAAATATCCTTATCCTGAGGCAACAAAGACAACCAGCTATCAGTCGGTCTCAGAGTTAAAGCGATTGTACGATGATCCTGATAATCGAGAAACTTTGGATATTTCGCCTACACAGACACAATATCGTTTTACCGAAACGGAGTTGGGTGAACCCAAGTTTTTAGCTACTAAAAAAGAAATATCTGCTTCAGAAATCGGAACGGCAACTCATTTAGTGATGCAGCTGCTGCCACTACATGAAAATCTAGAGAAAAAAATGATTGAAGATTTGATCAATGATTTGGTTAAACGCAAAACCCTGACACAGGAGATCGCTGATAGAATTTCGATCGATAATATTATGCATTTTTTGAATTCTGATGTGGGAGATTTTGTTATTAAAAATGCTGACCATTTACATCGTGAAGAACCTTTTGCGATGCTGTTACCAGCAGATCAATTATTCAAAGACTATCAAAACCAAGATGAGATTCTTATTCATGGGATCATTGATGGTTATTTAGAATTTGATGATAAAATCTTTTTATATGATTTGAAGACGGATTATTATACTCCTGAAAGAGAAAAACAATTAACAGATCGTTACCGTGGACAATTGCATTTGTATAAGGATGCCTTGGAGAAGGCTAAACAAAAACCAGTTAAGGCTGCCTATCTCGTCTTTCTACGAGGGAAGAAGACAATAGATTTATTAAAAACTTTTTAGAGGTAGGCAAGATGTACTTATAAAAGGTAAGTGATGTGCTATACTCTGTCTATCGAGGTGAGAATTATGGAACAAATAGAAGTAATGGACTTTTCACTCTGTCCGAAATTTGAGAAAGGATTTCAAATTTTAGGCAAAAAATGGAACGGTTTGATTATTGATGTATTGTTAGAAGGCGGGCCTCAAAGATTTGTCGATATTGCTGCGAAGATTTCCGATGTCAGCGACCGAGTGTTAACAGAACGACTAAAAGAACTTGAATCAGAAGGCATTGTTGGACGTGTGGTTGCTTGTGGAAGCCAAAAACGCATGGATTATTGCCTAACGGAAAAAGGCGAAGCTTTGAAAAATGTGATGAATGAGATTCATCGCTGGGGTGACACTTGGATTACAAACGAAGAATGTAGTTGATAAATCTTTAAATTTCTTGTAGTATTGGATTAGTCAATTGAATAGTTTAAAAAGCGTTGATAGAAAAGAGTAGTCTTTTTACGTCTTAAAGGGAGTGTCTGTCACTGACTGGAAGCAGACTAAGAAAGAAAAAGATGAAGTTCACTTCTGGAGCTTGTCGAAAGACCGGCATAGCCGTTAAAGTGTGAAGAGCGTCAATTCAATTGGCGAATTAGGATGGTATCGCGAGACCTCGTTCCTTTGTTGGAACGAGGTCTTTTTTTGTTTTTTAATTATTTTTGAATCAATCATCGGATACAAGTGAGTTGTTCTCACTTTAGCAATAGGGAAAGGAAGAAAACAATGAGTTTACAAGAACAATTAGAAGAATTGAAAAGTCAGACGTTAGCCAAAATTGAAGCGGCAAAAGAGCTTGCTGCTGTAGAGACAATTCGTGTAGAAACGCTAGGAAAAAAAGGGCCGATCACTGAGGTATTACGTGGAATGCGTGATCTTTCAGCGGAGGAACGTCCAAAAGTTGGTGCGTTTGCCAATGAAATCCGTGATATGCTAACGAGTGCAGTGGAAAAACGAAAGGCCGAGCTAACAGAGCTTGCTTTAGAAAAAAAGCTGACAGAGGAATCTTTAGATGTTACTTTACCAGGAAAGCAAGTCCCTCATGGTTCGCGTCATGTGCTGACTCAAATTATGGAAGAGATTGAAGATACATTTGTTGGTATGGGGTATCAAGTAATTGAAGGAACAGAGGTTGAATCGGATCACTATAATTTTGAACGAATGAATTTGCCAAAGGATCATCCGGCACGTGATATGCAAGACACGTTCTATATTTCTGATGATCTATTATTGCGTACCCATACTTCGCCAGTCCAAGCTCGTACGATGGAAAAACATGACTTTTCTAAAGGTGCATTACGAATGATCTCTCCAGGAAAAGTATTCCGTCGAGATACCGATGACGCCACTCACAGCCATCAATTCCATCAAATTGAAGGACTAGTCGTTGATAAGGGTATCACCATGGGAGACTTGAAGGGGACCCTCGAGGTATTATTAAAGGAATTATTTGGCGCTGATCGTAACATTCGTTTACGCCCAAGTTATTTTCCGTTTACTGAACCATCCGTTGAAGTTGATGTGAGCTGTTTCAAGTGTGGCGGTAAGGGCTGTAATGTCTGCAAACACACAGGCTGGATTGAGATTCTCGGAGCCGGTATGGTTCATCCAGATGTACTGGAAATGTCTGGAATTGATTCAAAAGAGTATTCAGGTTTTGCTTTTGGTTTAGGACCAGACCGAATCGCAATGCTGCGTTACGGTGTCAATGATATTCGAAATTTTTATTCAAACGATGTTCGTTTCTTGGAACAATTCAAGGGGGAGTAAGTAGCAATGTTAGTTTCATATAAGTGGTTAAATGAATACGTCGATTTAAAAGATGTTGCACCGAAGGATTTGGCGGATCGTCTTTCATTAACAGGAATTGAAGTAGAAGGTCTGGAATCACCAGAAGCCGGACTGAAAAAAATCGTGGTCGGTGATGTAAAAGAATGTATACCTCATCCAGATTCTGATCATCTTTCAATTTGCCAAGTCAATGTTGGTGAAGAAGAATTATCACAGATTGTGTGCGGTGCACCAAATATCAAGGCTGGCGTTAAAGTGATCGTCGCCTTACCAGGTTCTCGAATTGCTGGCAATGTAAAAATTAAAAAAGGCAAAATGCGTGGTCAAGTTTCTAACGGAATGATTTGTTCATTACAGGAACTCGGCTATAGTGACTCGGTGATTCCAAAAGAGTATTCTGAAGGAATTTACTACTTGCCGCAAGATGCCATTGCTGGTGAGCCGGTTTTTCCGTATCTAGAGATGGACGATACAATTATCGATTTATCTATCACACCCAACCGGGCAGATGCCTTAAGTATTCGTGGAGTTGCTCATGAAGTTGCGGCAATCTATAATAAGAAAGTAAATTTCCCTCCAGTGGAATTAAAAGAAGCTGAGAAGAAGGCTAGTGATAAAATTAGTGTTTCTGTAACAGATGAAAAGGATGCCCCTCATTATGAAATTCGGATCATTGAAGATGTGAAGATCGGACCAAGCCCACAATGGCTGCAAAATCGTTTAATGAATGAAGGAATCCGCCCAATTAGTAATGTCGTTGATGTGACAAATTATATCTTATTATTGTTTGGCCAACCTTTACATGCTTTTGACTATGATAAACTAGGCAGCAAAGAAATCCTCGTTCGTCGTGCGAAAGATAACGAACATTTCACAACATTAGACAGCGTTGAACGGGTATTGAATCCGGAAAACATTGTTATTACTAATGGGGATATTCCAGTTGCTTTAGCAGGAGTAATGGGTGGATTAGATTCAGAAATCTCTGATGAAACAACTACAGTCGCGCTAGAAATGGCGATGTTCGATCATACTCTCGTTCGTCGCACATCACAAAGCTATAACTTGCGCAGCGAATCTTCTATGCGTTTCGAAAAAGGCATCAACCAAGGTGAAATCAGCTTAGCAGGTGAAGTTGCGGCGGCAATGATCGCAGAATTAGCTGGCGGGAAAGTTTTACAGGGTTCCGTTAAGGGGAGTGAAGTTCATCCGAAGAATGTAGAAGTAAGTACAACTTTGGAAAACGTGAACCATTTCTTAGGAACGAAATTAACGCAAGATCAGATCAATGCTATTTTTGAGGCACTAGGTTTCGAAACAAAGGTTAGCAAAGATATTACAACAGTCAGTGTACCTCCACGACGTTGGGATATTCGAATTGAAGCGGACTTGATGGAAGAGATCGCCCGCATTTACGGTTACAATAACTTACCATCTACCTTGCCAGAAGGGCAGACAGTTGCTGGATTCTTAACTGATGCACAAAAATCGGTTAGAAAAGTTCGGAGTCTTTTAGAAGGCGCTGGGTTATCAGAGGCTATCAGCTATGCTTTAACAACAGAAGAAAAGGCGCAACAGTTCCTACTAAATGAAAGCAAAGTGACTCGTGTGGCTTGGCCCATGAGTGAAGAACGATCAACGATGCGCTTGAATTTAATCAGCGGTTTGCTTGAAGATTTATCTTATAATGTCGCACGTAAAAATAACGATGTGGCCTTTTATGAGATTGGTCATGTTTTCTATCAAAATAACGATCCGAAAAAAGATTTGCCAATTGAACAAAATCATGTTGCGCTTGCTGTAACTGGGAATGTTGTTGGTAAGTCTTGGGCCGGAAAAGCAGAAGCTTGCGATTATTTTGCAATTAAAGGAATGGTTGAAGAGCTAGTCGAAGGGTTGGGTCTAGCCGAAGAAATCTCTTATCAAGCTTTGCAAATGCCTGAGATGCATCCTGGACAAACAGCGGGAATCTATTTAGGGGAAGAATTGATTGGTTTTGTTGGTCAAGTTCATCCTAAAACGGCTGCAAGCTATGAGTTGAAGTCGGCTTTTGTGGCAGAGATTAATTTGGAAGCAATGCTTACCCAAGAAAGATCACCGCTTATATTTGAAGCTGTATCAAAATATCCCGCCGTCAGTCGTGATATTGCAATGTTAGTAGAGGAAACAAGTACGAATGCAGAGATTGCAGAAATAATTCGTACATCAGCCGGCAAGTTCTTAACAAAATTACAAGTTTTTGATGTCTATCAAGGTGAAAATATCGAAGCTGGCAAAAAATCAATGGCTTATAATCTAACTTTCGCAAATCCTGAAGCAACATTGACGGATGAAGAAATCAATCGCATGATGAGTAAGGTTATTAAAAATTTAGAAGAAAAAATTCAAGCAGTCATTCGCTAACAAGTGAAATTCCATATGCGAACACCCTTCAAAATAAAATTTTGAAGGGTGTTTTAGCTATTCGATAGGAAGAATTTAAGCTGATTTCATTTCGCTTGTGGTAATGACATCAACGCCTGTACCTAATAAATTTTTTATAGCGATATCGCCAATTTTGACTGGCGCCTGTAGTTGAACACTATTGATTTCTTTCATAGCCTCCAGGACTAACTTTTTGGGGATACCGTCCGCTGTTTTAACGGAACAAAGGTGCGCATCGCCGCCTTTTACGAGAACAGTAGAGGTCACGACACGAATAGGATTCGTCGCTTCGGCTTTGCCGTATTTTACGCCTTTGTTACAGCTGTGTCCGCTAACCTGATAATCATTCGCTTCATCAACAGTTAGGTGACAGCCTTTTGGACACATGATGCAGATAAAGTTTTTCATCCTTTTGACACCTCCTCCACACAAATTTCCAAATCACCGTTTTGGACTTTATCTAAAACTTTTTTAGATAATTTTATTTTTTCCATCTCACCAGGAACAATATAGCTTTTCTTTTGCTTCGCCAAGATTTCTCCCTGTGATTTGATCAAAATCTGACTGTCATCAAATACTTTGTTGACTCGGAAAAAGACTTCGACTTTACGATCCACATTTTCATCTCGAATTTGTTGGGGAACAACGTAAGTGACATGATCGCCATTTTTGACGGATAAGCATTTTGTTAGATTCTTTTCTTGGTCTAAAATATAATCAGCGGCGGCTGAGCCAGCTCTGATACTTTCTGCGGTAACAAAGTCAACCAAATCATGGACGTGTACGACATTGCCACAGGCGAAAATACCGGGGACAGAAGTTTCCATATTTTCGTAAACGAAAGGCCCGTTGGTTTTGTTATCTAAGTTTAGATTGGCATCACGACTTAGTTCGTTTTCAGGAATTAACCCAACCGATAATAAAATCGTGTCACAATCAAAGGTTTGTTCTGTTCCAGAAATCGGCTGTCGTTTTTCATCTACTTCTGAAACAACAACTTGTTCGACGCGATTCTTCCCACGAATTTCCGTGATAGTATGAGAAAGATATAAAGGGATATCATAATCATCCAAACATTGAACGATATTTCTAGTTAACCCGCCGGAATAGGGCATGACTTCAACACAAGCTAAAACTTCAGCCCCTTCTAACGTCATTCGCCGTGCCATAATTAAGCCAATATCACCTGAACCTAAGATAATAACCTTTTTTCCAACAAGGTATCCTTCCATATTGACATATCGTTGGGCGGATCCGGCAGTATAAACACCAGCAGGTCGGCTCCCGGCAATACCAATAGCACCACGTGTTCGTTCCCGGCAGCCCATTGCAAAGATCAAAGCTTTAGTGTTTAAGATTTGATAGCCATTTTCCTTATTAACAATGTGAACTTCCTTTTCTTCTGTTACTTCTAAAACCATCGTATCTAATAAAACCTTTATATCAGTTTCTTGAATTTTTTCAATGAAGCGCGCTGCATATTCAGGACCAGTAAGTTCCTCTTTAAAATAGTGGAGACCAAAACCATTATGGATACATTGATTCAAAATACCGCCTAGTCGTTGATCTCGTTCAATAATCAAAATATCTTTGACACCATTTTCGTAAGCCGCGACTGCCGCTGCTAATCCTGCAGGGCCACCTCCAATTACGATCAAGTCATGCATATCAGTGTCCTCCTTTCGTTGCTTCGACTAAGATATAGCTGCCTTCACGGTCTTGCAGGATATCCAAAGGTGATTTGTTCAGTTCGTCAGCTAAAATCTCGACGACTCTAGGACCACAAAAACCTCCTTGGCATCGTCCCATTCCAGCATTGCATCTCCGCTTGATTCCGTCTACAGAGACAGGAGAGATAGGCGACTGTGCTGCCGCTCTGATTTCACCTTCTGTAACGGTTTCACAACGACAAACAATTCTACCGTAATCATTATTTTTTGAGATAACAGTGTTTTTTTCAGCAGAATCCAATTCTTGAAAAACTATTTTTTCACGAGAATCAATAAAGGTATTCTTCAGAGTAAATTTTTCATTAACAGATTTTTCCAACATTTCAATTCCGTACAGTGCAATTGCTGGCGCAGAGGTGAGACCAGGGGATTTGACTCCAGCCAAATCGATAAAGCCAAAGTCAGCTTCCTGTAAAACAAAATCTCCAGTAGAATTATTCGCTCGAACTCCCGAAAAGTTTCGAATCGATTGCCGTAAGTTAAGATCGGGTACCGATTTTCTAGCTAATTCTGCAACAGACCTTAAACCTGCCGACGTATTTCCAGTATCTCTTCCAGTATCCAAATCATTGTGTGAGACGGCTTCTGAGTTAGGGCCGACGACTAAATTTCCATGAACCGTTGGGCTAATCAATACACCTTTTCCGACGCTAGATGGACATTGGAAAATTACATGATTAACCACCTTACCTTCTGATTTATCCAACAGGTAATATTCACCACGTTTTGGTGTAATTTCGAAATTCGGTTCAGCAATCAAGTTATGAATGTCATCCGAGTGAACACCAGCAGCGTTAAAAACATATTTTGTTTGATAAGTCGATTTGGTGGTAGTAATTTCATAGCCATCATCAAGTTTCTTGATGTCTGTTACGCGATTATTCAAAGCAATCTCTACATCATTTTTAACAGCAGTTTCGGCTAAAGCAAGGCAAAATTCCCACGGATTTACGATTGCCGCAGTGGGAGCATAAAGAGCGCCTAGGCTCTCGTGCGAAAGGTTCGGTTCTTTTTTTAAAAGCTCTTCTTGATTTAAAAGCTCAAGATCTTTCACGCCATTTTTTACGCCACGATCATAGAGTGTTTTGATAAGTGCGAGTTCCTCCTCCGAAAAGGCGACTACAAGAGAACCAATTTGGTCATAATGCACAGAAAGTTTTTTACAGAGTTCTTTTGCCCGTTCAGCACCTTCAACATTTAATCTTGCCATCAGTGAACCTGGTTCTGGGTCGAAGCCAGCATGCATGATTGCACTATTAGCCCTAGTGGCACCTAGGCTAACATCATTTTCAGCCTCTAAAATTAAAGTTTTTAGTTGATACTTACTCAATTCATAGGCAGTGGCAGCACCCACAATACCACATCCAATTACAATTACGTCGTACATAATAGATTTCCCTCCCAATAATAGAGTCAACAGCTCCCGTTATATCTCCTCCAACGCGCATGAAAAAAGAGTATAGGGAACAAACGCCAATGTTTGTTGACGTTTGCCGCTATACTCTTTTTATCTCTAGCAGTTATTAACTTATCTGTATTATAACACCTTTAGAAAAAATCAACAATCGTTAAATTGACCAAATTGCACTTGCAGTTGTTGATACAGCGAGGCTTCCTGCACCTAGAGCACCCATAATGTCTTCTTTGTCCCGAATCAAGCCGCCAACAATCAATGGTTTTTTCGAATGATGAACGAGCTGTTTAATGATTTTTGGCGAAACGCTGGGAAGAACTTCTACTAAATCTGCCTCAGTATATTTCAATTGACGTTCCACATTCTCTAAAGCAGAAGAGTCTAGTAGAAAGAAACGCTGGATAGCTAATAATTGATGCTTTTTAGCATGGCGAATGATTGCTGGTTTCGTTGAAATAATTCCATCAAATGAAGTAGCCTTTTTTATATAATCAATGGCTTTTTCATCTGAAGACAATCCCTTGACCAAATCAGCATGAAGAATTGCCGCTTTTCCACTTGCTTTGATTTTTTGGGATAGTTCTGCTAACTCCATTAGGTGTGATTGCAAAATAAAAATAACCTCAGCTTCAGAATTCACAGCGGCTTCAAGCTCATGTTCGTTTTTTGCGGCTGCTATTACTGGTGAGAGTTCCAATTTTTTATAAAGTTCATGAGTGTTCATATATCGTAGCTCCTTATGCTTTCTCCGTTTTCATTTTACCATGAGAAAAAAGGAAGAGATAGCTCTCTTTATACGACCTATAAGAAAAAGCTCTCGAATTAAGAGCTTTGAACCGTTTATTCAGAAAAGACAGCAAATTTTTAATAGGTTCTTTCTAATAATTGCATAGAAACATGTCTTAGAACCTCTTTGCTTTTGGTATCGGGTAATTCATGTATTTCCGCTAACGCCTTTTTCGTTAGTTTCTGAGCAAAATCAAGTGAGCCAGCTATTCCACCGAAACTTTCTACATAATAAGCCAGTTGTATCAAATCATTACGTGATAATGTTGCAGGCTTTTCTAGGAAAGGTCGAATAACAGTAGGCTGACTATCTCGAGCAATCAATAAAGGTAAAGTAAAAATACCTTGTTGTACATCAGTTAAAATAGGCTTTTGGTTATTTCCTAATGCTAAGGAAAAATTCAAAATGTCGTCATAAACTTGAAAGGCTAAACCAATAGCCGATCCTATCCGTTTTGCTCGAGCCTGTAAGATTTTATCAGCGCCACCAAAATAGGCGCCCTCATGACAACTAAGACGAATAAGTTCAGCCGTTTTCCCATTGATGTTCCGTAAATAATCGTTGACAGTTTGATCGGGATTAAATGTACAAGTCATCTGTGTCAATTCTCCCTGCAGAACTTTTTTCATTGCTTGAGCGTTTTTCAATAGAAAAGGAGTATGACTCATACATTCGGCGAGTAATTCAAAGTAACTAGTATACATAAAATCTCCAGTGTAAACAGCGACGTCTTTTCCAAAGCGTGTTTGGATCGAGGGCATTCCTCGACGTGTAGGAGAGTCATCAATAATATCATCATGGACAAGCGTAGCAGAATGCAGCAATTCAAGCGAAGCTGCGACTTTTATTAATTGTTCGTAGTCTTTTTTTTCTCCAAAATCAGCGAAAAGAAAGAAGAGTGCCGGACGAATCATTTTTCCTCCTGTAGAAGAAAATTTTGTGATGGCCTCTTCAATCGATTTATTATTAATAACAAGTCTTTGTGAGATCAATTTTTTAACTTGAATTAGATTTTCCTGTATTTTGGGATATTCATTCCAATAATCTAGCATGGGAACTCCTTCTTACAACGTTTTCATTTATATTTTAGCGCATAGCGCTATTAATGACTACTAGAATGCTTAATGAATGTTTATTGAAAGGACACGTATGATTGACAAGCAAATCTTTTGAAGAAAAAGTATAAAAATAGCATAATAAATACGAAAAGAAATTTAAGAAAGTTGGGTGAAATGAATTTAACCGTTTTCTTGGAACTCGTGGAATTTAAAGCGAAAACCGCGAGTGTCCTGCCTTTTTTTATTGGGATTTGTTTTAGCCTGTATAATTTTCACAAACTTCATTTAGGTTTAGTCCTGTTGTATTTTATCGCGATGTTCATTTTTAATATGGCTGTCGATATTCTGGATAATTACAATGACTATCACCATGCGACGGAAATTCACGACTATCGAGAAAAAACCAATATCATTGGAAGAGAGAACTTAGATTTAACAATTGTTTTCCGAATGATGATTGGAATGATCATTGTTTCGGCACTGATTGGAATCGGTTTGTCTTTCTTAGTCGGATGGCCTTTTTTATTGATGGGGTTATTTTGCTATGGGGTTGGAATTTTTTACTCGTCTGGTCCAAGACCATTATCCAGTCTGCCATTGGGTGAAGTTTTTTCTGGTTTAACAATGGGGTTTATGATTACACTTTTGTGTGTCTATCTGAATACGTACGAAGTATTTCAGTGGAACTTTACTAATTTAGGTGGAGTTTTTCTGATTTCGTTACCAAATACATTGTGGATTGCAAATTTAATGTTGGCAAACAATATCTGTGATTTAGAAGAAGACGAAAAGAACAATCGCTTTACTTTGGTTCATTACTTAGGAAAGCAACAGGCACTTCATTTATTTGTAGGGATGAATGTCATCGCTTTTCTAGCTATTCTTATTTCGGTGTTAATTGGAGTAGCACCATGGTCTATGCTGGGTACCTTTATAGCCGCACCGTTTATTAACAAACAGGTTCAAATATTTCTTACAAAGCAAGTTAAGCGTGAAACGTTCATTTGCGCAGTTAGAATCTTAGCAGTTGGGGCTGCTACACAAATGATTAGCTTTGCATTGACGTTTCTATTTTAAAAAGAGATCAATTTAATTTTGTCAGTTCGAATATTTACGTCAGAAAAATTTGAACTGACACACGAACTAGCTCAAGAATAGACGATGCGAAGTATAGATTGATATACAGGATTCGAATCGGACTAATTTTTTTCTGAGAAATAATTTATTAAAGACGAATAAGGAGGAAACAAAAAATGAAAGAAATCGCTATATTAGGCGCGGGTTACGCAGGATTGCGGGCTTTGCATGTATTACAAAAATCTGGAGCAGATATCCATATTTCTTTAGTTGATCGGAATGATTATCATTATGAATCAACAAGTCTTCATGAAGTTGCAGCTGGTACGCAACCGGATGAAAAAATTTGCTATAGTATAAAAGATGTGGTCAATCCCAATAAAACAACTTTCATTCAAGATACAGTAGAAAAAATTGATGCGGATCAAAAAAAAGTTTACTTAGAAAATCAAACGCTGAATTACGACTACTTGATTGTAGCTCTAGGATTTCAATCTGAATCGTTTGGCATCCCTGGTGTAAAGGAAAACTCCCTTGAAATGGTAGATGTGAAAACTGCTGATCAAGTTCATAAACATATTCTAGAACAAATGAAGAATTATAAAGAAACTCAAAATGAGGAATATTTACGAATCGTTGTTTGCGGCGCGGGCTTTACAGGAATTGAGCTGGTTGGAGCATTAGTTGAAGGTAGTAAAAATTTCGCAGATATAGCTGGTGTCAAACCTAGTGACATCCAAATTTATTGCGTAGAAGCCGTTGATAAGATTTTGCCAATGTTTAGTGATAAGTTAGGGCAGTACTGTTTAAAATATCTAGATAAATGGGATGTTAAATTATTGACTGGTAAACCTATCAGAAAGGTTGAACCAGGCGCAGTTATTTATCAAAATTCAAGAGACGATGAAAATGATCTTGTTGCACTTAAAGCCAAAACGATTATTTGGACGACTGGAGTTAGCGGAAGTCATGTAGTAGGAGATTCAGGCTTCGAGGAACGCCGCGGCCGTGTGATGGTCAAACCAAATTTAACTGATCCAAATCACGATGACGTTTATTTACTGGGAGATGTCTCAGCAGTGATGGATCCAGCAAGTAACCGACCTTATCCAACGACTGCACAAATTGCGTTGAAAATGGGTTCATACGCTGGCAAGGATATTTTGAATCAACTAAAAGGTGAGCCAAGTAAGCCATTTTCATTCAAATCATTAGGGTCTGTCGCGTCGATTGGGAACACACATGCCTTTGGGGTCGTGGGTAGCACAGAAGTAACAGCTTATCCTGCATCATTTATCAAAAAAGCGATTATGGATCGCTCGCTATTTGAAACGGGCGGTGTTAAAGAAGTAATGGCGAAAGGTCGTTTTGATTTCTATCATTAAACCGAAAAACAAGAAATGAATCGTATAAAAAAGCACTCGAAATTTTAATCCGAGTGCTTTTCATATTAGCCAAAATAATTGATGCCCATCGCTCGCTTCACTTCAGCCAAAGTTTCAGCAGCAACAGCTTGTGCCTTTTCGCTACCTTCTTTCAACATTTGCATGATCGCATCTGGATCTTTAGCAAACTCCTCCCGACGTGCGCGAATCGGTCCGAATTCAGCTTCTAAGACATCTATTAAATAACGTTTGATTTTAACGTCGCCAAGTCCACCGCGACGGTAGTTTTCTTTAAGCTCAGCAATTTTTTCTTTGTCCTTACCGAAAACATCTAAGTAGGTGAAAACCATATTGCCTTCAACTTGGCCTGGATCTTCCACATGAATGTGATTTGGATCGGTATACATACTCATAACTTTTTTTGCTAGAACATCAGCAGAATCGGCTAAGTAAATACCGTTGCCTAACGATTTACTCATTTTGCCATTTCCGTCAATACCTGGTAAACGCCCTTGACCTTTTTCTGGAAAAACGCCTTTTGGTTCGACAAGTACATCGCCGTAAGTATGATTGAAACTTTGAACAATTTCTTGTGTTTGCTCCAACATAGGTTTTTGATCTTCGCCTACTGGAACAAGATTTGCTTTAAACGCTGTAATATCTGAAGCTTGAGATACAGGATAAATGAAGAAACCTGTAGGAACGCTTTCTCCAAATTTCTTTTGCTCGATTTCTGATTTAACTGTTGGGTTACGCCGAACACGTCCGACGCTCACTAAGTTCAAATAGTACATCGTCAGTTCTGCTAATTCAGGAATTTGCGATTGAATAAAGAGAGTGGAGCGTTTAGGATCCAAACCTACTGCCATGTAATCAAGCGCAACCTGTAAAACATTAGAGGAAACTTTTTCAGGATTCTTCGCATTATCAGTCAAAGCTTGCATATCAGCTATCATAATAAATAGCTCGTTTTCAGGGTCTTCTTGCATTCGTACACGATTTTTCAACGAGCCAACATAGTGGCCTAAATGTAATTGTCCAGTTGGACGATCTCCAGTCAAAATGGTATTTTTCATTAACTCACCTTTTCGTAAAAATTCTTTCAATAGTCTCTTCAAATACTACCTTTTTTTTTCAAACATGACAACTCATATCACTATTTTTTATCCTAAACGAAACCTTATTGATGTTAACAAACGTTACATGAAAGTGGAAAAAATTGAAATATTTTTTTCGAACATTGAGTTTTTTTCTTTACAAAGTAAAAAAACTTAGCTTATAATTAAGCTCACATTGGAAAAATTAGAGAACGATAAGGAAAATGAGGTGGTAAGACATGCCAATGGTTGAATTTAAGCATGTGGAAAAATACTATGGGAAGTTTCATGCCTTAAAAAAGATTAACTTGTCCTTTGAAAAGGGCGAAGTCGTCGTGGTGATCGGACCATCTGGATCAGGAAAGAGCACAATGCTTCGATGCATTAATGGACTAGAAGATATTTCTTCTGGAGAGTTGCTCGTAAATAATAAGAATCTCCATAGTAAAGAAGTAAAATTAAAAGATATTCGGAAAAACATTGGAATGGTTTTTCAACATTTTAATCTCTATCCTAATAAAACCGCGTTAGAAAATATTACGTTAGCGCCAATCAAAGTCTTAAAGCAGTCGCCAGAGGAAGCAACAAAGGCTGCTGAGAAACTGTTAGATAGAGTGGATATGTTAGATAAGAAGGATTCATATCCTTCCATGTTATCTGGAGGACAGCAACAACGGATCGCCATCGCCCGTGGTTTAGCGATGAATCCCGACTTGCTGCTTTTTGATGAGCCAACATCGGCACTCGATCCAGAGATGATTGGTGACGTGCTGAATGTTATGAAGAAAATTGCTCGCGATGGCATGTCAATGATCGTCGTAACTCATGAAATGGGATTTGCTAAAGAAGTAGCGGATCGGATCATTTTCATGGCAGACGGCGAAGTCTTAGAAGATACACGGCATGTCAAAGGGTTCTTTGAAAAACCACAAGAGGTCCGAGCACAACAATTTGTTAGCAAAGTAATTAATCATTAGGAGGCAGTTTATGTCGAAGTTAAAAAGAATGTTCTCCTTACTATTTCTTCCATTGCTGCTTGTAATAGTGTTGTCAGGATGTAAAGGAGAAAGCGTCGCAAATGAAAATATCGCGACGCGAATCAAAGATGAACCAACGATCACGTGGGGCGTGAAGTACGACACACGTTTGTTCGGCATGATGGACATAAAAACGCGAAAAGTTGAAGGCTTTGACATAGATATAGCTAAAGCGATCACGAAAGAAATTCTTGGCAAGGACGGCAAGGCTGAATTTGTTGAAGTGACTTCGAAGACGCGGATTCCATTACTTAAAAATGGGAACATCGATGCAATTATCGCTACCATGACAATTACGGAAGATCGTAAAAAAGAAGTTGATTTTTCAGACATCTATTTTGATGCAGGGCAATCTTTGTTGGTAAAAAAAGGAAGTCACATTAAAAACATCAAAGATCTAACAGCTAAAGATACGGTATTGGCAGTAAAAGGATCGACTTCAACCATAAACATTCGCAAACATGCACCAGAGGCCAAAATTCTTGAATTAGAAAACTATGCGGAAGCATTTACCGCTTTGCAATCTGGGCAAGGTCAGGCGATGACAACAGATAATGCAATCTTACTAGGGATGGCATCAGAAAATGATCATTATGAATTGACTGGTGGCACATTCACGAATGAACCATATGGGATTGCTATCAATAAAGGGCAAGATGAGTTCTTAAAAGAAGTTAATCAAGCACTTCATAAAATGCATGATAATGGTACGTACAATAAAATTTTCGAAAAATGGTTCCCTAAAGATGCAGATGGTCGTGCGAAAAAGGGGGCGCAGTTCTAATGACACAATTATTTCAAACATTTTCAGCTGATTTCGTCAGTGGATTTAAGTATACAATCTATGCAAGTTTATTGGCGCTAGTTTTTAGTCTAATTATTGGAACGATAATGGCAATCCTGCAATTGTCTCATAATCGGATTATTCGGAGTCTAGCAAAGGCTTATGTCGCGTTTTTCCGAAATATTCCTTTGCTGATCATCGTGATGTTCTTTTACGTTGTAGCACCGATGTATTTCTACAGCTTTGATGGTTTTCAAGCTGGAACAATCGGTTTAACGATTTATACTTCGGCATTTATAGCAGAGACAGTTCGTTCTGGAATTCAAACAGTTCCAAAGGGGCAAATGGAGGCTGGCCTTTCTTCAGGGTTCTCTTATTCTGAAACCATGCGTTACATTGTTTTGCCCCAAGCGTTTAAAATCGTGGTACCGCCATTAGGAAATCAATTTATCAATTTAATCAAAAATTCTTCAATTTTGGCAATGGTTGCTGGGTTAGATTTAATGTATCAAGGCGATTTGATTGCCAGTACGACTTTTAATACGTTTGATACGTACATTATCGTTGGTCTGTTTTATTTAGTTTTAACACTGCCATTGTCTTATCTGATGAACTATTTAGATAAGCATTGGTCAAATGCCTAAAAAGGAAGGGGTAAAAAATAATGAGTGATGCTTTTTCATGGATTAATTTACGATTCCTTTTGGATGGGCTGTGGGTGACGATTCAAGTTTCAGTTGTTTCGATTATTTTTAGTATGATACTTGGGGGAATCGCTGGAACTGTTCGTTACAGTAACATTCCGATACTTTCAAAGGTTGTAGGTATAATCGTTGATATTATTCGTAATTTACCATTATTACTAATCATCTTTTTCACGTATTTTGCCTTACCACAAATTGGAATCAAACTGAATATTTTCTGGGCAGCGGTTGCTGCACTGACCATTTTTGAATCAGCGATGTTATCTGAAATTTTCCGTGCCGGATTAAATGCTGTTCCGTCTGGACAAACAGAAGCGGGAATGTCATCTGGTTTAACTTATGTCCAAACCTTGACCATGATAGTTATGCCGCAAGCCTTCAAATCCATGTTGCCGGCTATTTTGAGTCAGTTGATTTCTCTAATTAAAGACACATCGTTGGCTGTGATTATTTCACTGCCAGAGCTGACTCATAATGCGAAAATCATTTATGGACAGAATACCAATTACGTCATACCGATGTTCATTGCTATGACAGCTATGTATTTTGTTGTTTGCTATTTATTATCAGTGGTTTCAAATCTGTTAGAAACAAGTAAATATAACTATTAAAAAAGTGAGGCTCTTCTCAAAGAATGAGAGCCTCACTTTTTCTATTCCTTTTCTTTTTCTGTTTTACGTTCAGTTTCTTTCATAGCTGGATCTTCATAGATAGCGCCGGCTTCCGTTTTTCCCAGTTTTTCTAAAACACTAGGCTCATGTTCGTCTTTACGGTTTTCCTTCTTTTTTTCTGTTTCCTCTTCGGTTGCTTTGATTGCAGGATCTTGATTACGATCACCAGCAGAAACTTTTCCCATGTTTTCAGTTAGTTCTTTTTTATCCATTTTCATCCACCTCTCTCAGAATTAGTGTAGCATTAATTGTTATTCATTCAAAAGAAAACGCTTTTTATAAGACGGGGTTCTAGGGCTTGAAATATTTCGTTAAAAAGTGGAAAATAAGATGAAACTTGTAACAAGATAGGATGAGCGTTTTGTCAAATGAAAGACCAATTGGATTTATTGATTCTGGCGTAGGCGGTTTGACTGTAGTCAAGGAAGCCATGCGTCAGCTACCTAATGAAGAAATCTTATATCTTGGAGATACGGCTCGTTGTCCGTATGGTCCTCGACCAGCCGAGCAAGTCATTGAGTTTACCTGGCAGATGACTCGTTTTTTATTGAAGAAAAATATAAAGATGCTTGTGATCGCCTGCAACACTGCAACGGCGGTAGCGTTAGATGAAATCAAAAAGGCTGTTGATATTCCTGTGATTGGTGTGATACAACCTGGTTCGCGCGCAGCATTAAAAGCCAGTAACACAGGACGTATTGGAATTATCGGAACATTAGGAACGGTCAAAAGTGGTTCATATAAGCAGGAGCTGCAAGAAAAGGCACCAGATACTCATGTATCTAGTCTTGCTTGTCCAAAATTTGTTCCTATCGTGGAAAGTAATCAGTTTAATAGCTCAGTAGCGAAAAAAATTGTCTCGCAAACATTGGTGCCTTTAAAAAAAGAAAAATTAGATACATTAATCTTAGGATGTACCCATTACCCATTATTACGCCCAATTATTCAGAATGTGATTGGTCAACAGGTGACATTAATTGATTCTGGGGCGGAAACCGTTAATGATGTTAGTACATTATTGGATTATTTTAATTTAAATAATTATGAACAAGCTGAAACAAAATCAAGATCTTTTTACACAACCGGCTCACCTAAGATGTTTAAAGATATCGCTGGTGAATGGTTAGATATTACGAATTTGAATGTGACACACATTGATTTAGGAGGAGAATAACTTGCGACATGATGGAAGAGCGGTCCAGCAATTACGGCCGATTAAGATTGAAACGAATGTTTTTAAACATCCTGAAGGATCAGTCGTCATTTCTTTTGGCGATACCAAAGTAATTTGTTCAGCAACACTAGAAGATTCAGTTCCGCCGTTTTTACGTGGCAGTGAATCCGGTTGGGTGACAGCTGAGTACAGTATGCTTCCCAGAGCCACAAATACACGTAATCGTCGCGAAAGCGCGAAAGGAAAACTATCAGGACGCACGATGGAGATTCAACGTTTGATCGGACGTTCTTTGCGTGCCGTGATTGATTTAGAAAAATTGGGTGAACGCAGTATCATTGTGGACTGTGATGTCATCCAAGCTGATGGTGGTACGAGAACGGCCAGCATTACTGGTGGATTCGTCGCCTTGCGTTTAGCTGTTAACAAATTGTTAGCCAGTGGCGAATTAGCAGAAGATCCAATTAAAGAACATTTAGCGGCAATTAGCGTCGGCATGCTACCAGATGGAACTGTCGTAACTGATTTAGACTATCTAGAAGACTCTTCGGCTACAGTTGATATGAATCTCGTAATGACTGAATCTGGCCGTTTCGTGGAGATTCAGGGTACCGGTGAAGAAGCTACTTTCAATGATGATGAGTTGAACGCCTTGATTTTACATGGAAAAGCCGGAATTGCTGAATTAATAGCTTATCAAAAGGAAGCTCTTTTCGAAGCAGTAGAAATAGAAGAAAAAACAATCGTAATTGCTACACGTAATTCAGGAAAGGCTAAAGAATTTGCGGCTTTATTCGCAAAGGAAGGCTATCAAATCAAAACACTATTAGATTATCCTGATTTGCCAGATGTCGAAGAAACAGGAATGACCTTTGAAGAAAACGCTCGTTTAAAAGCAGAGACAATTGCTCAACTTTTACAACAACCTGTTTTAGCGGATGATTCTGGTTTAGTCGTTGATGCGCTAAATGGTATGCCTGGAATTTTTTCTGCTCGTTTTGCTGGAGAACGAAAAAGTGACGCAGCAAATAATGCGAAGCTACTTCATGAATTAACGAATGTTCCTGATGAGCAAAGAACTGCACACTTCCACTGCACCTTGGTCTTTGCGGCACCACAAAAGGAAAGCCTAGTGGTGGAGGCGGATTGGGATGGCCGAATCGCGCGAATTCCACAAGGAGATAATGGTTTCGGCTATGACCCATTATTTATTGTTCCTGGCTATGATAAAACATCTGCTGAATTGACCTCTGAAGAAAAGAATAAAATCAGTCATCGTGGGATGGCAGTCAAAGAATTAGAAAGAACTTGGAAAGAATGGCTGGAGGGGAATAAATGAAGTATTTAATCGTTAGTGATAACCACGGTGATCGCAACATCTTAGTTGAGATCGTTAATCGCTACGTTGATAGGGTCGATCATATGTTTCATTGCGGTGACTCAGAATTGAAAGCAAATGATGAGCTATGGGAACATTTCACGGTCGTTACTGGAAATTGTGATTATGACCCTGGATATAAAAAGGAACAAGTTGTTTCAATCGGTGATGATGTTATTTACATGACTCATGGACATTTATCAAATGTACGTTTTGGACTTACGATGCTTTCTTTACAAGCTCAAGAGGCGGGAGCGAATATTGCTTTGTTTGGACATATCCACCAAGCAGTAGCGGAGCTTGATAAAAATATTTTATTCGTAAATCCTGGTAGTATCTCACAGCCACGTGGACCTGTGCGTATCCCAAGTTATGCGATCATTGACAGCGAGAACAATGAATATCGTATTCAATACTATAATCGTGCCCATCAACCGATTGAAGAGTTAGCTGCAACCTTTGAACGTTAGTTCCTAATTTTTATTAAATTTTTGGTGAAATACCGCTTTCTTTTTGCCGTTACGGTAAAATAAGGTGAAGATATTAGAACGGAGGCGTCATATGATTAGTCCCGCAATTGAACAATTAATGATGGAACATGAGGAAACCATGATGATTCCGGCAGAAAATGTTGCAAATGTGATGAAGGAACATCCATTAGAGCATGCGTTACTGCTGTTGTCGCAGGCTGGATATTCAACGATTCCAGTTTTAGATAAAGAGGATCATTTTGTTGGTTTATTGAGCTTGAATGACATTGTAAAAAAAATGTTAGGGATCGATGGTATTGATACATCCAATTTGGAAGAGTTAACTGTTGCGGATGTCATGAAAACAGATGTTGCAGTGATGCGCCCAGATGCCGAACTAGAAGACATTTTACATTTATTAGTAGATGCTTCTTTCTTACCTGTGTTGGATCACAACGGGGTATTCTGTGGAATCGTAACACGTAGAGAAATTTTAAAGGCGGTAAATTATACCTTTCATGCTTTTCAGCGGAAAAATCCTGAAACTCAATTAATTTTTCACGCGAATTCATCAAACTAACTAAAAAACTGAATTTTATATAGAACAGACTCTAAGCAAGTACTTAAAGTGGAGTCTGTTCTTTTTGTGTGAAATAAATCTCTTAGCTTTTTAAATGATGGATACAGATAAATTGACATTCGGCAATAGGCATGCTATTTTAATCAAGTGTTTAAACAGTAACCATTACGGTTAAGCTTGATTGAATAAAAAATAGGAGAAATCAATGGCAAAAAAATCTAAAATTATTAAGATGCAAAAGCAACAAGCTTTGATTGAACGTTACGCTGAAGAACGTCTAAAATTAAAAGCTGCTAGAGATTACGAGGGATTAGCAAAATTACCCCGGGATTCAAATCCTAATCGATTAAAGTCCCGTGATTTAATCGATGGCCGACCAAGAGGCTACATGCGAAAATTCGGTATGTCACGAATCAAATTTCGTGAATTAGCTCATAAGGGGCAAATTCCCGGTGTTAAAAAAGCGAGTTGGTAAAAAAGCCATAAGCTAGTCAATTCTGGAAGATTTCCTACTCCAATTTTGTTAAACTGAAAGTATTCAACAAAGTGGAGAGGAGAGATAGTGTGAAAACGGCCCTATTTGTTTTGTTAGATCAATATGCTGATTGGGAAGCAGCGTATCTGTTGAGTCTGCTGAATCAAAGAGACGATTGGCAAATACAGACTGCTTCAAATTTACCTCTGGTACATTCAATCGGTGGATTGCAAACAACAGTTGATCTAAATTTTTCAGAAATTGATCGGATGTATCATTTGCTTGTTTTGGTTGGCGGTGATTCTTGGAATATTCAAAATCAAGAACTTTATCGAATGATCGAAAAACAGCTAAACAATAATTTACCAGTTGCTGGGATTTGTGGTGCAGTAGATTATCTTGCTTTTCATGGTTTTTTAGAAGGGTATAAGCATACAGGAAATAGTCGTGTTTCGTGGCAGGATTTTCAAAACTATCGGTCTCCTGAGAACTTTATAGAAAGGCAGGCCGTCAGTGATCGAAATCTTGTTACAGCAAACGGAACAGCAGCGTTAGATTTTACTGAGTTTGTCTTACAATTAATCGGAGATAGTCTGATTGAAGCGAAAAAAGAAGTTGATTTATATCGTTTAGGGTATTATGGTTATCGGGAAAAATATGGGTATCCATTTGATCAATAAAAAAGAAGTTCATTCCATGAATTTATCATGGAGCGAACTTCTTTTTATTTTCCATACGCAACTGGATTATTGGGAATACTAAAACCGTTTTGAGTCAAGGTTTGGACATAAGCAGATAAAAATTCTTCCTGCAGCTTGTATTGTTTTCCATTTGTTACATACAGAATTGTTCGAATTGCATAGTTGCTATTGCCTAAGTCAACCATTCCGAATAGAGTAGGTCCATCAAAAATCTCATCCTTAAACTCTTCGGAAAGCTTTTGATTCGTTTCATCAATCAAATGGATAATCTTATCATATCCTTCGTCTGGTTGGATGCGAATATCAACCTTTACTTGCATATGGGCACGAGAAAGATTGCTGATGGTTGTAATGTTGCGATTAGGTATAAAATGAACAGTTCCATCTGCAGATTTCATTTGCAGCATACGAATACCAACAGAGGTGACTGTTCCCTCAATTTGCAGATCGGTCAATCGAATATAGTCACCGACATCGATCTGTTGTTCCATAATAATGAAAAAACCAGTGATTATATCATTAGTGAACCCTTGTGCTCCCAAACCTATGGCAATTCCGGCAATTCCGGCACCCGCTAATAGTGAACCCACAGGAATCCCAAGCGTATCCAAAATCGAATAAAGGAAAAAGAAAAAGAGTGTGTAAGAAAAGACGTTCATTGACAAAGCATGGATTGTTTCAACTCGAGTGGCATTATCTGCCATTTTCTTTTTCTGCCGATCAAAAGATTGATTGATCAAAAAGCTTCCGATTTTTCTAATTAGATAAAATAGAATCAAAACAGCAATAATTGTCATGCCTTTTTGAATTAAAACTGAAAAAACGTGATCCCAATCAATCGATTGCCAATATTTTTGCCAAGCTGACAATTGTTCCGTCGCCTGATCGACAACATTGGTAGTGCTGGAATCCACTGTTTGTGATGTAAATAAAATCATAAGCCACTCCCATTAGATTAATAAAAATAGTGTAACAATCTTTCGCTTTTCTGTCGACTAGGGAAAACACACCCTCATTTTCTTTTTATTGAAAAAAATCATGACAACGATAAAAGAAAGTGATAGACTAACATTTAAATAAGAAGGAGATGATAGAATGGTGAATATAAAATGGGAAGAGTTAGGCTTTGATTATATCAAGACACCTTTCCGCTATATTTCTCATTGGAAAAATGGGCAATGGGATGATGGCGTATTAACAGAGGATAACACCATCACCATTAATGAAGGCTCGACATGTCTCCATTATGGTCAAGAATGTTTTGAAGGATTAAAGGCATATCGTCGAAAGGATGGAAAAATTAATTTATTCCGACCAGATGAGAACTCAAAACGTTTGAATAAGAGTGCTGAACGTCTTCAGATGCCAGCCGTTCCAGAAGACAAGTTTATCGATGCAGTGAAACAAGTTGTAAATGCTAATGAAGAATATGTACCTCCGTATGGTACTGGAGCAACTTTATATCTACGCCCTTATTTAATTGGCGTAGGTCCAAATATTGGGATCGTTCCTGCACCAGAATATATATTTGGCGTATTTTGTATGCCAGTTGGGCCGTATTTTAAAGGTGGATTAGCACCAAGCAATTTCATTGTTTCCGAATATGATAGAGCCGCACCATTTGGAACTGGAGCAGCGAAGGTCGGCGGAAATTATGCTGCGAGTTTATTGCCTGGTCAAATCGCACACGACCGTAATTTCTCTGATTGTATTTATTTAGACCCAGCAACGCATACAAAGATTGAAGAAGTCGGATCAGCAAACTTTTTCGGAATTACACGGGATAATCAATTTGTCACACCAAAATCTCCATCGATTCTGCCAAGCATTACGAAATACTCCTTGCTGTATCTTGCTAGTGAACGCTTTGGTTTAGAGGCAATCGAAGGAGATGTTCGCTTGGATGAATTGGATAAATTTGCAGAAGCTGGAGCTTGTGGAACTGCGGCGATTATCGCACCGATTGCCGGAATTCAAAATGGCGATGATTTCCATGTCTTTTATAGTGAGACAGAAGTGGGGCCCGTAACGAAGAAATTGTACGATGAGCTGGTAGGTATTCAGTTTGGTGATGTTGAAGCGCCGGATGGTTGGATTTTTGAAGTCTAATAAATTAAAAAAAAATCGTCGTTCATGGAGAACGGCGATTTTTGATATTGTTTAGCTTAAGTGAACGCCTTTGTCGACATAGATGACGTCTCCAATGATACCTGTCGCTAATGGACTAAGTAAGAAAGCACATGAGTTTCCAACTTCTTCGATTGTTACAGCGACTTTATCAGGTGTACGTTCTTCGGATAAGCTCAATAATGATTGGTAGTCCTTCACGCCAGTTACAGCTAATGTTTTGATTGCTCCAGCAGAGATCGCATTAACACGAATATTTTTCGGCGCAAGTTCTGTTGCTAAGTAGCGAACTTCTGCTTCTAAAGCAGCTTTGGCAATGCCCATCATGTTGTAGTTAGGGATCGAACGCTCAGATCCCATGTAAGTCATTGTCACGATGCTTCCGCCATCAGTCATCAATGGAGCAGCATATTTAGAGACAGCTAATAACGAATAAGCACTGATGTCTTGAGCTAGTTGGAAGCCGTCGCGAGTGATCTCTGTTACATTGCCAGATAATTCTTCTTTGTTGGCAAAAGCAATCGAATGGACCAAACCATCGATCGAACCAAATTTCTCTTTGATCAAAGAAAAAGCAGCCTCAATTTTTTCATCACTAGCAACATCAAGTTCAAACATATTTGCATCTTCGCCAACTAACTTGACTAAATTTTTCTTCATTCGATCGTTTTGATAAGTATAAATGATTTCCGCGCCTTGTTCAGCGATCGCTTTGGCACATCCCCAAGCGATACTTTTTTTATTGGCTACGCCTGTCACGATAATTTTTTTTCCCGTTAAAATAGACATTAAATGACACACTCCTAAATAATATAAAAAATAATATGCTCTCATTATGTTGGAAAAAGCTTTGATTGTCAAACTATTTTTTTGATTATTCCAATACGTCTTGATTAAACTGCAAGAATATGATAGTTTGATAATCAAATAAAATATTCATAGAGGTGCAAAATGAAAAAAATTATGAATGTCGAAGAAATCATGGCTGCGATCCCGAATCGCTTTCCCATTTATTATTTAGATGCAGTCACAGAATTTGAAGATGAAAAGCATATCACAGCGATGAAAAATTTAACGATGAATGAAGATTTTTTCCAAGGATATTTCCCAGGTGAACCAATCATGCCCGGCACACTGATTGTTGAAGCGTTGGCACAAGCAGGATCATTATTAATTCTGAAATCAGCAGCATTCGAAGGGAAGACTGCGTATATCGGCGGCATCAATAAAGCACATTTTTTGGAATTCGTACGTCCAGGCGATACCTTATTCTTGAATTTTGATATTCAAAAGGTCAAAGGACCGGTGGGAACTGCCAAAGCATGGGCGACAGTGGAGGATAAGACTGTAACAGAATGTGAATTTACCTTTATTGTTGGCGATAAGGAACAAAAAAAATAATTTAAAAAAGAACCGAATTCTCCTTCGAGAAAATTCGGTTCTTTTTGACTACTTCTTAGGTTCTTGCAAAACCTTCACTTCAGTAACTTTGACTGGTTCTGTAGGTGTAGATTTCTCTCCGGAACCATTATCTTTCACTTCGCCGCTAGCGATCTTATCGACTACATCCATACCTTCAGTGACTTGTCCAAATACGGTATACTCGCCATCAAGTTGTGGCGCGCCACCTTTTTTATAGGCTTCAATGATTTTCTCAGGATAGTATTGAATCGCCAAACCATCGCTTTGATCTTCGTTATTAGTTACAATAAAAAACTGACTGCCATTGCTGCTGCGTGACTCTGCACGAGCCATTGAAAGGGCACCACGGATATTATAAAGTTGATTGGAATCTTCTGTTTTGAAGCCTTTTTTCCAAATACTTTCTCCGCCAGTGCCATCACCTTTTGGATCACCGCCTTGAATCATAAAGTCTTTGATCACGCGATGAAAAGGAGTGTCTTTGTAGTACCCATCCTTAGCGTGCTTCACAAAATTTTCTACTGCTTTTGGTGCTTGTTCTGGGAAAAGTTTGATTTTTACGTTTCCTTCAGTTGTAACAAGTTCAACTAAGTATTCATCATCAGTGACTTTGTCGTTGAGCTGAGGCAGATCCAATTTATTTAAATCTACACTGGATTCTGTTGTTTTTGTTGCACTTTCTTTTGTATCTTTCGTAGCAGTATCGTTGCTACAAGCCGCAAATAGCCCAATTGACAAGGCTAAGCTTGCACCGATCATTATTTTTTTGAATTGCATATAATTCTCCTTTTCAAACTTATTATCATTCCTATGATAACAAACTTTTAACATAGTTCCTATGAAAAAAAGGTGACTTTTACTTCAAAAAATTCATAGAAACGAGCATAAAAAAAGGAGATCGAAAATGATCTCCTTAAAAAACTATTTGAATTTTATAGGTTTGCAAATTTTTCTAGCAAACGAATCATTTGGCAGGTGAAGCCGTATTCGTTGTCATACCAAGCAACTGTCTTAACTAATTGATAGTCGCCGGCAGAAGTTACTTCTGTTTGAGTTGGGTCAAAGATTGATCCTTGTGTTGTTCCGATGACGTCACCAGATACGATTTCACGATCATCGTAGCCGAATGATGGGTTGTCAACTGTATGTTTCTTGATCGCTTCGTTCACTTGGTCAGCAGTAACTTTTGTTTTAAGAACTGAAACCAATTCTGTCAATGAACCATCAACAACGGGAACACGTTGAGCATGTCCTTGTAATTTTCCGTTCAATTCTGGGATTACCAAGCCAATCGCTTTGGCAGCACCAGTTGAATGTGGGATCGTATTATCAGCAGCTGAACGTGCAGCACGTAAGTTACCGCCCTTAACCGGTCCATCTAACAACATTTGAGTTGAAGTGTAAGCATGTACGGTAGTCATTGTACCAACTTCGATACCGAATTCTTCATTTAAGAAGTAAGCCATAGGAGCTAGACAGTTTGTTGTACAAGAACCAGCTGAAATGATTTTGTCATTTGAGTCCAAAGTATCATCATTTACGTTGTATACGATTGTTTTCATTTGTCCAGCAGGAGCTGAGATAACCACACGTTTTACACCTGCGTCAATGTGTGCTTGTGCTTTTTCTTCTGAAGTATAGAAGCCAGTACATTCAAGCACGATATCTACGCCATTTTCTTTTACCCATGGGATTTTGCTTGCATCTGGTTCAGCATATACACGAGTTTTTTCGCCGTCAACAACGATTGAATCTTCTGTCGCAGTAACTGTGCCAGGATATGTGCCATGTGTTGAATCAAATTGTAATAATTGTGCCAACATTGTAGGACTTGTTAAGTCGTTGATTGCTACTACTTCAATATCGTCTGATACTTCTTTGATCCGACGGAAAGCTAAACGACCAATACGTCCAAATCCATTAATACCTACTTTTACTGTCATAACCAAAAGTTCCTCCTTTTTTATATCAAGCAAAGCTTGACGCCTTACATTTTTTATTGTGCAACGCATCAATTTTTTTGTCAAAAGATATTACCTGAGAAAAATTTTTAACGGAAAACTACTAAAAAAATTGAAAGCACCAAATTTTTTTTAAGCTTCTATCAATAAGAATGGACTTTTTCAGTTAATCTAGCTACAATAAACGAGACTTTGTTTATGTGGAGATTCATTAGTCAATAGAATAAAGAGATAAGGAGGACACGAAAATGTCCATGTTTTTAGATCAAGTAACGATCGATGTCAAAGCCGGTAAGGGCGGAGATGGGATGGTCGCCTTTCGTCGTGAAAAATATGTGCCAGATGGCGGGCCAGCTGGAGGTGACGGCGGACGTGGCGGCGATGTCATCTTAGTGGTGGATGAAGGATTGCGTACACTGATGGACTTTCGTTACAATCGTCATTTTAGAGCTACTCCAGGCGAAAATGGCATGAGCAAAGGAATGCATGGTCGTGGGGCTGAAGATACTTACGTCAGCGTTCCACCAGGCACAACTGTTCGTGATGCTGATACGGGAGCTTTAATTGGTGATTTAATCGAAAATGGCCAAGAACTGATTGTTGCTCATGGCGGACGCGGCGGCCGTGGCAACACACGTTTTGCTTCACCGAGAAATCCTGCACCTGAGCTTGCTGAAAATGGTGAGCCCGGACAAGAACGCAACATTGAATTAGAATTGAAGGTCCTAGCTGATGTTGGTTTAGTTGGTTTTCCATCAGTTGGAAAGTCAACGATCCTGTCAGTGATTTCTTCTGCACGTCCGAAAATTGGTGCGTATCATTTCACTACGTTAGTACCTAATTTAGGTATGGTAACAACCAGTGATGGTCGCAGTTTTGCTGCTGCCGACTTACCCGGCTTGATCGAGGGTGCCTCGCAAGGTGTTGGCTTAGGAACTCAATTTCTGCGACACATTGAGCGCACACGGGTTATTTTGCACGTGATTGATATGAGCGGAATGGAAGGGCGCGAGCCATACGAAGACTATCAAGCAATTAATAAAGAGTTAGGTTCACATAATCTGCGTTTGTTAGAGCGTCCACAAATTATCGTTGCTAATAAAATGGATATGCCAAACGCTGAAGAAAACTTGAAGAAGTTTAAAGATGCTTTGAAGAAGGATAAGAAAGATGAATTTGCTGATGATATTCCTGTTTTTGCAATCTCAGCAATTACAAAGCAGGGCTTAGATAATTTGCTAAATGCGACGGCGGATCTATTAGAAGTGACACCAGAATTCTTGTTGTATGACGAAGAAGTAGAAGAAGATACTGTAAACTACGGCTTCCAATCGAATGAACCAGAATTTACCATTACACGTGAACCTGATGCAACTTGGGTACTTAGTGGAGAACAATTGGAAAAACTCTTTAAGATGACGAACTTTGATCATGATGAGACAGTAATGCGCTTTGCTCGTCAACTTCGATCAATGGGAGTCGATGAAGCTTTAAGAGCTCGCGGAGCCAAAGATGGTGATCTTGTTCGTATCGACAAATTTGAATTTGAATTTGTAGACTAAAAATAAAATCGTAATTAATTTTAAGCTGTACCGCAATTTATTTTGCGGTATTTTTTTGTGTGATAAAAGCAAAAAGAAAGTGCTTTTAATTGTAAATAAGTATGACTTTTCTAGAAGAACAAAGAAAATCGATGTCAAAGATATTGCCATTTATTAATTTATCTTTAAGAGAAATTATTGATTGAAGAATTTTGAATTGTTTAAAAAACAATGAGAGAACAAATCTATAGAAAATGCGTGTTATTTTTAATATTAATAATCGATATTTTTTTGTAGCTTTAAAAACGAATTAATATTAAATATTCTTATCCAGCTAAATCAGTTATGAAATATTAGTTGAAAAATAAATGTGTAAAGTAAAATGATTAAATCTTATTTTTTCAGCATTAGGAACAATATGGGCGACATAAAAGAATTTATTTTGTTAATTAGAATCAATTTGAATGACAGCTGTTATTTGTTCTAAATTTTTATGAACGATCGAAAAAAGTGTTGTTTAAAAATGATAATTGAATTATTTTATCTAGGAAAAGTTTTTTTAACCCAAAATTTTTATCAATAATTCTAATTGTGATTACTGAATTATAAGCTTTTGGGTAGCGCCGAAGCCTCAGCCGGTGTAAACTAACCTTGTAACAAGTAATAATTATATTGTTAATTAATAAAACTTTCCTAGCCAACTGTTCGGAAACTTATTTTTAATAATAAAAAAGGGGAATAATGTGATGCAAGTATTAATTTTAACGCACAATATCTTAGTGGAGAGACCTTTAGTTGAAAAGCTACAACGCTTAAATATTGAAGTTTTAAGCTCAGCAAAATTATTAACCATGCTTCAAACAAAACAAGTACCATTAGAAGTAATGAGCTTTTTTGATGTTCTAATCGTTAGCGAAACGATTTCCGATCAAGAATTAACAATTATTCTTGAGGAGGTCGGCGAGAAATTCACGATCATTAGAGAGACTGATCGGATGCCTCAAAAAGAAGAAAAAGCAGATTGGGAGTCAAAAGGTGTCGATGAATGGTTACTTGAAGATGAAACACTTAGCGGGTTAAGAGAGAAGCTTGCTGAGAAAACATTGAAAGAATCTGTTTATTCAATTGGATTTGGTATGCGCGGAAAACAAGAGGAAGATGAACATGAAAAACGTCCGATTCCTTTATGGAATCTAACACGATCAGAACGTGAGATGTTAAGTACATTGATTTCGACTAAAGATGCACCGATCAGCCGAAATGATTTGGCAGTCAAAATCTGGGGTGACAGCGATTCAGCTAGTCACATGACACGTTTATCAACGATTATCAAACATTTAAGAAACAAGCTAAAAATTGACGGTGTTGAATATGACGTGATTCGCACAAATTGGGGCGAAGGGTATCAGCTGTCTAAAGTCTTTTTTGATCACTATATTGTTGATGACCGAATTATGGAAGAAATAAAAACTGGAAATTAATTTTTATTAAGGCTGTAGACAAATTCCTTTTTCAGGTATTTGACTATGGTCTTTTTTAATCGCTTTATATAGTTTACATAACTAAATTATGATCATTCAAACTCATTCTATTTTCCAAAAAATTCATTTCTTGCTACACTAGGATTAAAAGAATAAGGGAGCGAAAAATAATGGAAAAACGTGTAATAATTATGAACTTCGATGTAGAATCAAAAGCTTATGAAGCCTTTTCAAAGGCAAAGCGTCTTCACATGAACAAATCTTTTAAGGGTGAGCAAATGGCGGTCGTCCATCATTCGAACGACGGAGAGCACAAATTTGAGATTGAAGACTTTTTGGATTTTACTGGTAGCAATAAAAGTTCAACTGGTGGCTTAATCGGTATGATGGTCGGTATTCTTGGTGGTCCGGTGGGGATTTTATTAGGCTGGTTTACTGGTGGCATGATTGGTGCGACACAGGATGCTAAGGAAGTTCGAGATGCTACTGGAGTTTTTGAATTTTTAGTCGATAAGATCGGTGAAGGTGATACTGCACTACTTTTGATTGCTGAAGAAGAGGACAATCGTCCATTAAACCAGTTAATCATGATGGAATTAGGGGGCGAAATCACTCGTCTTGATTATGAAGAAGTAGAAAATGAAGTGAAAAAGGCACAAGAAATGGCTAAAAAATCAAATGAATCTGAAGAAGCAGAAAATGATAAAAATTCACAAGAGTAAGATAAAGCAGAGAAAGATTTCCTTTATTAGATTGCACTAAGTAGGACTTTCTTCTAAAATAAGATTAATTTGATAGAAAGTCAGGGAAATTATGGAATTAGAATTTTTAGGAACAGGTGCGGGTGTACCTGCGAAACATCGGAATGTCAGCGGTTTGGCTTTGAAATTGTTGGATGAACGTAATGCAATCTGGCTATTTGATTGCGGCGAAGGAACCCAAATGCAGATTTTACGAACAAATATTAAACCACGCAAAATTGAGAAAATCTTTATTTCTCATTTGCATGGTGATCATATCTTTGGTTTGCCTGGTTTATTAAGCAGTCGTTCCTTTCAAGGCGGTGAAGAACCCATCATAATTTATGGTCCAGCCGGACTAGAAAACTATGTGCGAACATCTTTGCAGGTTACGAAAACTCGTTTGGCTTATCCTTTACAGTTTGTAGAACTGAGTGAAGGTATCATTTTTAAGGACAAGCAATTTACGGTTGAATGTATGTTACTGGATCATGGGATTGACAGTTATGGCTTCCGTGTGAAGGAGACAGATCATGAAGGCATGCTTCTTGTAGAAAAATTGGTTGCACTAGGTATTCCTGCTGGTCCAATATACGGAAAGTTGAAGCAAGGTCAAAAGGTAACTCTTTCAGACGGACGGGAAATCAACGGACAAGACTTTGTGGGAGAAAGCAAAAAGGGAAGAATCGTAACAATTTTTGGTGATACACGATTCACGAGTAAATCAAGTGAATTTGCTAAAGATAGCGATGTGATCGTCCATGAAAGTACTTTTAATAAAAATGAAGCAAAACTTGCGCGAGCTTACTTTCATTCTACAACTCATCAAGCGGCAACTATTGCCAAAGAAGCGAATGCAAAAAAACTGATGTTGACACACATTTCTGCAAGATACCTTGCCAAAGAAGCGAAGGAATTGGAAGAAGAGGCTCGCGATATCTTTCCAAATACACAAATTGCCAAGGATTTCGATATCATTGATATTCCATTTTCATAAAAACACGCAATATATTTTACACAGAGAGAAGGAAACTAAATGGATTTAACCGATAAAGTAGTTGTGGTAACTGGAGGTTCTGCTGGATTAGGTGAACAAGTTTGTTATGAAGCAGCTAAACGCGGAGCAATTGTTGTCACTTGTGCTCGCCGGATTAATTTGATTGGACAGGTTAGAGAACGCTGCAGTGAATTGAGCGGCAAAGACGCCTATGCTTTTCAACTAGACATTGCTGATCCAGATAGCGTGGAGGTAGTGATCGAAAAAATCGCCGCTGAAGTTGGTGATGTGGATGTTTTGGTGAACAATGCAGGATTTGGTTTGTTTGACAATTTTGTCGATTTTGACCTAGATGTAGCAAAAAATATGTTTGAAGTCAACGTTTTAGGGATTATGTATTTTACACAAAAAATTGCTATTTCAATGGTTAATAATAAGTCTGGGCATATTTTTAACGTGGCATCTATGGCAGCGAAAATGGCAACGCCAAAATCAACAGTTTATTCGGCAACAAAATTCGCGGTACTGGGTTTTTCTAATGCTTTACGGCTAGAGCTTCGGCCTGCAAATGTTTATGTTACGACTATTAATCCGGGACCAATTGCTACAGAATTCTTCGACAAGGCTGATCCAAGCGGCAGTTACTTGGAAAACTTAGGGGGGATCGTTTTAGATCCGCATAAACTAGCCAAAACGATCGTAAATAAAATGGGGAAACCCACCCGCGAGATCAATCGCCCATTTATCATGGAAGGGGCTAGTATTTTTTACGGCTTATTCCCTCATATTGGAGATTTTTTAGCGGGCGGTCTGTTTAATAGGAAGTAGGAAAGCAAAATGAAAAAGCAATGGAAAGTTTTTTTAGGATTCATTTTAGTTTTAGTGATTGTGATCTTCGCACTTTCCAATAGCCAAGAAGTTCCAGTCAATTTCTTGATCAAAAAAATTTATCTTTCTCTAGTTTTAGTGATTATCGGCTCAGCCTTGATAGGGGCTTTGGTTGTTTTATTAACCTCAGGAGCTACTTTCTTTCAACAGCGAAAAGAAATCAAGCAGTTGAAAGAGTCGATTCAAAGCTACGAAGCGAATAATGGACAAAAACTAGCGGAAGAAAAAGCGGCTTTTCAACGTGAGCAAGAAAATGAAATGGCAGTGCTGAAAGCTAACTACGAAAGTCTTTTAAAGGAAAAAGATGATGCGTTAGCTGCAATGCAAAGTTCGCAGTCCGAAAAGAAGGAAACTCATCCGATTGATTATTACGATTAAGAGAAGAAGACCTTAGTTAGAAAAAAACTAAGGTCTTCTTCTCTTTCTTGTCTGTTTCTTTTTTGCTATACTAATACGGTTGGGAAGTGATAGAGTGAAAAAAGCAAACTTCGATTGGCAAATTAGAAGCACGAGTCCGATTGATTCTACCTTTAAAGAAGAAATGGTGAGTCAGGGATATAGCGAAACATTTGCAGAACTTTTATGGAATCGAAATATACATACAACAGATGATTTTTCGCAGTTAATAAAAGCAAATATTGATGATTTGCATGATCCATTTCTGATGCACGACATGGACAAAGCGGTAGAACGAATTCAAAACGCTATCATGGAAGGGCAACGGATTTTGATTTACGGCGACTATGATGCAGATGGAATTACGAGCACTTCGATCATGTTAGAAACATTGGAGATGATCGGAGCTGATGTTCACTATGTGTTGCCGAATCGATTTATTCATGGTTACGGACCTAATAAAGAGCTTTTTGCCGAGAAAATAAATGAAGGAATTCAATTAATTATTACAGTTGATAATGGCGTTGCAGGTAACGAGGCCATTGATTTCGCAAATTCACAGGGTGTTGATGTGATTATTACAGACCACCATGAGATGCCGCCAGTTTTACCGGATGCCTATTGTATTGTCCATCCGCGACATCCAGATGGGCATTATCCATTTGGAGAGTTGGCCGGTGCAGGCGTTGCCTTTAAATTAGCGACTGCTTTATTAGAAGAGGTACCGTTAGAGATGTTAGATCTAGTCACGATTGGAACAGTTGCAGATTTAGTTTCAATGACTGGAGAGAATCGAAATCTTGTAAAACTAGGTTTGCAGGCCATTAAGCAAACACAGCGTTTGGGATTATTAGAATTACTGAAGATCAGCAGTGTTGATTTGCAAAAGGTGGACGAAACAAGTATTGGCTTCAGTGTTGGACCAAGATTAAATGCCATTGGACGCTTAGGTGATCCTAATCCTGCTGTCGAGTTAATGACAACGTTTGATGAAGAGATCGCACATCAGTTAGCTGAAAAATTAAACCAGATCAACGATGAGCGAAAGCAAATCGTGCAGGATATAACTTCCGAAGCAACTGCGCTAGTGAATCCAGAAGATGCTGTTCATTTGATTGCAGCAGAAGGGTGGAATCCTGGTGTTTTAGGAATCGTAGCAGGAAATATTTTAAAGCAGACGGGACACCCGACAATCATTTTATCTATTGATGAGAATGGCGTTGCAAAGGGTTCTGGTCGAAGTATCGAAGCTTTAGATTTATTTGGTATGCTAAATACGATGCGTTCTGAATTTACTCATTTTGGAGGACACGCTGCAGCCATAGGATTGACTATGCCAGCAGAGAATATCCCTGTTCTTCGAAAAATGATGAATGACTATATTTCTGCTGAGCAGATCGATTTAAGCAAAGGCACTTCCTTATTAATTGATGAAGTTTTACCTTTATCTGCAATTAATCTGAAATTTGTTGAGGAATTAAAACAGTTAGCGCCTTTTGGAACGGATAATCCAGCACCGCATTTTTTAATCGAAGGAAATATCAATCTATTCAAGCGTATCGGTAGCGATCAGCAACATGTTAAATTCTCAGTGAAAAATGAAGATAGTCAAATAGATGCGATTGGCTTTGGTTTTGGTGACGAGAGCGAAGAAATTCAACAGCCAGATACTAGATTTGTCGGTGACTTAGAAATCAATGAATGGAACGGACAGAAAAAAGTCCAATTTCGTTTGGTCGATTTTGCTTCTGATGGCTTACAGGTAATTGATCGCCGGGCGAAATATACCTGGGATCAAAATATCGAGGGCGATCGAATTCTTTATTTAGCTTTTCAAACGAAAAGTCAGAAATATTTTACAAAAGAGTTGCAAAAAGCAGTAACTTTATACGATCCGACAATTACCTGGTCCGACTATGATCAGTTAGTCGTACTTGATTGTCCTGATCAAAAAGATTTATTGAAAGAAATTGCAAACGAAGGAAGCTTTACGCGAATTTATTTATATCTGTACAGTCCTGACGAAGCTTATTTGAATGGATTGCCTAAGCGCGATCAATTTGCAAAGCTTTATCAATTTTTCCGAAAACAACCGCGAGTAGACATTCGTTTCAAGCTGAAAGTTGTGTCGAATTACTTAAGAATCCCGGAAAAGTTATTAGTATTCATGATTCACGTGTTTTCTGAGCTAAAATTTGTTACAATAGACGACGGCGTTTTACAAATGGTAGAAGCTCCACAAAATCGAGCTTTTGAAGAAAGTGAGATTTATCAAAAACGCATAGCTCGAATTGATAGTGAAGAATTTTTATTAATGAATGATATTCAAACAATTAGAAATTGGCTGAAAGGCTAGGAGGAAATACCGAGATGAATTTGAAAGACTATATTGCTAGTATCCCAGATTATCCAAAAGAAGGGATTGTTTTCCGTGATATTTCACCACTTATGGCAGATGGTGAAGCCTATCGGGAAGCAACAAAACAGATTGTTAATTACGCGAAAGAAAAACAAATTGATATGGTTGTTGGACCGGAAGCTCGAGGCTTTATCGTAGGATGTCCAGTGGCATTTGAACTAGGATTAGGTTTTGCACCTGTTCGAAAACCTGGCAAATTGCCTCGTGAAGTAATTGAGGTAGAATATGAAAAAGAATACGGAATGGACACGTTAACGATTCATAGCGATGCAATTCAACCTGGTCAGCGCGTATTAATTACTGATGACCTGTTAGCAACTGGCGGAACAATCAAGGCAACGATCGAACTAGTTGAAAAGCTGGGTGGCATTGTAGTTGGTTGTGCTTTCTTAATTGAATTAGAAGAATTACATGGTCGCGATAAAATTCAAGGGTATGATATCTTAACTTTGATGGACTATTAGAAAAATTTGAGTTGAAGAATTTCTTCAACTCTTTTTTGTGTTCACTTTCAAATGTAACGCAAAAAAAGCTACCAGATGAGAATCTAGCAGCTTGTAAAATAATTTATGCGGACTTGTGATACTGATGATCGTAAGTCACGTAGTAGAAATCTTCGGCTGGTTCCTTATAGTATTGTTCTTCTTCGAACTCTTCTTCATCGTAGTGACGTTCAGCATAGTGCTGTGCATACTTACGTTCATCCCACAACATGAACCAGACAAGAAACAAACCAGAGAAAATAACAACCGTAGCTAAAGAACCTAACTTACCGATCAATAATCCTAGCAACAATACAGCGATAATCAAACCAAATCTTCTTACTGCTTTCATCAATAATCACTCCTATATATAAATACGCGAACGTGTGTTTGTATATCTATTATACGAATGTTTGTTCGTTTTGTAAAGAAAAAAATAATCGGAATGCAATTCCGATTAATAAATATGGTTACGGTACAATCCGACAACTTTTCCAAGAATAGAAACATTATTGTAAATCAATGGTGCTAACTCATCATTTTCAGGTTGTAAACGAATGTGATCAGCTTCGCGATAAAATCTCTTACAGGTTGCTTCATTCTCATCCGTCATAGCGATCACAATTTCACCATTAGTCGCTGTTGATTGTTTTCTGACAATGACGTGATCGCCGTCATAAATTCCAGCGTTGATCATACTTTCTCCGCGAATCGTCAGCATAAACAAGCTGCCTTCTTCGCTTGATAGATCTGGGGGAACTGGAAAGAAGTCTGAAGCTTCTTCTACTGCTAAAATAGGTTCACCAGCGGTAACGACCCCTAACATAGGTATGACTTGCGGAGCCACCCCGATTTTTTCTAATCCAGTAATGGTTAATTCAATTGCTCTTGGTTTTGTTGGGTCGCGTTGGATCCATCCTTTTTTTTCTAATCTGGATAAATGACCATGAACTGTAGAAGTAGATGAAAGATTCACAGCCTCTCCTATTTCTCTAACAGTGGGTGGATAACCTTTATCTTCAACGCGTTCATGAATGAAACGTAAAACTTCTAATTGTTTTGTTTCCGTTCTTTTTGCCAATGCCCGCACCTTCTTTCGTTTTTTTTTAGTGTAGCATAGTTATTCAAACAAATCAAACAAGCGTTCGTATTTCTTGGTACTTTCAACTTATTTTTTTTTATGTATAATTAGAAGGGGAAAAGAGGTGCTCAAGATGATTAACGATGAAACTATCGCACGCATTAATGAACTAGCTAAAAAAAAGAAGACAGTCGGCTTAACGGACGCTGAAGCTCATGAGCAGAAGGTCTTAAGAGAAGAATACATTGCTTCGTTTCGTAGCGGAATGCGGCATCACATCGAAGGAATGAAAGTCGTCGATCCAAAAGGAAATGATGTCACGCCAGAGAAGTTAAAAAAGATTCAGAAAGAAAAGGGTCTGCACAATAGAAAATAAATCTTTTACTGGTTAAGTGATTGAAATGTTAAAATAAATCGGTTACAATGAATCTGTAATTAAAGTATTTATGACCAAAAAGGAGGAACTAATTTGTTCGACAAAATCGATCAACTAGGTGTAAACACAATCAGAACGTTAAGTATTGAAGCAATTCAAAAGGCAAACTCAGGACATCCAGGTTTACCAATGGGTGCGGCTCCAATGGCTTATGCTTTATGGACGAAGCATTTGAATGTCAATCCAGCAACTTCATTAAATTGGCCTAACCGCGACCGCTTTATTTTATCAGCAGGTCATGGTTCAGCAATGTTATACAGCTTGTTGCACTTAGCAGGCTACCAAGTGACGATTGACGATTTGAAAAACTTCCGTCAATGGGAAAGCAAGACACCAGGACATCCTGAATATCAGCATACAGATGGTGTTGAAGCGACTTCAGGTCCTCTAGGTCAAGGTATTTCAACTTCTGTTGGTATGGCGATGGCTGAAGCACATTTAGCAGCCACTTATAATCGCGATAGCTTCAATGTAATGGATCATTATACTTACGCATTATGTGGAGATGGCGATTTGATGGAAGGTGTTTCCGCTGAAGCTAGCTCTATGGCCGGACACATGAAACTGGGTAAACTAATCGTTTTATATGATTCAAATGATATCTCTTTAGATGGACCAACATCGAAAGCTTTCACTGAAAATGTCGGTGCACGGTACGAAGCATATGGTTGGCAGCATATCTTAGTTAAGGATGGCAATGATTTAGAGGCCATTTCTAAAGCAATTGATGAAGCTAAAGCTGAAACAGAGAAACCATCATTGATCGAGATTAAAACAGTCATTGGTTTTGGTTCACCAAAAGAGGGCACATCAGCAGTTCACGGTGCTCCAATCGGACAAGATGGAATCGATGCTGCGAAAACTGTTTACGGTTGGGAATATCCTGATTTCACCGTGCCTGAAGAAGTGGCGAAACGGTTCAAGGAAGAAATCAACGATAAAGGTGCTAAAACAGAAGCAAAATGGGATGCGATGTTCGCAAACTACGAAAAAGCACATCCTGAATTAGCAAAACAATTCAAAGCGGCCTTTGCCGGCGAACTTCCTGAAAACTGGGAAGAAGCTTTACCAGTTTATGAAGAAGGTACAGCACAAGCAAGCCGTGTATCAAGCAAAGATGCGATTCAAGCAATCGCCAAAGCTGTTCCTAATGTATGGGGCGGTTCAGCTGATTTATCTGGTTCAAACAATACAACTATCGCTGATGAAAAAGAATTCCAACCTGGTTCTTATGAAGGCCGTAACATTTGGTTTGGTGTGCGTGAATTTGCGATGGCTAGCGCCATGAATGGAATTCATTTACATGGCGGAACACGCGTATATGGAGGAACATTCTTTGTATTTACAGATTACTTACGTCCAGCAGTTCGGATGTCAGCGATTCAGAACTTACCTGTCATTTACGTATTGACACATGATTCAGTAGCTGTTGGTGAGGATGGTCCAACTCATGAACCAATCGAACAATTAGCTAGTGTTCGCTGCATGCCGAATGTCCAAGTGATTCGTCCAGCAGACGGCAATGAAACTTCTGCTGCCTGGATTCAAGCATTAGAAACAACTAACAAACCAACAATCTTAGTCTTAAGCCGTCAAAACTTGCCAGTCTTACCAAATAGTAAAGAAATGGCTAAAGAAGGCGTTTCTAAAGGTGGTTATGTGATTTCTAAAGCTGAGTCAGATACACCAGAAGGTATCCTAATCGCAACTGGTTCTGAAGTGAACTTAGCTGTTCAAGCACAAAAAGAATTGAAAGCTCAAGGAAAAGACGTTTCTGTTGTTTCTCTCCCAAGCTTTGATCTATTCGAAGCTCAAGATGAAGCATACAAAGAATCTGTTTTACCAAAAGCAGTGACAAAACGTGTAGCGATTGAAGCAGCGTCTCCGTTTGGCTGGGAACGTTACATCGGGACAGAAGGTAAGATGATTGGTATTGATCACTTCGGCGCTTCTGCACCTGGCGATTTTGTGTTAGAACAATTCGGGTTCACTGTTGATAATGTAGTAAATACTTTCAACGAATTATAATAATCAGATTAATTGAACTGAGGAGAATTTTTTCTTCTCAGTTTTTTAACGATTTAATATTAAAAAGCTTCAATTACATAATCGGGAAAGTTTACATAATATTTTTATCGAACAAATCTCTAAACGCGTTTACAAAATTTCCTACATCAAAAGAAAAGTGTGTGTTTGTGAGCAAAATAATTTAGACAGAATATAAAATCTGTTATACTGTCCTTGTGCAAAAGATTGCAAACAAATAAAGAATCAACGAAAGTGGGATGACAATGAAAGTAGTAGTAGTAGGATGTACACATGCCGGTACCGCGGCTGTTAAAAATATTTTAACAAATCACCCAGATGCAGAGGTGACAGTCTTTGAACGGAACGATAACGTTTCTTTCTTATCTTGTGGAATCGCTTTATACGTGGGTGGAGTTGTCAAAGATCCAGCAGGTTTATTTTATTCTAACCCTGAGGAGCTTGCCTCTTTAGGTGCAAAAGTGAACATGGAACACGATGTAACAAACATTGATACAGATACAAAAAAAGTAACAGCAAAAGATTTAAAAACCAATGAAGAAAAAATCGTTGATTATGATAAATTAGTCGTGACAACAGGTTCTTGGCCGATTATTCCGCCAATTAAAGGAATCGATTCTGAGAATATTCTTTTATGTAAAAACTATAATCAAGCAAATGTCATCATTGAGCAAGCTAAAGATGCGAAAAAAGTTGTTGTTGTCGGCGGCGGTTACATTGGAATCGAATTAGTTGAAGCATTCGCTGAATCTGGTAAAGAGGTAACATTGATTGATGGATTGTCGCGAATCTTGAATAAATACTTGGATGAACCTTTTACAAGTCGTTTAGAAAAAGAACTGGTTGATCGTGGTGTTACATTAGCTCTAGGAGAAAATGTTGAAGAATTTGTGGCTGACGAAACGGGTACTGTTAAAAAAGTCGTGACAGCAAGTAAAGAATTCGAGGCTGACATGGTAATCTTATGTGTAGGCTTCCGTCCGAATACAGAATTGCTTAAAGGAAAAGTTGATATGTTGCCAAGTGGAGCAATTAAAGTCAACGAATACATGCAATCAAGCGATCCAGATATCTTCTCAGCTGGGGATTCGACAGTTGTTCACTATAACCCAACAGGACAAGATCAATATATTCCATTAGCAACCAATGCTGTACGTCAGGGAATGTTAGTTGGTCAAAATTTAGTGGAACAAAAAATGAAGTATCGCGGAACACAAGGAACATCAGGACTTTATTTATTTGGCTGGACAATCGGTTCAACTGGATTGACAAAAGAAAGTGCTGCCTTAAATGGAATTGATGCGAACGTCACAGTGATCGAGGACAATTATCGTCCAGAGTTTATGCCGACAACGGAAAAAGTCTTAATGGAAATCGTCTCAGAAAAAGGTACCAATAAGATTTTGGGTGCTCAATTCCTATCAAAGTATGATATCACTCAATCAGCCAACACCTTATCAGTAGCGATCCAAAATGGAATGACGTTGGAAGATTTAGCTTTACAAGATTTCTTCTTCCAGCCTCATTTTGACCGTCCGTGGAATTACTTGAATATCTTAGCGCAAGCGGCGTTAGCTGAAGCAGAATAGAGCCAAAAACAGGAAGGGAGACCTTCCTGTTTTTTTGCTTATTAAGAACTATTCGCTAGTATTGGACTTCCTCTTTTTTTAGTGTAAACTAAAAAAGTGAACGGAGGATTTCTAATGATTTCATTGAAAGAATATTTGTCAGGCGGAGAGACGACAATCTCCAATCTGCTTTTGCAAAATTATACTAAACTTGGGCTAACCACTAGTGAGTTTATGCTATGGTTACAACTTTATGCCTCTCACCAAGCTGGCGAAGATTTCCCTGATCTGACCATAATTGCTCAAAATATGGGAAGTACGACCGAAAAAATCTATGCGGCTTTGAATACGCTTGTTGAAAAGGAGTTTGTCTCCCTTGAGACGACATTAGATGAACAAGGAAGACAAAGCGATCATTATAATTTACTCCCAGCATTTGAAAAATTGGATGTACTGAAGGAACAACAACGCTTTGAAGCGGAAGAAGAAAACGATCTGGCAGCGCAAAAGAAAATGCTGCGCTCCTTTGAGCAGGAATTCGGACGCCCCTTATCACCAATTGAATACCAAAAAATTGGCTACTGGTTAAATGATGACCATTATTCACCATCACTGATCGAATTGGCATTACAAGAAGCCGTCTTGAATCAAGCCTATAATTTCAAATATATTGAGACGGTCTTGCAAAGCTGGGAAAAGAAAAACATTCGATCTAAAGCTCAGGTAGAAGAAGAACAACGACGAAGAAAACAAATTCTACTGCAAAAAGACGAAGAACAAAAGCAATCTGAAGAATTGCCGAAAGTCTCTTTATACAATTGGTTAGAAAGGAAAGATCCCGATGCTTAGCAAAGAGAAAACGATGGAAGCCTTATCGCGAATGTACGACATGTTTCCAGACGCAGTTGGAGAGCTCCATTCTGATTCTCCCTTCCAATTATTGATTGCAGTCATTCTAAGTGCTCAGGCAACAGATGTTTCGGTGAATAAGGCAACACCTGCACTTTTTAAGGCTTATCCTACACCAGAGGCATTAGCTCAAGCGCCGATAGAAGATATTATTGAAAAAATCAAAATGATTGGTTTGTATCGTAATAAGGCGAAGAATATCAAAGCTTGTGCACAGATGCTGCTAGATAATTACGATGGCGTGGTACCAAATTCTCGAGAGGAGTTAATTAAATTACCAGGAGTTGGGCGAAAGACAGCGAACGTGGTTCTTGGTGATGCTTTCGGTGTACCTGCAATTGCGGTTGATACTCATGTTGAACGAGTGACCAAACGTTTAAGGATTTGCAAATTGAACGCTTCTGTAACTGAAGTCGAAGCGACTTTGATGCGTAAAATACCGAAAGATTTATGGGTCAAAAGCCATCATACCTTAATTTTCTTTGGGCGCTATCATTGTACCGCTCGATCCCCAAAATGTGAAATTTGCCCTTTATTAGATATGTGCCAAGAAGGAAAAGACAGACTAAAAGCCGCTCGAAAATAGATCGAGCGGCTCTTTTTGATTAATTATTGTTGTTCATTTTGCACAGCTGGGGTCTGAGTAGGCGGCTGACTACTAGAGGATGGCTGAGATGGTTGCGGATCGGCAGATGAAGCTGGCGTCGGACTTGAACTGGCAGGTGGCACACTGCTGCTGGCCGGCGGAGTCACTGTCGACGATTCAGAGAAACTTGATTCCGATGTTATACTGCTGCTGGAACTCGTGGTTTCGCTGAAAGTGCTATTGCTGTAATAAGAACTTTGATAGGAATAGCTAGGCGCTGGAACTGATGAAGCGCCTTTAACGTAAAGCTCATTTCCGATTCTAAGAACATCATTTGGCATAACCCAATCTTCATTTGAGACATTTTGCGATACATAACTCATCATTTCACGATAAACATCCTGTGCGATATTTTCAGATTGTGAAGTTATTGGCGTCAGTCGCTTATCATAGCCTGCCCAAATTGATAAAGAATAATGGGGAGTATACCCAGTAAACATTACATCTGGCGAAATTGATCCATAATGTGGAATCTTTGCTAATTCATCATCCGTGTAGTTAGACGTTCCAGTTTTGCCAGCTTGGAAAAGGTTAGGAATCTGTGCATAGGTTCCGGTACCCTTTGTAATTACATCTTTTAGCATATCCGTAATCATATAAGCTGTGTAAGGTTCCATTGCTTTTTTTCCTTTGTTTTCAAAGGTTTGTTCAGAACCATCTTGATATTTAATTTTATTGATATAGAGCGGTTCATTATAGGTTCCACCATTGGCAAAGGCTGCATAAGCTGCTGCCATTTTTTCTGTGGAAATGCCATATTTCGTTCCATCTTGTGTCTCAGTGTTACTTGAGATTGCATTCGCTTGTTGTATTTCTTTGTATTGAATGCCCAAGTTTTTCAAGAATTTCGATACATTTTCTGGTCCTACTTCATTGAAAAGCTTCACAGCTGGGACATTTCGAGAATTATACAGAGCCTGACGCAACGTAATATTTCCTTGATAACTATTGTCCCAGTTCTTAACTGCTGTCTTCGTTCCTTCATAATAATAAGGTTGATCAACGATTCGTTCCCCAGTAGATTTTTGCTTATATTCTATAGCTGGACCATAATCGGTTATTGGTTTAACCGTTGAACCAAAATCACGGTTTGTACTTACTGCACGATTCAATCCTAAGTAGACGTCATCAGCGATATTTCGACCGCCAATCTGAGCAGTCACTTTACCAGTCTCACTATCTATTAGGGTAGCAGCTATTTGTAAATCCTCATCAGGATATTGGACATATTCATCCCCATTTACAATCGAATAAAGATGATTCTGTGCGTCAGTATCCAAATTCGTATAGATATCTAATCCGTCAGTATAAACATTTTTGCCCGTTTTATCTTCAACTTGGGCAATCACTTCTTTGACGTAGTTGTCGGCAACTTTACGTTCCTGATTATCTGTTTCTAAAGGCAACAAGCCTTGATCAATCGGTTCATTGATTGCCGCGTCATAATCCTTTTGAGAGATTTTCTTATTATTAAGCATAGTATAGAGCACTGTATCACGACGCTCTTTTGCAGCATCTGGATGTTTATAGGGATCATAAGAATTAGGCGCTTGTGGCATACCCGCCAATAATGCCGTTTGTGCGATAGTCAAGTGCTGTAATTCTTTACCGAAATATGTTTCAGCAGCTGTCTCCATCCCATACAAGCCATTTGCCATATAAACCTTATTGATATAATAGGTCAATATTTCTTGTTTCGAGTGTTTTTTCTCTAGCTGGATAGCCAACCAAGCTTCCTGTGCTTTACGTCGCAACGTTTTATCGGCTTCTTCAGTAGTTGTTGAAAAGAAGGAAAGCTTAACCAGTTGTTGGGTTAAGGTACTACCACCTTGAAGACCACCTTTGTTGGTTAGATTATGCAAGGCCGATCCGGCGATTCGGACAGGATCCACACCGTTGTGCTTGAAAAAACGACGATCTTCGACGGAAACAATCGCATCATCTAATTCTTGCGGAATTTTATTTGCGCTGACTTTTTCTCGCTTTTCGGCGCCAAGATCTTCAAAAATATTACCATCACTGTCAAAAAGCTTAGAAGAGACCGTTGCTTCTAATTTTTTTTCACTTAAAGCAGGTGCATCTTTTACATAGTAGAAAAAGATGCCGATACCAGTGAGTAATGCGACGCAAAGCAGCCCAACGATTGCGATCGCAATTTTCAGCCCAATATGACGATTCTTTTTATTTTTTTGTTTAGGTTCCTTTCCTTGAGAGGTCCGCTTTTTTTTCTGCGAACGTGAGGGATTAGCCATTTGATTAACTCCTTTTTTCAAGATATTGTTCCACCGCTGTTAAATAAGGGATTCTTGGAGCAATTTGCGGTGTGATCTCGATACCAACTGTTTCTATGTGTTCTAGCGGTATTGATTTTTTGCCATTTTCTTGACTCTGCCAATAGTTTACCAGTTCTTCAGCAGAAAGAAAAAAGCAACGATTCAAGCTTGAAAACCAAAGTAGAACAAAACAAATCGCCCTTTGCTTCAGACATTGCTGCATATGAGTGATCTGATGCTGATGAAAATTCTTTAGCGGGAAAGAGCGTTTGTTTTTTGTTTCCTTTGCTTCAAAATCTAAATAGTATCCTTGATAAACGCCATTATAATCAGTTGTGGAAGGTTGTCTGAAATAGGCTTCCTTAATAACTGCGGCACTTCGTTTTGGATAATCGACCTTAACAATCTGAAGTGGCGTTGGCTTTTTATGGACAACTGCCTTATCATGAGTTAAGTAGTATTCATTGCTTTGATTGATTGCTTCTTCAAAGCGCATACCGCGATTAGCAAACGTTGTTTCTTTTTGTAATGAGCGTTCTCGTGGATTCTTTTGTGAAAAGAGCTGACCATTGGGGTAGTGAAAGGCCATATTTCATCACACTCCTGTTTGCTATTATAGCAAATTTTTTTGAAAGATATTTTATTTTTAAGTGAAAGTAAGGAAAATGCAATGAATGAAACAATACAGCGAATATACGTAACAGGATATCAGAGCTATGAGCTAGGAATCTTCAGTGAACAGGACCCTCGCGTGCAAGTCATTAAGAATGTTTTAAAAAAAGAATTGACGGCTTTGATCGAAAATGGTCTTCAGTGGGTAATGATCAGCGGTAGTCTTGGTACAGAGATTTGGACAGGGCAGGTAGTCAATGAATTGAAGCAAGATTATCCTGAAATAAAATTAGCGATTATTTTTCCATTTGAAGCGTTTGGAAATAACTGGAAAGAACATAATCAATTACTTTTGAGCGAGCTTGTACAAACAGCGGATTACGTGGATTCGGTCAGTCATCAACCCTATCAGAATCCTCAACAATTTAAAAATCATGTAAATTTTTTACTGCAGCACACTGAGGCAGCATTGTTAGTATATGATAATGAGTATCCTGGTAAAAGCAAATTCTTTTTAGCTGATGTAGAAAAATTTCAAGAACAAAATCCCTACGATTTGCTTACAATTACGATGGATGATTTAGAAAATTCCTCAGACTTCGGGGATAGTGTTTGATTTCCTTAAGTTTATCAGCTAGAATATATAGGAAAGTAAATTAAGATAAGAGCTAATGAGGTGGAAAAATGGCGAATGTAATCTATACTCCTAATGATATTTTGGAGCAAGAATTTAAAACAAAAATGCGTGGTTATGATCCAATTGAGGTCGACGAATTTTTGGATAATGTAATTAAAGATTATGAAGCTTATAACAAAGAATTATTAACACTAAGAGAAGAAAATGATCGCTTGAAAGCAAAAGTTGAACAACTCTCCAAAGCTCAGCCAGCTCCTTCACGTGTGAAAGAAGCAGCGCCTAAAAGTTCAGCTGTTACAAACTTTGATATCTTGAAGCGTTTATCCAATCTTGAAAGAGAAGTGTTTGGCAAAAAGCTTGATCAACAGGCATCAAACCAAACAGCTCCTTCTGATTTTGGTCAAAGCTATACTCAAGATGAGAGCGATATTGAGAAAACTCGTCAGTTTTAAATTTGAATGATGCAATTTTTGGGTGATCGCGGTTTGCACTAAGCAGGCTGAGGAAAGTCCATGCTCGCACAGACTGAGATGTCTGTAGTGTTCGTGCTTAGCGAAACCATAAGCTAAGGTACTTCTTTTGAAGTAACGGCAGAAAAAAAGGCTAAGGAGTAATCTATGCCTGAGTATTCTTGAAAGTGCCACAGTGACGAAGCATTTTGAGAAATCAAAATGGTGGAACGCGGTAAACCCCTCGAGCGAGCAACCCAAACTATGGTAGGGGCGCTTTTTCTAAGGAAATGAACGATGAAAGAGACGGCATTTATGTCGGAGATAGATGATTGCCACGATGATCACACTTCCCTGAGTTGATCGTCGTACAAAACATGGCTTACAGAAAATTGCAGCAATTCAGGGTGTGCCTTCCAACTTTGCGTTGTGAAGGTCTTTTTTTGCCAGTTTTTCTTCCTGCTTTAGCAGGTTAGAAAAATGGTATGCGAAATGAAGATAAAACTAATTTTTCTGGTCTTTAGAAAAATGAATACATTAAAATGAAATAGCTGCGAGTTCCACTTCACGCTTACCGCAATTAGTGAAACCATATGCGAAACGAGAATAAAACCTATTTTTTTAGTTTTTGAAAAAAATTGATACGATTGATACGTTAGTTTAAAAGGTTAATTCGTCGTACATCGGAAAAAATTATTACTACTATTTATATAAAGGAGCAATTATGGAGAAAGAGTATAATTTAATTGCCACTGCCGCTGCGGGTATCGAAGCGTTAGTAGGCAAAGAGTTACGTAATTTAGGCATCGATTGCCAAGTCGAAAATGGACGGGCACGGTTTAAAGGAAATTTAGAAACGATCGCTACCGCAAATTTATGGCTGCGAACTGCTGATCGCGTGAAAATCATTGTCGGGGAGTTTGACGCGTTTACGTTTGACGAATTATTTGAAAAGGTTAAGGCGATTGCTTGGGAGGATTATCTGCCAATGGATGCTGAATTCCCAGTGGCAGGGCGTTCGATCAAATCAAAATTGTACAGTGTCCCTGATTGCCAATCCATCACGAAAAAGGCAATCGTTGAACGTCTACGAGAAGTCTACCATCGTCCAGCACGAGTGCCTCTACCAGAAACCGGTGCGCTATTTCAGCTAGAGGTTGCTTTACTAAAGGATCATGTCGTATTAACTTTAGATACAACTGGGCCAAGCTTATTTAAACGTGGCTATCGATTAGAAAAAGGTGGCGCTCCATTAAAAGAAAATATGGCGGCGGCATTAGTAATGTTGACAAATTGGCGAAAGGATCGTCCTTTTTATGATCCGGTTTGCGGATCAGGGACTTTATGTATTGAAGCTGCGTTGATAGGTCACAACATTGCGCCTGGATTCAATCGTGATTTTGCCTGTGAAGCCTGGGATTGGTTTGATGCCGCTGTCTTTGATAAAGTTCGTTCTGCAGCGGATGAAGCAGCGGATTATGATATTGAGTTAGATATTGCTGGTTCAGACATCAATGGTCGGATGATTGAGATTGCTCAAGCAAATGCTGAAGAAATCGGATTAGGTGATTCGATTCAATTTAAACAGCAGGCGGTTAAAGATTTTAAAACGGAAAAGGATTACGGTGTGATTGTTGCAAATCCGCCATACGGAGAACGTTTAGGCGAAGAAGAACAGGTTCGTGTATTGTATCGTGAAATGGGGGAGGTTTTCCGCCCATTGAAAACCTGGAGTAAATATATTTTGACCAGTGATTTAGCATTTGAGGAATTTTACGGGGCTAAAGCAACAAAGAAAAGGAAATTGTATAATGGCGCTATAAGAACGGATCTGTTTCAATATTGGGGTGAACGCCCTCCAAGAAAGCCGCGTAACGATGCCGAATAAAATAGAAGCAATTCGCAAGTATGCCAAAGAGAAAGTTGGTGCTGATCGCAGTGGACATGATTTTTATCATGTCCAGCGCGTAGCTAAAATCGCTAAAAATTTAGCTGAACAAGAAGGCGTCACAGATACGTTGATGATTGAAACCGCTAGTTATTTACATGATGTGATTGACGATAAGGTCGTTGAAGATGTGACAAGGGCGCAAGAAGATCTTAAAAGGTTTTTAAAAGAACTTAGTTTTTCTGTCGAAGAAATACAGGAAATTTTTAAAATCATTGAAAACATTTCCTTTTCTAAAGAAATAGAAAACGGAAAAGCTGAACTAACTTTAGTTGGACAGATCGTGCAAGACGCGGACCGGATTGATGCACTTGGCGCAATAGGCATTTTACGAACTGCTTATTATGGCGGCCATACGCAAAGTCCATTATATGATCCTAACACTGCACCGCAAGAGTTTAAAAGCAAACAAGAATATCGCAAAAAAAGTACAGTAATCAATCATTTTTATGAAAAATTGTTTAAGCTGCCTGCTACAATGAACACGCAAGCTGGAAAAAAAGAAGCACAAAAGCGCATGCATTTTATGGAAGAATTTTTAAAAAGATTTTACGCTGAGTGGGATTTATCATAAATGAGAGATGAAAATAGTAAATTAAAAATAAAAATATCCTTTAGTTGAGACGTTTTATTTCCAGTGAACTTCTTTTTCTCCTATAATGTTCCTTGGTTAGGAGGAACTCTAAATGCTACATCGTGAAATATTGAGTCCCGAAGAAGTTTTAGAAAGAATGCCCAACTTATCTGAGGGATTATTCGCTATTCGTTGCAAACTTACAAATAAGACCTATCAAATTATTTTATATAAATATCAAGAGGATTATTTTTTAATAGAAAATCCAGCACTGATTAGTGTCTTGCTGAAAAAGGATCAAAGCTTTTTTGGAACACCAGAGCAACTTTTAAATGAAATTGAGCGGTCATTTGAGGAAAATCATTATCAGCCTGCATCAAAAGAGTGGGTCAACATAGATTTGAATACCTTGAAACGTTTAACTAATGTGAAAATTAAATTTTTTGATTTGGAAGAATAACAGGATAAGCCTGTTATTCCAGACTGTAGACAAAGTCCATTTTATGGATGATGTCTACAGTCTTTTCTTTTATAATAGATTTATGAAAACGAATGCAAGGAGTGATAGTTATGATGTCTAAAAACAATACGAACGGTAGAAATCAATTTGCGATGCTCACGATTGATGATTTGGTTCCTCAAGATCATCTCGTTCGAAAGATTGATGCTGCGCTTGATTTTGAATTTATTTATCCAATCGTTGAAGCCACTTACTCCGATCTAGGTCGCCCAAGTATCGATCCAGTGATTCTGATCAAATTGGTGTTTATTCAGTATTTATTCGGTATCCGTTCCATGCGACAAACCATTAAGGAAGTCGATACCAATGTCGCTTACCGCTGGTTTTTAGGCTATTCCTTCGAGGAGAAAATCCCCCACTTCTCAACTTTTGGAAAGAATTATGTCCGCCGATTTAGAGAAACGACGGTGTTTGAGGATATTTTTGCCTATATTTTAGAACAAGCAGTTAAAGCAGGTTTTGTAACAGAGGATAATTTGTATCTTGATTCTACCCACATCAAAGCTAACGCCAATAAACATAAGTTTACGAAAGAAATGACCCACGATGAAGCGAAAGCCTATCAGGATGAATTAGAAGATGAGATCAATCGTCAACGAATAGAGGCCGGAAAACGCCCTTTTACTTTGGACTTAGAAAAGGAAGTGAAGCTGAAAGAAAGAAAAATAAGTAAGGCTGATCCGGAAAGCGGCTACTACGTCAAAGGCGAACGAGAAAAACAATTTGCTTATTCTGCCCATACTTCATGCGACGACAACGGATTTATTCTTAGCACAATCATCACTCCTGGAAATATTCATGACAGTCAAGTCGCCTTTCAGCTCGTCAAACAATCGAAGAGACTTTTTCCTGAAATCAACTGTGTTGTCGCTGATGCTGGGTATAAGACACCTAAGTTTGTTCACTTTTTGACTCATTTGAACCTTCGACCTTGTTTGCCTTATTCAAGGCCTAAAGGGAAAAAGGGGCTATTATCAAAAAACGAGTTTCTCTATGACGAGTATTATGATTGTTACATTTGTCCGCAAGATCAAATGCTCGCTTTTTCAACGGTTACTCGAGAAGGGTACCGAGAATACAAATCCAATCCAAAAGAATGTGTGAACTGTCCTCTGCTAAACCAATGTACCAAAAGTAAAAATCATCAACGAGTCATCACGAGACATGTTTGGGGTGACCTAATGGATGAAGCAGAACATCTTCGCCTAACGGATCTGAATAAATCAATTTACAAAAAACGGAAACAAACGATTGAACGAATATTTGCGGATGCAAAAGAAAAGCATGGGATGCGTTGGACCAAGTATCGAGGCTTGGAAAAAGTCGCGACGCATACGATGCTAGTGTTTGCTGCAATGAATTTAAAGAAATTAGCCACCTGGCTATGGAAAGGCAAGGAGCCTTTATTTTTTTGTTCAAAATTTCGAAAGAAATCAGATAAAAAGACGTCTCAAACTCAAATTACGAGTTCGAGACGTCTTTTGTCTACAGTCTGGAATAACAGGATAAGCCTGTTATTCTTTTTTTCTAAACTGACGAAATAGGTAATAAACATTAATAATAGTGAGAATCGCACCTAGTACAAAAGGAACTATCAGGCGCCCTTGACTGTAACCAAAGTTCTTTTGAAAACTTTCTGAAGACGTCAAAGCAACAACCGTTTGACTGTAGTTATACACCTGATAGCTAAAAGTCGTTAAAAAAACTGCGATCAAAGTTAACGCAAAGCGACGGTAATCACTATTTTTCATTTTTTTGACAAAAAAGAAAATTATGTAAACGACCATCAAAGCCGCTGGAACACCAAAAGCAAAAAGCGGGTTAAGCATTTTTTTACCTCCTTAAAAATCTGATATAATTTTTATTTTGTGTTCATTTTACCACAATTTAGAAAAAATCCCTGATGATTAGAAATTGAAGGAATAAGGATTTTTCGACAATATTCTTTTTTTAGTTAACAGGTTTTCAAATTACTAAATTGCTACTATCAGATTTGTCATCAGCGGTAAAAATGGTAACTATTATAAAATAGAGACTTTTCCTTCGCATTTAGAAAGAAGATATTTTAAACTGAGCTATATGAAGCTGTTGCTCTTATTGCAGCTGAATAGTTATGAACGTAAATCGAACAAAGGAGCTATCTATGAACAGTTACACGTTACCGATTAAAGTGGCGGTGCTTACTTTTCCTTTTTTGGCGATGTTTATCACTGCACCTATCTTAATTTATTATTATCGAAAATATGGAGAACTAGGCAAGCTGAGAAGTCTGATCTTGTATTCGTTTGTTTTTTACTTGTTATGCGCATATTATTTAGTGATCTTGCCGTTACCTGAAGTCAGTACGGTAGCACAGATGACTGGTCCGCGTTATGAACTTCATTTATTTCAATCTTGGCATAATTTCATGAATCAAACGGTACTGCAATTGAATAACCCAAGCACCTATTTGCCAGCAATGAGACAAAGCGTCTTTTTGGAACCTGTGTTTAATATTTTTCTACTTTTCCCATTTGGCGTATATTGTCGTTATTATTTTAAATTTTCATTTTGGAAAACTATTTTGGTAAGCTTCTGCTTATCGCTATTTTTTGAGCTAACACAATTAAGTGGTCTGTATTTTATTTATCCGCGTCCTTATCGATTATTTGATGTTAATGACTTATTCCATAATACATTAGGAGGAATACTGGGCTTTGCTTGTGCGCCACTATTCACTTTCTTTTTACCAACACGAAGTGAACTGGACTCAGAATCATTGGAGAAAGGACGGCAGGTTACAATAATAAGACGTTTTGTCGCACTGGCGATCGATTGGTTTATCATTGGTTTGTTTAGTCCAATAATTAATTATCTATCAAATGTATTACCACCTAAAGCCGGTGAAATCTTAAGTAATACGATGCCGGTGTTCATCATTGAAGTAATCGTTTATTTTATGCTAATCAATTATCTCTTAAACGGTCAAACCATTGGAAAAAAGGTTGTTCGTATTCAAGTTATCGAAGATGGACACAAGCATATTCGTTTGAGCCGACTGATCCTGCGGTATTCTGCGCTTTACTTTCTTTTCTTCGGGCTGCTGCAAATTTTTCAATACACAATGACACATTTAATTTCCGTAAATCACACGCTCTTTATCGCTTATGCGACATTAGGATTGTTAAGTTTAGGAATTTTACTTTTATTTCTATTCAACTTATTGTATGCTCTCATAAGAAGAAAAACCCGCCTATTCCATGATAAAGCGAGTCACACGTATACAATTAGTACGTTAAAGAAAGAGGTATAACATGCGAACTTTTGAATCATTCAATTTCCAGCCGTTTATTCTTGAAGCCATCAAGGATAAGGGTTTTACTGAACCAACAGCGGTTCAAGAAAAATTAATTCCTTTAATTAAAAAAGGGAAAAATGTTGTCGGACAGTCACAAACAGGTTCAGGAAAAACCCATACGTTTTTGCTGCCATTAATGAATAAGATCGACGCCGCTAAAGATGAGGTTCAAATTGTCATCACAGCGCCAAGCCGCGAACTAGCGACGCAAATTTATCAAGCCGCCATTCAAATTGCAAAATTTTCACCAAATGAAATCCGCGTAACCAATTTTGTGGGCGGAACTGACAAGCAACGGCAAATCGACAAATTAGCGACGCATCAACCACATGTCGCTATCGGAACCCCAGGTCGTATCTTAGATATGATGAATGAGCAAGCATTAAAAGTCCATACGGCAGAGTATTTTGTGGTCGACGAAGCGGATATGACTTTGGATATGGGATTTTTAGCTGAAGTCGATCAAATTGCTGGTCGTTTACCGAAGCATTTACAAATGTTGGTCTTCTCAGCAACGATTCCAGAAAAATTACGTCCCTTCCTATTAAAATACATGGAAAATCCTGTGATTGAAGAAATTAAGTCAAAAGCAGTAATTTCCGATACGATCGAAAATTGGCTCATTTCTACTAAAGGACAGGACAAGAATCGTTTGATTTATCAATTATTGACGATTGGTCATCCATATTTAGCGATTGTTTTCGCCAATACGAAACAGCATGTCGATGAGATCAGTGATTATTTGAAATCACAAGGGTTAAAAGTCGCGAAGATTCACGGGGATATTTCACCCCGAGAGCGGAAGCGTGTAATGCGCCAAGTACAAAATCTAGATTATCAATATGTTGTCGCAACAGACTTGGCTGCTCGAGGAATTGACATTGAAGGGGTTTCTCATGTTATTAACGCAGAGATTCCCCAAGATTTGGATTTCTTTATTCATCGTGTGGGCAGAACAGGTCGGAACGGCTTGTCTGGCACGGCGATTACTTTGTATGGTCCAAGCGATGAGAACGATGTTAATTTAATTGAAAATCTCGGCGTGACTTTCCAACCAAAAGAGATCAAAAATGGGGAAATCATCGATACTTATGATCGTAATCGTCGAAAGAAACGCGAAAAATCAAAAGATGAGCTAGATCCAACTCTAATTGGTTTGGTTAAAAAATCAAAGAAAAAAATTAAGCCTGGCTACAAGAAAAAAATTGATCGCGCAATTTCTGAATCGAATAAACAAAAACGTCGTGTAGCTCGTCGTCAAGAAGAACGTGGCGCACGTAAGAATAAAAAGCGTTCAAACTCTTAAAACTTTAGAGAAATGACTATTAAAAGAACTTGTATCTGTTAATCCGATACAAGTTCTTTTTGCATTTTGACACAAGGAATACCGTCTTCTTCAAAGATATCCGAAACAACGCGATAGCCGATTTTCTCGTAGAAAGCCTGCGCACTAAGTTCGGCCGAAAGAACAGACGTCTGACAGCCTTCGAAAAATGCCTGTGACTCAATCCGAGCTAGAAGTTTTGTCCCTAAACCTTGATTGCGATAATCAGGATGGACGCATAGACGGTCAGGATTCAACGTCGATTCATCTAATTTTTGATAGCGTACAGTGGCGATGGGGATTTGCTCATCAAAGAAAACGAGATATTGACGATCCACTGTATCCAATTGATCAAACTCCAATTCGGGCAATATATTTTGTTCCAAAACAAAAACCTGGTAGCGTAAAAAAAAGGCAGCAGCCTGCAATTCTGGTGAAGCTCCAAAAATTTCCTTCATCTTTTTCCTCATTTCTTTGTGATAATGGTATAATTCTAACATATGAGTGTTGGAGGAGGCAGAAAGATTTATGAACTTATTAGATCAATTAGACTGGTCCTATTGGAAGCGACTGAATCCAAAAGAAAAACGTACCTTGTTAAGCCAACTTTTGCTTCATTTTGTCAATCCATTAATGAAGATTTCAGATATTGAATTAAAGGATTTTGATTTGTACGGTATCAAATGTCAGACGTTTCAGTTGCTGATTGATGAAGAGGAATTTGTCTTTATCCCAGGAAATAAAGATGCCATTTTAGGCTGGAACTTAGGAACAAAAGGTCTGTCATTGTTGGAAACCGCACCGAACTCTCCAGAAATAATGATCCCAGAAGAATTACGCGGACAATATAACTTTTTTGATGTTGATTCTTTAGGAGAACTAATAAATGATAAAACAACAAGTTTGCGTAAAGTACAAATCCCGCCAATGTTTGTTCAGCGTCATGCTTTACCAGCGGGAACAAACTATTTGGGAGTTTATGATTCGGTAACTGGGAGTTTTTCAGGAGAAGCAGATCAATTTTCTACCTATGAAGAGGAAATTAAAAATGTCTTGTCACCAAATTTGACGCCGGAAGAAAGCATGACTTGGTCTTTTCCTAAGAACGTATTAAAAGAAGGACGTTGGTATATTGAAATGATCCCTCATTCAGACAGCTACTATGTGTTTAGTCATGAAGAGCATACCTACACCAGTCTACGAAAGAAAATTCGCAAGAAAAATTTTGATTTATTAACAGAAGATCAGTGGGAATACGTTAATGGTGCAGGCAGCCGCCGTCTATTTCGGTGGGGCAATGATCTAAATGTCACTGATCCTTATCGCGGCAAGAACGTTCGGAAGATGATGGAACAAGAGAATATGTTCGGCCTATTCTTTGATACCTCAATGGAACGCTTTGAAATTACCGAAGATCCCGGTGTATTAAAACTGACGAATAAGAAGAATCCTGTTGGAATTCCAATTGTTGATTTCCTGCCGCTATCTAGTTATTACAGCAATACGACAACAATGATGCATGAGGAGATTCTCTCACCAAGTAATTATTTGTATCGTAAAGCAATTCTAATCAAGATCTAGTTTGACTTTTGACAAACTTTTTTCTATACTCTTAAAAGGATAAGGTTTATTATTTTCGCCTCCACAGAAAGTGCACGATTGCTGAAAGCTGCACGTTGCGTGTAATGAATTGCTCCCGACATTTTTTGATTGAAAAATCAACGCTGCTCAGCGTTAACGAGCTGAAGAGGTAATGATCAAACTATCATTGCAATCAAGGTGGTACCGCGAGTTTTCGTCCTTGACTGCAGTGGTAGTTTTTATTTTTTGAGAAAAGAGGAGAACAGATGAAAAAATTATCAAGCGCACAGGTGCGCCAAATGTTTTTAGATTTCTTTAAAACCAAGAATCATATGATTGAACCGAGTGCTTCATTAGTGCCGGTGAACGATCCTACCTTGCTATGGATCAACTCAGGGGTTGCTACGATGAAGAAATACTTTGACGGCAGTGTCGTACCAGAAAATCCACGAATTGCCAATGCACAAAAGTCTATTCGTACAAATGATATTGAAAATGTAGGTAAAACTGCGCGTCATCATACGATGTTTGAAATGCTAGGAAATTTTTCGATCGGTGATTATTTCAAAGTGGAAGCCATTGAATGGGCTTGGGAATTCTTAACTTCACCTGACTGGATCGGCTTTGATCCAGATAAATTGTATGTAACGGTTTATCCTGAAGATAAAGAAGCAAAACGGATCTGGTTAGAAGAAGTCGGAATTCCAGCAGATCACGTGGTTGAAATTGAAGACAACTTCTGGGATTTGGGCGCTGGTCCAAGCGGTCCCGACTCAGAAATTTTCTATGACCGCGGCGAAGCCTTCAACGATTTAGCTGAAGATGATCCAGAAAACTATCCTGGCGGCGAAAATGAACGCTATCTAGAAATTTGGAATCTGGTATTCTCAGAATTTAACCATACGCCACAGGATACTTATGAACCATTGCCTCATCAAAATATTGATACAGGGATGGGACTTGAACGAATGGTTTCCATCATCCAAGATGCCCCTACCAACTTCGAAACTGATTTATTCTTACCAATCATTGGTAAAGTAGAGGAGTTAAGCGACAAAAAATATGGTGCGGATAAGCAATTGGATATTTCTTTCAAGGTCATCGCGGATCATATCCGTTCTTTAGCCTTTGCGATTGGTGACGGCGCGTTGCCTTCAAATGAAGGCCGAGGCTATGTTTTGCGTCGTTTATTACGTCGTGCGGTCATGCACGGTAAGAAATTAGGTATTGATCAAGCGTTCTTGTACAAGCTGGTTCCTGTTGTCGGCGAAATCATGGTGAGCTATTATCCAGAAGTGAAGCAACAGGAGGCTTTCATTGAAAAAGTCGTTCGGACAGAAGAAGAACGTTTCCATGAAACCATCAATGACGGTTTATCGATGCTGAATGATGTGTTAGCTGAATTAAAAGCGAAAAATGAAACCACGTTAGATGGAAAAGTTATTTTCAAATTGTACGATACGTTTGGTTTCCCTGTAGAATTAACGGAAGAAGTCGCAGAAGATGAAGGCTTGAAGGTCGATCATGAAGGCTTTGAAGTAGAAATGCAGGCGCAAAAAGAACGTGCCCGGGCTGCTCGTACAACAGAAAAATCAATGGGCGTTCAAACGGCTTTATTGGGTGATATCAAAGTAGCCAGCACATTTGTCGGCTATGACCATTTGGAAAGTGAAAGTGAATTGCTTGTTATCCTGAAAGATGATGCCATCGTTGATATGGTTGGAGAAGGTGAAGCGCGTTTGATTTTTGCGGAAACACCATTTTATGCTGAAATGGGCGGACAAATCGCCGATAAAGGAATCATTGTTGATAGCGAAGGTAAAATTATCGCTAATGTTACCGATGTCCAAAAGGCACCAAATGGCCAAGCTTTGCACACGGTTGAAGTCCTTGGATCACTAAAAGAAGGCGAAAAATACTTTTTGCAAGTCAATGCCGCTTACCGCAATAAGATCATCAAAAATCATACAGCGACTCATGTTCTTCACAAAGCCTTGAAGGAAGTGCTAGGCGATCATGCGAACCAAGCCGGTTCATTAGTGACGGACAAACATTTACGTTTTGACTTTACGCATTTTGGTCAAGTAACTGCGGTTGAACTAAAAGAAATGGAAAAAATCGTCAACCAAAAAATCTGGGAAGCTATTCCTGTGGTAACAATCGAAACCGATATTGACACAGCGAAAAATATGGGCGCAATGGCCTTGTTCGGTGAAAAATACGGCCATAACGTACGTGTAGTAAACATTGGCGACTGGTCGATCGAGCTATGCGGAGGTACGCATGTAGCGAATACAGAAGATATTGGCTTATTCAAGATTGTCTCTGAATCAGGTATCGGTGCCGGCGTACGTCGGATCGAAGCGTTGACCGGCAAAGAAGCCTATGAAGCTTTCCGTGATGAAGAGGAACAATTAATGCAAGTGGCACAAATCGTGAAATCACCACAAATCAAAGAAATTGTTAGCAAAACCGAGCAATTGCAACAGCAATTACGTGAGCTGCAAAAAGAAAATGAACAACTAGCGACAAAACTAGCGAACCAACAAGCAGGCGACGTCTTCAAGGATGTCAAAGAAATCAACGGTACGACCGTGATTACTGCTCAGGTTAACGTAAAAGATATGAATCAATTGCGTCAACTAGCGGATCAATGGAAGCAAAAAGCTTTGTCTGATGTGTTGGTTCTTGGAACCGTTCATGGGGAGAAAGTGAATCTGCTAGCAGCCATGAGTCCAGCAGCCAATGAAAAAGGCTTGAAGGCTGGCGATCTGATCAAAGCGATTGCGCCAAAAGTCGGCGGCGGCGGCGGTGGACGTCCAGACATGGCTCAAGCCGGTGGGAAAAATCCAGCAGGTCTAGCTGATGCATTAGCAGAAGTGGCCAACTGGTTAGCATAATTTCCAATTAAAGGACAGCATCTTTGTGACGCTGTCCTTTTTTTATGAGAATATGACTATTCCATAGCGACTTTCTTTTATTACTAAGGCGGTTTAGGTATAATTCAAATGAGAGAATTATTTTTCTGAAAAGAGGGGACCATTTGGGAATTATTGAGCAAATTATTTTATTTATTTTTATTGTCAACTTAGTGGGGGCAATCATTACTGTTTTTCGTAAACCGCGGAATATCACAACAATTTGGGCTTGGCTTTTGACCTTGATCTTTTTGCCAGTCATCGGATTTTTAATTTATGCCTTTTGCGGTCGTGGTATTGACGGCGAAACCATGTATCTTTTCGAGCAAGATGACGAGGCTCGAGTTAAAGAGATTAATGAAATTATCCAGCAAGACAATCGTCATGTCGACCACAACGAACCAGATCAATTGTATCCAGCAGCAACAGCCATGGTGAAATATTTTAAAAATTTGGATGAATCACCGTTGGCAATCCGTAACGAGTTAGAATTTTTCCTAGATGGAACGGCGAAATTTGAACGCTTATTTGAGGATTTGCGTAATGCGCAAAGTACGATTCACGTCGAATATTACGCCTTCTTTAATGACCGCATCGGTAATCGCTTCATGCGGATTTTGGAGGAAAAGGCAGCTCAAGGCGTGGAAGTGCGAATGATCTATGATCCGTGGGGGGCACCGAAAACAAATAAAAGCTTTTTTTCAACCTTGATTAAAAATGGCGGCAAGGTGGCGCCTTTTATTACCTCAAGAAACATTTTGGCTAAGACACGCTTAAATTATCATTTGCATCGAAAAATTGTTGTGGTAGATGGTCAGATTAGTTGGACAGGCGGTTTTAATGTCGGAGATCAGTATCTCGGGGAATCTAAACGCTTTGGAAGATGGCGCGATACCCATGGTCGGATCGAGGGAACGGCCAGTTTCACGTTGCAGGAAATTTTTATTCGCGATTGGAATGCTTCTGTCACGAACAAAGCCGATCGGATGAGTTATTTACCAGAATATTTTGTTTTACCGCAAAAGCAGATTGAAAAAGGTGTACCAATGCAAATCGTGGCCGATGGCCCTGATTCCAGCGAACAGATTATTAAAGACGGCTTTGTTCGCATGATCTTAGCAGCTGAAAAAAGTGTCTGGATTCAAAGTCCGTATCTTGTACCAGATGAGACCATGATTTCTGCTATCTTAATTGCAGTACGATCAGGAATTGATGTAAGAATCATGATTCCAAATATGCCAGACCATCCATTTATTTACCGAGCTACTCAATATTATGCTAATTTTTTCCATCAACGAGGGGTAAAAATTTACCATTACGCAGACGGCTTTTTACATTCCAAAACGATTGTCGTTGATGATGAGCTGGCTAGTTTCGGCTCAACCAATCAAGATATCCGCAGCTATGAGTTAAACTTCGAGGTCAGCAGCTTCATCTATGATCCAGCGATTGCACAGCTATTCCGAACTATCTTTGAAGAGGATATGAAGGAATGTATTCTGTTAACAGATGAAATAATCGCCAATCAATCTCACTGGTTGAATTTCAAACAGCGCTTCTCACGTTTATTATCACCTGTTTTATAGTTATTTTCGCAAACCTTGGCGGGCAAGATTGTCCGCCCCTTTATTTTTTGCTTCTGGAATCCATTGTAGAACCAGCAGGGGAAATTGCGGTGCTAATTCATTAAACTCTGATAAATATGGCTGAAAGAGCTTGTTTTTTGTTTGTCCTTGGTCTAAAATTTTTATTGCAGTTTTACTATCGGAATAAAGTAAAATCGTTTGATCGTTCAGCTTTTGGTCGATCAAATAGGTTAGTGCATGGAGAATCACTGCTAATTCTGCTTGATGATTGTTGGTTTCAGGCAGTGAGATTGCAAGCTGTTCTTGCTTTTCAGAAATAATAAGAATGCCGCCGCCGCTCTTTTGAGTATTCGTAGCCGCATCAGTATAAACTTTTAACATAATGATCATCCTTTTTTAGAAGAGTAGGAGTATATGAATGAAGACAAAACGCTATTTTTGGCAACCAGAGCTGTCAATCAGCATTATTTATTGGTCGTTGACCTTTATTGTTCTTTTTTATGGTTTGATTCTGACCTTAGAGAAAACACGGCCTTATTTACAGGGGAATATTGTGATCGGCATCGCCATTTTATTTGCTGTTGTCGGCCTTCATCGCTATTTGAACATTGACGAAACCGGTATAAGAGTCCGATACGCAAGAGTTTGGCGCCGTGAGACTCTTTTACGGGAGCATATCGATTATTTAACACCGTGTAAAGACGGGGTGATTATCCAGCGAAAAGGACTTAGCGGAGCAGCTTTCCATTTTGCTATGCGTAAAAAAAGAAAAGAAGCCTTTATAAAAGACTTTATAACGTTTTATCCAGAAATTGAAATCAGAGAAATAAACGAAAAGATCAGTCATGACTGATCTTTTCGTTTATTTCTTTTTTACATGAGCTGCTTGCATCCCGCGAGCACCCTCCACAATTACAAAATCAACCTCGTCACCCGGATCCAAGCTTTTGAATCCATCTTCCTCAATCGCGGTGAAGTGAACAAAAACTTCTTGATTTTCATCATAGGCAATAAAACCGTACCCTTTTTTTTCATCAAACCATTTAACAATGCCACTATTCATTACGCAACACCCCTTTGCAATTGCTGGTTTTATTATACGTGAAGGAAACAAAAATTGCGAATCAATACGTTTGATAATTCTAAGTGGTGTTTTTCTTTAAAAAATTCGTTATAATAAAAAGGAACGAATAAAAAAGTGTATTTTTCTGAATAACGTTCGGGAAAGGGAGTTTTTATGAAAACTGATATCGAAATATCTCAAGCGACGACTTTAGCACCAATTACGGAGGTCGCAGAAAAAATCAACTTATCTTTTGATGATTTGGAATTGCATGGCAAATACAAAGCAAAAATTGAGTTTGATGCTTTAGAACGGATGAAAGAAAATCCAGAAGGCAAATTGATTCTTGTCACATCAATCAATCCAACGCCGGCAGGGGAAGGAAAATCAACTGTTACGATTGGATTAGGCGATGCTTTAAATAAAATAGGCAAGAAGACTGTGATCGCTCTTCGTGAGCCTTCTTTAGGACCAGTGATGGGTATCAAAGGCGGCGCAACTGGTGGAGGCTATGCACAGGTCTTACCTATGGAAGATATTAATCTGCACTTTACTGGCGATATGCACGCGATCACAACGGCAAATAATGCGTTATCAGCTTTACTGGATAATCATATCCATCAAGGAAATCAATTAAACATCGATGCCCGGCGCGTGATTTGGAAACGGGTTGTTGATCTGAATGACCGTGAGTTGCGCCATATCACTGTTGGCTTGGGCGGTCCGATCAATGGAGTTCCCCGCGAAGACGGCTTTGATATTACTGTCGCCAGCGAAATTATGGCAATTTTATGTTTAGCAACAGATATTGAAGACTTGAAGCAGCGCTTATCAAATATCGTTGTTGCCTACACCTTTGATCGTGAGCCCGTAACAGTCGGCGATTTGAAGGTGGAAGGAGCACTAGCGCTTGTTCTTAAAGACGCAATCAAACCTAATTTGGTTCAAACCATTTATCAAACACCTGCGTTTGTGCATGGCGGACCATTTGCGAATATCGCTCATGGCTGTAATAGTATTTTAGCAACTCGAGCTGCTCTGCACTGCGGTGATTATGTGGTCACAGAAGCGGGCTTTGGTGCGGATCTTGGCGGGGAAAAATTCTTGGATATTAAAGTTCCTAGTTTAGGAAAAGCTCCCGACGCTGTAGTGATCGTTGCAACTATCAGAGCACTGAAGATGCATGGCGGAATGGCTAAAGCTGATTTAAGTATGGAAAATCTTGATGCATTGAAAAACGGCTTCAGCAATTTAGCCAAGCATATTCGTAATATGCGCAAATATGGATTACCAGTAGTTGTTGCTATCAACGAATTTATCAGTGACACTGACAAGGAAATTACACTATTAAAAGAGCTTTGCGAACAAGAAGATGTGAAGGTCGAGTTGGCTAGCGTCTGGGAGAAAGGACCTGACGGCGGCATCGATTTAGCAAAGACAGTTGTTGAGACGATTGCAAATGAAGAAAATCATTTCCATTCAATCTTTACCAGAGAACATGATGACTTAACTGAAAAAGTTGAAACGATCGTTCGCGAGATTTATGGCGGGAATGAAGTTATCTATAGTAAAAAAGCACAGCAGCAATTGGCCAGCTTCAAGAAATACGGCTGGGATCGTTTGCCTATTTGCATGGCGAAGACACAGTATTCATTATCAGACGACCCAAGTAAATTAGGGGCTCCAATTGATTTTGATGTGACGATCCGCGAATTTGTACCGAAGATTGGCGCAGGATTTGTCGTAGCGCTGACTGGTGACGTCATGACGATGCCGGGATTACCTAAAAAGCCTGCTGCTTTAAATATGGATGTTGATGAAAAGGGCAATGCTATCGGCTTGTTCTAGCATGAAAAATGGAGCAAACACTCGTGAAAGCGGGAGTTTGCTCCATTTTTGTATATTCAAAAGCAGATTTTGCATATTTTTACTAAAATACGCAAAATAATTTATAAAAAACCATTGACTTGTATAAATACTACACGTATAATCGTCAGAAATAGCAGATTTCTAATCGTATTATTATTCAATTCCAAGAATATCAGCTCCGCTTTTCGCGGTTTAAATAGTGAACAAAAAATCAGGCGCACCAAAAGTTCACCAAGCTAATGGAATAATATACGGCTTGAACATCAGAAGAAAAAGGAGGGATTAATTTGAAAGTTTCGATTATCGGAGTGACAGGCTACAGTGGGATCGAGCTGGTCCGAATACTATTGCAGCATCCTAACGTGGAGATTAGTTCTATTCACAGTCATTCGCAAAATGGCAAAGATATTGATGAGTATTTGCCGCATTTAAATCGATTGTTGAACCTTCCTCTGGAACCAATTGATTCCACAAAAATCATGGAGCAGTCAGATTTAGTTTTTTTCGCTACACCGTCAGGTATTTCTAAAGAGATCGCCACAACTTTTGTAGAGGCAGATTTTCCAGTTATTGACCTTTCAGGTGATTTTCGATTAAAAACAGATGGGCAATACGAAAAATGGTATAAAAATTCAAGTGCACCCTTTGAAATATTACAAAACGCTCATTACGGGTTAGCTGATTTTTATGCAGAACCTACGTCAAAATTAATCGCTAATCCTGGATGCTATGCTACGGGAACACTTTTATCTTTGGCACCGCTGGTTCAGCAAGAAATTATCGAATGCGATTCAATTATCGTTGATGCAAAATCTGGTTTATCAGGCGCAGGCAAGAATTTATCGGAGTCTAGTCATTTTGTTAACAGCAATGAAAATATGACGTTGTATAAAATGAACAGCCACCAGCATATTCCAGAAATCATGCAGCAATTAAAAAAATGGAACGAAAGTATTCCAGCAATCCAATTTTCGACTTCCCTAATTCCAGTGACTCGCGGTATTTTCATTACAACCTATGCTCGCAGCAAGGAAAAACTGACACAAGAAAAGGTTTTAAATTTATTTCAAACCTTCTATCAAGAAAAACCATTTGTCCGAGTTCAAGATCAAGATGTTTACCCAAACTTACATCAGATCGTCGGTTCGAATTTCTGTGATATTGGAGTAGCTTACAATGAAGTGACCAATATCGTTACTGTTGTTACAGTTTTGGATAATTTAGTAAAGGGCGCAGCTGGTCAAGCCGTTCATAATCTAAATCATCTAGCAGGTTGGCCAGAAACTACTGGACTAAACCTAGTACCAATTTATCCATAAAAAATGCCGGAGTGTGAAGAATATGCAAATCATAGATGGAACGATTGCCAGTCCCAAAGGCTTTTATGCCACTGGCCTACATGCAGGATTAAAAAAAGAGAAGAAAGATCTAGGAGTCATTTATTCAGAAGTTCCTGCCAATGCTGCGGCAGTATATACGACAAATCAAGTAAAGGCAGCACCGATTTTTGTTACAAAAGAGGCAATGAAGGATACCACCATTCAGGCAGTGGTAGTCAACTCAGGTATCGCCAATGCCTGCACCGGAAAACTAGGATTGGAAAATGCAAAAGAGATGCAGGCGATAACAGGGGCACATTTGAATATCCCGCAAGAAAGCGTGGCTGTTGCTTCAACCGGTGTGATTGGTAAACAACTGCCAATGGAAATCATCGAAGCAGGAATCAGCAATATCGATCTGGAAAAGCCAGAACCCTATGCTTTTCATGAAGCCATTTTAACAACTGACACAGCGACAAAGGAAATCGTCATTACTGAAGAAATCAATGGTCAGCAGGTAACAATGGCGGGTGTAGCCAAAGGATCAGGGATGATTCATCCTAATATGGCGACGATGCTGGCATTCATTACAACCGATGCTCAAATTTCAGAAGAGTTGCTGCAGGAAATTTTAGCAGATAAAACTGAAACGACCTTCAATCAGATCACTGTAGACGGGGATACATCCACCAACGATATGGTGTTAGTCTTAGCCAATGGCTTGGCAGAAAATCCAGTGATCGAAAAAAATTCCAAAGCATTTGAACAATTCGTGGCAATGTTTCAGCTAGTTAGTGAAACGTTAGCAAAGAAGATTGCCAAAGACGGCGAAGGAGCCACTAAATTGATCGAAGCACAAGTGGTCGGAGCGCTCAACGGAAGTGAAGCCCGTTTAGTCGCTAAAAAAGTCGTCGGCTCCAGTTTAGTAAAAACCGCAATGTTTGGAGAAGATCCTAATTGGGGACGAATCATTTGCGCAGTCGGCTATGCCGGTTCACACACTGATCCCGAAAAAATCGATATGTGGATCGGTGATCAGCAACTGTTGAAAAACAGCCAGCCGCAAGAATTTGACGAAACCATCATGAAACAGACTTTAGAAAAAGAAAAAATCAATATTACCGTTGATCTGAATATCGGAGAGCAAAGCGGGCAGGCTTGGGGTTGTGATTTGACCTATAAATACGTTGAAGTGAACGCATTGTACCACACATAAAAATATCAGATCGACAGTTCAAGTTCTCAGTTCCTCCAAGACAAAAAGCAAGAAATTTTGAGGAATGATATATGGCATGGGAAACGACTTATTTTTCTGGTGGAAAAATAAATTCATATAAGGAGCGAAAAGCATGGGTAAAATAGTTGTAAAAATCGGTGGGGTAGCCAGTGATAATTTAACAAATAATTTTTTTGAGCAAATTGAATCATGGCAGGCTCACGGACATGAAATCATTATTGTTCACGGCGGGGGATACTACATCACGGAAATGATGGAGCGATTAAATATCCCTGTAATGATCAATGAAGGGTTACGTGTCACAACAGAGCAAGCATTAAAGGTTACTCAAATGGTTCTGATGGGTCAGGTGCAGCCGACGATTACAACGTTATTCCAACAGCAAGGTTTTGGAACGATTGGTCTTAATGCCTCTAGCGATAATATGATTCAAGGAACGTTTATTGATCAAGAAAAATTAGGTTACGTTGGTGAGATTACCGAGATTAATCCTGCAGCCATTGAGGGGGTTTTGCATAAGAATTACATTCCGATTATCGCTCCTTTAGGAATGACAGCAAACGGCCAATGGCTTAATATCAATGCGGATGATACTGCGTGTAAAATCGCTGAAGCCCTTGAAGCAGATGCATTGTATTTGTTGACAGATGTACCAGGAGTGAAGCAAGACGAACAATGGCTTGACAAACTATCAATCCATGAAGTTGAGCAATTGAAAGCGGAGAAAGTGATTACTGGGGGCATGATCCCTAAACTAAATAGTGCTGTCGATGCGTTAGAAAATGGTGTTTCAGAAGTTCATATTACCAATTGTATCGAATGTGCAGGTACTGTAATCGTAAAGGAGGGGGTCTTTGCATGAGTCATTTGTTTCCAAATTATGCAAGAGACACGATTGATCTGATTAAGGGTTCAGGAAGCTATGTGTATGATCAAGAGGGAAACAGCTATCTGGATTTTATGAGCGGAATCGCTGTCACAAATTTAGGTCATAACAATCCAAAAGTGATGCAGGCATTGGCTGAGCAAGCAGATAAAATTTGGCACAGCTCGAACTTGTATACCAATCATCTGCAAGAGCAGGTAGCTGAAAAATTGACCAAGGAAAAGGATTATTTAGCTTTCTTTTGTAATAGCGGAACTGAGGCCAATGAAGCGGCGATTAAATTAGCTAGAAAGGCCACTGGGCGTTCGAAAATTCTTAGCTTTGAGCAATCATTCCACGGACGGACTTACGGGGCTTTGAGTGCAACGGGACAGCCTGCGCTGCAAGCAGGCTTTTTCCCAATCGTCGAAGGATTTGACTATCTTCCTTATAATGAACTAGCTCCATTGAAGGAAAAATTAAATGAAAACGTGGCCGCAGTCATGTTGGAAGTTATCCAAGGAGAAGGCGGAATCATACCAGCGAATAAAGAATGGCTTCAGTCAGTCGCAAAACTATGTAAAGAAAATGGCAGTTTATTGATCATTGATGAAATTCAAACCGGTATGGGAAGAACAGGAACCTTCTATGCGTTTGAGGCTTATCAGATCGAACCAGATATCATTACGATCGCCAAGGCTTTGGCTAACGGCATCCCAGTGGGTGCGATGCTAGGAAAGGTCGAATTAGCTGAAGCTTTTGGCCCTGGTTCTCACGGTACGACCTTTGGCGGGAACAATCTGGCGATGAGGGTGGCCGATACTGTAGTTAGTGAGATTAATCAGCCAGAATTTTTAGCAGAAGTTGCAGTTAAGGGCCAGTATTTATTGGATGAACTGATCAAATTGAGTGAAAAATCTGAAAAAGTTCTTGATGTTCGAGGAAAAGGCTTGATGGTGGGGATCGAGTTAAATTCGCCAGAAACGCTGCAGCAGACAATTCAAGAGTTGAAGGTACAAAATCTTTTAGCAATCAAAGCTGGTAAAAACGTGCTTAGACTACTGCCCCCTTTGACCATCAGCCAAGAAGAATTGACAAAAGGCTTGGAAATTATTAACTCTGTATTACTAAAATAGGTCGATATTAACTCAATATCCATAAAAAATCCTTAGCATTTTATTCGATGCTGAGGATTTTTTGCGTGATTTGATAGAATAACCCAACATCTTCAACAAAGATAGAATTTATCATCGTTATTTTAATATCCAATAAACTTTGTTTTAACACCGAATTGTTTTGTGATGATCATTATGTTTAAAAAATAATAAACATTTAGGAATGTAAACGGTTAAAAAAAGAGCTATCTTTTAAGCGTGAGATAAACACGAACGATTCTTAACTAAGAAAATAATTGTACTCGCTTCTCTTTTAGCAACGGCGGTGCACAGCTATTGAGGAAGAGCAGCCAATACTTGACTATAGATAATCTAAAGAGAGACTAACTATATAGAGTCAAGTAAAAATTAGCCAAATCAAAAAATATTTTATAACAGATAATTCCGAAAAAAGGGTACAACAAATAAGCTTCTTACCATTAGTTTTTTTGAATGTTCAATAGCTAATCAGAAACAATTATATAAGGCTCGTTTTTAGTCAAAATAGCATGAATCACGTAACAAAGCTTACGAGAAACCGCACCTAAGGCAGTTAGATGATGTTTTCCTTCGGAAACTTTTTTCTGGTAAAACGCACTAAAAACAGGATCACATTGAGAAGCTACTAAAGCCGCCGAAAACAAGGCTTTTCGCAAATATGGAGACCCTCGTTTACTCATAACATTATGCGTTGCCTCATATTGCCCTGATTGTGTCACGGAAGCGTCTATCCCAGCGTAAGCAACGAGTTTTTTCGGGTTAGAAAATTTTTGAATATCTCCGATCTCACCAAGAATAGTCGCACCGTTTATAGGACCAATTCCAGGAATTGTGAGAATAACAGAATTTAAAGTGTCCATTATGTGCTTGATTTCTCTTTCCGTTTCCTTTATTTGGCTTTCAATGAATTTTAATTGTTCAATCATTGAACGTAGTTGGAAGGTGAACGCTTCTTGAGCAAATTTTACTCCAAAGGAGTTAGAAGCTGCTTGCTTCAATTGGTCCGCTTTTTCTGCCTTGATTCGGTTCCTGCTTAACTCAGCTAAGTATTGGGCCAAAGTTTCTGAGGAAATGTTTTCTAAGTCGATCGGGGCACTAAACGCCAGCAATAACTCTTTAGAAGCTTTTCCGAAAACGCCCTGCTTGGTAAAAATCGTCGCGTATTCTGGAAAGACTTGATCCAATACGGCTATAATTTTTCTTTTGAAGTCGCTCGCTGTACCTACTAAATAAGTTCGGTAACGAGAAAGTTGTTTCAAAGAAAAAACATTTTCATCGGATAAGACCGTTTCGACAAATGAGCCATAGCGCATTAAGTCAGCAATCAAAACAGAATCAATAATATCGTTTTTTCGTTTCCGTATTTCTGTACCTTTACGCCATCCGTCTGTTTGAAGGGGATTCACAACGTGAATCAAATAATCTGATTCGTGAAGGTATGAAAAGATGGACAGCCAATAGTGCCCCGTGGCTTCCATCCCTATAACAAAGTCACTGGGTGCTCCGGAATAGTCGACCATTCGCTCAATTAATGACTCTGCTCCTTCAGTGGTGTTAGGAAATGAAAAACCTTTTAGTAATACCTTTCCTTCCTCGTTCATGATAGAAGCAACGTGAGTGCGTTTACCGATATCAATGCCTAAAAAGTACATGTATATCTGACCTTTCAAAAAAAGAATTTTGGATTGAAATCCACTCAACTGAAAAGCGTCACTACCTTGTACGAGATACGGAGTAAAGTAAGGACTTTCAACATCTAACTCATACGCAATCCACTTATCAGAGAGAGGAGCCAGTCTCTCGAGTGCGGGTTCAATGACCCAAGGGGGGAACGGCTTAGCCTCTCAATCCAATAAATATATTATCTCAAAAGAAATGAGTTAATACCAAATTAAAATAACGATGGTTCATAGGGTTATCCAATCAAAACCGGAAGGTTAAAACCCTAACTCTAATATACAAGGAGGATGTTTATGAAGAAGCATCTATTAAACAAAAATCAGCTTTTTTCACTGAAGCGAAAGACGTTAGAAAAGCGCATCAGAAAATACTATTTTGAAACTGGCGATGCAAAAGATACTTTGGAATTTTTACTTGTACTGCAAGTACGAGAAGAATTAACCAATGACGATTTTTCTTTTATGATGGTGGATATCGTCAAACATATCTTCATGAAAACTAAAAATACGCGTTTATTGCGCCGTTTGTCTATTTTTTTCGAAGATTACTTTGATAAAAAAGAATGGAAAGTGTTATCACGAAGATTATTTACGGTAAAACATTTCATTGCCGATAAGCTAGAAAAACTATATACCCATTTTGCCAAAATGCCTTTGGAAAGCTTGGTCGGTTCATGAAGCTGATTTTTTCAGGATAAATAGAAAAGGGGTGGAGAGTATAGGCAAAACGAGAATAAGATTACAAGTTAAATATGAAAAAAGCAACGGAAACTATCATCGATTTAGTATCAAAGACGTCAATCGTGACTTGCCAGCAGAAAAAATCAAATCCTCTTTGGGAAAACTAGCAATCGTTGATCTATTTGACCAAGACGGTGTGGGACTCTTCAAAAAAGCGGTTGAAGCAAAATTTGTCGAAACCACTGAGTCAAAAATCTTTGATAACCGAAACGATGAAGATACGCTTCAAGAAAAAAGTGCGGCGTCCGAAAAACAATTGATTCGAATTCCAGAGGATCTGATCATTACAGAAGAAAGACCAGAACCAGATATTTTGATCCAAAAAATTGGACTGCCTAAGGGAATTGATCTTCAAGAATTGAATGATCAACAGACGACTTCGGTCCTAATTGCTTGCATGCACGTCAATGCTGAGCTGAAGGATGTTTGGCTTGAAGACAATCAAATTACATTGATTGAGAGATTGAAAAGCTAACCAATCATTTTAAAGAAAATACAAAAACAGCATTTATAAAACTTTTGTTTGCTTTATCAGAAATCCAACGTTGGTATAAAGCGGACATTCAACAATAATAGACTTAGTTGGCGTAAGAAAAAAATCAAAATTTTTAAACCTGCTGAAATAGCGGGTTATTTGACGAGTCCGATTTTTCACAGTTTTATTAACTTCGCTGAGAGTCAGCTGCGTAACGTTCAGCGAACCAAGTAAATTTCACTTACCTTTATTCCTCAAACACTTCTCTAAATGTTCACTTCTAATTTTCCTCACACCTGAGACTTTCCATCACGCTTTTTTTCACTTATACTGGAGCTATCGAATTTTACCTGAATTAGAATCAAAAAAATTTTTTCAGAAATCGTTTGAAAAATCTAGTTAGGTGATTTAAAAGAAAAAATTTCATTAGTAAGAAATAAGGAGCAGTCGAATGGGAGAACGGGCGGATATTTTTTTGAGTACCTTTAATCGGATTGAAAAGGAACTAAAGCGACAATTAGGCAATCCGGTGAATATGAGCTTTAGTGAAGCGGTGAGACGCTTATCAAAACGGCGAGATAACTTAATTGGCGACAGTGAGAATGATTTGCTGCAGCTGGCACAATTGCGCAATGCGATTGTGCATGATCAAGTGGCGGATGATTTTGTTATTGCTGAGCCGAATGATTGGGCAGTTACACGCATTAAACAAATCGAGGAAAGCTTATTGCGTCCAGAAAAGGTGTTGCCAAGGTTTGGTAAAAAAGTCACTGGATTTGAACGAAATCTGCCATTGGTAGAAATCATGAAAATCATCACGGAAAAACGTTTTTCCCAGTTTCCGGTTTATGACTCTGGAAAGTTTATGGGCTTGATTACTTTGAGAACCATTGGGTTTTATTTTGCTCAAGCTAGTCTATCTGGTTCTGTTAGTCTTAAGGGACGTATAGCTGAAGATTTACTGTTAGGAAACGGCAAGCGCACGAATTTCAAATTTGTTTCAGCTGATACAAAAGTTTCTGAGGTAGAAAAAATGTTTCAGACAGAAGCCATTTTAGAAGCGATCTTGATTACCAAAGATGGACATTCGGATGGCAACCTGTTGGGCATCATTCGACCGCGAGATATTTATAGTCAAGAAGGGGAGCAATAAGCTTGTTAGTCATTTATTTATTATTAAGTGCAGGAATCATCGCGCTCGACCAATGGTTCAAATGGTGGATCGTCAATCAGTATAATTTTGGTGAAAGTCAAACGATCCTTCCAAATATTTTGTCACTAACCCATATTCGCAATACCGGAGGCGCGTTTAGTCTCTTTGAAGGACAGCAAATCTTTTTTATTGTTATCACGATTGTTGCAGTAGTTGCGGTGATTTATTATCTAGTCAAACATTTACAGGAGAGTAAATGGCTGACCTTAGGCTTGAGCTTCTTTTTAGCTGGGGCCATCGGTAATTTCATCGATCGTTTCCGTTTAGGTTATGTCGTGGATATGTTCCGTTTGGATTTCATTAATTTTCCAATTTTTAATATCGCTGACATGGCTTTAGTGATAGGTGTCATTATGATTTTTATTTATATTCTATTAGATGAGAGAGACAAGAAAAATGACTAATCAAATTGAAGTAATGATAAAAGAAGAAACCGGGCGGATCGATAAGGTCTTGAATGACCGCCTGGCTGATTATTCTCGTTCACAGATTCAACAATGGATCAAGGAACAACATGTTTCCATTGAAGGCAAAGTCATCAAGGCAAATTACAAAGTAAATGCTGGAGATAAAATCCTGATCGAGATTCCTGAACCCGAAGAATTGGATCTTATTCCCGAAAATTTAGATTTGGATATTGTCTATGAGGATGACGATGTCGTGGTGGTAAATAAACCTCAAGGCATGGTGGTTCATCCATCTGCGGGCCATCCCAAAGGTACGCTAGTGAATGGATTATTGTATCAAATCAAAAGCCTATCAACGATCAATGATGTGATTCGCCCAGGGATCGTCCACCGTATCGATAAGGATACTTCTGGTTTATTGATGGTGGCGAAAAATGACCGCTCCCATGAAGCATTAGCGAAACAGCTGAAAGATAAAACCTCTTTAAGAAAATATGTGGCGCTAGTTCACGGAGAGATTCCTCACGAAAAGGGACGAATCGAAGCACCAATTGGTCGTTCAAAGGTTAATCGAAAAATGCAGGCCGTGATCGAAGACGGCAAACCGGCTGTGACTCACTTTGAAGTATTGAAACGTTACGAAGGCTTCACGTTAATTGAATTACAGCTAGAAACGGGACGTACCCATCAAATTAGAGTGCACATGCAATACATCGGTTATCCAGTCGCTGGCGATCCTTTGTATGGGCCAAAGAAAACCTTGAAGGGCAATGGACAATTTTTGCATGCGAAATTATTGGGCTTTGAACATCCAACAACCGGTGAGATGATGGTCTTTGAAGCACCGCTGCCAGAAATTTTCAAAAAAACTTTGAAACAGTTAAAAGAAAATGATTGATTTCTTAAATCAGGAATAGTATAGTGTCTGTAGTAAGAAATAAATAACTAAATAGTAATCCTTTAAGAGTAGTCCCGTGAGGCTAAGAAGGAAGTAGATAGTGGTTTGGTCTAGGTGCGCCTAGGTGAACACTATCATTTTGACGAAGTCGATAACATTCCTCCTACCTAACTACGGGTAGGAGTTTTTTTTGCGAAAAATAAAGGCATTTAAACGAATAAGGATGTCAGTTCAACTTTTCGCAGTTTACTTTAGGAAGAGAAACTAGTTCCAAAAGCTGAGCCGATCATCCGCGTGAACACTCTAGTTGAATGATATACGGCATTTGAATCGAACTAATTTTTCCCTGAAAAATTAATTCATTAAAACAAATAAGGAGGAGACAGGATGTATAAAAAAGAGGTAGTAGATGAGGTAACAATGAAACGAGCGTTGACTCGGATTACTTACGAGATCATCGAACGAAATAAGGGGGTTCAGGATATCGTCTTGATCGGGATTAAAACCCGCGGGATTTTTATCGCACAAAGAATCGCAGAACGCCTTAAGCAATTGGAGCACATCGATGTTCCGGTTGGGGAGTTGGATATTACATTGTATCGGGACGATGTGAATGTAGCGGAAGCTGAACCGGAATTACATTCATCAGATATTCCTTTTTCAATTGAGGGCAAAGAAGTGATCTTGGTCGACGATGTCTTGTTCACCGGCAGAACAATTCGTGCAGCTCTAGATGCTGTCATCGACTTAGGTCGTCCAAACCGTATCTCTCTGGCAGTCTTAGTTGACCGCGGCCATCGCGAATTGCCAATCCGCGCGGATTATGTTGGGAAAAATATCCCAACAGCCTTGACGGAGGAAATTGTCGTTGAAATGGAAGAAAACGACGGGCAGGACCGCATCTTAATTCAAAAAGAAGACTAATCAGACAAATATTTAGACACTAGAAAGAGGAAATCCAATGCAAGAGTTTCACAATGATGACGTTGTTTTAGATATTCACGACCGCCCAAGTGCAGGCCACTGGGTCGGATTAAGTATTCAACATTTATTCACCATGTTCGGTGCGACCGTCTTGGTACCAATCTTAGTCGGAATCAATCCAAGTATCGCTCTAGTAAGTTCGGGGTTAGGAACCTTGGTTTACTTAACGGTAACCAAAGGAAAAATCCCCGCTTACTTAGGTAGTAGCTTCGCCTTTATCGCGGCGATGAAATTATTAATGAAAAGTGACGGCTATCCAGCAGTTGCCCAAGGGGCTTTGACCTGCGGTTTGGTTTATCTGATCGTTTCCTTCATTATTAAAAAAATCGGCTCTGGCTGGCTGGATAAAATCTTACCGCCGATTGTCGTTGGACCAGTGGTAATGGTTATTGGCTTAGGCCTAGCCAGCAACGCCGCACAAAATGCCATGTATAACAACGGCGAATACAGCTTCAAATATGTGTTAGTTGCTTTGATTACTTTAGCCTTAACAATTTTCTTCAATATGTTCTTCACCGGATTTTTAGGATTGATTCCCATTCTGTTAGGAATCGTTGGCGGCTACATTACAGCAATGATCTTCGGCATCATCGACTATCAACCGATCATCGATGCAAAATGGTTGGCGATGCCAGCGTTCAGTGTGCCATTCGCCACTTATCAGCCAAAACTGTACGTTAACGCGATTACAACAATGGTGCCAATAGCTTTTGTCACCATGACTGAACACATCGGCCACTTGATGGTATTAAATAAATTAACGAAACGCAATTTCTTCGAAGATCCTGGTTTGGATCGCACCTTGATGGGGGATGGTTTAGCGCAAATCGTCGCAGGCCTAGTAGGCGGACCTCCGGTAACCAGTTACGGAGAAAACATCGGCGTACTGGCAATCACCCGCGTACACAGTGTGTTCGTTATCGGCGGTGCCGCGATCTTCGCAGTCTTACTAGGATTTGTCGGCAAACTCAGCGCCTTGATCTTAAGTATCCCAGGGCCGGTAATCTCAGGCATCAGCTTCATCTTGTTCGGAGTCATCGCAGCCAGCGGATTGAAAATTTTAATTGAAAATAAAATTGATTTTGATAAGAAAAAGAATCTATTGATTGCTTCAACTATCCTAGTCATTGGAATTGGCGGATTGGTCTTTGAAGCAGGCACCTTCACGTTATCTGCTATGGCTTTAGCCACAGTCTTAGGAATTATCTTGAACTTAATCCTGCCGGAGCAGGCACGTAGCGAGAAATAGACAGCCAAGCATTTTATCTAGGAATTAAAGGAGGAAATTTCATGATCATCCAGTCTGAAGAGATCAGTCTGAAACATTTATTGACGGTGGAAGCCTTAACCGATCAAGAGGTGATGGGACTGATTCGTCGAGCGCAGCAGTTCAAACAAGGTGCGCGATGGACACCCCACAAGGACCAATACTTTGTTTCCAATCTTTTCTTTGAAAATAGTACCCGAACCCATAAAAGTTTTGAAGTCGCTGAGAAAAAACTCGGACTAGATGTGATTGATTTTGACGCCAAAACCAGCTCGGTTCAAAAAGGGGAAACTCTTTATGACACGGTATTAACGATGTCGGCATTGGGGGTGGATGTAGCAGTAATTCGCCATAGCGATGAGAACTACTACGATGAATTAATCCAAAGCAAAACGATTCAATGTTCGATCGTCAACGGCGGGGACGGCAGTGGGCAGCATCCTACGCAATGTTTGCTTGACCTAATGACGATTTATCAAGAATTTGGCCGTTTTGCTGGATTAAAAGTCGCGATTGCAGGAGATATTACCCATTCGCGCGTCGCAAAATCTAATATGCAAATGCTGAAACGCTTAGGTGCAGAAGTGTTCTTTTCTGGACCAGAAGAATGGTATGACGAAAGCTTTGATGTCTACGGCACTTACCGTCCTCTGGATGAGCTTGTACCTGAGGTGGATGTCATGATGCTCTTAAGAGTGCAGCACGAACGACATGATGGACAGGAAAGCTTTTCGAAGGAAGAATATCATCAAAAATACGGCTTAACGATTGAACGCGGGAAGCAATTGAAAGAAAAAGCGATCATCATGCATCCGGCACCTGTTAATCGTGACGTAGAGATCGCAGATAGCTTAGTTGAAAGTTTGCAATCACGAATTGTTCCCCAAATGACCAACGGTGTCTATATTCGGATGGCGATTTTAGAAGCAGTACTTAATGGAAAAGCGTAAAGGAGCAGATAAAATGAAAACATTGATTAAAAATGGAAAGATCGTAACAAAAGGCAATCAAACAATGGCATGCGACCTTTGGCTGGAAGACGGTATCATCGCTGGTATCGGGAAAGATTTCTCAGGCATATCATTTGATCAAGAGTACGACGCAGGCAATCAATTAATCACACCAGGTTTAGTTGATGTTCATGTTCATTTACGAGAACCCGGCTTTACTTATAAAGAAACCATCAAGGATGGCTCAAAAGCGGCGGCTCGCGGCGGCTACACAACCGTCTGCGCGATGCCAAACCTTGATCCAGTTCCTGACACTGTCGAAAAATTCAACGATGTTAAAGCGATCATTGAAAAAGATGCGGTCGTAAAAGTACATCAATATGCGCCAATTACAGAAGAACTGCGCAGCGAAACCTTAACAGACCAAGAAGGTTTGAAGGCAGCCGGAGCATTTGCCTTCACTAATGATGGAGTAGGCGTGCAAACAGCTGGAACCATGTATTTAGCGATGAAGGAAGCAGCAAAAAATAAGATAGCTTTAGTTGCTCACACTGAAGATGAATCCTTATTATTCGGCGGCGTGATGCATCATGGGAAAATCAGCGAAAAACTAGATTTACCGGGCATTTTGAGTGCGACTGAATCTTCACAAATCGCCAGAGACTTAATTTTAGCCGAGGAAACAGGCGTTCATTATCATGTTTGTCACGTTTCTACGAAAGAAAGTGTCCGGGTAATCCGAGATGCGAAGAGAGCCGGCGTGCATGTAACGGCGGAAGTTTCCCCTCACCACTTGATCCTAGTCGATGAAAATATTCCCGAAGATCACGGTTACTGGAAAATGAACCCACCATTACGAGGAGTGGAAGATCGCGAAGCATTGATTGAAGGTCTGCTTGACGGCACGATTGATTGTATCGCAACTGACCATGCGCCTCACGGTTTCGAAGAAAAAAATCAAAGCTTTTTAAAATCACCATTCGGGATCGTGGGCAGTGAAACAGCATTCCAATTGATTTATACTCACTTTGTTGAAACAGGACGCTTTACTTTAGAACAAGTGATTGATTGGATGGCAGTCAAGCCAGCGGAAATTTTCGGAATGACGGTGGGAACCTTAAACATTGGTCAGCCAGCGGACATTGCGGTATTTGACCTGAGTCACGAAGAAAAGATCGATGATAAAAAATTTGCATCACTAGGAGTGAACACGCCTTTCACTGGCTGGCCAGTCAAGGGTGCGACACTGATGACCTTCGTGGATGGTCAGTTGGTATACAACAAGGAGGACTAAGACGTTGAAAAGACTTTTAATATTAGAAGATGGCACAGTATTTGAAGGGGAAGGCTTCGGCGCTGAAGCAAATGTGGTCGGTGAAGTGGTTTTCACCACAAGTATGACCGGTTATCAAGAAACGATTACGGACCAAAGTTTCAATGGACAAATCATTACCTTTACCTATCCAATGGTCGGAAATTATGGCGTGAACCGCGATGATTATGAATCCATCGCGCCCACCTGTAAAGGCGTGATCGTAAAAGAACACGCCCGCTTAGCTAGTAACTGGCGCAATCAAATGACGCTAGACGAATTTTTGAAGCGCAAAGGGATTCCTGGGATTTCCGGAATTGATACCCGCGCATTAACGAAAAAATTACGCAGCGTTGGAACCATGAAAGGCAGCATTGTTGATCCAGCCGATCAGTTTGAACATTCGTTTGATCAACTAAAAGCAACGGTCTTACCAACGAACCAAGTTGCACAAGTTTCGACAGTAACTCCTTACCCAAGTCCAGGCGTAGGCCGCAATGTGGTCGTGATCGACTTCGGTCTAAAACACAGTATTCTGCGCGAATTGTCACGTCGTGAATGTAATTTGACTGTGATGCCTTATAACACAGATGCTCAAACGATTTTAGACCTTTGTCCTGATGGTGTGATGCTGACCAATGGCCCTGGAGATCCGAAAGATGTGCCAGAAGCAATTGAAATGATTCAGCAGATTCAAGGAAAAGTACCGATTTTCGGAATTTGTCTTGGACACCAGCTGTTCTCATTAGCCAACGGTGCAGATACCTACAAAATGAAATTCGGACACCGCGGATTGAATCATCCGGTGCGGGAAATCGCTACCGGTCGCATCGATTTTACTTCACAGAATCATGGATTTGCAGTCGATGAAAAAACAATTGATCCAGAAAAATTAATGGTTACCCACGTAGAAGTCAATGATGGCACGGTTGAAGGGGTTCGTCATAGGAATTACCCAGCCTTCAGCGTTCAGTATCACCCAGATGCTGCGCCGGGACCACATGACGGGGTTCATTTATTTGATGAGTTTATGGAAATGATGGATGCATGGAAGGAGCAAGCATAAATGCCAAAACGTACAGATATTAAAAAGATCATGGTGATCGGTTCTGGACCTATCGTGATCGGACAAGCCGCGGAATTTGATTACGCCGGCACACAAGCTTGCTTAGCGTTAAAAGAAGAAGGCTATGAAGTTGTTCTGGTAAATTCAAACCCAGCAACTATCATGACCGACAAAGAAATCGCGGACAGTGTTTATATCGAACCAATCACACTCGAATTTGTTTCTCGCATCCTGCGCAAAGAATTGCCAGATGCGATCCTGCCAACATTAGGCGGGCAAACTGGCTTGAACATGGCAATGGAATTAGCAGATTCAGGCATTTTAGATGAGCTAAAAATTGAATTGCTGGGAACAAAATTGTCGGCGATCGACCAAGCAGAGGACCGCGACTTGTTCAAGCAATTGATGGAAGAGTTGAACCAACCAATTCCTGAATCTGAAATCGTGAATACCGTTGAAGAGGCGGTTGCCTTCGCCAATACCATCGGTTATCCGATCATCGTTCGTCCGGCCTTTACACTTGGCGGAACTGGCGGCGGAATGTGTGACAACGAAGAAGAGCTTCGGACTGTCGCTGAAAACGGGTTGAAGCTTTCACCAGCGACGCAATGTTTGATTGAAAAATCAATCGCTGGCTTCAAGGAAATCGAATATGAAGTGATGCGGGATTCAGCCGACAATGCCATCGTGGTTTGTAACATGGAAAACTTCGATCCAGTTGGTGTGCACACCGGAGATTCTATCGTATTCGCGCCAAGCCAGACGCTATCTGACTATGAATATCAAATGCTGCGGGATGCTTCCTTATCGATCATTCGCGCCTTGAAAATCGAAGGCGGCTGTAATGTGCAGCTGGCTCTTGACCCACATAGCTTCAACTACTATGTAATCGAAGTAAATCCGCGAGTATCTCGCTCATCAGCCTTGGCAAGTAAAGCAACAGGTTATCCAATTGCGAAGTTGGCAGCAAAAATCGCGGTAGGCTTGACGCTGGATGAAATGAAAAATCCAGTAACAGAAACGACCTATGCAGAATTTGAACCGGCTCTAGATTATGTCGTTGCCAAAATTCCGCGTTGGCCCTTTGATAAATTCGAAAGCGGCGAACGTGTCTTAGGCACACAAATGAAGGCCACTGGTGAAGTCATGGCGATCGGCCGGAACATCGAAGAATCATTATTAAAAGCCGTGCGTTCATTAGAAATCGGAACCTATCATGCGGAATTACCAGAACTAAGCGAAGTTACCGATGATGAATTAACTGAAAAAATGGTCAAGGCACAAGATGATCGCTTATTCTATCTAACTGAAGCGATTCGTCGCGGCTATTCGATCGAGGAAATCAATGAGCTAACCAAAGTCGATCTTTTCTTCCTAGATAAGCTGCTTCATATTGTTGAACTAGAAACAGCTTTAGCCCAAAACAAAAAAGATGTTGAGCTATTGAAGAAAGCCAAACAGAATGGTTTTGCGGATGTGAAGATCGCACAGCTTTGGGACATGACAGCCAATGAAGTGCGGAAATTCCGAACAACCGAAAAAATCGTTCCAGTTTACAAGATGGTAGATACTTGTGCGGCAGAATTTGAATCTCAAACGCCATATTTTTACAGCACCTACGAATTTGAAAATGAGAGTGTTCGTTCTGCCAAAGAATCTGTCCTAGTTCTCGGTTCAGGTCCGATCCGGATCGGGCAAGGAGTGGAGTTTGACTACGCGACCGTTCACTCAGTAAAGGCAATTCAAGCAGCTGGTTATGAAGCAATCATTATGAACAGCAATCCAGAAACTGTTTCGACTGATTTCTCCATCTCAGACAAGCTCTATTTCGAGCCGTTAACCCTTGAAGATGTGATGAACGTGATCGAGTTAGAACAACCGATTGGCGTGATCGTCCAATTCGGTGGACAAACCGCGATTAATTTAGCTGAACCTTTAGTTAATAACGGGGTTAAAATTTTAGGAACAACCATCGAAGATTTAGACCGCGCGGAAGACCGTGATCAGTTCGAACAAGTGCTGAAAAGTCTATCCATTCCGCAACCGCCAGGTGATACAGCGACGAGCGCGGAGGAAGCAGTTAAGATCGCTGAAAGAATCGGTTATCCAGTCTTGGTTCGTCCAAGCTATGTCTTAGGCGGACGGGCGATGGAAATCGTTGAAAACCAATCCGATTTGGAAGACTATATGGCCCACGCGGTCAAAGCCTCTCCTGAACATCCTGTTTTAGTCGACAGCTATTTAGTCGGTAAGGAATGTGAAGTAGATGCCATCTGTGACGGCGAAACCGTCTTGATCCCAGGAATTATGGAACATATCGAACGCGCAGGGGTTCACTCAGGCGATTCGATGGCGGTTTATCCGCCACAAACCTTCCCCGATGAGTTGAAGGCAACGATTGAAGATTATACACGCCGGTTAGCATTAGGGATGAACTGCATCGGCATGATGAATATCCAGTTCGTTATCCATAACGATGAAGTCTTTGTCATCGAAGTCAATCCTCGTGCGAGTCGAACAGTACCATTCTTGAGTAAAATCACGAATATTCCGATGGCGCAGATCGCAACAAAAGCAATCTTAGGCCAAAGCCTGAAGGAGCTTGGCTATGAAGATGGACTTTATCCTGAAAGCGACATGGTTCACGTTAAAGCACCAGTCTTCAGCTTCACGAAGCTGCAAAAGGTCGATACCTACTTAGGACCTGAAATGAAATCAACAGGTGAAGTCATGGGAACCGATCGTAATTTAGCAAAAGCTCTGTATAAAGCCTTCGCAGCATCTGGATTACATTTACCAGATTTCGGCGCAGTCTTGTTTACAGTAGCTGATGAAAACAAGGATGAAGCTTTGAATTTAGCCAAACGCTTCAAGGATGTCGGCTACAGCTTAGTGGCGACAGATGGAACAGCCAATTTCTTAGAAGAAAACGGCTTAACTGCGGAACGAATCGCGAAAATCTCTGAATCAGATGATCACAATGTGATTGAGTTGATTCGCACGGGCAAAGCGCAAGTGGTCATCAATACGACCGATAAAAATCGCCAAAATTCATCCGAAGACGGCTTTATCATTCGCCGTGAAGCAGTAGAGCACGGTGTACCATTGTTCACATCCTTAGATACAGCAGATGCCATCTTGAGAGTGATGGAATCACGGGCATTTTCAATTCAAGAAATTTAATTCACACAGAGTGAAGCATGCTTCACTCTGTCGATTTATAGGGAGGCCGTTATGAAGCAGGAAATGATGACGATTGTTCGTCAACAAGAGTTAGCACCGAGAATCTATGAGCTGGTTTTAACCGGAGAATTGGTCAAAGAAATGTCAATGCCGGGGCAATTCTTGCATATTCGCGTACCAAGAAGCGACTTATTATTGCGTCGTCCGATCAGTATTAATCAATACGACCAATCTATGGGAACCTGCACGATCATTTATCGTGTTGAAGGAGATGGAACCAGATATTTTTCTGAAATGTCGGCCGGAGATCAGCTAGATGTGATGGGACCTCTAGGCCATGGGTTTGAAATTGACAGCCTAAACGCTGGAGATACTGCCTTTATCGTTGGTGGGGGTATCGGCGTACCGCCGCTTTATCAGCTTTCAAAAGAGCTGAAGGCAAAGGGCGTGAAGGTGATTCATTTTCTGGGTTTTGGGACCCAAGAGGTGGTTTATTATGCGGATGAATTTCAAGCCCTAGGAGAAACCCGTTTTTCGACAGATGACGGAACACTTGGGATTCAAGGCAATGTCGGTAATTTATTGCTGGCAGAAGAACGTCAACCAGATGCAGTTTTTGCTTGCGGCAATAACGGTCTTTTAAAAACAGTCGAACAATTGTACAGTGAAGTCGCCAACGTGCAGCTTTCATTAGAATCCCGCATGGCTTGCGGGATGGGCGCCTGCTATGCTTGCGTCTGCCATGTACCTGAGGATGAAAACAAGAGTGTCAAAGTATGTGAAGACGGGCCCGTTTTCCAAGCAGGGGAGGTCATCTTTTAATGAGTATTGCAGTGAAGTTACCCGGATTAGACCTGAAGAATCCGATTATGCCGGCAAGCGGATGCTTCGGATTTGGCAAGGAGTATGCGGATTACTATGATTTGAATCAATTAGGCGCCATCATGATTAAGGCGACTACACCAAAGGAACGCTTTGGTAATGCAACACCTCGCGTAGCGGAAACACCAAGCGGGATGTTAAACGCCATCGGCCTGCAAAATCCCGGCATGGATGTCGTATTAGAAGAGATCTTACCAAGTTTAGAAAAGTACCAGGAACTGCCAATTATCGCCAATGTAGCAGGTGCCTGCGAAGAAGACTACGTCGAAGTCTGCGCTAAAATCGGTGATGCACCAAATGTCAAAGCAATCGAATTAAATATTTCGTGCCCAAATGTAAAACACGGCGGAATCGCTTTTGGGACCGATCCAGAGGTTGCTTATCGTCTAACGAAGGCAGTGAAAGAAGTCGCAAATGTTCCAGTCTATGTCAAATTAAGTCCCAACGTGACCGATATCGTACCGATCGCAAAGGCCATTGAAAAAGGCGGAGCTGATGGTTTCACTATGATCAATACCTTACTTGGCATGCGGATCGACTTAAAAACGCGCCAACCAATCTTAGCAAATAGAACCGGTGGCTTATCCGGACCAGCCATCAAACCAGTCGCGATCCGTCTGATCAATCAAGTAGCAGCAGTCAGTGAACTACCGATCATCGGCATGGGCGGCGTGCAAACCGTTGATGATGTCTTAGAAATGTTTATGGCCGGAGCAAGTGCCGTAGCAGTTGGTACAGCCAACTTTACCGATCCATATATTTGTCCAAAACTAATCGACGAGCTGCCGATCAGAATGGCAGAGCTTGGGATCGAATCTTTGGAGCAGCTAAGACAAGAGACTAGAGGAGGGTTCTAATGGAAAATCGACCGATTATTGCTTTTGACTTCGCTTCAAAACAGGAAATTGAAACCTTTTTAACCCATTTTCCCATCAGTGAAAAACTATTCGTGAAAATCGGGATGGAACTTTTTTATCAAGAAGGACCAGCAATCGTTAATTTTCTACGTAGTCAAGGACATGACATTTTCCTTGATTTGAAGCTTCACGACATTCCTAATACCGTACAAAAAGCAATGCGGGGGATCGCAAAGATGGGCGTAAAAATCACGAATGTTCACGCAGCCGGCGGTGTGGAAATGATGCAAGCTGCGAAGCAAGGGTTGACTGAAGGAACAAAAGAGAATCAAACAATTCCTGAATTAATCGCTGTTACCCAATTAACCTCTACCAGCGAAGAACAAATGCATGAGGATCAGCTAATTGAAGTCAGTCTGCAAGAAAGCGTGCTGCACTACGCAAAATGTGCAGAAAAAGCTGGATTAGAGGGCGTTGTTTGTTCGGCCCATGAAGTAGAAAAAATCCATCACGCGACAAACGATACTTTTATCTGCTTAACACCGGGAATTCGTCCGCAAGGGGCCAGCGTTGGCGACCAAAAACGCGTAATGACACCGGCTAAAGCTCGTGAGATCGGCTCAAATTATATCGTGGTTGGAAGACCTATCACGCAAGCTGAAAATCCTTATGAAAGTTACTTACAAATCAAAAAAGAATGGAATGGTGAAGCATAAATGATCGCAGAACAAATCGCCAAAGACTTATTATCAATCGAAGCAGTCTCCTTAAGTCCCGACGAGCCTTTTACTTGGGCAAGCGGACTCAAATCACCTATTTACTGTGATAACCGTGTAACCATGAGCTATCCAGAAGTACGCCGTGCCATCGCGCAAGGCTTAGCCGCAAAAATCAAAGAAGAATTTCCTAACGTAGAAGTGATTGCCGGAACAGCAACGGCTGGGATTCCTCATGCTGCTTGGGTAGCAGAAATTCTAGATTTACCAATGGTTTATATCCGCAGTAAAGCCAAAGACCATGGACGCGGCAATCAAATCGAAGGCCGAATTACTGAAGGCCAGAAGATGGTCGTAATCGAAGACTTAATCTCAACTGGCGGAAGTGTGCTGGAAGCTGCTGCCGCAGCAAAACGCGAAGGCGCAGATGTCTTAGGAGTTGCAGCAATCTTCACCTACGAACTAGCTAAGGGCAAGAAAAATTTTGAAGAGGCTAACACACCATTAACCACTTTAACAAACTATTCAACCTTGATTGAAAGTGCCTTACAAGAAAATTACATCAATCAGGAACAGCTTGAGCTGTTAAAAAAATGGCGGAAAGATCCTGAAAACTGGTTAAACTAACAAAATTTAAATATTGTTATTTAATATATTTTCTCTAGCTGATTTCCTCTATTTAGTATATAATATCATTAAGTTCTTGAAAGCACTTTACAACGTAGTGAAGTGTTCACTTGAAAGGCAGTACGTTAAAAAATTAAATAAGTTAAATCATAGAGGATTTAATTAAATAAGCAAAGAGGCTTAGTATTCAACAAAATTGTTGATACTAGGTCTCTTTTTGTCTTTTTCAGAAAGGGATGGAAGCATGAGTAAGAGCTATTTCATATTAAGTGAGGAAAAGGAGCCGCAGCTATTTAAATTGATGAAGGATTATTCGTTAGCGGTCGGTGTTTGTTTTTTTATTACTGATATCAATGGGGATCAACAGTCAGAGATTCCCGAAAGTCATAGCCTATGTGAAATGATCCAATCAACTGCTAAAGAAAAAGCCGCCTGTGAAAATTGCCAAATGCATCAGATGATTTATCCCATAAAAAGAAGAAGCATCAACAAATATCTTTGCCATGCTGGCTTTACCCATGTTCCCTTGCCAGTTTATATCAATAATATTTTAGTCGGATATCTCATTATTGGACGGTTGGCGGAGGCACAGAATCGCTATCTGATTGAAAAAAATCAATCTAGTAATCTTTCTGAAGAATTGAAGACAACAACCTATTTTTCAGCAGAAAGATTGGAAAAAATTGTCGAATTATTTGTCAGCCTCGCGCAAAGTACCTTAACAAATTCGAACCCTAAACGAAAAATCGATGTTGGCCAGTTAAGAGACGTTAACAAAAGGGTCGAAATCCTTCCGAAAAAAACAGAAATTGTCAATGCAGTAAAGTATATCGAAAAAAATCTTCATCGAAAAATTTGTCTAGAAGAGGTCGCAAACAAGGTGTATCTGAGTCAGTACTATTTCAGCAAGCTTTTTAAAAAGGAACTAGAGATGAATTTTGTAACCTATTTAAAATACCAGCGAGTAATCAAAGCCAAAGAGTTTCTCCGTCATTCAAACTTGAGTATCGATGACATTGCCCGACGTGTCGGCTTTTCACAAACAAGCTATTTCTGCAAGAGTTTTAGGGACATCACTTCAAAATCTCCCTCTAGCTTTCGCAAAGAAATAAATATCGAAAAATATCTACCGTTGGAACGAACGATGACTGTTTAACAGCTTACAAAAGGAGAGATGAATATGCGAATCTATACAAAGACAGGCGATAAGGGTATGACAAAGTTAGTTGGTGGTGCTCAGGTTGCAAAGGATTCCGATCGGGTAGAAAGCTATGGAACAATCGATGAATTAAATTCATGGATCGGCTTTATTATTTCAGAAACCCAAGACACACAAATCAAAAAAGAACTACAAGAAATTCAGCAAATGCTTTTTGATCTGGGAACAGATTTAGCAACACCAGAAAGTACCAGAACTGAAGGACGCCTGTATTCCGGAAGTTCTTGCTGGCTAGAAGAACGAATTGATCGCTACACCGATGAAGCTCCGGAAATTGAACGTTTCATTCTACCTGGCGGAACAACAACCGCAAGTATGCTCCATGTCGCCAGAACAATCACCCGCAGAGCAGAGAGATCCATAGTGACCTTAAACTGGACATCTAGCTTAAATAGTGAAATTGTCATTTTTATTAACCGTCTGTCCGATTATTTTTACGCACTGGCGAGAGTCATCAATGCGCGGGAAAAACAAGAGGACATTTTTTACGAGCGTGGTGAAAAAGTTTTCCATAAGATTAAAAGTACGGGCTTATAGATTGTATTCGCTTACGAATTATGCTATTTTATCTGTAGGTCAACAATAGTTATTTTATGAAAAGGATAAATGGAAACCAGTGTAAATCTGGTACGGTGCCGCCACTGTGAGAAGCAGCGCATGCTTTGTAGTCAGATCTTTTTATTTTTTTCATTAGCGGGCATGCTGTTTCGTTGCAAAGCAGGATGTTTTCTTTACAAATCCTTGTTAAGATAAAAGATCCAGCCCAACTAAAATAAGATAACTGTTTTAACCGTTTTATTGTACATTGCTGTACAGTAATGGGAATGGGCTGGTCTTTCAAAGCGGAAAGAGATTACAGGTACAAGGATGTACTGCTGACTCCCTTTTGTTGAAATTTTACAATTAAATAACCAGTCTTTACAAGGTAGTAATGATGCAGAGCAATGACGCTCCAGACAATGAATGATTGTTTGGAGTGTCTTTTTTATTTAAGGAGGAATAGTATGCAAAAAATCCATTTTAAGACAACGATCTGGCTGGGTTCAGAGGTTCTCGAGGGGCTTAAAGAACTGAAAAATAGACGAATCTTTTTAGTAGCAGATCCATTTTTGATCGAAAACGGCCAGATCAATGAAATCGTTCGCCACATTGATCATAACGATTACTTGGTATTTAGTGATATCGTCCCAGATCCGCCAATTGAGAAGATTGTCAGTGGAGTGAAGCAAATCGTTGATTTCCAAGCAGACATTATATTGACCATTGGCGGAGGATCGGCAATTGATGCAGCAAAAGCCATGAAATATTTTGCCAATCGAATACTAACAAACAAGATTGATCAATTAATTGCTATCCCTACGACAAGCGGAACAGGCTCAGAGGTAACGAATTTTTCAATCATCACAATTCCGGAAAGAGGAACGAAATTCCCTCTAGTTACAGATGAAATTCAGCCAGATATCGCCATTTTAGACACGAACTTAGTCATGGGCGTCCCACCTGCAATCACTGCGGATACAGGAATGGATGTCTTAACTCATATCCTCGAATCATACGTCTCTACTAAGGCTACTGTTTTATCTGACGCGTATTGTGAAAAAGCTGTCAAACTTGTTTTTAAATATTTGGAAAAGGCCCACAAAAACGGTGAGGATCGACAGGCAAGAGAAATGATGCATCTTGCATCTTGTTTGGCTGGTATCGCCTTTAATCAAACATCATTAGGAATCAATCACGGGATTGCTCACGCCGCGGGGGCTCGCTTGCACATTCCTCATGGTCGAATCAACGGGATTTTATTACCTAGTGTAATTCAGTTCAATGCGGATTTAAATGAGGCAGGACATCTCCAAAATAAGGCAGCAGTGAAATATTTAAAACTAGCTAAATGCTTAGGTGCATCAACAAATAATCCACGTATGGGAGTGAACACGCTAATTCGTCAAATTATTCAGTTGCGGAACAGCTTAAAAATGCCAGCAACACTCTCAGAATTTGGCCTTGAAAAGAGAGAGGTTGAACAAGTAATACCAGCAATTGCCGAAGCAGCAATAAATGATGCTTGCACAAAAACAAATCCTGTTGTGCCATCTCTCCAAGACATCGAAACGATCATTCAAGAGATTTTATAAAAGCATTGACAGCCCTTTCAAACTACCATATAATCGAACTAGCACAACGAGGTGCTCCCAAAATTTAAGAGCAATGAAGCTCCTTGATAGAAAACAGACATTTTGTTATTGTTTTTTATTTGGGAGCTTTTTATGTCTACTTTATTTGTCTTTTTCTTTCATAAAGGAGCACTTGTTGAAGTACAAAAAAGAAATTTCGCGTACTTTTTAATGAGGTTTGTTAGATAGATCACTAGAGATTATTTTTACACAAGGGAAGTAGGCGGATTCTTGAAAAAATGTAAGGATGTGAAGGGATGAATGGAAGAGTTGTAATAGTGGATGATGAGCCAATTACAAGATTTGATATTCGCGATATTCTGCAAGGAGCGGGCTACGAAGTCGTTGGCGAAGCAGCAGATGGTTTTGAAGTCATTGAAATTTGTAAGAAAACGCGCCCGGATGTTGTTTTAATGGATATTCAAATGCCCGTTTTAGATGGACTAAAAGCAGGAAAAAAAATTATTCAGGACAATACAGCCAGCAGCATTGTGTTTCTATCAGCCTACAGTGATGTTGAAAATACGACCAAAGCAAAGAATCTTGGCGCAATTGGCTATCTGGTAAAACCCTTAGATGAAAAATCATTGATCCCAACGTTGGAAATGAGTATTGCTCGCGGTAAGGAAACTCAAGATTTAATCAAGCAGGTTGAAAAATTGAAGACAAAATTAGACGAGCGAAAAATCATCGAAAAAGCAAAAGGCATTTTGAGTAAAGAAAACGGCTTATCTGAAGCTGAAGCCTATCAAACGATTCGTAAGTTAAGCATGGACAAGCGTTGTCCAATGAGTGAAATTGCTGAATTGATTGTGATAAACGATGAGTGATGCCGGAATGATTCAACTTTGTCAGGAATATACCTCTCTTTCTCCTGACGACATCGAAGCCTTGCTTCATTCAGCTCAGCAGCTTGAAAAGAATCCTCATTACGAAGAAATCGATGTGTTTATCGATGTTTATAACGAAATGAAAAAAGAAGCATTGGTGATTTATCACAAGCGGCCAAAGACTCAAAAATCATTATACAAACGCGATATTGTCGGCGAAGATGCCTTATTAAAAAATGAACCGGGGGCATTGAGAACCTTAGAAACGGGTTTAAACTCGGTGAAGCTCATGGCCGTCAGCCAGGAAAACATTTTAATTCAGCAATCGGTTTTTCCAATTAAAAATAACGGAAAAACGATCGGCGTGATCATTCTGGAAAAGGGGGTAGCCGAAGACGATATAAAAGAAAGCAATGATCGAATTTCTGATAGGCTTCCGTCATCAGAAACTCTAAGTCACTTAGATCAATCCTTCGTCAATCAGCTGCCTGAGGCGATACTCGTCTATGATAAGTATGGATTTTTAATTTCTAGCAATAAAGAAGCGAAGAACCTTTATCGCAGGTTAGGCTACAAAGATCGAATCAAGAATATGCACTACGATAATTTGACCCTTGATTACACAACCTTTGATTACATCATGTATCAAATCGGCCGGCAAGCTTCCAATCAAACGATTGAAAATGAAACAGCTTATTTGAGCTATTATTTTATCATTAAGAAGATCTGGATTGAAAAGGGCGGAAAATTATTAGTCATTATCCAGGATAATGCCGATGTCAAAAGCAAAGAGGCCGAGATCATTTCCAAATCGGTTGTTATTAGAGAAATCCATCATCGTGTAAAGAATAATTTGCAGTCGATCGTCTCTTTATTAAGGATTCAAGAAAGAAGAACTAGCAGTTCAGAAGCCAAAAAAATTCTTCGGGAGAGCGTTTCACGGATTATGGCCATTGCGGCTTCTCACGAATTACTTTCTAAGCAGGTTGAAGATCAAGTTTCGCTGTATCAAACTCTGGAGGCAGTTGTCTTCAATTTTCGTCACATCATCCAAAGTTCGCCAGAGCGAGAAATTGACTTGACTTTAGATATTGACCAGGAGATTCAGGTTCTAAGTGATGAAATGGTCACCATCTCTTTGATTGTGAATGAATTGCTGCAAAATGTGTTCGATCATGCTTTTGACTCCCACCAATCGGGACAAGTAAGGATTATCGGCAAAAAGGAGAAGAGTTTAATCTACATTACAGTCGAGGACAACGGGAAGGGCTTCGATCCAAAGGCGGATCACGGCGACAGTCTCGGCCTAATGATCATCACAAGCTATGTAAAGGATAAATTAAAAGGCAAGATAAAAATTGAATCGGGGAGAAACGGTACAAAAGCCTGTTTCACCTTTGAAAATGACAACATTGACGTTGTTTAAAAATTAAGCAAAGACGCTTAAGAAAGTGAAAAGAAATTTTCTCTTTTTTAAGCGTCTTTTTTATGTTTTGACAGGAGGGTAGGCTTTGGGAAAAGAAAAAATGTTAACCGTTGGCATCGACTTAGGAACATCAACTACGCAGCTAGTCTTGTCGGAGCTGACGATCGAAAATTACGCATCTGCCTTCTCAGTTCCCAGAATTATGATTTCTGACAAGAAAGTCATTTATCGAAGTGAGATTATTTTTACACCTCTGATAAATCAAAAGGAAATCGATGATGAACCCATCAAACGATTCGTGACCGAACAATACAAACAGGCAGGAATCGAAAAAGGTGATATCCAAATGGGTGCTGTCATTATTACAGGTGAGACGGCGAGAAAGACAAATGCTAGTAAAGTGTTGAAGGCACTCAGCGGTTATGCTGGAGACTTCGTAGTAGCCACTGCTGGACCGGATTTGGAAAGCATTATTGCAGGAAAAGGGGCAGGAACGGAAAAGTTATCGAAGCAGTACAAAGGAACTATTGTCAACTTAGATATTGGTGGAGGAACCACAAATTTAGCAGCCTTTAGAGACGGAGATACGTTAGATACAGCTTGCTTTGATATTGGCGGTCGCTTAATCAAAATAGACCCAAAAACACAGACCATCCAATACATTTCACCAAAGCTCAAACAAATCATCAAAGAACAAAAGCTTTTGATAGAAGAGGGGAAAGCAGCGGAAAAGCAAGAGCTCCAAAAGATTGTTGCAGAGTTAGTAACTGTTCTTGAAAACAGCGTAGGAATAGGAGAAAAAAGTGTCTATTATGATTTGCTGATGACTAACCATGGTTTAAAGCTGGATTACGATCTTACCTCTCTAACATTTTCAGGCGGAGTCGCAGATTGTCTTGAAAGTCAGGAAAAGGATTGCTTCAAATACGGAGATATCGGTTTATTGTTAGGCCAGCAATTAAAAGAATCCAGATTATTTTCAGAGCTGGATATCCTGCCTTCCGAAGAAACGATTCGAGCAACGGTCGTCGGAGCTGGTTCTCATACTGCTGAGGTGAGCGGAAGTACCATTTCCTATACAGAAAAGTTATTGCCATTAAAAAATTTACCGATTCTGAAGCTTTCGAAAAATGATGAAACACAAAACACAGAACAGATTGCGCTTCAAATTAAGGAAAAACTGAATTGGCATCGGTTGGAAGATGATTTGTCGCAAATCGTTCTAGCTATTGAAGGGAAAAAGAACCCCAGTTTTATCGAAATTCAAAGATACGCAACCGGAATTGTTAAAGGATTGAAGCCATTGATTGATGAAAAATTCCCCTTGATTGTACTTGTTAAAGAAGATATGGCTAAAGCTTTAGGGCATAGTCTCTTTGCCCAGCTGCCAAGGAGTTATCCCTTTGTCTGTCTGGATTCAATCTTAGTTGAAAACGGCGATTATATTGATATCGGAAAACCAGTGGCTGGCGGAGCCGTTCTGCCAGTGATTGTTAAAACACTAGTATTTAATTAAAAGGAGTGAAATAGAAATGATTTTGAAAACCATGCTTTTTGGTAAGACTTATCAGTTTCGAAGCGTTAAGGAAGTTCTAGCCAAAGCTAATGAAGAAAAATCCGGCGATAAGCTGGCAGGAGTAGCGGCTGAAAGCTCCGAGGAACGAATTGCTGCTAAAGTAGTTCTCGCGCAATTAACTTTAGAGGATTTATTTAATCATCCAGTTGTTGATTATGATGAAGACGAGGTAACGAGAATTATCGTTGATCAAGTCAACCTTAAGATTTTTGATTCAATTAAACACTGGACCGTGGAGGAGCTTAGGGAATGGATTCTATCTGATAAAACAGGTGACTTTGATATTAAACGAATATCCAGAGGTTTAACAGCTGAAATGATAGCAGCGGTTTGTAAATTAATGTCGAATATGGATTTGATTGTTGGTGCTAAGAAGATCAAAATCCAAAAAACTGCGAACACCACCATCGGAAAAACAGGAACATTTTCTGCTCGTCTGCAGCCGAATCATCCTACTGATAATGTGGATGGAATCATGGCTTCGGTCATGGAGGGATTGTCATACGGTGTCGGTGATGCTGTTATTGGTCTAAATCCCGTAGATGATTCAACTGAAAGTGTCGTGCGTATCCTTAATAAGTTTGAAGAATTCAGAAGTGAATGGGACATTCCGACACAGACCTGTGTGCTCGCCCATGTAACGACGCAAATGGAGGCGATTCGCCAAGGGGCTCCAACAGGACTAGTCTTCCAATCAATTGCAGGTTCAGAAAAGGGCAACACGGCCTTTGGAATTAGCGGCGGTTTAATTCAAGAGGCACGGGATTTAGTCTTACAACAGGGACAAGCAGTAGGGCCAAACGTAATGTATTTTGAAACAGGACAAGGTTCTGAGCTTTCCTCAGAAGCCAACTTTGGGGCAGATCAGGTTACGATGGAAGCTCGCTGCTATGGGTTTGCTAAAAAATATGACCCTTTTATTGTCAACACCGTTGTAGGTTTTATTGGGCCAGAATATCTTTATGACTCCAAACAGGTTATTCGAGCAGGTCTAGAAGATCACTTTATGGGCAAGCTAACAGGCATTTCAATGGGCTGTGATGTCTGCTATACCAATCACATGAAGGCTGATCAAAATGATATGGAAAATCTTACCGTCCTGCTAGCCGCAGCTGGTTGTACGTATATCATGGGAATTCCTCATGGGGATGATGTCATGCTGAATTACCAAACCACCGGCTTCCATGAAACAGCGACGATACGCGAAATGTTCAATTTAAGACCAATCAAGGAGTTTGAAGAATGGTTGGAAAAAATGGGCATTATGGAAAATGGCAAGCTGACTCAACGAGCTGGCGATGCCTCATTATTTCTTAAATAAGAGAGGGTGAAGAAAATGAACGAACAAGATATCAAGAAAATGGTGGAATCAATTTTAACCGATTTAGTGGATCAGCAAGGAAATACGGCAGTAGCAACTAAAAATGTTACGGAAGCAGCCAATGATAAAGTATCCGAAAACGTCGATGAGAATTGTAGTATCGCGGACATTACAGAAGTCGATTTAAAAAAACAACTGTTAGTGACTGAATCAAATGATGCAGATGGCTATTTGAAAATGAAATCCTTTACGCCGGCACGCATCGGCGTCGGGCGTGCGGGACAACGTTATATGACTCAATCCGTCTTGCGCTTTCGAGCAGATCATGCTGCCGCACAAGATGCTGTATTTTCAGATGTTTCAGAGGAATTAATCAAAGAGTTGAATTTAATTCCGACTCAAACCATTTGTCAAAGTAAAGATGAGTATTTAACCAGACCAGATTATGGTCGAGTTTTCGATGAAACCAACTGTGAAATAATCAAAGACAAGTGCCAAAAAGGCGCTAAATTACAAATTGTCGTTGGTGATGGACTTAGCTCAGCGGCAATAGAAGCCAACGTCAAAGAAATTCTCCCGTCTATTAAACAAGGCTTAAAAATGTACGATCTGGATTTTGACCAAGTGCTTTTTGTTAAATACTGCCGCGTTCCTGCAATGGATAAAATTGCGGAATTAACCGAAGCAGAGGTTGTTTGCTTGCTTGTTGGAGAGCGGCCTGGTTTGGTAACCGCGGAATCCATGAGTGCTTATATCGCTTATCGTCCGACAGTTGGAATGCCAGAAGCACGCCGAACGGTGATTTCCAATATTCATAAAGGTGGGACTCCTGCTGTTGAAGCGGGTGCTTATATTGCCGAGCTGATTTATAAAATGTTGCAGAAAAAGAAATCAGGAATTGATTTGAAGGAAGCGGAATAGCCGAAGGAGGGAAAAAAATGAGAAATGATCGTTTAGGAGCAAACGTCCTAAGTGTAAAAATGATCGCCAATGCTGACGAGGACTTAGCAAAACAGTTTGACCTGCCAAAAGGAATGAAATCATTGGGCATCATTACTTCTGATTGCGATGATGTAACCTATGTCGCACTGGATGAAGCCACGAAAGCAGCAGAAGTCGAAGTTGTTTATGCTAAAAGCATGTATGGAGGAGCTGGAAATGCTTCAACCAAATTAGCGGGTGAAGTGATTGGAATCCTAGCTGGTCCCAGTCCAGCAGAAGTGAGCAGTGGCTTAGCCATCGCTATTCAAGTCATCGAAAATGAGGCGAGCTTTATCAGTGCCAATGATGATGATAGTATTCCTTACTTTGCTCATGTGATTTCACGTTCTGGCCGTTTTCTATCCAAAGAAGCCAATATCACTGAAGGAGAAGCGATCGCTTACTTGATCGCGCCACCACTAGAAGCGATGCTAGGTTTAGACGCTGCTCTTAAAGCAGCAGATGTAAAAATGGGGGTCTTTTATGGACCACCCTCAGAAACAAATTTCGGCGGCGCCTTGTTATCTGGTACGCAATCAGCTTGTAAAGCAGCTTGTAACGCATTCGCACAAACTGTTCAAAATGTAGCAACCGATCCCAAGGATTATTAAGGATGTGATACAAGATGACAGCACTAGGAATGATTGAAGTCCGTGGATATTTAGGAGCGGTTAGTGTTGCCGATACAGCACTCAAGGCGGCCAATGTAACGTTGAATAACGCGGAAGTCATTCGAGGTGGTATAACGACCATTCAATTAACTGGCGATGTAGCGGCGGTAAATGCAGCGGTAGAGGCGGCGACACAAATGGCAAATATTTTAAATTGCCTTCTGTCTAGTCATGTAATTGCTCGTGTAGATGAGCAAACCAAAGCTTTGATGAGGGATCCAGAACAAACAACTTCTCAAACGAATAGTGAAGAAATACCAGAAGAAACGACTCATCAAGAAATGAATGAGAAAGAAACTGCTGAAGCAACCACTATAGAAGAAAAGATTCCCGATCAGCCCATTATCCGCGAAAATGTTGAAGATGAAGAGTTGAAGAAAAAATTAGTAGATAAAAAAGTTTCTGAGTTGCGAACGATCGCCTATAAAATGAATCTCCGATCACTGACGAAAAAGGAAATCAAATTTGCAACAAAAGAAAGCTTAATCAAGGCCATTTTAATGGAATCCGAGGGGAGTGAAAGTAATTGGGATTAATCGACAAAGATTTACAATCGATTCAAGAAGTTAGAAATTTGATCCACGAAGCCAAAAAAGCACAAAAAATATTAGCGGGCTTTTCACAGCAACAAATTGATCGTATCTGTCAGGCTATTTCTGAAGAAACCTATAACCAACGGGAAAAACTAGCGAAAATGGCTAATCAGGAAACAGGTTTTGGCGTTTGGCAGGATAAAATGATCAAAAATAGCTTCGCGTCAAAAACAGTTTATGAATATATTAAGGATATGAGAACAGTTGGCGTAATTAAAGAAGATGTGGAAAACAGAATTACAGAGATAGCTGTACCAGTAGGCGTGATCGCCGGTTTGATTCCTTCAACCAACCCAACATCAACCGTGATTTATAAAGCCCTGATTGCTCTTAAGGCAGCCAATAGTATTATTTTTTCACCACATCCTAATGCGTTAGGCTGCATCACAGAGACAGTCAAAATTATTCAAACAGTTTTAGAAAAAGAAGGAATTCCAAAAGCCTGTGTATCCGTTATGACCATGCCTACCATGGAAGGAACTCATGAACTTATGGTCAATAAAGACACAAATTTGATTCTAGCAACCGGCGGAAACGCCATGGTGAAAGCGGCCTATTCTTCAGGCACGCCAGCAATTGGGGTTGGACCAGGAAATGGACCAGCCTATATCGAGCGCAGCGCTGATATCAAGCTAGCAGTCAAACGAATTATGGATTCAAAAACCTTCGACAACGGAACGATTTGTGCCTCCGAACAGTCGATTATTGTGGAGACGGCTAATGAAAAAGAGGTTCGAGCTGAATTAGTCCATCAGGGAGCATATTTTTTATCTGAGGAAGAAGCGGCAAAGCTAGCCAAATTTATTCTACGATCAAATGGAACTATGAATCCACAAATAGTCGGAAAATCTGTTCAACATATCGCCGATCTTTCAGGTTTGACTATTCCGAAGAGCTGCCGCTTAATCGTGGCCAACGAAAAACATGTCGGACCAAAATATCCATATTCCAGAGAGAAATTAGCACCGATCATCGCTTTTTATACAGTTGAAAATTGGCAAGCCGCCTGCGATCTTTCAAAAGAAATTTTGAAGGAAGAAGGCGCTGGACATACGATGGTCATTCACACCGAAAACAGGAAGGTTATTCAAGCTTTTGGCTTAGAAAAGCCCGTCTCGCGTTTATTAGTGAATACGCCAGCAGCGCTAGGCGGTATCGGCGGAACGACCAATCTAGTCCCCGCTCTCACACTAGGCTGCGGTAGCATCGGAGGAAGCTCTACCTCCGATAACATTGGTCCGCAGCATCTATTCAATTTAAGACGGGTTGCTTATGGAACCACAGAGTTAGAAGAGATTCGTAGTAATGAAACGTCGACAAATGAGGAAGCATCCCCAATAACAGCTAACGAAGAATTAATTAATACGTTAGTGTCACAAATTTTAGCACGGTTACAATAATTTGAAAAAATTTTAACAATAAACTTTTAGGAGGAAATAATAATGTCTAGTACAAACGCTTTAGGAATGATCGAAACAAGAGGATTAGTAGGTGCAGTAGAAGCAGCAGATGCTATGGTGAAGGCAGCAAACGTAACATTGATGGGCAAAGAGCAGGTTGGCGGTGGATTGGTGACAGTCATGGTTCGCGGCGATGTAGGTGCGGTAAAAGCAGCCACCGATGCAGGAGCCGCTGCGGCAGAGCGAGTAGGAGAACTACTGTCTGTTCATGTGATTCCACGTCCTCATACCGAAGTTGATGCAATTCTACCAAAAATGATTCAAGAGTAAGTCTCCTAGCAAACACACGAATAATTTTACTCAAAAGCGAACTGCCTTTTGCAGCGCTTTTGAGTTCCAGTAAAAAAGATTCTTGAATGAAGGAGGCTAAAATGTGAAGCAATATGATGCACTTGTCGATGAAATTGTAAAAAAAATAAAGGAAACACAACAATCGCAAATTCCGGTAGAAGCATCAGGAAGACATGTCCATCTCTCAAGAGCACATGTCGATCAGCTTTTTGGAGAAGGCTATCAGCTTACTGAGGCAAAAAAACTGTCTCAACCTGGGCAGTTTGCTTGTAAAGAACGAGTGACCATCGCTGGACCAAAGGGAATGTTCCAAAATGTTGTGATTCTAGGACCTGAACGAAACGAATCCCAGGTGGAGGTTTCATTAACCGATGCACGAATTCTAGGAATTGATACACCGATTCGAGAAAGCGGCATGATTGAACAAACACCTGGCATCACCGTGTTAAACGGGGATCAGGTCGTTCAATTAACCAAAGGATTGATTGTTGCTAAAAGACATATTCATATGACACCAGAGGATGCAAAAAAACAACAGGTCTCAAATAAGGAAATCGTCAAGGTCAGAATAAATAGTGAGCGCTCCTTAATTTTTGATGACGTAGTAATTCGGATCAGTCCAGATTTTACTACAGCTATGCATATTGATTATGACGAGGCAAACGCTTGTGGATATAAGAAAGGTGTTACGGGAGTGATAGTAAAATAGGAGATTGCCAGTAATGAAGATAAATGAAATCGAAATCATCATTGAAAAAGTAACTCGGGAAGTTCTAAAATCCGTTCGCCTTCCTACAACGGACGTAACTCTTTCAATTGCTTTGCTTCGGCAAATTGGCGAGTACCCAAAAGCAGTCATCGAAAGTCTTTCCACTAAAGTGAACTGGGTACAGACTGATGCTCCTACAGCAAGTGCCCTTCTAGTCAACTCATTATCCTTATCGCAGCTTGCAGCTGTAGCCAATCTTCAGGTGATCGATCCTACAACTGCAGCGATTCTTCAGTTTTTAATAAAGGGAAAACCAGTTTGGGTACTGGCTAGTGAAGTCGATCGCAATAAATTGAAAAATCAAGCAAGATTCGCGTTATTAAAGAAATATGATGCACTAAAAAAAGAAACCGTTCAATTTGGTTTAGACTTTGAATTTTCTATCGATAAAATCGATCAATGGATACACAAGCAAAAAAGCAAGGATAGTCCCTTCAAGCGAGGGAAATACTTAACACAAAAAGATTTAATTGAATTGACTAAAGAAACGAACTCTTTAGTCATTCCTGAAGGCAGCCGGTTGACACCTCTGGCTGAAGATTATGTTCAAGAGATGAATATTCAGATTGGGGGAGAAGCGGATGCTGCTGGGAAAAGTGACAGGAAGTTTATGGGCAACACGGAAAGATGAAAAATTAAATGGCTCTAAATTTATGCTGGTAAAAACTTGGAATATGAACTTAGAACAAGCGGAAGGACTATTAGTTGCTGCAGACAATGCAGGAGCAGGAGTTGGCGACCTCGTATTGATTACGCAGGGAATGGCAGCAAGAATTTCCGCGGAAAATGAAGGAATCCCGATAGATGCCATGATTGTTGGAGTGGTTGATTCGGTGGAGACAAATAATTCAAGGAGAGATGAGAATGAGTATAAATGAAATCATTATGTATATCATGGTTATCTTCATGATCATTGGTGCGGTCGATCATGTAATCGGTGGGAAGTTAGGATTAGGGGAACAGTTTGAAGAAGGAATCATGGCGATGGGTTCGCTGGCATTATCAATGGTTGGGATCATCACCTTAGCACCAATCTTGGCAAATCTATTAAGCCCAATTGTCGTTCCTTTATACAGTATGCTTGGTGCTGATCCATCGATGTTCGCGACAACTATTTTAGCAAATGATATGGGTAGTTTTGCTTTAGCACAACAGATGGCTGTTGATCCGCAGGCTGGTCTTTTTGCAGGAACAATCTTAGGAGCCATGATGGGGCCAACGATCGTGTTCACAATTCCAGTTGCTTTAGGAATCATTGAAAAAGAAGATCAACAATTTTTAGCTACTGGTGTATTAAGCGGTATGGTAACAATTCCAATCGGGTGTTTGGCTGGTGGACTAGCTGCGGGGATGCCTATTGGAATGATTTTAGTCAATTTGATTCCGATTGTAATTTTTGCTGTATTAATCATGATTGGTCTATGGTTTGCGCCAAAAGGGATGATCAAGGGGTTCACAATTTTTGGAAAAGGCGTGGTAGCGGCAGCGATCTTCGGATTGGTTATTGGCGCTATCCAACAATTGGTCGGTATTACCGTTATCAAAGGAATTACTCCAGTTACAGAAGGAATTGAAGTAGTTGGTGGGATCGCTTTGACTCTATCTGGAGCGTTTTGTTTAGTAGCTGTCATTACCAAAGTCTTTAGTAAACCCTTATTAAAACTGGGAGAAGCCATGGGGATGAACGAAGTGGCGGCCGCAGGTTTAGTCGCTACTTTAGCCAATAGTATCCCGATGTTCCAAATGATGAAAGATATGGATCAAAGAGGAAAAATTATTAATGTGGCATTTGCCGTTTCTGCTGCCTTTGTGCTAGGAGATCATCTTGGGTTTACAGCAGGTGTTGCTAAAGAAATGATTTTTCCAATGATGGTAGGCAAATTAGTGGCTGGCATCACCGCTATTTTTGTAGGGATGTTCATGGCAAATCGCGTGTTAGGTAAGAAGGAGGGGTAAACAATGACAGAAATGAATCAAGAAATGCTCGAAAAATTGATTCGAAAATTAGTAATGGAAAACTTGATGCCGACAAAAAATGTCGATCCAAGCGGCATTTTATCTATTAAATTACCGGAAATTGAAGTAGCGGAAGAGGATCTTTTAGACACAGGTAATCCCGCTGACATCGTTTATACAAAAGATCTAGTATCTCTTCAAGAAAGCCCTCGTTTGGGTTGTGGATTAATGGTAATGAAAGACACTACATTTGATTGGACTTTAGAATACGATGAGGTGGATTATATCATCTCTGGTCAATTAGATGTAGTTATTGATGGCAGGACAATATCTGCTAAAGCTGGCGAAATTATTTTTATCCCTAAAAGCAGCAGCATAAAGTTTTCAGTGACCGGAGATGCACGGTTCATCTATGTTACCTATCCTGCTGATTGGCAAAGTCAGTAGTATAAGTTATTTTCGAGACTGGTAGAAGTAATTCTACCGGTTTTTTTCAAACAGTAAAGAAAGTATAAAAAGTTAAGGGCTAAAAAGGCTGCACTACCAGTCTTTTAGCCCTTTTCATTTTGTTTTTGAACAAGTAAAATATTACTATGAAAGCGAATATTCTCGAAGCAATCTTTTTTGACGAACACCATAATTGGGATAACTTTGTTGAGAAATACGGGCGAAAGATTCGGCTAGTCGTCAAACGGGAAGTAAACAAGTTTAGATATTGTGGAGATATTCAAAAAGGATACCGACTGTTTGTCTGCGAAGGATGTCATCAAACAAAGTTTGTTCCCTTGAAATGTCGTGGAAAGTTCTGTCCAACGTGTGCAACAGGTGAAAGCCAAAGTTGGTCAGCGGTTGTGGCGAATGATATGTTTAAAGTGACACATCGGCACGTAATCTTTACGATCGATGAGGGGTTACGGGAAATCTTTATGATGGAAAACTATCGAGATTCCTTACTGAAAGGACTAATGGATGAAGCCGCAAAAATTATTCTTGCCTATTTTGAGAAAAGAAAGGTGAAGGCAGGTATAGTAGCTACAATCCACACCTTTGGATCAAAACTAGAATTTAATCCGCATGTTCATATGGTTGTTACTATGGGTGGCTTAACAAGAGATGGAAGTTGGGAAGAATACGATTATTTACCTTTTTCTATGTTAAGAAAATACTGGAAAAATGCTGTATTGAAACTAATTAGACGAACGTTAGGTGAGTGGGACAAGCAAAGAGTTCAATCAAGATTACAAGCTGCGTACAAGAACAATGGAGAAGGGTTTTACGTAAATGCTCCTAAAAGGAGCAGGACAAATCTAAAGTCACTACTCCAATACATCAGTCGTTATATGAAGCGTGGCCCGATCGCATTAAGCCGAATCTTAATGTATGATGGCGACACTGTCATGTTCAACTATATGGACAAACGAACGAATACTAAAGAGACGATGACCATGAGTATAGACGAATTCATAGCTGCACTGATTCGCCATATTCAAAATAAGAATTTCAAAACGATTCGTCGCTATGGAATCTATAGTCGTAGAATCAAAACATTAATGAAAAAGGTCATGAAGGAGTATCAGAAACGAGTAAAAAAGCGGTTTATCAATCTGAATGAGGCCTTAAGACCAAAATCCTGGGAAGAAAGAATAACCGAAGAATTTGGTGAAAATCCCTTAGAATGTTCTTGTTGCGGTGAGTACTATGAATTCGTTGGGATGAGTGTGCGCAAAAATGGAAGGTTAGTTATTAAATATGCGAAAGATAACCATGCAAAGCGGTTTATGCGAGAGGAGAATCGAAAAATTGACCAAAAAGAATTCAGGCAACAGTATGAAGAAGAAAAAGAAAAAACTTTTAAAGCAATTCGCTGGGATTGGGAACGCCAACGTGAAATTTATATGTCTAAGTTGTGGTGAAAAAGAATCAATCCCAATGGATGTAGTAAAATTTTTAGATGATGCAGATATTGCAAATGATCCGAACAATCCTCCCCAATTTACCTGTGAAAAATGTGGGAAGGAGATGTATCCAGAATATTATAGAAACGCCCTTGGAATAGAGTTTAAGATCAGTGATCTTCAATAAGAAGGTTAATCATACAAAAAGTCCACCGGAGAATTCATTCTCCGGTGGTTTTCTTAATATTTCAAAAAAGACGTTAAGCAGCAGAAAAATGACGATCTAGCTATCAAATTTAATACTATTGAAAAGTATATTAGAAGCTGAAAATGAGGTTTAATGGTATAGTATTTTCAGAAGTTTTTAGAAGATAGCCTATTTAACTTTTTCGACTATCGAATAGAATGATTCTTCTAAAGGCAAATTAAACATCTATACGAATAAGAGGGTCCAATATGTATGAGAAATTTGTAAGCAATACTCGATTACGAAGAGTCACAGTCTTAGCACTGGTTATCTTCATTTTATTTTTAGTCAGAGATTTTATGACACCGATCTTGTTAACGTTCATTTTCACGTTGATTTCGGTCAAAATCGTCAAATTTGTTCAACGCTATATTAAAGCTCCGACATTCTTGCTGGCGACCATTCTTTATCTGTTTGAATTGTGGTTGCTATATCTTTTGATCTCTAGGTATTCAACCATTTTGATTGATCAAGTCGTCTCGACCTATAATTCAATCGTTCATTTTTATCAGCATAAAGAATTCAATTCTGACGTGGTAACGAACTTCATTTCTAGTTATTTTAAGAATCATAACTGGCAGGATAAGGTTGAAAGCGGTGCTGGAATTATTTTGGAACAATTACAAAATGTTGGTCGCTTAGCCATCGCTTTTATTGTCTCGTTTATATTGAGCTTTTTCTTCATGGTAGAAAAAGAGAAAACGATCCTATTTTCAAAGAATTTTCTGAGTAGTAATTATGCGTGGTTTTTCCAGGATTTGTTTTACTTTGCCAGAGTCTTCGTTGAAACATTCGGTGTCGTTGTAGAGGTTCAATTACTGATTGCGATCGTCAATACAATAATTACCACAGTTGGTCTAGGTCTGATTGGTTTTACGCAATTGCCAACATTAGCGATCATGATTTTCTTCTTAAGCTTAATCCCTGTTGCTGGAGTGATCTTTTCTTGTATTCCGTTAACGCTAATTGCTTATTCAACAGGAGGGATTCAGACCGTCATTTATGTATTAATTTTGATTGTGGTGGTTCATTGTATTGAGGCCTATATTTTGAATCCAAAGTTTATGTCGAGCCGGACAAAGCTACCGATTTTTTATACTTTCGTTATTTTATTAGTCAGTGAAAAATTTTTAGGTGTATGGGGATTGATCGTGGGTATTCCAATTTTCAATTTCTTCTTAGAAATCTTAGGAGTTAAAATCCGTACGAAGTTGACAAAAGACTAATCTAACAAAAAAATGGAACAGCCAAATTAGGCTGTTCCATTTTTTCGTAATTGCTCAACAACTGATTCTTCTGGTGTTACGAACAACGTTTTTTGATTTTCATAAATCACAAACCCCGGTTTAGCACCATTTGGTTTATGAACATGCTTGACTGCGACATAATCAACCGGGACCTGTGCCGATTGCCGAAATTTTGAGAAGTAGGCTGCCAATTCAGCAGCTTCCAGCAACGTTTCTTCACTAGGTGCGTCATCTTTTACTATGACATGCGAGCCAGGGATGTTTTTGGCATGCAGCCAAATATCACTTTTCCGCGCTTGCTTCAAGGTCAATTGATCATTTTGCAGATTATTCTTTCCAACGAAAATCTCTGTTCCATCACTCGCAACAAAGCGTTCTGGTTTAGAAGGGGCCTGTTTGCGATTTTTCTTGCTGCGTTTTTTCTTTAAGTAGCCGCTGGCAATCAGCTCTTCTTTGATGACTTCAATATCCATCGGCCCAGCGATTTCTAATTGAGCTAAGACAGATTCGAGGTAGGCAATTTCGTCTTTAGCCTCAGCAATTTGATCGTAAATCAATTTGACCGCATTTTTCAGCTTTTGGTATTTCTGGAAGTACTTCTGTGCGTTTTGATTAGGGGTTAATGCGGGATTCAATTTGATGGTTATTGGCGCATTGTCCTCATAATAATTCTGTAATTCAATGCTTTCCGCTCCCCGTGGAACTTGCGCCATAAAGGTGGTCAGTAATTCACCATCGCGACGGAATTCTTCGGCATTTTCAGAATCGCTTAACGTTTTTTCACGTTTAGCCAGTTTTGTCTGATTGCGTTTGATCTCATTTTCAACTTTGCGAATCAAGTCATTTCCTAATTGCTTCACGCGATCTTTTTCGGCTTTTTCTCCGTAAAAGGCATCTAGCAAAGCGCTCAAACTATCGTATACGGTACTTTCTTCGAAGGTTTCAAAGTCCAACGGTGCAAAGAATTCTTTTTTATTTTTGAGTCCCAACGTCGGTGTAAGTTCGGATTGAACTTTTTCCCAAAAATCAGCCCAAACAACCATTTTTTCATTTGGACGTTTGTCAATACGATAAGCCAATTCCTCGGCGGTGTCGCGTCCCAATCCTTGGAAATTTTGCTGCAAATATCGTCCATCCAACGTTTCGGCAGTTGAAAGAATCTTGAACACTTGCTCCTTGGTTGCGTGAAATGGATTCAGCTGCTCTTGCTTTGGCGGTTCAATATATTCGCTGCCGGGCAGGATGGAGCGGTAGGTATTCTGTGAATGCCCAATATGCTTGATGGCATCCAGAATTTTTCCTGTTTGCTTATTCAACAGGATAATCGTTGAGTGACGTCCCATAAGCTCAACAATCAGGACGATATTTTGCAAATCACCTAATTCATCACGTTTACTGAAGGTGAAGTGAACCACACGATCATTTTCGACTTGATGAATATCTTCTAAAATCGCGCCTTCTAAATGCTTCCGCAGCATCATTACAAAATTCGGCGGATTGTCTGGATTTGTATAAGCAATTTCAGTTAATTGAATTCGCGCGTAGCTTGGATGAGCTGAAAGCAGCAAGCGCCGATTCTTTCCTTGAGCTCGGATCACTAAAACAACTTCATTTTCATAAGGTTGGTGGATCTTCGATATTCTTCCAGTAACGAGCTGATCCTTTAATTCTCGTACCATCGCATGGGTAAAAACTCCATCAAAGGACATTTTTTATCCCTCATTTCTATTCATAATAGCTCTATTATAAACAAAAAAACGCCAGTGACCAAGCAAGTCACTGGCAAAAACTTAGACAGTAATAGTTTCTTTGTAATTATGAAGCTGATCCAGCAGGTATAAAAGTAATTGTTCCGCTTCATTAGGCAGGCGATCATAGCCGCCTTGATAAGTTTTCCGAGACTGAACAAAGGCTAAACGAGTTTCAAGTCGGGTCATTAAATGAATCAAATAGTGATGACTATTAAAGTCCGGCTCATGCTTTTTGACCGGTAAATAGCTGATCCCTTTTAGCGGACCAAAGGGTTTAAACTCAGCGGAGCCATCAATGATTTTTTCAATACTGCCAAGTGTTTCTTCTGGCGTTACTTTCCGTCCTTTAAAGTCCCCGGTGTTCAAAATGTAGCAATCCGTCTTTTTCTTCTGGAACAGGTCTTTGAAATCCTGATAATCTTCCTGTAAGGGATAACAGCGGAACGGATTTGCAAAGGGCTCAATGACTAATTGATCGGCAACTTCACCAACGACATTTTCTGCAGTTGAACGCTTCGTAGCCAATGTCGCCCCAAAAACCGCTGCAAGGGAAGGATCTTCGATTTTGATTACTGGCGGAAGGCTGTCATCCTTCATGATCCAAAACAGTCCGTCGACTTTTTCATCGATATGATCCACTCGATTTGGCGTTGCGTAGCGACTCTTGATGCTACGACCATTTCCATTTCGGATATCTTCAGTCACTAGCACTTTCTTATTTTCTTCATCTAAGGTCACACCAACATTTTGTGCCGTAACAATATATTTGATCTGTTCACTAGACATCGGATAATCCTGTGTTTTGTCAAAATAAGCCGGTTCTAGCGCAGTGGTCGAGCCCTTATCCTTCGAAATGACAAACGCATCGTCATGCAGAACATGAACTTCGCCTTTATTTTTTGGTTTGGCTAAAGTAATCGTTGACTTACCTGATCCAGACAATCCAAAAGCCGCCATCGTGTATTTTTTATCTTCTAATAGATACTGTTTCATACCGCCATGACAAGCGATAAAACCATTACGATGAGCAGTTGCCCAAGCAAGTGTCAACGTCGCTTTCTTCAGCTCGCCAAAATAGCGTAGCCCAAGAATTCCTGCACAATTATGCAATGGATCAATCACCACCACACCATCAGGAAAATCAGGATGCTCCCAGTCTGGATCAGCAAAGATGAAGATATCTCCAGTATAGATTTCGTCCGATTGCTGATAGAAAAGGTGTTTCGCATCGCCAATTTGAAAATTCAATAAATAGGAATAGAGGTTCGGGCTATAATCTGCAGGAATCATCAAATGTGATTTGACCGTAAACTCTTCATCTAGACCCACGATGACTTCCCCAGAATAGAACTTCTTCGATCTTGCCTGAAAGACTGCTTCTCGTAAAAGCTCACTATAAAAATCAGCATCAATTCCTTCTTGCCCAATAATTCGACGTGCGGCTGCTGTTCGTCCAACGATCTTGCCATCATTTGTGACTAATACCTTAGCATCAGTAGGCAACTGCAATCGACTGGTGTAGGCAACATCAAGATCAGTGGTGATCGTTCCAGGACTAGACTTTGCCAACGCATAGGCATCCGTTAGGTGACGAATTCGCGTCACATTATTTCCATAAAAAGCTGTCTCGATCACACTGCGAATATTCGAAAAAAGTCGATTCTTTTTATTGATATCCTTGTGCGAAAAATGTTCAATACTGCTCATCTTAAAACCTCCCCGAAATCAATTGTTATTATTATAATAGCATTAAAATAAAACGCTAACAATCCAATATAGAACAGATTTTTTCAACTCCAATACGCAAAAAAAGCCAAAATGATCGCTGGTGGTAGCGCTCTTAAGGTAAAAATAATATAATGATAAGCAAGGAGGCGTTATTATGGAAAGATATTTAGCGATAGTTAAAGAAAAAATCCTTATTTTTTGGCGTAAATTTATTATTGTTGTATCAGAAAATGAACGCCGATCCTTATTAATTGCAGCAAGTCTTGTTGTCTTTGCAATCATTTTTTCAACTTCTGCAGCTTTCGCACAAAAGGTGATTCGACAAGACCAACTAAATGAGCTTGTATTTGATTCTTTAAAATCAGACCATCTCATTCCACTTGAATATCAAAAGGTGGATCAAAAAATAAAAGAGACCAAAGCCATATCCATTATGTTTAGCCAGCCAGACGGAACATCCTTCAACAATGTCATGACGATTCTTGATGATCCCGAACAAAAACCTATGCTAAACCGGCAATTTTATTATTATCCGATCGTCTATGATAGTGAAACGATTGCTGAAAAGTATCAGCTAGATCCGAGACAGGTAACCTTTATTTTCTTCCACAATGGCAAAGAAAAAAATCGCTTTGTGGTGGAGAGTCTAAAGGATTTAAATCATGAGTTCATTCCTGAGTTAAATCGATTGCCGATGTGGAAGCTAAAAAACTAAAATGAGATTTCGAATAAAATAAATGAGCATTTTTTAATAAAAAGAGTTGACACCTGATTTTTTTTCCGCTAAACTAACTTCAACATTAAAAAAGGAGTGACATTCATGAACAACGCAAACTTATCTAATCAATTAAATAGCTGGCAAAACTGGCGTAGATAAGTTGTATTTATGAATTCACTCATAGATACAACGTTTAGACAACTTCTAAATCTTGTATCTATGCTGGATATTTTTTCATGCTTATTCCCGCATAGAGACCATCTATGCGGTTTTTGTTTTTTTCGAGGACAACTACCGTTAAATATTTAGGTAGTTGTCCTTTACTGTTTTCTAAATCAACTAGCAAATCGAAAAATCATACATTAAAAAACAAAAATCGGAGGAATTTATCATGAAAAATAAAGGGATTATTGGATCAATCATTGCATTAGCCGTTGTATTAATCGGAGTTTTTGCATATCAAATGGGGTCACGTCAAACGGGCGCGGCAACAGATAATAAAGAAGAACTGAAAACTGTCGGAATTTTACAATTCATTAGTCATCCATCGTTAGATCAAATCAAAGACGGAGTGATCAAAGGCTTAAAAGATGAAGGCTATGAAGACGGTAAAAATATCAAAATCGAATTTTTAAACGGTCAAGGCGACCAAAGCAAATTAAACAGTATGAGTCAGCAATTATTAGAAAAAAACTCCGATGTATTAATCGGAGTTGCAACACCAGCTGCTAAAGCATTGGCAAACGCGACCAGTGATACACCGATTATTATGTCAGCCATCAGCGATCCGATCGGCGCGGGCCTCGTAACAGACCTTGAGAAGCCAGGTGGAAATATCACTGGAGTCAATAATTTAACACCGGTTGATCAGCAATTAGATATGGCGATGGAAATGTTTCCAGAGGCGAAAACAGTCGGTATGATCTATTCATCTTCAGAAGAAAATTCTAAATCACAAATTGATCGAGCGGAAAAACGCGCAACAAAAGATGGCTTAACCGTGAAGAAATATGCAATCAGCTCAAGTAACGATATCGCTCAAATCACACAGCAAGCTTGTCAAGAAACCGACTATTTATACATTCCACAAGACAACACGATCGCCAGTGCTTTTCAAACGATGATCAATGAATCAGATAAAGCGAAAAAACCAGTATTTGTATCCGTAGACAATATGGTAAAAGAAGGCGGAATTGCAACTGTGGGTCAGAATCAATTTGAGCTAGGTGTGGAATCTGGAAAAATGGCGGCAGATGTTTTAAGCGGCAAAGCAAAACCTGCAACGACACCAGTCAACGTGATTGATTACGGCGATATGATCATCAATGAAGACAAAGCAAAAGAATTAGGGATCACGATTCCAGAAAAAATCAAAGAAAAAGCAGAAGTAGTTAAAGGGGAGTAGGACAGATGGTTATTTCAGCAATCGGACAAGGATTTTTATGGGGGATTTTAGGATTGGGCATTTTCATGACCTATCGCATCTTGAATTTCCCGGATATGACAACAGAAGGGTCATTTCCACTAGGAGGTGCCGTCTGTGTGACAGCCATCACCAATGGCGTATCACCAATTCTTGCGACCTTACTAGGAATCGTCGCTGGAATGTGCGCAGGTTTTATTACAGGTATGCTGTATACAAAAGGAAAGATCCCGGTCATCCTTGCTGGAATACTCGTTATGTCGGGATTGAACTCGGTGATGCTGTTTATTATGCAAACACCCAATCTTTCTTTATTAAAGCAACCAAAGATCCAAGATTTCTTTACGAATTTAAATCTGCCGGATCATTTTGATATCGTCCTATTAGGGCTAATCGCAATCATAATTATCGTAGGCCTGCTATTGTTTTTCTTCTTTACTGATTTCGGTCAAGCCTACATCGCGACTGGTGATAATGAAAATATGGCACGTTCAATTGGTATCAACACTGACCGCATGAAAGTCATTGGACTAACCTTATCAAATGGCGTGATCGCTTTATCAGGTGCGCTAATTGCCCAAAATGACGGTTATGCCGATATCGGTAAAGGTGTTGGTGTGATTGTTATCGGTTTGGCTTCAATCATCATCGGTGAAGTCTTATATGGAGAAGTAACTTTCATTGAACGGTTAGTTGCGATTGTTTTAGGTAGTATCATCTATCAATTATTAATTTTAGTTATCATTAAAGCTGGTTTAGATACCACCTATTTGAAGATTTTCTCATCAATCATTTTGGCACTATGCTTGATGATTCCGCGCTTAAAAGAAGCCTTGAATTTGAAGACTGGATTAGAGAAGGAGGAGTAGTCAGATGAACGCTGTAGAAGTAAAAAATGCCAGCAAAACCATCAGCAATGGCATCAATGATAAACGCAAGATTTTAAATAATGTCAGCTTAACGATCGCTCCTGGGGAATTCGTTACAGTCTTAGGGGGAAATGGTGCAGGAAAGAGTACACTATTTAACAGCATTTCCGGCAGTCTGCAATTGGACAATGGAACAGTTTCGGTGATGGGCAAGGATTTAACTAAGCTTTCTGAAGAACAACGAGCGACCTCGATTGCCCGAGTCTTCCAAGATCCAAAAATGGGCACCGCTCCTCGTTTAACCGTGGCAGAAAACTTAGGTTTAGCAGAAAAACGTGGACAAAAACGCCGTTTGCGGCAACGCCAGCTGAATCAAAAGAAAGAAATGTATCGCGAACTCTGCCAACTGATCGGAAATGGGCTAGAGAATCATCTCGATACACCAACAGGCTTCCTTTCTGGCGGACAGCGTCAAGCGTTAAGTTTATTGATGGCAACAATCACAAAACCAGATTTACTATTACTAGATGAACATACAGCTGCACTTGATCCGAAAACCGCGAAGCAATTAATGCTTTTGACCGATCAACGAATCAAGGAAGAAAATCTCACCTGTTTAATGGTCACCCATAAAATGGAGGATGCATTGCATTACGGCGATCGCGTGATCGTGATGGAAAAAGGGGAGATCATTAAGGATATCAGTGGCGAAGAGAAGAAACGCATGACATTGGCGGATCTATTCCTGCTATTTGAAGAGAGTGACACAGTAGCTGAAGTAATGTAAAAAAATTTTTTTTACAGAAAATTAGAATAATGGGTTGACTTATGAGAAAAACAAATCTATACTAAGTTCAATCTTAAATCAGTTTGGAGCGAATTTTATGAATAAGAATAAGAGTACGCACACACAACTGAATAATTATTACTTTAGCTATTTTAGATAGGTTTGTGTTCATGGTTCATGGATGCAAACGACAACAAGTTTGTATCTATGATGGCTAAGGATTTTAAGTTCGACTTAACGCCACATAGATGAAAATCTATAGTGGCTTTTCTTTTGGTATTTTTTTGGGAGACTAGGCTCATTGTAGATTTTCTACAGTGGGCCTTTTTTTGTCAGTCCAACTTTTCGCAGAATTTTGAGTTTGAAGAAAATTAATAGTATCAAAAATCAATTTTTGAACAAGAAATTTAGTTGGATGATAGGCGTACGAGAATAAGCTCATTTTTCTCGGTTTTAGAAAAATGAATTTCTATCAGTCGAGCTAGCTGCGAGTCTGATCAAGCAACACAAAAAAGAAAAATGAAGGAGTGAGGAAAGATGGAAAATGAAATTTCAGGAAAGACACGATTAGCCGGGTTATATGCACTGCCTGCAAGACACAGCTTTTCACCGATCATGCACACAACAGCGTTTCAAGCAACAGGGGTGGATGCCGTTTATCTAAGCTTCGATGTTCAGCCAGAAAGACTTGGCGAAAGTATTCAAGCCATTCGTGATCTTGAAATGTTGGGAGTCAATTTATCGATGCCTCACAAAATGGAAGCTGTCAAATATATGGACGAGCTTAGTCAGGCCGCTCGATTAATTGGAGCGATCAATACCATTGTAAATCAAGATGGGAAGCTGATCGGACACATTACAGACGGAATTGGCTGTATGGAAAGCCTGAAACAAAACAAAATTGACATCATCGGCAAAAGAATGACGATTCTTGGAGCTGGTGGAGCGGCGACTGCCATTATCACCCAAGCGGCGATTGATGGAGTAGCAGCCATTGATGTTTTTAACATCAAAGATGATTTCTATCAAAAAATTGAACCAAAGCTGGCAATGATCGCAGAGGAAACGAACTGTCAAATCCAACTGCACGATTTAGCGGATGAAAAGCAATTAGCTGATGCGTTAGCCACGAGCAGTTTGTTAGTCAACGCAACCAATATTGGTATGGCACCTAATATCGATCAAATGCCAATTCCAGATGAAAAAGTATTAAGAAAAGATTTGCCAGTTTTCGATGTCATCTATCATCCTGGTGAAACAAAACTTTTAAAAGCAGCGAAGGCGACTGGAGCAACTGCTGTTAATGGCTTAGGAATGCTGTTATTCCAAGGAGCTGCCGCCTTTAAATTATGGACAGGCAAGGAAATGCCAGTCGATCAAATCCAACCGTTATTGGAAAAAGAAATTAAAAAATAAAAAGTGAAGGAAGTTATTATTATGATCTTAATTATTAAAAAAGGAATTCAAGAATCAGAATTATCCCCAATTTTATCTCGTATCAAAGAAGAAGGGTTAGGCGTACAAATCAATCATGGGAAAGATCGTTTAGTTCTTGGTCTTTTAGGAGATCCAAAGATTATCCAGAATGTACCATTCCAAGCCTACAGTGTAGTTGAACGTGCAGTGGCGATTTCAAATACCTACAAGATCACATCAAGAGAATTCCATCCACAAGATACAGTCGTTGACGTTGACGGAGTAAAAATTGGTGACGGCAGTTTCGTAACGATGGCTGGTCCTTGTTCCGTTGAAGGCGAAGAACAAATTATGGAAACGGCACGGATGGCAAAAGCTGGCGGAGCGAAAATTTTACGCGGCGGTGCTTACAAGCCACGGACTTCCCCATACGCTTTCCAAGGATTAGGTGAAGAAGGCTTGAAGATCATGCGTAAAGCCGCTGACGCTCATGACTTGAAAGTGATAACAGAGGTGATGGATGAAGCCCATATCGATGTTGTATGTCAATACGCCGACATTATCCAAATTGGTGCTCGCAACATGCAAAACTTCCGTCTATTAGAAGCAGTTGGTAAAACTGGCAAACCAATTGGCTTGAAGCGTGGGATCTCAGGTACGATCCAAGAATGGTTAAACGCCGCTGAATACATTGCTGTTCAAGGCAATTCAAACATCATCTTCATTGAACGAGGCATTCGAACTTACGAAACAGCTACACGAAACACATTTGATCTAAGTGCTGTGCCATTGATTAAAAAATTGAGTCACTTCCCAATTATCGTTGACCCAAGTCATGGTACTGGCGTTTGGGACTTAGTTGCACCTATGGCTCGTGCAGGAGTAGCAGCTGGGGCTGACGGAATGATTGTGGAGATTCATCCAGACCCATTACACGCTTGGTCTGATGGAGAACAATCACTGAATGAGAAAAATTACCTGCAAATGATGAGTGAGGTTGAAGTTATGGTTGATGCAATGAAAAAAATCAAAGACTTAAACAAAGAAACGTCACTTATCTAATCAGGGGGAAACGTTCATGGAAATTGTGCTACCAGAAAAAACTTACGAAATTATCGTACGACGCCATGCCTTAGATTCCGTCGGTGAATGGATTGCCTCACTTTGGCAAAACAAAAAAATCGCCATCATCAGCGATGAGAATGTTTATCCGATTTATGGCGATAAAATCCATCATCAGTTAACTAACTATGAGGTCTGTCACTATGCCGTACCAGCTGGTGAAAGCAGCAAATCTCTAACCATGGCTAATAATCTCTATGAATTTCTAGCCGATCAACAATTCACCCGCAGCGATGCTATCATCGCTCTGGGTGGCGGTGTCGTTGGCGACTTGGCAAGCTTTGTTGCCTCAACTTATATGCGAGGAATTGCTTTTGTTCAGATTCCGACCTCTTTATTGGCACAAGTCGATTCTAGTATTGGCGGGAAGACAGCAGTCAATTCGAGTAAAGCCAAGAATATGATCGGAACCTTCGCACAACCAGATGGTGTCATGATCGATCCGGAGACCTTGAACTCGTTACCGGAGTTACGCGTACGTGAAGGTATCGCGGAAATCATTAAATGCGGCGCGATCAGTGATGCTTCACTATGGCAGGATCTTGAGAAACTAACAGGACTCCAAGATCTGCTGGAGCATAGTGAAGCGATCATTTCAAAGGCGTTAAACGTGAAGAAAACCGTCGTGGAAGAGGATGAATTTGATAATGGTTCCCGACTACTGCTGAACTTTGGTCATACTATCGGACACGCGATTGAAAACACTGCCGGCTATGGAAAAATTAGCCACGGTGAAGCTGTCGCAATCGGTATGGTACAAATTTCTCAAACAGCAGAAGAAAAAGGACTTTCGCCAAAGGGTATCACAGATGAAATCAAGGCGATGAATCAAAAATACGGGTTACCGAATGCTTATCAACCGTGGGAAGCGGAGAAATTTTATTCAGCAATTACCCATGATAAGAAAGCCCGCGGTGATAGTTTAAACATCATCTTGCTAGATGAAATCGGTCAAGCTCGCATTCAAAAAATCAAATTAATTGAAATCAAGGACTTTTTAATAGAAGGGAAGTAGTCATTTATGCGTTACTTAACAGCTGGAGAATCTCATGGACCAGAATTAACTACAATTATTGAAGGTGTTCCAGCAGGACTAACACTTTCCGTTGAAGCCATCAATCAAGAATTAGCTCGCAGACAAGGCGGATATGGTCGCGGTGGCCGAATGAAGATCGAAAAAGACCAGGTCCGTATCACATCAGGCGTACGACATGGGAAGACATTAGGTTCACCCATCACCATGATCGTAGAAAACCGTGACTGGAAAAATTGGCAGAAAGTCATGTCCGTTGAACCAGTCGAAGAAAAAGCGGAAAAATTACGTCGAGTGGCAAAACCACGACCCGGTCATGCCGATCTCGTTGGTGGCATGAAATACCATCACAGCGACTTACGAAATGTTTTGGAACGATCATCTGCTCGTGAAACAACGATGCGAGTAGCTGTCGGCGCACTGGCGAAACAAATCTTAGCTGCTGTAGATATCGAGATCGCAAGCCACGTGGCAATACTAGGTGGCATCGAAGCTACCGTACCAGAAAAAATGAGTGTACCGGAAATTCAATCCAAAACAGCTGCTTCTGAAGTAAACATGGTAGACGAAACGGTTGAAGAAGCGGTCAAAGAATTAATCGATCAAACCAAAAAAGCCGGGGATACCATCGGTGGAGTCGTCGAAGTAAGGACCGACAATGTTCCCGCAGGTCTTGGTAGTTACGTCCAATGGGATCGAAAGCTTGATGGAAAGATCGCGCAAATCATGTTAAGCATTAATGCCTTCAAGGGCGTTGAGTTCGGCATTGGATTTGAAGCAGCTCACCAACCAGGTTCAAAGGTTATGGATGAGATCGTTTGGAATAACGGCTACAGTCGGACAAGTAATCATCTTGGCGGGTTCGAAGGTGGGATGACCAATGGTGAGCAAATCATCGTACGCGGCGTTATGAAGCCGATTCCTACACTATACAAACCATTAATGAGTGTCGATATTGACACCAAAGAACCATATAAAGCCAGCGTTGAACGTTCCGATAGTACAGCTGTTCCCGCGGCATCTGTCGTAGCAGAGCATGTGGTGGCAACCGTCCTTGCAGAAGAAATTTTAGAAAAATTCTCGTCAGATACCATTGATGAGCTGCAACAAGCGGTAGCGGAATACCGTGAAGCAATCAAAAACTTTTAAGAGAGAGGGTACGTCTATGAGAAAGAAAGTGTTCGTCTTAGGACTTGGTTTAATCGGCGCTTCACTTTGTAGAGCAATTAAAAATCCAACGATCGAGTTGTTTGGCTGGGATTATTCGCCTGAAACTCGTGAAATCGCTCGTGGAGTCGAACTGGTTGATCACATTGCTTCTATTGAAAGAGCACCTGAGATGGATATCATTATTTTAGCCGTACCCGTTCTATCTACACTGCACTATTTACATGAGTTGGCACGTTTGCCGCTAAAAGAGTCAGTGATTGTTACTGATACCGGCAGCACCAAAAATGAAGTCATGAAATTGGCGCAGAGTCTGCCGTTTACTTTCATCGGCGGGCATCCAATGGCGGGCTCGCATAAATCAGGAGTCAAAGCAGGAAATCCGAATCTTTTTGAAGAAGCTTACTACATTTTGACACCACCTGAAGGAGCAGATGTCGATCCCTTAATGGAATTACTAGAACCGACGCGGGCAAAATTTGTTGTGATCGAACCTGATTCTCACGATGAGATCGTAGGTGTTTTGAGTCATTTACCACACATCGTGGCATCAGGTTTGGTAAAAATGAGTGATCAACTAACAGAAGAGCATCCACGAGCAACACAGCTCGCAGCTGGAGGTTTTCGTGACATTACGCGAATTGCTTCATCCGATCCGCAAATGTGGACAGATATTTTATTAACCAATCGTGAAATTTTACTAGATTTAATTACCGACTGGCAGGATGAAATGACCAAAATCCGTGAGAGCTTAGTCCAAGAAGACCAGCCAGCAATCTACGACTTTTTTAGTCAGGCAAAACATTCTCGCGATCATTTACCAACCAAAGACCACGGGGTCATTCCGGCATTCTACGATCTTTACATCGACATTCCAGATATTGCCGGAGCAATCGCTAAAGTAATGACTATCATAAGTGAAGCCAATATCTCTATTATCAATTTGAAAATCCAAGAAACGCGCGAAGATATTTTCGGCGTTTTAGAGCTTTCTTTTAAAAATCAAGCAGACTTGGAAAAAGGGCAGTTGTTAATTGAAGAAGCAGATTTTCGGTGTCGCAGAAGGAGCTAACAAATGAAACTATTAAAAACAAAAGCAGGACTCACTGGAGCATTGACTATTCCCGCAGATAAATCAATTTCTCATCGCAGTATCATGTTCGGGGCAATCAGCCATGGAAAAACGATCGTTCATAATTTTTTAAGAGCAGAGGACTGTATGAGTACTATTGCAGTTTTTAAAGCATTAGGTGTAACGATTCATGATGACGGAAAAGATATTTTCATCGAAGGAAAAGGGTTCGAACATTTACAAGAGCCAAAAGAAATCTTAGATGCAGGAAATTCCGGCACTACGATGCGTTTGGTTTTAGGAATTTTAGCAGGACAACCCTTCACTTCAAAAATTGCAGGGGATGCGTCATTAAATAGGCGTCCAATGGAACGGGTTATGGGACCATTACGATCAATGGGGGGCAACTTGCAAGGGCAAGATGGCAGTGAATTTCCACCAATCGACATACAAGGCAGTGAATTATCAGCGATCACCTATGAAATGCCGATTGCGAGCGCACAGGTAAAATCATCGATTCTCTTTGCTGCACTACAAGCAAAAGGAACAACCACTATTATTGAAAAAGAAAAATCACGCAATCACACAGAAGAAATGATCCAACAATTCGGCGGCACTATTTCAGTAGTTGATAAAACCATTACTATAGCCGGTGGACAACAATTAACCGGACAGGAAGTAACCGTTCCAGGAGACATTTCCTCAGCCGCCTTCTATCTCGTAGCGGCAAGTTTATTGCCAGATAGCAATCTGCAATTAAATCATGTGGGAATCAACCCGACCCGTACTGGTATTTTAGATGTTTTAGAAAAGATGGGCGCGAATATCCAACAAGTCGCTCTAGACAAGCAAAATCAAGCAGCGGATTTATTAATCAAGACTGCGCCATTAAAGGCAACAGAAATCAGTGGAGAAATCATTCCACGTCTAATCGATGAATTGCCAATCATTGCCCTAGCAGCAACTCAGGCAGAAGGGACAACCGTTATCCGCGACGCGCAGGAACTAAAGGTCAAGGAAACGAATCGAATTGATGCTACTGCTCAGGAGTTGAATAAATTAGGTGCAAAGATCGAAACGACTGATGATGGATTAATTATTCACGGACCAACACCTTTACATGGCGGAAATGTCGATAGTCATGGTGATCATCGAATCGGAATGATGCTCCAGATTGCCGCATTATTGACAGATGATACCGTTGAATTGAATAATCCAAAAGCGATTAACATTTCTTATCCAAACTTTTTCACAGATTTACAGTCATTGATCGAAGATTAGCAGAGGAAATGTTGGCGGTAAGGTTTATAACTGAATCGAGCATTATCAAAAAAGTTCAGTCCAACTTTTCACAGGAAAACGAAAAAGGAGAATGTTTTATGAAATCAATTGTCTTGATCGGTTTTATGGGAGCCGGAAAAACGACTGTCAGTAAAGAACTTAGTACTGCATTAAACGCTCGTTCAGTAGACATGGATGATATCTTAGTTGAACGGATCGGCCAACCCATCAGTGAATACTTTGAAGAACATGGGGAAGCTTCATTTCGTGAGCACGAAACGAAGCTTTTAAAAGAAGCGCTAAATGAAGAGACAGTCATCGCCACTGGCGGCGGCGTCATTTTACAAAAAGAAAATCAAAAAGTCTTGGCCGATAAATTAGTCGTCTATTTAAAGGCTGACGCGAATGTTCTTATAAAAAGAATTCGCGAGGACAAGGTAAACATCCGTCCCTTGGCCATAAAAAATGATGATGGCGATTTAAAACGACTGTTCTTTTCAAGAGAAAAGCTCTACGAGAAATTGGCTAAAATTACCGTAGACACTTCAGAAAAAACACCTGCGGAGATCGTTAGTGAAATCCTTCAACAAGTCGAGGTTATCTCCTAATGAAAGTTGGCTATTTAGGACCTAGAGGGTCATTTACTTATAGTGCGGCGGCAAATTTTTTCGAGGAAACGGTTTTATCTCCTTATGATTCATTGACTGCATTATTAGAAGAACAAAGAAAAGGAACCTTAGACTATTGTGTGGTTCCAATCGAGAATACAATCGAAGGTTCAGTATTACCCACCCTGGATTTGATCTTTCAGACACTGCCAACGATTCAGGCAGAAATTGTTTTGCCGATTCAGCAGCAATTGATGGTGCATCCAGCCCATGCAAATACTTGGCAGGATACAGAATTAATTTGCAGTCACCAACAGGCTTTGGCACAGTCCCAAGTGTTTCTGATGAATCATTTCCCGACGGTCACTATTGAACAAATGGGATCAACTGCACAGGGGGCTCAAAAAGTCGCAGACCATCCAGAAAAACGTTACGCAGCAATTGGTTCAAGAGCAGCCGCGGAACAATTTGGATTAACAATCGTACAGGAAAACATTCAATCCATCAGCGAAAATGAAACACGGTTTTGGGTAATGGGCAATCAACCGTTGAACAGCAGTTTAGAAAAAGGAATTAACAAAGCGACGGTCTTATTTGATCTAGCTGCAGACCATCCAGGGGCACTGTATCAGTGTTTAGCGATATTTGCAGCTGAGAAGCTTAATTTGACGAAGATCGAATCGCGAACTCAAAAAACAAAATTAGGCGAGTACTTCTTTATTATTGATCTTGAAACTCCTGAACAAGAAAAGCTGCAGAGGGTCTTACGCCAATTTGAAGAGGAACATTTTACGGTAACTCTAATTGGTAATTATCCAACATATTTTCCGAATCTTAGAAAATCTTAGTAGTTAAGGTTTTCTAATTTTTTTGGTGAAAAATAAGACAAACTCTAGATGATTTGCTATTTTTATACTAATAGCAATGAAGATGAAGAGGTGCACTATGAGCCGAATGGATAAATATAAAAAAATTCATGAGGAGAGTCAAAAGGAAGAGAAAAAACCTTTTGGCTTTCGTCGTGAGATGAAGAAAGAGAAGCAAACAGAAAAAAGGGATTTTGAAGACATTAATTACGAAAAAGTAGAAGAATCTCATCAAGAGCCAGAAGAAGAATTCTATTATGAGGATCATTATCAAGAATCCAAAAAGAAGCGGCCAAATATTAAGCTTCCGGCTATCAAAAATCTGTTTAAACGAAAACCTAAAAACCCATATGAACAGAAACCTAAGAAAAAGCGCAGCTGGAAAAGAATTTTAGTGATGATTTTAGTCGCACTCTTAGGCTATTCTGTTATAGCCTTTGGTGTTGGGAATATTGCTGCCAAGACTGATTCTTCTATGCCGAAAATGGAGACGCAAGAATTTAATGGTGCAGCATCAGAAAACGGCTCAAAAAATATCCTGCTTTTAGGCAGCGATACTAGGGACAATATCAGTGGACGTTCTGATTCTATGATGGTGCTGCAGGTTGATGGTCGCGGCAAACCTAAGTTAGTTTCCTTCATGCGGGACATGTATGTTAATATCCCTGGTGTTGGTGAAAATAAACTGAACGCGGCTTACGCTTATGGCGGCGCAGATTTGGTGCGACAGACCTTGAAAGAAAACTTTGGAATTGATTGCCGCTATTATGCGATGGTCGATTTCCAAACATTTGAAAAAGGGGTAGATGCCCTTTTCCCAAGTGGCGTGCAAATTGATGCTGAAAAGGATATGAGTGCGTATATTGACGAACCTATTACGAAAGGTCCACAACGAATGAATGGACACACTTTGTTGAACTATGCTCGTTTCCGGATGGATGAAGAAGGAGACTTCGGGCGTGTTCGAAGGCAACAGCAAGTGATGCAGTCTGTCTTCGGTCAATTGAAGAATCCACTAGTCCTATTACGCGGTCCTTACGCAGCTGGAAAGATTTGGGGATACTTATCGACAGATATGCCAAATACGTTTGTGTTAGGAAATCTATTCAACTTTGCTAAAGCCGTTGGTGGAATCGAACGCTTGACTTTACCCGTTGATGGTTCATGGTCATATATTGATACAGCGAATGCCGGCAGCGCGTTAGCTGTTGATACTGCTCAAAACGCTCAAGCAGTTCAAGACTTTTTAGGGAAGTAACTGGATTTTTGATTCCCATGAATCTATGAGTGTGCTATATTATAATTATTGTAAATTTTGATTGAAACGAGGAAAACTATTATGAAATTAGCGATCGTGACAGATAGTACCGCCTATCTGAATGAACGCATACGCAATCATAAAGATTTATTTATTATTCCGATTCCGGTCATCATAGATGATCAACCTTTTGAAGAAGGGGTAGATATTGGATATGAAGAATTCTATCAGAAATTGAAAACCAGCAAGGATTTCCCGAAAACCTCGCAACCAGTACTCGGCGAGGTCTTCGAATTATATCGCTCAATCAAGGAACAGGGCTACGATACTGTTATCAGTATTCATTTGTCTGAAGGTATCTCTGGTTTTGTCCGCACATTGACAGCAATCAAAGAAGATATCGATGGACTGCAGGTCATTCCATATGATTCAAAAATCACCAGTGTACCTATGGGCTATATGGTAGAAAAAGCACTTGAGTTAGGCGATGAAGGAAAATCACTGGATGAAGTATTGGCAGCGATTGATGAGATTCGTGACACTACTAATGCTTACATTATCGTAGACGATCTAGACAACTTGGTTCGCGGAGGACGCTTGACGAACGGCGCAGCGATTATTGGTGGGTTATTAAAAATCAAACCAATCCTTACCTTTGAAGATGGCAAGATTGTTTTAGCAGAAAAAATTCGTTCATTAAAAAAAGCCTTACAACGTACGGAAGAAATCATCGAAGAACGTCGTCAGGAAAATGGTCATGATTTACGAATCTTCGTAATCCATGGAAACAATCCGGAGTTGGCTCAACAAGAATATGAAAAGCTAAGCAAAAAATATCCAGATGCGACAATTGAAATCGGAACATTTGGACCAGTAATCGGTACTCATTTAGGTGATAAAGCTATCGCTCTTGGTGTTGCGAAATAAATATCCGCTCATTGAATATAACGAGTTTAGAAAAAAATTTAACAAAAAGAAAACCGAACCGTCCTATATCTTTCCATTGCGAAGGTGTATGGCATTCGGTTTTTTGTAGTACTTTTCGCAGTTCAACGTAACACAAACGAAAAAATGATATTTCCTATAAAATCTCAATAGAACAGTCGAGTTTGATGGTATATGCAACGACAATAAAATTCATTTTTTGTGGTTTTCGAAAAATGAATTCCTTAATAGGAGTTAGTTGCCAGTCTAACTTTTCGCAGTTTATACAGCACAAGTGGAGAACAACGATTCCCACAAAATCTCAATAGAACCATTTAGTTTGATGGTACACGCAACGAAAATAAATCTCATTTTTTGCGGATTTAAAAAAATGAATACATTAGTAAGAGTTAGTTGCCAGTCTAACTTTTCGCAGTTCTATTCAGCAAAAGTGGAAAATAACGATTCCCACAAAATCTCAATAGAACCGTTTAGTTTGATGGTACACGCAACGAAGATAAAACTCATTTTTTCGGGTTTTAAAAAATGAATACATTAGTAAGAGTTAGTTGCCAGTCTAACTTTTCGCAGTTTATTCAGCGTAAATGGAAAACAACAATTCCCACAAAATCTCAATAACGTTGTTTAGTTTGATGGTACACGCAACGAAGATAAAACTCATTTTTTCGGGTTTTAAAAAATGAATGCATTAGTAGGAGTTAGTTGCAAAAACTTGTTTTATTTCGTATTCTTTTTTCATTAGTAGTTTAGTAATTTACTAAATTACTAGTGCGATTATTAGAAACTTATTCAATGAATGAAACAGACTAGGAGGAAGTTCAATGAAAATCCCTACTAACTTAAAGCATAAACCAGTTTTTTTGGTTGAAGATTATGATAAAATCGACGGACATCATGCCTGGGATAGTGACGCCAAAGGATTAACGCTAGGCTTAGCACAATGGAACGATCGCGGCCGCGTGGATATTTCTGGAAAAGTTTGGCGTCATACTGGTGAAAAGTGGTCACGACAATCAGAAGAATTACCCATTACGAGAATCTTGGACTTGGCAATCTTAGTAGCGCAATCAAGTATCTATTTGCAGGATGCTTATCGCTATGAGAAATTTTATGACCCTGAAAATCCTAAGGTAGAAATTATCGGCCTACAAGGTGGACGGATGGAAGTTCAAGTTGACACAGAAAATCCAAAAATAGATGAGGATATCATTTTATTCAACGATACAATGAATAAAGATGGCGATTTGATTGCACAGCGTTATCGCACCTTGAAACGTCTTTTGGATGAACTAGGCTACTAAAACAAAGGAAGAGGTGAGAAAGGATGGATCATTCTTTTGTCGTTACAAATGGACGCAAGTTTACCAAAGTAGAAGAACAGATGATTTGGCGCAAACCAGCTAGTCACAAAACGAGTCAGGAAGAAGTAAGAATTGCATCAGAAATTAAAAATAATTGGCTCGATCCTGAAATGAAGATCATGAATGTGCTCCTAGAAGGAGACGCCGGATCTGGCAAAACACAGCTGGCACGAGCTTTATCAGATGATTTGCAGCTTCCGTATACCAAAGTTACTTGTTTTGCTGATATGGACAAAACGGATGTCTTCGGTGCCTTATTGCCAGTTGTTTCAACAGATAGCGATGAAGATCAAGAATTACTGGAAACCATTTATCAAACGGATTCTTTACAAGAAGTTTTATCAGTAATTGCAACTCACTTTCAAATTGATGCGAACCAAGCAAAGGAACGTTTAAGTAAGTTAATTGAACGAATCGATCAAGCGGATAATACTACAAGTGTTGAGTATAAATTTTATCCCTCAGAAATCGTTCGGGCAATGCAAAAGGGCTATTTGCTAGAAATCCAAGAACCGACAGTTATTCGTGACGCTTCCGTTTTGGTTGCATTGAACTCAGCTTTGGAGCCAAACGGGTTGTTGAACATACCAACTGGGATCATTCGCCGACACCCTGATTGTGTCGTTATCATCACTACCAATCGCAATTATCAAGGAAACCGCCCGCTAAACGAATCCTTGCGGGATCGGGTGCAGCATGCAGAAAAAATGGACCTGCCTACTATTGAAGTAATGATTGACCGGGCAATGGCTAAAACGAATTTTACTGACTATGATTACCTGGAAATTATGGCTAAAATCATTCGATTATTAGATGAAACAGCTAAAGCCAATGCAATCAAAGGGGTTGCTGGTATGCGTTCCTATTTCTTTTGGGTCAATAGCTTGAAGCAGGGACAAGATCCTTTGGAGAGTATTTTTCCTAAAGTCCTGTATAAGTTGACTACAGATGAGAATGAATTAAAGATATTGCAAGATGCTTTAGAACAAAGTAGATTACTAACAGAACTTCAACAAGTAAAAAATCAGCAAAAATTAAAGCAAGGCAGAAAAATCAGCCAAGCGGAAGCCGACCAACGAAATATCGTAGAAGAGGCGGAAGAGGCAACGTTAAAAAATGAAGCGATAGAGACTGAAGGCTCTGTAGAAAACGAGGCGGAAGTAAAGTCAGAAGAAGTTGCTTCGGAAAAAGAAAAACAACCGGATTCTATAGAAATTCCTGATGATGCTACCAGAAATGATACCGAAGCCGAAAGTACTTCCGCTTCACTTGATGAAGAAGAAAAAATCGGCTCTGCTATGTCATTAGATGAAATGGCCGAAATCGATAAAGCGAAGCGAAAAGAACTGAATCGTGAGATCCGTGAGAGCTTGAAGGAAACAATTCATGCAAAGGAAGGAACGATTCTTCATCGACCAACAATTAATGAGATAGCCATCAAAAATGGTCAAGAATTAACGCAGCAGGTGTTACCAGAAGTTGAAAGCTTAAGTCGCGTGATCAATGACCTCCTGACTAAAGAGGTAAGTAATGATTTTTCTAGTGGTAAATACTATGGGGCTCGTTTTAATCCAAGTCATGTGGCCTATGGTGATCTGCGGAATTTTGACAAGAAAAATCCACCAAGTGAAAATCCATCATTGGCATTAGCCGTCCGTGTCGACGAGTCAGGCTCGATGCTGCGAGATGACCGGATTCAAAATGCTAAATTAGCAGCTGTTGCACTAAGTTTATTTGCCGAGAAGACAAATATTCCTTTGATGCTTTATGGCGACTCTGCTGATCTTAGTCAGCGAGAAAAAACATCGATATACTCCTATAAGGAATTCGATGATAATTATGATTTCATAGCAGCAAAGCTGTCTACAATGAAGCCGCGTCAAAACAATCGTGATGGTGTACCTTTGCGATTATTAGCAGAAAAATTGAGTCATCAAGCAGCGGATACAAAAGTTTTATTATCCATCAGCGACGGACAACCGAAAGCATTACCAGATTATACTGGAGAAAAAGCTCGGCAAGATATCCAAAACGTGTTAGCTGACTACGAGCGAAAGGGCATTCTCTTTATTGCTTGTGCGATTGGTGAGGATAAGGAACAGCTGCGGGCTTTATATGGTGAAAATAATTTTGTTGATATTTCAGATATTTCTACCTTACCACAACAATTACTTCAATTAATCGCCCGTTTTATTTAAAGATTAAAAAAGTCGAACACAGAGACACTTATTAATTGGAAGTGTTTCTGTGTTCGACTTTAACTTTTTAACTATTTCTCTAAAAGAAGTTCGTTCAAATCGATTTAGTAAGTCGCGCGTGGTCCGCCAATATATTTTGGACGACTGCGTAGAGCTGTTACGTGAGCGCCACCTAATTCTTTGATAGAAGGACGAACAGGAACCTGAACGTGTTTGACATGCATCCCAATCGAAGTATCGCCAATATCAATTCCTGCTTGAGCAACAATATGTTCAACCTCCACTGGATCACTAAATTGTTCAAAGGCTGCTACAGAGCAAGAGCCTCCTGCATGTAACGCTGGTTTAACGGATACGATCTCCCAATCCTTTTTCTCGGCAATCTCTCGCTCGACAACAACAGCACGATTAATGTGTTCACAGCCTTGAACACCCAAATAGATCTTTTTAGGATCAAGGATCGATTTCAATGTTTCGATAACCCATTGACCAACTTCTTGACTTGAATTTTTTCCGATCCTTCCACCGACGATTTCACTAGTCGTACAGCCTAAAACAAAAACGTCACCAGCTTTAAGGTTGGCTTCTGCTAAAACATCGTTGACAATCGTTGATAAATCTTGTTGTAATTTTTCTTTTTCCATTAGAATGACTTCCTTCTATTAACTATTTATATTGAGGGTGACGTAGTACTCTTTGCAACGCGTGATAAAGAGGAATGGTCACCGCGATACCAAAAATATTTTGTACAAGATTACCTGGCAGCGAGGCTAAACCGGCTGGCCAACCAAATAGCAATGCCGTAGCTATTGCATAGCCGATAATCATGAACAAACTGGCAAACAAGAATCCAAAAAATAATCCTTTTCGATTTGGAAATTTATTATACAGATAACCTAGAATGAAACCTTGTAGTCCATGAATCACAATCGAAAAAATTGCCCATTCCGGATATCCAGAAATCAAATCGATCAAGCCTCCGCTTAACGCACCTACTAAAAATCCACCAGTCGGACCAAAAAGCATAGCTGAAGCATAAATGCCCACTTCACACAATGTCACGAATCCCTTAGTCGCAGGAATCGGAATGATGAAAAGAATTGAGAGAGTGACAGTCAAAGCCACCATCATCGCCAATTTTGTCATTTCTTTTGTTTTCATGTCATAACCTCCGATTTCACGCTATCACCGAACCAAACATTTCCCTCTCCGTTTTTTAAAAGTAGTCCATTTTTGATCCCTTGATAAACGTACTCCTTGCTATCTTCAATCGCGTTAACCAAATCTTTGCCTAAAACTAAATTCGATGCAATAGCTGATGCAAAGGTACAACCTGCGCCATTAATCGTTACGTTGGACAATTTAGGTTTAGAAAAATACTGAAAAGTCTCGCCATTATAAAAAAGGTCCGAAGCTAAATTGCCAGAAAGACGTTGACCACCTTTAATTACAACTGATTGTGCACCAAGATCAATAATTTTTTTCGCAGCTTGCTCCATTTCCGTCGGATTAGAAATTTTCTGCTGACTTAAAAGCTCTGCCTCTTTTAAATTCGGCGTAATTACCGTAGCAAAAGGAAATAGCTCAATCAATTTTTCTCGATAGCTATCATTATATACATGATCAGTTTCTTTGAAGGCCATAACTGGATCTAAAACGATTGGACCATCAAATGAACGCAAAAAGCTTTTGACGATTTCCAGCGACTCTAATTGATGGATTAGCCCAAGCTTTATCCCATCTAATGAAAGGTTATCTTTTATTGTATTCAATTGATCGTTTAAAAGTTCAGTAGGCAAATTAGTGATTGCAAACTGTCCATTTTTAACAACCGCAATACAGGTAATCGCAGTCAAACCAAATAAATGATAGTCCTCAAATGTCTTTAAATCTGATTGCAGACCACCACCGGCTAAAGTATCCGATCCTGCAATAGTCAATATTGTCCTTGTCATAAAAAAACTCCCCAATTAAGACGTATAGATGCAAATTATTTTATAATTCAATCAATGACCTCATTATAAAGTTATACAATAAAAAAGAAACAGCCAATTGGTTGTTTCTTATCTCATCCAATTTCAAGTGCTATTGTTTGTACCAGCTAGAGAAATACGTTAGCATAACTAGTGAGGAAGGGGATTATGTATATGAAAATATTTGTTGCCGGAGCTACCGGAAGAGTAGGCGAAGAACTGATCAAAAACTTAGTTGAAAAAGGACACACCGTTTACGCAGGCGCACGTCGTGATGACGCGATTGAAGCGAACGAATCTGTTACCCCGGTTCATTTAGATTTGCATGGCACGATTGATGAAATCGCCAATACATTAACTGATGCAGAAGCAGTTTATTTCGTAGCTGGTTCACGAGGAAAAGATCTATTACAAACAGATTTATTTGGCGCTGTAAAATTGATGCAAGCAGTTGAGAAAAAGGGAATTAAACGGTACATTCATTTAAGTTCGCTATTTGCTTTGCAACCAGACAAATGGAGTGGCGCGTTGACTGACTATAATATTTCAAAATTCTTCTCAGACAATTGGTTGATTGATAAAACCAATTTAGAGTACACAATTTTGCAACCCGGCAGTCTGAAAGAAACTCCCGGAAGCGGAAAAATAACTACAAATATCACAGAGAAATCTGAAAATTCCATTGAAAACGTTGCTGCTGTTTTAGCAGAGCTGCTCGAACAAGAAAATACCATTAAGAAAGTAATTTTAATGGGAGATGGCAATACACCAATTAACGAAGCGCTAAAAAAAATATAAAGAAATTGGTCCACTCGACGAGAATCCTAGTCTGAGTGGATTTCTCTTTTCTTAATTCAGTCGAGGCGAAAAATATTAAAGAATTTCTTAGTCTTTCTACTAACTTAATGATAAAATAGAGACTGCCGAACATAGAATTCCGTGATTAAGGAGTCGCCTTATGAATCTTCAACATATCCATGATCTTAGAATCGAAGAGGGGGTTCAAATGATCAGAAAAAGAAAGATTGCGAAATATTACATGAAGCAGCAAGGCTTTACAAAAAAAGAAGCGTACGATACAGCAATTAAGACACAGCCTGAATTTGCTGAAGCGCGTAATCTTTATCTTGCCTTGTTTAATGAAGCAAAACCCATATTCGCTGATCGTAATGAAAGAGAAAAGGCACTCAGAGTGTATCAGGTTTTCAGTATGATCGCTTTGATTTGCTTTGTTATCTGGTTATTTAGCAATGGTTATTTAGACGGTTCTAGTGTAACAGATAATTTCCTGTTGATTGCGTTGGTAATCAATGTTGCAACTACAAGTTATTTCGATGAAAAAGTAACAGAACGAATTCATGAAAAAAAAATTAAAAAGCTTTTACGAGACAGATCTGAAGCATCAAGGAAATTGCAAAAGGTAGAAGAAATCAAGCGAAATATTTTTCGAGCGGAGCATCGTGGTCTGACGTTAGTAGAAGAACGCAAAGTAGAAGACGAAAAAAATACTGAGCCGCAATCGAAAATTATTACACTTGAAAAAATAAAAGCCCTTCGAGGGAAAATGAAGAAATAGCCGAGACTACGTGAAGGAACTACGTAATTGGCTATTTTTTTGTGTTTAAATCTTAAATCAATTTGCTTTTCATGAAAAGGTTTGCAATAATTCCCATTAAAGAGATTAAGGAGGCAAATGAATGATTAAGGCGATAATATTTGATATGGATGGCGTGATTGTCGATACTGAGTTTCAAGATTTTCGCATTCAACAGGAATTCATCAAAAAAGAAAATCCATCGATCAATCAAGTGAAAACCAATTTCGACGAATTGATTGGGCAGTCTTACAATATGCTTTATGAGACATTAAGAAAATTTATCGGCAGCAACGATTCTCTAAATGAGATTAAGCGTCGTTTTGAAGCATACAATGCCATTGCATATGAATCAATTAACTACCAACAACTGTTTCGAAAAGAGCTTCTTCCAATTTTAAAATGGGCCAAATCAAAAGGAGTTTTGCTGGCAGTCGCATCATCTTCAACCTATGAACATATCATCGAAGTGTTGAATTCTTGTAACATCAAGGATTATTTTGACGTGATTTATAGCGGCGAATTTGTCGAAGAAAGCAAGCCAAATCCAGCGATTTATTTAAATACATTAGAAAAACTAAATGTCTCAGCAAATCAAGCGATCACCATTGAAGATTCTTATTATGGCATCAGCGCAGCAAAAGCGGCTGGTATCACCACGATCGCCTATAAGGAAACGAGAGCTGCTATTGACCAAAGTGCGGCTGATTATTTAGTTGAAGACATGACGGAAGCCTACGAGATAATTCAGACATTAAATAAATAGGAGAGAGGGAGGCAAATAAAATAGAAATAAACAATCAATTTAATATGATACATCAACTATTAATGACGGTACAAACGAACTTCATTATGGTACCTTGTACTCAAAACAGCTATAGAGGTGATTTTCATGATTGATTTTATTTCTAAAGAGGAATTTTTAAAGGCCGGCTTGGATTTTACAGACCTTTTTGAGGAATCGTTATTTGAGTATTATCTAGAATTAGATGGATTAATGTATTACGACCCTAAATCAAAATATATGTACGACAAACAAGGTGTGAAAGCCTTTTATGTTGAACAGGTTTTCACTGGTGTAGAAAGATAGAGTTTTTTAAGACGCTGTAAAAAATGCAGCGTTTTTTTTATTGGATTTTTTTGCAAATCGTTTTTCTAAATTTTTAGATCATAAAATCAATTTGGTGAGATTATTTTTCATTGATTTTATGGAATGTGAGTTTTTGATTTTATTTGATAAAATAATTAGTTGGAAAATAATAAAATACTTAAGCGAACTGAATGAACGGAAAATCGGTATAAATTTTAATAGATAAGTTGTAAAAATGTAAATGATAATAATATACCGTGAAAAGCTATGAAGTCATAATTTAGCTTGAATTAGTGAATCAATTCAAAAGAAAATTACTATTCAACTTTGTTTAATGTATATTACCGTCAACTCAGAAAATTATAACACCTCACTCGAGGTGTTATTTTTTATTGAATGGTTCATAATCGAAAAAATCCTTTAAGGAAATTTTCAAACCACCACATATTTTAGATAATGTTGATAAATTAGGAATTCTTTCTTCATTAATTATTCCATTCAAGGTTGATTGCCTAATATTTGATAAAGAGGCGAGCTTGTTTATTGTTATGTTATTATCATGAGCTAATTGTAATATTCTGTCAACAATCATCTTATGTTCATCCAATTTGTTCATGCTCCACACTCCTTTTTCTCTCTATATAATAACATGTTTCGTTACCCTGATTAGGTTGATTATAGGGTTTTACTACGCTTATAATTACATTATAACCGATAAAGGTTAAAAAAGAGAAGAACGTGAAGAAAGGAGAAAGCCAATGTTTATTAGTGCAGGAAAGTTAATTTTCGAGAAAGTTGAAGAGAAAGTAAGTAGTAAAGGCAATCCTTACAAACTGGTTCATATTATTGATACAGAAAATTATCAACGATTAGAATTTTTTGCGGATGAAGCATTTCAGCAAAAAGTAGCAGAAAACCAGCCATGCAAAGTCACTTTGAAAGCCGTCAAAATGGGCTACAGCACGTCAATGAATTGTCTTGCTGTTAATCCTTCATAAGAAATATGGATGAACAACAAAAAAACCTAGACAATGAAATTCTAAACGAGCTAAAGCAATTGAACAAAAACACATATAACTTAATTTCCTTAATGAAAGCTCGTGAGGAAGATCGTTTGAAGGATAAACAGACACAAGCCACTAAAGATTCCGAGCAAGCCACTTTAGATTCTGAGCAGGCTGTTAAAACGGCTGAGTCACTCGAAGCAGAAAAAGTAAAACAGGAAGCAGACGAGCTTCAAGACAAGCAACGACATGCTGAATTGGTTGGTGAGTTGAAAAAGACCAGTGAAGCAGTGGGCAAAATGAATTTAAGTGAAGATCAAGCAGAAGTTTTGGAAGAGATTAAATCTGTGAATGAAAATCTTCAAACCGTAATAGAGCAACAAGATTCAAGCACGCTGGTTCAAGAAAACTCATTTTCTCTTGGGACACTCGCATTTGCCGGTTTTCTCTTTTGCATAGGCGCCTATGCAGTATTGAAACTAGGCGGATTTGTTTATTCCGAGATAACTAAAAAAGTATTTAGATAAAATGTGGAGGTAATAATTATGAATTATTTTCTATTAGGCGCAACTATGCCGACTTTTCCGACGCTTGACCTTAGCGATCAAATTAAGTGGTTTCAAGATGGAATTACTGGAATCATGTCAGCTAATGCTAGTGTCATTATTATTGCTGGCGTAGTAATTGCCGCTTTCAGTGCCGCAATTTTCTATATCCGCCGATTTGGTAAAAAAGCAGTCAAAGGTTAAATCGTTTGGGCTAGGCTATTGTAGCCTAGCTTTTTTTATTGAAGTAGCTGAGTAACGTGTTGGGATCTCAACACATGTTTGACGAAATAGGAAAGGAAGAAAATATATGCAAATAAAAAAAATCTTTAAAGTGATTGGTACGGTTTTTTTATTTTTTATTTTGGCTGTTTTAGCTTACCTGTTCACGCCGTTTCTGGCGTTGATAATGGTGTCGATGCAGTCAGTGACAGTTCTTCTAGTCGATTTAGCAATTCTATTGGCATTTCTGGCGATAGTGAAGCTACTGCTTCAAGTGATAACAGGCAAAAAGATTCAGGTGCCGACGTTTCAAAAGTTGAAAAAGAAGATTTTAGTGAAGAAAAAGGCTTAATTTCAATAATTCCATTTGCCGATACTGTTAATGATCGGTTGTCTAACCTAGAAGCAAAATTGAATTTGTTAAGGTCTGATTTTGGTTCTCTCGTAACGAAAGTAAATGCTAACAAGGACAGTGCAACTAATGGGATTAAATTGGCAAATGATCGAATTGACCGAGTTAACTCGAGATTGTCGGGTTTGGAACTTGTGTCGGACCTTCTTTTAGCTGAGACAAAAGAGTTATATCAATTGCATAATAAACAGCAATCGTCACTCGATTCTCATAGTGCAAGTATCAAACAAATTTATGGTTTGATTAATGATCAAGGTACTGTTTTAGGTCAACATGGTAATTCGATTAATCAGTTGTATCAGTTACGAAATGAACACCAGAAAATTCTGGAACGACATTCAGAATCATTAAATAGTGCAGGTGAAAAATTGAATGAATTGTATCGGTTAAATGACGATCAAGGTGTTGTTTTAGGTAAACATACTAACTCGATTAATCAGTTGTATCAGTTGCGAGATGAACACCAGAAGATTCTAGAACGACATTCGGAATCGTTAAACTCTGCGGGCACTAAAATTAGCGAGTTGTATCAACTTCATAATAAACAACAAGAGTCGCTTGATTCTCATTCGGTTTTATTAACGAGTCATGGAGCGAGCATTTTACAGCTTTATCAACTTCATAATGCACAGCAAGATTCTATAGATTTACTGAAAGCTGAGCTTTTGGGAGTGATCGCAGCCATTGTAAAAGCTTCGAGCGATAATGTAGGTTTGTGGGACGCTGAGAGCTATGACGGGGGTTCAGTTGGCGAGAAGGACGGGAAAGCAGTAAGGCTATTTAAAAATCAATTTCAAGGGCTAAAAACTCATTTTGCAGGGATTATGAAATATTACTTCAATATGGATGATCCAGAGTCATCTATATATCGGCTAAGATATTCGATTGTGGCAGGTTTTGAAGAAACGAAAGACTTATTAACGGAATGGTTTGTAACGTTGTTAGAGAGCCAAAATACGACAAATAAATTGCTTTTGCTTGCGACTGATTGGCTAGAAATGCAACATGCCTTATTAGACAAGTTACATGATGATCTGATTTATGTGCTGACTGCTTTGAATACTGTTAACACTAATCTAATGACGGTGAATACTACCCTTGGTATGGTCAATTCTAATCTAGGCAAAGTCAATTCCAATCTAGGTGTCATATCGTCTCAATTAAATACGACTAATACGAATTTGAGTACAATTATTACGTATTTATCGCTCCAAGAGGAACACTTTAAAACGGCTGAGCTATATTTACAATTCATTATTGGTTGGTTAGCTGATATTTATGAAAAAATCGGTAGTGAAAGTAATGGCGATTGGATTAAAGAGCTGATAAAAACGTTAGGCGAAGTTTTGCAGACAGCAATAAAAACATTGGGCAGTTTGTTAGAAACGGCTATTCAAGAAGTCGGGTATCTTTTAAGCCAAGTCTTAGAATTTTTAGAAGGATTATTAGATGACCTAGTTCATTTGATCGTTCCTGAAAACCTTGATTTTATTCATGAAAGATTTGACGATACAGGCGATACTATCAAGTTGAAATTTCCGTTTGTTTTCGGTTGGATAGATAGTTTTAAAGGTCTATTCGGTAATCAGTCTAAAATTGAAGACCAGAATTTCAATTTGAACGGAATGTTCGATGGTGAGGTCAAACTACCATTTTCAAAATTAAATGATTTTGCTCCAATAATAAGGGGATTCGCTACAGGCTTTGTACTGTTAGGTTTCTTAATTGATATGTATCATTGGTTCCATTCTAGGGGTGAGGTGGTCGAATGATTGTTGAAATGTTATTCGATCTTTTATTCGGTATCATTGATTTCATTATAGGATTGATACCCTCATTCGATTTTGATTTTAATTTAGGATACATTGGCGAATTAGGAAAAGTATTTAAGTATGTAGATATTTTGATAGACGTAAAAGTTCTTTTAATGATAATTTCAGTAGTTGTCATACGAGATAATTTCGTCTTCTTAAAAAATATTTTTATGGCGATCGTTAAAAAAATTCCTTTTATCAATTAAGCAGGAGCTGAGGCTCGCGCCCGCGCGAGTGTCAGCTCGCTTATTTAAAAGTATATTTAAACGCTGCCGAAAAAAATCTCTTAAGGGAGGAATTACACGATGAAAATACTAAAGTTCATAAAATGGAAATTTGTCGACATGCATAGATATTATCAGCTTATCAAAGAAGGACAAAAGCCTTTCAACGAGTATGGCTTGCGCCTTTATAGTGGTGTGCAAGGTTCAGGGAAAACTATGTCGATGGTAAAGGATTTGATCACGTATAGAGAACAGTATTCTAACTTATTGATTGCTACAAATTTCGGTTATAAGGACGAAGATTTTTCTCTAACCAGTTTGGCAGAATTGCCTACTATTGCGAAAATAGCTCGTGAAAATGGTTATTGTGGTGTTGTAATCGGTTGGGATGAAATTCAAAATGATTTTGATAATCAAACAAGATCGTTTCCGATTACTATTCTTCGTACGATTACACAACAGCGGAAGCAGGGGATAAAAATATTGGCCACTAGCCAAGTATTTACACGAGTGGCCAAGGCTATTAGGGAGCAAACGTTTGAAGTCGTAGCATGTAAAACTTTGTTGGGTCGTTGGACTTTTGAACGATACTATGACCCGATTGAGTACGAATACTTTATTGCTAATCCTGATAAGAAAAATAAAATGAGTTGCTGGCGTAGAAAAAACTTTATTCAAACGGATACTATCCGAGAATCTTATGATAGTTATGCTGTGATCGATTCTCTTGATACTCGTGTAGAAGAAGATGAAAAAGTCATTCAAGCTTTTTTCAATCGTTCGGAAATGACTCAATAAACCTGGAGATATCCATGATCCTTGAGTTGAAAAATCAATAATAAAGCGAATGATCGGCACACCAAGTATTTAATTTCATTAAAGATTTGGAGGTGGACTATGCAATTTTATGAATTGTGTTGTTACTGGTCTGTGGTGATGATGGTGGTAATTATTGGCACAGTAATCTATGAGAATGAAAAAAAGTAAATTCATGATTTGGAAAAATGAGGAGGGGTCTATCCTTATTTTTATAAATCATTTACCGGAGGCGCCGAGGTAGGGCGCTCAAACTTCAGTTTGAAAATTTAACGTGAGAGGGTTGATTGTATGTTTACAGAACATGAATTTTTTTTCGTGGATAAAATCTTTATTTTCGGTTTAAAGGATAGAATGGCTCAATCCATTCAACTGAGAATACCTCATTCAGGTGAGAACTTCAATTTTCCTGTTAAGAAAAGCATTGATTTATCAGAGTTTTCTAGATGGGATCGTGTTCGAATCGAACTCGGCTTAACTAATAAAGGAAATTCTAAATCACCTCATTTTTATATCAGGAGAATTGAACGTTATATTTTGGAAGGAAGTGTCTCAAATTGAAGACTGAATTTCAGGATTCAACCCCCTGTTCTAACAGGGGGGTTATCACTCCAAACACTAACACACTAACATCTTGTGTTGACTGGTTTTCTGCTACTTTTTTTAATTGCAAAAATTGGCAAGAATTGTGCGGAATAATTTGTGTTTCAGAAGGACTTTTTGATGTTAAAGAAAAAGGATTCAACGGTTATTCAAAAAGTGCAGTTTGGGGAAATATCCAAATCTTTTTTGATGGTCATTCAGATAACATGGGAATATTTTTAAATATGTCTGGGCAAAGTTGCAGACAATTCGAGGAGACTTTTGAGGAAACAGGGTGGGGGTGGAGTGATTTTTTTGAATATGTTTTGGGCTATGAAATGAATATCACTCGTCTTGATGTAGCAATTGATGACTTTTATGGATATTTTAAACTCAAACAAATTGAAAGTTGCATTAGACGTGGGTGTGTTTTAAGTAGATTTAAAACTGCAAGAAATTTCGAAGAGTTTATTTTAAAAAATGGGGAAACTAATGGTCAGACTATATATTTTGGTAAAACAGATGTCATCATTCGTTTCTATGATAAATATGCTGAAAGAGTGAATAAAGGGTATGCTCTTAATCGCGAAATAGACTTTTGGCAAAGAACAGAAGTACAGTTGAGGGGAGATAGAGCTAAAGCAGCAGTAGAGACTATCGTTAATAATGAGTTGCAGATAGGAATATTCATTAAAGGGGTCTTGAATCGATATTTGTGTTTTAAAGAAAAGGGTACACAAAAACACCGAACGCAATGGAAAAATTGTCGATGGTGGGATAAATTCCTTAATGGCGTTGACAAAATCCGACTCTCGTTAACAGCTCCCGAAAAGACAATTTTACGTACAAAAGACTGGATTGACACACAAATATGTGCATCAGTCGCAACTCTTTATGAAGCGCTCGGTGATGATCCACTTTTAATTGACTATATATTAAAACGTGGAAAAAAACAAATGTCTGAAAAACAAATAGAAATGGCAAATGATTTTAAAATGAATATCAATCAGAGAATTATGATAAAAGATCAAATAAAAGAATTCATTGATTATCATAGTATTGAATTTGAAAAGGAGTGGATACCTAAGAATTAGCTTTTTTAGATTCCTTGATGAGTCTAACTAATTTGTTTCTATCCCATAATTCAACATTTAATTTCTTAGCAAGTTGTTTGGCTGAATCTGTAAAGTAGCTATTAGTAACTACTATCGCTTGATCGAGAGAGTAGAAGCCAATACCAGAGTAAACCTCCTGAACGGCTTTATTACCAACTTTCTTTTTCCAGCGCTTACATTGAATTCCAATTTTTACAGAATCCTTGCTTGTAATAATATCAATGCCTTGATCGGATTGAGCTGGAGTTAATTTAGGGTTACGGTAATCAAGTTTTTCAAGCAAGTAAGCAATGTAATCCTCAAACTCAATTCCTGACATTGAATCAATCGAACTTAATTCAGCATTAGCAAAGCGTTTAATTTTCGAAATAAATGGAACAATTTCAATTAAAAAAGCAATGATAATTGCTAAAATTCCTGAGTATAAAAATAAAACTTGATCATTAGAGTATTTAAAAAAGTAGATTAATAAACAGATTCCAATGAAAAGAAATCTAAAAGTATCTTTTTTCACGAATAATATCCTCACAAAATAGTAGATTTTAATAGCATTATAGCATAGTTGAAATATTACAAATAGATTAAATAACCAAAAAGTAGACATCAAAATTTAGAAGTCTGCTTACTAAAAATCTCTATTTAACTTTGTTTAATGTATATTATGTAAACTAAAATAAAAAATTTAAAGGAGCTCTTGCTTATGCTCCTTTATCTATTACTCAATAACAAATTTTTTGTTTCTCAATTTTATCTAAGTATTTGTTTGTAGTAGCTTAGAAATATTCCCATAACCTAGTTCATTTGCGTAGTCTTTAGCAGTTTTATCATAATTATCGACAATGTTAGGATCTGCGCCATGTTTTAACAGTTCAGCAACAATATCTTGGTAAACCTGTGAACCGTCTCTTAATGCAACGGCTTCAATCAACGCTGTATATCCATAATCATTTTGATGATTGACATTCACATGACCATCATTTAAAAGGATTTTTACATTTTCTAGATGGCCTTTTTCTGCAGCCGGAATTAATGCGTTTCCACCAAAACGATTCGTAATCGTTTGATCTGGCGTGCTATTAGACAACATATAAGCTAAAATCTCTGTTCTGCCTTCTGCACCTGCATACAGATATGGACTGTCCTGAATAGTATCCTGTTGATTGATATTTGCGCCTGCCTTAATCAAATTTTTGGCAATTTCCACTTGATTATTATGAACGGCAATCATTAAGGGTGTTTCTGCTTTTTCATTCATTTCGTCAATCGGATACGAGGGAGATTTAAGAATCTCTGTTACTCCATCAAGATTATTAGCTGAAACTGCCTGTAGCAAACTTCCTGAAGCATAAGTCAATGTCTTCTCCTCCTTTGTTTTTTGTGTACTGGATAATTTGCTTTCCGAGTTTTTCGAAGAAGTCTTGGGTATCGATTCATCACTTGAAGAGCTACTCGTTTTTTTATTTGATGAACCAAACTGACAGCCCGTTAAAATAAATAAAAAAAGCATCATGATAATGATTTTTTTCACACTATCTCTCCTCCCGTAATTATTTTCTATATTCACAATCTGTGTTTCAGATAACTTCTCTTTCTTTTTTGCACATTATAGCATTCATGAGATAAATCATTCCTATAGAATGCTTCGATAAAAGAATCATTCTAATTCATAAATCATGTTTATTAAGATTTGCTTATGTTCTTTAAGGCAGCAAATATAAATGCTGATGTATCAAGGCATTTTACGGTACTTGGTTTGACCTTCGATTAAAAAACCGATAAACTATTTAAGGAAATGGAAAATAATGATGAGGAGCATGAAAATGTCTCGTTTAAAAAAATATAATGAGTTTATAAATACTAGAGTTGGCTTTTTCAGCCTGCTGATCGGTTTGCTTTGGCTGAAAAATATGTTTGCTTATGTGGTTGATTTTCATTTAAGTATTCAAAACCCGATGCAATTATTTATTTTATTAATCAATCCATTAAGTGTTTCGATGCTGTTAATCAGCATTGGTCTTTTTATTAAACGTTCAAAGGTCGCTTATACGACTTTATTTATCATTTATGGGATTTTGTCAATCTGGCTCTTTTCTAATGCTGTCTATTATCGTGAGTTTACTGATTTTATTACGATCAATACGATGCTTGGTGCGGGTCAAGTTTCAACTGGGTTAGGTGAAAGCGCCGTTCGTCTTTTTCGCTGGTACGATATTTTTTACATCTTAGATTTATTTGCTTTACCTGTTCTGCTTTTTAAGAAGAAAATTATCGTTGAGGAAAAACATCCGCGTTTTCGTAAAGCGGCGGCTCTTTCCGCCCTCTCCTTACTAATATGCAGCGGAAATATTTTTCTGGCTGAAATAGATCGTTCCGGACTTTTGAGTCGGCAATTTTCTCGTGAATATTTAGTTAAATACCTTGGTGTCAATGCTTTTACTGTATATGATAGTTATCAAACCTTTCAAAATAACCAAATCCGAGCAGAAGCAAGTCCAAACGATTTGAAGGAAGTTAAAAGTTATATCAGAGAACATTATGCTGAACCTAATGATTCTATGTTCGGTATTGCTAAAGGGAAAAATGTGGTCTACATTCATTTGGAAAGCTTCCAGCAATTTCTAATTGACTATCAATTAACTGATGAAAATGGTGTTAATCATACGGTGACGCCGTTTCTAAATAGTCTGTATCATGGGGAAAGCACTTATAGTTTCGATAACTTCTTCCATCAAGTGAAGGCTGGGAAAACTTCAGACGCGGAAACCCTGATGGAAAATTCTTTATTCGGATTGAATCAAGGCGCATTATTCACACAATTAGGGGATAAAAATACCTTTGAAGCAGCACCGAATATCTTAAATCAAAAAGCTGGCTATACATCTGCTGTATTCCACGGACATTCTGCGTCTTTTTGGAATCGTGATAAGACCTATAAGCATTTAGGCTTTGATTATTTCTTTGATTCTTCTTATTATGATGTGAATGATGACAATTCCTTCCAATACGGAATGCATGATAAGCCCTTCTTAAGTCAGTCGGTTCAATATTTGGAGCATTTACAGCAACCGTTTTATGCGAAGTTCATAACTGTGTCTAATCATTACCCTTATTCTAGTTTCAAGAATGACGAAGATGGATTCCCTTTGGCAACCACTAAAGACGAAACAATTAATGGTTACTTTGCCACAGCGAATTACTTGGATACCGCTCTCAAAGAATTCTTTGATTATATGAAAGCTAGTGGTCTATATGACAAATCCATTTTTGTTTTGTATGGCGATCACTATGGCATCTCAAACACACGTAATAAAGAATTGGCTTCTCTGCTTGGAAAGGATTCAGATAGCTGGACCGATTTTGACAACGCTCAATTACAGCGTGTTCCGTTTATGATTCATGTTCCTGGCACGACAAACGGCGGCATTAACCACACCTACGGCGGACAGGTCGATGCTCTCCCTACTCTGCTGCATTTATTAGGGATTGATTCTAAGAAATATCTGCAGTTGGGACAGGATCTATTTTCAGCTGACCACAAACAGGTTGTCGCGTTTCGCGATGGGGATTTTGTTACACCGCAATATACTTTCTACGGCGGAAAAATGTATGACAATCAAACAGCTCAAGTAGTTGATGAACCAACACCAGAACAGGAAAAAACCTTTATTGAATTGAATCAGGCTGTTGACGAGCAATTGATCACCTCTGATAAAATCACAAACGGCGACTTGCTGAGGTATTATCAAGATAGTGGCTTGAATTCAATTGATCCAAGTTCATATGATTACCGCAACCAGAAAGAACGTTTGGAAGAAATCGAACGACAAAAAGGAGCGCAGTCTTCTAGCTTGTATAGTGAGAACAATCAACGATCAACAGTTGGTCTATATAAAACGAAATCCTATCAACAATATGAGTAAAATAAAAAATCCTCCAGTTTTTTTGACTGGAGGATTTTTTTAGCCTTGTCTTCTTTGTAGAGCTTCTTTTTTTAATTTGCGTTGAGCTTTCTTCGAACCGCGATCAATATCACGACGCTCCTTACGCGTATGGAAGTCTTCGAATAGATTTTCAAGCTCATAATCTACTGGGTAAAGTTCACTAGCCCGGAACTCGAGCTTGATTCGGCGCTTAGGAACTTCGACAAACTGTTCATTTAAAAAGACTGTTACATTATCCGTAAATGGAACTTCCTGATAAACAAGGGCTGATTCTTGCTGTTCTAACAAGAAAACTTTATCGCCTTTATAATAAGTCATTTCAATAGATTCAGATATCTGCTTTTTAGCTTTCTTTTTAAAGCTTTTCTTTTCAAGACTATAGTTACGATCTGTAAAATAATTTTGTGCTTTAGTGATAATCTGATCAGAGATCGCCATTTTCTTAGCAATCCACAGAGCATTACTTTCTCCCGTTTGTCCGATTAATAAACGATACTTCGGCGTCAAATGCTCAGCATCAAAATCCATAGCTGCGGTAATGAAATCCGGATGTTGTTCAGCAAAACGCTTAATCTCACCGTAATGTGTAGTAGTTATTAGAATACTCCCTTTTTGATAGAACTCTTCCATGATCGCAATCGCTAGGGCAGCGCCCTCATTCGGTTCGGTCCCGCTCCCTAATTCATCTAATAAAATTAGGCTGTTCTTATGCGTTTGTCGGAGAATTTCGGAAATATTTTGCATATGACCAGAAAAAGTACTCAAAGCATTCTCGATACTCTGTGCATCACCGATATCAACAAAGATCTGATCGAAAATGGCGATCTCTGTTCCATCTTTGGCCGGGATTTGTAAGCCAATCATCGTCATCAGCGTCATTAAAGCAACGGTTTTTAAAACGACGGTCTTCCCACCGGCGTTTGGTCCGGTGATGGTTAAGCCGCGATACTCTTCGCCGATGGTTAAATCAAGCGGTACAGCTTTTTCAATCAGCGGATGGGTGGCAGATACCAAGTGAATATACCCATCAGTATTTATCTCTGGTGTTATGCCCTTTAACTCACGACTGAACTTTCCCCGAGCAAAAATATGATCAAACTCAGCAATAATTTCAATATTTTGTTGAATTAATGGGAATGCTTCAGCTAGCAAACCCGTCAAAGTTGCAAGAATTTGATAAACTTCTGACTCTTCAACAAGTTTATGATAGGTCAATTGCTCGTTCCAACGACTGACGCTGCTAGGTTCGATATAAGCAGTTGTTCCTTTACTTGAAAGCTCCACGATCGTTCCTTTGACTTGTTTCTTATAGGCGGCCTTAATAGGTACCGTAAAAATATCATTTCGTTTAGTGATGATCGCCTCTTGCATTTTCTCTTTATTTTGACGAATAAATTTCTTCAATAATTCTTGAATTTTATCTTGTGTTTCTGCAATATCTCGCCGTGCACGACGCAGTTCACGACTGGCATCATCAACAATCCGACCATTACGGATCACCTGGTAAATTTCTGCCTCAATTTCATTGAAATCATTTAACCCTAGAGCATAACGATTCAATGTTGGAGCAATACTTTGGTTCTTCTCGAAGAATTGCTGAATCAAACGTAGACTACGTAAGAAGTCTGCATATTCTAATAATTCTTGAGGGGTTAGGACAAACCCTTTTTCTAGTTGATTGGTGATATGTTCGATGCTTTGCAGCCCCATAAATGGTACATGCAGATTGCTATCAAGTAAGTTTTTGGCTTCGGTTGTTTCTGTCAGCCTTTTTTTAACAACTGAAAGCTTAGAATGTGGCTGTATCCCTTCTATAAGTTTCTTACCAAAACTGCTAATTGCATAGCTGCTTAGTTGTTGTTTGATTTCATTAAATTGGGTTTTTGTATATGTTTCGTTATTCATGGTCTCTTCCTTTCGATTGAAAAGACACCTATCGAGGCTTTAGGAAACTTAGCAGTAATGTCATTATGAATTTCGTATACATATGATTTTATCAGCTATGGGAGTACGGATAAACAGACTCTCAGCTAGCTCACTTATAAGGAAGCATTTTTCCAAAAAGCGGAAAAATAATCCTATTTTCGTACGCATACGATTCCACTAGGTGCGCTAAAGCGCACAGTGGAAGTCACAAAAAAAGCTGTGAAGATTCCTCTTCACAGCTTGAATTCGAGTTCATCAGCTTTGATAGGTATCATCTAATTTGGCATGCGAAATAAACCTGTTAAAACAGTCTTTTTTTCGCTATCAAGTTACTCCAAATTAAATAACTACACTCACCAAGACACCTCATAATTTTTGTTAAGTTTTCTTATTCCTAGTCTAACCTGACTGAATATTTTTGTCAAATCCAGTTAAACAATTACGCGATTGTGGCTGGAACTGGTTTTACGCCATCATTGATAAAGTACACTTGGTACCAAGTCAAAAATGTGTAGATTGTCCAGATTTTACGACGACCGTCTGCTGTTCCAGCGAAATTATCGTCTAGTAGTTTCACAATTTTCTCTTGATCAAAGAACTCTTTGACAAAGTCTTGCGTAAAGACATCCCGCACGATTTGATAAAATTTCTCCTCACGCAACCAATCTTTGATCGGCACTGGGAAGCCCAATTTTTCACGATTGTACCATTCCTCTGGCAAATGACGCGCGGCCGCTTGACGGAAGGCAAACTTCGTATTTTCAGCATTGATCAAATATTTGGTTGGTACAATTTCAGAGACCTTCATCATTTCTTTGTCTAGTAGTGGTACCCGAACTTCTAATGAATTAGCCATTGCCAATTTGTCAGCCTTCAAGAGAATATCTTTCGGCATCCATTGGTGCATGTCCAAGTACTGCATTTTTTTGATTTCAGACATATCTTGAACTTTTTCGTAGTGAACATCAACAATGTCTTTGATCGTTGGACTTTGTTGGTATTCAGGCTGTAAATAGTCAACTGCTTCATCTTCTTCAAAGACCTTCGCTTGACCAATAAAGAACTCTTCCGCTGGTGCTAAAGAAGTGTACAAATGCAATGCACCTTTAAAGGTTTTGCCCTTCAACCCTTTAGCGATCGAGTAACGCATGCCTTTCGGTAATTTTTTCAAACCTTCCGCTACAACCTTAACTGCTTTTGATTTCGTGTTCATTCCATAAGCCTGGTACCCAGCGAACAATTCATCAGCGCCTTCACCACTCAACGCCACCCGTACATCACGGCTAGCAAGTTCAGTTAAGAAATACAGCGGCACACATGAAGGGTTAGAATCTGGTTCATCCAAATGGTATTGGATCAACGGGAAGTATTCGAAGGCTTCATCGCCGGTAACGACACGAGAAGTATTGTTTAAATCAATTAAATCAGCCAATTTTTTGGCTTCAATCGATTCGTTATAAGACTTGTCCCCGAAACCAATCGAATAGGAATGTTCTGGGCGTAAGACAGCTGTTACGTAGCTTGAGTCCACACCAGATGACAAGAACGAACCAACTTCAACATCGGCAATTCGATGCGCTTCAACTGATTTCACCACGGTATCATCGATTAAATCAACGGTTTCTTCCAAAGTCATATTGGTTTCTTGCTCTTTCACATCCCAATATTGCTGAATGTCTAATTTGCCATCTTTGTAGATAAAATAATGGCCTTCTTTGATCCGATAAACATTTTTGAAGAAGGTTTCATCCAGTGCTGAATATTGGAAGGTCATATAAGGTTTCAAAGCTTCCTTATTTAGTTCTTTAACAAAGTTTGGATGCTGCAAGAAGCTCTTGATTTCTGAGCCGTACATAAACGTTCCATTCATTATGGTGTAATAAAGCGGCTTAATTCCAAAATGGTCACGAGCGCCAAATAATTCTTGTTTTTTCGTATCCCAGATGACGAAAGCAAACATGCCGCGAATTTTTTGTAATAAGTCAATTCCATATTCTTCATAACCATGTAATAGCACTTCAGTATCTGCATGTGTTGTAAACACATGGCCTTTTGCGATCAAATCTTCGCGAATACTTTGGTAGTTATAAATTTCTCCGTTAAAGGTGATAATTTTTGTACCGTCTTCATTTTTGATTGGCTGTGTACCGCCTTCAAGGTCAATAATACTTAAACGACGGAAACCTAAAGCAGCACCTTCATCAATAAATTGTCCAGCGCTATTAGGTCCGCGGTGAACGATTGTATCCATCATATTTTTAACAATTTGTTCTTTTTGCGTTGTATCTGAACGGTCAATAAATCCTACAATTCCACACACAATCTCTACCCTCTTTCAAACATGGTAAACTGATACTCTTTCATATCAACTTTCAAAGTATATCATAGGATTTACGGACTTTCACGAGTGAACGTGATTTCCTATAAAAAAAGCTCAAAAATTTAATTTTTTTCAAAGGGAAAAGAGCAGGGTTTTAAAATGAGTCAGATTTAGAAAGGATTCGCGAACTCGCCAGCTTTCGCTTATTGCTCAAAAGCTAAATCATGAGGCTGAACATGGATATAGCTGCTTATTCATGTGAAAATTTAATCCTTTACACAAGTAAAAAACAACACGCATTTCACCAAAAGACTTTGGAGCAACACGTGTTGTTTCATTATTCAGTAATAGTCAATGGTACTAAGAATGGATAACTGCCAAAAAATTCGATCAACGATTTATTTTTACGATCGGTATTTAGCTTCAGACTACTTGACTCATCCTGTAAATTCTGTTCGATTGTCACCGTCTGATTGCCGTCTAACGCGATCAGGTAACTATTTTCATCAATCTTTTTGAAGTCATAGTTTTCGTTATTCATAGTAGTGATAAAGATTCTGTCCAGCACATCAACTGGTGTCTTATGATGAAGATCTACTGTCAGATCTAGTGGCTTGCTATTATCTAAAAGATTGTCATCAAATTCGAATCCTAGCTCTTTCATATGTGCCATGACATCATTCATTTCACGACTGAACATTGAATTTTGTCCGCTAGTGTAAATATACTTGTTATAGCAATCTCTCAATAACGTCAAAACAGCTTCATCTAAAACAGTGACTTTCATCGTTTCTGGGTAAACTTGCATTAGTTTGATCTTTTCATTGCGGAATTTACCGTCAGAGGTCGGCATCATGAAACTAAAGTTGATAACATTCTCATTAGTTAAGCGATAGGAAAGATTGAAATGCTTGCTTTCCCAAGTTGAAAAATCATTTGTTGAAAGGTAAAGTCCATAATTTTCTAATGGCTTAATCAACTCAAAGGTAATGTATTCCAATAAAGCGCCCTTTGCGATCGCCGAAATCGAAAACTCTTCCTTCAAATAGATTTTACGGAAGTAATCCAACAATGTCGGAAAATCTGATTCCATTAACACCTTTCGGAATTTTAAATCAGCAATTTCTTTTTCTGCATCATCGATTAAGCGAAGTAAATCCTGATAGTTTTCACTGCGATTATCATAATAATTTAGGGAAGAATCACTAACAGGTTTGTTTTGAGGCGTTGCCTTAAAGGTTTCAACGGATTCCTCCGTCGGCTCATCATCGGGGTGAAGAATTTCTTTCTCGCGAATATTCAAGCCTGGTTCTTCAGACTCGACCAGTGCATCGTAAATCTGATTGATTTTATTTTTTTCTTCAGTCATTTATTCTGCCCCCCTGTTTAAGAAATCCTTGATAAAAATTTCAAGTGCGGCATCCATTTCTTCCAAACCGCCGAACCTTTTTTTAATCAAGCGCAGCTCTTTCAATGCAATTGCTTGTTCTAACTCGATTCTGGCAATTTTGTTCTCTAACGCAATCTTTTGTGACTCTCCAGATAGCTGATCGCCAACAAAAGGAGTCCATTCGCTTCGCTGTCTTTTTAGTTCCTTTAGCTTGTCATCGATTACTTCGATTTCTTCTTCGATTTTTTTGCGATTCATAAAGCTTTTCGTTTCTTCAAGCTCAGCCTTGAGTTTTTCCTGATGTGCAATCTTGCCATTTATCTCACGAAGCTCTGATTGAGCGGCAATTGTTTTTGCATCAAAATCATCCTGTTGGTTTTGAAGTTGCAATAGTTGTTCTTTATATTCACCATTCATGACCTTTTCCCATTGTTCACGAATCTCAGGCAATATTTTAATAGTTGGTTGTGTAGCATCGACTTGCAGCACCGACCGGTCTCGATAGTAACTGCCAATCTGATAATTTATCAAAATCGGTGAGACGACATCTCGCATGATCATAAATGGGAACGTCCTCTGAATTTCTTGATCCAATTTGCTTGTCAAAAAATTATCGATTTCATGATTTGCGTTACTGGATTGTTGAATTGAAGCTGGCAATTCATTCCAATAGATCTGGTAAACATCGCCCATACGTTCTTCTTTCATAGCTTCTTCCAACCGTTTGATCTGCCCCATCAACCCACCTAACACATCGGAAGCAGATTCCTTCACTGAATCAAATGATGTTTCAGTTTGAAGTTCTTCCTGTTTCTCTGGAGTCTCCATCTAAGACCCTCCTTCATTTTTAATAGTTAACTATATAATAAATATTACCATAATTATTATTGATACTATTCATTGTGAGAGAAAATATCTAAATATTTCCTTTAGAATCAGAAACCACTCCTCTATTTTACCCTAGCCGAGAGATAATGATAAGCATAAACTGTTGACGTACGTAAAAAAAGATTGTGTCAGACTTAAAAAATGACACAATCTTTTTAATTAATTTGTTAATCCGCTGAAGAAATCTTTAATTTGCTGCCATAAATTTGCAAAAAATCCTTGATTATCTTCCAATGTACCTTTGAGTGAATCACCAAACTTTCCTAGTTGATCAGAGACTTTATTGACCGTTCCTTTAAAATCATCGCTAATTTTATCTAGTTGTTGAATGGATTCCTTGTCTAATACGCCGTCGGTTGTTTGATACTGTTGTGCAAGAGCTACTAATTTGTTGACATCATCTTTCGTTACATATTGGGAAAGATTATTTTTTTCCAATGCATCATTGACAATTTTTTCAACATCTTCTTTCGTCGCCAACTCATTTTGTTTTTCCTTAAGCTCAGCCAATTCCTTTTTAATATCTACTAACGTCTGGTTCAATTGTGCCTTATAGGCTTCATCAGCCTTTTCTTTTTCGCTGTCCGACAGGTTTTGATTTTGACTTTGCTCATTGGCTTTATTGACAACCGATTGTGAAACATCAGAAGTTGTGTCTAATTCGGTCTGTGCTAATTGAGCTCTTTCAGGATCAACAGTCTCGCCATTTGACTCAAACGCTTTATACACACCTGTCAAAGCACTTTCCCCTGTCACTTTTACCACACTAGCAACTTTAACTGTCGCATCAGTAATACCCGCTGTAACTAAAGGATTTTTATATTGATCTGCGGTAATTTGCGTAATATTTTGCGGAGTTAAGATGTTGACATTGATCCCTTTTCCCTGATCTTCTCGATTCACAACTACTGAACTCAACATGACACTATCATCACCGCTGCCGTAGCCTAAATATTTTACTAAATCAGCGCCAGTTGCTTTTTCCATCTTTACGCTGTCTTGATTGATTCCCAATTTATCCATCGTTTCGTTTAATTGTTGCTGATTCAAGCCTGCCCCGGCAACAAATGTTGGTTTTCCCCAACGCTCATTAATTGCTCCATCATTAGTCTCCGCGTGGACTTTAGAACTGCCGATCAATCCAGCACCTATTGAGAGTCCTATACCTGCTAATAAAATATATTTATGAAATTTCATAACAATGCCTCCTGTTTCTTGATAGTCTTATTTTAGCTGATTTACTTCTGTTTACTAACTCAGAACCCTTTTGTTTAAATAATAATTTACCAAACTAAGAATCTCTTAAGCTTTTTATCAGTCTTAAGTTGGAGGTAAAAGTGAATTTCACATGATATAGAAAAAACTTCCCAACAAAAGCTGTTGAGAAGTTTTTGAGAATTACTTTTCTTTTGTCGTAAAATGGATCTTACCTTGATCATCACGTTCCAAGTAAGTTACTTCCTTTAGGTAGCTGAAATGTAGTTCTTTGATGCTGTTATCCTCCAACATCGTCTCGTAACCTTCAAAAATTGCTCGAATGTATTGTTTGTATGCTTGCTTTTTTCGTTGTCGCTTGTTCATAAGACACCGTCCTTCTTGGTTATCTTACCAATCTACGGCTTTTCAGACAAGTATTTTATTGATATGTTTGACTTAAATAGGTCAATAACTCTTTGGATAGATCTGTTGCGGAGGTTCCTTCAGGCTTATTCTCAAGGAACTCAACCACTGAGTAATTCTGTTTCTCGGAATCAAAAGCATATAAGAAACTATTTTCTTGTCCCTTTTCATCTTGCTTTTGTTTGATTTCTGCGGTGCCTGTTTTTGCAGCTAAAGGAATATTTAGCTCAGCCAGGCTGTGGGCCGTTCCATTTTCATCACTGACCACCGCCTGCATATCAGCAGTAATCGTTTCAGCTGAGCTGGCTTTAATAACTTCTTTTTCATTCTTTGTCTCTCTGTCAGCAATCAACTTAGGATAAACCATCGTTCCTTTATTAGGAAAGACGGAATAGGCAGTGATCTGCTGGATTGGATTAAGTAATAATTGTCCTTGTCCATAGCCGGTATCCGCTAATAAGATTTCTGAGTCAAAACTGTCCTTGCTAGAAATTTGTGCTTTATTCATTGCAATCGGTAGATCCAGTTCCTTACCAAAAATAAATTTGTTTAATCCATCTCGGAAAGTTTTTTCACCCATTTTCAATGTCTCTTGCGCCATATAAATATTGTCAGAATAGACTAATGCAGTCCTTAAGTTGACTGGACTAACATCTGAGACACGCGTCACCTGATAGGAACCCCAAGAGCTATCCTTTTGCCATTTCAAACCGTTAATTGCCAACTCCTCGTTCGGATTCAGTGTACCGGCATCCAAGCCAATCGCAGCAGTAATCGTTTTAAAGGTTGAGCCTGGCGCATACCCATTTGCGAAACGACTCATAAAGGGCTGATTTTTATCATTGCTATAAGCTTCGTACTCAGACTGACTAATACCATTCGTCATTTTATTTGGATCAAAACTTGGTGAACTTGCTGCCACTAATAGCTCACCAGTTTTTGGAGCCATCACCACACTTGAACCAGCTTGTCCGTTCAAACTGTTATAAGCGATTTGCTGAGCGCGACTGTCAATTGTTAATTTGACATTTTCACCATCTTTTTTGTCGATCTTCTGCAAGACCTTTTTCTCATTTCCTTTACTATCAGTAATAGCTAGTGATCCGCCATCTTTACCTCGTAGCTGCTTATCCAGAGCCATTTCTAATCCGCTACGACCAATCAAGCTATCGCTAGCAAGTTCACTGTTTTTCTTCATATCCTCGGCAGTCACTTTGCCTACATATCCAATTAGTTGTGCTGCTGCTTCTTTTAGAGGATACGTACGACCAGTTACTTCTTTGACTTCTAACCCTTCTGGTGTTTCCTTCGGTGCATCTGCGGTAGTTTTTAATGGTACAAAGAAATCATCTTGGACCCATCCCTGTGCTAAAGCGGAATCCACATCTTTAGCAGTAATATCTAAACTTTTAGCAATCGCCTCGATTTTAGCCGTCCGTTCTTCTCCAGAGCCAAGATTTTTGGGAACGATTCCCGATTGGTAAACTGTTCCATTCGTGGCAATACCTTGACCGCTACGATCTAAAATCTCCCCGCGAGTCGCTGGATCAACCGCGTAATTGACCTTATCCTTTCCAGACATTCCAGGAAAAATCAAATTCGGTTTCCAATTGATCTCTTTTCCAGCATCTGTTAATGTGCCAGAGTATTTTTGGTTACTTATTTTCCCAAAGCCCGTATTCACTGATAACTTGTAGCTAAATCGATAGGTGCCGTCTTTCTTATCTACCGTCAAATCAGTCATTTTGATATTCGACGCACTGATACCAGAGAAGATTGATTGATACTTTTCGGCTACTTGTTTTTTTGAATAGCCGCTCGCCTTCACTGAATCAGCATTTAGATTTTTGGTGATATCTTGATAGTTCTCTTTTTGCAAGCTTTTAACAAAGGCCTTGACGGTTGCCTCTCCTTGTTTTTTTACTTGACTCGCTTGATAAGCGCGAACACCAAAGAAACCAGCCACCAGTAAAATTATGATCCCAACAATAATAATTGGCAGTTGCTTATTAGTTTGTTTTTTTGTACGTGTACTTCTCTCCATACAGGATTCCCTCCCTAGCTTCTTTCGTCCAGTTTCTTTATACTATAAAAAAGGACGTGTTAATTATGAATCATTGTTACCTATTCATCGGACCAAGTGGTTCAGGAAAAACCAGCTTGGCTGAAAAAGCCTTCGCTCCTGAACAAAAAGTTATTTCGTATACGACACGCCCCCCACGTGAAGGTGAGGAACATGGTCGTGACTACTATTTTGTATCAAAAAAGAAATTCAAGCAAATGGTCAATGATGACCAATTTGCGGAATACGATGTTTATGATGAAGAGTTTTACGGCATTGCTAAATCAACTTTGCGAGAAGCCCTAACTGCCGGTAATTGCTATGATCCGATAACCACAACCGGTTTTATCAATCTACATCGGATTTTTGGTGATCAAATGGTTCCTATTTGGATCAATATTTCGCAAGAAACAATGATCGCCCGTCTTGAAAAAAGAGCAACACCTGAAGAATTAGAGCGCCGTTTAGCAATTTTTCAAGAGGATGTAGAAAGTCTTGAACGATTAAAAAAATTTCCCAATCTGATTATCATCAATGGTGAAGCTACGCTAGAGGAAATGCTGCTTCAATTACGTCAAGCTCTGGATTAATTGAAATGCTTTGCGTTCTCCGTGCTCAAATGGGAAACAGATCATTCCACAATAAACAAACCCTAATTTCTTGATCAAATTCAACATTGGCTGATTAGCGGGGTAGGTATCGATCCGAATGTCTTCAAAGCCTAAAAGCAAAGCCTGCTGAATGGCTGAATTTAGCAATTTTTCCCCTAATCCCAGTCCACGATAATTTTGACTGACTGCGACATGATGCAATGCTACATAAGGTCCATTACTCTGCCATGTCCCATCGATTGCTTCATAGACAGGATCTTTTTCAGCAATCAGCGCAACCGTTCCGACGATCTCACCTTTAAGAGTCAGCACATAGCTGGCTTTTTTTCGTATATCTTCGCGAATCACCCCTTCGTGAGGCTCGTGACCATTTTGCCACTGGGGTGATCCTTGATCCTTCAAATATTGTTTAGCCTGATTGATAATGGTACCAATCTCTGGAATATCCTCATAGGTGCTCAACCGAAAATCAAAATCCTGTTCCTCCAGATCGCTAGTTTTTGCTTCATTGCCAAAGGTTAAGATCGTTTCCGCATCTTTTTTACCCAGAATGCCTCCTATGACTTCTCCCATTTGTTTGGCTTGTCTGACAATAAAATCTTCATCTTCATATCCCATTATTTTTTCCATCCTCTCTGCCAATGATCCCCATGTTCTAAAAAGGCTCCAACCAACTCCAAATGATGTGCCAATGACCATTTCTTGATTGTCCCCAATCCGGGAAATTTTCGCGTTTCTTGGTAGTGTAGTAATTCTTTTAAACCAAGAGTCAGTAATAGCTGATCCTGATTACGAAAATACCATTCAGACAATTTCTCTAATGCTTCGAAAAATTTCCCACTTTGATCCTGCGCGGATTCATTACTATCAGATACAAAATGTTTCACTCTAAGATTAAAGTACGCATCAAAATAGCTAATATGAATGGCAATCGCGCGACTTGGACCACCTTTATCAAAATAATGACTGCCCTCAATTGTGTAATCGCTAAATCCCTTTGAATCAGGTGCTAAATAAAGATGCTCATCGCTATAAAAATCATCTATCTTTTCAGCATAATTAGCAACATTTTTTTTCGCTTGAAAAGCTTCTCTAAGCAAAATTTTATTAGGTACATCTAAAACTCTGAATCTTCCCTGATCTGGGATGACTGTCAGTGCACTGTTTGGGATGGCTAAATCTTTCACTTTACGCGAAGAATGTGCGTTAAATATATAAAGTTCAGCCTCAAAAGGAGCTTCTTTTGCCACGATTTCCGCCATTTTTACGCTGGAATCCGTACTCACTTTCCATTCAAAACGTTTTTCAGTAAAAAGCTTGGCTGTGCCTACTTGAGGATTTGTGATTAAATAGCAAACAAGCTTCTTTTGATCAAACAATTCAATCGTCTTTTTTAATGTAGGTGAATCACGAACAGGTTCGATAATCGGCCGAATTTTTTTCGACCAGCGTACTTCTTTAATTAAAGTATTAACCGCAAGCAGGTCAAATTGCTTGCCACGTAAATAGGGATAATACATAGGCTCACTCCAATGGCTCTGTCGAACGACGCCGAACCTGTCTTTGCTGACGTAAAAAGTCATAATCTTGCTCTAATGCTCGTAATTCTTCTTCTAAACTTTCGATGCGAGCTGCTTGCACATCTTCAATGAAGCGCTGATAGTAATTATTTTCCTGTAGGCTGTCCTTTTCATCCAAGCGTCGCCGCAACTCTTTATAAAGCTGTTCTGTCGAAAAAAAGCTTGTGCCATATGACATGCGCTTCGCTTTTTGGACCTCGCGAAACAGCGAAGCCATGAACCGTTGAGTAAGAGCTGTTTTTTCAACTTGCAAGGCTCTTTTTACTGGTTTCTTTGCAACAAAGAACGTGCCATCAGCAGGAAGTTCATCCGCCTGTGTGTATGGTCGGTAAACTAAAACGCCAATCTCACTTGGAATGTCCTCCAGTACCTTCAAATACAATTCTTCCGTTAAAACAAAATAATTGTAATGCCCAATAAAAGAAAGTTTTGCCTTTGAATAAAAATCAGCTCTTGTCACCTTAAGCTCATAGCAACGCCACTCTGTAGTATCTGGTTTAAAAAAACAAGCTAGTGTATCGACAATTCCTTGATCATCTGGCATTGTGACTTCTTCAACGACGATGCCACCAAGTTCAATACAATAATAATAAAGTGCCTTCTCGATTTCTTGTGTTAATGTTGTTTTCATCTTCTCACCATGGGAACGTATTTTCGTAAACTTTAGCATAATTGTACTAAAAAAAACAGAGGTTGCCCTCTGTTTTAAATAAAATATGAAAGATCACTAGCTGGACTTGGATAGGCGAAGATAAATTTTTCAATTTCTTCATGTGTCATTTTCTTTGTTAAAGCGATCAAGAGATAATTGATGACTTCATCTGCTAATTGACTTAAACAAGTTATAGCAGCGATTTTATCTTCTTCATCATAGACAAACTTGATTTTTGCCCCTTGATCGTTGATTCGCTGATAAGTGTACCAGCTGGACAAATCCATTGTTTGTGAATGGTATTTTTCCGGATGAGCAGTAAGCTCTCTTTCGCTTATCCCTAATCTTGCAAGACGTTGATCTCCAAAAACGATCGTCGGAATTAATGGATATTTGATCGCTTCAGCGGAGTCCGCCATAGCTTTGACAACATAACCTGCTTCAAAACTTGCTACAGGAGTCAGTTTTGGTTGACTCTTCGCTACAACATCTCCGCAAGCAAAAATATTTTTTTGTGTGGTACGTAAATGATCATCAACTTTTATTCCTTTTTTATCATAAGTAACACCGGCTTTTTCTAAATTCAAAGCCTCCACGTTTGGTATTCGACCAGTGGCACCGAAAACTCTGTCAGTGATCAGTTCAAAATCTTCACCCGTGATACGATATTGCGGATGATTCAAATCAATTGCTTTTGTATTTACATTAAAGTGAAAATGAACGCCCTCTGATTTCATATGCTCTACTAAAGCTGTCACCAGTTCTTGATCAAATTCTTTCAATGGACGATCATTGTGATGAATAATATGAACCTCTGATCCAGCAGCACTAGCAATCACGGCCAATTCGAAAGCAATATACCCTGCACCGATAAAAGCAATTTTTTCAGGTAAATGTTCTAAAGCTAAAAAATCCGTACTGCTTTGCAGCAAGTGCTGTCCATCAATCGGCAACACAGATGGCCTTTGGCCTGTTGCAATCAAAAATTGATCAGATGCTAAAATTTTATCATTAACGATGATTTGATGAGCATCAATAAAACTGGCCTGACCTGTATAACGATCAATTTCAGCTGCATCTATGCCATCTTTAGTATTTTGCGGAACACTGTCTGTATAGCTTCTCTTAAAGGTCATCAAATCTTCCCAAATGATTTTAGGTGTTTGTTCAAAGCCTTTGCCAACCATTGTCTCAATTCGTTTTTGCGCCTCTACTCCGCTCATCAGCATTTTTTTAGGGTCACAGCCACGATTAGGGCAAGTACCTCCCCATAGATCCGATTCAATAATTGCTACTTTTCTTCCCTGCTCCTTGAAACCGTAAGCAGCGGAATTTCCAGCAGGACCGCTGCCAATTACAATCACATCATATTTTTCCATTGTTAGTCCTCCATATTCTCATGCCGCATACCATTTTATTTCACTCAAACTTAAAAGGTGTCGTAATATATTATTAGCCGGCTTCTTGACTTAAATAACGGAACACATCGCTCCGATTAATGATGCCAATTATTTTGCCGTTTTGCTTCATTGCAAAAGCATCATGCTCGGCTAATAGATCAAAGACTTCGCTCAAGCTGGTATTAATAGATAATGCTAATAACTCAGAGGCTGCTGTTTCTGATTTTTGATAAAAGCCGCCATTATATAAGACTTCTAATGTTTGTGTATACACTTCATCCGTTGTTTCATCAAAGAATTCTTCCACAAATTGATTGGCTGGATGTTTTTGAATCTCTTCAGGTGTATCACACTGAATTAATTTCCCTTCATGCATGACCGCGATTCGACTGCCGATCTTCATTGCTTCCTTCATATTATGAGTCACGAAGATTACGGTATTACCTAACTTTTGATGCAATTCTAATACAAGGTCTTGAAGACTTGCGCGTGAAATTGGATCAAGTGCGCTAAACGGTTCATCCATTAAGACAATGTCCGGCTCTGATGCCAGCGCACGAATGATTCCGATCCGCTGTTGTTGACCGCCTGAGAGCTCGCTTGGCATCCGATCTCTAAATTGATCAGGATCCATATCAACCTCCCTCAATAGTTGGTCAACACGTTTATTGCGTCGTTCCTTATCCCAGCCGAGCATGTCAGGAATGACTTCAATGTTTTCCTTAACACTCATGGTAGGAAATAAAGCAATCTGCTGTAAAACATAGCCAATCTGCCAGCGTAGCTTCTGAATATTGTAATCTTTGATTCGTTTTTCTTTAAAGTAGAGATTCCCGTCGGTCGGTTCAATCAAACCATTGATCATTTTTAGCGAAGTCGTTTTTCCACTTCCTGAAGGACCAACTAAGACAAAAATTTCTCCTTTTTTCACTTGGAAGTTCAAATCCTTTAAGACAACATTGCCTTCGAACTCCTTGCTTACATCTTTAAATTCAATAATTGATTCCATTTATTTCTCCTCCCCAATGATTTTTTCTTTCACCAAGAAGTCATGAGCAACTTTAGCTGGCTGTTCCTTTTTCACATTCACTAGATAGTTCATTTCGATCATTTGATCTTCAGTAATCTTGCCTGCCAAACGATTCAAGGCTTTGACAATGTCGGGATGTTTATCAGCAAACTCCTTCTTCATCAATGCAGCACCTTGGTATGGTGGGAAAAGATGAAGATCATCCTCTAAGGTCACCAGATCATATTGCTTGATCTCACTATCCGTTGAGTATGCATCAATCACATCGACGTCACCATTATTGATTGCTTGATAACGCAGTGCAGGTTCCATACTTTGAACCGAACTTAATTTCACGCCATATTTATCTTGAATTCCACGATAACCGTCTTGACGATCAATAAATTCCAAAGTAAAGCCAGCTTTCAATTGATCTTGTTGTCCCTGCAATTGAGAAATTTTAGTGATTCCACGTTTTTCTGCTTCACTTTTCTTCATCGCTAAAGCATACGTATTTTCATAATCCATGGGTTTTAATAAACGCATATCAAATTGCGAAGCTAGTAATTTGTTTGCTTCTTTGTACGTCTTTTCTGGTGATAAATTATCCGGCGTGCTTTTAGGAACCTTGACTAAGCTTTCTAAAACAGTACCTGTAAATTCAGGATAAATATCGATTTGATCACTTTTCACCGCGCTAAATAAGAAACTGGTTTTTCCAAAATTAGGCTTTAATTCCACATTGATCGAGGAATCTTCATCCTTGATAACTTCCTTATACATATTGATTAAAATGTCTGGTTCAGAACCTAATTTCCCGGCAATTGTTACTGTCTCACTGCCAATTGGATTGTTTTGAGCGAAAAAGATTCCGCCAATGCTCAAACAAATAACTCCAAGAGTGATCAGCGTTACTTTCCCGCTTCGATTTTGTAGAAAACGGATCAAGGTACTGAAAATGATGGCTAGTAAAGCGGAGCTGATGGCCCCAATTAACGTCAAGTTTGGATCGTTACGGTCGATTCCCAGCAAAATGAAAGTACCGAGGCCGCCTGCTCCAATCAAGGCGGCCAATGTTGCAGTACCGATGATTAAGACCAAGGCAGTCCGAACTCCGGAAATAATGACTGGCATCGCCATAGGTAATTCAACTCGCATCAATTTTCGCATGCGTGACATTCCGAAAGCATCAGCCGCCTCTTCAATTGATGGATCAATCTCAGCCAATCCAATATAAGTATTTTGAAAAATCGGCAATAATGCATAAACTACTAGGGCGATCAAGGCGGGAACTGTACCAATTCCAACGAAGGGAATCAGCAACCCTAGTAATGCCAATGACGGAATTGTCTGTAAAATACTAGTAATTTGTAAAACGACCTCGGCTAATTTTTTTCGTTGACTCAATAATATCGCCAACGGAATCGCGATCACTATGGCAATCAACAGAGCGCTTAACGAGATGGCTAAATGCTCAAAGATCGCCGATAGCAGATCGTCTTTTCTTTCACTAAAGGTATTAATTAATTCATTCATAAAATATCCTTTCAAATTTATGACTTGTTCTCATTATAACTTAATCAAAAACGGAGACAAAAAGATCGGCTCGCTCAAAAAGTAGTATAATAATGATTGGAAATTATTCAGGAAATAATAGTTCTGATAAAACGAGAGAATGCCTAAGATTTGGCACAAGGAATGATGTTTAATAACTGTAACTGAATAATTTGAAAAAGAAAGAAGGAGAAAAATGAAATCAATTGATGAATTAAAACAAATTCAGCGTACAACCCAAGAAAAAACTTATTCTTATCTGAATTCTCACCATTATAATTGGTTTAAAGCAATAGATTTGAATTTATTGAATAGCGATGGCTTCACCAATTATTTTTTACGAATCAAACAAAATGAACCAGAAATTTTTGAGGAATTACAGGAAAAAGTACTGAATGCGACAATTACGAGCTTTAAACAAAATTTGTCTGATTCGGATAGTTTTGTTCTGGTGACCGCCTCCTGGGCAAATGGTTTTGTTCCTGAAAATGCTGAAGCAGCGATGCAGGACCTTGATCGTTATTTGAAACAATACACTATTCAAAAAGACCCCTTGATTGGAATCAATCAAATGAATGCAGATCTAAACCAAGTCTTGATGCAGCATCTTCCAAAAGTTCGGCGACAGGATCTGCGCTTGATTTATCGGCTGCTTTTATTAAAAGAAGCTTCGGAAAAAGACGTTCAGACTGAACTTTCGTCATTAAATGATCCTACTAAAATAAGAACTACGGCCGCTCTAAAACTTTTTCGAAGCCTCTAAAGTAAAAAGAAACGACATATGATGGTCGTTTCTTTTTTTCTTACTTTTCTGCCGAAGCTATCATCACATGCCACTGTTTTAGCTCATAGCGATAAAGTCCGCTTTGAATGACTGGGTCCGCGTCTGAAATGGCTTGCGCCTCTGCTAAATTTTCAGCTTCAAACACTACCATGGCTCCATCGATTATCTCCGTTGCCATATCGCCAAATACTCCAGCAGTTAGATAACGTCCCTTCGATAGTTGTTTTAAATAAGCTGCAGAATCTATCGCTACCTTTTCAATGACCGCGTCCTCACTATTTTTGAAGTCAATCCGAACAAATAACATCTTTCCCGATTTCATTTCATTATCCCCTTTCTATAATAAATAGTTATTTTCTTTATTGGCTGCCTGCAATCGGTGGAGCTCGTATGTAGCATAACCGTTAACAATTAAGGGTTCTTTTTGACAGATTGCTTCGGCTTCTTCATAGCTGTTTGCCTTCAGAATAAACATTCCAGCCATTCCTGGGTAACCCTTAAACGCTCCAGCTAGTTCGATTGTGCCTTCTTCATCCAGTTTTCTTAAGTTTTCGATATGCTCAGTAACTCCTGCCTTATTTAAACGGCGATATTCTTTGGTTTTCTTAATCAACATGACATATAGCCATTCCTCCATTAGTTCTCCTCCTTGTTATATTGCTGAGCAATTTTCAATGCTCGTTTTTTAACTTCTTCTCGCGCTTTTAATGGTTCAAGTATCTCTACATAAGGTCCAAATGAAAGTAAACGATGATACGTCCATTCGTTCAGTGGATACCTAACCGTCACTAAATAGCTATCATCCGAACATCGCTTCACTTCATCTTCATGAAACTCATCAAATAAACGATAAGCCATTTCTGGTAAAAATCGAAGCTTGAAAAATACGTATTCAGTATTGCAGTCAGAATGAGCTAAAGAAAAATCTTCAGGTAGCGTTCGGTCAAAATTTTGTTCTAAAACATGTATCCTTTTCATCCGGGACAATCGAAAAATTCGTATATCCTGTTTATCGTGACAATAGCCAATAATATACCAAGCATGGGACTTAAAGCTTAAACGAAGCGATTCCACTTTTCTTTCAGATCGTTGCAATTCAGAATTGAAATAATCGAAGGCTAGAATATATTTTTGAGTAATCGCTCGACGTAATTCAGAAATCGTGATTTTCTCGTCCTCACTGCTTCCCCAATAACTAAAATCAATTTCTAGCCAGTCATCAGCTGGCGTCTGATTAAAAAGTGCACCGATTTTCGTTAGCACTTGATCCGCGTCAGAGTAATTTGATGCTTGTAAAATCTGTAACCCCTGATAAATCTGTAATTGTTCCTCGGTCGTCAAAAACGATTCATTTAAGCTGTATCCATCCATCAATGAAATACCGCCTCCTGCGCCCTTTTTCGAAATAATAGGAATGTCAGACAAGCTCAGAGTTGTAATATCACGATAAATCGTTCGCCTAGAGACACCAAAGTAATCCGCCAATTCTTTTGCAGTAACTTGTTTTCGATTAACGATGTAAAAAATCATTCGTACTAATCGTTCAATCTGCATAATGCTCCTTCCTTTCGCTTAAAACTATACTAATACTAATGAGACAATAAGCTGTCATATTAAAAATAAAAAAACAGAAAAAACACTTTCAATCATGTTTTTTCTGTTTTATTTCAATCGAATAATCTCGCGCTCAATCAGTGCAAGGGAAAGTTTTAAGGCTTTAACTCGTTCCTTTGACAGCGTAATTTGGGCTTTCACATTTTTACCTGCAGTTTGCTTTTCCTCTAATGAAATGATTGCCTGCTCAATTTTATGCAGTGTTGAAGCTAGCGACTTCTTCGCAGCCAAATAATCGGCCAATTCATAATCTTCCAAGTGCATTCGCCTCCTTAGTTCAATTATAGCAAAAAAAATCTCCTCTCAAGAAAAGAGGAGACAAATTTCTAGATATATTAACGGATGCCTAGTGCAATTCGCGCGTAACGACTCATTTTATCCGTTGTCCACGCTGGGTACCAAACAAGTTTTACTTCTACATTGGTAACTTCAGGAATCTCAGCCAATGCTGATTGGATATTGTCAGTCAGGATATCTGCTAACGGACAGCCCATAGTGGTCAAAGTCATCTTGATGACAGTATTCCCAGTCTGTTCGAAATCTACTTCATAGATTAAGCCAAGGTTAACGATATCGATACCTAACTCAGGGTCAATCACTGACTCTAAAGCAGTCAAAATAGTTTCTTTAATTTCAGCTATTTCTGCATCGGTCCATTTTTGTGTGTTCTCTTCCACCTGCTCCACTCCTTTCGAGTTTCAAGAAGTATTTTACTCTATCTTGATGCTTTTGTAAATGAGAATTGAAGCCTGTTCATTCTCATTTAAGAATTGTTACTTACTATTTTGTGACTTCTTCAATTGAAGTTGTTCATCTTGTGTTAAGAAAGTCCCGACAACCGAATCTGTAGCTACGATATTAGTGAAGGACTGAGGGTCAACATCTGCAACTACCTGCTTCAATGCATATAATTCATAACGGGTAAAAACAATCATAATCATTTCTCGTTCACTAGAACTGAACCCTCCACGTGCTTGAATGACAGTCATTCCTCGTAGAAGTTCAGTATTTAAAGCCGCCCGCATGTCAGCGCTTTTACTTGTTGTAATAAAAGCAGTCATTTTTTGGTGACTAGTATGAACATAATCGACAACCGTACTCATAGTAAAAATCGTAATGATCGTATATAAGGCGCTTTCCCAGGTGAAAAAGAAGCCTGCAACAACCACGATGACACCATTTAAAAGCATCATATAATTTCCGACAGTTCGGCCAGTCGTTTTTGATAAAAGCAATGAAACGATATCCAGTCCGCCTGTTGTAAAACCAAATTTTAACGATAATCCAGCGCCGATTCCCAACAATACACCACCAGTGATCGCATTCATCAATACATTATCCGTGACTTGACCAGTAGGAACAATCGTCGTAAAGAACGACATCGCAATCACATTGGCGAAACTTAAAATCATTGCTGACTTTCCTAATTTAATAAACCCTAAAATGAATACTGGAACATTTAGAAGAAAGATTAAAATCCCAGTATCAATGGATAAACCAACATTTGAGAGCAAATGCTCTACGATTTGGGCAATCCCAGTCATACCCGCAGAAAAAACATTTGCTGGAATTAAGAAATAATTTAGTCCAACAGCACCGGTCAGACCTGTAAATAATATGACAAGGATTTTTTTTGTTAAATCCTTTGATGTATAATTAATAACCTTCTGCATCCATGATTCCCCTTTCATTTAAAACCTCTAATAGAATAACAGGTTCTCTCATCAATAATCAATCTTTTTCCATAATAGATTGGAGAATAATTATGGCTTTCTTAGCAATTTTTGATAAACTATAAGAAATGGATTGGAATGTCCAAATGTAGGATACACGGCATTCGAATCCTTAGGAAAAATAAGCAGCTAAAGCAAACAAGGAGGATGTCTATGGCTAAAGATGCAAGCTTTGATATTGTTTCGGAACTGAATAAAGAGGAAGTCAAAAACGGTGTGCAAATTGCGCTAAAAGAATTAAAGAATCGCTTTGATTTTAAAGGTAGTCTCTTTGACATTAAGCTAGAAGGAAATCAGTTAGTCATAAAGGCTGAAGACGAATACAAAGTGGAGCAAGTCAAGGACGTACTTTTCAGCAAACTAATTAAACGCGGTGTTCCTTTGAAGAACATTCAGTTTTCTGCTTCAGAACACGCGTTAGGCGGAAATGCTCGCCAAGCAGCAGAATTAGTAAATGGAATCGATAGAGAAAGTGCTAAAAAAATCACGACAGCGATCAAAAACAGCAAAATCAAAGTAAAAGCACAAATACAAGAAGACCGACTGCGAGTGACTGGAAAAAGCCGTGATGATCTGCAACAGGTCATTGCATTAGTAAAAGATATCGAACTACCGATTGACGTACAATTCATTAATTACCGTTAAAAACGGTTGTGACAGATGGGGGCAGCTTCACGAAATTTCGACTTATTTTTCAAAGAAACTATTTCTGGAACATACCTCAACATACCGCTTATTCAGAAAAAGGAGCTGTGACAAGTCTTTTGTCACAGCTCCTTTGCCTTATTTGAAGCTAATTGCTGGTTGTTAGGGAATTGTTTGGTATTTCGTTTGCGATATTTTTATCAATGATCAAGATTGAAGAGAATAAATTTATCGCTAGAATATTTATTCCCTTTCTTGCCAAAATTCGCGTGACGCATGTTCTACCTCTGTTGCTCCGTATACTATTTTTCGATCTGACCAGCTAACTGGCAACAGCTTTTGATAGTGTGGATTGGTATAACGCTGATCGAGTAACAAAATGATTCCTTGATCTTCCATTGTTCGAATCACACGACCAGCAGCTTGAATAACCTTGTTCATACCTGGTAACTGGTACGCATAGCTAAATCCTTGATTGCGTTTCTCATCGTAGTATTCTTTGATCAATTCTTGTTCATGGTTGACTTGTGGCAGTCCTACACCGACTACCACGGTTCCAATCAAACGTTCGCCAACTAAGTCAATTCCCTCTGAAAAAATCCCGCCTAACACGCAAAATCCAATCAGCGTTCTCTCAGGCTGATCGACAAATGCGGCCAAAAAATCCTCTCTTTCCGCCTCATTCAACTTTGAACCCTGAATCTGAATCGCATATTCTGGATAAACGTCGTGGAAATAATCTGCCACCTGGTCTAAGTATTGAAAGGATGGAAAGAAAACAAGATAGTTGCCTGTTTTTGTTTTTACCAATCGTTCTATAGACGCGGCAATTTTGGGAATACTTTGAGTGCGCATTTGATAGGTCGTTTGGATACTGGCATCTACCAAGACTAAACGATTTTCATTTGGAAAAGGACTTGGCAAACGATAGGTTAAACTATCCTCACCTCCGCCTAAAACCTCTTGATAATAATCTAGAGGTGAAAAACTAGCAGAAAATAAGATACTGCTACCGACCTTCTCCATTGTTTGCTCTAAAAACCAAGAAGGATCAATACAATACTCTTTTACAATCAAATCATAGCTCTTATGTTCAACGGTTGTTTGATAGTGATCGTCGTAGAATTCGCTCATCCGCGTGAAACGGATAATTTCAAAATAGACTGGCAGCATTTTCTGCTGCGCTGGATGATCGGGGTTTTCTGCCAGCCATTCCTTGATCTGTTCTTGTAATTTAAACAAACTATTGATCAAACTTTCAGGAGCAGCCTGCTGATGGTGATAGGCCTTGCCCTCTAGCGATTGATGGATTAGTTCAAACTCATTATCAACTCTGGTAAATGCTCTGTTCAATTTTTTAAAGGATTTATCTAAGTCTTTTTGCATCTGCGCGATATTTTCCCTAGAAATACTAGCCGAGTACATTTCTTTTGAACGATTGACTAGATTATGAGCTTCATCAACTAACACTAAATTTGTTTTATTCTCTTCTTCAAAGAAACGGCGCAAATAAACCGTTGGATCGAATAGATAATTATAATCACCAATGACCAAGTCACAAAAACGACTAATATCTAATGACAATTCAAAAGGACACAGCTCATGCTTTCGGGCGTATTTTTCAATGACTGGACGTGTATATTGATCATCATTGTTTAACATATCCCAAAGGCCGTCGTTGACCCGATCATAATATCCCTTCGCGAAGGGGCAATGCTCTGGTGTACAGTTGCGTTCTGTTAAAAAACAAATCTTGTCCTTGGCCGTCAATGTGACGCTTTTTACACGAGCGTCTTTTTTCGTGATTTTCGTGACTGTTTCTTCTGCTACCTGACGGGTAATAGTTTTAGCGGTTAGATAAAAAATCCGCTCGCCTAATTCTTCACCCATCGCCTTGAATGTCGGGAAAAGAGTTGACATGGTTTTGCCAGTTCCCGTCGGTGCTTCCACATACAGTTTTTGCTGGGCATGAATCGTTTTATAGACAGCCGCGGCCAACTCTCTTTGACCTGCTCGATAGGTATCGAATGGAAATGCTAGTGACTTTAACGAGTTATTACGTGTTTCTCGCCATTGCATTTGAAAAACTAGCCAGTTCTCATATCGCTCAATCAAGTCATTGAAAAAATCTGTCAGTTCTTCAAAGCTGAAGGTCCGAAGCTGACGCGTGATCTTTTCTTCCGTTGTTTGAAAATAGGTCAAACGCGTACCGATTTCCGTTAATTCTTCTTGCTCACTATAAATATAGGCATAAACCATCGCTTGATAGAAATAGAGATCGATAATTCCCGTCTCAAGCTCTTCAAAGGGGGTTTCCGAAGTTTTAATTTCATCAATAATTATTTTATCATCTTCTAAATAGATACCATCTGCTCGTCCTTCGATTTGAACGGCAGTTTCAGCAATCTCAAGTGGCTTTTTCAACCAAACCTCTTTTTGGTAGCCTTCGCCCGCTTCTTTTTGCAATTGACGATGAATTCGGGCGCCTTCTTGAGGTGTATGATTACTGTTTTTTCCTTCATCAATACTACCGCGACGCAAGATAAATTCAACGAGTTCGCGAATCGCTATTTTTTTGACTACCATACACTTACCTCATTCTTCGTTTCTATTCAATGATTCTCAAAATCATTTTGCTGTTTCACCATAGAAGATTTTCAATCACTCGTCAAGTTTTATTGATACTTCTTTTTTATCAATCGCTTTATATGGATAGAAATGAATATTGGAAGCTCTTGATTTAAATCCATACTCGTCACTCTCATTAAAATGATTCACAAAAAACCTGATTGAAATGTCAAAATCGGTCAGAGGAGCCGCAATTTTTTTACTTTTAAGGTATAATGAAGAAGGAATTCGTGATTCTAAGTTTATTGACACTCATTTTGAGTCAGCAATAGTGAATCGAATCAAGAAATATACTTTTAGTTTTCAGGGGGAAAATAAAAATAATGATTCAAATCGAAGGTTTTGTTACTGGAATCGCGCAAGAAAATTGCTACTTGATTCATAACGAACACAATTTATTGATCGTTGATCCTGGCTCAGAGGGGGATCGCTTGATTCAAGAAGTCAAACGCATTGGAAAAACTCCGCAAGCTATTCTTTTGACGCATACGCATTATGACCATATTGGTGCGGTTGAACAGCTGCGAAATAACTATGAGATACCAGTATATGTGAGTCCACTGGAACAACAATGGCTAGGCGATCCAATCTTAAATCTTTCTGGACTTGGGCGCCATGATAATATGCCCGACCTGATCGTTCAACCAGCGGAATACGAATTTGAAATGAAGGAGTATACAATTGGCGATATGACTTTTCAGGTTGTACCGACACCAGGACATTCGATTGGCAGCGTTAGCTTCATTTTTGATGATTTCGTGGTAGTTGGTGACGCGCTGTTCAAGGGAAGCATCGGACGCACGGATCTTTATACCGGCGATATGCAGCAATTGCTCTACAGTATCAAAACATATCTCTTCACTCTTCCGCGGGAATTGCCAGCTTATCCAGGGCATGGGCCTGCAACGACGATCGGTCATGAGATCGATACGAATCCTTTCTTTAACTAATCAACTTTTTGGAGGTTTTAAATATGGCAGAAACAAATCTTTATATTGTTCGACATGGTAAAACAATGTTCAATACGTTGGCTCGAGTGCAGGGCTGGTGTGACACTCCCCTTACTCAGAGCGGGCGTGACGGCATTCACTATGTTGGTTTGGGCTTGCAAGACACGAAGTTTGAAGAAGCTTATTCCAGCGATTCGGGTCGAGCAATCGAAACCATGCGCATTCTTTTGAGCGAACATCCTGACGGAAAAGATATTCCTTATCACGTTGATCCCCGTATTCGGGAATGGTGCTTTGGTTCTTTAGAAGGTGGTTTTGATGCAGAGATGTGGGGTGTTTTACCACGAGTATTGAACTTCAAGACTGAAGATGAGCTTTTTGCAACTGAAGTAACTTTTGAGGAAATCGCCAATGCCGTTTTCGCTGCTGATACAGCAAACTGGGCAGAGCCTTATGAAAAGCTGCGTGATCGTGTATGGCAAGGTTTTGAAGATATTGCTCAACATCGGGAAAAGCAAGGTGGCGGAAATGTCCTCATCGTTTCTCATGGGTTGACGATTGCTTTCTTATTAAGCTTAATCGATTCAAAGCAGCCGGTTCGTGCAAACCTGCTTAACGGCAGTATCAATCGTTTGCGTTACGAGAATGGAGAATTCTCCATCCGCGCAATCAATGATATCAGTTATATGGAACGCGGAAAAACCATCTCAGATCAAATTGACGAATAGAAATTGGAACTGTCGATATCTTATCGGCAGTTTTTTTCTTATAAAAAGCTTAGCCTTTTTTCGATGGTCTTTTTAAAGGTGAAACGGTATACTAATGATTGTTATTAATTTGAAAGGACGTAAACTATGCTTATTGCCAATATTTTTAAAGCAATTATTCTTGGGATCGTCGAAGGGATTACCGAATGGTTGCCAATTTCTTCCACGGGTCATTTGATTTTAGCAGATGAGTTCATCAAGATGAATATGAGCGCTGCTTTTACTGAAATGTTCAATGTTGTAATTCAGTTAGGCGCTATTTTAGCTGTGGTGGTTTTATATTTCAATAAACTCAACCCCTTCTCATCTAGTAAATCGCATCAGGAAAGAAATGATACTTGGACATTATGGTTCAAAGTAATTATCGCCTGTTTGCCTGCTGCGGTGATTGGATTGCCGCTAGATGATTTTTTAGAGGCCCATTTTCACAAATTCTTACCAGTAGCGATCATGCTGATCGTTTATGGGATCGCCTTTATTGTTGTTGAAAGACACAATAAAACAAAAACACCTAAATGTACCAATTTAAATGATTTTACCTATAAAGCTGCATTGATTGTTGGAGCCTTTCAGCTGCTATCCTTGATTCCCGGAACTTCACGTTCTGGAGCAACGATTTTAGGGGCTATCATTATCGGAAGCTCACGCTTTGTAGCAACGGAATTTTCTTTCTTCTTAGGTATTCCAGTAATGTTTGGTGCTAGTGGATTAAAAATCGTCAAATTCTTGTTGAATGGAAATAGCTTTGGTATTTCAGAAATCGTTGTTTTATTAGTCGGTATGGTGACTGCCTTTGTTGTTTCGATCATTGCTATCAAATTCTTGTTGGATTATATTAAACGAAATGATTTTACCGTTTTTGGCTGGTATCGAATCGTTCTAGGAATCATCTTGATCGGCTATTGGCTGATTGCTATGTAGTATCTAAAATGAATACAAAAAAAGTTCCAGGCTTGAAACATTGAGCTTGGAACTTTTTTTGATTTATTAATTAAACATCGTATTTAATGTGAAATCATTTGCCTATTTCTATTTGCATAGTGATTTCTCAACAAGGTTAATAATACTAATTATAAATTGGAAACAAAAAGAAAATTTTCTTCACATCGTTGATATGATAGCTTTCACTAGCTTAATTACTAATGATAGTCATTCTCAAATCTAATTGATAATTACTTTCGTTCTCAATTAGCGGATTTTATTATCATTTATCTAGGCTGCTGTGTTACTATAATGGTGAGGATAGCTAGTGAATTAATTTCACAGCTTACAAATACGAAAGGAGGAAAAGTGATGAGTAAAAAAGAACGAAATGCTTTTCTCTCTACCCTTTTCTGTTTAGTTTTTTTAATTATTGGAAAAATGCTGATTGCGCTTTCCCAATCAATCTATCCGCTCTTTTTTGTCTTGGCGATCATTAGCGGTGGTTGGAAACAGACCTATGAAGGACTCAGTGAATTAATTCATGAACGTACGTTGAATGTCGATTTATTAATGGCGTTAGCCGCAATCGGTGCCTGTTTAATTGGAAACTGGTTTGAAGGAGCGATGCTGACCTTTATCTTCTGTTTAAGCGGTGCTTTGGAGGAATACGCTACTAACAAAAGTACTAAGGAAATCACAGCTTTGATGAATGTAGCTCCAAATGAGGCGATAAAAATCGTCGATGAAAAACACATTACGATTCCTGTCGAAGAATTAGCCATTGGTGATTTTGTTTTCGTACCAAAGGGCCAAGCAATCCCGATAGACGGTCGCATGCTATCTTCTTCTTCAATTGACGAGTCAGCAATTTCGGGAGAATCTGTTCCCGTAGAAAAATCCGTAAATGATGATGCCTTCAGCGGAACGATTAATCTAGGTCAGGCTTTTACATTAGAAGTGACCAAAACCAGCGATGATACCTTGTTTGCCCAGATTCTGAAATTAGTTGAAAACGCTCAAAATGAACAAAGTGCTACTGCAACGTTCATTGAAAAAATTGAGAACGTTTATGTGAAGATCGTTCTGATCGCAGTTCCTTTAATGATTCTATTGACTCACTTTGCGCTTGGTTGGAGTTTTACAGAAAGCTTCTATCGCGGAATGGTGCTGTTAGTGGTTGCTTCACCTTGTGCTTTGGTAGCCTCTGCTACTCCGGCGACACTTGCAGCGATCTCCAATGGTGCAAAAAAAGGCATCCTGTTCAAATCCGGAAAAACCCTTGAAAAATTAGCTGAATTGCGAGCAATCTCCTTTGATAAGACGGGAACATTGACCCAAGGAAAACCAAGAGTAACAGATTACAAAACATTTTCTGATGAACCTGTCATCCCACAATTATTTTACTCGATGGAACGACAATCTACTCATCCATTAGCCGTTGCAATTACCAATTTCTTTAAGGATGAAAAAACGCTGGAACTACAGGTGGAAGAAAAGGCCGGTTTCGGGTTACAAACTACCTATCGCGGCGAGACCTGGCAATTAGGAAAACCAATGAAGAATCAGCAGCATCCCCTCGTTGAACAATGGCACAACGAAGGTAAAACAGTCGTTGTTCTTAGTAAAAATGAAGAAATCGTTGCGCTTCTGGCCTTGATGGATTTGCCTAAACCATTTACCTCTGAAGTAATCTCCTACTTTCAGGAACAAGCAGTCGAAACAGTAATGCTTACTGGTGATAATCTTGGAGCAGCGAAATATGTCGCTCAACAGTTAGGCTTAAATGATTATCACGGCGGCTGTCTCCCTGCTGATAAAACCGAGCTTGTAAAGCAGCAGCAAAAAGAATATACCATCAATGCGATGGTTGGCGATGGGATTAATGATGCCCCTGCTCTCGCCACTGCTAGTATAGGAATTGCCATGGGAGAAGGAACAGATGTGGCAATGGAAGTTTCTGACATGGTTTTAATGAAAAATGATTTGACTAAACTGATGTACAGTCATCGTTTAGCGAAGAAAATGAGACGAATCGTTCGGCAGAATATTATCTTCTCTTTATGTGTAATCGTCTTGTTAATTGCTAGTAATTTTCTTCAATTTCTCACCCTTCCTTTAGGAGTCGTGGGACATGAAGGAAGCACCATTTTAGTGATTCTAAATGGACTACGAATGCTGATGCCATTAAAGGAACCTGTCAGCTTGGATGAAACAAGATGCAGCTCTTGCCCGCTTTATAAGGCAGAACATTAGAAAGAAGCAGAATCGATTCCGATTCTGCTTCTTTTGAGCCCTGCACTTTGTAAATCATGACCAGAAACTAACATAAAACAATTTCCTTTATTTTCTGTTAAGGAAAAAAACTTGTCACGATTTTATTGCATTAAAAAGCGGCTTTATGTATAATGAGTAATGTTGAATTGTACGGTATTAACCGTATAAGACTGAATTCGGAGGTGAAATCCATGCCAAACATTGAATCTGCAATCAAACGTGTCCGCACTAGCGAAGCTGCTAACGCTAAAAACTCATCACAAATGAGCGCAATGCGTACTACTGTTAAGAAATTCGAAGAAGCTGTTGCTGCTGGCGCTGAAAATATGAACGACCTTTACAAAGAAGCTGCTAAAGCAATCGATATGGCTGAATCAAAAGGTTTGATCCACAAAAACAAAGCAAACCGTGATAAAGCACGTCTTGCTAAAAAATTAGCTAAATAATAAAAACCGATCGTTTGATCGGTTTTTTTATTTGTTCTTATAAAGATGAGGTTGTGACAGAAGTGGTCAGCTTCAAGAAATAAGAAGGAATTTCCGAAAATTGTTTCTCAAATTTTTGTGAAATTTCGGCTTATTTCCGAATGCTAGTTCTGCTTAGTGAAACTTAGCAGTAACTGTATGCGGAGCTTGCGTAGAAGAAGCTACTTCTGGAACACCGTTTATTCGGAAAAAGGAGCTATGACAAGTCTTTTGTCACAGCTCCATGCTTTATTTATTCGTTAGTTCTTCATAACTTTTCACGCGTTCTTCCATATCTTCAACTGTTTGATTCAACATCTCTGCTACTAACGTTTCATCTTTCTTTATGTTATGCAAAGCAGAGAAGCGAGTCTGACCTTCTAAGAATTCATTCATCTTGCTGAAGTCCGTTTTCTTGAAGTCGATGCGCATTGGATCTTTCCCTTTTTGTGCACGAATAGGGTCATAGCGATAAAGCGGCCAATAGCCTGATTCCACGGCTTTTTTAGATTCTTCGATTGATTTACTCATACCACCGCGGATACCGTGATTGATACAGGGTGTGTATCCGATAACCAATGAAGGTCCGGGATAAGCCTCCGCCTCTTGAATTGCTTTTAAAGCCTGTGTTGGATTGGCCTCGATCGCGATTTGCGCGACATAAACATCGCGATAAGTCATTGCAATCATCCCAAGATCCTTTTTCTTTGTCTTCTTACCGCCGGCAGCGAATTTTGCAATAGCTGCTGATGGTGTTGCTTTCGACATTTGACCACCGGTATTGGCATAAACTTCATTATCCATTACCAAAATGTTCACATCTTCGCCAGAAGCAAGAACATGGTCGATTCCGCTAAAGCCGATATCGTATGCCCAACCGTCTCCGCCAATGATCCATTGACTAGGTTTAGCAAACATTTCTCTGTCAGCTAAAATAGACTGCAACTCAGGATCTGTTTCTTCACTTAATACTGCGCCTAATTTAGCAGCACGTTGCTGACTTCCTTCGCCTTCTAACATATGATCCAGCCAGTCCTGCAGCTGTGCTTTTGTATCTTCAGAACCAAGACCTTTTGCTAAGGCTGAGGTAATTTTATTTGCTACTCGATTTCGTTTAGTTTCATTCGCCATATGCATTCCTAAGCCATATTCAGCATTGTCTTCAAATAGCGAGTTACTCCAAGCCGGACCGCGGCCGTCTTGATTAACTGTATATGGTGTCGCTGGTGCTGAACCGCCCCAGATAGAAGAACAGCCAGTCGTATTTGCGACCATCATCCGATCTCCGAACAACTGAGTCAATAGCTTCACATATGGTGTTTCACCACAGCCTGCGCACGCTCCCGAAAACTCAAGCAACGGCTGTTCGAATTGAGAACCCTTAACCGAGAATTTCTTCGCTGGATTCTCTTTTTGACGCAGAGTCATTGCGAATGCCCAATTCATCGCTTGTTCTTTTTGTTCCTCATATGATCTCATCACTAAAGCCTTTTCTTTAGCAGGACAAATTTCTACGCAAAGGCCGCAACCAGTACAGTCCTCCAAAGAAACTTGGATACGGTATTTTAAGCCGTCTTTTCCGCGCATATCACGGGTAATGAAGCCTTCAGGAGCTGCTGCCATTTCCTCATCATCAGCAAGAAATGGACGAATTGCCGCATGCGGACAGATAAAGGCGCATTCATTACACATTGTACATGCTTCAGGAATCCATTCAGGAACTTCCAAAGCAATTCCGCGTTTTTCATAAGCCGCTGTACCAGATGGCATTACGCCGCCTAGCATGCCGTTTTCGATCAGGTCATTGACAGAAAGCTGATTTCCTTCCTGACGATTGACTGGTTCAAGAATATTGCGGATGTAGGCAGGTTTGGTTTGATCACCGCCGCTAAATAGCGCCTTGCCTTCAACTTCAGCCCATTCATCTGGAATCTCGATCTTCTTCAATTCAGCGACAGTCGCATCAATCGCCTGCCAATTTCGTTCAACGATCGTCCTAGATTTCTTCCCATAGGCTGCATCTACTTCTGCCTTAAGCAGTGGCAAATAGGTCTCGTGATCCATGATATCCGTCAGCTCGAAGAAAGCTGTTGACATCACTTGATTGATCCGTCCGCCTAAGCCCGTTTTTTGAGCGATATCCATCGCGTTGATAATATAGAAATTAATTTTGTGGTCAGCTAAATAGCGTTTGAGGCGATTTGGCAATAATTGCTTGACCTTCTCTTCATCCCAAACAGTATTCAGCAAGAAGGTGCCGCCATCTTTTAAGCCCTTTAATAAATCATATTGATGGATATAAGCGCTATTGTGACAGCCGACAAAATCAGCCGCTTCTACATTGTAAGTCGAAAGGATAGGTTCTTTCCCGAAACGTAAATGAGAATTCGTCAATCCGCCTGACTTCTTCGAATCGTAAGAGAAATAGGCTTGTGCATAATAATCGGTATTGTTCCCGATAATCTTGATTGCTTGCTTATTCGCTCCAACAGTACCATCTGATCCAAGTCCCCAGAATTTCGCTTGGAAGGTGGATTTTGGTGTTAAATCTAGCACTTCGCTCATTGGCAAGGATAGATTTGTTACATCATCAATGATTCCGATGGTAAATCGTTGCTTCAGCTCAGCAGCTGGGAATAGCAAATGATTGAAAACAGCGACGATTTGATCGGGTGTCACATCTTTAGAAGCAATTCCGTAACGACCGCCGATAACGATTGGTCGATTGGTATGACGATAAAGAACACTTTGTACATCCAGCAATAAAGGTTCGCCGTCTGATCCAGGTTCTTTCGTCCGATCTAGAACCGCTACTTTTTCAACCGTTTCTGGTAATTTCTCTAATAAGTTTTCTGCTGGGAATGGACGATATAAATGAATATCCAAAAAGCCAACTTTACGACCGTTAGCATTCAAATAATCAACCGTTTGCTGAATCGTTGGTGAAGCCGATCCCATCGCGATGATCACTTCTGTTGCTTCAGGATCACCGTAATAATTCGTCAGATCATAATTCGTACCACGCAGATTGTTGATCTTGTTCATATACTTTTGCACAATCGCAGGCATTTCATCATAATAGCGATTGACCGTTTCTCTTTGTTGGAAATGAATATCGGGATTTTGAGCTGTACCCGAGACATTTGGACGATTAGGGTTCATTCCTAATCTTCTAAAATTAGCTAAAGCTTCCCAGTTCATCATCGCCTTCAAATCATCGTAGTCAATGACTTCGATTTTTTGGAGCTCATGACTTGTTCTAAATCCATCAAAAAAGTTCATGAAGGGCAGTCTGCCTTCGATACTTGCTAAGTGTGCCACTGCAGATAGATCCATAACTTCTTGGACACTGCCTTCAGCCAGCATACAAAAGCCCGTTTGACGAGCCGCCATTACATCACTGTGATCACCGAAGATACTTAATGCATTGGTAGATACTGCCCGCGCCGCTACATGGAAAACGGTCGGTAATAACTCACCAGCGATTTTAAACATGTTTGGAATCATCAACAGCAAACCTTGCGAAGCTGTATAAGTCGTGGTTAGAACTCCTGTTTTCAAGGAACCATGGACCGTTCCAGCAGCACCGGCTTCTGATTGCATTTCTACTACTTTAACTGTCTCATTGAAAATATTCTTGCGACCCTGTTCTGCCCACTCATCAACGACTTCCGCCATCGTTGAACTAGGAGTGATCGGATAGATTCCTGCAACTTCAGTAAATGCGTAGGATATATGCGCCGCTGCTGTATTTCCATCCATTGTTTTCATAGTTTTCATCATTTGCACCTCGCTTAAACCAATTGCTCCTGCTTTGTCTTTTGAATGTATTGATCAATCTCATTTGCTGCGATTTTTCCAGCACCCATTGCTAAGATAACAGTGGCTGCTCCTGTCACAATATCTCCTCCAGCGAAAACACCTGGGATCGAGGTTGCACAGGTTTCTTCATCAGCATCGATGTATCCCCATTTATTCAGTGAAAGCTCAGGGAACGTATCTAATAAAACCTTATTCGCCCCTTGTCCGATTGCTTCGATAGCAGTATCTGCTTCAATAATGAATTCACTGCCTGGAATGACGATCGGTCGCCGACGGCCAGATTCATCTGGTTCGCCTAACTCCATTTGAACACATTTGACGGCTTGTAATCGTCCATTGCCATCATCTATGTATTCGATTGGATTGCTTAACCAATGGTATTCAATTCCTTCTTCGACTGAATGGTGATACTCTTCCTCACGAGCTGGTAATTCTTCTAACGAGCGTCGATAAACAATGGATACTTTATCTGCACCTAAACGTTTTGCTGACCGTGCTGCATCCATCGCAACATTTCCGCCACCGATAACAACGACATTTTTTGATTTTTGAACAGGGGTATCGTATTCAGGAAATTGATAGCCATGCATCAAATTTACTCGAGTTAAGTATTCACTAGATGAGTAGACTCCGTTTAACGAGGTCCCTTTGATGCCTTGGAATCTTGGAGCGCCGGCTCCAACAGATAGATAACAGGCATCGAACTCATCAATGATCTCGTCCATAGTAATCGTTTTTCCTACGACGACGTTTGTTTCAATTTTTACCCCTTGTGCGACAATTCGCTCGATTTCCTGCTTAACGATTCGTTTTGGCAGCCGGAATTCTGGAATTCCGTATGTCAAAACTCCACCTGGAGCATGTAGCGCTTCATAGACAGTTACATCGTAGCCTAATTTCGCTAAATCACCAGCAGTAGTAAGTCCGGAAGGTCCTGAGCCAATCACTGCCACACGGCCCTTATCACTATTGATTTCTTTGTATTCTAATGGTTGCTCCAAGGCCCAATCTGCAACTAAACGTTCTAGCTTCCCGATGGCCACGGGCTCAAACTTCTTCGAGCGCCCTAATCGACAAACCATTTCACATTGTTTTTCCTGTGGGCAAACGCGCCCGCAGATCGCAGGTAAATTCGTATACCGACCTAGAATTTCGTAAGCCAGCGGCATATTTCCTTCTTCGATTGCTTTGATAAAACCAGGAATATCGATCATTACAGGACATCCCGTAATACAGGGAGCATTTTTACATTGCAAACAACGACTCGCCTCAAGTTGTCCTTCTTCCAAGGTATAGCCCAATGCCACTTCATCAAAGTTTTGATTGCGAATCTCAGGGGCTTGCTCCTTCATTGGCGTTTTTGTATAACTGCGTTTAGCCATTTGAACTCACCTGCTTTTCATATCTTTCGTTAGCCAGTAATTCTTCTGGACGATATTGCTGCATTCGATTGACAAACTCATCCCAATCAACTTCTTCGCCTAAAAATTCCGGCCCGTCAACACAGGCGAATTTAATCGAATTATCAACGGTTACACGACAACCGCCGCACATACCCGTTCCATCAATCATAATTGGATTTAATGAAACATAGATCGGCACCTCGTATTTTTTTGCCGTAAGCGTACAAAACTTCATCATAATACTTGGACCAATCGCCCAGGCCATCGAAATTTTTTCACGTTTGAAAACTTCTTCCATGGCATCCGTAACTAGCCCTTTTTGTCCAACTGAACCATCATCCGTCATCAGAATCAACTCGTCGGAATACTTTCCGCAATCTTCTTGAAGAATCAATAAATCCTTGTTTTTCGCTCCAAGAACTGTAATTACCCGATTGCCGGCTTCCTTTAGCCCTTTTACGATCGGGAATAATGCTGCTATCCCAACACCGCCTCCTACTAAGAGAACGGTACCATAATTCTCAATATCTGTCGCTTTTCCTAAGGGCCCTACAATATCCGTTAAAGCTTCACCAGCCATAACAGTCGCGAGCTGGGCTGTCGATTTGCCGATCACTTGAAAGATTAAGCGTACCCAACCCGCTTCTTTGTCCGTATCAACGACAGTCAGCGGAATACGCTCACCATTTTCGTCGATTCGCAAGATCACAAACTGCCCTGGTTGCGCTTTACTGGCAATTCGTGGTGCATCAACTAAAATTTCAAACTCAGTTGGTGCCAGTTCCTTGCGTTCTAATACTTTAAACAAATCCTCACTCCGTTCTTTCAATGTGATTCCTTATTCCGCTGCTTCAATCAGCGTTTTAACGAAAGCCTTCAATACTTCTTCATCATCATCGTCTGCTTCATTTTCGATTTTCACAGTTTCTGCTGCTTTTTTTGCCCCAGTTTTAGCAAAGGCTTCATCGAATGCAATCGCTGCATGACAGAAATAATCTGGATATAATTCGCTGTCTCCGCTTCCTACAACACCATAAACTTTTCCTGATAGATCTTCCTCTTGTAGTTCTTCGTGGAAGTCTTCCAAATCAAACGGGATCTCGCCATCTCCATCAGTATAGGTAGCTAGGACACAGATATCCGCATCTTCATAAAAATCTGCTTCCGCATCATCAGCGTCAACGCGTTCAACGTCAATACCGTTCGCTTCGAAAGCATCCTCCAGAATTTCAGAGATTCCTTCTGTGTTTCCTGTGTTAGTTGCATAAACGATCTTTGCTAGTGTCATTTTGTTCATCCTTCCTTCTTATCTGATTTTGGATAAATAAAGCCAATAAGATTTGGCTATTATTCCTTAAATAATGAAAGCCCTTTTTTGCATTTTGGAAAGAAACTTCAAAATAAATATTAGAAGTTTGCCACTTTAATCATAACTCAAAACCGTGAATTAATGAACATCTCATTGGGATTTTTATTCGTTATTTTTTTAATAAAACCTGTTTTTCGCTGGTTTTTTGAGTTCTCAAGACTCTAATTGAGAAAGCTTTTCATTTAGCGGTATATTTTTATTATCGACTGCTAAAAATACGCAAAAACCAGCCTGTCAAAATTGACCTGCTGGTTTAATAAATTGGATAATTATAGAATCCAATTGAGAAAAAATTCTAATTTTTGATGCGTTCTGTTGATTTTAAAATAAACAACTGAAAACTCAATTCTTTCTCAGCTTGTCCCGTTTTTACCTCATAATCATTTTCCACCAATTCATCGTACATAGACACGAGTAAATCCAAAGGAAATTTGGCTACCTGCTGCATCGCCAGCTTCACACGATAAGGATGTACACCTAAGGTCTCAGCGATATTGGCCTGCTGATAACCGATTTTTTGCAAAATTTTTGTTTGTAAGAGCAAGCGGATCTGACCAATCAAGATGGCGGTCAATTTGATAGTCTCCTCCCCCTGAAGATGGAGCTCTTCGTAGGTTTGATAGGCTTTTGCTGTATCCCCTTTTAAAATCTGTTCAGTCAGTTCAAAAATATTGTGTTCCAACGTTTTAGGTACCAAATCTTGGACCAATTGAAGGGTGATTGTTCCGCCTTCGCCTGCAAGCAATAGCAGCTTTTCAATTTCGTTCATCGCCTTTGAAAGATCAAAATCAGTTAAGCGCAAGAATAAATCAAAGGCTTCCTTTGAAATCTTTACTTGTTCATTACTAATGTAACGCTGTAAAAAATTGCGCAAATCTCTTTCTTGTAATGGTGCTGCATCAATCACCGTGGTCTTTTTCAAGGCCTTCGTGATTTTTTTGCGGGCATCCAGCTTGGGGTAGGTTGCCCAAAAAACAACGATCGAAGTATCCAGTGGCTGTTTTAAATAATCTACTAAACTATCAGTATCTTGCTCGGGAACATTGCTTTTCTTCTCACCAGTTAAAAAATAAGGCTTCTCGACAAAAATCAAACGATAATCACCAAAAAAAGGTAAAGTTTCAGCCTCGTCAATCACTGCTCCTAAGCCATTTTCTTCCATATCAAAAGACATGAAGTTCAATTCCTCTAAATCATCCTTCTTCATTCGATCTAAAAACGCCTGACGTATTTCCTGAATCAAATAATCTTCCGTCCCGGTTACAAGATAGACCGGTTTCAATGACGCATTTCTGATTTGCTGAAGGGCTTCTTGTGTATTCATGTCATTACTCCTAATTCAAACTATTGTTCTTCATATGACCTTATCGATAAACGAAAGACCTGACTATTTATGCTACCACGATTATTCCAGAAAATCTATTAGGAGTTTGATTTCTCCCCATTTTGTAATAGCGGACCAGTGATAATAAATCATCCCTTGTTGATCTGTTCGAAAAACGCGAATTTTCTGCTTGTTTAATTTTGTTAGGGTCTCTTGAGTCGGATGACCGTAACGGTTCTTTTTACCAGCAGAAATGATCGCGTATTTCGGCCGGACTTTTTCTAACAACTCTTTTCCAGTTGACGTATTGCTGCCATGATGACCAACCTTTAGAAAGTCTGTTTTCAGCTGCGGATAATTTCGAATCAGCGTTTCTTCTCCTGTGGTTTCTAAATCGCCAGTCAATAAGAAACGTTGATGATTTATTGTAAAATAAGTGACCAGTGAATCATCGTTTTCACCTGTGCTCTTTTCAGGTGAAAGTATCTGTACCTTAAGCTTATTACCGACTGTATCTCCCTTTTTCACTAAATGGATCTTAGTGCCCTTGATTGATTGAATAAGCGTCTTCAGCTCTACTTGAGAACCCTTTGCTAAGTAGAGATTTTTTACCTTAACGTTATCTATCACGTTCACCAATTCTCCCATATGATCGGCATCATTATGAGTAATTAATAAATGATCAATTTTTGTACAACCTAAAGATTTCAAAAACGGCAGCAGATTGTAATCCGAAAGGTGCTTTTGTTGACGCCTCTGCCACTTCTTTTGCCTGAATTTTAAGCGGCCCCCTGTATCAATCAAAAAGGTCTCCTGCTTGAAGGGCAGCTTGATAAAGATACTATCTCCCTGACCCACATCCACAAAAGCGACCATACCCTTTGCTGAAAAAGAGACAGAAGCTATTAGCAAGAAGGCAATCCCCAATAACCAATATGTTTTTCGCTGATATTTCAAACGATCAATTAATAAAAGAACAATCAGAATGAGAAATAAGAGGATCGTAAACGTTGGACGACCTATCGTTAGATTTGGAAAAGCTGCTAACGCTAATACTTTTTCAAGTAATCGAAAGAACTGCTCTAGTAAAAAACTTAAAAATTGCGGGATTGGCAAAAAGCAGCCCAAAAAGAGAACGATACACCCTGGTAAGATCAACCATTCGAAAAGAGGAAACAGTAGGATCGTAAATAACCCGCCGATAATTGTCCATTCACTAAAGCTATAGATCATAATCGGCAAGGCAAAAGCAGAAAATAAAACTAGCTGTTGCCATTTTTTTAGTCGCAAATCATTAAGATAGGACAGTATCAACGCAAAATATAAGCTTAGCTGTGCACCAACTGACCAAAATACTAATGGAAAACAAAGGATTAGTAAAAATAGCATAATACTCCACTGATCAAGTTTTGAAAGCTGGATTTCGAGGGTCAAACAAGCAAAAGCAATGAGAAAACTCACAACTGCCCGAATTGTACTAAAACCGCTACCAGTCAAAATGATCAATAGAAGTCCAACTGCACTCAACAAAAGAAGCCGCGTCTCTCTGACCAGCCCAGCTCTCTTCAGAAGTAAATGAACCCCGCCTAAGTAAAACTGGATATGCATCCCTGATAGCGTAAACAAATGCAAGAGTCCTGTTGTCTTGTAGGCAGAGGTATAATCAGCAAATTGAGCATCTTTATAGCCAATTATCAGTGCTTTGATATAACTAGCCAATCGCGTAGAATAACGCCGGTCAATCCTCCAAATCAAGCGTTGCCGCACATCACTGATTGAAAATCGCTGTATTTTTACAGGCTTTATTGCCTTTGCTTGCAAAACTTGAGTAAACCCAAGGCTTTGATAGTATTTTTTTGCATCAAATCCATTTAGATTTCTGGCATTGTCAAAATCTTCGGTATCGCCATTGACTATAGCCATATTAGGCAACGCTTTTCCTTGCCAAATCGCCTTCTCTGCTGGAGACTTCAAGGTATTATAAACGAAATATTTTTTCCCTTGTATTTTTCCTGTCAACTTTAGGAAATTCCCATCAACCTTTATCGAATCCGTTTGAATTTTCAAATACCCATTTGTTATCCTCTGAGGCTCATTCTCTATTTTATTTACATAATAATACGTTCGTAAACTAAGAAAAAAACTGCACAAAAAGACCATCAGCCATAGCCAACGATTTTTCATGCAGATCATTCGAATAATTAAACTACTTAATAGCAACAACAGCAATAAATGAAACTGATAAAACAAACTCGCCACTAAAATAGCGCTCAGAATCGGTAAGATTAAATAATTGCGCAGGGAGTCTATCCTTTTGGTAATGTGGCAGCATCTTCTCCTAATTGCAATTTTGTAAAGTATTTGCTTTCCAAGTGAACCTGATGTGCACTGGCACCAACTTGATTGATTAACTCGATTGCATATGGATCATTGCGATAATCCTTTAAGTAATGAATCTTTTTGATTCCAGCCTGCAGCAAAGCTTTAGTACACGCCAAACATGGAAAGTGTGTCACGTAAACCTCCGCTTGATCCGTCGCGATCCCCAATTTAGCACACTGCAATAACGCGTTCATTTCCGCATGAATCGTTCGTAAACAATGTCCGTCAACAACATAACAGCCTTCATCTATACAGTGGACATCGCCGCTGACTGAACCATTGTACCCTCCGGCAATGATTCGCTTGTCTCGCACAATAGTCGCGCCAACCTCCAAACGAGTACACGTGCTTCTTAATGATAGTAAAACGGCCTGCGCCATAAAATATTGGTCCCAAGGAATTCTTTCTGTTGTCAAATTTGTCGTCCTCTCTTTCGATCTTTCTTATATTGTAATCGAGTCCCTTAAATTTTCAAGCGTCTTTTCGCCAATTCCGGATACTTTGGTCAAATCTTCTACCGTATGAAAACTGCCATTTTCTTCACGGTATTTTATGATGTCCGCAGCACGCTTTTCACCGATTCCTGATAACTGCTGTAATTCAGCTGCGTCAGCTGTGTTGATATTGATTTTTGCTGTTTCTGAGTTTGAGCCTGTCCCACCTCCAGTTGGGCTGACTTCGTTGATTACAGGGACTTCTTCTCCGATTTTTGGCACATAAATAATTTCTTGATCTGCTAATAATTTTGAAAAATTCATTTGGTTTTGATCCGCATCCTCTGTAAATCCACCTGCCAAATCAATCGCATCCATTAAACGCATACCTTGTCTGATGCGATACATGCCAGTCTTTTTGACTGCGCCCTTAACATCAACGTACCACTCCTGACTGCTTGATTCAGTTGTTTTCCCTATGCTGCTTTCCGTTGAAAAGAGTGCTGGATCAACGGTTTCCTCCTCAGGCTCTCTAGTTAAAAAGAAAAAAACAGCAATCATTAAAACCACGGGAACCGCAAACAGATACGGATACTTCTTGAGAAAATCTTTCATAACACCCTCCTTTAAAATAAAATACGCAATTTTTCTAAAAAACGTTTATCAGACAATCTTTTTTAACAAAAAAAGTGCTGGACGCATTGTCCAACACCTTTATAATAGTTATTTCATTTTTTCTAAATAGTCTAACGCATCCTGTACCGTTTTGACCGGTACAATCTTCATATCGGTCTTTAATTCTTTAGCGGCCGCTTTGGCTTCTTCATAATTTGACTTGATACCAGGCTGCGCTTTTTTCATCTCTTTAATAATCTCATCATCTGGTGCAAAGAATACCTTGTTATTGCTGGCAGCGGCACTAGCAACTTTTTTATCGATACCACCGATTCGACCAACTTCACCTTCTGAATTGATCGTTCCGGTTCCAGCGATTTTTTTACCCTGACGTAAATCTTTATCAACGAGTTGTTCATAGATTTCCAATGTAAACATTAAACCAGCTGAAGGGCCGCCAATGTCTCCGGCATCAACTTTCACTTTCTCCTGTGAATCGATCTCTGTGTGGTCAGTCAATGTAATGCCAATTCCCGGTTTTTTATCGGTGGGAAGCTTAATCAATTTTTCTGTAGCTTCCTTTGTTTCCCCATCATGTGTGTAGGTCACCTTCATTTTCTGACCAACTTTTTGCGATTTTACATATTTCATGAAATCTTCGCTGCTGGTAAAGGTTTTTCCATCGGCCTTCGTGACCGTGTCTCCCACACTGATCTTTCCAGAAAAGTTTGAGTTCTTTTCAACACCCAGCACATAAACCCCTTTATACTTCATCTCATAAGGTTTATTTGCTAATTTTAATGCCTGCTCAATCGCAAAATTTTGAGAGGTTTCCATATTAAATTTTTGAATCTGCATATATTCATCATCGCTGGCTCCGCCAGTCAGTTCATCTGCAGAAATAATTTCATGGAATGGTTCGATCTTTGATTTGATTGCAGTAAAAACGGTGGCTCGCCGAATTCCGACAGAAGTTAAACTGAAGGAACCCTTATCTTCATCTTTTTTATCATTAACAGTAATCAATTCTTTCAGGTCGATTGTCTCTCCAGGCTCTTCGATGTAGTAAGGTATCGGTACAATCACACATGCTACTACTACTAAGGCTAAGAAAATAAGGGCTAATCGTTTGACAAGTTTATTATTTTTCACTATTCTCACGCTTCTCTTCCAACGCCTGATAAACTGCCTCAGGCAAATATTCTTTGACATCCCCATTAAATGTCCATACTTCTTTTAAAATTGACGAACTAATATGACTATATTTTGGCTCCGCCAGTAAAAAGACTGTTTCTAGTTCTTGATCAAGATGTCGATTCATCAATGCGATCTCTTTTTCATACTCATAATCCTTTATACTGCGGATTCCTCGCAATAGGAATTTTGCCCCAAGCTTTTCGGCTACAGACACGGTTAATTCGTTCTCTTGAGTGATCACACGCACATTCGGGATGTGTTTGACAGATTCCTTTACGATAGCAAGTTTTTCTTCCGAAGTAAAGTAACTCTTTTTACTTGTATTCACGAAAATGCCGATGATTAACTCATCAAATAATTTCGCACCTCGCTCAATTGTATCCATATGTCCCATTGTCAATGGATCAAAGCTACCGGGAAAAAGCGCGATTCGTTTCATCTTAATCCTCCCAATCATAGATAGTTACAGCAGTAATGCCATAATCATGGCGCTTGCGTTCTTTTAATTGACCAATCTTCTGTGGCAGTATAACATCTTTATCCGTCTCGCAAACAACTATCGCCTGATTTGTTAATAGCTCATTATCCAGCAGCATTTCAATTTGCTTCACAATTTCCTGCTTCGCGTAAGGCGGGTCTAAAAGCACCAGATCAAATCTCAAATCACCATCTGCCAATTGCTTAATGGCTTGATTTGCCGGCATTTTCATTAACTGAAAGGACGCATCACGTTTAGTCATTGAGACATTTTCACGAATAATTTCCATGGCACGATAGTTTTTTTCGACTAGAACCGCTTGTTCCATTCCGCGAGAAACTGCCTCTATTCCAAGCGAACCGCTGCCGGAGAACAGGTCTAATGCAGCACCACCGTCAAAGTAAGGACCAATCATATTAAACATTGCTCCCTTCACCTTATCTGTCGTGGGTCGTGTGTTGTTTCCCGTTAATGTTTTTAACTTCCGACCGCCAAATTCACCTGCAACTACACGCATGATCCCATGCCTCTCTTTCCTGCTAAAATATCTCTACTAATTTAATAAAGCTCAATGGAATAATCATATTATCAAAGAAAAAGATGAAAAATGTTTGAAAAAATCAGACATTTTTCACCTTACTTAGACTGTTTCTGCTAATCGAATCTTTGTATTGGCTTCTACTACATCCAACTCATCATCATCTTTCACTTGATAAGCAGCCTTCGTTCCAATCCGATCTGCAAAATTCATTTCGATATCTGGGCGATAAGACCGTTCCACTTGACGCACAAAATGCAGCGTCTGAAGTTTTTCTTCCACTTCCTCGACTGTCTCTTCATTCACATACAATACCACATATTTCATCTTTCTTGAGACAAAATGAACCAAGCCGTATCGCTTTAAAGTTTTTAATTGCTTCAAGGAATAGACCCAAACAATTATTCCTCGTCTTTTTTGCATTATAAATTCAGTATTATCCATGACAATTCCCCTTACAACTATGATTCCCTGTTTCAAAAAAAGGATTTCCAGCATCAACCTTGATCTCCGCTGAAATCGTCTGTGCGATACGTTGACCAACTTCATCTAATAATTGTTGAAGATCCGTTTCTGCTAAACGAAAGGCTGCCACTTTCTCGTTAAGATCAAGGGCACGTTTACTCAATCGAACGCTTCGCTGCAGTTGGCGGTAGTCAGGTGCATACTCCCCATAGCTTGCAATTTGTTCGAATTTATCTTTCTCTTTTTGAAAAGCCTTTTTGAGCTTTGCAACTTCTGGACTCGTGTTCATCTCTGTTCTTTTTAGCAGATAGTTTTTATAGCTTTGACTCGCTAGTATTTCCTGAATCAGCAATTGATTCTGATCCTCTAGCTGAAAGAAAGCATCATTAATAATCAACTTATTCACTATCCTTTGTTTTTTCTGGTTCCTGTAACAAGACTAGCACACTTTCTTGATTAATTGCAACGCCAAGATCCGCATCAGGTGTACGAAATACTTCATTCAAATGCTCTCGACTAATCCAATTAAACAGATTGAATAAAGGATCGACCATTGGTGAATAGAACAAGCCGCTTTGGTAGTCGATTTTTTCATGTTTAGCTAAATCCTTAAATTCAGCTGCTGATAATTCAAAAGACAAATTACTTAAATGTGCCCCTTGATCAGTCTGCCACTCTTCTAAACGCTCATTAGACAGCACTCTTTTTGGTGTTGTTAAGAAGCTTTTTAAAAGCTTTTTACTATCCTCCATTGATTGATCAGGTGCCGTTAATTTAGGCAATTTATTTAAATTGCGATACTGATTGATTGCTTCAATCGTCCGCGACTGCTTTTGTGCATTCAACACATTCCAATCAAGATTACTTTCTTGTATTCGATTTGCTAGAGGATTCCCACTGTTGATCTGATAAGGCATCAAGCGTAATAGATTTTCTAAGTCTAAGAAGACTGCACCTATCAGTTTTTCATTGTCGCTGTTGAAAAAAAGCATCGCAAACGTGTTGTTTTCAAACGCAATCAATGGACGGAAACGCATGTCATTCTCGCTCAATTCGATCGCCACAGGTTCCTCGTCATAGGTCAGAGCAAAATCTGCCGATAAATTGATTTGATCAGATAGCTGACTGCTAGTCATTCCAAACTTAAATGGTTCAATAGCCGCCTTTTTAGCCATCACTTTGATTGTACTAACTTTACCAGCTTCTACATTCACTTCCAGAATACCACGCTCAAGCTCATAATCCCGAGTCTGAAAGAAAAATCCGCTATCTTCTATCTTTGTCGGACGACCAAATTTTTGTTCAAAGGTATCAATGGGCTGAGAAATATATTGAGCATAGCCTTCTGTTTTGATTGTTTGATGCTTCAACGCCTTATGACGTACCACTTGATTTTTTTGCTCAACCGGTACTTGCTTTTGCGTAGGCGGAAAGAGGACTGGCTGTAAATAGTAACCAATCAAAACGATACATAAAATACTAAGAAAACCAATCACTCTTTTCACACAACAACGCTCCTACTTAATAATGCTTATTTTTCTTTTACTTCAATTAATAAATCGCCGGAAGAAATGCTTTCGCCCTCTTCAACGTATAAATGTGATACCTCGCCTGCAAAACGTGCATCAATGGAAGTCTCCATCTTCATCGCTTCGGTAATCAGCAATGGTTGACCCTTCTCAACATGATCGCCTTTTTTCACTAAGACCTTCAAGACCGATCCGGTCATTGTCGCGCCGATTTGTTCACGATTTGTTGGTTCAACTTTACGTTTCGTTTGGACGGCACTCTTGATTGACGCATCCTTAACAAGAATTTCACGACGTTGACCGTTTAAGTTGAAGAAGAGTGTCCGATTTCCTTCTACATCTGCTTCTCCGATTTCATCTAAACGAATAATCAGTGTTTTCCCTTTTTCAATTTGAACATTGATTGTTTCACCAAGACGCATGCCAGTAAAGAACGTCGGTGTATCTAACAACGTAACATCTGCAAATTGTCCATAGGATTTTTGATAATCCAAGAAGACCTGCGGATACATTAGATAACTTAATACATCTGTCTTACTTGGCTCAAAGCCGATTAACTCTTGTAATTCTTGCTTCACTTTTTCAAAGTTCACAGGTTCAGCAAATTTACCTGGACGTTCTTGCATTGCTGGACGTCCTTGTAAAATGATACGTTGTAGCTTTTCAGGGAAGCCGCCAACCGGCTGACCAAGCTCACCCTGGAAGAAGCTGACAACTGACTCAGGATAACTTAATTCATCTCCATGATCATAGATATCTTCTTCTGTCAGCTCGTTTTGCACCATAAATAATGCCATGTCACCAACCACTTTGGAAGACGGCGTAACTTTTACAATATCACCAAACATCAAATTAACAGTTTGGTACATTTCTTTGATCTCATCCCATTTATCGCCTAAACCGACAGCTTTAGCTTGCTGTTGCAGATTTGAGTATTGTCCACCAGGCATTTCATGATTATAAACTTCTGTTTGAGCAGCCATAATACCATTTTCAAAGCTTGCATAGTAGGGACGAACGTCTTCCCAATAATGATTGATTTGACGAACGTTCTTTAAATTTAACTCAGGCGTACGATCTCCGTATTGCAGAGCGAAATACAAACTGCTCATACTTGGCTGACTGGTTGCTCCGCTCATCGCGCTGGTTGCAACGTCAACAACATCCACTCCCGCCTTAACAGCCGCAGAAAGTGTAATAAGTCCATTTCCAGAAGTATCATGTGTATGCAGATGAATTGGTAAATCAGTTGTTTCTTTCAGCTCACTGATTAAACGGAAGGCAGCCTGTGGTTTCAATAGACCAGCCATATCCTTGATTGCAATCATATGAGCACCGATTGATTCCAATTCCTTCGCCATACCTTTATAGTAGTCAACGTTATACTTCGTACGGTTAGGATCTAGGATATCACCTGTATAACAAATCGCTGCTTCAGCGATTTTGCCCGCATCCCGAACATATTGAATGCTTTTTTCCATTTGCGGAACCCAGTTTAAGCTATCAAAGATACGGAAAACATCTATGCCGTTATGAGCCGCTTCTTTAATAAATTCTTCTAATACATTGTCTGGATAATTAGAATAGCCGACTGCATTTGAGCCACGGAACAGCATTTGCAGCAATGTATTCGGCATTGCTTTACGTAATAATTTCAGACGCTTCCAAGGATCTTCCGTCAAGAAGCGATAAGCAACGTCAAAAGTCGCCCCGCCCCACATCTCGCTTGAGAACAATTCAGGAATACCTTCTCCCGTCGCTTGAGCTACATTTAGAAGGTCATGTGTACGAACTCGCGTAGCTAATAAGCTTTGATGGGCATCTCGGAAAGTTGTATCCGTTAATAAGACAGAATCTTGTTCTTTGACCCATTTAGCAACTGCTTCTGGACCAGATTGATCCAAGATATTTTTCGCAGTAACGATTTCTCTTTTCTCAATTTTTGGCGCCCGTGGTGTTTCAAAATAGCGTTTTTCTTGTTTTTCGATTCCAGGAAACCCGTTAACTGTAATTTCAGAAATATAGCGCATCGTTTTATTTCCACGGTCACGAACGCGTGGAAACTCAAATAATTCAGGCGTATTATCAATAAAGGTCGTCTTCGCGTCACCACTTTGAAAAACAGGATGGCTAATCACATTGTGCATGAAAGGAATATTGGTCTTCACTCCACGAATCCGGAACTCAATTAAACAACGCTGCATTTTTTCGATTGCTTGATCAAAATTCAAGGCATGGGTACATACTTTTACTAATAAAGAATCAAAGTATGGCGTCACTGTTGCTCCAGCATAGGCATTTCCCACGTCTAAACGCACTCCAAAACCACCTGGTGAGCGATACGTATCAATTTTCCCAGTATCCGGCATAAAGCCATTCAAAGGATCTTCAGTCGTCACACGACATTGGATCGCCGCACCAGACATTTGGACATCCTCTTGTTTAGGCAAGCCGATTTCTTTATGCAAGTCTTTCCCTTGTGCGATCAGCAATTGCGAAGTAACGATATCCACTCCGGTAATTAATTCAGTAATCGTATGTTCAACTTGGACCCGCGGATTTACTTCAATAAAGTAGAAGTTATCGCCTTCAACTAAGAACTCAACCGTTCCAGCATTGACATAGCCAACGTGCTTCATTAATTGAACAGCCGCTTGGCAGATTTTTTCTCGCTGTTCGGTGTTCAAGGAGATACATGGTGCTACTTCGACAACCTTTTGATGACGGCGTTGTACCGAACAATCACGTTCAAATAAATGCAAAACATTTCCATGAGTATCCCCTAAAATTTGAACTTCAATATGTTTAGGATTGGCAACATATTTTTCAACGTAGATTTCATCATTCCCAAAAGCCGCTTTCGCTTCGCTTTTGGCACGATCATAGCCTTCACGAGCCTCTTTTTCATCATGAGCCACGCGCATCCCGCGACCACCGCCGCCTAGCGCTGCCTTAATCATGATCGGGTAACCATGTGATTCAGCAAATTCCAAGACGCCTTCAATCGTGTCCACCGGACCATCAGAACCAGGAATTGACGGAATTCCAGCCTCTAACGCAGCCGTTTTTGCTTTGATCTTATCGCCGAAAATATCTAAGTGATGCAACTCAGGTCCAACAAAAACAAGACCTTCTTCGCGACAACGTTTCGCGAACTCCAAGTTTTCTGAAAGGAAACCATAGCCTGGGTGAATGGCATCCACCTTTGCTTCTTTCGCTACTCGGATAATATCCTCAATATCTAGATAGGCATCAATCGGTTTTTTCCCTTTACCAACTAAATATGCCTCATCTGATTTAAAGCGATGGACCGAATATTGATCCTCCTCTGCGAAGATCGCCACCGTTTTAATGTTTAATTCGCTACACGCGCGAAAAACCCGCGTTGCAATTTCTCCTCTATTTGCTACCAATACCTTTTTCATGCACTTCACTCCTGACTTTTTAAGTATTCATACTCGATTGCAAGCTTCGTTCGTTTTTCATCCGCACTGATATTCAATGCAAATGCTACGCCCACTGACAACACGAGTAAGCTATTTCCTCCTTGACTCAAAAACGGGAACGTGATCCCAGTCAAAGGAATAATTCCCAAAATACCACCAAGATTAATAAAAACTTGTAATAACAACAAACTTCCAATTCCAATACAAATCAAAGAATTGAAAGGCTTCTTCGAACGAATTCCAACCAAGTAAATTCGTGCGATCATAAAAATCAAAATTGCTAATATAACAAAAGCGCCGATCAAACCAACTTCTTCTATTACAATAGAGAAGATAAAGTCAGTATGAGCTTCACTTAAAAAACCTTTTTTCTCAATACTATTACCAAGTCCGCGACCAAACCAGCCGCCGTTAAACATCGCATAATAACCATTGACCATTTGATGGCCGGTATCCAACTCGAATTTAAATGGATTTTTGAAGCTTTCAAATCGACTGGCAATGTATTTTAATTTCCCAGGAAGAACCTTATCACCAAAATGAGTTAAAAATTCGATGACTAGAAAACTTCCGGTAATTCCAACACCACCAATAATTAAGCTGTAAACCCAGTTGACTCCACTGGCTAATAACAAAATCAAGGCCAATAAAGTGATGATAGCTGCATTCCCCATATCGGGTTGAATAGCTACTAAAAAGATCATAGCAAAAACTAAGATCAATGGGCGTTTCATATCATTGATGAAATTGTCTTGGATCGTTTCCTGACGCTTCGATAAAATATATGAAAGATACCAAATGACCATGATCTTCAAGTATTCAGCTGGCTGCATAGTGAAGCCCCCGATATCGATCCAGCCTTTGGCCCCATTTCGTTCATCACCAAAAAAAAGAACGACGATTAGTAATATAAAGATCAAATACGTAACAAAAATGATCAGCTGCTGACTTTTCAGCACGTCTGTCTTCATCTTGTACATCAAACTAATCACAACTAAACTTAATACCCAGAAAATCCCTTGGTTCATTACCAGACTTGTCGGGTTCGCATTATTCGTAATCAATAAATAGGAAGTTGAACTATAAACAAAAATCAAACCGATCACAGTCAAAATTAAATAAGGTATCAAAATACTATAGTCTAAAAAATGACGTTTCTTTATCTTCTTAGGCAAGAGTTAAGCCTCCCAGCCGGCATCCGTCATATCTTGACGATTCTCGTACAATTCCGTATATAAACGATTCAGCTCTGCTTCCAATTCACTAAGCATCTTCTGTCCTTCTCCTCGCTTTAATATACCAACCTTTTCAGCAAAGAAGACCTGACGGGAAAAGCCATACATTTGTGTATCAACGACTTCCTCGAAGGCTTTACATTGAGAGATACAAAGGCTATTTGTTTGATTGCGAATCAACAATTTGATTCGGTCAGCATCCTCTTGTAATACTTTAATGGCAAAATCAGAAGAAATATTTTCCATTTTGCTTCCCTCCTATCTTGATTCAACATTATAACATAGAAAAATTTTAAAAAGGAAAAAAATAAGTGAGACTAAGCTTTTTCTAAACTCTTTGTTCGGATTTTGAGTTTTACACAGCCAATCTAATATTACATAAAGATTACAAACTAAAAACTTAAGCGAAAAACGCGAAAAATCAATTCTTTTTTGTTTTCCTCTTGTGAAACAAATAAGTAATATGAAACATAACAGTTTTTTATCATTTTACCCGTTCATATTTTCTTAGTAGGACTAAAAAAATTTCTCAATTATTTCTTTCGGAAGCTTGATTCTCCACGACAAATAGCCCGCTGGTTAGCAGGCTAAAAAATTCTATTTGTATGAAAAGATGCAAGTTATCATCCACCTCATACCAACGTTGGATTTTTTGATGAGCTGGACACAACGATTACTCTCGTTTACGAATTCGCTCGAGTAACCGCTTTCGTTTTTTCTTAGGTTTTGCAGGTGGAGATTCCTTGTTCACCGCAGCGACGATCGCTTCCTGTGGTGCCTCTTCCGTGCGTTTTCCGGTGACAATCAGCTTCGCTGGGACGGATTGATCGTCTGCCTCGATAGTCAATGGTTCGATTCCCGCGGGAAAACACGCATTGATCAGCATGAATGCTTGACTCTCATTCAAATCCCACGAATGGTAGCCACTTGGCAGCTCAATTGTTTGGACGAAGCGATTCGGCTGCGGCCATTCTTCGGTAATGGTTAAATCCTCCGGAATCCGAATCGTTTCCGGAATTTCTCGATTATTATCAGGTGTCTTCGACTGTTTTATTGGTTCTTCCATTGTTTGGACAGCTGCTGTTTGGTCCGTTTGAGACTGTGCTGATTTTTTGGCAGCTTTTCCATCATTAAAAATGGTTCTTTCTGTTTTTTTGATAATTTTGGCATGGCGGACTTCTTGAAATAATTCAACGCCATTTTTTTCAAATAGTTTTAGTTTCGTCAATTTTGTTAATGAAGCTTTGATCTCTTCTGCTGATTTGGATAAATCAACATCCTTTATGCGCAGTCGATGGGATTTGCCATCGCTTTTGCCGAATTCTGCTGCTAATGTATAGGTTGTTTGCATGTTTTTAGTCCTTTCTAGTTTCTTTCATCTCGTTATTTTCTCCATTTTTTCCGCAGGTCCTCGTCATGAGCCGACCAATCCTGCCAAAGGTTCTTTAATAAATTGTGTAAACAAGGTCTTCAGCTTTTCCACAACATAGGTCTTTGCTGGAAACAATTTGATTTCTAATAAGCGCCATTCCTTCTTCTCGAAGTATTCTGTAAAAAACAGATAGTAGCGGCGCAGTGAACGATTCGAACGTGTCCGCATAAAAATGTGACGCACAAGATCGGCTAGTACAAAAGCGAAATCCGCTTCTGTTAATTCTTCTCGTACTTGAAGCGCTATCAAACATTCGAGCGCGCCATCGCCATCATTCGTTTCACGATAATACTGACTAATACGTTTTTCTAAATTCTTACGTGTTAAAGTGAATAGCTGAGACTCACTTAAGCCATAATTTTTCATTGATTTATCTCCTTTTTCAAAATAATACTTGTAACTCCTTTTTTAACCCACTAAATCCGAATCTGGTGACACCCAATCACCAACTTGAAACCGAAAACAATGCTTTTTTGTCCCTGAGCAAAACATAATCCTTTTTTGAAATTCTTTCAATATCAACTTTTTTTGAAAAATATAGAAATAATCCCACTTTAAGATGATTTATTAAGTTTTTGTTTTCAAAACACTTAAACACTAGCGTTTAGAACCTATCTATGACCATTTCGACTCTCTAAAATAACGAGTTTTTAACAAAAAAAGACCACGCTAAAAAGCGGTTCTATAATATTTGGTGTTGTTACTCTTTCTGAGTGAGAACACCAAGTATTTTTTTATACAAAAAGACATTTGGTTGTCCTATAATTAAATCGCTGAACCCAATCATAGGAGGCGAACCAAATGTCCAGTATTAAGAATATCAAATATAAAGATAATTGCCTAGACAAAACCATCAAACAAATCCTAAATATTCACGATTCCAACATTACTTTTTCTAAAGACGCCGTTTCAAAAGAAAAAGTCCATGACAGAATGGCCACCGTCTTTACTGGTCGACTGAGCTATCCGTCTCCTCGGTGTGAGTGTTGCGGCTACGACTCCGTCATCCATCATGGCTACAAAGATAGCTGGATTCAATTACTCCCTTATCAAGAGGTGTCTACCTATCTTCATCTCTATAAACAACGGTTTTATTGTAAACAGTGTCACCATACCTTTTCAGCTAAAACCTATTATGTCGCAGAAAACTGTTATCTCTCCCAAGCGCTCAAGTTTGCGATCGCTGTTGATTTAAAGAAGAAAATTTCGATGAAAGATATCGCTCAACGTTACTTGGTTTCCGCTAAAACGGTCGAACGGGTCTTGGATTCTTTTTTTGAAGAACCACGACTGAAGCCCAATTACTTACCCAAACATCTATTGATTGATGAATTCAAAGGAACTAAGGACTGTCAGGGCGCCATGTGTTTTATTCTCAGTGACGCGGACACGGGGAAAATCTTTGATATTTTAGAGGATCGAAGAAGCTTCAAGCTGATCGCCTATTTCATGCGCTTTACTTATCACGCTCGGAAAAACGTTTCTCATGTCGTGATGGATATGAATGCGGGCTATGAGTCTGTGACAAAGGTCGTTTTCCCAAATGCTCGGATTTCCATTGATCGATTTCATGTGATCCAACAACTTAATCGTGCATTTAATAAGCAACGGATAAAAACCATGAATCACTTGAAAAAGAGCGACCCGCAAGCCATGAAAAAGTATCGCAAGCTTAAGAAATATTGGCGAACCATTCTGAAGAAAAATAGAAAAATCAATTATTCTTCGCTTAAACAATACCCGCTTTTCCAACGGAAATACCTGACAGAATCGGAAGTATTGGATTATTTATTATCAATTGACGAGCACTTACGGACAAGCTATGATGTGTATCAGAATTTGTTAGATGCCTTCGATGCCAAAGATTATAAAGGATTTTACGAATGCATTGATCACTTACCGGCGTTACTTGATCCAGCATTTAAAAAAGCGATTCTTTACTTAAACAAACACAAGCAAGCGATTATCAATGCGTTAAAATACCCTTATTCAAACGGGAAACTTGAGGGGAAGAATAACCTGATTAAAGTGATCAAGAGAGTGGCATTTGGTTTTAGAACCTTTCGCCACCTTCGTATGCGAATTCTGATTCAACAGAATCTTTGCGACATTATTTGAGCAAAAAAACAAAAAGAAAAAAGGAAACGCCGAAGCATTTCCTTTCAGTGATTTAATGAGAACAACACGATTTGACTTAGAGCCTAAAAAGCGCAGCCTTCAATCATTTACTTATTCAACAGCTAATTTACGTTTCTTCGCTGCTTTTTCACGTTCAGATTTGTTTAGAATTTGTTTACGTAGACGAATCGTTTCTGGTGTGATTTCACAGTATTCATCATCATTCAAGAATTCTAAAGATTCTTCCAATGTTAAGATACGTGGCTTTTTAATGACTGACGTTTGGTCCTTCGTTGCTGAACGAACGTTTGTCATTTGTTTAGCTTTCGTGATATTTACGCCTAGGTCTTTATCACGGCTGTTTTCGCCGACGATCATACCTTCATAAATTTCAGTACCAGGTTCAACGAAGACCGTTCCGCGTTCTTCGACACTCATGATTGAGTACATCGTTGCTTTTCCGTTATCTACAGAAACTAATGCACCGTTACGACGTCCGCCGATAACGCCTTGAATCAATGGTAAATATTGATCAAAGGTATGGTTCATAATACCGTAGCCACGAGTCATTGATAAGAATTCTGTTGTAAATCCGATCAAACCGCGAGCTGGAGCCAAGAAAACCAAACGAACTTGACCATTTCCTGAATGAATCATGTCTTGCATTTCTGCTTTACGTTGACCAAGAGCTTCGATTACGCTGCCCATGTATTCTTCTGGAGTATCAATTTGAACTCGTTCAAATGGTTCGCATTTCACACCATCAACAACTCTTTCGATTACCTCTGGACGTGAAACCTGTAATTCATACCCTTCACGACGCATGTTTTCGATCAGGATTGACAAGTGCAATTCACCACGACCTGAAACAGTCCACGCATCTGGTGAATCAGTGTTTTCAACCCGCAATGAAACGTCTGTGTGTAGTTCTGACATCAAACGTTCTTCGATTTTACGAGACGTTACATATTTCCCCTCACGTCCGGCAAACGGTGAATTATTCACTAAGAAAGTCATTTGTAATGTTGGTTCATCAATATGCAAGATTGGTAATGCTTCTTGATGGTCAACAGGTGTCACTGTTTCCCCGACGAAGATATCCTCCATCCCAGAAACAGCAATCAAATCGCCAGCCTTTGCTTCTTGGACTTCTAAACGTTGCAAACCAAAGAAACCAAAGATTTTCGTTACACGGAAATTTTTAATCGAACCGTCAAGCTTCATAACCGAAACTTGGTCGCCAACCTTCATTTTTCCGCGGAAAATACGACCGATACCGATACGGCCTACATAATCATTATAATCTAGTAGAGAAACTTGGAATTGCAATGGCTCATCGCTGTTGTCAACGGGAGCAGGAATTTTTTCAATAATGGTATCGAATACAGGAGCCATTGTTGGTTCTTGTTCTTCAGGATTATCTGATAAGCTAGAAGTTCCGTTGATTGCTGAAGCATAGATTACTGGAAAATCTAATTGATCATCGTCTGCACCTAATTCGATAAATAATTCTAACACTTCATCGACAACTTCTTCAGGACGAGCAGATGGTTTATCGATTTTATTCACCACAACAATTGGTGTCAAATGTTGTTCTAACGCTTTTTTCAATACAAAACGTGTTTGCGGCATTGTGCCTTCATAAGCATCTACAACTAACAATACACCGTCAACCATTTTCATGATACGCTCTACTTCTCCACCAAAATCGGCGTGTCCAGGTGTATCCATGATGTTGATTTTGTAGTCTTTGTAGTTTACAGCTGTATTTTTCGCTAAGATCGTGATTCCACGTTCTTTTTCTAATGCATTTGAATCCATTGCCCGTTCTTGTAAGTTAACGTGGCTATCAAGGGTATCTGATTGTTTAAGCATTTCATCAACTAGTGTTGTTTTACCATGGTCGACGTGGGCGATAATTGCCACGTTGCGGATATCTTCTCTGTAATTCAATTTTAATTGCTCCTTTTCTTGTAACGCGAGACTCACTCGATTGACAATTATAACAGAAAATCATTAAGAGTGTTAGTAAAACATTTTCATTTTTTCAGAAAAAGTCTTTTTCTTAATTTTTCTCTTCATCAAACGCTTGAATTTCCTGCATCGCCGCTTGTGTAGCACCGATAAAGAACTCACGACCTTTGAAGCTTAATGGCTTTTGGTCTGCTCCGCATGTCAGCATTCCCAATAGCTCCATCATGATTTTACCCGCCGCATAATCCCATGGACTCAAAGAACTGACATAGCCGATCTGAGTTCCTTTTAAAATCGCGATAAAATCTAATCCCGCGCATCCTAAGACCCGTACTCCCATGGATTGATTCCCGATTTCCTGTGCATGATAGATATTTTTACGATACAGAGCTAGATTCATGCCAAGCAAACCTTGATTTAAGGATTTGTTCTCTGGCGCAGAAAGCTCTTCATTATTATAGAAGACTTTTCCTACCTTTGGACCGCCCCAAAAAAGCTCATCTCTCATGACATCATAGATAAAGCCTAGCTGTCCGACACCTTCTTCGTAGACCGCGATCATGATACAGAAATTTTCTTGCTGCATCACAAAGTTCAATGTTCCGTCAATCGGATCAATAACGAACACCCGGCCATGGTCGATCGGAGTCTCATCCTGACCATTTTCCTCACCTAAAATTTTTGCTTCTGGATCAAAGGCCTTGATTTTGCTGACGATAAAATCCTGCGTCTCCTTATCAACGTTCGTAACTAGATCAGTACGTCCGCTTTTTTGATCAACCTTTAAGGCATCGCCTAATCCCGCCTTAATTCTTTCTGCTGCTTCATAAATCCAGCTAATGATTTCTTGTTCCATTTTAGTCCTCCTACATCTTAAATCGTTTAGTTGTCGCAGCTTTCGCCTTTTGTAATGTTCGATATAAAGAATAACCACTGACTTCTTGGAATTCGCGCCCGATCCGCTTTTCCTCACCGATACTTTTTATAACTGTTTTGAATTTTTTATATCCAGTCAAAAAAGCTTCTGTCTCAATACCAGATTCATTCGCTGCTTCAACAAGATTCAGAAAATTGATGACTGTCACAATCTCCTCGTGTGTCCAATCCTCATCAATTGGGTAACCATAATTTGCCATTGATTCACACTCCATTCGGAAATAGTTTACCATAGAAAATCAAAAGCTTTTATTTAAAGCTTCTCTGAAACGAATTTCTTATAAAGAGATAACCTTATCTTCTTCTGCAATTTCTCTTAAAACACTCCAAGGATTTACAACCGCAATAACATTTTCTGGAATATTTTTAGTCACGACACTCCCTGAGCCGATGATCGTATTTTTACCAAACGTGACATTCGCACCTATCCAAACATTGTCTTCAATCACGACTTTTTTGGAATAGCTCCCTGTCATTCGTTCTTCTGGATGATCGCATGATATAATCGCATGATTTCCTGCACATGGTCCAAAAAGAACATCATCACCAATGTAAATCTCACCGTCATCTAATAAAATACAATTAAAAAAACGCGAAGAAACGAGCCTGATATGAATGTTTTTATCAAACTTGCAACGAAAATCGGGTTCAAAATAATTTCTCCTGATTTTGAAGCGCTGAAGCCAAGTGAATTATTCATCTTTTAACTCCATTCTTTAAAACATATTTTTGCTGAGATAATTTAACTGATATCCTTATACATCATTATTATGCTTCTTTAACCTTTGCAAGCGTTGACTGATAAAGAATATTTAGTCGATTACCGTAATTCACATAACCGCAATCTTCTACAAAAATGTCGATAATCCGTTCACATTGCCGCTGTCCTTTGGGGTTCTTCTTTTTAACCAGCAGCAAACCATAAACAAACTTCGCGTATAAATCATGGTGAATATACTTCAAATCACGATTCGGCGTTATTTTTTCCATATATTCTGAAAGAATTTTTTCCGCCTGATCCAAATAATTCTCCTCAATCAAATAACGTGTTAGATGAAGCAGAGCATCATAACGCCACTTTCGCATTTCAAAGCTGCCGTCATACTGCTTGACTAAGCGCCTGGTATAAAAATAAGCTTCCTCTGGTTTAAAAAGATCCCCGTTATAGGTAATCAAAAAGAACTCGAACTTCCCCCAGGTTTCGGTTTCCCTCAAATAGTCAGCGATCGGTGCTAAATCAACTGTATAACTAGGCAAGAATATATAATTGTAAAATCGTTTTCCAATAAGTGCAGCAAAAAGAAATCGTTCTTCGTTGGTTTGCCGATACAATTTTTCTTGATTTTCCACGAATTTTTTTAATAAAAAAGAATTTCCGGCATGATAAGCTTGATCAATCTCTTCCTCGATTTTATACAACCAAACATCCATGCTATCGTCAATTTCAAAAACAAACTCATCGAACGTTATATTTAACCGACCTAATAATTGAAGCAAATTAGAAAATCGAATATCTCCATTTTCCCGTTCGTATTTTCGTAAAAATTGCGGCGTCACGATTCCCTCGGAAGTGTTCATAATCGATTGATTTTTCTTTTCTCGAAATTCTTGAAAAAATTTTCCCGTCACTATTTTTCATCCTCCTTTGTCAGATTCGCGTCAATGAATGGATATAAAAAATTCTATTATCTAAATCATTCTCCCTTTTACCGACGCGCTAAAGCAATGAAGTTGACAATTCAGCAGCTCATAAAATTAGTTGAACGAAACTATTGTTTCTACCACCTTAGAATACCATGAAAAAACAACAAGAAAATAAAATTATCGAAAAGATTGTTTCTAAAAAGGCGGATTTTTTCACGAACAGTTATACTTTAGTCAAACGAATAAAGGAGCAAATAAAATGAACAACCTTAGTTTATCTCAACAGTATCTGCTTTTTACCATGAATCGCCAAGGAAAAATCTCTTCACTCAATTACTACGTTGGTATGTGCCTCGTTATGGCAGGTCTTCTGGATCTGCAAAAAGCGAATGTACTCGAATTAAATAATAAGGAAGTAATTCTCCTATCAAATGAGCTGCCTGAAGATTTACAATACCTCGACTGCCTTTTGGAAAAAATCACGGGACTAAAAAAGAAACGCATCGAAGCTATTGCCAATGCGTACGGTACGACATTCTTTGAAAAAGATATCAAACAATTAGTTTCCCAGATCCGTGATTCACTTATTGAAGCCGAAGAAGTGTCAATAAAAAAAGATTCGCATGCACTTGCCTATATCGCTAAAGAAGAAACAGTCGCAAAATTGGTCTTTCGTTTAGAAAACATGAATCCATTGGATCGTGACGGATTAACCTTAGCTATTTTGCTTAAAAAATCGAGCATCTTGAAGAAGTACATTGAAAAAGAAAATCGAAAAATACTTGAGGCAAAAATTAGAGAAGCCAAAAATGAGCCTGTTTCGAAACAAACCAACACAATGATCTCTCAGCTTGATTGGCTAGTGGGGGCAATGGCTACAATAACCATTGTTTAAATGAGGGAAATAAAATCAGCTTAATTATTTTATAGGTCACTTCAGACAATTCTGCTTAACAGTTTTTCCAATAATTCAGTCTAAACTTCAGGAAGAAATATAGTCTTAAATAGGCTATAAAAAAAGTCAAAATCCTTTTTCTAAAGGATTTTGACTTTTTTTTTAACGTTTAAATGTGGATTGGTAAGCCTAATGCTAATTCTGATGCGTCCATCACGATTTCGCCTAATGATGGATGCGGATGAATCGTCAATGCGATATCTTCTGCATTCATACCAGATTCAATCGCTAAAGCAAGTTCTGAAACCATATCACTTGCTCCAACACCAGCGATTTGACCACCAATGATAACATTGTCTTCCACGGTAGTTACTAAACGAATGAAGCCTTCTGTCTTGCCTAATGACAAGGCACGACCGTTACCAGAGAATGGGAATTTGAAGGCTTTCGCTTCAAGTCCTGCTTCTTTAGCTTCTTTGATTGTCATTCCTACTGTGGCCAATTCTGGATCAGTGAATGCTACAGCAGGCATTGCTTTATAATCAACAGCTACTTTCTTGCCTGAAATGGCCTCAGCCGCAATTTTTGCTTCATAGCTTGCTTTGTGGGCTAAAGCTGCACCAGGAACGATGTCACCGATGGCATAAATACTTGGTACATTTGTGCGACCTTGTTTGTCTACCTTGATCAATCCGCGGTCAGTCATTTCGACACCTGCTTGTTCTAAGCCCATGTCGTTCGTGTTTGGACGACGGCCTACAGTTACCATCACGTAATCTGCGTCGACACTTTCTTCTTTACCATCAACTTCATAACGAACGGTTACGCTATCGCCGTTATCAACCGCTTCGCGAGCCATTGCAGAGGTGACAACTTTAATACCCTTTTCTTTAAAATCTTTCTCAACAAGCTGCACCATGTCTTTTTCGTAGGTCGGTAAAATCTGTGCCGTACCTTCGATAATCGTCACTTCAGCACCTAAATTAGCATAAGCTCCACCTAATTCGGCACCAATTACACCACCACCGATGATGACTAATTTTTCAGGTACTGCTTCTAAAGCCAACCCACCAGTAGAGTCGATCACACGTCCGCCGAATTTGAAGCCTGGAATCTCAATTGGACGAGAACCCGTCGCGACGATCGCATTGTTGAAAGAATAGGTTTGGGCTGAATCTGGATGAATCACACGCAAGTTTTTATCATCAACAAAGAAAGCTTCCCCTTCAATGATTTCTACTTTGTGTTTTTTCAACAAGAATTTAACACCTGACGTAAGCTTATTAACCACGCCATTTTCTTTCCATTCTTGGGTTTTCGCAAAGTCTAGCTTTACATTTTCACTAGTTACACCAAACATGGAGGAATCTAGTGAATCTTGATAATGATGACCAGCAGAAATCAATGCTTTTGAAGGAACACAGCCGACATTTAAACAAACGCCGCCGATGTATTCCCGCTCAATGATCGCTACCTTTTGTCCCATTTCTGCGGCACGGATGGCGGCAACATAGCCGCCAGGTCCAGCACCGATTACAACTGTATCTAATTCAATGGCAAAATCTCCAACTACCATGATTTTATCATCCTTCCATTAATAGTAATTCTGGATCAGCTAATAAACGTTTAATATTGTTCATCGCTTTTTGTGCTGTCGCCCCATCGACGATACGATGATCGAAGCTTAATGAAAGTTTCATTACACGACCAACCGCTAATTCGCCTTCATCGTTCACGATTGGTTGTTGCGCAATCGTTCCAACACCAAGAATGGCAACTTCAGGGTAGTTAATTACTGGAGTGAACCAGCCGCCGCCAACGGAACCGATATTAGAAATCGTGATTGTTCCATTACGCATGTCATCTGCAGCCAATTTTCCATCATGAGCCAAAGCAGCTTTTTCATTGATTTCATCGGCGATTTTGAACATGCCTTTTGTATCAGCATTTTTAACGTTTGGTACATACAAGCCATGATCTGTATCCGTTGCGATACCGATGTTATAGTAATTTTTATACACAATTTCTTGCGCAGCATCATCAATTGATGCATTCAAGACTGGGTATTTTTTGACTGTTGCAGTCAATGCTTTAACCACATATGGCAAGAAGGTTAATTTCGTACCATTGTCCAAAGCCACTTGTTTGAACTTCTTACGATGATCCCAAAGTTTAGACACTTCAACTTCATCATGCAAGGTTACATGTGGTGCCGTATGTTTGCTATTTACCATTGCTTTAGCAATTGCTTTACGTGTTGGTGTCATCTTCTCACGAGTTTCCATTTCGCCCATGTTAGAAGTAAATGGTTGCGCTGGTTTCTCTGCTTTTGCAGCTGGCGCACTTGAAGTTGCTGCTGCCGTATCAGTGGCTTGAGCTTCTGATTTCGCTGGTGCTGCTTGTCCTCCATCTGAAACGAATGTGTCAATATCTTCTTTGGTAATACGTCCGCCTTTACCTGTAGCAGTTACTTGTGTGATGTCGACATCCTTTTCACGTGCATATTGACGAACAGATGGCATCGCCAATACGCGCTTGTCTGGATTGCTTGCTTCAACAACTGAAGAATCCGCTTTTGCTTCTGTTTTTGCTGTCTCTGCTGGTGTAGAGGATTCACTTGAAGATGCGCTAGAATCATTGTGTCCAGGTGCATCGATTTCTACTAAGACATCCCCAACATTTGCTACTGTTCCTTCGTCTACGATGATCTTTTTGATTGTTCCTGTTACAGGTGATGGAATTTCTTCCACTGATTTATCATTTTGTACTTCTAGTAACGTGTCGTCTTCTTCGATCTTGTCCCCAGACTTCACGAACCACTTAACGATTTCGCCTTCTGCAATACCTTCACCAATATCTGGTAATTTGAATTGGTAGACTCCGCCGCCAGCATTGGAACCGTCGCTTTCAGCTTTATCGCTGTCTGCAGTTGGTTCAGCCGCCGGAGCAGCAGGTGTTTGTGATTCAGCAGCTACACCTGAATCACCTTCATTATCTTCATGTCCTGGTGCATCAATTTCAACGAGAACATCGCCAACATTTGCTACTGTTCCTTCGTCTACGATAATTTTTTTGATTGTTCCTGTTACAGGTGATGGAATTTCTTCCACTGATTTATCATTTTGTACTTCTAGTAAAGTATCATCTTCGTTAATTGTGTCGCCAGCTTTGACGAACCATTTAACGATCTCACCTTCTGCAATGCCTTCACCGATGTCGGGCAATTTAAATTGGTAAGCCATGTTTTTTCGCTCCTTATACTAATGTATTTATTTTTTCTAAGATCCGAAAAAATAAGTCTGCTGTTTGTAACGTAGGTTTAAAATTCTACGATTTCTTTTACTTTTGCTTCAATATCTGCTGCATTTGGCAACCAGATTCCTTCTGCTTGTCCGAATGGGAAAATCGTATCTGGAGCAGAAACTCGTCCGATCGGTGCTTCTAGTGAAAGAATAGCACGTTCAGAAATCTCTGAGATAACTTGTGCAGAAACACCTGCTTGTTTTTGCGCTTCTTGAACAACGACTACACGACCAGTTTTTTCAACGGACTTAATGATCGTTTCAACATCAAGTGGTGCAACAGTACGCAAATCGATGATTTCTGCATTGATGTTTTCTTTCGCTAAGTTATCTGCTGCTTTGATCGCTTCACGAACCATTGCGCCGTAAGTGATGATTGAAACATCAGAACCTTCTTTTGTAACAGCCGCTTTATCCAATGGCACTTCATAGATTCCTTCAGGAACTTCTTCACGGAATGAACGATACAATTTCATGTGTTCTAAAAAGACTACTGGGTCATTGTTACGGATTGATGCAATCAACAAACCTTTTGCATCATACGGATTTGACGGAATAACCACGCGCAAGCCTGGAGATTGAGCCATTAATCCTTCTAAATTATCGGAATGAAGCTCAGGTGTATGCACACCGCCACCAAATGGTGCCCGAATCGTGATCGGTAAGTTTCTTGTATTTCCCATACGGTAACGAGTACGAGCCATTTGTCCAACAATTTCATCCATTGCCTCGAATACGAAACCAAAGAATTGAATTTCAGGGACAGGTCGGAAGCCTTGCAAGGCTAACCCAAAAGCAAGTCCAGCAATACCAGATTCAGCTAATGGTGTATCAAAAACTTGATCTTCACCGAATTTTTCTTGAAGACCTTCAGTGGCACGGAATACGCCGCCGTTCTTACCAACGTCTTCACCGAAAATTAAAACTTCTTTATCTTTTTCAAGCATCAGAGCTAAGGCATCTGTAATTGCTTGGATCATCGTTTTTTGTGCCATGATTATTTCGACTCCTTCGCTTCATAGAATTCAATTTGTTCTTTAATGTTTTGTGGTTGCACTTCGTACATATTTTTCAAGAAATCAGACACCTTTTGTTTAGGTACGCGGTCAGCATCAGTGATGGCCTGTTTGATTTCTTCTTTTGTTGCTTCAATCACTTTTTCTTCTTGTTCTTCTGACCATAAGCCTTTTTCCGTTAAGTATTTACGGAAACGTACTAATGGATCCTTTTTCGTCCATTCGTCGTCCATTTCTTTTGAACGGTAACGTGTTGGGTCATCCCCAGATAACGTATGTGGACCGTAACGGTACGTTAATGTTTCGATTAAGACTGGACCATTGCCATTTGCTGCCCATTCACGTGCCTTTTTAGAGACATAATAAACAGCTAGAGGGTCCATTCCATCAACCTGAATACCTGGAATTCCAGCAGCGACTGCTTTTTGTGCTAACGTTTTAGCTGCTGATTGCTTTTCACGCGGTGTTGAAATCGCAAATCCATTATTTTGAATATAAAATACAGCGTTTGCATGATAGGCGCCAGCAAAGTTGATCGCTTCGTAGAAATCCCCCTGAGATGAACCACCATCGCCTGTATAGGTAAAGACAACATTTTTACTATTACGTTTCTTCAAACCTAATGCCACACCGGCAGCTTGTACATATTGAGCTCCGATAATGATTTGAGGAGGTAAAGCCTGTAAATCTGCAGGATAGTTGTTTCCGGCAACATGTCCGCGTGACCATAAGAACGCTTCCGCTAAAGGCAAGCCATGTTTAATCAATTGTGGAACATCACGATAGCCCGGTAGTAAAACGTCTTCCTTTTCAAACGCAAATTGACTGGCTAATTGGCTAGCTTCCTGGCCAGCTGTTGGTGCGAAGAATCCTAAACGTCCTTGACGATTCAATGCAGTTGAACGTTGGTCCAATACACGAGACCAAACCATTGAAGTCATCAATTCAACAAGTTCTTCATCAGATAATTCTGGAACGAGATTTTCATTAATAATCTTTCCATCTTCATCCAGTGCCTGGTACACGGGGAAATCCGCGTTTACATCTTTTAGTAAGGCTTCAAAATCAATCGTTAACTCTTTTTCTGCCATGGTGTCACACTTTCCTCTCTTAAGTAAATTAAATCTTGTTTTCAGTGCAACAGCAAATCAACCTGTATTATTGCTATTGCTCCTTCTTCTCTAAATTAGCATTTTTGTATTCAATTGACAACAAACTTGCTCAGCAATTCTGAACGAATTGAAGCGTTTCACTTTTCAACCTTGTGAAATCATCTGCAGCTTTTTTCTAATAATAACAAACATCTAGATTAGAACAGGTAAGTTTGTGATCTTGAAAAATCATAAATTTGCCATAATCCCCCTCATCATCAAGGAGAAAAAAGATTAAAATAGATGGATTAACAACACGTTTAGACCGGAATTTGTTAAGCATTTTCACAAAAAAGAAACAGAAGGACAACACAGGTCCTTCTGTTATAGTTCAGATCCATTCTTTTGCAATTTTTATATACAATACTTTTCCTAGTTGTGTTGCCAGCATGTAAGCAAGAACAATTCCTGCATACCATAGCCAATAACTATTTGGCAAATGAACAAAATCAAATTGCTCAGCTAACGGTGTTAGTACGACTAATGCTCCTACTACTACTGCCATTAATAAGCTGACAAACACCTGCGGAGCTGGACGGCTTTGGATAAAAGGAATTTTCTTTGTTCTTACCATTAAAACTACCAACGCTTGTGTGGTTAATCCAATCATGAACCAGCCTGTTTGAAATAGATTTTGCGCACCAACCGTATTCGCTCCGAATACAAACCACATGACTAAAAACGTAATGATATCAAACACAGAACTGATAGGTCCAATACACAGGGTAAATTTTAACAACCCTTTTGTTTCCCATTTTGTTGGCACCTGCAATTCTTCATCATCCACATTGTCCCATGGAATTGTTAGTTGAGCGAAATCATAAATTAAATTTTGCAATAACAATTGAAGTGATAGCATGGGTAAAAATGGTAGAAATGCACTAGCAATTAAAATCGAGAAAACATTCCCAAAATTTGAGCTGATGGTGATCTTAATGTATTTCATCATATTGCTGAATACTCGTCGTCCTTCAATCACACCATTTTCTAGAACGCCTAAGCTTTTTTCTAATAAAATAATGGAACTAGCATCCTTTGTGATGTCGGCTGCTGTATCAACCGAAATTCCGACATCTGCTTTTCTTAAAGCAGGTGCATCATTGATGCCATCACCCATAAAGCCAACAGTGTGTCCCTTATTTTGCAAAGCTTCAATGATTCGTGATTTTTGCATCGGATTTAGTTTTGCAAACAGATTTGTAGTTTCAGCTGCTTGATACAGTTCATCGTCTGACATTTCATCGATTTGATTACCTAACACATATTGATCTGCAGGGATTCCCACATCCTGACAAACTTTTTGTGCCACGATCGCATTGTCGCCTGTTAGAACTTTTACCGCTACTCCGTGCTGCTGCAAGGATTTAATTGCCGGTTTAGCTGATGCCTTGGCAGGATCAAGGAAGCCCATGAAGCCCACCAAGGTCATATCTTTTTCATCATCTGTTGAATAGATGGCTTCATCATGTGCGTCACGACGAACAGCTACTGTAATGACACGCATGCCTTGACGATTCATTTTTTCATTGACGGTTTGTAGCTGTTGGCGAATTTCTGGGGTTAACTCTAGAATCTCTCCATCAATCTCCACATATTTACAAATTGCTGCCATTTCTTCAACCGCGCCCTTAGTGATCATCAATTGATGCTCGTCTGTTTTCATCACGACAGTTAAACGGCGACGAGAAAAATCAAAGGGAATCTCATCAATTTTTTGAACCATTTGATAGGGCAAATGTCGATCTTGTTCTTCAAAATAATTGATTACGGCAATATCCATCAAATTCTTCCAGCCCGTTTGATAGGTAGAATTCATGAATGCAAGGTCTAATACTTGTTCGTTTTCATTTCCTAAAGGGTCCAAATGTTGAACCAAAACAACTCGATCTTCCGTAATTGTCCCAGTTTTATCTGTACAGAGGACATCCATTCCACCTAAATTTTGGATTGAAGCCAACTCTTTCACAATCACTTTGTGTTTCGATAATGTCAATGCTCCTTTTGCCAAGTTAGAGCTCACAATCATCGGCAACATTTCAGGCGTCAAGCCGACTGCAACTGCAATGGCGAAGAAGAAGGCACTGCTCCAATCACCCTTCGTTAAGCCGTTTATCAGAAAAACTAATGGAAAAAGAATCATAACCATCCGCAGTAATAATTTGCTGACTCTAGCTAATCCTAAATCAAATGACGTTTTCCCCCGTTTGGATGTGGCATTTTTGGCGATATCTCCGAAAAATGTTTGCTGACCCGTTTTTAAAATAATGGCTTTTCCTTGACCACTTAGCACATCCGTTCCCATAAAAACCAGATTTGTTAAGTCTAATGCTGTGGCTTCTTCCGTCAATTCCTTGTCTTTTACTAGAAATTTTTCAACAGGCATCGATTCTCCTGTTAACGACGATTGGTTAACAAAAAGGTCTTTTGTCCAAATCAATACGGCATCTGCTGGAATCATATCACCAGTTGCTAACGTCAAAATATCACCAGGGACGACTTCATCCATCGGAATTTCTTTCGTTTCTCCATTACGGGTAATTGCCGCAGTATTTTCGATCATTTCCTTTAATTCGATGCTTGCCTTTTGCGAACGGTATTCTTGAATAAAGGTAATCAGCACACTAGCCAAAATCATGATCGTCATAACAACCGCCGCTTCTATGTCATTGGTTAATAAGGAAACAATTGCTAATGCAGCTAAGACATACACGAACGGATCATTAAATGCTTGTAAAAACAGCAAAATTCCTGGTGTTGGCTTCTGTGCTGAGACTTCATTTGGACCATATTCTTCCAATCGGCTTTGTGCATCTTCTTCAGATAATCCCTGTAAAGAGGTTCTCAGGTTTAGAAAAAGATCACGATCAGATAAAATCGCTAATTTCTTTAGCTCTTGGTCTTTGTTGACTTTGCGAGCAAGAAGGCTTTTTTTGTTCATCATAATGGTTCCTCCTAAAATTCAGGACAACCGCAGTCGTCCGCGAGTAATTACTTTTCGGTCGACTATCTTCATGATCCATCTTCCTCACATCCTTTCATTTCGTTAACAGTCTAGGCGCTTTAGGACACAAATAAAGCGCGCACTCGAAAATGAGCACGCGCGAAAGTTTCATTCATGTTCATCGTCGAGCTTTAGCACTATAGGGCGTAGACAGAATCTGTCAGCTACGTTATGAATCACCTTCACGATAATCCCTGTTATACCCATTGGCGTCTCTCGACATTTTTGGGCAGTAGCCTGTGTCCGTATAGGAGCCTCACCTAACAATTAATTTAATTTTCATCCTTACTATAAGTCACTTACTTATCGGTGTCAAACGTAACACTGAAAAATTTATTGATTTTCAGAAATTCATCAACTTTTTTGTTTGGTGAACTGCTGAAATAATCTGCAAACTTTTTGCTCCATAATTTCGTTTCACGAGCCTCTGCAAATTTTTCCATCGTATCATCATACTCTTCAATCAAAGAATAATCGTAATCTTTATATGTGTCATAATGAATCACCGCTTCTTCTGGCAATCTTGGTTTTATTCGCATATCCACATTAGGCTTTCCAATACTCAAGCCTGCGACCGGCAGCACATAATCGGGCAGTTTTAATAGTTTGCTTACCTCTGCAATATCTTTGCGAATAGACCCCACAACTACAGAACCTAATCCCAATGCTTCAGTCGCAATTACTGCATTTTCCAACGCTAACGCTGTATCGGTAACAGCCGTGATCAATGGATCAAATCCTTCGTTAATTCGATAATCCATCTCATACTGCTCAGCTACCTTTTGCGTCCGTTTCAAATCCGCTACAAATACTAAAAATACTGAACTATGCAGCATATGAGAATTTCCAGGATTCATTGCCACGAGCTGCCGGCGGATCTCCGTATCCCTTACGACAATGATGCTGTACATTTGACCGTTCATCCAGCTGGGAGCTTGACGACTAGCTTGCAGAATCTTTTGCAGCTCTGCTTCTGATAATTGGTAGGTTTCATCAAAATTCCGATATGTTCTGTGCTGATTCATCACTTCTAACGCTTCCATTTAACTCCTCCTTAATTCCTTTGAAATTACAAACAACTTAGAAAAAAATTCTTGTCGTGTTTGATCCGTCATTCGAGTATAATTCACTCTCATTGCCATTGTATCATTACTAAATAAAAATGCGGGGGCAATCACTAATTTTTCTCGCAGAAAAATATCCCAATCTTTTCGGGTTAAGCGCTGATGACGCCAAGTCAGATATACATAAATGCCACCCTCGATAGACGATATATGCCAATCCTCAGCAATTGATTTTGCCTGATCAATAAAATCTTTGGCCTTCTGCTTTAAAGTAACAACTAATTCTGCTTGGTTCTGCTCGAATTGTGGATCTGTTAAGGCAGTATGTGCAATGACCTGCGGAAAAACACTGATAGAAAAATCCATCATTTGTTTGGCTTCAGATAAGCGTTGAATTAAATTTTGATCAGCCACGACCCAGCCAATTTTGATTGAAGAACCAAATATCTTTGAAAGTGAACCTAGATGAATGACTTGGTGGGGAGCAAGTTCTTTTAAAGACGGCGGCGTTTTCCCGAAATTCATCTCGCTGAACACTTCATCTTCTACGATCGGCAGCTGGTATTTAAGACTGAGTTCGATTAACTCATTTCTGCGTTTCTCCGACATCGTTGTCCCAGTTGGATTTTGAAAAGTCGGATTGAGAATAATCAGTTTGATTTTTTTAGTCAGAATCAATTGTTCCAATTTATCAATCCTCATTCCTTCCCGATCCATTTCTACGCCATAGAGTCTGACCCCGGCGCTAGCAAAAATTGGTAGGGAGTATAAAAATGAAGGATCTTCAATTGCCACACTATCTCCACTTTGGAGCATCACCTGCAATAATAAAAACATTGCTTGTTGTGCGCCTGAAGTAATTAGGACTTGATTCGAAGAGACATCGATTTTCTGCTCTAACTTGATTCGCTGACAGATTACTTGCTGCAAAGGACGATAGCCTAATGGACTTTGCTTTTTTTCTTCAAGCAATAACTCTTCCCATGTATAGGAAGGAAAACGAAAATCTGGAATCATACTTAACGGCAGTTCCCCTGAGTACAGATCAATAGCATCAGGATTCTTCAGCAATGGATAAGCTTTTTCTACAAATGGTTCCTTTGGAAGAGTCTCCTGCGTAAATAAGCTGCGCCAATCCACTCTGGGAATAGTGCTTCGTCCCCAGTTTCCTTCGTTCACAATGGTTCCGCTGCCTTGTCGCCGCAATACCCAGCCAAGACTAGCCAGTTCCTCCAATGCGTGAACAACGGTTGAACGATTCACTTGATAATATTCTGCTAGTTTGCGTTCTGCGGGTAGCTTATCCCCTGGTTGCAACGTGCCGTCTTGAATATAGGAGATAATCTGTTCGATAATTTGTTGATAGATTGGGGTCGTTTTTTTCTCCGCTAATTGCCACATACGTTTTCCTCACTTATTATTGGATGACTTAAAACTAAACCAATTATACTTTGCTGTCAAACGTACAAAAAGCTCCTGAAAGGAATTATCAAATGCATTTTGAAATACGTCAGAAAATATGAAAAAATCGGACGTTTATCCTACTATCCGTGATAGATAGTAGGATAAACGTCCGTGCATACTTTATTAACCTAATTCTTTAAAGACTATTGAAATGTTTTTAAAAGTTTTCTAAAAACCTTTAAATCGTATCGCCATTAAAGATTGAATTCTTAACCACTACATAGTCAACTTTTTGCAAGGCTTCTAAATCGTTGCCTCCAGCATAAGAAATCGACGACTGAAGATCTTGCTGCATCTCTACTAAAGTATCCTTTAAAGAACCTTTATAAGGAATCCAGATCTTTTTACCTTCCACGTTTTTCTTCTCGCCCTTTTGGAATTCAGAGGCACTGCCAAAATATTCTTTATAAACGACACCGTCTTCTACCTTGGTCTCGCCAGGAGATTCTTCATGACCGGCAAATAATGAACCAATCATAACCATTGTCGCGCCAAAACGAATTGATTTGGCAATGTCTCCATGAGTTCGAATTCCACCGTCAGCAATAATCGGTTTGCGTGCTGCCTTGGCACACCAACTCAATGCTGCTAATTGCCAGCCGCCAGTTCCAAATCCAGTCTTAATCTTAGTAATACATACTTTTCCAGGTCCGATTCCAAGCTTGGTTGCATCAGCTCCTGCATTTTCTAATTCACGAACAGCTTCAGGCGTACCAACGTTGCCAGCAATCACAAAGGTTTCCGGCAAATATTTTTTAATGTGCTTAATCATATTGATTACCGGATCAGAATGACCATGAGCAATGTCGATGGTAATATAGTCTGGATTCAACTTTTCCTCTGCCAACTGCTTCACAAAATCATATTCATATCCTTTTACCCCCACACTGATGGAAGTAAACAGGCCGCGAGACTGCATTTTCTTGATGAATGGGATTCGTTCCTCTTCATAAAAACGATGCATAATATAGAAGTACCCGTTTTCAGCCAAAAATTCCGCAATACTTTCATCAATAATCGTTTGCATATTGGCTGGTACGACAGGCATCTTGAAACTAAACTTTCCTAATTGAACGGTTGTATCACATTCTGATCGACTGTTCACAATACACTTATTAGGAATTAACTGAATATCTTCATAATCAAATACTTTCATATGGGCCTCCAATGAATAAGATCACTATCTCATTTTATTTTTTTCATACATTTCATTGCATCAAATAGGATAAAGTAATTTCCTTTTCCAAACACCTATTTTTATACTGTTCACTATGAAAAGTATGAACCATAAAAAAACATAGGGCAGTATCGCCCTATGTAATTTACAACATATCCACCTGAAAAGCAAGCTGATTTTGAAATTTATTACAAAAAACACGAACATTTAGTTTTCAAACTAAGGCATTCCTTAATTTTTTCGCTTGTAAACTAACTAAGAAGATAACGTCTTCCATTTCCTCTTCATTAGTTACTTTCATTTCGATCTGCTGCGTATTTTTTGATACATCTTCGAACTTTTCTTTGAACTCCTCCGACATCACTTTTACCATCGGTGTTAAATAGCTGATTCCAAAATCTGGAAAAGGTGTCATTACTGAGAAATAGGTTTCATGAATCTGGATGCAGCAAAGCACCCCATCATATTGCTCGATTACCAGTTTCCATCCTATTTGTTTTTGGAAAATATATTTGATCGTTGGCTCATAATGTCTCATGATTTGAGCTAATAAAATTTTTAAATACTGAGAATTGGGTAGTCCGGATAAAATCATCTGCAACTCGTGGTTCTCATCATCAGCTTTGGATCGTTTCCTTTCCATAGTCCTCGCCTCTTTCAATACGCTTTGGAATGAAAAATAATTCTAACGAATGCAATTGCCTCTATGAGTTAAATTCTTTTTATTTTTCTTCAAATTCATATATTTTTTTAACGCTTTTTTCATATTCAGTTTACCACTTTTAATTAAAGCTGTCATTTTTTTAATCCGCTACCCTTTTGAACAAAAAAAACGACCGACTGGCCGTTTTTTATTTATTTTAATGATTTTGCTCCAATATCTTTTCGGTAGAAATAACCCTCAGTCTTTGCATGATCCAAAGCTTGATAAACCTTCGTTTGTGCCGCCTCAATCGTTTCTGCTTCTGCTTCTACTAGGAGTACGCGTCCGCCTGATGCCCGTATTTCTCCTTGATCATCAACAACTCCTGCATAATAAATCGTAACCTGATCATCAAAACTTGGAGTAGGCATTCCTTTTTGATACGCATTAGGATAACCTTCAGCCGCTAGTACAACGCCGACAGATGCCTGATCACTCCAAACCAATTCTGGTTCTTGATCGTTTAAAATATCATCAATCACTTGTGCAAGATCACTGGTTAATCTTGGTAGAACCACTTGTGTTTCGGGGTCGCCAAAGCGAGCGTTGAATTCAATCACTTTCGGTCCAGCATCTGTAGCAATCAATCCTGCATATAAAATACCTGTAAATGATGTCCCGTTTTTCACCATTCCCAATGCAGCGGCCTTCAAAATTTTCTCAACAGCAGTATCGACCATTTCTGAAGGGATTTGCGGTACCGGCGAGTAGGCGCCCATTCCCCCAGTATTTGGTCCCAGGTCGTTATCATAAGCCCGTTTGTGATCCTGTGCAATGACCATTGGATAAACTTTTTCATTTTTTACAAAAGCAAGCAATGAAAATTCTTCACCAGCTAAAAATTCTTCAACAACAACTTTATCTCCGCTTTCACCAAAACGATGATCCGTCATCATTTCCTTTAAAGCCTGCAGCGCTTCATCTAATGTCATAGCAACCGTAACGCCCTTGCCCGCTGCTAATCCATCTGCTTTGATCACGATTGGCGCACCTTTTTCCTTCACGTACGCGCAAGCGGCTTCGTAGTCGGTGAACGCCTCATAATCAGCCGTAGGAATCTGATTGTCTACCATGATTTTTTTAGCAAATTCCTTTGATCCTTCGATCATTGCGGCTGCTTTATTCGGTCCGAAGATACGAAGACCCGCTGCTTGAAAATCGTCTACGATGCCATTCAATAAAGGAATCTCTGGCCCAACGAATGTCCAATCAATCTCCTGATCTTTAGCAAAAGAGATCAACTCTTCATGCTTATCCTCTGCGATATCCACTAGTTGAATACCGTCCTTCTTCATGCCTGGGTTTCCCTTAGCACAAAAAAAATCCGTTACATGCGAACTCTCCAACATTTTTTTGGCGATGGCATGCTCACGACCACCGCTACCAATAATTAGTATTTTCATTGAGTCCTCCTCAAATTAGTGTCTGAAATGACGAACGCCAGTGAAGACCATCGCTACGCCATATTTATTAGCCATTGCGATCGAATCCTTGTCACGAATACTTCCACCCGGCTGAACGATTGCTTTAATTCCGTGCTGTGCAGCATATTCTACACTATCATCCATCGGGAAATACGCGTCGCTTGCTAAAACAGCGCCATCCATCCGTCCTTTTGCTTCTTCTAAAGCAATTTTGACAGAACCAACACGATTCATTTGTCCTGCACCAACACCCACTGTTTGATGTTCATTTGCTACAACAATTGCATTCGATTTTACGTGCTTAACAGCTTTCCATGCAAAAGCTAAAGCTCTCAATTCTTCCGCTGTAGGTTTGCGATCCGTTGCAACTTCCCACTCCTCAGGAATTTCTTCGACAACATCTTGATCCTGAACCAATAATCCCCCTAAAACAGATACAACTTCTGGTTGATTACTTGCTTGGTCGCTGAAATCTAAGGTCATTAGTCGTAAGTTTTTCTTACCTGACAGCACGTTAAAGGCCTCTTTGCTAAAGCTTGGAGCGATGATAATCTCTAAGAATAACTTATGCATTTCCTCTGCCGTTTCTAAATCAATTTCACGATTTGCTACCAAAATTCCTCCGAAAATGGAAGTTGGATCTGCTTCATAAGCGAATTGATAGGCTTCCGCAATTGTCCGTCCACTACCGATTCCGCATGGATTCATGTGTTTTAATGCGACAACTGTTGGCTCAGTAAATTCTCTAGCAATTCGGATCGCCGCATCTGCATCCTTAATATTATTGTATGACAGTTCTTTTCCGTGTAATTGATGGGCACTCGCAATTGAATAAGAAACAGGTAGAGCATTTTGGTAAAAAGCTGCAGTTTGATGACTATTCTCCCCATAACGCAAAGGCTGCTTCAATTCATAAGTCAATGTCATTTTTTCTGGTTCAACTTCACCCACACTCTTTGTTAAGTAATCCGCGATCAACGCGTCATAAGCTGCTGTATGACGGAAAACCTTCGCAGCTAAACGTTTGCGTGTCGCTAATGAAGTCACTTGATCACTTTTGATCTCGGCTAAAACAAGCGCATAATCTTTAGGATCAACAACTACTGTGACTGATGCAAAGTTTTTAGCGGCAGAACGCAGCATACTTGGGCCACCGATATCAATATTTTCAATCGCTTCTGCTTCAGTTACCTCCGGCTTGGAAATCGTTTCTTTAAACGGGTATAGATTTACACAAACAAAATCAATTGGCTGAATACCGTGCTCATCCATCGCCTCCATGTGTGTTGTCAAATCTCGACGGCCTAACAATCCACCATGAATTTTTGGATGCAGCGTTTTTACTCGACCATCCATCATTTCAGGAAAGCCGGTTACTTCATCAATACTTAACGTTGAAATCCCCGCTTCGTCTAAAACTTTTTTAGTCCCGCCAGTAGAAATAATCTCGATTCCTGCTTGAACCAAACCTTTAGTAAATTCTACAATTCCGGTTTTATCTGAAACACTAATCAATGCTCTTGTCATGATGACTCTCCTTTAGAAAGTTTTTTCACTTTTTGCCTAACATTTGTTAAGTCTGCGAAGAAATGGCTTAATACTTTTACTCTTTATCTCGATGAAATTCTTTGACTATTTCCGCTAAAACCTGCGGATACAGCTGGTGCTCTACTTGATGGATTTTTTTCTCTAAATCCTCCAAACGGTCCGATTCAGCAACTTGCACCTTTCCTTGTGCAATAATTGGACCGGTATCTACCCCGCTATCCACAAAATGGATCGTAACGCCCGTTTCCTTTACTCCGGCTTCATAAGCATCTTTAATTCCGTGCAAGCCCGGAAAATTTGGAAGCAAAGCTGGATGAATATTAACGATCCGATTAGGAAAAGCTTCTAGTAACTCTTTTCCGATGATTCGCATATAGCCTGCCAATACGACTAACTCCGCTTTATAACGCTTCAGTAGTTCTAACAGTGCAGCTTCATAGTTTTTCTTATCAGAAAACTCTTTTAGCTCAAAGCTTTCACAAGGAACACCGAATTTTTTTCCACGTTCTAGCACGTACGCATCATGATGATCTGAAAAAAGCAGAACTAACTCAGCGTCAATCTCTTTATCCTTAATTGCTTGAGCGATCACTTCGAAATTCGATCCATTTCCTGAAGCTAAAACAGCTATTCTCATGCCTTTGCCCCTTTAAAAACAATCGCAGTATCTTTCTTTTCTGTTACTTTACCGATTACAAAAGTAGCTTCATTTCGCTCCTTCAAATCAGCTTGCAACTCTGCTAATTTTTCTGGCGCAACAGCCAATACCATACCAATTCCCATGTTGAAAATTTCATACATTTCCATTTCAGGAATCTCACCATATTTTTCCAATGCGTTAAAAATCGGTAACACTGGCCAAGAGCCCAGTTCAATTTCACAAGCTAATTTTTCTGGCAACATACGTGGTAAATTCTCCACAAAGCCGCCACCAGTCACATGGGCGATACCGTTCACTAATTCTTTTTTAACTAAAGGAAGCACTGCTTCTACGTAAATTCTAGTCGGTGTTAAAATCTCATCACTAAGTTTCCCAGATAGTTCTGGTAATTTTTCATCAAGTGCAAAGCTGTTTGTTTCAAAGAAAACTTTACGAACTAACGAATACCCGTTTGAATGAATTCCTGACGATGGTAAACCTACTAAGACATCCCCAGCTTGAATTTTTTCTCCGGTAATCATTTGTCTTTTTTCAGCAATACCAACAGTAAAACCAGCTAGATCGTAATCATCTTCACCATACATTCCTGGCATTTCTGCTGTTTCGCCACCGATCAACGCAGCTCCTGCTTGAACGCAGCCTTCTGCAACTCCTGCAACTACTTGCTCTAAACGTGCTGGCACATTTTTACCTGTAGCGATGTAATCTAGGAAATAAAGCGGTTCAGCTCCTTGAGCCACGATATCGTTGACGCACATTGCTACACAATCGATTCCAATCGTATCATGCTTATCTGCTTGAATTGCGACCATCAGCTTTGTCCCTACACCATCCGTTCCAGAAACTAAAACGGGCTCCTTTAAGTCAAATTGACTAAGGTCGAAACAGCCTCCAAAACCACCGATTGCTCCCATAACACCTAAACGTTCGGTTCTTTTTACGTGCTTTTTAATTCGTTCTACTACCTCGTAACCAGCTTCTACATCAACGCCAGCTCTAGAATATGCATTTCCCACTAGATCCGCTCCCTAATTATTATTGTGTCTATTCTTCAAAAAACGAAAATGATTTTTTCATGCTACATACCATTCCAATAAACATTTATACCTTTTTAAATAGAAGTGAGTTTTCTTATTTCAACGGCGTGTCCTGAGAAAAGTGGAACTAAAATCTTCATTTGTTTAATTTTTGTAATTTCTTCAACCGTTTATTTTTAATAGAATGAAATTTTTTCCTTCAAAGTTGCTTGATAATGCTCTTCATAGTCATAAAGCGGCGTTGGATAGTCTCCATTAAAATACGCCATACATAATCCGGAATAAGGTGCATCAAAATCTAATCCAATAGCATTGATTAATCCATCTTCACTTAAAAATGACAACGAATCTGCACCGATCATTTCGCGAATTTCTTCAATTGAATGGTTCGCTGCAATCAACTCTTTACGAGTCTGAATATCAATCCCATAAAAACACGGGTAACGTAATGGCGGCGAAGCAATCCGTACATGGACCTCTTTCGCGCCCGCTTCTTTTAAAAGATTGACGATCCGTCGACTAGTCGTTCCCCGCACAATCGAATCATCGACCATGATGACGCGTTTTCCTTCAACGACTCCTCGCACAGCTGAAAGCTTCATTCGTACTCCTTGCTCACGTAATTCTTGAGTCGGCTGAATGAAGGTCCGTGCCACATACTGATTTTTTACTAATCCCATTTCATAAGGAATCCCAGATTCTTCTGCATATCCGCTGGCAGCAGACAAAGACGAATTTGGAACACCAACAACCATATCAGCTTCAATTTCAGCCTCATTAGCTAAGATCCGCCCCATATTTTTACGAGCACTATGGACATTTACGCCTGCGATATTCGAGTCTGGTCGTGCAAAGTAGATGTACTCCATGGAGCAGATCGCGTGTTGCGTATTCTCAGTAAAGCTTTCGACTTTTAACCCTTCATCATTGATGGTGATAATCTCGCCTGGATTAACATCTTGAATAAATTTCGCACCTACGACTTCTAACGCACAGGTTTCTGACGCAACTACATAGGCGCCGTTGACCATTTGACCGATTGACAATGGCCGAAAACCATTCGGGTCAAGTGCTGCTACCATGGAATCTTCTGTTAGCATCAAGTAGGCAAAACCGCCTTTGACAGTGTTCAATGCTTCCTTCATGCGTTCACACAAAGTTTCCTTTTGACTGCGGCGAATCAAATGCATCAAAATTTCCGTGTCAGAATTCGAATGGAAGATCGCCCCATCAATTTCTAGTTCTTTTCGCAAGCTTTTCGCATTCGTCAAATTCCCATTGTGAGCCAAAGCAAAGGCACCATCATAAAAATTGAATAAAAAAGGTTGAATATTATCCACACTGCTTGTTCCCGCCGTAGCATAACGAACATGTCCAATCGCTGCTTGACCAGTCAAGCGACTCAATTGACGCTCATTTTTAAATACCTCTGAAAGAAGGCCTAGCCCACGATGTCCATTTAATTTTCCTGCATCGTTGCTGACAATTCCAGCACCTTCTTGTCCGCGATGCTGTAAGCTGTGTAAGCCAAAATAAGTGACGCGCGCAGCATCTGGGTGTCCCCAGATGCCAAAAACGCCACACTCTTCATTTAAACTTTTTACTTCATTAAACATGGAATGGCTTCCTCCCATAATTCTTCAGCTTTCTTAGTAGCGACGTTGATTTCACCGCCAAGTGCAGTCAACTTCAAGTCGCCTGTATTAGTTACTTCACCGATTTTCACTGCTTTATCACCTGCTAAAGCTTCGAATTCTGCTTGTTTCTCTGGTTTTACAGATAAAACAAAACGTGATTGTGTTTCTGCAAACAGATTTTCGACAGGCATTTCCACAGTGATGTCAACGCCAAGCTGATTAGTAAATGCTGATTCTGCGACTGCCACTGCCAGACCACCTTCCGCACAATCATGAGCACTTGCTACTAAGTCCGCTTTGATTGCTGAAAGGACTAAGTCTTGATTTGCCTTCTCAACAGCTAAATCAAAGTCCATTAATTTCCCTTCAATCAAGCCTTTTTGCATTTTTTGAATCTCGGTACCATCAAAGTCTGCTTTAGTTTCACCAACGAGATAAACCAAATCACCAGCAGCTTTGAATTCCTGCGTCGTAATATGTGACAGGTCTTCGATCAAACCAACCATACCGATCATCGGTGTTGGATAAATAGCTTTACCGTTAGTTTCGTTATACATCGAAACATTTCCTGAGATAACCGGGGTGTTCAACGTACGGCAAGCTTCTGAAATACCATCGGCTGAGGTCCATAATTCCCAGAATCCCTCTGGTTTTTCTGGCGAGCCATAGTTTAAACAGTCCGTGATCGCTAACGGCTGTCCTCCAGATGCAACAATATTCCGCGCTGCTTCAGCCACTGCAATTTGTCCGCCGATTTCAGGATTTAAATATAAATAGCGTGCATTACAATCAGTTGTCATCGCCAATGCCTTGTTTGTTCCGCGAACCCGTAAGACAGCTGCGTCGCTTCCTGGTCGAACAACTGTATTCGTTCGTACTTGCGAGTCATAGGTTTCATAGATCATTCTCTTTGAGGCGATCGTCGGTTGTTGCAACAATGCTAATAATGTTTCAGAAGCATCTGCCACTTCTGGTTTGAAATCTTCCATATTGGCAAATTCTTGAATCCGTACTGGTTCACGCTTCTCATTTTCGTAAACAGGAGCCTCTTCAGCAAGCGCATCAACTGGTAAGTTAGCTACTTCTTCTCCATGATGGTACAAACGATATAATCCATCATCTGTTACCTCGCCAATCGTAACCGCATCTAACTCATAACGTTTAAATAGTTCAACAACTTCATCTTCATGCCCTTGTTCTACACAAATGAGCATCCGTTCTTGTGATTCAGATAACATCATTTCATACGGCGTCATATGCGTTTCCCGTTGCGGCACATCATCTAAATAAAGCTTCAATCCAGATCCAGCTTTTGAAGCCATTTCTGAACTAGAAGAGACTAATCCAGCAGCCCCCATATCTTGAATACCTACCAAGATATCTGAATGATCTAAAATTAATTCCAAACAGGCCTCTAACAATAATTTTTCCATGAAAGGATCGCCAACCTGAACGGCAGAACGCTGCTGTTCTTCACCTTCGACGAATTCTTCTGAAGCAAAAGTCGCTCCATGAATTCCATCACGTCCCGTTTTTGCGCCGACATACATGATGGAATTGCCGACACCTTTGGCCTGTCCTTTTTGGATGTCCTTATGATCGATCAAACCAACACACATCGCGTTGACTAAAGGATTACCTTCATAACAAGGATCAAAAGCTACTTCTCCGCCAACTGTCGGGATACCAATACAGTTTCCGTAACCGCTAATTCCAGCAACAATCTCTTCTAATAAATATTTTGTCCGTTCCGTCGTTAATTCCCCAAAGCGTAAAGAATCTAAGACCGCGATTGGACGTGCACCCATACTGAAAATATCGCGGATGATTCCACCAACACCTGTTGCGGCACCTTCATAAGGTTCAACAGCTGAAGGATGGTTGTGACTTTCTGCTTTGAAAACAACAGCCTGATTGTCACCGATATCAACAATTCCGGCACCTTCTCCTGGTCCTTGTAATACTTGCGGTCCATCCGTTGGGAATTTACGCAGAACTGGCTTCGAGTTTTTATATGAACAATGCTCACTCCACATAACAGAGAAAAGTCCTGTTTCTGTATAATTTGGCAAACGTCCAAGAATGTCTTCTGAAATCAAACGATATTCTTCATCAGTCAGTCCCCAACCAGCGTAAATACGCTGATCCTTGATTTCTTGCGCCGTCGGTTCTAATTTCATCATTAGTTTGCAGTCACCTTTCCAAAATTAGTTAAAATAGAAGCAAAAAACTTCTTACCGTCATCAGAACCTAGCAGTTTTTCCATTGCTCGCTCTGGGTGAGGCATCATACCTAAGACGTTACCAGCTTTGTTCGTAATGCCGGCAATATTCTCGATACTTCCATTAATATTTTCACCTTCATAAGTGAAGACGATTTGATTGTTCGCTTTTAACTCAGCTAATGTTTCATCATCACAGTAATAATTTCCCTCACCGTGGGCGACTGGGATTTGAATTACTTCATCTGCTTGATATTCAGATGTAAATTTTGTTTGATTGTTCACAACTCTAAGCGGCGTAATTTTACTGATAAATTTCAAGGATTCATTACGACGTAAAGCTCCTGGTAAAAGTCCCGCCTCCGTTAAAATCTGAAATCCATTACACGTACCGAAAACTGGCTTGCCTTCTTCAGCAAAACGAATCACTTCTGACATAATGTTGGCAAAGCGAGCGATCGCACCACAGCGTAAATAGTCGCCGTATGAAAAACCACCCGGCAATAATACACCGTCAAATCCTTCAAGGCTGTCTGCATCATACCGAACATACTCACAATCGGCTCCCATGATTTCCTTCATCGCCCAATACATGTCCAAGTCACAGTTAGAACCAGGAAATACAATGACCGCAAATTTCATGCTACACTTCCTCCGATGTCAAAATTTCGTAACGATATGTTTCCATATTGACGTTGGCTAATAATTTGTCACAAACCTCTTCGATCATTTCTTCCACAGGACGGTCACTTTTAGCAACTTTGATCTCAAAATACTTACCAATCCGAACATCCTCGATCTCATTGTATCCCATACGGTGCACAGCCCCTTTTACAGCTTCTCCTTGTGGGTCCAATACAGAATCCTTATACGTTACATAAACTTTCACAAAATACATCCTTATTCTCCTCGCTTTTCTAATCTATTTAGTACTTCTTGATATACCGGAATAATGTCACCTAAGTCACGACGATAAATATCTTTATCTAAATGTTCATTTGTCTGTTTGTCCCATAAACGACAAGTATCAGGAGAAACCTCATCTGCCAATAAAATCGAGCCATCTTTTTGACGACCGAACTCTAACTTGAAGTCAACCAATGTGATATCTATTGAATCAAATAGTTCTGTTAGTGCCTCACCAACTGCTAAAGCCTTCTGACGCAACTGAGTGAGCTCTTCAGCAGTAGCAAGTTCTAAAGCAAGAATATGAGCGTCAATGACCATTGGATCATCTAGTTCATCGTTTTTATAATAGAACTCAACAATCGGTGATTTTAAAGGAGTCCCTTCTGGAATCGCTAATCGCTTTGAAAAGCTGCCGGCAGCTATATTTCGTACGACTACCTCTAAAGGAATGATTTCAACATTTTGAATCAGTTGTTCTGTTTCAGAAAGCTGTTTAATATAGTGATTAGTAATTCCTTTACTTTTTAAGAAATCAAAGATCAATCCGGTGATTTGATTATTAAGTTCGCCTTTACCACTAATTTGATCCTTCTTTGCCCCATTTAAAGCAGTTGCTTGATTCAAATATTCGACCCATATAATGGCTGGATCATCTGTTTGAAACAATTGTTTTGCTTTACCTTCATAGATTAAAGTTCCTTTTTCCACGTCAAAACGCTCCCTTTTTATGAACATTTATAAACGATCTCCAACAATCGTTCGTTTCTTAATTTCTTATTCAGTGTAACAATTGAATTTGAATTTTTCAATATTTTATCGGATATTATAATAAAAGAAGTCTGTTAATGTTCGTGTTTATCACAGGCGGTTCTATTTCTTTTTTAGAAGCTACACAAAGACAGCGTTTACATTTTGTGAAAATGGTGCTATATTTAATTCGAATGATATATATGGGGGAATCGCTTATGTTAGATGCGCCGGCAGCAGCTAAAAAATTTCTTGATTCAATGCTAGAAACAGACAAGCAACATTTATTAAACGCATTATTAGGACTAGACACAACTCATAGTATTAACTGCAATACCAGCTTTTATTCCTATCGTAATCTAAAAAAAATACTGCATCCAAGACAATCTCAAGCCATGCAGTCTTTACATTTTTCCAATCAGTCTCAGGATGAGTTGATCATCAGGCAGCTAAAGGATCACTCCTTCTTGAAGAATTCCTATCGGATTGAAATTCGTTTGAATTCACAAACTTATGATTATCAACTGATCAGCTGTTTATTGGAACGTCTTCACGAAAGTTGCTTTGTAGACGTATATTCCTATGCTTAATTCAAAAAAACTCTTACCGCAAAAAAATGGCTCTAAGTCAAATCGTGTTGTTTTCATTAAATCACTGAAAGGAAATGCTTCGGCGTTTCCTTTTTTCTTTTTGTTTTCTTGTTCAAATAATGTCGCAAAGGTTCTGTTGAATTAGAATTCGCATACGAAGGTGGCGAAAGGTTCTAAAACCGAATGCCACTCTCTTGATCACTTTAATCAAGTTATTCTTCCCTTCAAGTTTTCCGTTCGAATAGGGGTATTTTAATGCATTGATAATCGCTTGTTTGTGTTTGTTTAAGTAAAGAATCGCTTTTTTAAATGCTGGATCAAGCATCGTGGGTAAGTGATCAATGCGTTCGTAAAAGTCTTTATAATCTTTGGCATCAAAGGCATCCAACAAATTTTGATACACATCATAGCTTGTCCGTAAGTGCTCGTCAATCGATAATAAATAGTCCAATACTTCCGATTCCGTCAGGTATTTCCGTTGGAAAAGCGGGTATTGTTTGAGCGAAGAATAATTGATTTTTCTATTTTTCTTCAGAATGGTTCGCCAATATTTCTTAAGCTTGCGATACTTTTTCATGGCTTGCGGGTCGCTCTTTTTCAAGTGATTCATGGTTTTTATCCGTTGTTTGTTAAACGCACGATTGAGTTGTTGGATCACATGGAACCGATCAATGGAAACCCGAGCATTTGGGAAAACGACCTTTGTCACAGAATCATAGCCCGCATTCATATCCATCACGACATGAGAAACGTTTTTCCGTGCGTGATAAGTAAAGCGCATAAAATAAGCGATCAGCTTGAAGCTTCTTCGATCCTCTAAAATATCAAAGATTTTCCCCGTATCCGCGTCACTGAGAATAAAACACATGGCGCCCTGACAGTCCTTAGTTCCTTTGAATTCATCAATCAATAGATGTTTGGGTAAGTAATTGGGCTTCAGTCGTGGTTCTTCAAAAAAAGAATCCAAGACCCGTTCGACCGTTTTAGCGGAAACCAAATAACGCTGAGCGATATCTTTCATCGAAATTTTCTTCTTTAAATCAACAGCGATCGCAAACTTGAGTGCTTGGGAGAGATAACAGTTTTCTGCGACATAATAGGTTTTAGCTGAAAAGGTATGGTGACACTGTTTACAATAAAACCGTTGTTTATAGAGATGAAGATAGGTAGACACCTCTTGATAAGGGAGTAATTGAATCCAGCTATCTTTGTAGCCATGATGGATGACGGAGTCGTAGCCGCAACACTCACATCGAGGAGACGGATAGCTCAGTCGACCAGTAAAGACGGTGGCCATTCTGTCATGGACTTTTTCTTTTGAAACGGCGTCTTTAGAAAAAGTAATGTTGGAATCGTGAATATTTAGGATTTGTTTGATGGTTTTGTCTAGGCAATTATCTTTATATTTGATATTCTTAATACTGGACATTTGGTTCGCCTCCTATGATTGGGTTCAGCGATTTAATTATAGGACAACCAAATGTCTTTTTGTATAAAAAAATACTTGGTGTTCTCGCTCAAAAAGAGTAACAACACCAAATATTATAGAACCAAAAAAATGCGGTAAGAGTTTTTTTATTTGATTCCGACACGTTCAAAGACTGTATCGACATTTTTAAGGTGATAGTTATAATCAAAAGCATCGTCCAAGTCAGCTTTGGATAAAACATTCGTAATTTTTTCATCTGCATCCAAAAGCGGACGAAATTGCGTTTGATTATCCCATGCATAGGCTGTTTTTGGTTGGACTAAATCATACGCTTCTTCACGAGTCATGCCTTTATCGATCAACTTCAGCATCACTCGCTGACTATAGATCAAACCAAATGTTGCTTCCATGTTGCGTTTCATATTATCTGGGAACACGGTCAGATTCTTCACAATGTTTCCAAAGCGATGCAGCATGTAATCAACTAGAATCGTGGTATCTGGTGTAATAATCCGTTCCGCAGAGGAATGAGAGATATCACGCTCGTGCCACAAAGCAACATCTTCAAAAGCAGTAATTAAATGCCCACGTACAACACGAGCCAAACCAGTCATATTTTCTGAACCGATTGGATTTCGTTTATGAGGCATCGCAGAGGAACCTTTCTGTCCTTTTGCGAAAAATTCTTCAACCTCACGCGTTTCAGATTTTTGTAACCCGCGAATTTCCGTTGCAAAACGTTCAATTGATGTCGCAATCAAAGCCAGACTTGAGAAGTATTCGGCATGTAAATCCCGTGGTAAGACTTGTGTTGAGATTTCCTGCGGGCGAATACCTAATTTTTCACAGACAAATTCTTCAACAAATGGTGGGATATTAGCAAATGTACCGACTGCACCAGAAATTTTTCCAGCTTCCACACCCTTTGCAGCATGTTCGAAACGCTCGATATTACGTTTCATTTCTGAATACCAAGTAGCTAATTTCAAGCCAAAGGTCGTAGGCTCTGCATGAACACCATGCGTCCGCCCCATCATAACTGTATCCTTGTGCTCCAAAGCTTTTTCACCAATGATTGTTAGAAAATCCTGTAAATCCTGACGCAAAATATCATTTGCTTGTTTATATAAATATCCATAGGCAGTGTCAACGACATCTGTACTAGTCAAACCATAATGAACCCATTTACGTTCTTCACCCAATGTTTCAGAAACCGCACGTGTAAAGGCTACAACATCATGCTTTGTTGATTGTTCGATTTCTAAGATACGATTGATATCGAAGCCAGCGTTCGCACGAATCTTTTCAACATCCTCTTTAGGAATCTCACCTAGCTCAGCCCATGCTTCATCGGCCAGAATCTCAACCTCCAACCAAGCTTTATAACGATTTTCATCGCTCCAGATATTTCCCATCTCGTCTCTTGTATATCTAGGTATCATTACTATTCTCCCTTGTAAAATCATTTAATTTTTTCAAATATAAACTCAAAAACACATCATCAAATACAGTGATTAGTCCCATGTTTCGGTTTTCTTAATATCATCTAATGTTCGTTGAATACTATCCGTCAAAATTGTAATATGACCCATTTTGCGTCCCTTTTTCGGCATGGCTTTACCATAATAATGAAAATGCCATTCCGGCCATAAATCAATAAGTTCGTAAGTCTTCAACAGATTCTCGCCCAAAACATTGACCATTACCGCATTTGACAATAGCTTGGGTTCACTTAATGGCCAACCGCAAATTCCACGAATATGCGCATCAAATTGGCTCATGCTACAAGCTTCAATCGTGTAATGCCCAGAATTATGTGGTCGTGGAGCGATCTCGTTAACATATAACGCGCCAGCTTTGGTTAGGAAAAATTCCACACAAAGGGTGCCCACTAAATCGACTCCTTGAGCAATTACTTTGGCGATGCGACTCGCCTCTTTTGCCACTGCGGCATCAATCCCAGCTGGTACGATCGTTTCATGCAGAATATTATTACGGTGAACATTCTCTACTACTGGAAATGTTACATAATCGCCAATGTTATTTCCTGCCACTTGAACCGACAACTCTTTTTCAAATGGAATCCAAGCTTCCAGAACGCAAGTACCTTGACGCAAAAGATTCATTGAAGGTGCTAAGTCAGCCGTACTGTTCAAAACATATTGTCCATGTCCATCATATCCCCCACGCGTTGTCTTCAAGACACACGGATAGCCGATCCCCTCGATCGCATCTTGAATATCTGTTGGGCTAATGATCGTCGCATAAGGAGCAATCACGATATTATTGTTTTCTAAAAAGGACTTTTCCATCAAGCGATCCTGACTGATAGCTAATAGGTCAGTTCCTTGAGGTATATTGGCAAAATGTTGAATATGATTGATTGTATCAACATCCACATTTTCAAACTCATAAGTGATCACCTGCGATCTGCGAGCCATTTCTTCTAAAGCCATTTGATCATCATAATCAGCAACAATATGCCAATCCGAAACCTGCGCAGCCGGACAATCTTCCGTTGGATCAATCACACCCGTACGAAATCCCATTTCCTTTGCACTAATTGCCATCATGCGGCCTAGTTGTCCTCCGCCTACGATACCAATCGTAGAGCCTGGTTTTAACGATTTAACCAAGTTGTTCACTACTTTCCAATACAGTTTCTGTCATTTGCTGCCGCTTCTTTTCCAGACGCTCAGCTACTTTGTTATCATACATTGAAAGCATCTGTGCCGCAAGTAGTCCTGCGTTGGTTGCTCCAGCTTTTCCGATTGCTGTAGTGGCCACAGGGACACCACCTGGCATTTGTACGATTGATAATAATGAGTCCAAACCGTTCAAAGCCTTCGATTGAACAGGAACACCGATTACTGGAAGAGTTGTCTTGGCTGCTACCATGCCTGGTAAATGAGCTGCTCCTCCTGCTCCTGCGATAATTACTTTAATTCCTCGGCCGCGAGCTTGTTCGGCAAAGTCGAACATTAAATCTGGTGTGCGATGAGCAGAAACTACTCGTTTTTCATATGCTACACCTAGTTCATCAAGACTTTCGCATGCAAACTTCATTGTCTCCCAATCGGAGGTACTGCCCATAATAACTGCAACTTCTGGATTCATAATTTACCCCTTTCATTATTCAAGCCTATTTTAGCAAGTAGACTTTCGTAAGTCAAAACGTAATTCGAATATTAATAGATATTTCTAACCTATTGTTCGTTTTTTACTAAAACAAAAAGAAACGCAGCCTCTGCCGCGTTTCTTTCTATTTTCCTTCTCTTTTATAGCCATGAAATAATAGATTCAAAATAATCGCCGATAAACTACTCATAACAATTCCGTTACCAGTAAACATTTGAACGGTTTCAGGTAGTTTAGCAAATAGAGTCGGCGTTGCATTAAATCCTAAACCAAAGCCAATAGAAATGGCAATGATTAATAGATTTTTTTCATCATTGTAATCAACTTTCGACAACATTTTCATTCCTTGGACAGCTACCATGCCGAACATTACCAGCATTCCGCCACCCAAAACAGGTTCTGGAATAATCTGAGCTAATGCCCCGACCTTTGGAAACAGCCCTAAGATAATTAAAAAGATTGCTGAAAAGTAAATCGGACGACGAGTTTTAATCCCAGATAATTGAACTAGGCCAACATTTTGAGAAAAACCAGTATATGGAAACGTATTGAATAATCCCCCTAGAATAACCGCTAAACCTTCTGCACGATAGCCGCGTTTTAAATCATCTTCTTTTACTTGTTTTCCAACAATATCGCCTAAAGCGAAATAAACACCCGTTGACTCTACCATACTTACAATAGAAATAATAATCATTAGTAAAATAGAAAATGGTTCAAATTTTGGTGTTCCAAAATAAAATGGTTGCGGTACATGGAACATCGGTGCATGACCGATCGCCGCTAAATCAACCTGACCCAAAAGCGCAGCTAATACTGTTCCGCCGACTAACCCGATTAAAACAGCGATTGAACGAATGAATCCACGTCCAAAAACTTGAACAGCTAAGATCAAAATGATCGTCACGAAAGCCAAGATTAAATTTGTAGGCTCTCCAAACGTTTTAGCCGCAGCATCTCCACCGCCCATTTTTGTAACTGCAACCGGAATCAACGTCAAGCCAATAGTTGTAATAACAGTACCTGTTACGATAGGTGGAAATAATTTTTCTACCTTAGAAAAGAAACCCGAAATCAGCACCACGAAAACACCTGCAGCAATAATTGAACCGTAAACTGTGCCTACTCCATGCGTTTGTCCAATCAAAATCAATGGAGCCACCGCTTGAATTGCACATCCCAAAACCACTGGTAACCCGATTCCGAAAAACTTATTGACTGTCAATTGTAACAATGTTGCTACTCCGCACATAAATATATCAATTGAAATCAAATACGTCATTTGTGCTTCGTTGAATCCTAGCCCTGTCCCAATCAAAAGGGGTACAGCTACTGCTCCAGCATACATTGCTAAAAGATGCTGTAAACCTAATACTGCTGATTTTCCATTTCCTGTTTCACTTGTCACTCTACGCGTCCTCCTCGATAAATGTCACTTTACCGTCATGTAAGGAAGAAATTCTTGCTAGGGAAACGACTGGAATATCCATGTCTTCAATCAATTGTCGGCCATCTTGGAAAGATTTTTCAATCAATATCCCAATTCCAGCAACACTTGCTCCAGCTTGTTGACACAATTCGATCAATCCCTTAGCGGCCTGGCCGTTCGCTAAAAAGTCATCGACTAATAAGACATTGTCCTCTGCAGAAAGGAATTTTCGAGAAATTGAAATAGTACTAGTCACCTGTTTGGTAAATGAATAAACAGAAGCCGTCAATAATTCTTCATCCATCGTCAAGCTCTTTGACTTACGGGCGAAAATCATTGGCACCTTTAATGCTTGGGCAGCATAAAGCGCAGGTGCGATTCCAGAAGCTTCGATCGTCACTACTTTAGTGATTTTTTTATCTGCAAATACTTCCGCTAATCGTTTACCCATAGCATCCATCAATTCAGGATCTACTTGGTGAGTGATAAATTCATCAACTTTTAAGACACCTTCACCTAAAACACGGCCATTATCTCTAATGCGATCTGTCAATTCTTTCATTAATACTTTCCCCTTTTCTTGTCGTTTTTTGATTACTACAAAAAACGCACCTCATCTGCAAAGCAAAAAAGGTACGTCACCGTACGATTTTTACTTATAGTCTTGCGTTTACGGCACAAGGTAGAAACTGTCAACCATATTATGACGATATATAAGTTCACTTCTAATGAAAATTTTCATTGAAGTTTATGAAATATGAAATTTATTATATCAGATACAATCCGCCTGTAAACTAGAATTATTTTAAATGAGAAGATTTATAGGTGAATGACATGATTGTCTAACTTTATTCGAAAATTTCTTCTATTATAAAGGATGAAAGCTTTCTCTACAAATTTAGCGATTCATTTTAATTGGCAAGCAAGAGTTGTTTTGAGATGATAAGAGTAATGAAATTAAATGAAGGTAAGGAGGATTTTCTGTTGATAGAATTTTTTTCTATTTCAAACAATGGTATACAAAAAAGGACTAGCAAAGGGAATTGGATAGCTGCTTCCGATCCAACAGATAAGGAAAAGGAAGAACTTTGTAAAGCCTATAAGCTTCCCTCAAGAATTTTTTCGATAGGCCAAAACTATTCAAATGTCTCATTTTTTAAAAATTACTTGACCGAAGACGAAAAATCAGTGTGCATAATGCTTTTTATCGACCTTAAATCAATGGATGAACCAGAATCTTTATCTTCGACTGTCACTGTCTTTTTAACGAATGATGTTGTGATTACTATAAGTGAAAAGTCATTGATTGATGAAGTATTAAATAAATTTGGATCAGAGATTTCTTCCGAAGCTGGTCTGATCTTGCACACCATCCAAGTCATCAATGAGCATTACTTAAGCTTTTTACATCTACAACGTGAAAAGATTGAAGAAATCAGCCAAGAGGCATCAAATGGCTCGAATCGAAATATTTTAGAAAAAACGACAGATACCGAGAAAACACTCGTTTATATTGATAATTTATTAAAAGAACAACACAAAACAATTCATTCTCTTTTAGATTCTGATTTGGTATCTTCCGATCGTGATTTGGCTATCGAGATCGAACTACAAACAAAACAAGCAACAACCTCCGTTCAAATTTATCGCGAGATGTTGAGTTCCATTAGCGGTCTGATAAACAGCATGATGGATAACCGTTTAAATCAATTGATGAAGTTTTTAAATACCGCTTCTCTCTTACTAGCCTTACCGACACTAATTTTCAGTCTATGGGGAATCAATACTGGCGGGCTACTCTGGAAAGACTCAGAAGTCGGATCAATCATGGTCGTTCTTTTAGCGTTGATTGTTTCGATCGTCAGCGGTATTTATCTTTTCAGAAAAGATTACAATGCTTAAAAAAGCAGTAGCAATTACCCGTTACTCAAACTGTAAACAAAAAATGCTCCAAGCTCGTAGTTCGGGCTTGAAGCATTTTTTTCTTATCTATTTTAATTCGTTTGCTACTGAGAAATGACCGATAACATCGGTGATTCGGTTCAGATCCACATTACCGCCAGATACAACGGCAACAACTTTCTTACCGTTTACATACTTGTCTACTTTTCCTGCTAGAATAGCTGCTGTTGCAAGAGCACCAGCACCTTCAACTACGATTTTTGTCCGTTGAATCAAATCTTTCATCGCAAGTTCGATTTCCTGTTCAGATACAGTTACCATATCGTCAACAAGTTCTTCAACTACTTCGAAGGTAAGGTTTCCTGGAAACTCTACAGCGCAACCATCAGCGATCGTCGCTGCTTTTTTATATCCCACTTTTTTACCTTCACGGAATGAAGCTGTCATCCCATGGATGTTTTCAGCCTGAACACCGATAATATTGATGTTTGGATTGAAAGTTTTCATTGCCACTGCGATTCCAGCAATTAGTCCGCCGCCGCCGACAGGCACAATAACAGTGTCAACATCCCAGATGGAATCCAAGATTTCAAGGCCAATTGTTCCTTGTCCAGCCATTACAAACTCATCGTCATAAGGAGGAATATACGTTACTCCTGTTTCTTCAACGATTTTTTCACAATAAGCCTTTGCTTCATCAAATCCAGCACCATGTAAAATAACTTTTGAACCATAGCCTTCAGTTGCCTCCACTTTAGCTTTCGGAGCCGTTTCAGGCATAACGATCGTACTCTGAATACCCAACAATTTTGAAGTCAACGCTACTCCTTGCGCATGGTTACCAGCGGATACTGCGATAACGCCCTTGTCTTTTTCCGCTTGGGTTAAGTGAGCGATTTTATTGAATGCTCCACGAAATTTGAATGAACCAGTTAGTTGCATGTTTTCCAATTTTAAGAACACTTGCCCACCGGTTTTAGCGGTTAGAAACATTGATTGGATTAACGGTGTTACTCGTCCATACTGTTTGACCACATTTTTTGCTTCATGAATATCTTCAATAGTGACAGGAAGCTTTGTCATTGTGCTAGTCATTACAGAACATCTCCTATTTCAGTATAAGGAACATCAATTGAGTCTGCTAAAGCTTTCGAAACAACTTTACCATTGTAGACGCTTAAGCCGGATAATAGTGATTCGTCAGATTTCAGTGCATTATCTAGGCCTTTGACACTAACTTCTTTTAGGAATGAAATATTCCCTTTTGCCAAAGCAATTGTTGCTGTTCTTGGAGTTGCACCTGGCATATTCGGAACAGCGTAATGAATCACACCATGTTTTGTGAATACTGGATCTGCATGGTTCGTTGGTTTATCAATCGTTTCTACTGTACCGCCCTGATCAATCGCGATATCGACAATTACAGAACCTGGTTTCATTGATTCAACCATATATTCTTTCACTAATTTTGGTGGCTTTGCTCCTGGAATCAAGACAGTTGAAATGAAGACATCTGCTTCTTTGATCTTTTCTTCTAAGTTTTCAGTATTTGAAACGATTACATCAACGTTATGATCTTTATAGCGATCCTTCAATTGTTTAATACGATTTTCATTCACTTCAAGAATGATTACGTGACAGCCAATGCCGACAGCCATGTCTGCTGCATTTTCAGCGGCATTTCCTCCGCCTAAAATAACTACAGTTCCAGCTTCAACGCCATCAATTCCTGGAAGTAAAATACCTTCTCCGCCATGTTGTTTTTCCAGATAGTATTGACCTAAATTCACTGCGCGGCGCCCAGCGATGGCACTCATTGGTTTTAATAATTCTAGAACACCATTAATTGAGATATTTTCTCCAGATAATGCCGTAACGCCAACTTCCATCATTTTTTCAACACAAGCTTTGTTGGCTGCTAAATGCAAGAAGCCCCAAATAATTTGACCTTTTTTGAAATAGTGATATTCACTTTCCATTGGTTCCTTTACTTTTACGATCAGTTCAGCTGTCCATGCTTCGTCAGTATCGACAATTTTTCCGCCAGCCTCAATATATTGTTCATTAGTAAAACCTGAACCTGCACCAGCATTATCATCAACTAGCACTTCATTTCCAGCTTCTACTAAAATTCTCACATTTTCAGGTGTCATACCGACACGTGCCTCACCTTGTTTTGGATCTTTAATTACGCCAATTTTCATGGTAAATCACTCCTAATGGATTATTATTGAAGTTCTTTAACTTCGGAACATGTTTAATATATCACAATGCATTTTAGAAGCAACAATCATGTACTAAGTGTTATTGATATCTCATTATCCACAGTGTTCTCTTCATTTAAAATAAAAAAAAAAACAAGGAACGTTGTTATAAGGCCTTTTCAAAATAAGAACACTTTCATTTTAAATATTTATATTCTCTTCAAATAGTTTTTTTAATAAAAATAGTGCAAGCGCAGTCAATTTTTTTATGTGATTTTTCTCATTTGAAGAATCAAGAAATCTGTTATTTTTGATAAAACAAAAAAGCTGAGGATTTATTCCGGTTCTATAATATTTGGTGTTGTTACTCTTTCTGAGTGAGAACACCAAGTATTTTTTTATACAAAAAGACATTTGGTTGTCCTATAATTAAATCGCTGAACCCAATCATAGGAGGCGAACCAAATGTCCAGTATTAAGAATATCAAATATAAAGATAATTGCCTAGACAAAACCATCAAACAAATCCTAAATATTCACGATTCCAACATTACTTTTTCTAAAGACGCCGTTTCAAAAGAAAAAGTCCATGACAGAATGGCCACCGTCTTTACTGGTCGACTGAGCTATCCGTCTCCTCGGTGTGAGTGTTGCGGCTACGACTCCGTCATCCATCATGGCTACAAAGATAGCTGGATTCAATTACTCCCTTATCAAGAGGTGTCTACCTATCTTCATCTCTATAAACAACGGTTTTATTGTAAACAGTGTCACCATACCTTTTCAGCTAAAACCTATTATGTCGCAGAAAACTGTTATCTCTCCCAAGCGCTCAAGTTTGCGATCGCTGTTGATTTAAAGAAGAAAATTTCGATGAAAGATATCGCTCAACGTTACTTGGTTTCCGCTAAAACGGTCGAACGGGTCTTGGATTCTTTTTTTGAAGAACCACGACTGAAGCCCAATTACTTACCCAAACATCTATTGATTGATGAATTCAAAGGAACTAAGGACTGTCAGGGCGCCATGTGTTTTATTCTCAGTGACGCGGACACGGGGAAAATCTTTGATATTTTAGAGGATCGAAGAAGCTTCAAGCTGATCGCCTATTTCATGCGCTTTACTTATCACGCTCGGAAAAACGTTTCTCATGTCGTGATGGATATGAATGCGGGCTATGAGTCTGTGACAAAGGTCGTTTTCCCAAATGCTCGGATTTCCATTGATCGATTTCATGTGATCCAACAACTTAATCGTGCATTTAATAAGCAACGGATAAAAACCATGAATCACTTGAAAAAGAGCGACCCGCAAGCCATGAAAAAGTATCGCAAGCTTAAGAAATATTGGCGAACCATTCTGAAGAAAAATAGAAAAATCAATTATTCTTCGCTTAAACAATACCCGCTTTTCCAACGGAAATACCTGACAGAATCGGAAGTATTGGATTATTTATTATCAATTGACGAGCACTTACGGACAAGCTATGATGTGTATCAGAATTTGTTAGATGCCTTCGATGCCAAAGATTATAAAGGATTTTACGAATGCATTGATCACTTACCGGCGTTACTTGATCCAGCATTTAAAAAAGCGATTCTTTACTTAAACAAACACAAGCAAGCGATTATCAATGCGTTAAAATACCCTTATTCAAACGGGAAACTTGAGGGGAAGAATAACCTGATTAAAGTGATCAAGAGAGTGGCATTTGGTTTTAGAACCTTTCGCCACCTTCGTATGCGAATTCTGATTCAACAGAATCTTTGCGACATTATTTGAGCAAAAAAACAAAAAGAAAAAAGGAAACGCCGAAGCATTTCCTTTCAGTGATTTAATGAGAACAACACGATTTGACTTAGAGCCTTTATTCCTCAGCTTTTGTTTGACAATCTGGACATAACCCATAAACTTCCAACCGATGTTTATTGATTTGATATCCTGTCAGCTTACTAGATGCCATTTCGACGTCTTCTAATCCAGGATAGAAAAAGTCAACAATCTTCCCACATTCTGTGCAAATTGCATGATAGTGCTGCTTGTTCGTGAAATCAAAGCGACTCGCCGCATCACCATAGTTCATTTCTTGGACGATTCCAATTTCAACGAATTTTCTTAAATTGTTGTAGACGGTCGCCACACTCATATTCGGGAAGCGGCCCTCTAACGAACGGAAAATCTCATCAGCCGTTGGGTGATTGCGGTACTCGATTAAATATTCTAAAATGGCATAACGCTGTGGGGTAATGCGAACTCCGCCGGCCTTTAATTCTTTGACCGCTTGATCAACTGCCTCATTTACCATATAAGCCCCTCCTGTTTTGATTCTATATTAAAATGATACTATTATCTGAGGGGAAATACTAGCTTGATTCAAAAATTAATATTTTTCATAAACTTATTGGTTAAATTGGAACAATTCAGTAGATAGGTAACGTTCGCCATTATCCGGTAGTAAAACCAATACTTTTTGATCAGAAGTCATCTTTTTAGCCACTTCTATCGCTGCAAACAATGCGGCTCCAGAAGATATACCAACTAAAATTCCTTCTTTTTTTGCAATTTCTCTAGCTGTTTCCATAGCATCATTACTTTTAACCGGTAAAACTTCATCATAAATGTTAATATTTAAAATACTTGGCACAAATCCAGCGCCGATTCCTTGAATTTTATGCGGACCGGATTGACCACCTTCTAAAACTGGTGATTCTTCAGGCTCTACTGCATAAATCTTAATATTCGAATACATGCGTTTCAGTTCGTTTCCTACTCCGGTAATTGTACCGCCTGTACCAACTCCTGCAACAAACGCATCTAAGCCATTTTTTTCAAAGGCATTCACAATTTCCTTTGCAGTTGTTTCTTCATGAACCTTGGGATTTGCTGGGTTATCAAATTGTGCTGGAACGAATCCATCCTTTTCTTCAGCCAATCTGTTAGCCTCAGCGATCGCGCCTTTCATCCCATCTGCCCCCGGAGTAAGAACTAGATTCGCTCCATAAGCCTGCATGAGCTTGCGACGCTCAATACTCATTGTCTCGGGCATAACTAGCGTTACAGGATAGCCTTTTGCGGCGCCTACCATTGCCAAACCAATACCAGTATTCCCTGATGTTGGTTCGATGATCATCATTCCAGGCTTCAACTTGCCGCTTTTTTCCGCATCCTCGATCATTCTTAAAGCAATTCTATCTTTTACACTGCCGCCAGGATTGAAGGATTCTAGCTTCACGTAAATCTGAGCCATTTCATCCGTTGTCATGTTCTTAAGCTTCACGATAGGGGTCTCGCCAATTGTGTCCAAAATTGAATGATAAATTTTTGTCATCTTTCTTCGCTCCATTCCTTACCTTATGTAAGTTATCTTAACGAATAATGGCAGAAGATGCGAGAATTTCGACTTTTAATTTCTCATAATAACACTTTTCTAAACAAATTCTCTTGGTTCTAATAAAGATATTCAGTAAAACACCTCAGTAATCTCATCATGATAACGAAAGCTGCTTCATTTTAAATATCCTCACTACCTATATTTATCGCTTGGGATTAAACTACTAAACAGATTAACTACAGACCATTAAAAAGATGGAGCAAATTGCTCCATCTTTGAAAGATTAAATGACAATTGTATCCCCTGGCATAATTGTTGAATCCGAACTCCAGCCATTATCAGCCAATAATTGATCAACACTGATACCGAATTTTTCAGCAATTCCCCAAATTGAATCTCCTGATTGGACTGTATAGGATTGACCGCTAGCAGAAGCTGTTGCTGATTGACTATCTTGACTAGCAGTAGTATTTTGTGTTTGATTCGCTGTTTGCACTGCTGTACCTGCTCCTGGTGTATCGAAGCGAGTCAAATTATAGGTTTGGATCAAAGAAATCAACTTTCCTGCATAACCAGGATCTGTCGCATAACGTCCTGTTAAGTAAATCGCCGCGTCTTGGTAGCTATAAGTATGGCTTTTCCGCGCACCAGCATAATAAGAACCAGTTAAAAGATTAGCATGTGCTTGAAATGATTCTGCGTAACTGTTGTAAACGGCAAATGGTTCATTCATCGTAACCCATTGTCCATCCAAATATTCCTGTGTGCTCATTGACACTGAAGGTCCACCATTGTATTCTTTGACACCAAACAAATTGTAATACGGTGCGGCCGACAATTGAGATGTTCCAAAACCAGTCTCAACCAAAGCCTGAGCAACCATAATAGATGCATAAAGATCATTTGAAGCTGAAACCTGCATTGCAGAAGCGCCTAATTGTTCAATAAATGCAGATTGATTTTGCGTCTGTCCCATTTCAGCTGCACTTACCTTCACATTATTCATCGTCAAAACAGCTGGCGAAAGTATCATTGCTGTTCCGACTATAGGAAGCGTCCTTTTTGCGGCTTTCATTCGTTTTGCCTTTTGCTGTGTTCTTATATAATTATATTTTTCGATGCGGGTTTTAAATTGATTCATTATATACCTCCAAGAAACCTTCGCGAGCTTTTCATTTTTAGTTACTTTAAAAGTATAATCCAAGAACAAATAACAAACAATTTAAACACCGTAAATTCACTAATTTGTCATTATATCGTAACATGCGTAACGTAAAAGTTGTTATGTTTCTGTTTAATTGCACTTGATTTTTTTATATCAATGAAATGAACTTTAGAAATTAAGAAAAAACGAAACAGTGTTGAAAAATACTCTCACTGTTTCGTTCTTAATTTTTGATTATTTTTGTTTACATAATTATTTTATTCGTCTATTGCTTGATTCTGGAATACTAATTGATCATCAAACAATTCAATGGATACCTTGGTTTTCGGCATTACTCGACCAGCAATAATCTCTTTTGCCAGTGGTGTTTCTACCTCACGTGTAATGAAACGCTTCAACGGCCGTGCACCATATTGTGGTTCATAAGCCTTCTCTGCAATCCAGCTTTTGGCGTCTTCAGTGATATCTAGTTGGATTTCCTGTTCCTCTAATCGATGAGATAAATGCTGCACAATTTTCTCGACGATTCCCTTCACATCTTCTAAACTCAATGGTGTAAATAGAATTGTATCGTCAATTCTATTTAAGAATTCCGGTTTAAAATGACCTCGTAACATGCTTAATACCTGTTCTTTAGTCGCTTCAGGGATTTTACCTTCTGAGGTCACACCATCCAATAGCACTTGAGAGCCAATATTGCTCGTCATAATCAAAACTGTGTTCTTAAAATCAACCAATCGACCCTTAGAGTCTGTCAGTCGACCATCATCAAGGACCTGCAGTAAAATATTAAAAACATCTGGATGCGCTTTTTCGATTTCATCCAATAAAATGATCGTGTAAGGATTTCTCCGAACAGCTTCTGTTAATTGACCACCTTCTTCATAGCCTACGTAACCTGGAGGCGCTCCAACAAGTCGCGACACTGAATGTTTCTCCATATATTCACTCATATCGATCCGTACCATATGATCCTCAGAATCGAATAGATTTTCCGCCAACGCTTTTGCCAGTTCAGTTTTACCGACACCAGTTGGTCCTAAAAATAGAAATGATCCGAGCGGACGATTTGGATCCTGCAGACCAGCACGCGAACGTAACACTGCATCACTTACTGCATCCACAGCCTCATCTTGACCGATTACACGTTTATGGAGTGTGCTGTTTAAACTTAAAAGTTTTTCACGTTCACCTTCTACCAGCTTGGTTACGGGAATTCCAGTTAGACGTCCTACTACTTGAGCAATCTCGTTTTCTGTCACGGATTCCTGTACCATCTTGATGTCACTCTTTTTATTTTTTTCTTCTAAATCAGCTAATTCCTTTTCTAACTTTGGAATCGTGCCATGTCGAAGAACAGCAGCTCGCTCTAAGTCATAATTATTTTCCGCGTCTTCTAACTCATGTTTTGCTTGGTCGAGCTCAGCCCGTTTATTTGAAACAACATTGACTTCTTCCTTCTCCGTTTCCCATTGCAACTTCATCGCATTGGTTTCTTCCCGAAGGTCCGCCAATTCTTCCTGCAAGTTTTCTAGACGCTTCTTGCTTGCATCGTCGCTTTCCTTCTTCAAAGCCGCCTCTTCAATTTCCAACTGCATCAATCGACGAGTCACTTGATCCAGCTCAGTCGGCATCGAATTCATTTCCACGCGAATGCTAGCGCTGGCTTCGTCGATTAAATCAATCGCCTTATCTGGCAAAAAGCGGTCAGTAATGTAGCGATCTGACAATGTTGCCGCTGCTACTAGAGCATTGTCATGAATATTTACTCCATGATGAATTTCAAAACGCTCTTTCAATCCACGCAAAATACTAATCGTATCCTCAACGGTCGGCTCCTTAACTAGCACCTTTTGGAAACGACGCTCCAATGCTTTATCCTTTTCCATATATTGACGGTACTCATCTAGTGTCGTAGCACCGATTAAGTGCAATTCTCCACGAGCCAGCATTGGTTTTAAAAGATTTCCGGCGTCCATGCTGCCTTCTGTTTTACCGGCACCTACAATGTTATGAATTTCGTCAATGAACAGTAGAATTCGTCCATCTGATTTTTTGACTTCCTTTAAAACGGCTTTAAGTCGTTCTTCAAATTCTCCACGGAATTTGGCTCCAGCAATCAATGAACCCATGTCTAAGGAAAAGACTGTTTTGTCTTTTAGATTTTCTGGTACATCTTTACGTACGATCCGTTGAGCTAGACCTTCGACGATCGCTGTTTTACCAACACCAGGTTCTCCGATTAATACAGGATTGTTCTTAGTCTTCCGCGAAAGGATGCGGATAACGTCACGAATTTCCTCATCGCGACCAATAATCGGATCTTGTTTGCCGTTTTTAACCTGTTGAACTAAGTCCACGCCATATTTCTCTAAAGCTTTATATGTTTCTTCTTGATTTTGTGAGGTCACTCGATCCCCTCCTCGCATATCTTCAATATTTTTTTGTACTTCTTTTTCATTTAATCCTTGCTGATTCAAATATTTCGTCAAGGAGTAATTTTTTAATTTCATTAAGGCTAGAATAACGATCTCCGTTGATAAGAAATCATCATTAAATTTTTCACGTAACTGGTCAGCTTCATTTAATAGATTGAAAAGATTCTGACTGATATTTTGTCCGTATTGAACATTTCCACCGCTAACGGTCGGATATTCATCTAATACTTTATCAACTTCACGTTCGAACTGATCCACATCAATTCCAGCATCCGTATAAAAATTGCGCCCAAAGTGATTTGGCTGTAAAAATATTTTCCAAACATGAGCAATATCAATTTCTTGATGATGTCTTGTCACTGCAATTTGCTGAGCTTCAGCGATTGCTTCTTGTAACGTTGTCGTCATTTTCTCGATATTCATAAGCATACCTCCGACATTAATAGTAGTTTACATTCATTAGTATATAACTTTGGTCAGTAAAGGTCAAACAAATTGTCCTTCAATATTAAAGTTTATTATTATGAAGAAAAACAAAATAATGCTACAATTCTTTCATTAATAGAAAGAGAGTGATTCAATGATTTCACGCGTGATTGGCTTCGAAAAAGGGTTCAAACTTTCGAGTGGAAACCATTTTGAAACATATGAAGTCATGCTTCCTAAATTAAATAAAACGGATCTTGTCGTTAAAAATATGGCTACTTCTATCAACCCAGTTGACACAAAATTAAGACAAACAGGTAAAGGAACACCCCAGCCTCATGTCTTAGGCTTTGACAGTGTTGGCGTTGTGACCCAATTAGGCAGCGAAGTAAAGCATCTTGAAGTCGGGGACCGCGTCCTTTTCGCAGGTACTACTAAAAGATACGGCAGCTATAGCGAAAGTCAGGTTGTCGATTCTCGGATCGTCGCAAAATTACCTCATGACGTTTCGGCCGATGAAGCTGCTGCTATGCCATTAACCTTTATCACCGCATATGAAATGCTTTTTGAAAAAATGGATTTGGTGCCCAAAGAGAATCAAAATAGCGGAGCAATCCTAATCATCAATGGTGCTGGCGGGGTTGGTTCTGTTGCCACCCAACTTGCAAAATGGGCGGGCCTAACCGTTATTACGACTGCTTCTCGCAAAGAAAGCAAGGAATGGTCAGAAAAGATGGGCGCCGACCATATTATCAATCATCATAAGGATTTGACTAAACAACTTAAAAAGATCGGCTATCATTCGTTACCTTACATTCTGATTCTTCATTCTACTGATCGTTATTTTGAAGAAATGAGCGAATTATTGGAACCATTCGGTCATCTTGGTTCCATCGTAGAATCCAGTAAAGACTTAAATTTAGCAAAACTCAAAAATAAATCCGGTAGCTTTGATTGGGAGTATATGTTTGCTAAAACCGATTATAACCATAATATAGCTTCACAGGGGGCCATTTTGGAGCTCCTAGTACGACTGCTACAAGAAAAAAAGATCAAGAGTACCCTGACAAAAATCATTCCGGGGTTCACACCTGAGGTTTTCTATCAGGCTCATCAAATTATTGAAGAAGACGACATGATTGGAAAATTGGTTGTCCATTTTTAAATCGAGTAGAGGGGAAAGCCAACTGACCTTCCGCCCCTCTCACACCACCGTACGTACGGACCCGTATACGGCGGTTCAATAAGTTGAGTGTACGAACTGGTACTTCAAGGAGATGTCCTCATATCCTTGGTGGGCCAGTTCTTTGTCTGTTAATGATCGATGAAGAATATGACTTTTGGAGACTGACCAAATACCTTTTCTTGTATTTGACCATTCATACGCTTTCGCTTTATCGATCCCTAAACGAATCAGATTTTTCCTTTTGGTTCTCGGATTCTTCCATTGTTTCCAAATATATTGTCTGATTCTTCGCTTCAACCAACCGTTTAACTCCCTCATGAATTCTTTCATCTCACCAATTCCATAGTAGTTGATCCAACCAGTCATTAGTTGCTTGATTTCTTTTAAAATAAGTTGGATACTTCTTCCACGGTTTCTTTTAGTGAGTTGTTTGAGCTTGCTTTTCACACGCTGTTTTGCTTTTGCGTGAGGGCGAATTTTAATACCTTTCTTTGTTGGCAGAATGCAGAATCCAAGAAACTTTCGTTTCAATGGGCTTCCTACCGCACTCTTTTCTCGATTTACCGTCAACTTTAGTTGTTCTTCGAGAAATTGAATGGATTTCTTCATCACACGCTGTCCTGCTCGTTTGCTTCTAACATAGATATTGCAGTAAGTAGCCCAAGGGAACCTCCCCCTTAGGCCCTCTCAGAACCGGACGTGAACCTCTCAGCTCATCCGGCTCCCATTATCCAGCCGATGGTAATATTCCAATTTTCCAATGCGCGAATAAATTTCTTTCTCGCTTGGCGATTTCCCCTAACCAATGTTCCGCTTTTCTTCGTGCTTGTCGCTTTTTATATTTACGACGAACCCACTTCACGAGACATTGGTTGATGTAGCGCAGTAGACTGTACATTTCTGATTTATAGAATTTCATGTAATAGTTCATCCATCCTTGAATTTTACTATTGAACATATTCGCTAAATCCTCTAGCTTTTTGTCCGCTTTTAATTGTAATCGCCAATTCCTTACCTCTTTGCGAATCGCCTTTTTCGCTTTATCTGATACAGCCGGAAGAAAATTTGTGAAGCATTTTCCATATTTATTCTTGGCGCCTCTAGGTCTAAACGTAAAGCCCAGGAAATCGAATGTCGTTATCGGATAGTTCCCCATCCTATCACTATCTCTGCAGTAAACAATCTTTGTCTTATCAGGATGTAACTCCAAACCAAAGATTCTAAACCGTTCTTCCAATCTTTTCTTCAGATATTTCGCTTGCTTTAGGGATACACAATGAGTAATACCATCATCGGCATATCTAGCCCACTGTATATTAGGAAATTCTTTTTCCATGAAGTCATCAAACGTATAATGAAGAAACAAGTTCGCTAGAACTGGACTGATTACACCACCTTGCGGTGTCCCGGCTTTTCTCGAAACAGTCGAACCATCTTCCCTCTGGAAAGGTGCTTTTAACCATCTTTCCACATATAGGATAATCCACTTCTCTTGAGTGTACCTTTTTACCATTTCAATTAGATAGTCATGTCTGATATTGTCAAATAGTCCTTTAATATCAAATTCCAGTACCCAATCTCTTTTCCAGCATCTAACTCTTGTTTTCTCTATTGCCTGGATTGCCGACTTATTCGGCCGATAGCCATAAGAATCCTCATAAAACAATCGTTCTACTACAGGTTCAAAATACATCTTCGCTACCATCTGTGCAATCCTATCTTCAACTGTTGGAATCCCAAGTACTCTCAGCCCACCACTCTTTTTAGGAATGGATACTGCCTTTACCGGTTTTGGGAAATAACTTCCCGATGATAATCGATTCCACAGTTTGTATAGATTATCTTTCAGCTTATATTCATAAGCCTCAATTGATTCTTCATCTACTCCAAAAGTTCCTTTATTGGCTTTTACTTTTAGAAATGCTTGGTAAACTGCTTGTTTTGAAATATTGTATGACTTTGTTTCTTGCATAAGTTCCTCCTCCTTAAAGTTGACTTATCCTTGAAACTGGATAACTCAGGTTCTTCGCTCCACTCTCGTTACAAGAGCTTCTTCACTACTACAACCCAATCTGCCCCCATGACTGCATCGGTACTCTTTTCTTGCGGGGCTTCCGCTTGAAATACTCCCTTGACATCAGCCCGTGGGTTCCCACGTTCCATATAGACGCCTATGTTATGTTCATGCCACCTTTATGCCGCCCGCCGCCTGATCAGTAAACAGGTTTCCTCCAAGCTCATCCTAGGTCAACGACTATACCCAGTTTTGACGGAATTTATACGCTTTCGACACTTCTGTGGGTGGTTCGTATGGTCACTCATCTCCATAACACACACCTGACAACTCTTGGTTGCCTTTTCCTTAACGCTCAATACCATAGCTTTTGACTACAGCACCTTAAGGTGGTTTGAAACCTCCACCTGTATGGCGGTTTCGGCAGGCCGTCTGCCATCATCTATACAGCATAGCTGCTTTGAATAGTTTATCTATTCACGCACACTTTCATGGCGCACAGTCATCGGCGTATCGAACAAATTTATGTCCTAGATTTTCTAGCACTTGATCAAATTCGTTCAGGTAGATGTTACTTAACAGGGGAGAGAGATTGCCTCCTTGGGGCGTTCCTTCTTCCGTTGTTGTGATGAGTCCATTTTCCATTACACCACTCATTAAGTATTGACGGATCAGTTTTAGGACTTGTTTGTCCTTTACTTTCCGCTCAATGAAATACATCAGCTTATCGTGATTTACGGTGTCAAAGTAGGCTTTCATATCAATGTCCACCACATATCGGTAACCTTGTTCATAATAAGATTTTGCTTTCTTCACTGCGTCATGTGCGCTGCGATTTGGGCGAAACCCATAACTATTATCTGAGAATTCTGGTTCAAATAGCGGTTGTAACACTTGATTGATTGCCTGTTGAAGCATACGATCAATAACCGTGGGAATTCCTAGTTTTCTTACACCGCCGTTTGGTTTCGGTATTTCTACTCGCAAAACAGGCTGAGGTTTATAGTTCCCTTGGCGTAAATTGGATAGTAATTCCTCGCGGTGCTCTTTCAAGTAAGGAAGCAGTTGATCGACGGTCATCCCATCTGCACCAGCCGCCCCTTTATTTCTGACTACTTGAAGATACGCTTGATTGAGATTATTCCGCTCTAGAATTCTCCCAAACAGATTTTCTACACCATCTTGTTTCCTCTGTTCACCGCAAGAAGTGCTGCGCACTTCATCATACCCTTCGTGTTCCACACTAGCTCTTTGATGATAGCCAAGTTTTCTTGTTTTCTGCGGTCGTCGCATCTTCTCACACCTCCTAAATTATTCAAGATTCTTATTGTTCAGTCCTTCGTAACGGTCAGTGTCGTTACTACTATGACCTCGGCTGACTTCTCATGATTCACCATCATGTCGCCATGATCGTTGTGCTGGTTTGTTTTCATTCAACGCCCACAACACCCTCATGAGATCTCCCCCGGTAAGAGTGAAAACTTTCCTCCTATGTAACTGCTAGATTTACTGTATAGGTTTCGGGCAGTATTGGACTTTGTCTTGTGATGAAGACTTATCCGACCTAATTCAGCCTTGTATCTAGTTTCTGTTCGTCAGTTCAGGAGTTTGCGTCCGACTTCCTTCAGCCACAACCTCACGATTGCCACCTTGTCTTTCGCTAACAGTTCCTACTGCCAAGCCTGTAGTGGACTTTCACCACCAAGTTTTCACCCATGCAGGGCGCACACCAAAAAGGAAGTTAACGCTTATTCGTTAACTTCCTTTTTAGCTTCTTTGATTTCATGATTGATTTGTCGCTGCTTTTTGAATAGTACATAAATCATCCCTATCAAGAACGGCAGCAAGTATGTCGCGTAACGATATAATAGCAATGAAGACACGGCATCTACTCTTCCAACAACATTTCGAAATAATAAAACATAAACAAACTCAAAGCCGCCGATTCCCCCTGGCGCTGGCAAAACACCACCAATAATCACCGTGAAGCTGATAAAAGCCACTGTCAGCCAAAGATCAATATCAGGATAATCTTGAACCAATATGAAATAGGGTAACGAATACCAAACAACTAATTTTGCCATATTTGAGCAAAATACTCGAATAACAGAACGACGATCACGGATGAATGATTTGATAGCACCACGTAAAGAATAAACTTGATTATTCACCTGATCAACGATATCTCTTAATTTTTTTCGTTTGAACAAGCGGTTGCAAATGATTACTAATACTACCTGTGCATTGATATTAAGACTTAATACCAATAAACTCGAAATAATTAGTAATGTTACCAAAATTCCAGCAAGCACTAAAAAGATCCCGTTTGAGATATGTTCTTGAATCGCATCGCTTTTCACAATTAAAAAGACCAGCGCCCAAACCATTAAGGCGATTTTATAGGTGACCATTCTCAAGGCACTCGTGCCCGTTCCTTCAGAATATCTCAGATCCTTTTTATGATAGTAAATAACCTCAGATACAATTGATCCTGTACCGAATGTGATAACACGATAGAAAGTTGCATATGCGGATGCAAAGAATCCGTCTCGAATGGTAAATTCTGGGTTGAATTCACCCGCAATATTTTTAATCGTGTACCCTTCGATTACTTGACTAATTAAACCGAGTCCTGTCACACCTAAAAGGACCGGTAAAGAAGTTCTACCCAGTTCGGTGAAAATATCACTTAGAGAGTCACGAATAACGAAGATAATAACGCCGATCATTACTATAAATATAAGGATATTTAGAATCAATTTACGATTGATTGATAAGTTCATTTTTTTGCCTCATTTTTTTCTTTATTGCTATAGCCTACCACATGCGAATGAGCAAAAAAAGAAAAAGCTTCAAGTTTTCTCAAAGCTTTTTCAGAAAAATTATTATTTAGCATTATTTTCAATAATCTTTACGATTACGTCAACTGCTTTTTCCATCGTCTGTAATGAGACAAATTCAAAGCGACCATGCATATTTTCAGCACCAGCAAAAATATTTGGCGTAGGAATACCCATAAATGAGATTTTAGAACCGTCTGTCCCGCCACGGATTGGTTCAATGATTGGTTTCACATCAACCTCTTCCATCGCACCCTTAGCAAGATCAATGACACTCATGTCTTTTTCAATGATTTCACCCATGTTGTAGTATTGATCATACATGTTGATTTCCACACGTTCTTGATCAAATTGGCTATTCATTTTTGCTTGTAGATCTGTAATCATTTGTTTACGTTCTTCAAATTTATCACGGTCATGGTCACGAATAATATAGGTCATTTTCGCTTCTTCCACATTTCCATCTAAAGCTAATAAATGGAAGAAACCTTCACGTCCATCTGTTTTTTCTGGTCGATCGCCTTCTGGTAGTTGGTTATGGAAATCAATTGCCATTTGTAACGCATTAATCATCGTGTTTTTAGCTGTCCCTGGATGAACGTTTTTCCCATGCATCGTGATTTCTGCTTGAGCAGCGCTAAATGTTTCATATTGCAATTCGCCAATTGGACCACCATCCATAGTATAGGCGAAATCTGTGTTGAACTGTTTCACATCGAATTTATCCGCACCGATACCGATTTCTTCATCGGGACCAAAGCCGACACGTACTTCACCATGTTTGATTTCAGGGTGATTAATCAAATACTCCATCGCTGTCATAATTTCAGCAATCCCAGATTTATCATCAGAACCCAGTAGTGTTGATCCATCAGTAGTGATTAATGTTTGTCCGACGTAGTTTTTCAAATTCGGAAAATCTTTTACATTTAATGTATATTTTCCGTCAGCATCTAACTTAATAGTAGATTCACCATCATAATTTTCAACGATTTGAGGGTTGACTCCTTCTGCGTTGAAATCTGCTGTATCCATGTGAGAGATAAAACCGATAGTCCGCGCTTCTTTGTCAAGGTTGCTTGGCAAAGTGGCGATCACATAGCCGTTATTTTCGTTGTAGGTAATCTCCTGCATACCGATCTCTTCTAATTCCTTCATCAGCTCTTTAGCAAAGGCTACCTGTGTTTGAGTTGAGGGTGTTGTGGTGCTTGTCGCATCAGAACGAGTTTCTGTCTTTACATACTTTAAAAAACGCGGTAATAAATTTTCGTACATCTTACTCTCTCCTTTAATGCTATTTATTTAAATGAAAAAGGATTTGTGGAAGTCTCAGATACAAAAAATTCAACCTTCCAGTCCTCTTCATTTTTCCATTGGTTAAATAAGTCTACCAGTTTTTCTTTACATAGCGACTCAATATAGTGTCCTGGATCAATTACCAACATTCCTGTTTCTTGCATGTCATGAGCGGTATGATAGTAAACATCTCCAGTAATATAAACATCCGCCTTTGCTGCTACGGCCTCACGATAAAATTTTTCTCCGCTGCCGCCGCAAATTGCTACGCGTTTAATTGTTTTCTTTGTCTTATGAGGATAAACCACACGTAAGCCTTCCAAATCAAACGTATTTTTCACTTTTTCAATGAAGTCTTCTGTCGGCATCGCTTCCTTTAATTCGCCGACTCGACCAATTCCATACTTTTCTGCCAAATTATCAATTTGATAAATATCATAAGCAGGTTCTTCATATGGATGAGCAGCAAGCATCGCTTGAACTACCTCCGTTTGCCGTGTCTCAGGAAACAGCACTTCAATTTTACTTTCTTGGACCTGTTCAGCAACATTCGCCGCGCCGATTGTCGGATTTGCTTCTGCATTTGGCGTAAAACGCCCTGTTCCATTAATGGTAAATGAAGTCGCTTGATAATTTCCCTGTTCTCCTGCACCAGCTTCAGCCAATGCTTGGCGCATTTTTTTTGCGGCCTCTTGAGGAACGTAAACTGCCAGTTTTTTCATGGATACCGTATGGGTGTGAATTAAATAATCCGTATCAAAAACAGCTAATGCTTCACAAAACCAATCATTCAATCCATTTTCAATGATATCCATATTCGTGTGCGCCGCAAAAACCGCGATATCATGTTTGATCAAATCCGCATACATCTTTGTTTGAATATCGTCAGTCGTTAAACGAGAAACAGGACGAAAAATCGGTGGATGCTTCACAATTAACAGATCAATTTTTTTCTCAATCGCTTCATCGACAACTGCTGGTCGAACATCTAAACTCATCATGATTCGATTGACTTCTTTATTTAAAGTACCAATATGAAGGCCGACAGGATCGCCTTCTTCAGCCAACCATTCGGGACAATATTGATTAAAACGCTGGATAAATTCACTTCCCTGCATCTTCAAGTACCTCCTTGATCCATTCAATTTCCAGTATAACCTCGCGGATTTTTTCGGTAACATCTTGATCACTTTGGTGTAAACTAGTTAAGATTTTTTCCATTTTGCTTAGTTTGTGCTGCCATTTTTTGATAAAAACAGGAGCTTTTTCTTTCAGTAAAACTGGTCCAAAGAATAGTTCTTTGGCAGTATAATCCGGCTGCACTAAATCTTTATCAGCAACAATCAGCTCATAAACTTTCTGATTTTCTTCAATGATGGCTTCCTCTGTGATCGTATAGCCTTCAGCTACTAGCCATTGACGTAATTGACGCTCTCCAACATTTGGTTGTAGAATCAAGCGCTCTTTACCGGATAGGCGCGCTTTTTCTTTCCCACGTTGTAAAATATCGCGGATCAAGACACCGCCCATTCCGCAAATAGTGATGGCTGAAATCTGATCATTCAATTCAACTGCTTCAAGTCCATCCGCTAACCGAACATCAATTTTGTTCTCTAAACCATTTTTTGCTGCTTGCCTTTTAGCTGACTCATACGGGCCTACTACGACCTCTCCTGCAATACTATAAGATATCTTGTTTTGCAGCATTAAAGCGACGGGCAGATACGCGTGATCTGAACCTATATCTGCTAAACGTGCATCTTGCGGCACAAATTCTGCCGCTTTTTGTAAACGAATCGATAAATCTTTCGCGTTCATTTTTTCACATCCTAAAAGTAATTATAACACTCCTTAAAAAAAGCGCCCCCTAAAAAGAGCTAAATGATAGCGCTTTTTAATAGGGCGTTTGCCTTTTTCTAAGGATATTTTTGTTTTTTTAACCGTTTCGGCGATTTTCACCGATTACCCAGATTTCTCTACTTAAATAACGAACACGCTCCATAATCCGCTTTGCTTTCAAAGGTTCCTCATCGCCTCGTTGTGTAACGGATAAATGTTGCTCCAATTGATCCATATTGAAATTAGATGAGAAAAAGGTCGGTAATTGCTCCTGCATTCGATGCTGCAAGATCACTCCTAGCACTTCATCGCGAATCCAAGCGCTCATGGAGTCTGCACCGATATCATCAATCATTAAGATTGGTGCCCGTTTTACTTCATCTAGTTTTGGACCTACTTTGTCATTGGAGATCGCTTGTTTCATTTCTCCAGCAAATGTTGGAAAATGTAAAAGTGTGGTTTCGAAACCCTTAACTGCTAGTTCATGGGCAACAGCTCCTAACAAGTAGGTTTTCCCTACACCAAAATCCCCCACTAAAAACAAGGCTTTATGAAACATTTTTGGTGCTGCCTCATATTGATTAATGAAATCCAGAGAAGCCTCCAATGCTTCACTACGCCCAGAGGTAACCTCAAAGGTGCGAATCGAGGCCTTGCGAATATCTTTGGGCATATCTAGCGAATTCACGCGATTGCGGATTTCCTCTTCACGCTTCATACGCAACAGCTCATCTGTCGGTACATAGGTCACATCAATAAAGTGAAAGTTTAAACTCAATTGCGGTTCATAACCCGGTGCAATCATAGTTGGATCAGAAGCTAAATATTTTTTCTTTTCTTGAACAAACTCATATAATTTCGCAAAGGATTTTTCGATATCCTCTTGTGTCAGCTTTTCTTTGTGCTCTTCGATAAACTGACGAACATCTGGATCGGCCAAAACTTCTTCCATCATTTGGCGGTAACGACCATCGACCCCACGGCTTTTAATGATGCGATTCAACTCTTTTCCTACATCTTCCATTAATCGTCACCTTCTTTACTTAAATATTCCGCTAATTTACGGTTCAATTCTGCTTCTTTTTCCGGTGTTAATTTGGTCTCTTTAGGTGGCTGTTTGATGTGCTCTGGCAACGCTTCTTTACGACCCGCTCCGCGTTTTTGATAAGCTGGACGACTGGTCTGAGGTTTGCGAACCAGTTTTTGATTGTTCTCACGTACATGGGCGATTGCCGCTTCAGGACTGATAATTTTTTTCTGTGCCCAATCATTTGCGATAGCATTCAAATAGTTCGCATTGATTACCGCTTGGTTTTGAATGACCAAAATATAATTGATGATTATATTGATGACGCTTTTCGGTAACAAATTGCGACTAATCAATTCTTCTAGCAATCGAACTTCCGTATTTGTCTCAAATCCGCCTTTTTCGCGTTTAATCGCTCGTAAAAATGTTACTGGCGCAATTTTTTTGCTTTGAGCAATGACCTCTAATTCCTGCGGAGAAAAACTTCCGTTATTGGCAGAGCTATCGATCATCGTTTCTTTAGGCTCAGCAGATACGTTGGGACGTTTTTCCTTGTTGATCAGCTGACGTAAATAGCTAAAATTCAACCCGTTTTTTTCACCAGCACTTGCCTTCGCTACATACTCTGCTAAATCCAATTCATTCAAGCCATACAAAGTTTGAAAGGTTTGCAGCTTTTCACGATCATCATAACTCAAAAACAAATTAAAGCGTTTAAGCTGTTGCGTAAACAATGACCAATCAAAATCTGTTTGGGTAGAAAAAGCCTCTTGTGTTTGTTCTAAACTTTCACTTTGGCTGGCAAAAGCTTTATCATCGAAACGATAAACTTCACGAAAACGTTTGGTAATATTCTTGACTTCACCTTTTTCAAAGGTTTTCGGCTTGAAGCGCTCAACTAAACGTTCATAACGTCGTTTTCCTACCTTGTCCATCAGTAAATAAGCCATCAAAGGATCTTGAAAAAATTTCTCTGGAATCAATGGAGGGTGAAGCTGATAGAGCAAACTCATGCCAATTTCATTATCTGTTTTTTGAAACGTTTCTAACAAACCAATGCCTTCTAATTGTTCTCGCGCTTTCACCAGATTCATCAGTCCAGTATCCACTGCAGCTAATAAATCCGTATGCATGAGGCTGGCACTCTTACCCTCTATGCTAACATCGCTAACAAAAGTTAAATATAAGCTTAATGCGTTACTGCCGATAATCGGCTGATATAAATAAAGCAACGCATCCTGTTTGCTTTGATCAAGTTGTGGCTCACCGTAGACCGTGTAAAAGGTGCTGGGTTTTAGTTCTTCTGCCACTAAAAAGCCTCCTACTCATCATCTGTTGACTTTGCTTTGTCAACGATTTCCTGCAATTCCTTCAAGAATACAGACATGTCTTTAAACTGTCGATAAACACTCGCAAAACGAATATAGGCGATCTCGTCCACTTCCATTAAATCCTCCATGACAAATTCGCCGATTTGACTCGTAGGAATTTCATTTTCTCCCATACTGCGAACACGATTTTCTACATGATCCACGATCTGTTCCATCTGTTCCATAGCTACTGGACGTTTTTCTGCAGAGCGAATCAACCCGCGTAAAATTTTATCACGACTGAACTCTTCGCGATCCCCATTTCGTTTAACAACTAATAAAGGAGCTGCCTCAATACGCTCAAAGGTCGTAAAACGAAACCCGCAGCTCTCGCATTCTCTTCGACGGCGGATCGCTCGCCCGTCATCTGTTTGTCGACTATCAATTACTCGTGAATTATTATGATTACATCTTGGACAACGCATAATTTCACCCGCACTTTCTTATTAATTAGAATGACTCACTTTGTATGAATATCTTTTTGTTATATAGAATAATTTCTCAAAAACAAAAACAGGTTTGAAAGAAAACTTTTTTGTTTATATAACATGAGTTTACCATAACCAGCCCACTAAAAAAAGCGTCGTAAAGCTACGACGCTGAATTCTTTAAGAAACAAATTTTTTTCTTTCTAACCATTTAAGAACCTCTTGACGCGTTGTTTCTTGTGAATTGCAATTATCAAATACGAAATCCGCTCTTTTTTTCTTTTCCTCTAACGGAAGCTGGCTATTAATGCGTTTTAAAGCTTCTTCTTCAGAAAGATTATTTCTTGCCATCAGGCGTTCCAATTGGATGTCTGGTGTAACATAAACTGTTGCCACTTCATCCATCATTGATTCGTAATGTCCTTCGAATAAGAGTGGGATATCAACAATCACCAAGTGACTTCCTTTTTTTGCCTCTAGTGTTTGTTTTTTTATTTCATCACGAATAAATGGATCAAGTGTTTTGTTTAACAGATGTCTTTTTTGCTCATTTTGAAAGATTAAAGTTCCCAATTTTTTGCGGTCCAAACTACCATCGTTTTGCAAAATTGTTTTACCAAAAACTTTCTCTAAAGCCATCAGTCCTTCAGTACCCGGCTCTACGACTTCCCGAGCAATAATGTCTCCATCAACAACTGGAAATCCTTCTGCCTTAAAAAAATCTACAACCGTTGATTTTCCACTAGCGATACCACCAGTAACACCTAATACAAAGCTCAAATTCTACACCTTCTTTAGTTTTTGGCAATGAGGACAAAGGTGTGTCCCTCTTTGCGCTACTTTGATTTTGATAATTGGTGTGCCACAACGCGAACACGGTTCACCAGTTTGTCCGTAGACGTGCAATTCTTGTTGGAAATGTCCAGCCTCTCCAAGCGCATTTAAATAGGTTCGAATGGTCGTTCCGCCTGCCTCTTTCGCTTTTCCGATCACCTCGATAATCGCTTCACGCAACTGGCGAGCACTTTGAGAACTCAACGTATTCGCCGGTTGTTCAGGATGAATCTTCGCTAACCAGAGGACTTCATCAACATAGATGTTTCCTAAGCCTGCCACGATTTTTTGATTTAGTAATAGAGGCTTGATCATGGTGGAAGCCTTTTTCAATTTAACTTTAAAATCAGCTAAGTCAAAATCCGCATCTGTCGGCTCAGGGCCTAACCGCGTCAAACCTTTATACTCTTTCGCCGTTCCTTTTTTCAATAGAGCCATTCGACCAAATTTACGTACGTCATGATAAATTAACTCAGAACCATCAGTAAAAATGAAACGAACATGGCTGTGTTTGTCTAACGCAGTCGGCTGATCAAAAAATTCATACTTTCCTTCCATCCGTAAATGTGAAACCATCTCGTAATGTGTAAATTCAAAGATCAAGTACTTTCCACGTCGATCCACTGTTTCTATTGTTTCACCGATCAATTGCTGCTGAAAAATATCGATCTCGGGAAATTCAATAATGCGCGGCCAATAAACATCAACTTTCGCAATCGTTTTATTCTTAACCAAAGAGACCAAACCTTTTCTGACAGTCTCTACTTCTGGCAATTCTGGCATTTTACTTCACTCCTAAATCAAAAAGCTGGAATTTCTCCCAGCTTCTTTTTATTTTGCTTCATACCACGTTTTGCCCCAATTACTGTCGGTTAACAACGGGACATCTAACTGAACAGTGTTCTCCATCACTTCTTTGACTAATTTGTCTAATTGTTCCAATTCACTTTCTGGAACTTCGAAAACAAGCTCATCGTGTACTTGCAACAGCATCGTCGCCTGTAGTTTTTCCTCCTTCAAACGTTTTGCCATCTCAATCATTGCAAGTTTTAAGATATCTGCTGCACTTCCTTGAATTGGCGTATTTATGGCTGTTCGCTCTGCAAATGAACGAAGATTGAAGTTTCGCGCATTAATATCTGGTAAATAGCGTCGTCGATTATAAAGTGTGGCAGCATAGCCCTTATCTTTAGCCTCACGTACGCTTTCTTCCATATAACGTTTTACGTCTGGATAATTTTCAAAATACGTATCGATATATTCTTGTGCGGCCTTGCGCGTAATTCCCAGATTTTGTGATAGCCCATAATCAGAAATACCATACACAATTCCGAAGTTTACTGCTTTGGCATTTCGACGCATATTCGGCGTCACTTCATCTTCAGTAACATTGAAGACACGCATCGCGGTACTAGTGTGAATATCCATACCATCACGAAACGCCTGCTTCAAATGCTCATCCCCAGAAATATGTGCTAAAACACGCAATTCAATTTGAGAATAGTCAGAAGAATAGATTACCCAGTCTTCATCACGAGGAACAAAAGCCTGACGAATCTTTCGTCCTTCTTCTAATCTAATTGGAATATTTTGCAAGTTTGGATCAACCGAACTTAATCGGCCGGTTTGGGTCAAGGTCTGAATATAGCGTGTATGAATCTTATTATCCCCTTGAATCACTTTTAATAATCCTTCAACATAGGTTGATTGGATTTTTGCAATTTGACGATAATTTAAAATATGTTCAACGATTGGGGCCTGTTCACGCAGCTGTTCTAAAACATCTACCGCTGTCGAATAACCTGTTTTTGTTTTCTTAATAACTGGCAAATTCATTTTTTCAAACAAGATCACGCCCAATTGTTTTGGTGAATTGATATTGAACTCTTCACCAGCTTCTTGATAAATTTTTTCTTCGATTTCTTGCAAACGTTTCGAGAATTCTCCCCGCATAGCCTGTAACGTTTGTGCATTAACCGTAATTCCGGCAATTTCCATTTCTGCTAAAATACGAGAAAGGGGCAGTTCCATTTGGTAAAACAGCTTATCTTGTTTCTTCTCTTCCAATTCTTTCTCTAGCTTATCATTTAGGAAATGAATTGCCTTAATTTTACGAGCTAAATGTCCAAAGAAAATTTCATCATCTTCAGGCAACCCTTTTTTGGCTCCTTTTCCATAAATCTGGTCATCCGTTTGAATTTCTGTATAACCATAATACTGTGCCACACCCGCGATATCGTTACTGTTATCATTCGTATCTAATAAATACGCAGCTAATAAAACATCAAAGTTGATTCCCTCGGTTTTTGTAATATAGCGATTCAATGCCACATAAGTACGCTTAGCGTCATAAACCTTCTTACCATTTGCTGTTTCAAGCCATTTCTTAAATGCCTCATTTTCAAACAAAGCCAATTCATTTGTTACATAAATTTTATCTCCAGTGCCCCAAGCGACACCCACGATATCTGATAAATGATAATTGTCCTCTAGCATTTCAACATATAAGGCGGCATCGGCATCAAACATCTTTTCGTTAAACTCCGTGACAACTTCGAATTTGATGTCCTCTAACTCAACTTCCTCTTCTTCCACGTTCAATTTATTTAAAAAGCCTTTGAAATCCATCTCCTTAAAGAAAGGAATAAGCTTATCCAAATCTTTTCCGTTATAAACTAATTCATCAATGGAAATTTCAACTGGTGCATCTAATTTGATTGTAGCCAATTCCTTAGATAAAAATGCTTGATCCTTATCATTAATCAAATTTTCTTTCATTTTACTTTTCTTTAGTTCATCAATACTTTCGTAAACACCTTCAACACTGCCAAACTGCTTCAATAATTTGATTGCCGTTTTTTCTCCGACTTTTGTTACGCCTGGGTAATTATCCGAGGTATCTCCGGCAAGTCCTTTCATGTCGATGATTTGATTTGGCGTTAACCCGTCATATTTTTCGGCAACATGTTCCGGAGTGTAAGATTCGATTTCACTAACACCTTTAACTGTAATATCCACTTTAATCTTATCTGTCGCTAATTGCGTTAAATCGCGGTCTCCAGATAAAACAACGACATCATAGCCTTCATCCGCTGCTTGATGGGCCAAAGTTCCAATAATGTCATCCGCTTCGTAATTGTCCAACTCATAATGTTTCACGCCGAGACCAACTAATAATTCACGTAAGTAAGGCATTTGCTCGCGAAATTCACCAGGAGTCTTTGAACGACCACCCTTATATTCAGAATACATAGCTGTCCGAAATGTCGTGTTGCCGGCATCAAAAGCAACTAATACATGGGTAGGTTTTTCACGCTCCATCACGTTTTCAAACATATTGTTGAATGCATAGATCGCATTCGTATGTAGGCCATTTTTATTTTTAAAGCGCTCCAACGAATTATGCAAGGCAAAAAAAGCACGGAACGCTACACTGTTTCCGTCAACTAATAATAATTTCTTTTCACTCATCTCTTCGACTCCTATTTCCTATTCAGGGATTTTTTTAGAAATGTTCTATAAAAATTAATGAACGAGACTTTCAATCCTTCACGATTCATTTTAACAAAGTATTCGTTGAAAAGAAAAGAATGAAGCTATTTTGTTTTCAATATTCACTAGTCCAAAAAAAAGAGACGATTGCTCGCCTCTATTTACTACTTCCAAAAATTCGTAAGAATGAAATAAACAGATTAATGAAATCTAGATACAACTGCAAGGCCATAAAGACCGCAACGCCATTTCCAACTTCACCATTTGTTCCAAGATAGATTTTACGAATCATTTGATTATCATAAGCTGTAATCCCGGACATTATTACTACCATTAAAATAGAAATAAAGAAATCTACGGCACCGCTGTGTAAAACAAAAACATTTAACAGCATCGCAATGATAATCCCCAACAAGCAACTTAAAGCTGCTCGACCAATTCCAGATAAATCACGTTTAGTAAAAGAACCCACAAGTGACATTACTAGAAACGTCGCTGAGGCTGTAACAAATGCTTGTGTCACAGTCCCTAGATCATACATTGCTAAGGTGACAGCCAGTGTTAAGCCATTCAAGGCAGAATATACAATAAATCCACTAATTGCTAATGTAGGATTTTTCTGTGCTTTAATACCAAGAAAAACCACTAAGGCAATTTCAGCGATCCAGATTCCCCAAAAGCCTAGTGGGAAATTCTGAATAAAACTGCCCATTTGATACGCCCACGGCCCTAAAGTCATATAGGAAATCACCGCACTGATTCCAATGCCCAATGCCAAGAATGCATAGATTTTTCCATAGAACCGATTTAAACCATAAACGCGTGCTTCTTGATTATTCATTTATCTCATCTCCTAATTGTGCTTGTGGCGGTTTCACCATTACCACAGCATCCAAAATGCGTTTTTCTTCGTTATCCGTTGCTTCTACCGCTTCAACGGAAATAGTAACGACATCTTTCATTTTATCTACTTTGATTACTTCAAACTCAAAGGTTAGTGTTTCATAGTGAAAAACTGGATCAATAAAATTAATTGAAAAATTCACTACGTGAGAACCCGGTCCTGGTAAATGTTTAGAAATCGCACTCGTAATGATGCCCATTAACATAATCGAGGGTACAAGTGGCTGTTCGTATTCAGTTTCTTTTACATAGTCATGTTGGATGTACAAAGGATTTGCATCATTTGTCAAACCTAAATATAAAAGAATCTGATTATCTTCGATCGATTCCGTTAACGATAACGAGTCACCTTCCTCAATTTCGTCAATCGTTTTGCCTATTTTCCGAGCCTTCATATTATACAAATTCATTCCCTCCGTCATTTGTTCTATTCATTATTTTATCAGAAAGCAAACAAAACACAAGTTTGTACATATTCAAGTATAAAGATTTATGCAATAAATAAACCCGTGAATTTCGCCAGATTTGTTAAAAGAAGGGCTCTGACAAAAAATGTCTGAACCCTTCTTTTATATTATAATACGTTGCGTGTCGTATTACTTAATAAATCTTCGTATGCACGTTCAAACTTTTGAACATCTCCAGCGCCCATAAAAATTACGACGGCATTTTCATGATCCAATAAAGGCGACATGTTTTCTTCTTTGATTACTTGTCCACCCTTTTGAATCTTTTCACCTAAATCTTCTATTTTTACATCCCCTGCCGTTTCACGAGCAGATGAAAAAATATCGCACAGATAAACTTGATCGGCTTTGTCCAGGGCCTCAGCAAACTCGTCCATCAAAGCAATTGTCCGAGTAAATGTATGTGGTTGGAAAACAGCAACCAATTCTTTTTCCGGATATTTTTGACGAGCAGCATCAATCGTTGCTTTGATCTCAGCTGGATGGTGTGCATAATCATCAACGATAATCATATCAGCAACCTTTTTCTCAGTAAAACGACGTTTAACACCAGAAAAAGTCAACATTTCTTCTTTAACTTTGTCCATATCTAAATCTTCAAAATAGGCAACCGCAATAACAGACAAGGCATTAAGAATATTGTGCTTACCAAATGATGGAACTGAAAAACGCCCAATAAATTTTTCTTTATGGTAAACATCAAAGGCCGATCCATTTGTTGTCCGAACAATATTGCGTGCCTGAATATCATCGTTTTCAGATAATCCATAATAATAAATCGGTACATCTGCTTTTAGTTTACGTAAATATTCGTCGTCCCCATAAGCAAAAATTCCTTTTTTAACTTGAGAAGCCAAGGTTTGAAAGGCTTCAAAAACATCCTCGATACTCTTGAAATAATCAGGATGATCAAAGTCAATATTTGTCATGATTGAATAATCAGGCGCATATGCCAAGAAATGTCGTTGATATTCGCATGCTTCAAAGGCGAAGAAAGTCGCATCTGGAACACCATGTCCAGTACCATCACCAATTAAGTAACTCGTTGGCGCTAATCCGTTTAAGACATGCGCCAGCAATCCAGTCGTACTTGTTTTACCATGCGAACCTGTTACTGCAATACTAGTATAGGGTTGAATAAATTCTCCGATAAAATCATGGTACCGAACAATTTCTAATCCTAATTCTTTCGCCCGAGCGATTTCTTCATGGGTATCTGGAAAGGCATTTCCTTGAATGATCTTCATGCCTTCCTTAATATTGTCTTTACTAAATGGCAAGATCGTAATGCCGGCTTTTTCTAGATCACGTTGCGTGAAAAAATATTTTTCAACGTCAGAGCCTTGTACATGGTAGCCCTTTTCATGCAGGACCAAAGCCAATGAACTCATGCCTGATCCTTTGATTCCAACAAAATGATAAAGTATCTCTTTATTATTCATTTAATCCTCTTCCTTATATGTACAAAATTGTTTGCGGTTCACATTATCATATAAATCCGTAAAAATAGCAATCTTTTATTCTTCAGATTACCTTGCCACTTCCTATGATTCAATTGTCTTCAAAAATTCTAGCTGTCCATGACAACTTCCACAAACGTATCGTTTTGTATCAATTTTTCGACGGCGCTTAATTTCTTGATGGCATTTTCGACACTGATATACTTGAAATGTGACTGCCACAAGTTTTGGAGCAAATCGTGATCCACCAGTTTTTTTCAACAGCTGTTTAAACTCCAGATCCTTGTGCTGATAACCTCTTCCTGCCAGATGAAGATGATAATGACAAAGCTCGTGCTTAATTACTTTGATTAATTCCACTTCACCATATTTTTCAAAAAGAATCGGGTTAAAATCTAAATCATGGCTTTTCAAATGATAGCGTCCACCTGTCGTTTTAAGTCGACGATTAAAGCGGGCATTATGACGGAAGGGTTGTCGAAAAGAATCATGAGAGATCTTTTCGACGAGAGCCTGTAATTCCTGATTAGTCATTTTTATCACTTTGAACCATTGTCAAACTGATACGTCCTTTTTTGACATCAACTGCTTCGACCCAAACAGTCACCACGTCACCAACCGAAACTACGTCAGTTGGATGTTTTACATACTTTTTACTCAATTTAGAAATGTGGACCAATCCGTCCTGTTTTACTCCAATATCAACAAAGGCTCCGAAATCAATCACGTTTCGAACAGTTCCTTGAAGCTCCATTCCCGCTTTTAAATCTTCCATCGTCAATACGTCTTGACGTAATAAAGGAGCGGGCATTTCATCACGCATATCTCGCCCTGGTTGAAGCAAGGCTTGCAAGATATCCTTAATCGTTTCCTTACCAATTTCAAGCTTTTGCTGCAATTGACTTAACTGTAATGCTTTGATTTTTTCTGTGGCTTCCACAGAACCTAATAATTTTAGGTCAACCTCAGCAAGATCCAAAATTTCTTTTGCACTATTGTAGCTTTCTGGGTGAATGGCAGTTGTATCTAACACATTCTTTGCTCCAGGAATTCGCAAAAAACCGATAGCTTGTTCGTAAGCTTTTGGTCCTAAGCGAGGAACTTTTTTCAATTGCGGACGCGAGGTAAATGCACCGTTTTCTTCACGATAGTTAACAATATTTTGCGCTGTCGTTTTGTTTAAGCCAGAAGCATACTGTAATAGCTGTGGACTAGCCGTATTGACGTTTACTCCGACTTGGTTAACCGCGGTCTCTACTACAAAATCTAAACGCTCAGAAAGACGTTTTTGAGAAACATCATGCTGATATTGACCAACACCAACAGCTTTTGGATCGATTTTTACTAATTCTGACAGCGGATCTTGCAATCGACGCGCGATGCTGACTGCACTTCGTTCTTCAACCTGCAGCTCAGGAAATTCTGTCCGGGCAATGTCGCTGGCTGAGTAAACAGAAGCTCCTGCTTCATTAACGATCACATAAAAGACTTCTTGTTGAACTTGTTTTAGTTGTTCAGCTACGAATAATTCAGATTCACGACTTGCAGTGCCATTGCCGATCGCAACCATCTCAACGTTATACTTTTTAATTAACGCTTGAAATGCAGGTCCAGCAGCTTGTCGTTTTGCCTGAGGAGCCGGCTTGTGAGGATAAATCACTTCAATCGCTAAAACTTTTCCGGTTTCATCTACCACAGCTAGTTTACAGCCAGTACGATACGCTGGGTCAAATCCCAGCACGACTTTTCCTTTTAAAGGTGGTTGCAATAGTAAATTGCGTAAATTTTCACCGAAAATATTGATCGCTTGTTCATCTGCCTCTTCCGTCAATTCATTTCGAATCTCCCGTTCAATCGCAGGTCCGATGAATCGTTTATAGCTATCTTTGTAAGCTTCACGAACAAACTCCGCAGTGACAGCTCGAGTATTCTGCACTAATTGACGTTCAAGATATTCATAGATTTTTTCTTCTTCGACCACGATTGAAACTTTTAAAATCTCTTCTTTTTCACCACGATTGGAGGCTAACACACGATGAGAAACCATTTTGTTGATTGGCTCAGCAAAATCATAGTACATTTCATAGACACCTTTTTCATCTTTATCGGCATCCTTGACCTTGCTCTGATACACACCTTTATTTTTCGTATACGAACGAATCCACGTGCGAAAATCAGGATTATCGCTAATTTGTTCGGCTACAATCTCATGTGCTCCTTGCAAAGCTTCCTCAGCATTGACGATGTTTTCATTTATAAACTCGCCAGCTTTAGCATAGACATCACCAGATTGCGGAAAGCTCACCAAATAATTGGCTAAAGGCTCTAACCCGTTTTCTTTAGCGATCGTTACTTTTGTTCGACGTTTTTGCTTATATGGACGATATAAATCTTCAACCTTTTGAACTTTAACTGCTTGTTGAATTTTCTTAGCTAACTCGTCTGTTAATTTTCCTTGCTCGTCAATTAGTCGTAAAACTTCTTGTTTACGCTTTTCTAAGTTTTCCAAATAATTGTAACGTTCTTCGATTTCACGAATCTGTACCTCATCTAAACTGCCTGTCATTTCTTTACGATAACGAGCAATGAAAGGTACCGTATTTCCGTCTGTAAGTAATGTCAAAACGACATTGATCTGCTGCGGACGATAATCCGTTAATTCTTTATTCAGTAGTTGAATGATTTCCTGGTTTAAATTCTCTGCCATTTCAATTCCTCATTTCATCCAAAATCTTATCTATTTTATCATATTTCAAGAAAGATTGCTTATTGATCTCAAGCAAAAAATGGACGTCCCCATATGCGTTCAGCGTCAAGAAATATGAAGGGTTTTCTGAAAGTACTCCTCAAAATTCCGATTTATTTCTACAGACACTGCTTATACGTCGCCGTTTATTCGTAAATAGGAGCTGACCAAAATATCTAAAAAATTATGGATCAGCACTTTTAACTCTCTTTTTTTCTTTGCTGTATAAAATTGGGCAGCTCTGATAAAAGCAAACCTGTCAAAGTCAATAAAATTCCAATGAACGTTTTAAGCGTCAACCTCTCACCCAAAATCAAAACAGAAGCTATCGTAGTCAGCATTGGAATGGTGTAAATGTACACTGCTGCTCTTACTGCTCCAAGATTTTTGACCGAAAAATTCCAAGTTACAAAGCACAGAGCGGAAGCACCAATGCCTAAGAAAAGAAGATTACCCAAACTTTCCACTTGCAAAAAACGAGAAAAATCGAACTTATCCAGCGTAATAACTAAAACTGGCAGCATAAACAATAGACCATAGAAAAAAATCCGCTGTGTTGTAGCAATAGTTCCATAACCAAACTCGCTAATTTTTTTCACTATTAAAGAGTAGGAAGCCCAGCAAATTGTTGCCACCAAAGCCAAGCCATCACCAATCGGATTAACATTCAGTGTTCCTGAAAGACTGATCAATGAAATTCCAATCATTGAACAAATAAAGCCTAAAATAAAAACACGCGGGATCATTCCTTGCTTCAAAACAAAGCGGCTGATCAAGGCAGTCATAAAAGGACTAACCGAACCAATGATCCCGACGTTCATTGCTAAAGTATAGGTCAGTGCGACGTTTTCTAAATAATAATATAAAAAAACACCAAATAAACCAGCAACTATGTAATACCGTTCCTCTCGCCAGCTCTTAAAGGGCAAGAATTTACGTGAGACTATTGTTAAAACAAGAAAACCAATAAGAAATCGCACGAAAAGAATTTCGATTGGTAAAAACAACTCAAGTAGCACCTTAGTAGAAATAAATGTCAACGCCCATATGACAACGGTAAAACTCTCGGATAAATGACCTTTTACAATATCTGACATAGTATAAAAGAATTTCCTTTCTCAATTTTTAACAATTATAAATAACAGAACCCTACAGCATAATCCTGCTTAGTACGATATTAATCCTAAACTAATTAAGACTCTACTAAATCACTATGACATTTTGTAAAGAATTGCGCAATGCAATTAACAAAAAAATGATACTGAGACCAGAAGGATTTTTGAAATCAAAAAAAGCGAACGCTTCAAAACTTTTAAATTAGAAAGTTTTGAAGCGTTCAGCTTAAATAGTGAGATCTTCACTTTATTCTTCAATGATACAAAATAGTGACTTCAATAATTGTTGAATCTTTTTGAACGTTAAAAATCTGGTTGCCATGGTCCGTCCGTATTAGGGATTTCGTAATCATGAACAATGCCATTTTTATCAAAAACCACCCCGTGCAGAGTTCCGCCAAAGACTGCTCCACCATCAACTCCGATTTTTCCATCAGATTGCCAAAGGGCTGTCGTTTGCATATCTCCATATAGCATTGGTGTAATAGTATGACCAAATACAATTGTTTTTCCTGTATTGTTTTTACCTTCATGAAACGGTTCGCGAATCCACAAGAAATCTTGCAGGGAGGTTTCCTTCCAATCCTTTGTCAAGTCAACTCCAGCATGAACAAAGACATAATTGCCCCACTCATAATAGAATGGACGTTCCGCTAAAAAATTCAACATATCTTTGTACCGACTACGGATCATCATAGCAATCTCAGTCGGTGAATATTCATCTGTCGCGCCTTTATGTAACAAACTTTCAATCGTTTCTTTTCCACCATTATAAAGATAACTTGGAAACCAATCTTCTGGACTGTTCATAAACTCCAGAAAATATTGCTCATGGTTTCCCCTTAAATAGATTGCTTGGTATTTTTTTACAAGTTCCATTCCTAAAAGCCAACAGTCTTTACTTTTGGGCCCTCGATCATTCAGATCTCCAATCAGGATCAACTGCTGTTCGTCCGGCTGAAAATTTTTTAAGATTGATCTGAACATATCGTATTCCCCGTGAACATCACCAATTACAAAAACCTGCTCCATCTTTGTTCGCCCCTAACTGAAGAACGCTTTAATTACCTGATACTACAAAATAATTTCCATCCGCATCAACAAAATTGAATAAAAACTCTTCGCCAATTTGAGCCAACTCTCCTAATTGAACATCCACCTTCTGCAATTTTTTGTACAATGCCATAACATCATCACTTCCAAAAATTAAAGCGGGAGATGGCTCAGCTGCTTCATCATCATTTTTTTCAATAAATTCTCGATCGTAGATTACCAGACGTGTCGTACTATTTTGACTCATCGCTACTTCTGCCACTTGAGAACCATCCAATTCTTCAAAACTAATCTCGACAAATCCTAAACTTTGCCAAAAATTACTAGCTTTACGTACATCATTTGCATATAAAATTACTTTTACCTGTTCGTTAAACAAAATATTCACTCCAAAAAATACATATTCTAAATCTACATACACTCAATATATCAAAGAGTGGCCTCTAATGCTAATCCAATAAAAAATATCTCTCGGTAACCAATGTTCTGGTTTCATTGAAGCACTACGGTCATTTAGCTAGACTAGCAAGTTGAGTGTAGCAAAAAAGACTTGGTCGCGCCAGCCAAGCCTTTCATATTAAGAATTTACTTCAATCGAAGCATTTTCATCATGTAAAATTTCCCGGTCTAATTCATGGATGCGTTCACTAGTTACGACGCCAGCAACCATACTGCCACTGACATTAACCGCGGTACGAGCCATATCAATCATCGGCTCCACAGAGATTACTAAACCAACGATCGCCACTGGTAAGTTCATCGCACCTAAAACGATTAATGAAGCGAAAGTTGCTCCGCCTCCGACACCAGCTACGCCAAATGAACTAATAGTTACGATAGCAATTAGCATCACAATAAATTTCAAATCAAAAACATTTACACCAACTGTAGGTGCTACGATTGTCGCAAGCATTGCTGGATACACACCAGCACAACCGTTTTGACCAATCGAGATACCAAAGCTTCCTGCAAAGTTAGCCGTAGCTTCATCTACACCTAACGCTTTGGTTTGTGTTTCAATATTCATCGGCAACGTTCCCGCACTTGAACGTGAAGTAAACGCGAAGCTCAATGCTGGGAAAGCCTTCTTAAAGAAGTTGATTGGGTTCACTTTTACACCTAACAGAATAATAGAATGAACCAATAAAACAACGATCAATGCACTATAAGAGGCTAAAATGAACTTACCTAAGTTAACAATTGCTTCAAAATCACTGGTTGCTAATACATTTGTCATCAAAGCAAAGACACCATATGGCGTTAAACGTAACACTAGCGTCACGATACGCATAACAACCTTATATAAGCTTTCAATCAAATTCGCAAAGAATTCCGCTTCTTTTGGTGCTTTTCGTCGAACACCTAAAAAGGCAATCCCTACAAAAGCCGCAAAAATTACCACACCAATTGTACTTGTTGGTCGTGTTCCCGCAAAATCAGCAAAGACATTAGTTGGGATGAAGGATAAAATCTGTTGCGGAATTGAAAAGTTTTGAACCATTGACTGACGATCCGCCAACTCTTTGATTCGAGCAGTTTCAGCTGCTCCTTTAGTAAATGTCGCACCATCTAGTCCAAAGACCATAACAGCCACAATCCCAATCAAAGCAGCGATTGCCGTTGTAGCCAATAATGTAACTAAAACATTGGCACTGATTTTTCCAAGCTTCTTGCTTGATTTCATTTTGGTAAAGGCACCAACGATCGAAATAAATACTAAAGGCATAACTAACATTTGTAATAATGAAATATAACCATTACCAACGATTCCAATCCATTCCATCGCTTGAGAAATCACTTTGCTACCATTACCTAAAAGTAATTGCAAAACCCCGCCGAAAACAATTCCGGCGCCTAATCCAGCAAAAACGCGATTAGAAAATTTCACATGTCTTTTTTGCATTTGGTAAAAAGCCACAAGCAACGCAACGAATACTAGAATCACTAATACAGTGAACAGAGTTGTCATTGTATTCCTCCTTAAAATAGCTTTCTATAATGACAAGTCTGTCAAAGGAAGTAAAGGTTCCCGGTATTTGTTCTTCAACAAAATACCCTAAAATATAGTTGCGCGATTCCTAAATTTTAGTGACCTTTAAATTATAACCCAGATAAAATAATCTGTCCTGAAATTTGCATAGTTTCAAAGAAATTTTCATAATCATATACAAAAGGACCTCTACCTTAAAAAATGACGACTAATTGGAAAATAAGTGTCAGTTTCAGGTAGGGTTCCTTTTAAATGGTATTAGATGAAAAATTAATTTTAACGCCTGGTTTATCTAACGCAATCTCAGTTATTTCATAAACCATACGTTCAATCAGTCTTAGTATTGGACGGATCATCTCATTGGCTTCCGCTTCAGTCAAATCATTTTGCTGTTTGACTTGACGACCAATCACGTGGATCACTTGAGAAAGAACTCCGCCAATAATAAATTCCTCAAATGGAAGAACAAATTCGATCCGCACCCCCATAATACTATTTTCAGGTGGATATCCAGGATCTGTTGCTTCCAGTGGACTGAAATTAATCAGCAATTTTTGTTTCACTACCTGATCTTTCGGAGGAAGTCCGTAGTTAAATGATTCTACGACCTCCTGATCGCGTTGTAACTTCATTTTACACCTCTCGCTCGAGTTGAAATAATGTTTTTAATAAACAGCTTACTCATTAATAGCCTTTTCCTAATTATAGCTTTCTACTCAGAAAATTTGTACCATTTCTTTTAAATTATTTATAGAATAAGTCGCCTTAACAACTTGGCTAAAATGATCCAAATCAAGAAAAACTGTTTGCACACCAGCATTATTTCCAGCTTCGATATCTAATTTGCGATCGCCAATCATCACAGTTTTTTCAGATTCTAATTGATAGTTATCAATAAAATAATAAATTGCACTTGGATCTGGTTTCCTTGGAAAATTCGAATCACTTCCAATGATATCAACGATAAGCGAATCTAATCCGTCTCTTTTTAGTAATTGCCAGGTTGAATCCACAGTACGATGAGTCAAAATAAAATGTCTACCACCCATGTTTTGCAGTTTTTCCAACGTCTCCTTTGTCTCCTTAAAAGGAAAAGAGTTCCTATTTTTCTGAGCCTCATAACTATGATACTTTCGATCAAAATCTGGTACAGGTAAACGCCAATCCATAATCATTTGACGGATTGATTCAGTTTTGATTTTCTGATAAACCTCTTTTTCATCTTTTTCGATCCCAAATTCTTTAAAAGTTTCCATCAATGCTTTTAACATGATTGGATACGTATCATATAATGTGCCATCAAAATCCCAAATATAATTCATGTCATGCCTTTCTAAGTTAATATCCTGTTTTTATAAAATTTCTTTTTGTATAATTTTCAATTGTGAGTTGAAAGTATAAATCATTGGCGTAGCATTAGGAATCTCAATTTGATCTACTTGATTAGTAGGAACATTTTCTAAAAACTGAACTAATGCACGCAAACTATTACCATGTCCGCAAACTAAAACAGTCTTCTCATCAAGTAAGTTCGGCGCGATCTGATCTTGCCACAAAGGAAGCACTCTCTGTGAAGTCATGTGTAGACTTTCTCCAGTCGGTATCAATCGTGGGTCCAAATGATTATATCGACGATCAAAATGATTGTCTTTGGCTAGTGGAGGGACTTCATCAAAGCCTCTTCGCCATTTTTTCACTTGTTGGGCACCGAAATGCTCCGCAATGATATCTTTATTTTTTCCCACTAATGCGCCATAGTGACGTTCGTTTAAGCGCCACGTCTTATATTCAGGAACAAAACTCGCTTCTGCTTCTTGCAAAATCATTTGAGCCGTTTTAATCGAACGTTTTAAAACTGATTCGAAAGCAACATCAATCAGTAATCCATGATTCTTAATCTTATTACCAGCTGTCTTGGCTTGCTCAATTCCTTTTTCAGTCAAATCTACATCCAGCCATCCAGTCCAATAGTTTTCAAAATTCGCTTCGCTTTCGCCATGTCGGACTAATACTAAATTCATCTTTTCACCTTCTCACTAAAAGAATAACAGAAAAAGCCTAGTTTTAAAAACTAGACCTTTTTCACAAACTGTGTGTGACAATGCTTGCAGGTCACTTTGATTTTCCCACGACCTTTTGGTGCACGCATCTTTTGTTTACACTCTGGACATTTAAAATAACGATAAGTTCCATTTTTACCTTTGAAGAAATCTTTCATACGAGCAAGCCACTGAATAAATTTTTGATTTTCATTGCTTCGCGGATAAATCTTTTTCGAACAAAAACGATAAAGAACCAGCACGAAAGCAGCAATTGCAAGTATATTTCCAATGTAAAACGGAATCCAACGGTCAAAAATCATCATCACAGCCCATACAATGAGTAAGGCTTTATTGATTTGATCCAATCTACCATAACGTCCGCGCATTAAATACGCATATTTTTGGTAAAATTTGGTCAATCGCTGTATCCAAATATTCCCCAATGATACTACCCCTTTCTATGATCCTACTTATTGAAAATTTTGGGTCCTTTACGCATATTTTTACGATCATTTTTAGGTGTTGCCATCTTTTTAGAACGACCGCCACCCTGTTTCTGTTTGATTAGCTCTAGCATTTTCTCTTTTTGATTCATTTTTTACACCGCCTTCACAAGGAGCGTTACTGATTCTACATGATATGTTTGTGGGAATAAATCTACTGGTTGAACTTTCACAGCATGGTAACCAAGGTCTTCATATCTTCTCAAATCTCTAGCTAACGTAGCTGGATTACAAGAAATATAAATAATTCTTTCAGGATTAACAGCAACGGATGCTTCAATAAATTTTTCATCCAACCCTTTTCGTGGTGGATCAACAAAAATCACCGAGGGTTCAATCCCTTCTCGTGCCCAGCGTGGCATAATTTTCTCAGCTTTACCAACTTCATAATTAGCATTTTCAATCCCATTTTTCTTAGCATTTGCTTTCGCATCTTCGATAGCTTGTGGCACAATTTCTACACCATAAACATGCTTAACTTTTTCAGCTAAGGATAAACCGATTGTTCCGATTCCACAATAAGCATCAACTACAATGTCTTCAGCATTCAAATCAGCGAATTCAATCGCAGTTTGATATAACACCTCAGTTTGTTCTGTATTTACTTGATAGAATGATTGGGGAGAGATTTGATAAACCTTACCTAGCAAGGTGTCATTGATTGTCGATTTACCAAATAAGACCTTTTCCTCCCGACCCATGATCACATTAGTCTTTTCTGGATTGATGTTCTGAATGACTGAAACAACCTCCGGTAACTCTGTTTTGATCACTTCAGCAATTTCAGTTCCCTTAAAGAAACGTTCTGTTCGAGTAACTAGTGTCACCATCATCTCATGGCTATAATGCCCTCGACGGATGACAATATGACGAATAAAACCTGTGTTTTCACGTTCATTATAAGCCTTTACGTTAAAACGTCTTAAGATATTTCGCACTGTAATAATCGCTTGGTCAATTTTAGGGTCTTGGATGTAATAATCCTCAATCGGCAATAATACATGAGAATTTTTACGATAAAAACCTGTCATTAACTGATTATCGACTTTTTGAACTGGAATCTGAGCTTTGTTTCTATAACCAATCGGATTTTCCATTCCTAAAGTAGCGGCTACGCTCAGCTCTGGCAGTTTTGCGATTGTTTTTAGAACCTTTTCCACTTGTTGCTGCTTAAAACGTAATTGATAGCTATAAGTCATATGGCTTAAAGGTGCAATACCACTTCTTAATAAATCCTGATCCTTCACTTCTTGGCGTTCTGGATTTGCGTTAAATCGTTCGATCACTTTACCATACCCAAATTTTTTACCGACTTTAACCACTTTGACTGTCATTTCTTCCTCAGGTAAAGCATTTTCGATAAAAAGTGGATATCCGTCAATGTGAGCAACACCTAACCCTTCATGCGACAAGTCATCGATTGTAACGGTATATGTTTGATTTTTTTCTACTGTGGTCATGTTATTCTCCTTTAAGGCTGATTCACTTATTCTAATGAATTCTATTAGAAAAAGCAAGGCAACGCCTGCTATATCTCCCTTAAGACTTTTGTAAGAATGGAAGGATTTATTTACCGAAAAAAACAATCCCGCCAAACTGAAGCGAGATTGTTTTTTAAAATTATTCTTCTGTATCTTCGTCTTGAATCTTCTCGTATTCCTTAACGAGTTCGATCCCTGCTTCTCTTTTTTCATTATCAGGTCCTAAGATAGCCGCATCGTCAATCTCATCCGTGTTCGCATAAAACTCAATGTGCTGATGTAGATTTTCAAAGCGCATTGGTGCATCGCCACCGTATTCCCCATCCAAATTGATCATCATTTTTTTGTCAGTATCTATTAAGCTGGCATCTAGAAAACTGGTTTTCACGTACAAAACTTTTGAATCGTTCACGTGTTTACCACCATTCAATACTAACGTAATCAAGCGGACAATTTCAAAAAGATTTGCTGTTTTCACAACAATTAGTGAAAATTTCCCATCATCCAACTTTGCATCTGGCGCAATCGTTTCAAAACCGCCGATCGAATTCGTTAAGCCTAAGAAAAACATTGAAGCATTGCCTTCATATTCTCCACCTTCATAAACCAGACGCATTTTAGTCGGTTTGATTCGCGGAAGCATTTCTGCACCTTTAGCCAAATACGCTAAATAACCAAAAATACTCTTCAATTCAGAAGGAACCTCATAGGTTAACTCGGTTAATGAACCGCCTGCTGCAATATTGATGAAGTAAGTATCCGCAGCTTTGCCGATATCCATTTTAACAGTTTGCTGCTTTTGAATAACCTCAGCAGCAGCTTTAACGTTGCTGCGAGGAATTTTTAGTGCTCGTGCATAGTCATTTGTTGTTCCAGCCGGGATAATTGCCATTTTAGGACGTTCTTTTAAGCCGGCAATCCCATTTACAACTTCATTAATGGTCCCGTCTCCTCCTGCTGCGACAACTAGCTCAAAACCAGCCTTTGCGGCACGGGTTGCTTCATTTTTAGCTGAATCAGGCTCGGGAGTCGTAGCAAAGGCACTTGCTTCATAACCTGCTTTCTCAATAGCATCTAAAATATCCGCCAAATTAGTGCGCATGATTTCTTTTCCAGATACTGGATTATAAATCAGTCGTGCTTTTCTCATGATCGAGCTCCCTCTAACGTTTCGCTAATTCCTCTTGAAGTAACTTGTTGACTACTCCTGGATTCGCTTTTCCTTTAGTTGCTTTCATAATTTGTCCAACTAAGAAACCAACGGCGCGATCTTTACCATTCTTAAAGTCTTCAACGGATTGTTCGTTATTATCAAGTACTTCATTGATCATTGGCAATAATTGGGCTGGATCAGAAAGCTGTACTAAACCTTTAGCTTCAACTACCTCTTTTGCATCTCCACCATTTTGGATTAATTCACGGAAAACTTTTTTGGCGATCTTAGAACTAATCGTACCATCTGCGATTAATGTAATCATACCAGCTAAATTATTCGGCGTTAATTTCGTATCCGCTAATTCTAGTTTTTCACTATTCAAGTATGCAGAAACCTCACCCATTAACCAGTTAGAGGCTTGTTTCGCATCCGCGCCTTCTTTCAAAGTATCTTCAAAGAAATCAGACATCTCACGACTCATAGTTAAGACCATTGAATCGTACTCTGGTAAACCTAGGTCATTTACATAGCGTTCACGACGAGCTGCTGGCATTTCAGGCAATGTTTCACGAACCTTTTCAATCCATGCGTCGTCGATTTCGAAACGCGGAATATCTGGTTCTGGGAAATAACGGTAGTCACTTGATCCTTCTTTCACACGCATCAAGATTGTCTTGTTCGTTCCTTCATCGTAACGTCGAGTTTCTTGCTGAATCGTTCCACCAGAAAGCAAAACTTTTGTTTGACGTTGTACTTCAAAGGTCAACCCTTTTTTGACAAAACTAATGGAGTTCAAGTTTTTCAATTCCGTTTTTGTACCAAATTCTTCTTGCCCATAAGGACGCAAAGAAATATTCGCATCGCAACGCATTGAACCTTCTTCCATCTTCACATCGCTGACGCCAGTAAATTGGATAATTGAGCGTAAGGCTTCCAAATAAGCATTGGCTTCTTCAGGCGAACGCATATCCGCTTCAGAAACAATCTCGATCAACGGTGTTCCTTGACGGTTTAAATCGACATAAGAGTAGCCGCCGATACCATGCATATTCTTACCAGCATCTTCTTCCAAGTGAACACGTTCAATGCGAATTTTTTTCTTTTTACCATTCACATCGATTTCGATCCAACCATCATGGCCAATCGGCTCATCAAATTGCGAGATTTGATAAGCTTTTGGGTTGTCCGGATAGAAGTAGTTCTTTCTATCAAAATGCATATTCTTTGAGATTTCACAGTTTAAAGCCAATGCGGCTTTCATCCCAAATTCGATTGCTGCTTTATTCATGACTGGCAAAACACCAGGGTAACCCCAGTCAATAATATTGGTATTCGTATTTGCTTCTGCACCAAAGTGAGCGGGCGCAGGTGAAAAGATTTTAGAGTTTGTTTTTAATTCTACATGGACTTCTAGCCCAATGACTGTCTCTAAGTTCATTATTTGTCCCCCCCTAAAATCACTGGTTTTTGCTTATGGAAATCTGTTGCTTGTTCAAATGCATAAGCCGCTTTATACATAGTTGATTCGTCGAAATGTTTTCCGATGATTTGCAATCCAACTGGCAATCCTTCTGAGAAACCTGCAGGTACAGACATACCTGGTAGTCCAGCAAGGTTTACAGGAATTGTTAAGATATCATTTAGATACATTGTGATTGGATCATCGATATTTTCACCAATACCAAAGGCAACAGTTGGTGATGTTGGTCCAATGATTAAATCGTAATCAGCAAAGACTTTATCGAAGTCTTGTTTGATCAATGTCCGTACTTGCCCAGCCTTCTTAAAGTAAGCATCATAATAGCCCGCAGAAAGAGAGAATGTTCCTAACATGATCCGACGCTTAACTTCATCGCCGAAACCTTCTGTACGAGTGTTTACGTACACATCTTCCAAGTTTTGGACATCTTCTGAACGGAACCCATAACGGATACCGTCAAAACGTTGCAGATTTGAGCTTGCTTCAGAGGAAGCGATGATATAGTACACTTCTACGCCATATTTTGAATGTGGTAAGCTGACTTCTTCAACCGTCGCACCTAATGCTTTAAAGGTTTCGACCGCTTTCGTGATCGCCGCTTTAACGCCAGGTTCGATACCTTCAGCCATGAATTCTTTTGGTAAGGCAATCTTCATTCCCTTAATGTCGCCTGTTAAGCCAGCAGAAAAATCAGGCACAGATACTCCAGCAGAAGTACCATCCTTTGGATCATAGCCACTAATAGCATTCAGAGCCAAGGCATTGTCTTTAACCGTACGCGTAAATGGTCCTATTTGGTCTAACGAAGATGCAAACGCGATCAATCCAAAACGAGATACGCGACCATAAGTTGGTTTCATACCAACGACACCATTGAATGCCGCCGGTTGGCGGATACTTCCGCCCGTATCGCTACCCAATGAAACAGGAACTTCGCCTGCAGCAACAGCTGCTGCAGAACCACCTGAAGATCCACCAGGAACCTTTGTTTGATCCCAAGCATTTTTTGTTTTCTTAAAGTAAGATGTTTCACTTGAGCTTCCCATAGCAAACTCGTCCATATTCAATTTTCCGACTGGAATCAAATCTGAACTGTAAACTTTTTCCATAACAGTTGCATCATAAATAGGATCAAAATTCGATAAAATTTTAGATGCGGCTGTTGTCAAAAGCCCTTTCGTTACAATGTTGTCTTTGATTCCGATTGGAATACCAGCCAATGCATTGTCATTGGTAATTCCTTTAATATCAATGGCTTTTGCCATTTCCATCGCTTTTTCTTCATTTAAAGTAATGAAAGCATCAATGTCCTTTTCTGTTTCTTTGATGCGAGCAAAGGTTTCACTTGTTAAATCAGTGGCTGTAATTTCTTTTGAAACTAACAGACTGTGTAATTCTTCAATTGATTTATCGTATAATTTTTCCATTATGCACCAGCCTCTCCGTTGTCAATGATAGCCGGAACCTTGATGAATCCATCTTCGCTTTCCGGAACATTTTTCATTAACTCATCGCGTGACCAGCCTTCATCAGCTACGTCTTCACGCATAACATTGATTGTTTCTAATACATTGGAAGTAAATGGCACGCCTTCTGTATCAACTTCCCCAAGTTGTTCGACCATGTCGATTATTTTGCCTAATTGATCCGTAAAACCGGTCAATTCATCATCTGAAAAAGAAAGCTTCGCAAGTTTCGCGACATGTTTTACTTGTTCTTCATTGATTGCCATAATATCCCTCTTTCATTTGTCAATTTTCAATCATTTTATCATATCTCTGTTAGAATTCACGGTTTTTTCTTGAAATTTTTTGAAAAATTGTTCAATTCAAAAAATTTGAAAATAGAGTCATTCTAATAGCTTTAACGTCTTTTTATAATACCTGTTCGTTAATCGAAACGTCAACAAGCTTCTAGACAAATTTGTCTAGTCTGTGTGACTTTCTTCGATTGCTTGAATCATTTGTTTTTCATTCCAAATTTCAATTCCTAAACTTTGTGCTTTGGTCAACTTGCTTCCGGCATCTTCACCAGCAACTACAATATCCGTTTTTTTAGAAACGCTGCCGGTAACCTTACCACCTAGATTTTGAATTTTTTCTTTTGCGTCTTCCCTTGTGTAATCGACAAGCTTGCCAGTCAGGACAATCGTTTTATCTTTAAAAGGCGATTCGATTTCTGCTAATTGACTCGCACGAATTCCTTTGTATTCAAGATTTACTCCTCTATCAGCTAATTCTTGCATTAATTCATGAACTTCTTCGTTTTCAAAGTAGGTCACCAGGCTGTCAGCAATCGTTTCGCCAATTGTATTCAGACTAACAATTTCATCTTTGTTAGCCTTACTAATAGCTTCAAGACTGCCGAAATGCTCAGCTAATATTCCTGCTGCTTTCGCGCCAACATGACGAATCCCTAGTCCAAAGATCAAACGTTCAACAGAATTTTCCCGACTAGCATCAATCGCCTGCAAAATATTTTCAGCTGATTTATCCTTAATCTTGTCCAATGTCAGTAATTGCTCTTTTTCTAGCGAATAAAGATCCGCAACATCAGAAACCAACCCTTTATCGAACATTTGCGCTAATACACGCGGTCCCAGACCTTCAATATTCATGGCATTCCGGGAGACAAAATGACTCAAGCCTTCTTTAATTTGTGCTGGACATTTTGGATTGATACAGCGCAACGCAACCTCTTCATCTAAATGGACTAGTTCGCTTCCACAAATTGGACAATGTGTTGGTACTGGATAGGGTTCGCTGTTATTTGGACGTTTTTCTAAAATAACTTGCGCAACTTCTGGAATTATATCACCAGCTTTATAGACTAAAATTGTATCTTTCAACCGAATATCTTTTTTCTCAATGTAGTCACTATTATGCAAGCTTGCTCGTCCTACTGTTGTTCCAGCTAAACGCACTGGTTCCATGATTGCCGTTGGCGTCAATACACCCGTTCGTCCAATGGTCCAATCAATGTCTAATAGCGTTGTTTGCGCTTCTTCAGGCGGGAATTTATAGGCGGTTGCCCATCTTGGCGCCTTCACCGTAAAACCTAATTCATCTTGTAGAGTAAACTCATTCACCTTGATGACAATTCCATCAATTTCATATGATAATTGATCTCTCATCTCATGAAATTTTTCAATATATTCCCAGACTTCGTCAATCGTCTCGCAGACCTGATGTTCAGGATTTGTTCGAAAGCCTAGCCGGGACATCTCATTTAGCGCATGATCCTGAGTAGTTGATTCTAACGGACCAAAATCTGCTAAAGTATATAAAAAAGTACTTAAATTTCGTTGGGCGGCGATACGAGTGTCTAGTTGGCGTAAGCTCCCTGCTGCTGCATTCCGAGGATTTGCAAAGACCTCTTTTCCATCTTCTTCTCGCTGCTGATTCAGTTTGATAAATGAAGCTTTCGGCATGTAACATTCTCCCCGAACTTCGATCGTCAACGGTTCCTTTAAGCGTAAGGGAATTGATTTGACCGTTTTCAGGTTTTCAGTAATATTCTCACCAACTGTTCCATCTCCGCGAGTTGCCCCTTGAACAAAGACTCCGTTCTCGTATTTTAATGAGATTGAAAGTCCATCAATTTTTAACTCCACACAATAGGAAACTGGATGTCCAATAGCTTTTTTGACTCGCTCGTCAAAGGCCATCAATTCTTCCTTACTAAAGACATCATTTAAACTATATAAAGGAATATCGTGAACAACTTTTTCAAAGCCTTCTAATACCTTTCCACCGACACGTTGAGTAGGCGACTCAGGTGTGATTAAATCAGGATATTCTGTTTCGAGCTCTACTAATTCTTGATATTTTTTATCGTAAACAAAATCCTCCACCGAAGGCTGATCTTGCACGTAGTATTCATACGCATATTGATTCAATTCGTCGCGAAGCTCTGCTGAACGCTTTTCCGCTGCTTGAAAAGTCATTGGTTCCAAGAAGATCCCTCCTAATTATTACTTATACTTTTTGAATTGGCGCAAAGGCTGCCAGTAGACGTTTGACACCTTGCTGTGGAAATGCAATATCTAACTCTACATCTTTTGCGTTGCCGCTAACTTTTACAACTGTGCCAGTTCCCCATTTTTTATGTTGAACTTTATCCCCAGGATTCCAATTCTCATTTTCTCCGCCAGATGCTGTCTTATTCGTCATCGGTTGTCTTGTTGCATGCTGGTACTTAGGCTTCATGGCATTTGGATTTGAAGTAAATGGATTGTTGAATGTAGCTTTAGGTTGTGGCTGCATTCCCACTGAATTCAACAGGCTATCATCAATTTCAGCAACAAAACGTGAAGGCTGATTGTATTGTGTTTTTCCATAAAGCGTCCGAGAAAAAGCATTTGTTAAATACAAGCTTTCTTCGGCGCGAGTAATTCCTACGTAAGCCAAGCGGCGTTCTTCTTCTAATTCGGACTCTTCCATCAATGAACGAGAGAGTGGAAATATTTTTTCTTCCATGCCAATTAGAAAGACGATTGGAAACTCTAACCCTTTGGCTGCATGTAATGTCATCAAGGTTACTTGTGCACTCTCTTCTTGATAATCATCCAAATCTGAAACCAAAGCTAAATCGTTTAAGAAAACAGCAAGTTTTTCTTCTGGCGCATCTGCTTCTTCATCATCCTGTACTTCATTTCGTTTATCAAATTCTTTTGTAACTGTTCGAAATTCTTCCAAATTCTCAAGACGGGATTCCGCTTCTAAAGTTCTCTGATTCTTTAATTCATCTAAGTATCCTGTCCGCTCTAAAACTTGATCAACTATATCTGTTACTGGTAAATAAGCGACCATTTCCTGGAATTGCGTAATCATTGTACCGAATTCGCCGATCATCCGCCCAGCTTTGCCGGAAATATTTGCTAAGTCGACATTTTGTGCCGCTTCAACCATCGACCAGTCATGCATCGCTGCAAAATTTCGTAACTTCTCAACTGAAGCAGCACCAATTCCCCGTTTTGGTGTATTGATTACTCGTTCAAAGCTGACACCATCTCTCGGGTTGTTAATGATATTTAAATAGGCGATGATATCTTTTATTTCTTTACGATCATAGAACTTATGACCACCAACCATTGTATAAGGCACATTAGACTTAACTAACGTATCTTCAATTACCCGTGATTGCGCATTTGTTCGATAAAGAACTGCAAAATCATTGTAACTGCGATTATTGGTTTGAATTTCTTCTTTGATTTTACTGATGATGAATTGCGCCTCGTCACGTTCACTATCCGCACGATAATAAGTAATTTGTTCTCCTGCCTGATTGTCCGTCCAAAGGTTCTTATCTCGACGATTACTGTTATTTTTGATTACTTGATTGGCGGCATCTAAAATACTTTTAGTTGAACGGTAATTTTGTTCTAATAAAATAACGGTTGCATCATTATAATCTTTCTCAAAGTCTAAGATGTTTTGCATATCCGCACCACGCCAACCGTAGATACTTTGATCAGCATCACCGACTACACATAGATTACGGAAACGCGCAGCCAACATATTAACCAATGTATATTGGGCATGGTTAGTATCTTGATACTCATCTACGTGTAAATAATGAAATTTATTTTGATAATACGTTAAAACTTCATCGTTATCCTCAAATAATCGAATCGTATTCATGATCAAGTCGTCGAAATCCATACTCTGGTTATTTCGCAATGCCTTTTGATAGGCATCATAACAACGGGCAACGATTTCTTCAAAAAAAGAACCTTGACGTTCAGCATACGTTTCTGGTGTCAACAATTCATTTTTTGCATTGCTGATACTTCCTAAAATCGAACGTGGATCATATTTTTTAGGGTCGATATTTAGTTCTTTTAAAATTCGTTTCATCAATGTTAATTGATCTGAGCTATCTAAAATTGTAAAGTTCCGATCATAACCAATCGCATCGACATCACGACGTAAAATACGTACACACATGGAATGAAAAGTTGAAACCCAAACATCTTCTCCGCCTTTTCCTAAAATCCCGCTTACCCGTTCCTTCATCTCTCGTGCTGCTTTATTGGTAAAGGTAATCGCTAATATGTTCCATGGATTCACGTTTTTTTCTTCTATTAAATAAGCAATTCGATGTGTCAAAACTCGCGTCTTTCCACTCCCTGCTCCCGCCATAATCAATAACGGTCCTTCGGTATGAAGCACCGCTTCTTTTTGCTTAGGGTTTAGTCCTGCTAACAACTCCTGTTTGTTTGGCATGCAAAACGTCCTTTCTTTATTCAATCTTTTTTATTATAGCATCTCAGAAAGTTTCGCGACACTAGCAACATTTTAAAAAAGCGAATTCATTGATTCATCCTTGTATTTCTCAGAAAAGCGCGTTAAATTTAATAAGGATATGGGAGGAAATCATGAAAAACGAACATGAAATCAAACGTTTAGATAGTACAAAAGTAATTTTTATATTGAAAGGTATTCTGATTGGAGCAATCGCAGGAATCATTGTCAGTTTGTTTCGCTTACTGATAGAAGAAATGATGGAACACATGGTCACACTTTATCTTTGGCTTCGCGGAAATCCGGTTTGGATTATCCCTTGGGCTTTAATTATGTTGGTTTGCGCCTTTATTGTTGGCAGTTTGATTAAATCAGAACCCAATATTAAAGGAAGCGGAATTCCCCAGGTTGAAGGCACGCTTCAGGGGGAGATTAAGCTGAAGTGGTTTTCAGTTCTATGGAAAAAATTTGTTGGTGGCGTTCTTTCAGTAGGTTCAGGATTATTCTTAGGTCGCGAAGGTCCTTCAATCCAGTTAGGTGCGATGGTAGGTCAAGGTTTCAGTGAGTATACAAAGGCATCTACCTCTGAAAAAAAGATTTTTATTTCTAGTGGAGCTGCTGCAGGCTTAGGAGCTGCTTTTAATGCCCCGATTGCTGGACTGTTATTTGTGATTGAAGAGGTCCATCATCATTTTTCTCCTTTGATTTGGTTGACTTCTCTAACAGCAGCATTGACCGCAAATTTAATTTCCTTGAACTTTTTCGGCTTAAAGCCGGTTTTGTTTATTGCTAATGTTCCTTCGTTACCTTTGAAATACTATGGTTTATTAATTCTTTTGGGAATTATTTTAGGTATTCTGGGGTATGTGTATCAAGTTGTGCTTTTATCTTTGCCACAACTTTATAAACGCAGCCATTTGCCAGAACATCTGTATGGCATTATCCCATTTTTATTGATTATTCCAATTGCACTTTTTTTCCCCCATTATTTGGGTGGTGGGAATCAAATTGTGTTATCAATTGGTGAACAAGTTTTTCCGCTGATTGTTTTAATATCATTATTCGTTTTACGATTTATTTTTTCAATGGTTTCTTACGGCGCGAATCTTCCAGGCGGTATTTTTTTACCAATTCTGACGTTAGGTGCTTTGATTGGGGCAATTTATGGAACTATCCTGCATCGATGGTTCGGAATGGACCCGATGCTGATCAGAGATTTTGCAATTTTTGCGATGGCGGGATATTTTACCGCTATTGGCAAGGCGCCCTTAACGGCAATTATTCTTGTGACTGAAATGGTGGGAAATATTACTCATTTAATGCCACTAGCGGTTTGTTCTTTAACTGCATATGTCATCAACGATTTGTTAGGTGGTAATCCTATCTATGAATCATTGCTTGAACGTTTATTAAACGGGCATCTGCCAAGTATTACCGGAAATAAAACAATCATCGAATTCCCGGTGACTGCCGAAAGTACGTTAGATGGCACAATGGTTCGCGATTTTAATTGGCCAAAAGAAATGCTGTTGATTTCGATTAGACGTGGCTCTTCTGAGATACTCACTCATGGAGATACAGTCATGAAAGTCGGTGATTTACTAATGATCCTGACAGACGAGGGTTACACTAAAAAAATCAAAACACAGATTCGCGAACGTTCTGATGCAGCGATTGCAAAAATACAAGATAAAAAGATCAAAGACTAATCGTATTTTTTGAGAATACTAATAAAAAAAGCGAATTATCATAAAACTATCCCATATGGAAAAGAGTTATGATTGTTCGCTTTCTTTTTTATATGGCTACTTAAAAAACTCAACTATTGTAACACTTTCTTCTTAATTAATTATCCTCGTATTTTTTGAACCAGTTTCTCATTAACATAAACAGAAACTTGCCCATCATTTACTGGAAATACACCTTGTCCATTTTCATCCAAAACAACTTTTGCCTCGTTATTTCCCAGCAAATCAACAAATGTTTCTCCCTCATGAATAGCGCTAACGGTCATTTCTTTCTCGCCGCCTTTGGCATTCGTCATAATTATAGCAGCTCCAGAGTCACTATCATCAAAATCACCGGTTAGCGTCCAACCAATAACATCTGGATCGTCAAAATAGTCTGCCTGATTTCCAAAGTTTAATTCTTCTCGCAATTCTATTAAGTTAGTCAGACCAGAGCCCACTGCTTCAGCTTTTTCGGTACCATAAAGATCGCCCCAGAAGACAACCGGAGTTCCTTCATTTCTCAGTAAAATCAATGAATAGGCATGTAGCTTGAACCAGCCCTCTATCCAAGACTCCAAACTTTGCCCAAGTTGGGTATCATGATTGTCAACGAAGGTAACAGCCCAGTCGGGTCGAGTCTCAATCAAGGTTCCAGCAAATATTTGCCGCATATCAAATCCACCCATCGTTGAAGCGGCTTGAAATAGATTGAAGTGCAATGGTACATCGAAAAGTGAAATCAAATTTCCTGATGAATCAAGATATTCCTGTAACTTATCCAGCTCATCAGACCAATATTCCCCCACAACAAACAGCTCTTCGCCTTTTTCCTCTCTACGATGCAACAACCAGTCAACAAAAAGATCAAAACGGATATGCTTTACCGCGTCCAAACGATAGCCATCAACATCCGTTAATTCTTGATACCATTTCCCCCACTTATCTAGTTGCTCTATCGTATCGGGATTCTCCATGTCCAGATTACATCCCATTAAATAGTCAAAGTTGCCATTCTCATCATCAACTTTCGGTGCCCAGCCCTTATTTGCAAAATTAAAAATCGCATGATCTTTTTCACGAGCATCATAATCAACACCAGAAAAATTTTTCCAATTCCATTGATAGTCGTTGTATTTACCTTGACGTCCTGGGAAAGTAAATTTCGTCCATGCTTCAATTTCTTCCTTGCCAGAGCTTGGTTGTGTTCGATCATCAAATTGATAAGAAACAGCTGAGACCACTTCCGTCTCATCAGCTCCCATAAAATGATCGAAAACAATGTCCGCATAAATTTTCAGTCCGGCTTTCTTCAATGCAGTAATACTGCTCAAATATTCTTCTTTTGTGCCATATTTTGTTCTAACACTGCCCTTTTGATCGAACTCACCAAGATCATAAAGATCGTAAGTTCCATAACCAACATCATTGGCGCCCTCTGATCCCTTATAAGCGGGTGGCATCCAAACAGCATTGATTCCAAAGCTACTTAATTCTTCTGCTTTTTCTGCTAATGTTTTCCAATGGTTGCCATCGTTAGGCAAATACCACTCAAATCCTTGTAAAATCGTTTGTTTTCCCATAACCTTCACCTCTTATATCTATCATACCGAAATTAATGAAAGCTTCAAAATAAGACGAACCATATTATTAAGTTTAAACGTTTTTGAATGTTTTTGGTCGTTTTTGATTGTCTTTTGAAAATATTTATGTTACTATTTCAGTTGAAGGAGGATTGAAAATGCTTACAGAAGAAAGACATAGAAAAATAATCGAGTGGTTGGAACGTGATGGATTAGTGAAATCTCAAGATTTGATTCAATGGTTGGACTCTTCCGAATCAACAATACGTCGAGACTTACAAGAATTAGAAAATTTGCAAATGCTGGAGCGCGTTCACGGCGGTGCTAAACGTCCACAGCATCTTGAACAAGAACTAGGCATGTTCGAAAAATCATCCAAAAACGTTCAACAGAAAAAAATGATCGCTGAATATGCAGCTGAAAGTATTACTGAGGGTGATGTCATTTATTTAGATGCTGGAACGACAACCTCTGAAATGATTCCATTCCTTAAAAATCGCACAATTACGGTTGTTACAAACTCAGTTGGCCTCGCCGCTCGACTAGTTGAAGCACAAATCGCAACAATTGTACTAGGCGGACGCATCAAACTGACAACTGACGCAGTCGTTGGCTCACAGGCCTTAGAACAATTGAAACAGTATCGTTTTAACAAAGCGTTCATGGGAATGAACGGAGTCCACTTAGATAGCGGCTATTCCACTCCTGACCCTGAAGAAGCAATTCTAAAAAGAACAGCTATTCAACAATCTGAAGAAGCATTTGTTTTAGTTGATCACAGCAAATTCAATCAAACAAGTTTTGTCAGTGTCGCTTCATTGTCAGCAGCTTCGATCCTCACCGACACCTGTCCTTTGGTTATCCATGATCAAATCACAGAACAAACTACCTTGAAGGAGGTTTCTGTATGATTTATACAGTGACACTAAACCCATCAATTGACTACATCGTCCATGTCGATCAACTAACTATCGGCGATGTTAATCGGATGAAAAGCGATTTGAAACTGCCAGGAGGAAAAGGCATCAATGTTTCACGTATTTTAAAACGTATTGATAACGATTCTACCGCCTTAGGCTTTGTTGGTGGATTTACTGGACATTTTATTGAGAAATGGCTAAAAAAAGAAAGCATTCAAACAAACTTCACACCAGTTTCCGACGATACACGAATCAATATCAAATTGAAAGCAAATGAAGAAACCGAAATTAACGGACTAGGTCCAATCGTTTCAACTGAAGAAATGCTTGAACTGAAAAAAGTTTTAGGAAGCTTAAATGCAAACGATATAGTGGTTTTATCAGGAAGTAAGCCTGCTAGTGTTCCAACAGGTTTTTATCAAGATTTAATTGAAATCATTAAAGCACAAGGAGCCTCATTTGTTATTGATACCACTGGTGCAGATTTGATGGATGCCTTAGAAAAGAAGCCTTTATTAGTCAAACCAAACAATCATGAATTGGCTGATCTATATCAAACGACTTTTACGTCTGTTGAAGACATTTTTCCATTTGGTCAACGTTTACTAGATGAAGGTGCGCAGCATGCACTCGTTTCAATGGCTGGTGATGGCGCATTATTATTTACTAGCGAAGGAGTCTATCAGTCAAATGTACTAAAGCGGGCAGTGAAAAATTCAGTTGGCGCTGGAGATTCAATGATTGCGGGTTTTGTTGGAAGCTTCACTAAAACTCAAGATCCTGTCGAAGCCTTTAAATGGGGAGTGGCCTGCGGTAGTGCTACCACTTTTTCAGATGATTTAGCCACTGCAGATTTTATTCAAGAATTACTACCAGAAGTTGAGATCACCAAAGTAAAATAATTCAGATCTCCCCTTCTGTTTGAACACATTTTATAACAATTGGAGGAACTATAATGGATATTAAGGACTTATTGATCAAAGATGCCATGATTATGGATTTGCAGGCGACGACTAAAAAAGCCGCTATCGATGAAATGGTTCAAAAAATGTATGATGCTGGGCGAATTTCTGATGTTGATGTCTACAAAGAAGGTATTTTAAATCGTGAGGCCCAAACTTCAACTGGCTTAGGTGATGGCATCGCAATGCCTCATGCAAAAAACAGTGCCGTCAAAGAAGCTACCGTTCTATTTGCAAAAAGTAAAAATGGTGTGGACTATGAATCCCTAGATGGGCAACCTACCTACTTGTTTTTCATGATTGCTGCTCCAGAAGGTGCTAATGATACGCATCTGCAAGCTTTGGCTGCCTTGTCTAGACTGTTGATCAATCCTGACTTCGTCGCTAAATTGAAAGCTGCCGAAACACCTGAACAGGTTCAAGCAACTTTTGATGCAGCAGAAAAAGCGAAGGAAGCTGAAGAAAAAGCAGAAGCTCATTCGGAGGCTGAAGAAAAAAGCAAAGATACTAACCGTCGATATATTGTAGCGGTTACAGCGTGCCCTACCGGAATTGCTCATACTTATATGGCCGAAGATGCTTTAAAGAAAAAAGCAAAGGAAATGGGTGTTGATATCAAGGTTGAGACCAACGGATCTGAAGGAATCAAACATCGCCTCAGTGATGAAGATATTGCTCGAGCAGATGGTGTCATTATAGCCGCTGATAAAAAAGTGGAAATGAATCGTTTTAATGGCAAAGAATTAGTCAACCGTCCAGTTAGTGATGGTATTCGGAAGCCAGAGGAACTAATCAATTTAGCATTAAGTGGAAGTGCCCCTGTCTACCATGGTAATGCTGAAGAATCTTCAGCTACGGAAGAGAAGAGTGATAACGGAACTTTAGGCCAACGTATTTACAAGGATTTAATGAACGGTGTTTCCCATATGCTGCCATTTGTAATCGGTGGAGGAATCATGATCGCTTTATCATTCATGATTGACCAATTTATGGGAGTTCCTCAATCGGAATTGGCAAACCTTGGTAATTACAACCAAATCGCTAGTTGGTTTAACCAAATCGGCGGCGCCGCATTTGGATTCATGCTTCCTGTACTTGCTGGTTTTATCGCATCAAGTATTGCTGATCGTCCTGGCTTAATCGCTGGATTTGCCGCTGGAGCGTTAGCAAATACTGGGGGTGCTGGATTTTTAGGCGCATTAATTGGTGGATTCTTAGCTGGTTATGTCATCATTTTCTTGAAAAAGATCTTTAAAAACTTGCCGAAATCACTTGAAGGTATTAAAGCAATTCTTTTCTATCCGTTCTTTGGTTTGATGATTACTGGATTCTTAATGCTCTTAGTCAATGTTCCAATGAAGGCAATTAATGATGGGTTAAATGGCTTTCTAACTGGGTTAAGCGGATCAAATGCAATTTTACTTGGTGCTTTGCTTGGCGGAATGATGGCTGTCGATCTGGGCGGTCCTATTAATAAAGCAGCTTATGTATTTGGTACAGCAACACTTGCGACAAGTGTCGCTCAAGGTGGGTCAATCGTAATGGCAGCTGTTATGGCTGGTGGAATGGTTCCTCCTTTAGCAATCTTCGTTGCAACTCGTTTATTCAAAAACAAGTTTGAAAAAAGTCAAGTAGACGCAGGATTAACGAACATTGTAATGGGGCTCTCATTCGTAACAGAAGGAGCGATACCCTTTGCAGCTGCCGATCCAATTCGTGTAATTCCAAGTTTCGTAGTTGGTTCAGCTTTAGCTGGTGGTTTAGTTGGTGCTGTTGGTATTAAGTTACTCGCTCCTCATGGTGGTATCTTTGTTGTTCTTTTATTAAGCCACCCACTACTTTATCTTTTGTTTATTATCATTGGAGCGATTGTTTCAGGTGTTATCTACGGTTTAGTAAAAAAACCTATTACTAAATAAAAAGAAATCCACTCTCACAAAAAATTGAGAGTGGATTTTTTTACATCCAGCGATCTTTTCTACGCGCTCTGACTGGCTGAGGTTTTGGTTTGATAGAAAAAAGAATCATCCCAATAAAGAGGACAATAATTGACAAAGGAATTTCTAGTGACGGAAGCGGCAACGCAAAAATTACTCCTACAATCAGTAAGCAACTACCCATAATCTTAATATACCTGTGATCCATAGATAACCTCTCCTTTTCGTATTCGTATGAATGAAATAATTTTTTAAGTTACATACCAACCATTACTTACTAGGAAATTCAAGTTCCTCTATATTTCAAGTATGTCTAATTGATTTTTTGCGGACACTTTCTTTTGATCAATAAAGGAAACAATCAGATGTTTGGCTTCTTTTTCTAACGAGAATGTCAACGAATCATTTTTACGACTAACTTGATGAATCGTCATATCTTTTAGTGCGGATTTCAACTCTTCTAAAGGAAAATCCAAAAAAGCTTTTTTCGGAATAAACAATTGTAAAACAGCAGTATAGTCTTTATAACGCATATCCTGAATTTCAAATTCGATTGAATCACGGATATAATATTCAAAAGCGGCTAAACCCTTATCCAAGGTTAGCTCAGGATATAAAATATGATAATTCATCATTCGTTCACTTTCATCATCAATCCAAGGAAAATAGGCTAGAGCATTTAGACCACCTTTCATTCGATTCACGCGATATTGGTTCGTTAAAAAATTGTAAGTGCGTGTCACAAAATAAGATGCCTCACTCTTCTCAGTTGGTTGAAATTGTTCATTTTGATATTGAACAGTTTGAATCACAGTATCTTCAAAAGCAAATTCAATGTAGGGCTGTTTTAATAACCCAACTCCATTGGTATAGGATAATTGTGAAATTCCAAGTTGATCTCGGAATAATTGTTGAAATTTCAAGTTTGCCTTTTCTTGCCATTGAAAAGGGTCTTTGTACAATTCGAAGAAAACACCAGATCCTAATTCAGCTACTCTTTCCACTTGCTGAATCTCTAGCAATAGTTGCTTAGCGAATAATTTTTTATAAGGTGCTCCTAAAAATAGCCACCAGCAAGCGGTTAAACATACTCCCTTATAAAACACATCATAGCCGGGAAATACGTTACAATCGACGACTATATCTCCATTAAGGCCTTTCATCTTTGGTAGCACATTTGTTTCTTTAGCTGTTTCAAAAGAACGACGTTCAGATAAATCACTTGTATTATGATAAAGATATTCATTATAGGAACGAATGTAAGCAAAAAAACCATGGTCAATCAAGCGGTTCTTCAGGTAATCCAGATACACTCTTTCCCAATAATAAAAATTCTTTTCCTTGATGATATACTTTTCAAATAACGTATCACTTAAAAGATGTAGAGTTGTTTCCTCTTCAGAATTCTTCAACTGCAACCAGAAATCTTCCTTCATGCCAAAGCTCGAAATCACCCGCTTCAATTGATTCTGATCAAATAACTGCTCTTTTCCGTTAATCAACATTTTGTCTGGTTCCAGCAATAGGCGACTCATGACTAACCAATCATTTATCTTTGATTGGATGTCGGCTTGCTTCAAATCGTAAAGCTGGCTGACACTATAAATCTTTTGATTTTTTTCCATTGCTTTCCCCTTTCTCATCACTCTATTATAATTATATCGTAAAGATTTAAAAAACCCTATGAAATTGATTACTAAGTTTTAAAAAATTGTATACTATAGTAGAATATGATAAAACTAAAATGGAGGGGTTCAGATGGGCCTGAAATTTGAAAAAACCGATGATTTAGATAAATTATTTGAATCTTTTGCGGTAGATCCAGACAAAAAAGTTCAAAAAGACGAAGATATCCAAAAATTTCTAAAACCAAAAAATGAACAAACTGATAAAAAAAAGGATTAGGCTTCTTAGGCCTAGTCCTTTTCTAGGCTCTATAATATCTAGTGTTGGTGACGCCTTCTGTTGCCAATACTTTTTCTTTTTTCTAATAAACGCAAACAGACACCTTGAAATCCTTTAGAATAAAGTCGACGAAAACCATTCAAAGGAGTGTTTCAAGATGTCCTATTCAGAGTTTACCAAAGAGTTACTAGATATTCTAGACCTAAATCTTACCTTTCATGAAGATGCCTTTCGCAAAGAGCGCATCAATGACGAAACATGTTTTGTTTTTGATGGCACATTGACCTATCAACCAGAGGAATGCTTTCATTGCCACTATGAAAATGAGCAAACGATCATTAAATGGGGCTGGAAAAAAGTATCCATCTTATTGAATGATGTCAGTAACTACAAGACCATTCTTCGGATTAACAAACAGCGCTTCAAATGTAAACACTGTGGAAAGACTTTTTTAGCAGAAGATTCAGTTAGTGATCGTCGCTGCTCCATTGCTCGCAGAGTCAAACAAGCCATTCTTGAGCTATTAAGCGAACCACTTTCTATGTCTTTGATCGCACGTATGAAGCACATTTCTCCGACCACTGTCATTCGAATACTTCGCAGCCTTCGGCCTAAAACCGTTTCTTTGAACCAGCCGTTACCAGAAGTGGTGTGTTTCGATGAATTCAAATCGGTGAAAAACGTCTCGGGAGCCATGAGCTTTGTCATGATGGACGGCAAGACCCATCAACTGATTGATATTGTGGAAAATCGGCAACTCAATCCTTTACGCGACTATTTCTTGCGCTACCCTAGAAAAGTCCGTGAACAAGTACGTCTAGTGGTTTCAGATTTCTATACACCCTATCGCACATTGGTGAAAGAGTGTTTTCCGAATGCCAGAATCGTCGCCGATCGCTTTCATATTAGCCAACACATCGGTCGGGCCTTTACCAACCACCGAATTCAAGTAATGAAGACCTTTAAAAAAGGGGATCGTCGGTCGAAGCACTTAAAGAAATACTGGAGACTACTTCAAAAGAATGCGTGGGAATTGAATGGTCAGCATCGCTACTGGCGTCCGTCATTTCGAGATCATCTGACAGAAGCGGAGATAGTCGATCGGCTATTATATTATGATGACTCCTTAAAGCGAGGCTACGAAGTCTACCAGGTTTTTCTTTCCGCTATCAGAAGACAAGATGTTCCTGAATTCGTCGCGCTCCTAAAAGAAGACTACAAGGAGTTGCCAGAGCACTACCAACCAGTGTTCACGACCTTCAAGAAATATCGAACAGAAATCAAACGAGCGTTGCGAGTTCCCTATTCCAACGGCCCTATAGAATGTTTGAACAACCATATCAAAGTACTAAAACGAATTGCCTATGGCTTTAGAAACTTTCAAAACTACCGAGAACGAATCTTTTTATATCGAGGAAAATATTTCAAGAAAACTAAGAACACTACCCAACTAACTAAAGCCAGAACAACAACACGGCTAGACAAAATAGCTGTCTAGCCGTGTGAGTATCTCGATTATTCTATTGAATTTCTTCACCAACACTCATTGACGAAGAGCCCTTTTCTATTGCTGCTTCAATTGCTGCCCATGCTTCTTCTTTTCCTTTTTTTGTCTCAGATGAGAAAAGGATGAATGTATCCTCAGGATCAAAATCTAATTTTTTCTTGATTGCACTAGTATGCTTGTTCCATTTACCACGTGGAATCTTATCTGCTTTTGTCGCAACCACAATCACAGGAATATTGTAGTATTTCAAAAATTCATACATTTGAATATCTTCCTTACTTGGATCATGGCGTATATCAACTAAAGAAACTACCGCACGTAACTGTTTGCGGCTGGTAATATAGGTTTCAATCATCTCACCCCACTTCGCTCTTTCTGTTTTCGATACCTTCGCATAGCCATATCCAGGTACATCAACAAAATGTAGCGCATTTTCGATGAGATAAAAGTTTAAAGTTTGAGTTTTCCCTGGTTTCCCTGAAGTCCTCGCTAAATTTTTTCGATCAATCAACGTATTGATAAAAGAAGATTTCCCAACATTTGATCGTCCTGCTAACGCAATCTCAGGTAAATCAGTTTCAGGATACTGTTTTGGCGAGACCGCACTAATAACGATCTCTGCATTATGCACTTTCATTCCTTCACGCCTTTCAAAAAGAGGTGGTGACAGAGGTGGTCAGCTTCAAGAAATAAGAAGGAATTTCCGAAAATTATTTCTCAAATTTTTGTGAAATTTCGACTTATTTCCGAAGAAGCTACTTCTGGAACACCGTTTATTCGGAAAAAGAAGCTATGACAAGACTTTTGTCACAGCTCCTGCTTTACTAACCAGCTTTTTTCTTATTGTTATGGTATTCAATAATCGGTTTACCCGAGCCTTCGACAGAATCCTTCGTAACTATTACTTTTTCGATCGATTCATCAGAAGGAATATCAAACATCACATCCATCATAACATCCTCAATGATAGAACGCAGACCACGAGCACCTGTATTACGTGCAATCGCTTTGTCCGCAATTGCATTCAACGCATCCGCATCGAAAGATAAATCTGTATCATCATAGGAAAGCAATTTTTGATATTGCTTCACTAAAGCATTTTTCGGTTCCGTTAAAATTCGAACCAGATCCTCTGTTGTAAGTTTTTCTAACGCAGTTGTAACTGGCAAGCGTCCGATAAATTCTGGAATCAGACCAAATTTCAATAGATCTTCTGGAATAATCTGCTGCATGATACTTGCATCTTCATCAATTTTTTTATTATTTTTACCAAAACCAATAGTTTTTTCACCTAAACGATTTTTAACAATCGTTTCGATTCCATCAAAGGCTCCACCAACAATAAACAAAATATTGGTCGTATCAATTTGAATAAACTCTTGATGTGGGTGTTTACGTCCCCCTTGAGGCGGAACACTAGCAACCGTTCCTTCAAGAATTTTAAGTAACGCTTGTTGAACACCTTCGCCGGAAACATCACGAGTGATTGAAACATTTTCGCTCTTACGCGTAATCTTATCAATTTCATCAATATAGATGATTCCTTTTTCAGCACGCTCAACATTGTAATCGGCCGCCTGTAACAGCTTCAACAATATATTTTCAACGTCTTCACCAACATAACCTGCTTCAGTTAAACTTGTTGCATCTGCAATGGCGAATGGAACATTTAAGGTTCTTGCCAAAGTTTGTGCCAAAAATGTCTTACCTGAACCTGTTGGTCCAATCAAACAGATATTACTCTTTTGTAATTCAACTTCATCTAGTCCATCGTTTTCAGTATTCACTCGTTTATAATGATTGTACACCGCAACCGACAAGGCCTTTTTTGCCCGATCTTGACCGATAACATATTGGTTTAGAACATCTAATAATTCTTTTGGTTTTGGTACATCAATAAATTCACGAATAGCTTCTTCATGGAATTCTTCATCTATAATCTCTTTACAAAGGTCGATACACTCATTACAAATGTAAACTCCCGGACCCGCAACAACTTTTTTTACTTCTTCTTGGGTCTTTCCACAAAATGAACAGCGGACTGTTTCACCTGCGCCTGTGCTCTCATACATGGCTTTCACCTCTTGCTTCTTTCTCTACAAGTGTTTCCACGATTGCAGTCTTTATCTATAATAACACAAAGCATTAAAAAGACAAAGAATCCAAGTGGAATTAAAAAGGATTTCTAAAGAAAAAAGTTCTCGAAAATCGAGAACTTTCCTTTATTTTGCATACCAAGCTAAGCCTTCATATTTCCAGCCCTTTTGCACTAAGTTATTCTTTTCATTTGTATTCAACGTATAATGGTGAGAACCTGCTTTTGCATTTGGGTTATAAAGACGGTGCAATGCATTTGGTCCCCCAGAATACCACGAAATACCTTCATAACGCCAGCCTTTTTTAATCAAGTTGTCTTTCTCATAAGCATGTAATGTATAATGATGATCTCCCGCGTTCGGATTATACAGACGGTAAACTGGATTCCCTGATGTTGGTCCATTCCAGCCTATACCTTCGTATTTCCACCCTTTTGAAACCAAATTATTTTTTTCTGCGACATTTTGTGTATAAAAGTGCTCGCCACTATTCGGATTATAAAGTCTGTACATCTGAATTGAATTTGCAGGTGGAGTCGTTTCAGGATTACTGAATGTTTTCGTATAATCTGCATTAATATCAAAATTTCCGCTGATACCTGGGAATGATAGTTGTGAAGACCATTGCCATGCTCCATATTGTGTATAGAAATTTGTTGTAGAAAGATTATATGGATACGCAGCGACCCATATATTTTTATTCCCAATTACAGAAGCATTGATTCGTCCTGTTGTTAACCAGTTCAAGCCAATATAGTGACGAACATTTCCATAGCCTAAGCTTTTCAATTGATTCTCAAAAGCTCTAGAATTATTGGTATGATTCCCTTTACCAAGAATTTGAGGTTCTTCAATATCATTAACCATGACAGTACCGCTACTCAAACCAAATTTCTTAGCCGCAGCCGCAAAATAGTTTGCTTCTGCCTTAGCCTGTGCATCAGTAGTAAACCAACTATAATGATAGGCGGAAACTTTCATTCCAGCAGCCATAGCGTTATTGATCTGTGATTGCGCATAAGGATTCGTATAACTGGTTGCTTCCGTTAATTTGACAACCACGCCTGTGACACCGTAACCTTTCATTTTTTGAAAGTTTGCAACAGAAATATTTCCATTATGCGAAGAAATATCTATAAAGCTTTTGCTTGGTGTATTCGTATTTGAAGCTGATACAGACGGTAATGCAGCAAATAGTTGAATCGTAGGATACAGATCAGAACGCCCCTTTGGCAAAGACATCGTCCCTTCAGCCGTTTCAATCTGTGTCTCAGGTACTGTTACCTTTTCTTCAGTGCTCTCTATAGTTTGTTCAGAATTACTTGTCTCAGTTGTTTCGGAACTACTGCTTTCATCTGTACTATTAATTGAGGTCGTCTCACTGATTTCAGTACTATTTACTACTTGACTCTCCTCGGCGAAAACTGTTGTTGATAGATTTAAACATAATACTGATAAAAAACATAGTCCAAGAATCTTTTTCTTCATATTCTCCTCCTCAAGGTTCATAATCCCTTTAACGCTCTTTTTAAAAAACTTCAAAAATAAAAAAACAAGATATAGTATCAATTCATTAATAATTCAATATTACCAAATTTAAGTGTTTTTTTGAAGTTATTCATTATATTTATCGATCAGAAAGTGAAAAACTAAGTTATTGAAAAAAAAAGTATGCAACACAAAATTGTGTTACATACCAATTTACTGCTATTTTTATCCCTTTTGCTAAACAACAAAGAAAATTAAAAAACTATTTTTCTACAGCTGTTCCTGTCACTAATTCAACTGCTTTTTTCATTTTGATGTCATGTTCTAGCATATCTTCTGTCAAAACACGCTTGATTTGTTCTTCTGGCATTTGATACATTTCTGCTAAATCTTTGATTTCTTTAGCAATATCTTCTTCAGATGCTTCAATTTTTTCTGCTTCAACGATAGCTTCCATTACCAAGTTTGTTTTTACTCGTCCTTCTGCTTCGCCTTCAAATTGTGTATGAAGATCTTCTTCAGTAGAACCAGTTAATTGGTAATACATTTCTGGAGAGATTCCTTGACGTTGCATGTTGTTTAAAAATTCGTCCATTGAACGGTGTACTTCATCATGAACCATCACGTGAGGAAGGTCAACGATTTCAGCATTTTCAACGGCTTGTTTAATAGCCGCTTCGTCTTTCGCTTCTTTCGCAGCTTCTTCTTTTTGTTTTGTTAATTCATCACGGTATTTTGCTTTTAGTTCATCTAAAGAATTCACTTCTTCATCAACATCTTTAGCAAAATCATCGTCTAATTCAGGTAATTCCTTTGCCTTTACTTCGTGAATCGTTACTTTGAAGATCGCTTCTTTCCCAGCAAGATCCTCTGCTTGATAATCTTCAGGGAAAGTAACGGTTACATCCAAACTTTCACCTGCTTTGTGACCAACTAATTGTTCTTCAAAGCCAGGAATGAATGAGCCAGAGCCTAATTCAAGTGAATAATTTTCACCTTTTCCACCTTCAAATGCTTCTTCGCCAACAAAGCCTTCGAAATCGATAACAGTTGTGTCACCATTTTCAGCAGCTTCATCTTCTTTGATAACTAATTCAGCTTGAGATTCTTGTTCTGATTTCAAACGTGCATCTACGTCAGCATCTGAAACTTCAACATCTTGCTTAGGAACTTCAAGTTCTTTGTAATCGCCTAATTTCACTTCAGGTTTTACTGTAACTTCAGCTTTGATTACCCAAGCTTCGCCCTTTTCCATGCTATCCACGTCGATTTTTGGTTGAGAAACTGGATCAATACCTGCTTCTTTTACAGCAGTTTCATAAGCTACTGGTAAAACGTCGTTCAATGCATCTTCGTATAGCGCTTCTTCACCGTACATACGATTAAATACTTGGCGAGATACTTTTCCCTTACGGAAGCCAGGTACGTTAAGATTTTTTTTCACTTTGTTGAATGCATTTGTTAATCCTTTTTGAATCTCGGTTTGTTCAATTGAGAAAGTTAACACACCATCATTGGTGCCTGTTTTTTCAAAATTTGCAGTCAAATTTGTTCCCTCCGAATACTAATATACTTGCATTTTGCATACCATTAAATATTACACTACTGATTGTGAAATGTAAATATAAAGCTTTTACTCTAGGCATTTTTTAATGATAAGCGAACATCAGTTGTTTTATCTTTTTTCGAATCGTTTCAATCCTCTCATCAAGCAACTCTGAGCTATTTCGATACCCTGACCAATACTCTGATAAGTAGCTAGCCACCCAAGCTTCAGGTTCCATAAATGATCTTTGCAATGGATATAAGAAGGCCATTTCCAATTTCACTTGCTCCAATATATTTGATAAAAGTATTGGATCTTCGTCGCTTAAGTGCTCATCCAAACGGATTGAGATTTCATTTTGGAGAGTTTCATCTACTCCTGTAATAGCTGGTGACAACTCTGCTATCTCATCTAAGAACGTCAAATAGTGAACCTTCTCAGAAACTCCTATTCGCGCTAAACTTTCAAATAAATAGCTGCGTACTATAGGCGTTACTTTGGGTTCCAGCATAAATTTTTTAGCCCATACTTGCAGACGTTCCTCAGATAATTGCTTGATCGCTCTAACTGAAACCAGTTGTTCCATTGGCGACAATAACGGTAACTGTCGAATCTCTGATTCAAGCTGCTCCATGATAGCCTGTTGCTGTTTTTGATAAAAAAATTCTTGATCCTCAATGCGCATCAACCAAAGATTTCTCTGTTCTTCTGTTAGCTGTTTCATCTTTTGAGCCCGCCATAAAAATTCACGAGCTGCAAAAAATCTGTGTGAGTACAATTGAATTTGCAAATAAAGATCTATTGTCTCTGGTGCTTCGAGATAACTGTCTGGTTCCTCCTCGGAAAACGCTAAAGCCTCTTCAAAATCCCCTTGTTCTAGGGAAAGATTGGCAATTAGATGGTTTAGTTTAGTCGAAGGATTCTCTTGATAGGCAAGTTTGTAGTTTTCCAACGCTTGTAAATAGTTCCCTGCTGAAAAAGCCTCTTCAGCAAGAGTTAAATAGTAATGATCGTTATTAGGAAATTCTATTGGATTCATCCCTGTGTAAAATCCTCTCTAGCTGCAAGTAAATTTAATGTAACAACACTAGTATCTGAGAAATAATCACCGATATGTTGCTTGTTTGGTGTAAAAATTGTTACAAGATAACCTAACATAAAAACCGAGCCTCGCAAAATAAAACGACAAGCACACTCACGCACTAAAACAGTTTGCCAGCTCAATTCTTCTTCTGTAAAGCAGACGACTCGAATCCCAAAAATCATCTTTCCAATCGTTTGCCCGTTGTTTAATTTTGTCAGCAGCACAAAATAAGCTAAATAAATAGCAAGTGTTAATAACCCGTAAATACTGAACAATTCATCATTCTTTGTTAATCCAAACAAATTTGCAGGTAATCCTAATAAAATTCCATTAATGGCTGAAATACACGCTAAATCTACAAGGTATGCAAAAAATCGAATCCAAAAACCCGCATAAAAATAATCTGGATAATGATGAAATTGCGGCTTACGCTCTTTTTTCTGTTCAAGTAATCGTGTTACCGGCCCGACAGCAGGTCTTTGGTCAGTTTCTTCAATCATTTTTACTCACCCCCATAGAGGTACATTGCCTTTGGAGCTTGTGGAGTACCAACGCTTTCGGCAATGTTTCTAACTAATTCTTCTTGTGATGGTTTAATCCCCTGCAACTCCGCCAGACTATTGCCAAGCCAAGTATCCAAGAAATTTGTTGATCCGCTTGTATAAGAAACAACCTTCGCATCGTTCAACCCATTATCTTTCCGCAAGGCTTTCAACGCTTGATCTGGATAACCGATATCATCTACCAAGCCATTTTCAAGAGCTTGAGCTCCATCGTAAATTCTTCCATCCGCTAATTTCCGAACATCTGCTTCATTCATTTTACGACCATCTGCTACAACTTTGACGAATCGGCCATACATACTATCCACAAAAGCTTGCAATACCTCTTTGTCTTCTTTTGTCTGTGGTCTTGATCCAGAACCGATATCTTTTAAAGCACCACTCTTAATCGTAGCATCAGCAATCCCAAGCTTCTCCATCAGACCAGAATAATTCATACTGGACATAATCACTCCAATAGAACCAGTCATAGTATCTTCAGTTGCAAATATTCGATCCGAATTTGCTGCAATATAGTAGCCGCCACTAGCAGCTTGACTTTCCATTGAAGCATAAATCGGAATTTTCTTCTCATTTTGCAATTCCTTCAATGCGCGAGTAATTTCGGCTGTCTCGTAAACTGAACCTCCTGGTGAGTTGATCTCTAACAAAATCCCTTTCACTGAAGAATCCTTTTTAATTGTAGCTAATTGCTTCATAAAGGATTCATGATTGTATCCTCCAGTTGAAAACAATCCACTAGTGCCATCATCAATGATCGTCCCTTCCACAACAAGTTTGACAATCTTTTTGCTGCTAGATCCAGCTTCTTCCACTTTTTCTTGGGGTTCACCGGTTCCATACAGTAGTTCATTAACTTGACTAAGCTCTTTTTTACTTTCATTTTTTCGGCTGATTGTTGTCGAGATTCCTGAGAAAATCAGTAATACTACTGCAATACCAACCGCCACCCAACGTCTTTTATTCATCTATCTTCCTCCTTGTTCATTTTTAAAGTGATAATTTTCCAAGAAAAATTAGTTTGATTCGAATGTCAATATCTTTAACTAAACGTCTAGATAAATTAGCTATTTGATTAACTATCTTATGTTGAAATATGTTGCAAAAAAGTCGAACTGACATTCTTAATTTTACTCAGAATAAAGCTACCACATTAATATAAATTACGGATAATCATTACTTTTTCTGTTGGACCTTCTGCTTTCATTTTTTCAGCTTTTTCCACTAAAGAATATCCGCCAAAAAATTCATGCGTTAAAGGATCTTCAATTTTGAAGGCTTGGGCTTCCTCAATGCTTAACGCATCTGGATTGATTTCTTGAATACTATCCCAGCCGGTATCTAAGAAAATCTTCGTTTCATCGTTAATCTCTGGATTATCAACAAGTTGCGCTAAATATTTACGTAACTCGCCGACTGTTAGATTTTCTGGTTGGTTCATTCTATTTTCCTCCTTATATATTTTCTGCGAAAAGAGTCTTCACAGAAATATCTTTTTTACAAACGAATAGTCGCTACAAGTAACAAAAAGATTTGCGCTAAAACTATTCGATAAATGATACTTCTCTATTCTACCTTATTCTTCTTACAGATGAAACGTAGAAGATTCTTTGTTATCCCTCTCTTTTTTTCACTAATTTCATATATACCAATTACTAAAAAATAAAAAAATGTTTGACTATACTGAAAGTTTGTATTATATTATTCATTGTTTCCGAGAGTAAAACAAAAAAATCTTAAATGTACCAATAAGATAGCGCCAGACCTCTTCTAGAGGTGACGAGGAAGAAGCTAATCGAATGATTCGGCGGGTGGCTTCAGGGTTGCTGTGCTCTACAGATCATTACAAAAACTTTATAAAAGAACAAAAAAATGATCGGACAGCTCGGGAACATATAATGACAGGAAAGTAGGAAGACATTATGTGTGGAATCGTAGGAATTGTAGGAAATGATCAAGCAACAAGTATTTTAGTGAATGGTTTAGAGAAATTAGAATATCGCGGGTATGACTCAGCAGGCATCTTTGTAGCAGATCAAAATGATGATTTTTTAGTAAAGTCTCAAGGTCGAATTAAGGAACTGGCCGACAAAATTGGTAAAGACGTACACGGCACAATCGGAATTGGTCATACACGTTGGGCTACCCATGGCGAACCAAGTGAAGAAAATGCTCATCCACATACTTCACAAAGTAAACGCTTTGTGTTGGTTCATAACGGTGTAATCGAAAATTATGATGAGCTAAAAGAAAAATATTTAACAGATGACATTTTTTATGGTGAAACGGACACTGAAATTGCTGTTCATTTGGTCGAGTACTTTTCGGAACAAGGTCTTTCAACAAAAGAAGCATTTCGTAATGCACTAAAAGAGATTCATGGATCATATGCTTTCGGTTTAATCGACAAAAAAGATCGTGAAACAATTTATGTTGGCAAAAACAAGAGCCCACTTTTGATTGGTTTAGGAGATGGTTTCAATGTAGTCTGCAGCGATGCGATGGCAATGTTAGAACAAACGAATCAATTTGTTGAAATCAATGATGGGGAAATGGTCATCGTTATAAAAAATCGTATTGAAATTGAAGACGAGTCTGGAAATGAAATCCAACGTGCTCCCTATGAAGCAAAAATTGATCTTTCTGATATGGAAAAAGGTACCTATCCTTACTATATGTTGAAAGAAATCGATGAACAGCCTGCAACGATGCGTCGGATCATCAGTGAGTACACAGATGAAACAGGAACCGTCGTTATCGAAAATGAGTTGTTGCAAAGTTTATTAAACAGTGATCGTATTTATATTGTTGCTTGTGGTACAAGTAATAATGCTGGTTGGGCAAGCAAGCAGATTATCGAAGGCTTGGCCAATATTCCAGTTGAAATCCATTTATCAAGTGAATTTGGTTACAATATGCCTTTACTTTCAGAGAAACCGTTCTTTATTTACTTGACACAAAGTGGTGAAACTGCGGACAGTCGTCAAGTGTTAGTAAAAACTAATGAACTTGGATACCCTTCATTAACTGTGACCAACGTTGCCGGATCAACCTTATCTAGAGAAGCAAGCTACACAATGCTACTACATGCAGGACCAGAAATTGCTGTTGCTTCAACTAAGGCCTATACCGCTCAAATAGCAGCATTAACCGTTTTAGCAAAGGCTGTTGGCGAAGCAAAAGAAATTACTGCTGCAAAAGAATTTGATTTAACAAAAGAACTTGGAATCGCAGCGAACGCAATGGATGTGATGATTGCTGAAAAAACGATGATCGAGGAAATTGCACCTGAATATTTGGCAACGACTCGAAACGCTTTCTACATCGGACGTTCTGAAGATTACTATGTTTCAATGGAAGTCGCACTAAAACTAAAAGAAATTTCTTATATTCAAGCAGAAGGCTTCGCAGCTGGTGAATTGAAGCACGGTACGATAGCTTTAGTCGAAGAGGGTACGCCGGTTATTGGAATCATTACTGAGGCTGTAACCGCTCCTCACACGCGCGGAAATCTAAGAGAAGTGGAAAGTCGTGGAGCCCATACTTTAGTAATTGCATCTGAAGAATTAAGCAAAGATGGTGACCAAATCATTTTACCGACCGTTCATCAATTTTTACGTCCGCTTGTCTCTGTAATTCCAGGACAATTAATTGCCTATTATGCAACTTTATTGCGTGGATACGATGTTGATAAACCTCGTAACTTAGCTAAGTCTGTGACTGTTGAATAAACAAACTAGAGGGAGTGACAAAAGTAATAGTCACTCCCTCTTTTACATGTAAAACGCCCGAACTTAAGAAATCAGGCGTTTTTGTTCTCTAATCTAATCCAATTTCTTCACGAACAACTGCTGCGATTTTATCGACATAGTAGTCGACCTTTTCATCTGTAGGCGCTTCAGCCATAACTCGCAATAACGGTTCTGTTCCTGAAGGACGAACTAAGATGCGTCCGTCTCCATTCATTTCTGCTTCTGCTTCTTCAATTGCTTGTTTGATGGCTGGTACGTCCATGGCACCGTACTTGTCGCTGACACGAATGTTTACCAATTTTTGAGGATAGATTGTTACCTCGCTAGCAAGTTCTGAGAGCTTTTTACCGGTTTGTTTCATAATGTTTAATAATTGAACCCCCGTCAGCATACCATCACCTGTTGTATTGTAGTCTAAGAACAATACATGACCTGATTGCTCACCGCCAAGATTATAATCATTCTTACGCATTTCTTCAACCACATAACGGTCCCCGACCTGTGTAATGACATCATCCAAACCAATATCCTCAATAGCCTTATGAAAACCTAAATTACTCATAACGGTTGTGACAACCGTATCTTTTTTTAGCCGTTTACGTTCGGCTAAATATTTCGCACAGATAAACATAATGCGATCCCCATCCACGATATTTCCAAGCTCATCTACCGCAATCACTCGATCGCCATCACCATCAAAAGCCAAACCAGCATCTGCGCCCTTTTCAACGACCATTTTCGCTAAAGCTTCTGGATGAGTGGAACCAACACCCGCATTGATATTTAGTCCGTTCGGAGAAGTTCCCATTGTGTAAAAATCAGTTTCTAAATCGGCAAATAAGCGATTAACACTTGTTGAAGTTGCACCATTAGCTGCATCTACACAAACTGTTAACCCTGATAAATCGCCTGAAATTGTCTGCACTAAGAACTGAGAATATTTTAATAACCCTTCATGGAATTCGTCTAATGTCCCTAATCCTTCAGCAGATGGACGCGGCAATGTATCCTCCTCAGCATCAATCAACGCTTCGATCTCAGCCTCTTGTTCATCAACTAATTTAAAGCCGTCTCCGCCGAAAAATTTAATTCCATTATCTTCTGCTGGATTGTGTGACGCAGAAATCATAACACCTGCAGAGGCTTTTTGTAATCTCGTTAAGTAGGCCACCCCTGGGGTTGAGATAACACCAAGCTGGAAAACTTCGATACCAACAGATAATAACCCTGAAATCAAAGCTGTTTCTAATAGTTCGCCTGAGATACGAGTATCACGTCCTACTAAAACACGTGGACGTCCTTCACTCTCATGATGTTGACTTAAAACGTAGCCACCACAACGGCCCAACTTAAATGCTAGCTCAGGTGTTAGCTCCTTATTCGCGATTCCGCGTACTCCATCTGTTCCAAAATATTTACCCATTAAATTATATTTCCCTTCTTCATCTAGTTAGCTGATTGATTTGTCGACTCTTCTTGACTGCTAGTCGCTTGAGTATCAGTGCTCATTTCCGAAGATCTTGAACTGTCACTTGAGTTCCCCGCGGCTCCTGTTGTCGACGAACTAGAATGATTTGTACTACTTGTTTCTGAGTCTTGTGATTTTTTAAATACTGGTGTTACTTGTGCACTTACTGTTTTCGGAATAACCTGATAATTTCCAGAGATTGGGACATCGATAAATTTTTTTACCGTCCCTTGAATTTGACTTACGTCAACCGGAATACCAATACTGTCTATTTGATCAATTACTGACTGCACGCCAGTAATTGTTGCCTTTGTTCGATTCAGATCGATTTTGACACTTTCAACCGACGAAGGCAAATCTCCTTCTTGAATCGGATAAAGCGAAACTTCTTTACTTGGTGTTTGAATTTCAAAATTGACAGTTACATTTTGCGGATCTGATTGGATCGGCAATACTTCGCCGCTGGCATTTAAAGCCTGTACAGGTGCTTGGATACTTTCCTGATCCGAAGAAAGTTTACTACTATCTACTGAAGCGACAACACGATCGATTTCTTTCATTGTGGTTTCTCCAGTTGTGATTTCAACCTTCTCTGGTTGAGTTGACAGTTCTCCGACTTTCAATCCATTATTACTGGTCGTACTGCTTAAAATTGGAGACACATCAAATTTCTTTTTGACCTTTTTTTCAATCGTAACTGAAATTGTTTCTGGTTCAATCGTTGCAAAAAGTGAACTAGATAAATTTTTCGTTTTCAATCTAACTTCATGCGTTCCAGATCCAAGCTTAGATAAATCAGCAACTACACTGAAATTGCGAGTATCTGGATCGATTTCTCTATTCAATTGAATCCTATTAGCACCGCTCAATTTGACTGTTACATTTGATGAAAACCCATGAACAAAATAATCATCAGAATCGTAAACAACATTAATCGGTACATTCTGTATAGATTCTTCATAGTTCGTATCAGATGAAATTAATCTGCTGAAATTTGAACTATTTACATTAAAAAATAAGATTAAACTAAATAGCAGGGAGATCAACATATAAGGTACGTTGTCTTTTTTGAACTTAATTCTCATTTTTTGCCTCCTTTAGTCAAACCTTCCAAAAAGGTTTGCAAGAGACTCTTTCTCCCTACAATTTTCTCATCCGGTAGTAATTCTCGTCGCATTACAGCCAAGTATTCTTCTTGGGTCAAGTCGTGCAGGAAGTCATTGCTTAACGTAATGCTTACACCACCTGTCTCTTCTGAGACGATGAAAGTCAGAGCATCGCTGACTTCACTAATACCAACTGCCGCTCGATGTCTGGTTCCGAATTCTTTTGGAATTAGCATACTATCCGAAAGAGGTAAATAAGCAGAGGCAACTGCGATTTTTCCATCTTTGACGATAACAGCGCCATCGTGCAGAGGTGTATTAGGAATAAAAATATTGATCAATAACTCGCCGGTAATATCCGCATCTAGATCAATTCCGGTTTCAATATACTCGTCTAAGCCTGTTGAACGTTGAATTGTGACTAGAGCCCCGATTTTTCGTTTTGACATGTATTGAATGGCTTTATCGAAGGCCAAAATCATCCGTTCATCATCCAGCTCTTCTTTCTTCGATGTTTTAAAGAAAGCACTGCGTCCTAGATGCTCTAAACCACGTCGAACTTCCGGCTGAAAGATAATAATTGCCGCAATCACGCCATAAGTGATGACCTGATTCATCAGCCACGATAACGTATGCAGACCAATTAACTCGGCAACAATCCGGATACCGATAAAGATTGCGACACCTTTAAGCAATTGAACAGCCTTTGTTCCGCGAACAAGTTCAAACAAACGATAAATCAGAAACCAAACAACAAATATATCTAAAAGGTTGACGATAATATCCCAGGTTGAAAGATTCTCAGAAAAAAAGCTAAGCCAATAATCTGGTTTGAATAATTCAATTAAACGATTAGGCATGAATAACCTCTCTTTCTATCCAAAATTCTCTACAATTATACCACAATGGTACAGCTCTAGCATAAAATTTAAGAGAGAGCCTTAGCAAGCTAAGACTCTCAAATATAACTATTTTTTACGTTTCTCAGCTCGTGCTGCTCGGCGTGCAGCGCGTCTAGCTTCTGCTTCTGGATCAACTTTACGCTCACGTTTTAGTTTAACATTGACTGCTTCATCAGTATTTTCCAACTTAGTTCCAGCTAATTTCGCACGAATCTTTTCTTCTTGTCCGGCTAACCGGGCGTAATTATAGAAACGAGTCTGTGCATCATTTACTGTCTTTTGGTATAGACGCTGTGCATCTTCAGGTTGAATTCTTTCCAACGCAGAAAAACGTGTTTGTTGTTTCATGAATCCGATCATTTCATCAAAATTTGGTTTCTTATAGTCCAATGTCATCGGATTTTTACCTTTTTCACGTTGTAAAGGATTGTAACGATACAGTGACCAATAGCCTGAATTAACAGCATCTTTTGCTTCTTGCAGCGTTTTGCTCATTCCACCGCGTAACCCGTGATTAATACATGGCGTATAAGCAATTACAAGCGAAGGTCCAGGGAATTTTTCTGCTTCTTCTAGAGCTTTGATGGTTTGCATTTGGTTTGCTCCAGAGGCAATTTGAGCCACATAGACATTGCCATAGGTCATCGCCATCATACCTAAGTCTTTTTTAGACTGATATTTTCCACCCGCAGAAAATTTCGCAATAGCAGAAGCTGGGGTCGCTTTAGACGTTTGACCGCCTGTATTAGAATAAACTTCATTATCCATTACCAAAATATTTACGTCAGCACCGCTGGCTAAAATATGATCTATCCCGCCAAAGCCGATATCATAAGCCCAGCCATCACCACCAAACATCCACTGACTGGTTTTCACAAACAAATCACGATTATCATAAATATCAGCAAGCTTTGGATCAGATAAATCCGCCACTTCTAAGGCCGCCGCTAGTTTTGTGGCTCTTTGTTGCGTCCCTTCTGATTCAAACATATGATCCATCCAGTCTTCCAACAACTCTCGTAAATCATCTGAAACGTAATCTAGTACATCATTGATTTTATCAGCTAGCTCTTTACGACGTGTTTGGTTTGCTAAAAACATACCGTAGCCATACTCCGCATTATCTTCAAACAACGAATTCGACCAAGCGGGTCCTTGTCCTTTTTCATTCGTTGTATATGGACTGACTGGAGCCGCCGCACCCCAAATAGATGAACAACCAGTTGCATTAGCAATCATCATACGATCACCAAACATTTGTGTCATTAATTTGACATAAGGTGTTTCTCCACAGCCAGCACAAGCGCCTGAGAATTCAAGCAATGGTTGATTAAATTGAGAGCCTAAAACAGAATTTGTTTTTGCAGGATTTGCCTTTTGCTTTAAAGTCATTGAGAATGCCCAGTTGATTGCTTGTTCTTTTTCCTCTTCGTAAGGCTTCATGACCAAAGCTTTACCTTTCGCCGGACAAGCCTCCACACACAAGCCGCAACCTGTACAATCTTCAACGGAAACCTGAATACGGTATTTCTGTCCATCAGCACCACGCATCTCTCTTACAATGTATCCTTCAGGTGCTGCCTCCATTTCTTCCTCATCGGCTAAGAATGGTCGAATTGCAGCGTGAGGACAAACAAATGAACATTCATTACACATCGTGCAGCGGTCACTAATCCAGTGCGGAACTTCTAAAGCTACACCACGTTTCTCAAACTTCGCTGTACCTGTTGGTATAGTTCCATCTGTCATCCCATTTATAACTAAATCATTCACTGTCAAGCTATTTCCTTGTTGTGAATTTATCGGTTCGACGATTTGTTCCACATATTGAGTAACCGGTGTTTGCCGGATTTTTTTTGGAATCTCTACTTTAGCCCAAGTTTCAGGTACTTGAACTTGATGTAAAAGTTCAACTGTTTGATTAATCGCAGCTATATTTTTTTCGACGATCTCTAATGATTTCCGTCGATAGCTCTTATCTGCTTCCGCTTTTAAAATATCTAATACTTCCTCAAAAGGAATGATCCCAGTTAAACGGAAAAACGCCGTTTGCATAACTGTATTGATTCGTGAACCTAAACCAACATCCATTGCTAATTTCGCGGCATTGATGGTATAAAATTTAATATCATTTTCTGCAATATAACGCTTCATCTTAGCTGGCAGTAATCGATCAATCTGCGCATCATTCCACATAGTATTCATTAAGAAGACTCCGCCTGGCTTCAGACCTTTTAATAGATCATAAGTGTGAATATAAGCTGGTGTATGACAAGCGATAAAATCTGCACTCTCAACAAGATACGTCGAACGGATCGGCGTATCACCAAATCGTAAATGAGAAACAGTTAATCCGCCCGATTTTTTTGAATCATAACTGAAATATCCCTGTGCGTATTTATCTGTATGGTCCCCAATAATCTTAATAGCCGACTTATTCGCACCAACGGTTCCATCTGACCCAAATCCCCAGAATTTTGCTTGAAATGTTTTAGGATTTGTCAGGTCAAGAATACCCTTTGTTTCTAATGACATATTTGTTACATCATCAACGATTCCAATCGTAAAACGTTTTTTTGCTTCTTTTTTATTCTTGGTCAATTCATCGTAAACAGCAATAATTTGATCTGGAGTCACATCCTTAGAGCCTAAACCAAAACGACCGCCAATGATTTTAGGACGAACATCCGCTTCATACATTACTCCTTGAACGTCTAATAAAAGTGGTTCCCCATCTGCCCCCGGCTCTTTTGAACGATCCAATACAGCAATTGATTTAACAGTATCCGGCAGTTTGTCCAAAAAATTTTCAGTCGGGAACGGACGATACAAATGAATGTTTAGAAATCCAACCTTACGTCCGTTTGCATTTAAATAGTCCACCGTCTGCTCAATAGTTTGGGCTACGGAACCCATCGCTACAATAACCTCTTCAGCATCTTCAGCACCATAATAGGTTACTAAGTCGTAGTTTGTTCCACGTAATTTATTAATTTCAAACATATATTTTTGGACAATTGCTGGCAGTTCATCATAATAGCGATTGACTGTTTCCCTTTGTTGAAAATGTACATCTGGATTTTGATTGGTTCCGCTGATGGTAGGATGATTGGGATTCATACTACGTTTACGGAAAGCTCTTAATTTTTCTTGGTTAATTAACGGCGCCAGCTCCTGATAATCAAGCACCTCGACCTTTTGAATCTCATGGCTCGTCCGGAAACCATCGAAAAAATTCATGAAAGGCAAACTACCTTCAATCGCGGCCAAATGTGCGACAGCAGATAAATCCATTACTTCTTGCACACTACTTTCTTGCAGCATAGCGAAGCCTGTTTGACGAGCTGCCATTACATCTCCGTGATCACCAAAAATATTCAATGCATTTGTCGTAACGGCACGACTAGCAACATGAAAAACGCCTGGTAACAATTCACCGGCGATCTTATACATGTTAGGAATCATCAAGAGCAATCCCTGAGAGGCAGTATAAGTCGTAGTTAATGCGCCGGTTTTCAGCGCACCATGTACGACACCAGCGGCACCGGCCTCTGATTGCATTTCCGTAATTGATACGGGTTGACCAAATATATTTTTCTTTCCTTGTGAAGCCCACTGGTCTACAAGTTCGGCCATTGTTGAGCTAGGAGTGATCGGGTAAATTGCGGCTAATTCTGTAAATGCGTATGAAATATAAGCAGCAGCTGTATTTCCATCCATCGTTTTTTTCTTACGCATGTGTCTCCTCCTTTTTCAATTAATTGTTGTCATTTCTAATGTAGAAAAACAACCTATATTTCTGTAATATCTCTACAAGATACTTGGATTCTTGAGATACCAATTTTAGAATTTTTATAACAACGGATTTATTATAAACTAACATACCTTAATTTCAATATGTCTTGTAGGCTTTTTAACTTAATTTATATGAAAAGAGTTTGTATTCTTATAAATATTCTGTACACTAATAGATGAAAGGATGTGTTTTCGTATGGATATTTCAGTTATTAAAGGAAAGCTAGTCAATGATTTTAATGGGATTAAAATTGGATCTGATACAGCACCAAAACGCTTGATTGAATTTATCAACCTCCGTTGCCCTTACTGTAAACAGTGGTTCGAAGAATCTTATGACACGTTAAATCAAGCTGTCACAGAAGGGAAAATTCAACGCGTCATCAAATTACTAGACAAGGATAAAATTAGTTTACAACGCGGCAATGTTATGCATGAATACATTGATACTGACCCTGAAAAGGCATTAACACAAATTCAACAGGCGTTCGAAACCCAAACAATTTGGCAAGATTTCGAACTCGAAGCTGTCGCTGAGTACGCCGAAAAAACACTGCGTTTCAACCAGCAAGCAAACCAAATATTGCAAAGCGAGATACGCAACGAAGCCGAACAAGCCAATATCAAATTTGTACCAACAATTGTTTTAGGCGAACATATTTTTGACGAATCTATTGATGAAGCCACATTAAAATCATATATTGCTGAATAGATAAAAAAACCGTTTGGAATTGAACTGACCTCCGAATGTTAGATCAAAAATCTAACATTTGGAGGTCGCTTCACTTCAAAATCAAACGGTTTTTTTGCGTAAATTATCTGCAAAGTCATTGATCTTACGAATTCGATGATTGATTCCCGATTTGGAGATTGCACCTGATGGAATCATTTCTCCTAATTCTTTTAAACTAATTTCTGGATTTTGTATTCTTAATTCTGCGATTTCCTGCAACTTCTCAGGTAAAGACTGCAAACCGACAGTAGCTTCAATAAAATGAATGTTTTCAATCTGCTTTGAAGCAGCATCAATTGTCTTATTCATATTCGCTGTCTCGCAATTAACCAAACGATTAACCGAATTGCGCATGTCACGTACGATTCGAACATCTTCAAATTTTAACATCGAGTTCGTCGCGCCAATCAACGTTAAAAAGTCGGCAATTTTCTCGGCCCCTTTTAGATACGTGATGTACCCATTTCTGCGCTCCAGGGTACGTGCATTTAAGTCGAACTGGTTGAGTAAATCACAAATATCTTGATTATGCTCCTCATAGATCGACGAAATCTCTAAATGATAGCGACTAGTTTCTGGATTATTAACTGAACCAGAAGCCAAAAAAGCCCCTCTTAAATATGCGCGAGTTTTTTTCTCTGATTGTTTGATCTCATTAGAAATATGCGATTGAAACATCGCACCGTCCATGATATCCAAATCTAGTAATATTTTCTGAGTTTCCTGTTTCAGCCGTACAATATAAACATTATTTTTCTTCAATTTCATTTTACGCCGTACCAGCAATTCGCTGCGAACACCGTAATGCTCTTTCAACAGCGTAAAAATTCGACGAGCAATTGCGGCATTTTCCGTTTGAACGTTCAAAACAAATTGATGATTGTTCAAACTAAGCGAACCGTTCATTCGTATCAAAGCAGCTAATTCAGCTTGCGCGAGATTCTTTTGGACCGCCAGACCCGTTAATTCCTTTTTTACCTCTGCTGCAAAAGACATGGCGAGCCCTCCTTATTTCTACTTAATATTAAATTTTTGCCCCAAAAACAATTCGGAACAATTCATCAACCACCTTATCACCATCGTGGAATACACCGCCATCACGTAATTTCAAGAAATCAGTGGAAACAACTCGACAACCTTGTTCTCGTAAGCCGTTGAAATCGTGAGTCACTTGCACTAAATATTCATCATAGATTTCAGGATCCATGTATCCCTCTGGTACGTGCTCGGTATTAACTAAGACCGTATCAATAAAATTACTTTTAAGATGCTTATGTAAAACACGAATATGATCTGCATCACTGAAATGCTCGGTTTCACCTTTTTGAGTCATGATATTACAAATATAGACAACTTCCGCGTTTGTCGTGCGAACGGCTTCGCCTAATTCTTCGATCATCAGATTAGGTAAAATGCTCGTAAATAACGACCCTGGACCTAGTACGACCATATCTGCTTCATTGATCGCATTAACAACTTTACGAGCCGCGTGGACAGCCTTTTCTCCGCTTTTATCAGTAACGTAAACCTTTTCGATATTTTTGCGATCAATAGCAATTTTGGACTCTCCTACTGCACTGGTTCCATCATCAAAATCAGCGTGCAACACTAACGGCATCTCTGACGATGGATAAATATGTCCATCAACATGCATCATCATAGAAAGTAATTGAATCGCTTCATAAGTACTATTGCGCATTTCAGACAATGCAGCAATCAACAGATTGCCAATCGTATGATTTGCTAAAAACTTATCACTTTCATGAAAACGATACTGAAATAAATCTTCATAGAGTTTTGGCATATCAGATAACGCTGCTAATACATTTCGCAAGTCCCCGGGTGGTGCCATGTCAATTGAATCACGTAATTCACCGCTGCTTCCACCATCGTCGGCAACAGTGACGACAGCAGTGATATCCGCACTTTGGTTGCGCAAGCTTTTCAAAATGACCGGCAGACCAGTTCCGCCGCCTATTACGACAATCTTAGGTTTGCGGATACGATATGTTTTCATTTTCATGAACGATTCACCGTCTCTTTCCGCTTATCCTTATCACGATGCGTAATATTGACTTTATAATCTGCATCTTTAATCGCCTTGCCTACCCGTTCAGTCAATGCAACCGAACGATGTTGACCACCTGTGCAGCCGATCGCAATTGTTAAAGAGCTTTTTCCTTCTTTGATGTAGCCTGGCAGAATATCCATGATCATTCGTACAAAATTCGTATAAAAGCTTTCTGTTTCAGGAAATGACATAACATAATCGTAAACAGGCTTATCTAATCCCGTTTGCGGTCGTAATTCTGGGATATAGTGTGGATTTGGTAAGAAGCGAACATCCATCACGATATCCGCATCAATCGGCAAACCATACTTGAAACCAAATGAAACAACCTCCACATGGAAGCCTAAATCATCCTGCTGTTTAAATGATTGATTAATTTTTTCGCGCAATTGACGCGGAGTTAAATCAGTCGTGTCAATCATTAATGTTGCACGATTTTTTAAATCTTCCAAAATTGCCCGTTCCTTGCGGATTCCCTCGGTGATCATGCCCTCCATTGCAAGGGGATGTGCACGGCGAGTCTCTTTGTAACGAGAAACTAACTCCTCATCAGAGCAATCTAAAAATAGAATACTCGTATCAATAAAACCTGTATTTTCAATTTCTACCAACATATTTTGAATATCTTCGAAAAATGACCGTGAACGCAAATCAACCACTAGGGCGATTTTTGTTACCTTTCCTGATTCACGGATTAATTCCCAGAATTTCGGAATTAAACCTGGAGGCATGTTATCCACGCAAAAATACCCCATATCTTCAAAGCTTTGAATCGCCACGGTTTTCCCCGCACCACTCATACCAGTAATGACAACTAAATGTAAACTCTCAGTCATTTGTGTCTCTCCTCTCTTTTTTAAGGAAATTATTTCAAAATAATCTATCAGACTATCTAAGTGACTAAATCTTCATATGAATACTCTTTTTATATGTGCGCTAAAAAAAGGCAAAAACTCCTTTGCCTTCTAAAAAAATTATAACATTCCTGGCGTGTCTTTGCTACTTTTTTATAATTCTTTAAATTTTCGTAATAACACGACCAAAAAAACAAACCTTCCTACTTGGAAGATCTGTTTTTTAGCGCTAGTTCAATTGTCCGATCTGCTAAAATTGATTGGGCATCGATCACAGAATATGGTACATCTTTCGTCAATTCTTGGACTAAAGACAGCTCTGTACAGCCTAAAATAGCGTTTTGACATCCATGCTTTTCAAAAACGTCTGAAAGAATTTCTAAATACAGCTCACTATTTATAAAGTCATTTTCCTTCACATCATGATAAATCAGATGATTGACCTTGTCTTGCAACTCTTTTTCAGGGACCAGAACTTCATATCCCTTTATTTCCAGTTCGCTTTGATAAACTTTAGCGGACATAGTTCCAGCAGTAGCCAGAACAGCAATTTTATCCCCTTTTTGATGATTCTTCGTTACTTCATTAACAGCTTCTCGCGGCATATGCAATAGGGGGATCTTCGTTGCACCTTGCAATTGCTCGAAAAAATAATGAGCCGTGTTACAAGTCAAGACGATAAAATCTGGCTTTAATAAGTTTTGTTTCTCGATATCATCTAGCAGAAAAGGTAGGGGATTCGCTGCCTTATTATCTAAAATGTAAGCAGTTCGATCGGGAACTGTCGCATGATTGAACATGACGTAGTTTAGATATTCTTGATCGTTATGAGCCTGAGTCCGTTGATTAAGAATTCGAATGAAACTCTCCGTTGCCATCGTCCCCATACCGCCAAGTATACTAAAGAAATTTTCCATGTTTATCCTTCTTTCTCTTTAAAGAATAAATCAAAACGGCCTTTATATTGGCTAAACATATATTTCATTAATACCCATCGCATCAAGGACATATCTTTCTTGTAAAAGACAGTTGTCCCCCATTGATCCTTTTTAATCATTTCTAGGGCTCTATCTTTATCTACATTGTTACGAGCATATTTTTCAAAAACACTCTTAGGAACACCCATCCATAATTTTGAATTAGCTGGTTCAGCTTTGCCGTAAATTGTTTCATCAAAAGGTTTCTCAAAAACACGATCCTCTGTTACATATTGGGCTAAGTTGAAGCCGTTTAATGTCACAAAGAAACTGCTACGCCCTTGACGTAAGTTGATTTCGAATAACTTATACTCACCATCTCGCGGATCATATTTCATATCGAAGTTAGCAAAGCCAGTATAATCGATTTTTTCTAAAAAGCTCTTGATGGTTTGATAGATTTTTTCATTGTATTCAGGCATGATGGCTACATAATTTCCGATTGCTTCAGGAGAAGGATCTTCTAGCAATGGATGCCCCAAACACATCATGCGAACTTGATGATTTTGATCCACGTAAGCGTTTAGTACGCGCATATTGCTATCGTCACCTGGGATGAAATCTTGGGCAATCATCTCACTTGTATAGCCGGCTTGATAAATTCGTTCAATGATCGTATCGAATTCGTCACGTGTATCTAGGATAAAGGCCTTTTTGCGTCCTTCAAAATCAATTGATAACCACTCGACACTATTAGCAGGTTTCAAGGCTACTGGAAAGTCAAAGGGCAAATCTTGTTTCAATTTTCCCGCTTCAAGCATATCCTCTGTAATAATGAAGGTTTTTGGGTAAGGTAAATCATACTTTTCACAGATTTCATAAAAGCTGACTTTACTGATCAAACGTTGCAACAAGTCAAAATCAATATAAGGGCAAATAAACCATTCAGAAAGCTCTTCCTTGTGTTGTGAAACCAACTCCGCATACCCATCTCCGCAGGCAATCAGCAAATATTTTGTTTCGGGGTTATTATAGGTAGTCTTTCCTAATTCGCGCATTTTATCCATGAACACAGGATCTTTATCGAATCCTGGTACAACATGGACATTCACGATTTTACTGTATTTTGTCGGCGCCAACTGTAAACCAGCATAAGCTTCAGAAACGATTCCATATGCTTCATGGAAAGAACGAGACATTCCATATACATTGATGTCGCTTCCTAACAGGATCGGTACAAATTTTTGTTTTTCATTCATATTCTCTTACACCTTCTCATTCTAAATCAACGATAATCATACCATAAAGAAAAATGCAAGCAAAGGAGAATCCTTTACCTGCATTAAGCTTTATCAGTTACTTATTTTTTAAGAACGCGTTTTAAATAATGTCCGGTGTAACTCTCCGGTACTTCAGCAATTTCTTCAGGTGTACCTGTCGCTAAAACAGTACCGCCGCCATCGCCGCCTTCTGGTCCCAAATCAATCACATAGTCAGCTGACTTAATCACATCTAAATTATGTTCAATTACCAGAACTGTGTTACCAGCGTCAACGAAGCGTTCAAGCACCTTCAATAAACGTGCAATGTCATCTGTATGCAACCCAGTAGTTGGTTCATCCAGGATATAAAAATTCTTACCATTCGAATTCTTGTGCAGTTCGCTGGCAAGCTTCATCCGTTGCGCTTCACCACCAGATAGCGTCGTTGCTGGTTGCCCCATAGTAACATAACCTAAACCAACATCAACAATCGTTTGCAATTTTCGATGAATTTTAGGTATATGCTTGAAGAACTCTACGGCATCTTCGACAGTCATTTCTAAAATATCCGCAATATTCTTACCTTTGTAGTGAACTTCCAACGTTTCTGAGTTGTAGCGTTTGCCATGACAAACTTCACACGGAACATACACATCTGGTAAGAAATGCATTTCAATTTTGATGATTCCATCTCCGCGACAAGCCTCACAGCGGCCACCCTTAACGTTAAAACTGAATCGTCCTTTTTTATAGCCACGAATTTTTGCTTCATTTGTTTGAGCAAATAAATCACGAATGTCATCAAACACACTCGTATAGGTTGCCGGATTGCTTCGTGGTGTCCGTCCAATTGGACTTTGATCAATATCAACTAATTTTTCAATATTATTGTAACCAGTGATCTTCTTGAATTTGCCTGGTTTATTGGAATTACGGTTAAGCTTTTGCGCTAGAGCTTTCTTCAATATTTGATTAACCAGAGTTGACTTTCCTGAGCCAGAAACACCTGTAACCGCGACAAACTTACCTAATGGGAACTCTGCATCAATATTTTTTAAATTATTCTCAGCAGCACCGGTGATTTTGATCTTCTTGCCATTTCCTTTCCGGCGTTCCTTAGGTACAGCAATTTCTCGTTTACCAGATAAATATTGACCAGTTAACGATTTAGGATTCTTTTCAACTTCTTTTGGTGTCCCAGCAGCCACGATTTCTCCGCCCTGATCACCTGCTCCTGGACCTACATCAATCAGATAATCCGCAGCGCGCATTGTGTCTTCATCATGTTCAACAACGATCAACGTATTTCCAAGATCGCGCATTTTCTTTAAAGATTCGATCAAACGGTCATTATCTCGTTGATGCAAACCAATTGATGGCTCATCTAAAATATAAAGCACACCAGATAAATTTGAACCAATCTGAGTTGCTAATCGAATTCGTTGCGCTTCTCCTCCAGATAATGTTCCAGATGCACGGCTTAAGGTCAGATAATCCAGACCGACATTTCGCAAAAAGCTTAGCCGATCCTTAATTTCTTTCAAAATGGGTTTAGCAATAACTTTTTCTTGTTCGCTCAAAGCAATTGTTTCGAAAAAGTCTAGTGCGCTATTAATTGAATCTTCACTCACCTGTCCTATATTCGTATCATTGATCTGAACTGACAAGGCTTGAGGATTCAAACGATACCCATGACAAGTTTGACAGGTCAACTCAGTCATATACAAACGCATTTGATCTCGAGTGAAATCACTATTTGTTTCAGCGTATCGACGATTAATATTGTTGATAATTCCTTCAAATGGCACCTCTACGTCACGAACACCGCCAAAATCATTTTCATAATGGAAATGGAAGTTCTCCCCGTTAGAACCATTTAAAATAATATCCTGATGTTCCTTCGGTAAATCTTCAAAAGGTGTATCCATGTCAATGCCAAAGCTCAAGCAGGCCTGTTCCAACATTTGTGGATAGTATTGCGAACTGATTGGATTCCAAGGAATCAAGGCGCCTTGACGTAATGTCTTACTTTGATCGGGAATCACTAGATCCATATCGACTTCTAGTTTCACCCCTAAACCATCACAATCTGGACAAGCGCCAAATGGTGCGTTGAATGAAAACAGACGAGGTTCAAGCTCGCCAACAGTAAATCCACAATAAGGACAAGCATAATGTTCACTGAATAGCATTTCTTTTTCACCGATCACATCAACAATCGCATAACCCTCTGCTAAACGCAAAGCTGCTTCAAAAGAATCAAATAAGCGCGATCGAATGCCATCTTTTACAACGATCCGGTCAACGATAATTTCGATATCATGCTTTTTATTTTTGGTTAGTTCAGGAGCTTCGGTTACATCATACAATTCACCATCAACACGCATGCGGACGTAACCTTCCCGTTGAATCATTTCAAAAACTTTTTTATGCTGCCCTTTTTTCTTAGCAACTACAGGAGCTAGAATTTGAATTTTCGTCCGTTCGGGTAATTCCAAAACTTTATCGACCATTTGCTCCACTGACTGTGAAGTGATTTCAATATGATCATTAGGACAAATTGGATGGCCTACGCGGGCATAAAGCAATCGTAAATAATCATTGATTTCAGTTACAGTTCCCACAGTCGATCGAGGATTCTTGCTTGTTGTCTTTTGGTCGATAGAAATCGCTGGGCTTAAGCCATCAATACTATCAACATCCGGCTTATCCATTTGACCTAAGAATTGACGGGCGTATGCAGATAGACTCTCCACATAACGACGTTGGCCTTCCGCATACAACGTATCAAAGGCCAATGAACTCTTTCCAGAACCAGATAAACCAGTAACAACCACCATTTTATCACGAGGAATCGTGACATCTACATTTTTCAAATTATGAGCGCGCGCTCCGTGAATAACTATCTTATCATTTGCCATTTATATCTCCTATTTCATTGATTTACTGTAATTTTTTTATGCTTAGCTGCCTTATTAATTTTATTTCACTAAGATTAGCAAGGCAGCAAAGCGGAATCATACTCTTACTAATTAGATTTGTCTATTCTGCTGCTTTTAGCTCTAGAATCGTATCTCGTAAGGTTGCAGCAGTCTCAAAATCAAGTGTCTTAGCAGCTTCACGCATTTCGTCTTCCATTTTAGCGATAAGTTCTTTTCGTTCGGATTTAGAAAGCTCGTCAAATGAAGTGGCGTCATATGACTCAGTATCATCTGCGACTTTACTGATCGAGATCAAATCACGAATTTCTTTAATGATTGTCTTCGGCACGATTCCGTGTTCTTCATTATACTGTTCTTGAATACTGCGACGTCGTGACGTTTCATCCATTGCTCGTTGCATCGAATCCGTCACTTTATCAGCATACATAATAACTTTACCTTCTGAGTTACGGGCTGCTCGACCAATCGTTTGAACGAGCGATCGTTCACTTCGCAGGAATCCTTCCTTGTCAGCGTCTAAGATTGCAACCAACGAAACTTCCGGCACATCCAACCCTTCACGCAGTAAGTTAATTCCCACAAGTACATCAAACTTCCCTAAACGCAGATCTCGAATGATCTCAGTCCGTTCCAGTGTTTTAATATCACTGTGAAGATACTTGACTTTGATTCCTAGCTCTTTGAAATAGTCTGTCAAATCTTCGGACATTTTTTTCGTTAAGGTCGTAACAAAAACACGCTCATTTCGTTCAGAACGCTCATTAATTTCACCAACAAGATCATCGATTTGCCCCATAATCGGGCGCACTTCAATGACCGGATCCAATAACCCGGTTGGACGAATAATTTGTTCTACCACAGTATCTGTTTCTTCATGTTCATAAGGTCCTGGTGTCGCTGAAACATAAACAATCTGATTGACCCGTTCTTCAAATTCTTCCAGACGTAAAGGACGATTGTCTAATGCTGATGGTAAGCGGAATCCATAATCTACAAGCATTTGCTTCCGCGCACGGTCACCATTATACATTCCGCGAACTTGAGGCATCGTCACATGTGACTCATCGACTACAAGTAAGAAATCTTCAGGGAAGAAGTCTATTAAGGTATAAGGCGGTTCCCCTTCTTTACGACCATCCATATGTCTAGAATAGTTTTCGATTCCTGATGTATAGCCCATTTCTCGCAGCATTTCGATATCGTAATTCGTTCGTTGTTCTAGGCGCTGTGCTTCTAGTAATTTATTATCATTGCGTAATACTTCTAAGCGATCTTCTAATTCTTTTTGAATATTGCTGATGGCTACTTCCATATGCCCTTCATTCGTTAAGAAGTGAGTTGCAGGAAATATTGCGACATGCTCCGTTTCTCCCGTAATTTCTCCAGTTAGAGCATCAACTTCACGGATACGTTCGATCTCATCACCAAAAAATTCCACACGTAAAGCACGCTCGTCACGTGATGCGGGGAATATTTCTACTACATCACCACGAACGCGAAAGCGTCCACGTTGAAAATCAATATCGTTTCGCTCAAATTGAATATCGATTAAATTTCGCAACAGTTGATTTCGATCCATTTCCATTCCCACCCGCAATGAAACTACTTGTTCTAAATATTCCTTCGGCGAACCCAAACCAAAGATACAAGAAACCGACGCCACTACAATCACATCATTTCGTTCCAGCAAAGCGCTAGTTGCCGAGTGACGCAGCTTATCGATTTCGTCATTGATACTCGAATCCTTTTCAATATAAGTATCACTTGATGGTACATATGCCTCCGGCTGATAGTAATCATAATAGCTGACAAAATACTCCACCGCGTTGTTAGGAAAGAATTCCTTAAACTCACCATATAATTGTCCCGCCAATGTCTTGTTATGGGCAATAATCAAGGTTGGTTTATTGACTTCTTTAATGACATTAGAAATTGTGTATGTTTTCCCAGTACCGGTAGCTCCTAAAAGTATTTGTGCTTTTTTTCCATCGACGATTCCTTCGGCTAACTGTGTAATGGCCTCGGGCTGATCGCCAGCAGGCTGATATTTTGAATGAAGATCGAACGTGTTGTCCGTTACTCTTTCAATCATACAAAAATCCCCCTTTTCTATTAAATAAACAAAGATTTTCCATTTCAAAATTATAGCATACCGAACATATTTTCGCCATTTTTTATTCTTGCCATAAAAAGTTCTTAACAATCGATATGTTACCTTTTCTTACATTTCATGTTATAAAAATTTTGCTTTTTTTCTTTCCACCAATGAACCCTCTTGTATTTTATCCTTAAACTAACATATAATAAACAAATGATAAGTATATAGGAGGATTATTATGAGAAAAAACAAATTAATTCCATTCGTCGTTTTTTTGATGGCAAGTATTTTTACACTTGGCTTTGCCAATAAGACCGACGCCGCGGAAAAGACATATAAAATCGGAACGGACTTAACATTTGCGCCTTTCGAATTTCAAAACTCCGATGGCGAATACATAGGAATCGATGTTGATTTAATCAACCAAATCGCCAAAGATCAAAATTTCAAAGTGGACTTACGCCCCTTAGGTTTTGACAGTTCAATCCAAGGAGTTCAGTCAGATCAGCTTGACGGTATGATTGCTGGAATGAGTATTACAGATGAACGGAAAAAAACTTTTGACTTTTCAGAACCATACTTTGACAGCGGTATCCAGATGGCTGTCAAAAACGACAACAATGATATCAAGGACTACAAGGATTTAAAGGGTAAAACCGTTTCTGCAAAAATCGGTACAGAAAGTGCGACTTTCTTAGAGCAGAATAAAGACAAATATGGTTATGAAATTAAACTATATGAAGCGGCTGACGCAATGTACAACGCCTTAACCAATGGAAATTCCGTTGCGATCTTCGATGACTATCCCGTTTTAGGTTATGCTGTAACTAATGGACAGCCCTTCAAATTGGTAGGAGAGCCAGAAAAAGGCAGTTCTTATGGTTTTGCTGTTAAGAAAGGTGAAAACAAAGAATTATTAAAGAAATTTAATCAGGGATTGAAGGATTTAAAGAAAGACGGCAGCTATGATAAAATCGTTGCAAAATATATTTCAACTGGTTCTGGTGATCAAGCCGCAGCTTCAGATGAAATGAAGAAAATTGAACCGAAAAAAGATGTTTACGTGGTTGCTAGCGATTCTGCTTTTGCACCATTTGAGTACAAAGATAGTGATGGAAAATACAAAGGAATCGATGTCGATTTGCTAAAACGAGCAGCTGAACTGCAAGGTTTTAAATTAGATATGAAGTTTATCGGCTTCTCTTCTGCTATGCAGGCTCTTGAATCGGGGCAAGCTGATGGCATGATTGCTGGGATGACTATTACAGATGAACGTAAGGCCAACTATGATTTCTCCGATCCTTACTTCCAAAGTGGGATTCAATTAGCCGTTGCAAAAGACAATAAAGATATCAAATCTTACAAAGATTTAAAAGATAAAACAGTTGGGGCCAAAGTTGGTACTGAAAGTGCTGATTTTCTGGAAGCACACAAGAAAGAATATGGGTATAACGTCAAGAGCTTCGATGCTGCCGATCAATTATATGATGCATTGAAGGTTGGATCAATTGATGCCATGATGGATGACTACCCTGTTATCGGTTATGCCGTAAATCAAGGGCAAAACTTGAAAACACCGATCAAACGTGAAATTGGCGGGGAGTATGGTTTTGCAGTTAAAAAAGGGCAAAATGCTGAGCTTCGTGAAATGTTCACCGAAGCTTTAAAAGAGATGAAACGAACTGGCGAATACGATGAGATCGTGAATAAATACATTGGTACTGAAAAGGAAGAGAAAAAAGATGCTGTGGATGAATCAACGATCACCGGCTTATTAAAAAACAACTATAAATCATTGTTGGATGGTTTATGGAAGACGATCGTTTTAGCTTTAGTCTCATTTGCTCTCGCATTGGTATTAGGAGTAATCTTCGGACTGTTCCGTGTCTCACCTGTTCGAGGTCTACGCACTTTTGCAGGTATTTATATCGACATTATTCGTGGTATTCCAATGATGGTATTAGCCTTCTTTATTTTCTTCGGCTTACCTGGGATTACAGGCATCAAAATTCCTGATTTCGCAGCTGGGATTATTACTTTAACCTTGAACGCAAGTGCATACATCGCTGAAATTGTTCGTGGTGGTATCAATGCTGTTCCAGTTGGGCAAATGGAGGCTTCGCGCAGCTTAGGTCTATCGTACAATCGCACCATGCAGAAAATTATTTTACCGCAGGCTGTGAAAATTATGATCCCTTCTTTCATCAATCAATTTGTTATCAGTTTGAAGGATACAACGATCATTTCCGCAATTGGTGTGGTAGAATTACTGCAAACTGGTAAGATCATTGTAGCTCGAACCACACAAAGTTCTTACGTTTACTTGATCATTGCGATTATGTACTTGATCTTGATCACGATCTTGACTAAGTTAGCGAACCGTTTAGAAAAGAAGGTGAAATAGATGGAAAAAATGATGGATAATAAAATCGTCGTCAATCATTTAGTTAAAAAATTCGGAGACAATACTGTTTTAAATGACTTAAATATCACTATCAGTGAAGGTGAAGTGGTCTGCATCATCGGACCATCTGGTTCTGGGAAAAGTACGTTCTTACGTTGTATGAACCACTTAGAAGAACCTACTTCAGGTGAGATCATTATTGATGGACAGGATCTGACAGATAAACATACAGATATCAATTTGGTGCGTCAGCACATTGGAATGGTTTTCCAACATTTCAATTTGTTCCCTCACCTGACTGTATTAGAAAACATCACATTAGCCCCTCTTGATTTAAAGGGGGAATCAAAAGAGTCTGCTGACAAACGTGGCGTTGAACTACTAACACAAGTTGGGCTTGCAGAAAAGAAAAATGACTATCCAGACAGTTTATCAGGTGGTCAAAAGCAGCGTGTGGCGATTGCGCGTGCGTTAGCCATGAATCCTGATATTATGTTGTTTGACGAACCTACTTCGGCGCTTGACCCAGAAATGGTTGGGGACGTACTAAAGGTTATGAAGGATTTGGCCTTACAAGGGATGACCATGGTGATCGTTACCCACGAAATGGGCTTTGCTAAAGAAGTAGCGGACCGTGTAATCTTTACAGATGGCGGAAAAATATTAGAAGATGGCACGCCAGAACAGGTCTTCAATAATCCTCACAATCCAAGAACACAAGATTTCTTAAATAAAGTGTTGAATATTTAACAAAAACCCGTGAAATCATTTTAGATTTCACGGGTTTTTCTAAATGTCAGCAGATTTTTATAAACATTAGTTTTTGTAGCTGGCGAGTGACTGCGAAGGATTCCATCTTCTGGTGAAAAAGCAAGCTCAGTGACTTTCTTTAACTCTTCAGCTGCTGGAAAAATTGATAGCTCCTCATAAAAGTTCGGCAGTGCTAATTTTTCAAATAGCGTTTGATAGCGTGCAAGCTCTTCTTCTCGTCCCTCAATTCGTAATTGCTGCAAAGTGGTCAACGCGATGATTTGACCGTGACTTCCCTTTATCTCGTTTCCCCACAGACTGACCATCGCATTATGCAGTGCATGAGCGATACTTAATCCGCCAGATTCAAAACCGATTCCACTTAATAATGTATTCGCTTCAACTACAGCTTCGAAGGCCGGTGTAATTATATGTTTTTCATTTGCCTCCACTGCCTCCTCAGCAAATTCAAGCAACACCTCGCGACATTTTTCCGCAATTGCTTCAGCTGCCAATGTCGGCGCAGCACCTAAAGTATTCACACCACTATTTTCTCGTACTGTTCTTGCTTCAATTGAAGTCGATAACCCATCTGCGATTCCCGCCGTCAAAAAATGAACCGGACTATTGATTAAAATTGCTGTATCAATTAAAACAAGATCAGGACTTTTAGCATAATAGGAATATTTCTCGAAATAACCGTTATGGTATTTCACCGAGATACGTGATGTTGGCGCGTCGGTTGCTGCCGATGTAGGAACAACGATACAGGACGCATTTGATTCAAAAGCCAACGCCTTTCCTAAATCAATCGCCCGACCACCGCCTAAAGCAACAATATAATCGAACGTTTCACTTGGTCTATCTTCTTCTATTACCCATACAAACATTTCTCCGCCTAGCTTCGTTAGTTTCTGGTACAATCGTTCTCCCAGCATTTGATAAACAAAACCATCAGTTACAATTAAACCTTTTTGACCAAAAGCTAGAATATCTTCTAAGTGATTCCACAGAACATTTTCTCCCTGACGATAAGTCATAGGACTAACAAACACTTTTTCCATAGGCTCTCCTTTTTATCCCGTTTAAAAATATCATAGCAATCAAATAAAATAGGCGCAAGGCGAGTTTTAAAGAACACAAAAAACACGCAACGACTAGCGTTGCGTGTTAATCAATTCTATTTATGCTTCGATTTCAGTTACGATACCTGAACCAACGGTACGTCCGCCCTCACGAATAGAGAAAGTCGTTCCTTTTTCTACCGCAATTGGGTGAATCAATTCAACGTCGATTGTAACGTTATCCCCAGGCATAACCATTTCAGTTCCTTCTGGCAATGCGATGTTTCCGGTAACGTCAGTTGTACGGAAATAGAATTGAGGACGATAGTTGTTGAAGAATGGTGTATGACGTCCACCTTCTTCTTTCGTCAATACGTAAACTTCTGCACTGAATTTTGTATGTGGTGTGATTGAACCTGGTTTAGCTAAGACTTGACCACGTTCGATTTCATCACGTGTAATCCCACGTAATAGAACCCCAACGTTATCGCCAGCTTCACCATAATCTAAAGTTTTACGGAACATTTCAAGTCCAGTTACGACTGCTTTTTGAATTTCAGGTTTGATCCCGATGATTTCAACTTCATCGCCGACTTTAACTTCACCACGATCAATCCGTCCAGACGCTACAGTCCCACGACCAGTGATAGAAAATACATCTTCGACTGGTAACAAGAATGGCTTGTCAGTGTCACGTTCTGGAGTTGGGATATATTCGTCAACTGTATCCATTAAATCAAGGATTACTTGTTCTTGTTCAGGATCGCCTTCTAATGCTTTCAAAGCTGAACCTTTGAGAACTGGAATATCGTCACCTGGGAAACCATATTCAGAAAGTAATTCACGGACTTCCATTTCAACTAGATCGATCAATTCTTCATCATCGACTAAATCAACTTTGTTTAAAAATACGATTAAGTGTTTAACACCCACTTGCCGTGATAGCAAAATATGTTCACGTGTTTGCGGCATTGGACCATCAGTAGCTGATACTACTAGGATTGCACCATCCATTTGAGCCGCACCGGTGATCATGTTTTTCACATAGTCCGCGTGTCCTGGAGCATCAATATGAGCATAGTGGCGTTTTTCAGTTTCATATTCAACGTGTGCAGTGTTGATAGTGATTCCACGTTCACGTTCTTCGGGTGCAGCATCGATACTAGCATAGTCTTGAGGGTTTGCTAGACCTTTCTTACCTAATACCGTTGTGATTGCTGCCGTTAAAGTTGTTTTCCCATGGTCGACGTGACCAATGGTACCAATATTAACGTGTGGTTTACTTCTATCGTAATGTTCTTTTGCCATAATAAACAAACCTCCTAATAAGTGTAAAAATTCTTACGGATATAGTGTAAAACATTTTGAGTTAAATGAAAAAGATTTACACTTTTTTACTTTTTGTAAGTAACTATCCGAAATCATAATACATCAGAATTGGTCAAACTCCAAATGATATGTTTTGCTTTTTATCAAAAAAAGAAAATTACTAGAAAAAACTCTGAAAACGCAAGAAACTCAATCTCACCTACTTTTCAGGAAATTAGTAAGTTATAATAGGCTCAATAAGTGTACAGAAGTAAAAAAGACTGGTTTAATAGAATTGGCTTTTTTGATGATAGGACTTTGAAGAGAAATAATGAATGGAGGATATTCATGGAAAATTTTCAAGAAAAACTAGCTCAGCTTCCAACTGAAATAAAAAGAGCTTGGAGTGTTGGCTTTGTTTTTATTAAGGAAAATGATCACTACTGGCATTTTCCAGCAAGACAATGGAGCGAACAACAGATTCAAGACTATTTTTTAGATCGTTTTGGAAAAACAAGTACCTTTAAACTTTATCCTAAACTAAAGCTAAAACATTTAATCGTGAAGAATATGCCTGCACTTTTGGTAGTCGTTCCTTATGAACCTAGAAAGGAAAGTATTTGATATGGTTTTATTAAAACTGGATGCTGTCAGTTATCAAAGTGATCAGCGAATCATTTTAGATCAGATTTCTTTGATAGTAGAACAAGGAGCTTTCTTAACAATTTCGGGTCCTTCAGGAGGAGGAAAAAGTACATTACTTCGATTGATTGCTTCGTTGCTAACTCCAACCAGTGGCGAAATTCTTTTTCAGGGAAAGTCTCAGCAACAATACGACTATACCGAATACCGTCAACAGGTCTCCTATTGTTTTCAGCAACCTTCATTATTTGGTGAAACTGTACTGGACAATTTAACTCTGCCTTATACTATTAGGAACCTTACTCCTGATCAAAGCAAAATGATGGAACATTTAGAAATGGTCGATCTGCCAAAGGAATATCTGACTAAAAATATTTCTGAGCTATCTGGTGGTGAACGTCAACGAGTAGCACTGATCCGCAACATTTTATTTTTGCCGCAGATTTTGTTATTGGATGAGGTAACGACAGGTTTGGATGAACAAACAAAGAGAATCATTCATCGCTTAATCAAAAACATTCAACAAAAGGGCTGTACGATCTTACAGGTGACGCATGATGAAGCAGAGATCCAAGAAGCAGAAAAATTACTACTTATCCAAGGAGGGAAACTTAAACAATGAATCAATTAGCTGTCAATGATCTTTCTTTAGTCTTAGCTTTTGCATTAGTACTAATCGCTGTTGTCATTAGTTCCAAAGAAAAATTGAATTTATCGAAAGACATCTTTCTTAGTATTATCCGAGCTATCATCCAATTAGTTATTGTTGGTTATTTATTAAAATATATTTTTCAAGTTAACAATGATCTTTTGACAATCGCAATGAGTTTATTCATTGTATTCAATGCTGCTTGGAATGCCCATAAGAGAAATCCCAGTCTTCATAAAAAATATCTTCATTCATTAGCAGCAATTTTTATTAGCACTTATACTACTCTTGGCGTATTGATTTTCGCTGGAGCTATTAAATTTATTCCTTCTCAAATCGTTCCTATCACTGGAATGATCGCCAGCAACTCAATGGTAGCAATCGGTCTATGCTATCGGGCGTTGAATACTCAATTTCACGACTTAAGACAACAGGTGTTAGAAAAATTGGCGCTGGGAGCTTCAATCAAGTTGGCTTCTAAACCGATCCTACAGCAAAGTATCAAAACCGCCATGCAGCCTACCATTGATTCTGCTAAAACAGTAGGTCTCGTTAGTTTGCCAGGCATGATGTCAGGATTGATTTTCGCTGGACTAGATCCAGTCCACGCAATCAAATATCAAATTATGGTCACCTTTATGCTGCTTTCGGCTACAAGTTTAGGCTCTATAATAGGCGGTTATACTGCCTATAAAAATTATTTTAATTCTAATCATCAATTGATCATATAAAAAAAGGAACTCCGAAAATTATCTCTTTCGGGTTCCTTTTTTAATCAAACCAATAAATTATAAAGGGTCTTATGTTGACTTAATTCGATATAGGTCGAATCAAATTCTTTTAACCGCTTCAATAAATCTGGCAAGGTTTCAGGCTTCTTCAATAGCACACCAATTACCACTGGTCCAGTGCCACGATTACTTTTCTTCGTATATTCGAAACGTGTAATATCATCGCCCTCACCTAAGACCTCTGATACAAATTCCTTCAATGCTCCTGGACGTTGCGGAAAATTCACGACAAAGTAATGCTTCAAGCCTTCATAAATCAACGAACGCTCTTCGATCTCAGCCATTCGGTTAATATCGTTGTTTCCACCACTGATAACACAGATCACTGTTTTCCCTTTGATCTGGTCTTTCATCAAATCTAAAGCAGCCACACTCATAGCGCCCGCTGGTTCAACTACTATGGCTTGTTTACCATACAAATCTAAGATAGTTGAACAGATTAAGCCTTCATCAACTGACATCAGTTCGTCAACATATTCCCTACTATGAGAATATGTGATTTCACCGACACGTTGAACTGCTGCTCCATCGACGAATTTATCGATCTCGGTTAGTTTAACTGGCTGCTCTTCCTCAAAGGCTGCCTGCATCGAAGCCGCTCCTTTAGGTTCAACACCTATCACTTTGGTTGTTGGTGAGGTGTTCTTCACATAAGACGCCACACCACTGATTAAGCCGCCTCCACCAATTGCTGTGATCACGAAATCAGGTTTATAACCTTCGCTTTCTGCATCAGTCATCATTTCCAAAGCCAGCGTTCCTTGACCGGCAATAATATTTTTATCATTAAAAGGATCGATAAAGGTCATGCCGTTTTCTTCGCAGTATTTTTTTGCGGCAGCAGCAGAAGCGTCAAAGGTATCGCCGACTAAATGAATATCCGCAAATTCACCACCAAAAAATCTTACTTGCGAAACTTTTTGTTGCGGTGTGGTGGTAGGCATAAAAATTGCTGCCCGCGTCTTTAATTCATGACACGTGTAAGCAACTCCCTGCGCGTGATTTCCCGCACTCGCACAAACCACACCTTTCTTCAAATCCGCCTCTGGAAGTTTCTTAATGGCATAATAAGCACCGCGTAATTTAAATGAACGAACTTTTTGCAGGTCCTCTCGCTTTAATAAAACAGTCGCTTGATATTTTTCAGATAAATAACGATCATATTGTAACGGCGTGTGGTTGACAGAGTCCTTCAATAATTGATAGGCACTGCGAACCTCAGTATCTTTGATCAATTCCATCGCTGCATCCCCCATTAATCTTTACGACTTACAAATGGCATCATTTTCCGTAACTCGCCGCCCACTTTTTCAATTTGATGTCCAGCACTTTCCTCACGCATTTTCTTGAATTCAGGGAAGCCGTTCTTATTATCGTCAATAAAGCCTTTGGCAAATTTCCCATTTTGGATATCGGTTAAAACTTCCTTCATGCCAGCTTTCGCTTGGTCGGTGATCACACGTGGTCCAGAAACATAATCGCCGTATTCCGCTGTGTTAGAAATCGAATTACGCATTTTCGCGAATCCACCCTCATAAATCAAATCAACGATTAATTTGATTTCATGACAAACTTCAAAGTATGCCAATTCAGGTTGGTAACCTGCTTCGACTAATGTTTCAAAACCAGCCTCGATCATACTGGTTAAGCCACCGCAAAGCACTGCCTGTTCGCCAAATAGATCAGTTTCAGTTTCTTCCTTAAAGGTAGTTTCCAAGACACCTACTCGTGTAGCGCCAATGCCCTTCGCATAAGATAGTGCTAAATCGCGAGCAGTTCCTGTTGCATCTTGGTGAACAGCAAACAATGCTGGTACTGCAAAGCCTTCAGTAAAGGTACGACGAACTAAATGACCGGGACCTTTTGGAGCTACTAAGAAAACATCCACATTTTTCGGTGGGTTGATAACATCAAAGTGAATATTGAAACCATGTGCGAAAACTAAAGCATCGCCATCTGCTAAATTCGGTGCGATTTCATTATCGTATAAAGCACCCTGGATTTCATCCGGAGCTAAAATCATGACTACTTCGGCTTTTTTGGTTGCTTCAGCTACCGGCAACACATCAAATCCATCTTCACGAGCAGCCTCAGCGGATTTTCCTTCTCGTACACCGATCACGACTTGATGACCCGTGTCACGTAGATTTTGTGCATGAGCATGTCCTTGAGAACCATAGCCCACCACAGCAATTGTTTTTCCTTCTAAAGCATCCTTCGCTACTGCATCATCATAATAAACTTTAACCATAATTTTTCCTCCAATTTTATAAACTATATTAATAGCAAAATCTAAAAATAGATCTTGCGTTTAACCTCTGCTAAATCCGGTTACACCGGTTCGTGCTAATTGCTTAATTCCATAAGGTCGTAAGACGTCGATACACGCGTTGACCTTTTCTGTCGAGCCAGCAACCTGTACCACGATTGTTTTCAGCCCAACATCCACGACATCTGCTCGAAATGGATCAATCATCGCTTGAATTTCTGAACGTGTTGCTGCTGGGGCGCTGACCTTGATCAACGCCAATTCTCTTTCTAAATGTGGCTCATCGGTTACATCAGAAACCTTAACCACATCGATTTGTTTATTTAATTGTTTCGTTACTTGTTCAACATCCGCTAACGTGTCAGCTTGAATGATAATCGTCATTCGGGATTCGCCGTCTCTTTCTGTCCGACCTACCGAAACACTATCCATATTTACTTGTCGGCGATTCAAAACACTCGTGATTCGACTTAACACCCCTGCTTGGTCATGAACCATTGCTGTAATCATCCGTCTCATTTTAATCAACTCCCAACATCTGATCATTCGGCATGCCAGCCGGAATCATTGGTAATACATGCTCCTTGTTGCAAATCATTACTTCAATCAGCATTGGTCCAGCAGTGGCAAACGCTTCTTGCAAATCCTTTTCTAAGGTGGTGGGATCAGTAATTTTTTTACTACCAATTCCATAGGCCTCAGCCATTTTCATGAAATCTGGCTGCTCGTGGAAAACAGATTGTGAGCGACGTTCATTGAAGAATTTCTCCTGCCATTGGCGAACCATCCCAAGTGATTGGTTGTTCAATAGAACAAACTTAATATCGAGATTATTTTGATTCAAAATTGCCAATTCTTGATTTGTCATTTGGAAACCGCCATCTCCAACGAACACAACCACAGAATCATTTGGTTTTCCGAATTTTGTTCCAATACCTGCTGGGATACCGTACCCCATCGTCCCCAAACCGCCGCTAGTAATCAATTGTTTAGAAAATTGAAAAGGATAAAACTGGGCTACCCACATTTGATGTTGGCCAACATCCGTTACAATATAGGATTTGCCTTCTGTAATGCGTCCGATAATTTCAATCACAGCTTGTGGCTTGATGACTTTTTCATTCCATTCATACTTTAAGGGATATCTTTGTTGACGCGCTTTACAAACCATGCGCCACTCTTCACAATCAGGTGCAGGAATCTCAATTGACAGCATTTGTTGAAGAGCAACTTTTGCATCCCCTACAATTGGAATATCAGTATGAATAATCTTGCCTATTTCAACTGGATCAACATCTATATGAGCAACTTTCGCGTGTGGGGCGAAAGCTTCAGGCGAACAGGCCAGACGATCATCAAAGCGACTGCCGATATTAATCAATAAATCCGTCTCCATCAGCGCCATATTTGCTGCATAGGTACCATGCATTCCGCCCATTCCTAAGAAATACGGATGGTCCTGCGGTAGCAGCCCTAAGCCTAGCAAAGTAGAAACAGTAGGTAACTGATATTTTTCAACAAACTGCCGTAATTCTTCGGCACCATCGGCAGCTACCACACCGCCGCCAACTAATACAATCGGTTTCTCAGCTTTCTTCAATAAGTTCATTAGACGTTCGATTTGTAAAATTGATGGTGTCACCGTTGGCTGATAGCTTTCTAAATGAATAACTTCATCAATCTTAGGATTTGCCTTTAACGTCGTGATATCTTTTGGCAGGTCGATTAAGACCGGGCCTTTTCTGCCTGTCGTTGCAATGTGGAAGGCTTCATTGACGATTCGTGGAAGCTCTTCAATATCCCGAACTTGATAGTTGTTTTTGGTTATTGGTACGGTAATCCCTAACATATCTGCTTCTTGGAAAGCATCTTTTCCGATTCCCGGCGTCGTTACTTGTCCTGTAATGACAACTAAAGGTACAGAATCAATCATTGCATCCGCTATCCCAGTCACTACATTGGTTGCACCTGGTCCGCTGGTAACGATTACTACTCCTGGTTTTCCTGTAGCTTTGGCATATCCTTCCGCTGCGTGGACAGCACCTTGTTCATGACGTGTGAGAATATTTGGAATCGGTTCATCGTAAAGTGAGTCATATAAGGGTAAAACGGAGCCTCCAGGATAGCCAAAAATCAATTCGACTCCTTGATTTTCCAAACACTTGATTAATAAATCCGCTCCTGAATATAGGTGTTCAACTTCTACTTCTTGTTTCATTTCTTCCACCCCCATTCCTCCTTTTAATGTATTTATTTTTCTTTCAGAAAAATAAGTCTCAAGTTCATGCCGTATATCATTCCACTAGCTTTTTTCAACTTATCTTTCTTCCTTTTTTGATTATTTCATATTGGCAACTGTGATAATCATGATGGCATTCGCTTTATTCTTCTTCTGGTAATTCCATAACGCCGCCAGTGTGCGCTGAAGTTACCATTGCTGAGTAACGAGCTAACCAGCCTTTTTTGACTTTTGGTTGGAATTTTGGTAATTTTTCTTTTCGTTTAGCCAACTCTTCCTCCGATACAGCCACATTTAGTGTGCGGGCAGTCAAATCAATCGTGATTTCATCACCATCTTGAACTAAAGCGATTGGTCCGCCTGCTGCAGCTTCTGGTGAAATATGTCCTACAGCAATTCCACGCGTTGCTCCAGAGAAGCGTCCATCAGTGATTAGTGCAACATCTTTCCCTAAGCCGCGTCCAACAATACTTGATGTCGGTGCCAACATTTCCGGCATTCCTGGTCCACCCTTCGGTCCTTCGTAACGAATAACCACGACATGTCCCTTAGTAACGGTATGATTATCGATTGCTTCAACCGCTTCGTCGTGAGAAGCAAAACAAATCGCTTTTCCTTTAAATACTTTGATACTTGGATCAACGCCGCCAACCTTGATCACACTGCCTGCTGGCGCGATATTCCCATAGAGGATTGAAAGACCTCCGACTGGACTATAAGGAGCTGTTTTCGGATGAATCACTTCTTCATTCATGATCTTGGCAGAAGCAACATTCTCTCGTAAAGTTTTGCCAGTGACTGTGATCCGATCTGAATGAATCGCACCGTCAATCGAAACTAATTCATTAATGATTGCTGGTACACCGCCTGCTTCATGAACATCGTGCATCGAATAGCTGGAAGAAGGAGCGATTTTAGATAAGTAAGGAACTCTTTTCGCAATCACATTAATATCTGATTGATCGTAATCGATTTCCGCTTCATTTGCGATGGCCAATGTGTGAAGGACTGTATTGGTTGAACCACCCATCGCCATGTCTAAGGCAAAGGCATCATCAATTGCTTCCTTGGTTACGATATCCCGTGGTTTGATTTGCTTTTTGACCAAATTCATCAAATGCTTCGCTGATTCTCGAACCAATTCACGACGCTCGTCAGAAACGGCTAGAACAGTTCCATTTCCGGGTAAAGCCAAACCTAACATCTCCAATAAACAGTTCATAGAATTTGCGGTAAACATGCCTGCACAAGAACCACAGGTCGGACAAGCATTTTGTTCCATGAACAAGAAATCTTTTTCCGTCATCTGTCCTTCTTTATATGCTCCCACAGCTTCAAACATTGAAGATAGTGTCGTTTGATGGCCTCTCGGATCAATTCCAGCTTTCATGGGACCGCCGGAACAGAAAATCGATGGTACGTTTGTTCGCATCGCGGCCATGATCATCCCTGGTGTAATCTTGTCACAGTTAGGAATGTAGAACACACCATCGAACCAATGAGCATTGATCACTGTTTCTGCTGCATCTGCAATCAGCTCACGACTTGGTAAAGAGTAGCGCATACCGATATGTCCCATTGCAATTCCGTCGTCTACACCAATCGTGTTAAATTCAAAAGGAATTCCTCCTGCTTCACGAATGGCCTCTTTAGCTACATCAGCTAGTTCTCGCAGGTGAACGTGCCCCGGTACAATATCGATATAAGAATTACAAATAGCTATAAATGGTTTATCCATATCATGGATATTTTTTACTTGGCCAGTCGCATATAATAAACTTCTGGCGGGTGCTGCATCAATTCCTTTTTTAATCTGATCACTTCTCATAGTCACATCTCCCTGCTTTTAGCCAACCCATTTTTCCAACTCAAGAAAAATGAGCTTATTTTCATGCGCATATCTTTGTACTAAGTTCTTTGCTTGATAAATTGTTATCCATCATTAGTTTTACTTTTACGCTAAATATCCTGTGAAAAGTACAACTGACAAAAAGAGCATCCCATCAATAAATGGGATGCTCTTGCAAGAATCCCATTTCTAACGCAAATAGGACTCAAACTAACGGTTGATACTACTTCCGCGTTCTAAGTCCTGGACTCAATAATTAATAAGACGATGCCATCAAAATTATTGTATTTACTCTTGCGCATAAAAATCGGCCCCTCGTTTTTCTAATAGTTTCTTAATCATTTTTTTATACTATACATTTCATAAGATTAAAAGTCAATGAATTTTCAGAATATTTTCTAACTTAGTAATTTTTTGGTTCCTCACATATCTTTCTAAAATCTATAAAAAACAAGCTCAACGATGATCGTTGAGCTTATCCGGCGAATTGACTATTATAAAGATTTGCATAGAAATCGCCTTTTTTCATTAAACTGCTGTGATTTCCCTGCTCGATAATCGAGCCGTCTTTCATCACTAAAATTAAATCGGCATTCTTAATCGTAGATAAACGATGGGCGATAACAAAGCTGGTTCGTTCAGTGGTTAATTGATCCATCGCCTGCTGAATCATCCCTTCTGTTCGTGTATCTACACTTGAAGTTGCCTCATCTAAGATCAGCAATTGCGGATCTGCCAAAATTGCCCGAGCAATTGTTAAAAGCTGTTGTTGTCCTTGTGAAATCTGAGTTCCATCGGAAGAAATGATCGTGTCATAACCATTAGGCAATGTGCGAATAAAGTGGTGACATTGAGCATCTTTTGCTGCCTGAACGATTTCTTGTCTTGTAGCATCCGGTTTCCCGTAAGCGATATTATCTGCCACTGTTCCTTCAAATAGCCATGTATCTTGCAAAACCATTCCGAATTTTTGACGAATCTCCGCACGTGAGAAATGACTGATATTCTTGCCGTCTACTTCGATTTGACCATTGGTTAGTTCGTAGAAGCGCATTAACAGATTAATCATCGTCGTTTTCCCAGCGCCTGTTGGGCCAACGATTGCGACCATTTGCTTCGGCTTCACCTTAAAATTGACATCTTCCATCAACAGCTTGTCAGGCGAATAACCAAATGCCACGTGTTTGAAGGCTACTTCACCACGCACATTTTCTGGAACCGAAAGATTCAATACTTCCTCAACCTCTTCCTCCTGATCCAAAATCTCAAAAATCCGCTCTAATGCTGCAAAAGCACTCTGCAGGCTGTTGATTACATACGAGACCTGTGTGATTGGCTCAGAAACTTGATTCACGTATTGAAGATATGCTTGAACTAAACCAATGGATAGCTGACCATTGATTACCATGATCCCTCCCACGACGGCACTAGTAACGAATCCTAACTGATTAATCAATCGAATCAACGGATTAATCGCGAAACTTACGAACTGAGCCTTTTTAAAAGCTTGAAACTGTGCTTCATTCAATTTATCCAACTCATCCGCTGTTGCTTGCTGACGATTGTAGGCCTTGATCAGTAAATTTCCTGAATAATTCTCTTCGGCCTTGGTCCCTACAGCGCCCAAAGCCGCTTGATTTTCGGAAAAATACTCTTGATTTTTGTGAGCTAAACGGTTTGTAAGAAATAGACTCACTAATAAGATGATGACAATACCCAATGTCAATAACGGACTTAAATAGATCATCACTCCCAGTCCAATTACAATCGATAAAATTGCCGAAATCATTTGCATCAAACCAACCTGTAAAACTTCTGATACCTTATCCAAATCAAGTGTCGCCCTCGTTAAGATATCACCAGTCTTATATTGATCAAAGAACTTCATAGGCAAATGATTCAGCTTTTCTGTTAGCTTTGTTCTTAAACGCAAGGTCAATGTCTCCGCGACGCTGGCCATCGTATACTCCTGTAATAAGGAGAACAGTGAAACGCCGCACCAAGCTATGAAGAGCCAGACTACGGGCTGTATCAGAGCAGCAAATAGATTTTCCATAGTTACTTGCTGTGTACGAATTAACGTGATAATCGCGTCTAATCCCCAGCCTAATATCAGTGGTGTAATAGCCATTAATGCAGCAAAACAGATGGCCGAAGCAATAATGACCGCAAAGCGCGTTTTCTGCTCAATTAATAATTTAAACAGACGAATTCCGGTCTTTTTAAATTCCTTCGGTGTTTCTGTCTCTACCTTTTTTTCATCAACTTGCTTGATGCTCATGTTTTTTCCCCTCCATTCCTTGAGACTTGGCAAATTCTTGGTAAACATGACAGGTACGAAGCAATTCTTCGTGGGTGCCTTTACCAACAATCTTTCCTTCCTCCAAAACGATAATCTGATCGGCATCTTTGATCGTCGATAGACGCTGAGCCACAATCACGATCGCAGCTTCAGCTAGATAACTTTTCAATGCCTTTCGCAGTTTGGCATCCGTTTGATAATCCAGTGCTGAAAAACTATCATCGAAGAAATACAAATCAGCTGGTTTAATTAAGGCTCTTGCGATACTCAACCGCTGCTTCTGACCTCCTGAAAAGTTGTTGCCTTTTTGTGCGACAAACGCATCGAATTGTCCATCTAAATCAGCAATAAAATCTTCGGCCTGCGCCACTTTAGCCGCCTGTTTCATTTCTTCTTCCGTCGCATATGGATTTCCAAAAAGAAAATTGTCCTTAACCGTACCGCTGAATAGAAAAGCCTTTTGCGGAACATAACTGATTCGTGCTCTCAACGATTCTTGGGTGACATTTTTGATGGTTTCCCCATGAAAACGAATTTCTCCCTTCGTCGTATCTCTCAACCGAAGCAGCGCCTTAGCAATCGTACTCTTACCCGATCCAGTACCGCCGACAATAGCGGTCACACCTTTAGGGATATCAAAGGTGATATTGGACAAGACGGCTTCCTCTGCTCCACTGTATGCAAAGTCGACATGATCAAAAATAGCAATCGGCTGATTTTCTCTTAACTCAAAAGCTGCTTTTGACCCATCAATGATTTCTTCTTGTGTATCTAATACCTCGCCAATCCGCTCTAACGAAGCCAATGCTTTTGGAATCATCACAATTACCATCGCCGCCATCGTCAAGAACCAGAGACTTAAAATTGTGTATTCGCTGATAGCTGTTAAGCTCCCAATTGGCACACTTCCTTGAAGCACCATGACGCCGCCAAAAGCCAGAACAGCTGTCATCCCTACTCCCATTACTAAATTGACTGTAGGATTCAAGACAGCAAACAGCTTATTGACCCGAATCATGACTTCTGCATAATTACTGAAGGTTTTATCCGTGCGTTTCTTTTCAAAATTATTCTTGTTAAATGCGCGAATTACTCGAACACCTGTGTAGAATTCTCTTAAAATCTGCATCATTTTATCCATTCGCTGCTGCATCACATCCGCTAAAGGAATAGCCTTTTTGATAACAGCTAGCGAAACAAGTGAAAATAGCACAATCGAGACAATCGGAATCCAGACAAAGCGCCAGGAAATTGCTCCTGTCAACACAATCGAAGCAAGACAAATCAACGGTGCAGGGATGATCATTTGAAAGACCATCATCATGATTTGTTGGATATTTGTTATATCACTCGTCGTTCGAGCCAGTAATGTCGGCGTTCCAAACTCATCCATATCCGCCATTGATAAGCGTAGTGTCTTATCTACTAAACGTTTTCGCAAAAAGTAACCAAAACGACCGGCCAAAATTGCCGAATAATAGCTGGCAATAATCGAGACAATCCCTGTTAAGACCGCAATTCCTAGCATAAATGCACCATTTCGCCAAATCGCTCCTTGATCTTGAGTTAAGATGCCTTCATCAATAATTTCAGCGACATAGTAAGGAATCATCAGTGTTCCGACCGCTTGCACAATCATTAAGATGAAGGTGCCTAAGAACATCCTTTGATATTCTTTGAAAAAGATTTTGAATAGTTTCATCTTTTTTCCCTCCTTCTCCTATGGTAGAATAAACTGTGACGTAACGTTACAGTCAAGCGAAAATGAGGATTAGTTATGAAAAAATTTTTAACGATCAGCGAGATGGCAAAATATGCAGGCATTAGCCGCCGGACTTTGATTTATTACGATCAAATCGACCTTTTCAAGCCAGCCAAGGTCGGTGAAAACGGCTATCGCTACTATGGGATTGATCAATATTTTGAATTAGACGTTATTCTCTTATTAAAAAATCTAGACGTTTCTTTGGAGGATATACATGTCTTCTTAAAAAATCGGAATGTGGATTACGTTCTTGATGGATTTATGCGACAGAAACAGAAGATTGATGAACAAATCCAAAAATTAGGTGGGATTCGCAGCGCACTAGATAGCTACATTGAACGCTATATTACATTAAAAAACTTTGATTTAGAATCCATCACTTATTCTTATCGCGAAGCGGAATCTTTCGTCATTTCTGATATCATCGAAAGCTACGACGATATTGACGCTGCCCAGATTTACGGACGTTTTTATTCCTCTGTTGACAGCAGTGATTTATTCAGTGGCTATCCGATTGGCTTTTTAGTAGATGGTTCCGCCTTTTACGAGAAAAATTTTCATGCTGCTCCCTATCGAGCTCTCGTAAAAATACCTGAAGAGCGCTTGCACATCTATAATCGGCAACGTGTTGTTAAACGACCAGCTGGAGATTATGTTTCTGGGTTTATGAAGGACGAGATTCACCATATTAATACTTTTAATAATCGCTTCAGAAATTACCTGAAGGAGAATAACTTGGAGTTAAACGGTGATATCTGGGAATTGCTATGGCAGGATGAAACGACCTCGGAACATCCCGAAGATCAAGTTTTTGAAGTTTTAATTCCGGTGAAACCTAAAGAGTAAGACTAAATAGCCTTGACACTCGATATTTAAGAATGATAGGATGAAAAAGAATTTAAGGAAGGGAGAGAGCAAGATGAGTAAGACTATCAAAATAAACCAAATACAATCGATTGATCTGTTTGATGCGTTTTATCCGAACAGAGAGTCTTCATCCATAGACTCTCTGTATTCGTAAATAAAGCCTATTTGTGAAACTGTCAATCCGATGATTGGCAGTTTTTTTGCATGTTCTGCTTTTTGCAGTTTGTAAAGTATGAGTGTTTAATCGTCGCTTTTCAACAAATATTGAGGACAAAATATCTAGCAGAATGATATGCGCACAAAAGTGAACTTCCCTGCCGTTGAGTTATCGACGACCTACAAACATGAATAATCAACAACATTGATGGAGGTGTTTCCTATGAGTGGAAAAAGAAGAAAATCAGAGAATAATACAAATTAACTGAGGGATCGATTGATTCCTCAAAGAGAGGATTCAATATGTTAACAATTAAAGGAAAATACAATACAGCAACAGTCTATACCGACATTTTAACTGACAGTACAGTCGGTCAAATCATGACTCTATGCAATCAAAAATTCGCACAAGATGCCAAAATTCGAATCATGCCAGATACTCACAGCGGCTCAAGCAGCGTTATCGGGACGACGATGACAATAAAGGATCAGGTCGTTCCCAACCTTGTCGGCGTAGACATCGGCTGCGGACTAAATGTAACTAAATTTAGAAAAGGTGTCAAACTGAATTTCGATAAATTAGATAGAATAATTCGTAATCGGATTCCCAGTGGACACCATTCTCACAGCAAGCCTTTATATAGTTTTCCCTTAGAAAACATTCAGGCGCCGATTCATCGCGGATGGGCCCTACAAAGCTTAGGAACATTAGGCGGTGGCAATCATTTCATCGAGGTCAATGAAGGCAGTGATGGATTTTATTTGGTTATTCGCAGTGGCAGCCGCGTTTTAGGCAAAGAGATCGCCGAATACCATCAGGAAATCGCCTATCAAAAGCTGACACAAATGCGGCAAGATTTAAAACTGCAAGCAAAAGCAGCGAATGAACCTGATGAAAAAGCGGATTTGATTCAGCAACGGGAAGAAATAAAAATTCCCTATGATTTATCTTATGTGTCAGATCAAGATTTGGAGAATTACCTGTCAGATATGCAGATTGCACAGCAATACGCGGTATTTAATCGTCAAAGCATGGCGCAGACGATTTTAAAAGCAATGAAATGGGAAAAGCAGGTTATTGAAAGCTTTGACAGTCCCCATAATTATATTGATTTGAAGCATATGATTTTACGTAAAGGGGCGGATTCTGCTAGAAAAAACGAGAAAATGATTGTTCCTTTAAATATGAAGGACGGTTCTATTATTGGTGTCGGAAAAGGCAATGACGAATGGAATCAATCCGGGCCCCATGGAGCTGGTCGCACAATGAGCCGCTCTCAAGCTAGAGCATCAATCAGGCTGGAAAACTACCAGCGTATGATGCGGCATGTTTGGACGACCTCTGTTTCTAAAAAAACGCTAAACGAAGCACCTAAAGCGTATAAATCAAAGAAACAGATACTGACTGATCTGCACGAAACAATGGAAGTAAAAGAAATCATCCGACCATTGTATAATTTTAAAGGTTAATTAATCGTCGGTTAAGTCCGTGGAAAAAAATTTACAAAATAAAAATTGATTAGCGTTTTCAAATTCAAAGTTGCTAAACTTTAGGTGAACGCGGAGGTAATCGGAAATACCGGATAAGCGAAATTTTTTTAAGATGATTTATCATCACGAAAAAGGATTCGCTTATCCTTTTTTGTTTGGCATTGTCATCTAAGAGGTTTTCATATGCCAAAAACTCGACACGTCACTCCCAACATCCGCAAAGAATTCGCCCGCTTTGCTATACCTGCCGTTATCGGTATGGTCGTCTCGTCCCTGTACAATATCGTTAATGGTATTTTCGTTGGACAAGGCGTTGGCGAAATGGGATTAGGCACCATCAATATCGTCTATCCCTTTATCATGCTGGAAATAGCTATCACAATGACGACTTGCCGTTTACTCGGGACCAATGACTGGCTCCTGACTTATGCCAAAGAATACATTTGGTGGATCGCTTTATTCGGGATCATCTATATGCCAGGATTGGGATTAAGTATTTTCGTTCGGAACAATAATGCGCCTTTGACTAGTTGATCACTACTCATTAATAGTTAAGCCTAAGAAAGCATTTTTGTCACATTATAATCTAGTTTATCCGTTTGTATTATTAAGAAGACCCGGAGAATAAGCCTTCGTGAATGTCGAACGTCTCAAGTCAATGACATTGTTGATTTATTTTTTTGCAGTACTGAGTTTTGCTAATCGTTTGCCAATTGTTCTATTGCTTCATGGGTTTTCGACACTTCAATACCCGCTTCAGCTAATTTTTGATTCCATGAATCAATTACTTTTTCGGCATTCTTAACAAACGTACTATGAGCATCTTCTAATAGAAACGTTTCAAAACCTCTCGATTGACTCTCTAGACAAGCGGCCTGCACACAGCCATTTGTAACAAATCCACATATGTATATCGTTTGTATATTCAGCCTTTTTAATAATTCTATAAAATTCTCCTCCGCAAAAATATTGCTTCTTTTCTTATTAAAGTAAATCG